>NZ_JBREXA010000001.1:0-1736229 GCF_052920805.1 Aliivibrio wodanis
TCTAATTATCGGGTAGTAATACTTATAACCGCTGTATTCATAAGTATCCAAATAACCAAGTTTGTTCAATAAGTACAGTAAACGTGTCACTTTAGATTTATCTTCATCCAAGTTTAGAGACGCAAGTGCTAGCTCTATCTCAGTCAACAATATAGGGTAAGAGAGTCGAACTACTTCTAAGATCAACAGAGCAACATGCCCTGAGTTGTCAGGAGAATATTTAGGGTGTTTAGGAATATTATCTCGCTTTTCTAGTAGAGAAGCGCACAAATCTTGTAGATGTATATCTGGGTATTCAAGTACTGCTGTGGATGGCCAAGGATATATAGCAACTGACGATGGTTCTTTGCTTCGGATGTGATAAAGAGGACCGAGATAAATGAAAGAATCTTCTTCTTCCGTCTCTTTTCTTGGGGCAATGATAAGTAATTTTTTATAAAAATTTGGTTTGGTACAGAACATACCGAGTTCAACTAGAGACCCTGGGCTTTCAAGAAAAATAACAACGACAGAAGCCACTTGTGCTATGTCATCTTCAAAAGTCAATAAATCACGATATGCGTGTTCTTTAAAATAATCCTTAAATGATTCCGCAAGAATAATTTCGCTTTCAATATGTGGGTGTTTTACAGCAAGATCGCTGATGAAACGCTGACGGAAGCTAAGTGGTATGGTTTCTCTGATGTCAATTTGTCCACCACAAACAAAAATTCGATGGTCTGGATAATTAATTTTAAAATTATTTACATCAAATGACTCAAATGCATCAATTACCGCATTTTCAAATTTTTTGCTCACAGTAGTCCTGTTTTATCAAAAAAGATAGACGGTTCCAAATGAAGAACCGTCTATTGCTTTTAACTCTTTACTCAGAGGCTAGCGTTAGAACTTTTCTGACGCTCCTGAGGCACGAAGGATCGTTAGAAAAGTTCTAACGCAACCCTAAATGCACTCAATAAGTTAGTGTCTGGCGAATCGCCCGACAAGGTGTGATATTTATCAACCCAAACGCTAAAGAGTGATTCGATTGTATGTGACCTGATTACTTATAGCAAGAACTAACAATGGGTTAAGAGAAGCAAGGAACAACATCATGGGATGAATTCAGATAATTCTAGCAATAAAAATCTCATTAGTAGCGTGTGAATGAGTATTTTCCATAGCTGATAAATAGGGTAAAACTATTGTAATTTACCTTGCTTCAACTAATTCATATTTTGAATCACAACGTAAACGATGTCGTTTAATCTGATATTATCGAATATTGTTCTTAATACGCTATGCATATACACGTGCAATTCTTGCGTCAAACCATGAGAGCCGTTAACGAAATGAATAAACACCTCAACCTTTTTAGAACCTACGCAAAGAAAGAACGTACCTACCAATTAGAGAACGACTTAACCCGGGCTCTGGCAATTTGTCTTCAAGAAGATGCTTTATTTCTTCATGAAGTTCTCCAGTTTATTTTTGATGGGGATGCACGCTACAACAAACTTTTTCAAGACATAAATAAACAGCCAGAACTTAATATCTCAATTCAAAAAAATGCCCAAAGTATTGAGGGCTATAAGCACATCTATGCAGTTAGTTTGAGTCAAGCGGAGATGGTTAATTTCTGGGATCAATCGCGAGTGGATGAATATGATCCAATATGTGATTTAGTACTTACTATTAACGATGTTTGTATAGTAGTTGAAGCCAAAAGAGACGGTATTGATTGTACGGCTCAGCTGTATAACCAAATCTTTAATATCCTCCGTAAGGACAATTTATCTCTAACTGAATGCAAAGATATGGTTACAGACAGGGATCTAAATTGGAAGAGGTTAATGACAATTGCTGTGAAAGTATCTAGCTTTGAAAAAATGAGTGGCAACAAAAACCGTTTCTTAGCTGATTTTATTCAATTGGTGCGAGATCATAACCCTGAGTGGCTTCCTGCAACGCCAATTGCTTCTCTAAGCCCTAAAAGTTGTAATGCGATATATAGACGAATTCGTATTGCTGTAGAGGATTTTGAAGCAGCTAGGGGGAACTTGAAGCTCTTAACCTACAATGACCGCCTTGGGACAAACTTTTCTAAGGGATGGGCAGATGAAGTACTTTATGAGGCTTGTCCAGAAACAGGTGATTTGGTGGCCTCAATCTATCCTGGAAATACTAAAACACAGGGATGGCATATCTTTCACAAAGATCCCGAATTTAGCACAGATATACTTTTAAATGGTCAATCTTACCCTCTATCTATTGGCTATCACGTTAAATTTTCAGGGCAGGCTTATGTAAGCGGCCTATGGTTTGATGATCGTAAGATGAAAAAGAACCTATACACTCATGAAATTTTCAAAAACAAGACTGGTCGGTACATGAAAGAAATTTGGTCTGATATTGAAGAATTGCTTGATGAGCATTTATCTTACGATTGGAGAAAGCAATGTGAGTGGCAGACGAAGATTCTAGACTCAAATCGCACGGTTATAAATATGGCGATTGGCTACGTAATTACATTAACAATACCTAAAGAAGCTTTGGATAAGCTCGATACACAAATTCATGATACAACGCAGTTAACAAAGATTGTTGGCGATATCTATGATGCCTTTGAAAATGATTTGATAAAAGACTAGTAGATTATTTCGGCAGTATATGACCAGCTTTCAGGTGTGGATAAATACTGCCGAGTATCAGACGATAAAGATGAAAGTATCGTTTTGACTCTTTGAGTAATGCGTCTAACTTTATTACATGGTAGAAAACGCCGAAATAACCCTCTGCCTAAAAGCTCCAAGCCGAAGCTCATCAAACGTCCCTAGAGTCCCATAAAGAGTGCTTGTACTGCCTGTACCACTTCCCCAAGATACTTTTGAACCAGTATGACTTTGAGGCTCAAACAAAGGCTTTTTATCATTCAAGCTATTTCGTTTATTGGGGAGTTCGGTTTCGATTGGTTTTCCCATATACGCATAAAGACATGACTCAGGAATATCGTGTTCAATTCGTTCTGCAAACTGGATAAGGTTTTGCTCCGCAAACGTAAATAACCATGCGTGTTGAGCCGTGGAAGAGTCGACTCGCAAAATACGCCCTAGCACTTGCCTGAAATACAATTCCGTCTTTACAGAGCTCATATGGCAACACACTTGAAGTCTAGGGATGTCTGTCCCTTCACTTATCATACCTACGCTAACGATCCATTGAGCGTCGCTTTGTCGATAACGATCTATTTCTGCAAGCGGTTCTTCATGTCGATAAGTAACAATCGAAACGGTTTGGCCAAACTTTTGAGAGAGTACTTCTTTGATAGCTTGTGCATGCTGAACTGATGCAGCGACAACGAGTCCACCGGCATTTGGAGAGTCTAAGCGCACTCTTGCTAGTCGCTCACACCCTAAACTTAGTAGATATTCCATCGCTTCTTGGTTGTGAATTACACTCTGGTAAGATGCTTTTGTCTGCTTAAGCATCTCTAATATTGATGAAAAAGATTCCACTTTTTCGCTACTACTAACAGACAAGTGTTCATTATCAATTAACACGATTTTAGGCGATCTACAGACACCATCAGTAATCGCTTGTTTAAGAGTATATTGGTAATCGACAAGAAGCTGTCCGTCTGGATCGCTGTATTCACCCATCACAATAGGTAAAGAGTCTGAGCGCCATGGTGTTCCTGAAAGTGCAAGTGTAAAAGTAGCAAGCCCTTGAATCTTAGTTAGAACTTGCTGCCCCCAAATGTTCGCATTTTCAACCTCAGAGCCAGAGCAGTGGTGTATTTCATCAAAAACAACAAAGACTCTGTGATTGCGTAATGTTTGCCAAAACTCATCATTGAGGAACTGGATAGATTGGTAGGTTAAAGATTGCCCGATAGCTCCCATCCCACCATTAAATGTGCAATTAAGGAATGATGAAAAGGTTCTTTTAATACCATCAGAAACCGTCAACGATGGTGAAAAACACAATACAAGATCCACCATGTCGTTTTGTAGCAGTCTTGATGCAATATTAGCAGCAAGTACCGTCTTTCCAGCCCCAGGTGTAGCTTGGCAAAAAAAATGGGAGCAGTTAGATTGGTATTTCCCCAACGCTCTGTCAGAACATTCACTTTGCCACTCTCTTAACATGCTTCATTTCCTTCATAAAGAGTGTTAAGAACCTTTGTTAAAACGTTCACTTTACCGAGTAATAAAGCTGCGCGCTCCTTAGTCTGCTGATGCAAAGGGGCCAGTTTATTTTCTAGCTCAGGAAATCGGGATATGATCGACTGATACTCGTCAACCTCCCCAAGCACTATCTCTAGTTCGCCCTTGTATTCATTGCGCTCATTGTTCAAAACAGAATAGTCTTGAACGAGTACTTGAGATTTTTTAATCACTTGATTATTCGTGGTTACATTTTCATGTAACTCTTTAAATTGATCAGTTTGAAAGTAACGTTTTGCCCGTCCAGAGCCCTCCGTTCGCAACCAACTTTTCTTTTCAAAGTGAAAAATTGCTCGATATACTTTTTTACGAGCTTCAGTAGAACTGGAGTTTACGTTATTAAGTGATAGCCACAAATCCCTAGCTTCTAGTACGGTGAACCCATTTAACCCATTTTCTATTAATAACTTGTGCATCACCGCACCAATTCTTCGAGATTGTTTCATTTTCAAAATCACACCAACTAAAAACTAAGTATTGCTTAGTATACAAGAATCAATAAAACTAAGACAATCTTAGTTATTAGAGTCTACCAAAATGAAATTTAAGTGTTATTTATTAATCCAATCCCAGAGCGACTCAAACAAGCTCGTAAAAAAGCGAAACTCTCTCAAAAAGCATTGGGAGTGTGCATAGGTATGGATGAAAGTTCAGCAAGCCCTCGAATGAATCAATACGAGAAAGGCAAGCACACCCCTGATGTTCAAACCTTAAAACTCATCGCTGATGAACTAGGTGTGCCGCTTAATTATTTCTTTTGTGAAGATGAAAGCGCAGCCGAGTTAGCGTGCTTAATTTCTCAAATGACTAAGAGCGAAAGAAAAAAACTTATTGCATCACTAAATCAAAGTAAAGACTAAAGAAAAAGGGTATATTCCCCCTAATTTCATAATTCAATTTGCTATGGGTTTCTCTGGAGAATATTAAGCCTCCTTCCCATAACTTAGCCGCTATCAGGACATTCAAAACATGTTTGAACAAGTATTCAAGAACGTTGATGACATCTTCCATAAAGATGCAGGTTGCTCTTCTGAGCTAGATTACACAGAACAATCCTCATGGATGCTGTTTTTAAAATACCTTGACGATCTTGAGTTCACCAAATCCCAAGAAGCGGAAATGATGATGGAGACTTATGAGTACATCATCGAAGAGCAATTCCGTTGGAGCAATTGGGCTGCGCCTAAAGATGCTGATGGTAAGTTTGATCACAACAACGCTTTAACGGGTGATGACCTGATGGATTTCGTTGATGGTCAGCTTTTCCCATACCTAAAAGGCTTTAAGCAACGTGCTGATAGCGCAAACACCATTGAGTACAAAATTGGTGAGATTTTTAGCGAGATAAAAAACAAGATTCAAAGTGGTTATTCACTGCGTGATGCACTTGAAAAGATTGACTCATTACGTTTTCGCTCACAGCAAGAAAAACACGAATTAAGTCATTTATATGAAGCTAAAATTAAAAACATGGGTAACGCCGGTCGTAACGGTGGTGAATACTACACTCCGCGTCCATTAATCCGAGCGATGATCGATGTTGTTCAGCCTAAAATCGGTGAAACCATTTACGATGGCGCAGCAGGCTCGGCGGGGTTCTTGTGTGAAGCCTTTGATTATCTACGTCAAGGTGGTCGCGAAAAAGTGAAGCTTAGCACCACTGATTTAACGACACTGCAAAACGATACGTTTTATGCCAAAGAGAAAAAATCTCTGGCGTATGTTATCGCTATCATGAACATGATTTTGCACGGCATTGAAGCGCCTAACGTATTACACACCAATACACTTTCTGAAAAGCTACAAGATATTCAACCAAGCAGCCAACACAGCATCATCCTAGCTAACCCACCGTTTGGTGGTAAAGAACGTAAAGAGGTTCAAGAGAACTTCCCTATCCAAACGGGTGAAACAGCATTTTTGTTCTTGCAACACTTTATCAAAATGCTCAAACCCGGTGGTCGTGCAGCGGTTGTTATTAAAAATACCTTCCTAAGTAATACTGATAAGGCGGCAATTGCACTTCGTAAGGAACTGCTTGAAAACTGTAATTTACACACCGTGCTTGATTGCCCAGGTGGTACGTTCTTAGGTGCGGGTGTAAAAACGGTCGTGCTCTTCTTTACTAAAGGCGAACCAACGCTTAACACTTGGTTCTATGAGCTAAATGTCGGTCGTAATATGGGCAAAACAAACCCACTAAACGACAAAGATTTAGAAGACTTTGTTAAGCTGCAAAAAGCCGCGATGGGTGATTTGAAAAAAGGGGTTTCAGATAAATCATGGTCATTAGCCATTAGTGATATTGATGAAGCCACTTATGACCTATCGGTTAAAAACCCGAATGTTGAAGAAGCGGCACCACTGCGTGAGCCTAAAGTAATTATTGAGGACATTATTAAACTCGACAAAGAATCTGAAGCAATTTTGGCTAAGATTCAGGAGTTGTTGTAATGATTGAAGCTGTTAACGAGTTATCAAATGGCTGGTTGGAGTCTACTTTAGGGGATGTTGGTAAAGTATCGATGTGCAAGAGGATTTTAAAAAAACAAACCTCTGCTACTGGTGATATTCCATTTTTTAAAATAGGTACGTTTGGTAAAGAGGCAAATGCCTTTATTACTGATGAGATCTACCAAGACTTTAAAGAAAAATATTCATTTCCTAAGAAAGGCGATATCTTAATTTCAGCTTCAGGAACGATTGGACGCAGAGTTATTTATGATGGGAAGCCTGCTTATTTTCAAGATTCAAATATCGTTTGGATCGATAATAATGAAAAAGTAGTATTAAACGAATATTTATATATGTTTTATGGCGCTTGCGACTGGAATCCGTCAAAAGGAGCAACTATTGCAAGGTTGTACAATGATGATTTGCGACGGATTAAAATACAATTTCCTGAAAGCCTAGAAGAACAAAAACGCATTGTGGCATTACTCGACACTATATTTGCCGACTTAGAACAAACACGCGCTAAAACCGAACAAAACCTAAAAAATGCCCGTGAGTTGTTTGAAAGCAAAAAGCTTAATTTGTTTGAAAGTCTTGGTGAATCTTCGAATTTAAGTTCTTTACCATTAGTTTGCGATGATATATTTGCAGGTGGCGACGCCCCTAAAAAAGGTTTATTTTCAAAGGAGCAAACCAAAGAATTTAATATCCCTATCTACGCCAATGCAGTGAAGAATAATGGCCTCTATGGATTTACTGATTACTCTAGAGCCGATGAACCGTCAATAACTATTGCAGCCAGGGGAAGTGGTACTGGTCATATCGAATTGAGAAAAGAACCATTTTTTCCAATTGTGCGACTAATTGTATTAACACCAAATAAAGAAATTATTGGTTTAGAGTATTTGAAGCATGCCCTACAAACACTAGATATTTTAAGAAGTGGGTCGGCTATTCCTCAATTAACAGTGCCTATGATCAAAGAATATTCGGTCCCCGTACCAGATATGATTACTCAGGAAAAGATAGTCAGCGAACTACAAAGTTTGAAGCGATATATTGACAAGATAGAGGTTATTTACCGTAAGAAAATCTTAAAGATAGACGAACTTAAAAAATCCATCTTACAAAAAGCCTTTAGCGGCGAGTTAACGCACGACTAATAGTCGGCCTAAACAGTATACACAAGGTAAGTGTCATGAGTAGAAATGAATCTGAAACCCGTGCTGAGTTAATCTCGCCTAAATTAACGGTAGATGGTTGGGGTAAAGCTGATCACAGCATTATTCGCCGTGAGGTGAGTATTACTGCTGGACGTATTTTAGGTGGCGGTAAACGTGGCTCAAAACTCAGTGCAGATTACGTTTTAGAGTTTCAAGGCCGTAAACTTGCTGCCGTTGAAGCTAAACGTGAAAGCCTAAGTTACACCGAAGGTGTGCGCCAAGCCAAAGACTACGCTCAACGTTTACAGTGCCGTTTTGCTTATGCCACAAATGGTCATGACATTTACCAAATAGACATGCTGACGGGTGAAGAACAACTCGTTGAACGCTATTTAAGCCCTGAAGAGATGTGGGCGATTGCCTTTAACGGTGATGATGGTAAAGCCGAGCCAGCATTTACGAGCACTTGGCGTGAAAACTTTGCAAAAATTCCGTTTGAATGTAAAGGCGATTGGCAACCACGTTATTACCAAGAAAACGCCATTAACCAAGCGTTAGAGGCAATAGCAAAAGGCAAAGACCGTATTCTACTCACACTTGCAACAGGCACGGGTAAAACCTGCATTGCCTTTCAACTGTCATGGAAGCTGTTTAAAAGTCGTTGGAGTTTACAAGCAGCTAAGAATCCAAGTAACGCTAAAAAACGCCCACGTATTCTATTTTTAGCCGACCGAAATGTATTAACCAAGCAAGCCTTTAATGATTTTGGCGCTTTTGGTGAAGATGCCGTCGTGCGTATTACCCCAAGTGAAATCAAAAAAGCTAAGGGTGTGCCTAAAAACGCCAGTATATTTATGGCAATTTTCCAAACGCTAATGACCGATTCTGCAAATAAACACAGCTTAAATGCAGAAGAAGTTGAAGATGAAGAGTTTGAACAAGCGGTAATAACAGATACAAGCAACTGTAACTTCAGACAATACCCAGAAGACTTTTTCGATTTTATCATTATTGATGAGTGTCACCGAGGCGGTGCGAATGATGAGAGTTCATGGCGAGATATTCTGGATTATTTCTCTCCTGCGGTGCAGTTAGGTTTAACAGCAACACCAAAACGTACTGACAATGCTGATAGTTATAAATACTTTGGTGAGCCAGTTTACAGCTATACCTTGAAACAAGGCATTAACGATGGTTTTTTAACGCCATTTAAGGTGTATCCGATAGTCGGCACCATGGATGAGTATATCTATACACCGGGCGATGCTGTTACGTTTAAAGGCAAACCAGAAGTAGGCAAAGTTTACAAAGAAGGTGACTTTAACCGCATCATTGTAATGCCGCAGCGTGAGCAAAAGCGTGTGCAGTATTGGATGGACCATATCAATCCACGTGAGAAAACCATCGTGTTTTGTGCCACACAAGAACACGCAGGCATGGTACGTGACTTAATCAATCAATACGCGGTTAAAAAAGGGTGGACGACTAACCCAAGCTATTGTGTGCGTATTACTGCAAATGATGGTGCAGCAGGCGAAAACGATCTTCGTACATTCTGTGATAATGAAAAAACCATTCCGACCATATTAACTACTTCACGCAAGTTATCGACAGGTGTAGATGCCCGTAATGTGCGAAACATTGTGTTAATGCGTGAATGTAAAAACATGATTGAGTTTAAGCAGATCATTGGCCGTGGTACGCGGATGTACGATGGAAAGTCATTCTTCACGGTGTATGATTTTGTCAAAGCGCATCATAACTTTTCTGATCCTGAATGGGACGGAGAGCCGTTACCGCCAGACGAAAAACCAGAGCAAGAGCCATGTGATATCTGTAATAACAATCCATGTAGTTGCGTATGCGAAACCTGTGGATTTAACCCATGTAACTGTGTCATAGAAGATCCTGACGTGCTTTGTGGCAAATGTTTTCACTCTCCTTGTCAATGTGTTGTAGAGCCTTGTAATAACTGCGGAGACTCGCCGTGTAGTTGTCCTATAGGTGATAATGAAGACGATACGGGTAAACCAGAGAAGATATTCATTACGTTAACCGATGGGAAAGTGCGTCAAATACAGCACATGAAAAGTGTGTTGTTTATGGGAGCCGATGGCGCAATGCTGACAGCCAAACAGTTCGTAGAGCAATTGTTTGGGGACTTACCAAGGTTTTTTGCTAATGAAGATCAGTTACGTGAGATATGGAGTAATCCAAATACCCGTGAAAAACTATTAGCTGATTTATATGAAGCTGGGTACGACGATGAAAAACTCGATAGTATGAAAAATATTATCGATGCCAAAGACAGTGACGTATACGACTTATTATCTTTTGTGGCTTACGCTAGAGATACGCATACACGTAAAGAGCGTGTCGCAATTGCAAAACCTGCTATTTCAAGTCATTTTGACGATCACCAAGTCGCGTTTATAGAGTTCATTCTAGATAAGTATGTTGACGAAGGGGTTCAAGAACTAGCCGCACAGAAAATGCTTCCCTTAGTCGAACTTAAATACAACACGATAAGTGATGCAGCAGAAGTGCTTGGATCACCAATGGCGATACGAGATACGTTTATTGGATTTCAACAGTATTTATATGAGTAGGAGCAATTCTGCCCCTATTCAGTATTGAACTTAATACTAGCTATTTAACCGTTGACTCAATGTCTCGTAAGGTCTTATTGAGAATAGTCATAACATTGGAGTCACTTTGTCCTATATGGGCGATTTTCTGGATAAAGGCCTGTAGATATCCGATCTCATCCTTGACGACTTTTTTGAAAATAGTAATCCGAAGGGGACTAGCTACGGAGCCAGCGAAAGGGCACTGGCTCTATTTGACTTTTAAATACTATTTGTTGTTGAGGTAATCTAGAACAACTTCATGATGGTCTTTGGTTTTGAACTTATTAAATACATGCTCAAGATTCCCAGATTCATCGATAAGGAAGCTTGTACGAACCACGCCCATATTCTCACGCCCCATGAACTTCTTAAGTTGCCAAACACCGTACCTCTCACAAACTTCGTGTTCTTCATCGGCTAACAATGTGAAGTTAAGTTCTTGCTTATTGATAAAGTTAGTCAGTTTTTTTGGTGTGTCAGGGCTCAAACCTAGTACAACGACGTTATGAGCCTCTAGTTCCGCTTTTGTGTCACGAAGCCCTTGAGCTTGGACTGTACAGCCAGGCGTTGAAGCGCGTGGGTAGAAATAGAGTAGTACTTTTTTTCCTTTCAGCTCAGAGAGGGTTACTGGGTTGTTGTCTTGGTCGTTTAATGTGAAATCTGGAGCGATTTGTCCTGCTTCGATAGCCATAGGTTATCCTTACTTTCTTTAATTTACTCTGAATCGAGCTTTCTTATTATTTCAGTGTGTAGTTTTATCTATGCTTGGTGGTGTTGTCTAGTGGTAATTCTAAACTAGGTCTAGTTACTTTCTGAAGTAGCCTTCAACGATGTTATCGGGCCTAGTGTTAACGACTTTATCCATGGCTTTCTCACGCTCACTTTCAGGTAGCATTTCTATTAGTTCTTGAATCATCTTGATGTGATTAGCTGCTTGGGTAGCTAATGCTTGCTCATGACTGCGAGCTAGGTCGAGATAGTTTTTTTTCTTTTTAGTTGCTTGAGTCTTCTCTTGCTTTAATTGCTTAACCTCGGCTTGTAATACATTAATAGGTGACTGGCTTAAATCATCTTGTGCGGCACGAAATTCCAGTGACTTATTCTTCACCATATCCTGAACATCTTTATGTCTGCGCAATGCACCAACAGAAAGCCCCGCTTCTTTCTCGACGCTAAGGTTATTGATTTTTAACTTATTTTCTCGGGCTTTTTTCCTTAGCTCTCGATTTTCTGGCTTACCATCTAACAGTCGCTCTAGGGCTTTTACTAGCTTGCTTTTAGTCGCTTGTGTCATTACGCAGTTACTCCGCAAGGTATCAGCAGCTCTTTAACTTCTTGTGGTAGCTCAATAGGCTCATAGCTGATACCTAAGTCATTCATAATACGCTCAGCAGCTGTTATTTTGATATACGCTTCTGACGCTGTTTGAGGTGTCAATTCATCATGCTCAATATCCCACAGCATATTGATCTCAGCTTCTTTGCGTTTAGCCTCTGCAAAAACGGTATCGACAATGTAGTCGTTCTTACAGTCCACACATTCTAAAAGATTGACTTGTGTGCGCAAGCTACAACCTGTTGAAGTACAGTAAATCCCAGGTGCGACGACATGAATATGGCGCTTTTGATCGCGAACTTGTTTTTTCCAGTAATTGAGCGATAGCATGTCGTAGTCGACTTTATCTTTGAACAAGTTGCGCTTAGCCTTCATCATTTTTTTAGCGAACTCTTTACCCTTACCGCCAGCGACACGCTCTTTATTCGCCAGTTTCTTATAGATGTTTAGGTAGATTTGCGCTTTTTGATCAATTCTTTCTTCATCAATGGCGTGAAGCAAGTTTTGTTTTTGCTTTCTGATTTTCTGGAATTTACTGGCATTCTTGGCGTAATGCCTTGTCATCGCCATCGATACATGGCTGAACTGCTGTTTGAGTTGTGGATACGCGCAAAGTTCAAAGCCGATAAGGTAGTAAGCAAACGATCGCCGAAGTTGATGTCCTGAGAATTTATAGTCATCACCCACATTAAACGAAAGGTTAGGGTCGGAAAGCTTCAAATCAATCACATCGTCATTGGTTAGTGCAAGCATATCAATCATCGTGTTTTCGAACCAAGCGGTAGAATGTTTACCTAGTCCTGCCTTCTGAAGAGCACCACAACCCCATTTTACTCTGTGGAAAAACGCTCGGCTGTCAGGGTGACGTTTTCTTAGTGGTTCATGTAAGGCCTGTAGTATTTCGTAAGCCTTTTTTCCAACCTCTGTTGTGACAAATTCATCTTGCTTTGACTGAGATCCTCTTGTTGTCTTTGAGAGGTCAGCATGAATAACAAAGATTGTTTGTTTAGATATGGTTTCTTCTGCCCATCCATTCGCGGTATGAAGGTGAAATATTTCATCAGCACGCATACCTGTTCGAGACATTAATCCCCAGAGACAACCACCGTTAAGTTCTTTAAAAAGTGATTGAGCCTCTACAAGACCCGTCACATTCCTATTTCCTACTCTTAATGCTCTATCGATGTGGAAATTGTTGATATACTCATTCATAATTTCTGGGTTGTGTTTGTTTAGTAGCTCAATGATTTCAACTTCTGTTGGTGATTTTAGTATTAGATAACCTTTTTTAAAGGCGGTAACTTTTTCTCTTCCCTCTTTAGTTCCTTTAGCTAAATACCACTTAATATTACCATTCTTAAGTTTTGACTTAGCACTAACTAGATATTTAGCATACCCTTGATAAGTATTATCACGGTAGGTTGCAATGTAATTTGATAGTTGAATTAATTCATCACGTATAGGGTACAGTTGGTTAATTAACTCCTCTGATTTTTGTAGCCCAAGATAATACAATCGCTGTGGGATAACCGTATATTGCTTGGCTTCCTTTAGGGATAACCCAAAGTCTGATGCGGTTATTTTTTTCGAAAAGGCAACCTTAAAAGGCAGCCCTTTTGCTTCTGTATATAACTTATTGAGTGCTGTGTAAATATACCCTCTTTCAAACTCTAGTTCAGTGATGCCTGTGAGAACCCAAGTCTCAAGAAGATCAAAACTAAGAGACTCAAGACTGTTGTAGCCTTTATTTAAAAGAGGCGTAATGCATTTTTTTAACTCATTGATAGTGATGTAAATGGTTGAAAAAGAGTGGTCTCTAGGCGATAGCCACATCATTTTCAAAATTAGGGATTTTATTTGATTTCTGAGATTGCGCTCAATCACTTTCCCATCAAGCGTGAAGTCTATTGTATTTGCACAGGTAGCGTTTGGCTCAAAGAAATATTGAAGATTTCGCCAAGCATTATTGTCACCAATTTTACCTAATGACTCCCCTGTGACGGTAAAGCCAATATCTAGTGTTTCAAGCACATCCCAATCTCCCGATTCAATCGCAGGCCTTAATACGTCGCTCAGGTAATTTGTGCAGCCGGCAACGTTATTTTGCGCATTTATGATGGCACTTTGTCGGTCAAGGTCATGCTTAGGTAGCTTTATCATGTCAGACTCCTAATTAACGATATAAAGTCAAAATGGCATGGTCAGTGGATACCCGTGGGTGGCGACCGTCTTTGTCAAACAACGCCAAGGCATCGTCGTACACATCTTGACTTGCCCCGTCCAGGGTAAATTCAAAAGCGACGATCTTTTCATGGACTTCCTCTTTTGCATTGGGGTAGTGGTCTAATGCTTCTTTCAGCACATCAATGAAAGAGATAAGTTTATAGATGGCTTGAACGTCATTAATGACCTGAGCTGACTGGCACTTGTGACACATATCATATTCAGCACAAGGTAGTTTCAAGCCCAATGCATTGTTGGTCTCACGTTGAGTACTTTTACCGCTTTTAATGCGCTGTTGCCCGTTACAAATAATGCCATTTGGGTTAGTTTTGGCGTTTTTTTCCTTATGTTTCTTTTGCCACTCATCATGTGTCAGTATTGGAATACCATGTTCTGCAGCAATCGTTTCTTTCGCTTGTTCTAAGCTTGTATCTTCATCTAGTTGTTCCATCACTTGTATTGCTTCTGAGATGATAATTTTATTGAGTCGAGGATCGCCACAGGCATAATGCTTATCAATGGTTTCAAACAGGTTTTGAAGAATGCTTTGAACACCACTTTTACCAGAAGCTGAATACACTTGGTTGCTGGTTGTCTCTCTCCAACGACTTGATTGGAGTGAAATAAAGTAGTCATTTGGATCAATTGACCAAGTTCTCATTTGATTGGATGTTATAGGGATAATCCCTTCCCAATCTTTTGGAGCTTGCTTTGCATAACCTCTTTTGAGCAGCAACCGTTCGTACGTATTAGATATTTGCTTATCCGCTAGTTTTGTGGCGAATTGTTCAATATCTTGAATTATTTCCTTATCCATAGCAGGGATAGAAAAGCAATGGCTAGCACCATTTCGGTATTTGAACGAAACACTGATGTTTCCACTTGAGTCTTTTTCCGAATACGAAAGTGGAAGTAGAATGCCTTTTAGTGGTAAGTCTGTGTAACAAGATAAAATGCAGTAGGCGGCATTGGTTGCACCTTGTGTAGCTTTAGTTTTAGAGCTTGATCGAGCCACTTTGCTTACAAATACTCTACCAAGTCTATTAGTCTTTGTTTTTAATTCGATAACTTGTTGGTTAAGATAGCTATAAAATAACTCTTTTAACCAAGGAATAGTGGATGCTCGATTTGGTGAAATAAGGTTTAACTTTGTGGTTAGGTTCTTGTTTATTTCCATCAAATTGAAGCTCTCATTTTCCTCGCTTTTATTGTTTAGAGTGAATAATAAGGGTGAGCCTTTCTCGTTACTCCCGTACAGCTTTGAGAGTTCTTCAAGCATTTTGATGAACTTCACGCCATCACGCTTATCAACATCAAATTTCTCGTAGTTTTCATTGGTGAGAACTGCATCTATCTTTTTGTCAGCTCGTGCTTTATAGCTCGATACTTTTACAATTTTTAAGCTTTTATCACGCTCATCAGTATGAATTGTGATGGGGTGAGCGGTACCTTTAATATTACTATCATTTAGTGAGGTGAAAAAACACATCAGGTGGTAAGCAGCTCCCATCGCCATGTTAAAAGCAGCGCTGGTTTTAACATGAGTACCATTCTTGCTTCTACTATACGTTTTGGCTTTAAGAGAAGTTTGAATCGGAATGACTTCTTGGTATCTACCCAGCTCAATAGAAACAGGTAATGTCTCGGGTAGTATTAAGCTTTCTTTTTTTGCAGTAATAAGCAGTGGGGCTAATGTAAAAAATAACTCGCTTAAACGAGTGACAAGAAGTTTTTCCTCGGCATCAGAATAGAGTTTGAACTGCGTTGGCTCGTGACTAAAGCCTCGATGCTGGGCAGCCCATGAACCAATAGGTAATCCAGACCATATGAGAGCGGTTCGAAGCATTGAAGCTATATTGGAAGCAGTTGATTCCTTGATGCCTAGCTCATCCTTATGTTGCCTTTCCCATAATCGTTTTGATGGGTCATACTGTTTTATACGATGTCTTAACTCACCATCATTACCCGTGTATTTTAAATAGCCTTTTTCGGGAAAAGGGGAGAACTTTCGCAGAATCGCAAAATATAATGAAAGCTCGTAAGTTGTCATAGATACTCACTACGGTACGTGCTGAGTTGCCGTTATCAACGTACTGCTTAGTTTTTTTACAGAAGCTAAGCAGGTAAGGTGTACGGCTTTTAATTTTATCGTTGTTTTTATTAGCACCGAGGTGCAACAAATGCGAGACATCAAACTCTGTGATCGTTCTGTCTCCATGTCCTTTGTATGGAATAGTCAAGCGTAGTGGAACTACATTTTTACTATTTCTAACATGCTTAACAGTCTTTGAGTTTTTAGCTAGTGGGCTTTTTGCCATGCTACCACCCCCCATTTATTTTGTTGTTTTTACTTATTGCGACTCTCAATTGGTCATCAAGTTTATTTATGAACTTAATGTACTTTTCAGTAATAGAAGTACTTGAGTGCCCCATCAGCTCTTTTAACTCATCCATCAGAAAGTCATAGGCAACCTGTCGCTTTTGAGATTCACTCCAAAGCCAATGAGTGGCAAAAGTTGAACGCAAATCGTGGATGCGGTAGTACCAACCAGGTTCTATTGCTCTGATGCGCTTTTTCAGTACACCAAAATGCACTTCCAGAGTATTTTCTGTGTAAGGTCGTCCTTTGTTGGAAACAAAAAGGTAATCAGTGGTGTCTAGTTCTTCTTGAGAATCAATCTGCTCTTTTCGTCGAGTTAGGTTCTTTTGTCGCTGATTACATTCCTTGTATACCTCTAACTCTTCATAAAGTGCGATAGGGATTTCAACAGTGCGAGGTTTGCTCCCTTTGGTGTGTGTAATGTGAACAGGTACCACGTCTAGCTCACTACAATCAGAGTGACCAATATTGTGTGCAGGGAAGTGCGTAGATTCATCAATTCTAAGCCCAGACTCTTCACATAGTCTAAGCATTAAGCAAACAGCCTTAGGTAATGTCTTTATGTGCCGATAAAATAACTCTTTATGATCGAACGTCATCGGTTTCAGCTTTTGATAAGCAGGCGTTTGATCGTTTTTGGGAAACATCTTCATGATGTTTGATATTTCATAGACTCGCTTTCCGCCACCCTTGGTGTGGGCAAGCATGTCGTGCTGATTAGTGTAGTCTACGTAAGCTTCTACCTTGCTGAAGTGTGTCAATACATGTTCATCATCATTTTTGAGATAGCCGTACTTTTGCATCCACTTATAAAAACCAATCACAGCTCCCATGTAACTTCTAACGGTAGCAAGAGAATAGGCCTCTTCACCTGTTGCATTACCTTTACTTCGGCAATTAGCCAAGAGGCACTCTGCAAACTGCCAAGGTGCACCTTCTTCCTCATATTTTGTTAAAGACTTATAGGTTAAGTGTTGTGGTGGTATTTCGTTACCGTCATTGTCCAGTTGAGAGATGTGAGTTGAATCTAAGAAGCGAGTAAAGGCCAACAAACCCTTTGCAATTGAGTCGGTGTCTTTAACAAATCCTTCGCCACGAAGTTTGGAGACTAGGTAAAATGATTGTGGGTAAACAACAAGTCCATCGGGTGCAATGATAATATTGGTTTTCTTTAGGCGTGACTTTAGATGGGATGGGGAAAGGTAGGGTGAGTAGGTCACCTCGTCAGAGTCAGCATCGTTGATCTCTGATATTTTCAGTTTTGCTAATGTATCTACCTCTACGGAAAGCAATCGGTAGTCATCATAAATATCAGAATGTTTTTCTTCATGCGTTTCTCTCACAAAACAACCCTCAATATGTTACCCATATATCAAAGATAGATTGTCATAAAAATTTATCAAGTTATTTTGTCATTAAAAATAGTCAAGGGTGACGAGTACCAATACTTAAACTCCATTTACTGTTATCTACTTTTCCACTTATCACTAAACTTGGAAAATGATGTTGTAATGCATAGCTTATTACTTCTATAGAATCAATAAACCCAAAAAGCTGTCCTGACTTTACTTTTTCTAAGCCATCCTTCAGTGAATCTACAAATACAAATTCAATTGATGGATGTGCAGATGGGACCATTGTGCTTAATGAATAGCCTCGAATTATCCCAATTTTAACATCTCGTAAATTATTAAAATTAGGGATGAAGCGTTGTTCTGCTGAAGTAGTAATGACAATATCACTTATAAGAAAAGGACGACTAAAATTGAGAGTTGTTAAACGTTCAAGATCAGCTTCAATTGGTGCAATAATATCGCATTCTCTATTATTAATTTTGAATAATGCATTTCTCCAACCTGTGGTCGCGACTAATTCAAATGGAATATTAAGCTTTTGCTGTAATAACTGCATGAAATCACCGGTGATCCCTGTCGCTTTACCATTTTTAATCCCACTAATTGGCATCCAATCAGGATAAGTACAAAATTTTAGGTTATCTTTAGTGAGCAAATATTCAGCTTCGGCCTGGGTGTATTGCAATTCAGTTTGAGACCAATCTGGAATTTGATTGGTTAACCATTTATTTTCTAGTTCAGAAAACTCTTCAGGTGAAATTACAGAGATACCTTTATCAATAATGTTTATTAAAATAGGATTATTACTGCTTACTCCTAAAAAATTTGGTGTATTATTGAAAAAATCTTGTGAGACTAAGCTTCGAGTTTCCAGAGAAGAGAAAAAATACTTTGAAATATAATAGTGGAAGACAGCAGACGATCCTATTGCTGCATCTGCCTTGCCATTTAAAACCAACTCAATTGATTCAAGCGAATCAGAGGCTAAAAGAATATTAATACCAGGATAGTGTTGTGCAAGGATCTCCTGATGAGAATAGCCTTCAACAACAGCAATTACGCGTCCATTTAAATAGTCCTTGAAATCTAACCCAGCATAAGTACTTTTAAATAAAATTGCATCTCGAGTGTTAGATATTGAGCGTTCACTAAAGCTAATATATTTTTCTCGCTGAGCTGTTTTTCGTAAATTTGAGATAATGTCGATTTTATTTTCTTGTAGTTTCGCTAATGATTGTGCCCAAGATAGCCCTACTTCAAATTTAACATCTACCCCAATTTTTGTAGCTAGTAATCGAATAAAATCGTTACTGTAGCCCTTGCCCTCACCATATTCGATATAGTTATATGGAGGCCAATGAGACTCAGTATTGATTACTAGAGTTGGATTATTTGATAAATATTCAAGTTCTTCTTCATTAAATTGGATATTTGACTTTGCTTTAGATGGCAAAGAACAAAATAAGAAGAATAAGAGGAGAAATCGTATTAAAACCATGTCAGAACCTTACTTGAGTGAAGTATAAGTATAGTTCCTTTTGATAACACTGTATATAATTACCGTCACTTGTTCTGTTTGTTTTTAACAAGAAAGATTCCAGTCTCATTTTCATCCTTGAGTTTTCAGTATCACCCTAAAAACAACCAAGCAGCGACACCAATCATTAAACTACCAGAAATTCGATTCATTATTTTAACATTATTAGAATGACCTAATACACGCTTAAGACCTTTACCGCCAACAGCATAAAGTGTCATACATAGAAATTCACAAACTAAAATAATTGAAACTAAGGCGATGAGTTGTGGTGCTATGGCATGGCCTCCATCAATAAAAGGGGGAAGCAAAGACACCATAAAAGCCCAACCTTTAGGATTTGCAATAGCGGTAACAAAGCCTTGTACAACTAAATCCCAATCTTTTCCCTGAGGCATATCCGCTTGATCTGCATTCATGGCCAGCTTACCTTTTGAACGCCACATTTGAATACCTATGTAAGCAAGGTAACTGGCTCCAATGGCTTTAAATATCGTAAATAACCATGGATAGTTTAGCATGATGGCAGCAACCCCTAATACCGCAGCGACAGCCACTAGAGCAACGCCAACTAATTCCCCGATCATCATCCAAAGCGTACGCTTATAGCCAATGCTCATCCCTAGGCTTAGTGCTAATGTCATACACATTCCAGGAGTCACTGAAACAAAGAAAAAGGTAGGAATAAACGCCCATAAAATTGCAGTATTCATAATTAGATATCTAAATTCAAGAACAGAAGAAAAGTAGAGTACGAATATTTAGTTTAAAATCAATATAATTTCGTATTTGTAATGAGAAAATTGTTATTAGTGTTATGTTTGTCAACTTAGTTTACTTTTTAAATATTTAATAAATAGTTGAGTTCGAGTATGTTCGTAATCTAGAGTGGGGTAATAGGCGTTAACAGAGGTGTGGTCGGCTGTTAATTCAGGTAAAACAGCAACTAGATTACCTGAATCAATATCATCAATCAGCATCTGTTTACTGGCTAATAATATCCCCATTCCACGCTTAGCTGCATGAAAGAGAGCTTCAGGGTTCGTAGTTGAAAAATTACCCCGTAAAGTAACTCGTTTATTGTTTTTTAACTTAATCTCCCTAATAGGTCTTTCACCCCAAATAAGCATATTGTGACGCTTTAAATCCTCTAGATCCGTCGGCATTCCATGTTTTTCTATGTATTCTTTGGAAGCAAAAAAACCAGAATGATGTTCAAAAAGAGGCGTTGATTTATAGCTAAAAGTATTAAGCTGTTCTAACTCTCGGCTAATAAAAACATCAATATTATTTTCGGGTACTTGCCCAGGAAGAGTAGTGATAAGTTGAACTTTAATCTTTGGATAAGTAGCTAAAAATTCATCTAAATACTTAATGATAAATTTTGAACCGACCGCTAAGGTTGCACCTATTTTCAAGAGGCCGGTTGGTGTTTGGTTAATTGCACGGGTTTCATCAACTAAATGTTGCCATTGATCTAATTGTAGTCGAGCTCGTTGATAAAAAAGAATACCAGCTTCTGTTTGGTGTACAGAACGAGTTGTTCGTGTGAGTAGTTGAACGCCAACACGATCTTCAAGCCAACTAATACGCTTACTTATGGCTGAGCCTGATGTGTTTAACTGGAAAGCAGCGGCGTTAAAGCTGCCTTCTTCAACAACTTTAATATAGCTTCGAACGCACTCAATCCAATCCATAATTAATTCCTACTGGGATGCAATGTGATTCCTGTAATGGTTATTATCAATAATATTGATTGAATGTAAACTAAAGTCATGAATAAAATTAAAACACAAGATCAACCATCAGGCCGTCTAAACAAAACACCATTATTACTCGCAATGATGATCATAGCAACGGGACAAGTAGGTGTGAGTATTTACTTACCATCTCTACCTTTAATTAGCCAAGATCTGAGTGTTTCTGCCGCGGATGTTCAATTACTAGTGACACTTTTTCTCGTAGGATTCGGTGGTTCTCAGCTTTTTTATGGACCATTATCTGATGCTGTAGGTAGGCGACCTATTTTCATTTTAGGACAAGGGATCTATCTACTAGGCACAGTGTTATGTGTTGTAATGACAGATAATTTTACTGCGTTAGTGTTAGGGCGTCTTCTTCAAGGCTTAGGTGCGGGCAGTGCATCAGTATTAGGGCGAAGTGTATTAAGAGATAGTTACAGTGGACGCAATTTAACCAAAGCCATGTCTTACATCTCTATCACGGCATCAATTTTACCAATATTAGCCCCAGTTATTGGTGGTTGGATTGCTTGGAACTTCAGTTGGGAGTGGGTGTTTGGTTTTGTACTTATTTACTTAATGTGTATCTTAACCATTGGTTATTTGATCTTGCCTGAAACGCTACCTTATGAACCACAAAAATTTAGTTTTAAGCAAACTTTAGCTGACTATGGTTCGCTGTTTTGTAATGCTCAGGTAATCTCTAGTGCTAGTTTAAATTGGGTCAGTTATTTAGGGAGTTTGGTTTCTGTTTCTTTACTCCCATTTTTACTTCAAGATGGATTAGGGCTTACAACCGCAGAGTATGGTGAAGTAATGATTATTCCCTCAGCAGGTTTAATGATCGGTAGCTTTATTCTCAATAGTTTGAATAAACGGTTATCAGTAAATCAATTAATGAGTTTGGCCTTGGTGATCATGACAATATCTGGTATTTGCTTGATTAGTTTTGATACATCACTTTTTTCATTAATATTTTCTTTTACTCTGTTGGCTGTTGCTCAAGGTATATCATTTCCATTATCTATTAATTTATTACTTGCACCTCATACTAAAAAAGTAGGAACTATTTCTGCTTTATCGGGCTCAGTTCAGATGTGTTTAGCTGGTTTATTAGGCGGATATTTAGTGAGGGATTGGGTAATAAATCAACATACATTGGGTTTGTTTTACCTAACAATAACAATAATTATGTTACTTGTTTTGTTATGGAATAAAAAAGCAATCAATTAATATTTATTAAAAATCAGATGGTTACCTTGGTTTTAGTGAAGAACTCTGATTTCGTATTATACAACAAAAGCCAAATGGTTTTTAATTCTATTATTTTATATTATATCGAATTTATATTTCAAACTTTTAAAAGTGTGCGAATGAAACTACTGTTTGATTTGATTTATTAGCATTTCTGCGTAAATAATAATATGTAACTCAAATGTTAACGAGGTATAGGGTTAATATATTTTTGATTAGTATTATGCAGGAGGCTATATGATTCATTCACACGATACAACATTACAGTTAACGCAACTAAGTCACGATGCGGTTCATCAACTTGCACCTTCTTTTTCCGGTTTACCTAAAACTACTCACGCTGATGGAAGCTATCGATTACGACGATATTCGGTTATTAATATGATGAATGAAGAGGTTGTTGAGACGAGTAAGCATAATTTTGTACAGAGTGAAAATATTAATCACTTTCAAGGTGATGTTGTTCGTCAGTTTGAAGGAATAGAGAAATCTATTTTACATAGTGAAGGAATGGCTGAAATGTGTCAGATTTTTATGGATCTTAATCATTTACCCAATGGACAAGAAATTGAGATTCATCAGATGCGTATTGCCGCTATTTATGAAGAGACTCAAATTGCACCAGAAGGTGTTCATCAAGATGGGTTTGATCATATTGCTCTTATTGGGATCGACCGTTCAAATATTGAAGGTGGAGAGCTTCTTGTTTATAAAAATGAAAACGAAGAACCTTTCTTTAGAAAAATTTTAGAAGATGGTGAAGTTGCGATGCTTGATGATGGAAAGCTATGGCATAACGGTAAACCAATTCGATTGATTGATCATGATCATGAAGGGCACATGGATGTATTTGTATTAACGGCAAAGGATAAAGCTAATGATCTTCACTCCTGATAAAGTTCGTCCACAATTTTCAGCATTAGCACAAACAATTAATCATCAACCAGTTCTATTTCTAGATGGCCCAGGAGGTTCTCAAGTTCCAAACTCTGTATTAATAGCCATGACTGATTACCTTGGTTATTCAAATGCGAATCTAGGAGGACACTTTTTCTCAAGTCAGAAAACTAATCTAGTGATGGATAATGCTCGCTCTTCTTGTGCTGCGTTATTAAATGCACCAAGCAGTAATAACATTGTGTTTGGGGCCAATATGACCTCCCTGACGTTTCAATTAAGCCGAGCGATTAGTCGAGATTGGAAAGCGGGTGACGAGATCATCGTTACTGCATTGGATCATTATTCGAACGTATCGAGTTGGAAGCAGGCAGCTGAAGATAAAGGTGTGATTGTCCATCAAGTTAGAGTGAATACTGACGACTGTACGTTAGATATGGAGCATTTTTATTCATTGTTATCAACTAAAACAAAGTTAGTAGCAACAACTTATGCTTCCAATACCACAGGATCTTTAGTTGATGTTCAATCAATTATTAGAGCATCTCATGAAATAGGTGCGATGGTTTATGTTGATGCTGTTCATTATGCTCCGCATCATTTAATTGATGTACAGACACTTGATTGTGATTTTTTAGTTTGTTCTGCATATAAATTTTTTGGTCCACATGTTGGTATTGCTTATATTTCTCCAAAATACCTTCAATCTCTTTCTCCATATAAAGTTGAACCCGCTACAAATATAGGCCCAGGTCGATTTGAAACAGGAACTCAAAGTTTTGAGGGGCTAGCTGGGGTTATTGCAGCTATTGAATATTTGGCTCAATGGGGAGCGAAAGAGGGAAGTTTAAGAGAGCGGCTGGTAAGTAGTTTTACTCAATATCAACAGCACGAACTTGCATTGACGCATTACTTTTTGAATAAGATAGAAAGACGTCCTTGGATTTCTTTATTCGGGATTAATGAGCCGAATAATTGTGGTAATAGGACGCCTACCTTTGCTATTCGTCTTCAAGGGCATACTCCTGAAGAGGTAGCGAAAGAGTTAGGAAGAAATAATGTTTGCGTGTGGAGTGGGCACTTTTATGCGCTTGGGTTGATTAGGCAACTTGGACTAGAAGAAGATGGTGGTGTAGTTCGCATCGGATTAATGCATTACAACAGCATAGATGAAATTGACTATTTATTTTCACTATTAGATGCATTGGCATAAGAAGCCGGAATATCTTTTAAATCTTAGCCATTGATTCGCTGTAGCTGGGCCTTCATTATTTGTGCAAGAGGGCCCGTTTATTTATCATATTGATACAATTTTATCGAAGAACATTTACTAATAGCTACTTTACTATTATTAAATGTTCTTATTACATATATCGATAATTTAGTTGGAGGAATAGTATAATTACAACACACATAAAAAGATGATTTAATAGCTTTATTTCTTTTATGTTTACGCGTTAGATCGCAATTTACAGAAAGTTATTATTTTGTAAAAAACAAGTGATTATTTACGGCGTATGGTTTAATATACTAAGATATACGGTTTATTATTCTGGAAGGAAGAATCATGTTTAGTTACATAATGAAGCAGTTACCGGCAAACCGGTATATAGCAGGGGTTAGTAATGTCTTTATTATGCTATTACCTGTTTCATTGATCTCTTCATTTTGCCTTTTGATATCAAACGGTGCAAGTTTACTTGAGTTAACGGAAATGAGTAACAAGTTATCTCAGACGAGTACACTAATTGCTCAATTGTTCCCTGTATTGTTAGTTGTCTTTTTTTCCCAATATTTAGCTTCTTTAAGAAAACAAGCTGAAATCGCGGTTGTATCAACCTCTGTCATTGTTTATTTTGTGATTTGTTTTCAGTGGGGATTTGTACGAGCGAATACCTTCATACCAATCAACTTTCCATTAGCGATTATTATTCCAATAAGTGTGAGTTTTTTAACTCATTATTTTAAGTTTTGGTCTGTATTAACTGATGCCGATGTGCCAAACATTGTCGAGCGCTCTATTAATCTTGTTGTATCAGTTTGTATTGTTAGTATCGTACTTGTCTGTATTAGTTTGCCAATTAAAGTGTTCATTTCTTATGGAATAGGTTTAACACAATTAATGCCAAGTTTGGATCCTGCTTCGCTGCTTGATGGTGTTATTTATGAAACCATTCGTGGCTTTCTTTGGTCTATAGGGATTAATGGCCATGTAATTCTAGCTTCTTATAAAACAGAGTTATACCGTTTAACTATTGAAAATATGGCTCTTTATGAGCAAGGCTTAGCAGCGATGCCAATCTTAACCAGTAATTTCTATGACTTCTATACTGGAATGGGAGGCGCTGGAAATACCATTAGTTTGGTTATTTGTATTTTAATTTTTGCTAAAAATAAAGGCTATCGTTCATTAGCAAAAGCGGCATTAATATTAAGTATTTTTAATATTAATGAGCCAATTATTTATGGCTTACCGATTATGTTCAATCCAATTATGATTATCCCTTTCTTGTTGGCGCCTATAGCTGGTTTATTAATTGCTTTTTTTGCAACCTCAACAGGTGTGGTTCCACCGTTAACAGAGGTTATAAGTTGGATGACACCGCCGATTATAGGTGGATATATAGGTACTGGTGGATCCATACGTGCAGCAATCCTACAAGGACTAATTATCGTTATAGGGATAGCGATTTATTATCCTTTCTTTAAACGAATGGATACGTTTAGTTTAGGGAAAACGACCATGGATTCTTTATCTGAACGTTTTTTTAGTTCAGAAAAAATTGATACGACGAAAGCGCTCGGTAGTTATATTCCACATCTATCCACTAATATAGCTGCTCAAAAAGAGGTAGAGAGATTACATAAAACAGGCGAATTTATTCTTTTTTATCAGCCTCAATATGATATAGAAACAAAAAGTGTCAGTTCTTTAGAGGTATTGATTCGTCATCGCTCATACAATGGGGATATTACTCCACCTTATTTTATTGAATCATTTTCTCAACTTGGCTTAATGCCAGAGTTAGATTTTTGGGTCATTGAAAAGGCCATTGCATCAGCGAGTACTTATGCTCATGATCCTGAGTTTAAAGTCTCTATAAATGTGTCTCCAGAGACGGTACTTGTACCAAATTTCCTCTCTACTGTTGCTCGCTTAGTAACAAGCAGTGCATTGAGCTTCTCTCAATTAGAATTAGAAATTACAGAAGAATTACTGATTAAAGATGAACTTAAGACTAAGACAACTCTAAATAAATTAAGGGGGCTAGGTGTCACTATTGCCCTTGATGATTTTGGTTCAGGTTATTCATCTATTGCTTATTTATCTCGCTTTGATTTTGATAAAGTGAAATTAGATCGCTCTTTATTGTTAAATATAGAAACAGACAGAGGGCGGAAATTATTTTCTTTAGCCGTTGATTTAGGTCGAATTACAGGGGCTTCGATTGTTGTCGAAGGTGTTGAGACGCAAGATGAAATTGATTTTGTCAAATCACTTGGTATCAATTGCATACAGGGCTTTTTCTTTTACAAACCAATGCCTATTGAAGATATTATTGAACTAGGAATAGTTACTTGTCCTGAGGTCAGCTAGTGTAATCCTTCTTTCCTTCTCCTTAATTGTATGCAAAGGCCATTCGTTATTTCGAGTGGCCTTTTATCTTTTATTAGTATTAATTGGTATAGTAATTAATATCGATGTAATAATGATCCTTTTCTTATCTCTCTTCGTATTAGTTATAAACTATCTCGGAGGTGACTATGCAAAATCAGCACATAGAGGTTGGTAATAGAATGAACTCAACGTATAAGTTAGTGCAGAGTGAAGAAGAGATTGCACAGTTGGATCTCTGGCTGAATTTAGTCTCTGAAAGTCAAGATAAGCAAGCGTTTTCAGAGCTATTTACCTGGTTTGCACCTAAAATTCGTGCCTATGGATTAAAGAAATTCAATGATCCAACGTTAGCAATGGATTTAGTCCAAGAGACGATGACGCTTGTTTGGCGAAAAGCGACGTTATTCAATCAAAGCAAAGGTAATGCGTCTGGTTGGATATTTACGGTAATGCGTAATCATAGCTTTGATATGTTACGCAAAATGCAATCAAATAGAGAAGATACGGTCAGTGACGAGTTGTGGCCATTATTTGATAAGCAAGTAGAGGCCGTAGAGCTAGATTGGTTGGAAACGAAAAAATTGAAGAAGGCAGTGAGCATATTACCTAATAACCAACGAGTGGTTGTGGAAGGGATTTATGAACAAGGCTTGACTCAACAAGAGCTCTCAGAACAATTAAGTGAACCAATAGGAACGATTAAATCACGGCTGCGTTTAGCATTAACCAAATTAAGACAGGAGTATGAGCATGAATAAAATTACCCACCATCCTAGCGATGCATTATTACGTTCTCATGTCGACGGTGATTTACCTGAATCTCTTGCTGTTGGTATGACGCTGCATTGTGATTTGTGTGAACATTGTAAGCGAAAGTCTGAACAATTAACTCAAGAATTTGCAGCAAAAGCGTGGAAAGAGCCAGCAGAAGCTGAGTCGGTTGATTTTTCTCAAATGCTTAACGGTATATTAAATACCGAGGTTGAAACTAGCTATTTGGAAGAGCCATCGGTAGAACATATTTTTATTGATTCTTTTCATTATGAATTACCTCGTGTACTGACTCGTTATGTCGATATGAAATGGAATCAAATGGGAGCGGTAAGTCGTGCTCGTTTGATAGAAGAAGGGGTGACACGGTCTAACTTATTGTATATCAATGCCGGTGGCGTGATCCCTACACATACTCATAAAGGTTTTGAGTTAACCTTATTGTTAGATGGCAGCTTTGAAGATGAATCAGGACATTATCATAAAGGTGATTTTATTTGGTTAGACTCTTCGCATGCACATAGCCCTAAAACCACTGATGGATGTTTATGTTACACTGTACAAAATGCGCCACTGCATTTTACTCAGGGAATAAGCAAATTATTTAATCCGATAGGTAACTTATTGTACTAATATATAAATATAAGTAAGCAAGCTGAGTTAAAGCTAATTTTCTTTTATTAAAAAGATCACAGGATGTGATCTTTTTTGAATGCTGCCACGTAGTATTTCATAAGTTTAATAAGGACATATCATCATGAAGCACTCTAATTTTGTTACTACATTTATATCACTTTATGGTGAATTAGATCGCTCAACTCTTCATCGTCTTCCTGAAATCTATTCCAATGATATTCAATTTATTGATGCCGTACATCAAATAGATGGGCTTCCTATGCTTGCCGAATATTTTCAACACTTATACGAAAATATTTTGAATTGTCAGTTTCATATCCATCATGTTATTGAGAATGATGGTGAAGCCAGCCTTTTTTGGACTATGGAATACAGCCATCCTAAAATAGGTAAAGGGAAATGTATTTCTGTTGATGGCACCTCACATATTAAATTCAATGAAAGAGTGTATTACCACAGAGATTACTTAGACATGGGGCAGATGCTGTATGAGCATTTACCAGTTCTTGGTTCAGCGGTAAAGCTGATTAAAAAGAGAATGCAGTCATGAAAACAATATTAATCACAGGTGCAACGTCGGGCATAGGCCTCTCTTTAACAAACAAATACCTTAAACAAGGTTATCGGGTTTATGCGTGTGGTCGTAATTTTTCTGGATATGTTGATTCAGATTATTTAACGACCGCAAAAGGCAACGGTAGTTTAATTGAGATCGTTTTTGACCTTGATGACAGTCATTCAATTCTTGAAGCACTTTCTAGTATTGAAATGCTAGATACCGTAATTCTTAATGCGGGAACGTGTGAATACATCGATGACGCGACTCAGTTTGATGCTGCATTATTTGAGCGAGTGATCACAACCAACGTCATTTCAATTGGGTATTGTTTACAAGCACTAATACCAAAAATGAAGCGGGGTGGTCACTTAGCGTTAATGGGTTCAAGTGCTTCCTACGTACCATTTCAACGGGCAGAAGCGTATGGCTCAAGTAAAGCGGCAATTCATTATTTGGCAAAATCGCTTCAATTAGATATACCACCGGAACAATTTACTATTAGTGTGATTGCCCCTGGGTTTGTTAAAACGCCGCTTACAAATAAAAATGATTTTCCTATGCCAATGTTAATCGACGTTGATAAAGCAGCAGAGCATATAATTGAAGGTATAGATAAAAATAAAAAACACATTCATTTTCCATTTCCATTTACGAGTTTTTTAATTTTAATGGGAAGTCTCCCAGATCGTATATGGCACTGGCTCGCTTTAAGGATGAAACGATAATGAAAAAAATTGCAGTGGTTGGGACAGGTATTTCAGGATTGGTATGTGCGCATTTATTATCACGAGAGCACGATGTGACAGTATTTGAAGCTAATGATTATATTGGTGGGCATACCGCAACAAAACGAGTAAAAGCAGAAGGAAAAGAGTGGGATATTGATACTGGTTTTATTGTGTTTAATGATCGAACCTATCCAAACTTTATTGAATTATTAACTCAACTTGGTTTATCAGGACAAGAAACAGAAATGAGTTTTAGTGTAAAAAATGTCATTTCTGGTCTTGAGTATAATGGCCATAATTTAAATACACTTTTTGCTCAACGCGCAAACTTATTTAATACTAAGTTTTTATCTTTAATTAGTGAGATTTTACGCTTTAACAAACAGTGTAAAGAGCTGTGGAGTGTAGAGCACAGTGATGATCATATCGATCTTGATATTGATGGAACACTAGGTGATTTCTTATACAGTAATGAATACAGCAGCTATTTTTCTGAGCACTATATTTTACCGATGGGTGCGGCTATTTGGTCATCCAGCTTACAAGATATGAAAGCGTTTCCGTTGCATTTCTTTATTCGCTTTTTCCATAATCATGGCTTGTTAGATATTGCTAATAGACCTCAATGGTATGTGGTTCCTAATGGTTCTCATTCATACATAAAGCCTCTTATTGCGACGTTTAAAGATAAAATACATTTAAATAGCCCAGTAACCAGTGTGACTCGAAACCCTAGAGGAGTAACGTTAGAGATAAATGGAGAGGATAAGCATGACTTTGATGAAGTGGTATTGGCTTGTCATAGCGACCAGTCATTAGCAATGTTAAGTGATATTACAACAGCAGAAAAGATGGTGCTTAGCAAACTCACTTATCAAGAGAATGAAGTTGTTATGCATACTGATGAGAGCTTATTACCAATACAAAAACGTGCATGGGCGGCTTGGAATTATCATCTGGATACGGGAAATAAAAATAATCCATCCAGTGTTACTTATAATATGAATATTCTCCAAGGATTAGAAACCAAAGAAACAACGTTTTGTGTCACTTTAAACAATTCGCCATTGATTCATAAAGATAAAATATTAGGCTCATATAAATACGATCATCCTGTATTTAATACAGACACTATAGAAGCACAAGCTCGTCGAGAAGAAATTTGTGGTCGACACCATACCCATTTTGCAGGTGCTTATTGGTATAACGGATTCCATGAAGATGGCGTGAAAAGTGCTCTTGATGTGTGCCAACGTTTTGGAATTAGCCTATGATCAATTCCTGCCTCTATCACGGTGACGTAAGGCACAGACGATTTCAAACTAAGACGCATAGTTTTAGTTATCAGATGTTCTTTGTCGCCTTAGATTTGGATGAATTAGAAAAAACCGAACAGGTGGGGTGGTTCAAAAAAGGACGTTTTGCTCCTCTAAGTTTTCGACGTTCTGATTATCTTGGCAATCAAGAAGAGCCTCTAAAGCAATCTGTTTGGAATAAAGTGAGTGAGTTGGGTGGAAATAACAACCAAGGTCGAGTGCTCTTTGTTGGGCAGGTTCGTTGTTTTGGGATCTATTTTAGCCCGATTAATCTTTATTATTGTTATAACCAACAAGGTGAATTGACAGATTTATTGGCAGAAGTGAGTAATACGCCATGGAATCAAACTCACTATTACTTAATAAAAATTGGTTCTGAGCAAATCATAGATAAAACCTTTCATGTATCGCCTTTTTTGGATCTGAATATGAAATATCATTGGTTTATTAAAGCGCCAAGCAAGCGATTATCGTTACATTTAGAAAACCGTGGCTTAGATGAAGAGCAAGAAAAAATCTTTGATGCAACGATAGCCATGACACGAAAAGAATTTAATTCAAAAAATATACGTGAACAAGTGATCTCTATTCCCATGATGACCGTAAAAATAGTATGGGGCATTTATTGGCAAGCATTGAAATTATTCATAAAACGAATCCCGTTTGTGCCACACCCAGAGCAATAAGGAGAGAGCAATGGCTAGTAATCAAATAGAGAGAACAGTATTGAAAGAGTCAGTATTAAGCAATGATAAAAACAATAAGCCAATGAGTTGGATTGATGGGATGGCACGTAAAGTGTTGTTGGATTATTTAGGTAAGATGACTCAAGCCTCACTGACGATAAATGACGAATCAGGACAAGTTGTTTTAGGAGATCCATTAGCCTCTTTGCAAGCAGTGGTAGAGATCAATAACACAGAAGCGTATCGAAAAATTTTATTCGGTGGTGGCATTGGTGCGAGTGAGGCGTATGTCGCTGGTTGGTGGACAAGTCCGAACTTAACGAAGGTTATTCAAGTGCTAGGCCGTGAAGAAGGTGTGCTTGACAGAGTAGAAAATAGCTTTAGTAAACTGGTTCAATTTTTTGATTTAATCAACCACAAGCGCAATAAAAATACCAAAGAAGGGTCTAAAAAGAATATTTTAGCGCACTATGACCTAGGCAATGAAATGTACAAAATGTTTCTGGATAAAGAAATGTTGTATTCAAGTGCTATCTATCCTAATGCCGATGCAAATTTGGAAGAAGCTCAGTTATTTAAATTACACACTATCTGTGAGCGACTTGAGCTAAAAGAAGGTGAAACTTTACTTGAAATAGGCACGGGCTGGGGAGCGTTAGCTATTTATGCAGCACAACATTATGGTGTAAATGTTACCACAACGACGATTTCTGATGCTCAATATGACTTTGCAGAGCAGCGAGTTAACGCATTAGGGCTGCAAGATAAAATTACGCTTCTAAAGCAAGATTATCGAACGCTTGAAGGTCAGTATGACAAATTAGTTTCGATTGAAATGATAGAAGCAGTAGGACACGAATATCTAAGCACTTTTTTTGATGTGTGTAGTCGACACCTTAAACCTGAAGGTAAAATGTTAATTCAAGCAATTACCATTGCAGACCAACGTTATGACCAATACCGTAAAAGCGTCGATTTTATTCAGCGTTATATATTCCCTGGGGGTTGTTTACCATCAGTTAGTGTCATGGCAAATAAAGTGGCACAAAACACAGATATGGTGATTACTTCACTACATGACATAGGCTTAGATTACGCCAAAACATTACGTCATTGGTATGAACGTTTTGATGATGCTAACAGTGATTTAAAGCAAATGGGTTATGGCGATGACTTTATTCGTTTATGGCAGTTCTATCTTTGTTACTGCGAAGGTGGCTTTTTAGAACGCAAGATAAGTACTGTGCATTTAGTGGCTGCTAAACCACAACATGGGGTGTGTTAGTTGAGCATTACTTATATTTATGCCAATCTGGATAAGTAACCTAGTAACAAATTTATTTAGATTGGTAGTGTAGGAGGCTCCAATGTTACGTTATTTTCCTATAATCAATGCGATCTGGTTTCAATTGGTTTGGTTTGCTGTGATCCTTTATCAACAGCAAGCTATTCCTTTCTTACTTGTTTCAATATTGCTTCATCTTTTAGTATCACCAACTCGAAAAGTAGACTTTTATTTACTCATTTTTATTTCGATGTTAGGTGTTCTTGGGGATGTGTTACTGTCATTTACCGGCGTATATCAATTCCCTAATGATGTACTGATACCTGTGTGGCTTATTTTACTATGGTGTCATTTCGGTTTTGCAATTAACCATAGTTTAGGCTGGTTATCCCGTTTCAATCTTGGATTAATTGCCTTACTTGGTGCGATTGCTGGGCCACTAAACTATTTAGCTGGTCATCGATTAGGTGCTGTTGATTTCTCATATTCATATCAAATCACTTTATTTTCAATTGGAGTGATCTGGGCGGTAAATCTCCCCGTATTTATTATTATTCAAAAGCGTTTAAGAGCAAGAATAAATAATGAGGGGAAGGGTCATGAAAAGATTGATGAATATATTTGCCATAGTAATAAGCCTATTAACAATAAATAGTGCTGCCGCGGCTCCATTAAAAGGTCTACAAAGCAGCGGAAAATCAGAGCTGTCATGGTTCTTAATCTGCAGTGTATGAAGCGCAACTATTTACCACATCAGGTCAGTTTGTATATGGCCAATACCCACAAGCACTTGAGATTGAATATTATCGTAATATAACAAAAGAAAACTTAATTAAAGCGACCAAAGAACAATGGGAAGAGCAATCAATTAAGCATCCTGATTTAGATTTTTGGCTAGTTGAGTTAGAACAAGTATTTCCTGATGTTAAGCCTGAAGACAAGCTAGTTTTTAGTATTGATGAGATAGGGAATAATCAGTTTTTTCTAAATGATAAACCCATTGGAAAAATCGCAAGTAAAGACTTCTCTCAGCTTTTCCTCGATATTTGGGTATCGGAAAAAACGACTTACCCAGATCTACGTCTTGAATTAATAGGGGAATAATAATGGAAAAGATAATCCTATTCGTTTTCAGCATTCTATTAATAGGTTGTTCTTCTCAAGATATTAATGATTATGCAGGTACAACCCCTGAATTCTCAATGAAAGCTTTTTTTCAAGATGATTTAAAAGCAGAAGGGATAGTAAAGGACTTTAATGGCACTGTGATAAGAACATTCACTGTCGATCTTCAAGCCCAGTGGAGCGGAGATATATTAACATTAGACGAACAATTTCTATTTAATGACGGTGAAGAACAAGAGCGAACTTGGGTTATTCAAGATTTAGGTGATAGTTCATACACAGGAGTCGCCAGTGATATTCTTGATACGGCTTATGGAAAAAGCGTAGGGAATGCTCTTAATTGGAAATACTCAATGATACTAAAGGTAGATGATTCACACTATGAAGTCGAGTTTGATGATTGGATTTATCAAGTCTCAGATAGCGTTGTTATTAACCAAACTGAAATTTATAAATGGGGTGTACAAGTAGGTGAAGTTGTACTTGTTATCCGAAAATAAACCAAAACCACTCACTTTATTCCCTCGTCGAAGTGAGTGGTTTTTTATTTCTTATTAGTTAATCATTTACATACAAGATCATTGTTACGGTTTTTAATCTCTTTGTATGCTTTCATCATGTTCTCTTGTTTAACAAAGCGTTTTGGTGGCGTTAAAACCTCTAACTGATAGTCAGAGCCTTCATTAGAGGCTTTTTCTAGTGGAGAGATAACCACGACATTAAGATTTGGGTTTAATTTTACTATCTGTGCTGCTGTCCCTAGGCCATTTTCAATATGAAACTTTCCTGCAATATGCATTACTTGCGCTTTAGGGTGTAGCGCTAAGTAATTAACAATGCTTTCTGCCATCGTGGCATCCCACGTCATTTGAGCTGCAAATTGTTTCTGAGTTTGTTCTTCATCGCCGTGGTGCATAGAAGATAAGAACTTTGACTTATAAGGTGAGTCAGAAAGATCGATGTGTTTAGCCAACCATGATTTTTCATCAATATCGAGTTTATCTAAATAACTAATGCCTTGTTGACCAATACATTTTACGATTGGTTTTGGGGCATTTGCAGCGATAACATCACGTTCTTCTGCTTTTGCAAGTTCAATTAATGGACGATAGTTACTTTCATAATTAGGCCAAGCGTTAGCGTCAGACATTAATGTTTTCTCACCAATTTTACCGGTTAAGTACTCATCGATAATCATCTGTTTATCACGACTGAACTGCTCCATAGATAGAGCTAATTCAGGGTTTGTCGCAGAGAGCTGTTTAAATAAGTCGGTTTGAAAACGGTGAACTGCTGCGTGAGTGTGCCATTCACCAATCAGAATAACATCAGCGTCAATTATCTCTTGAGGTAAAGCAGTAAGAGATAAAGTAGAGCCTGTTGGTGATAGTAATTGGTAATCATAGAAACTAGTGATAGCTTGAGAAGCTGTTGATGTTGATTTAATTTGTTGGCTGCAACCTGATAACAAAAGAACAGCAGTAAGAGAAAATAAAAACGTGGATTTCATAATAGAGATTCAGTAGAGAACAGTTCTATAGAGTAGGATAAAACGAGAGAAAATTCAATCTTAATAATAATCATTACCATTTGTGGTGGTGCGATTTGAATAGGATTTTGTATCTCTGTCACAGTATTGCAATTTAAGAGTCGTATAATCGGGCTCTTGGAACTCACATAAGGATATTAATATGAGTGCAAACTACCTTGAGAAAACTAGGTGCCATGAAGAAGTGGAATTAGAGTGGCTAGACGCAATTGAAGCGGGCCTATACTTCCATAATTCAATAGAGGTTGAGAGCGGTTCTGACACCACCCTCAACGATTAATGTTTTCAATTCTCACTATTTTTAATAGTACAAAGTGATTTAATCACTTGATTTAGGCAAGAAGGAAATAGATTCTCCTTCCGCGGTTAAAATCGAAATCTGTTCCGGCTTGCCTTTTTCATCCAACCTTAATTCCCCAATTGAACTTTTATTAATTAACTTATCGTTATTTGTGACCGATGGATCTCGTTTGGTGACTAATAAATTCTTACGCTTTGTAAACCAGTTTAACGGAGAGTGTGGGCTATAGAGCACCCTGTCCATAAAATCACAACAACGAAGTAAGACATTAGGAAACTCGTTTTTAAACCCACTACAAGTAATTTGGTAGATATCAGGGCTTGATTTACTGTGACGCAATTTAATGTCATAGGCGAAAGAGTAATGCACATCACCAGATAGAATGACAAAGTTTTGTGGTGTTTTAGGGTGAGTAAGAATACTCAATAGTGTATTTGCCGAGCCTGGGTGAGCCATCCAGTTTTCTGCATCAATAACTAAAGGTTGACCTAGTAGCGTCATTGTTTTTTGCAGGGCTTCAATAAATTTAACCCCAAAAATAGGCGCAGCAGAGATAATGATAATGGCCTCTTGTCCAATAAGCTCATGCTGAAAATCAAGCATTGCCTCCCAATCCATCAAACCTGAAGGCTTATTAGTATTGGATTCAGAACGCCAACGACGAGTTCGAGTGTCTAATACCACAACTTTAGGCGTTGTATGGATAGAGTAATGCCATTGCTCGAATCGAGTTAACTGTCTGATAAGTTGTGTATGCTGCTCATGCTTATAATGGCGAAAGAGTTGACGGAAACTCTCTAAAAATTCGTCATCAAATTGTTCAGGGTTATTTCCCCAACCTTGACACAGAAAGTAGCCCATTAAGCCATTACCAATCACTTGCGTTGCTAGCGGATGCCCATTAACGGCATTTTCCCATCCAATAGTTAAGTTCCAATCATCAGTGATGTCATGATCATCAAAGATCATGTAAGTCGGTATATGAGCAAACAGTTGCTGGACGTCATTGAGTCCTTGCACAAATTGTTCAATAACGGCTTTTTCTGTTTTCCAGCAAGCGTGCCATTTCTTATCCAATTTACCTTCTGGATCAGGAAGAGAGGCGGGCAGATCTACACATTCCCACAAGGTTGGTGACCAAACTAATAGATACATGACGAAGAATTCGGCACAGGTCATTAGATGGTTCTCATGCTCACTGGAGCTAAAAATAGGGCGTGATTTATAGACATTCCATCGAGAAAGGAAATTAGTATTATCAATGTAGTGTGGCAAAATTTTATCGCGCAGGTAAAGATTATGTTGATGGGTATAGAGCGCGCTGCTTGTTGGGATCTCGGTATCAGGAAGCGACTCTTCAAATAATCCTAGTTGAGGAATTATTTGCTGAATTGCCATTAGCATTGGTCCTGCGACATCATCTGCATAGATCTGATCACCGCTCATCATCAATAAAGAGGCCCTGTCTTTCAGTGCTTGCGTTTTCAATTGTTGATTAGCAATAACTAGGCTGTCTTTACTTGGATAGTGAGGATTACGGCATGAACCATGTAAGACATAATCGGCTTTGTCTTTAATTATGAATGAGAATAGAGACTCATTAGGATAAAGTGCATTAGGCAATAAAGTAGATAATGCGCCATGTTGAGTCATGATATCGTATTCGAGAGCTTGATTTGCCGGAAAGTCCGCTTGGCATCGCAGTAGATAAACCCAGGCATGGTGACCGATTTGGATGCATTGCTGCTCGGTTATCATAAACTCAAGTGCATTATCTGCCCATTGAATTAGAGTACGACCTTCGAGGCGTTCTGAAGTCGTTAACCATAAGTTGACTTCAGTCGCACTCGATTTTCTAATAATAGGCCCAGCAAGAACTAACGGTAGTGATTTAAACATCAATTAATACAACTCTTAATAACAGATGAGACCATCATAATACTTGCTATGGTTAATTAGCAACATCCTGAGCTTTGGCGTGCTTATAGATATCTAATGTCTTTAATCGTTGTACTGCATGCTCAATAATAGGATCTACGTAATTATCCGGTTTCAATAGGGGGTTGCTATCGGGTTGATGCAGTAGCTTTCCTGTTAGTTCCGATAAATCTGGTAGCCAATGTTTAATAAAAACACCATTACTATCAAATCGTTCGCTTTGTGTTGTGGGATTAAAAACACGGAAATAAGGCGTACTGTCACAGCCCACTGATGCACACCATTGCCATCCTCCATTATTCGATGCAAAGTCACCATCAATAAGTTTTGACATAAAGTACTGCTCGCCCCAGCGCCAATCAATGTGCAAGTCTTTGACTAAAAAACTGGCAGTGATCATTCGTAACCGATTATGCATCCAACCGATATTGTTGAGTTGCTTCATTGCGGCATCAACAATAGGAAACCCTGTTTCACCTTTACACCATTGCTCAAATTTATCTCTGTCGTTATTCCATTGAATGTACTTATCAAAACTCAAAAATGCGTGGTTTTTAGATAGCAATGGATAAAAGTGAAGGAGATGAGTGTAGAACTCTCGCCATATTAATTCATCAAGCCAGATCTCTTGTCCCTGAGTTAATTGGTTATTTGCTTCCAAATGCAAACGTAAAATGCACTGTTTTGCTGAAATCGCACCAATAGCCAAATAAGGAGAGAGTTGACTGGTCCCCTCTATGGCTGGGTAATCTCGTTGGTCATGATATTGTTGCGATTTTTCACGACAAAACTTACGCATAGCATTAACTATCGTTTTATTTGAAACTGACCACGCCTTGCTTTCATTACTGATAGAGCCAGTAAATGTATGGTTATGATAGCGTTGAAGTGAGTTTAACTGCGTTGCCGATAACTCAACTGAAGCGGTCACTTTTTCAATGGTTGGAAAGTGTTGATAAAAGTACTCTCTCCACGCTTTTTTAAAGGGTGTAAAAACCTTATAGGGCTGGTGGGTTTTATTCAGCACTTTTCCAACTTCTACGGCACATTTGGCATCATAAAAAGCACAATGAACATCAGACAGTTGTGCAGCAACATTAGCATCTCTGCGTAATTCATCTGCCTCATATTCTTTATTGGCAAATAGATGTGATATACCAAGATCGTTACACAATGTGTGAAGCTGTAGTGGTACATCTTTAAACCAAGGACAGGATAACACCAGTAGTGGAATATTTAGTGCGTGCAGCTCTTTTTTAAGTTCAAGCAAACGCCTCTTTATCAGATCGATTTGAATTGACGCTTTATTGTGTTGTTGCCATTGAGATTCACTGGCAACAAAGATGGCGACAGTAGGCGCTTGATTAGCAAGAGCTGCGGATAACGCTGGGTTATCCGCCAATCTTAAATCAGTACGAAACCAAACGCATTGCATGGTTGGTTTATAATCCATAGCGTAATCTCAATTCTTGAGGGTATGGATTAAGGAAAGATTGTTTTGCTAAATATTCATTAGAATGAATGCCTAAATGATGTTTAATTAAGGTAATAGGCGACAATAAAGGCAGTAAACCTTGATTGTAGTCTTGGATGATTTGAGCTAATTCTATCTTTTGTTGAGATTCTAGTTCTTTCTTGAAATAGCCTTGAAGATGCATCAACACATTCGTATTGTTCTTACGAGAAGCGCGGATCGCCATTGTCTGCATTAACTGTGTACGATAAATAGCAAAGAACTCATTTATGTCATATTCCGCTACTTTCGCAACCAATTTACCTAAGTTTTTGTATCCAACGGTGGAGTGTGACATCAGGGTGTATTTGTAGCGAGAGTGGAAAGCAATGATTTTACCTGACGTTGGCTCTCCATCCATTGATTTGTACAGGTCATGTAAACAGAAAACACGAGTAATGAAGTTTTCTTTAAGTACAGGATCACTCAATCGGCCGTCTTCTTCTACTGGCAACCAAGGCATCTCTTTCATTAGGATTTGAGTGTAAAGCCCAACCCCATTTTTTGTCGCACTGTTTTTGCTGTATACCTTAACTCGTTCCATGCCACAGCTTGGTGAATTCGCACAAACAATATAGCCGCACATTTCTGTTTCTTTCAGTCTATCAACCGTTTTTTGAGAAAACTCTACCATTGAATCGGTGTAGTCCAAAGACGCATCTTTTGAGTCAACTAGTGCTATTCTTTCTTCGTTTGTAATTAAACGTATTGTAGGTCTTGGTACCGACATACCACTGCCAACCTCTGGACAAATAGGTACATAAGTAAAGTAGGGTGCAAGTACTTTAGAGGCAAATTTATTGCTTTTGTGTCCACCGTCAAAACGAACACTTTCACCATTAACGCATGAACTAATACCAACTTTAATATCCATGATTGACACTCCATTGCTTATTTTTATTATCAGTAGCTAATTAAACGAATTAACTCTCTATTTAGATCACTTCAGCTTGACTCTTTTTTTGTACTCGCGCAAACTGCCTGTAAACATATTGTGACAGTTATCTTAGTTAAGGAAACTTTTGTGCGTCTTGAAGTGCAATGTAAAGATCGATTAGGGTTAACCCGTGAATTACTTGATATTTTAGCTTCTCAAAACATCGATTTGAGAGATATTGAGATTGAAAAAACAGGGTTAATCTATCTTAATTTTCCAGAAGTAGAATTTGATGAATTTAGTCAATTAATGGCTAGAATTCGTCGAATTGAGGGAGTGATAGATGTTCGTAAAATTCCATTCCTACCAAGTGAACGTCGCAATACCGAGTTATTAGCGGTCTTAAGTACACTTCCTGATCCTGTTTTCTCTATTAGCTTGAAAGGTAAGATCGACAATGTAAATCAGGCGGTGGCCTCGTTATTTAATGTAGATAAAGAAACGCTTATTGGCCAGTTTGCAAGTGTATTACTGCCTGATTTCAATATCACTCATTGGTTAGAAGAGTCTCGTATTCGTCAGCGAGAATCAATGGAAATCGAGGGGATAAATTATGTCATGGAAATCATGCCTGTTTATATTACCGATGATGATAACGCCTCTATTTTAGCCAGTGCAGTCGTCATTATTAAGCCTTCGATTGATGCTCAACAAGCTCGTCCATTCTTACCTGAATCGTCTAATCTTGGATTTGAGCATTTTGTTGGGTCATCCGCTAAATATAAAAAACTGATCTCTCAAGCAAAGAAACTGTCAGATATTGATCAGTCTTTACTTATCCAAGGTGAAACTGGCACAGGCAAAGAAATGCTAGCTCGCGCGTGTCATAATGCCTCTATTCGTTCTGGCAAAGCCTTTATGGTGGTCAATTGTGCGGCGATGCCAGACGATGTCGCTGAAACGGAATTATTCGGTTATGCCCCAGGTGCATTTCCTAATATGCCAGAAGGTAAAAGAGGGATCATTGAACAAGCAGACGGCGGAACGGTTTTCTTTGATGAAATCAGTGAAATGAGCCCGTTGCTACAAATTAAATTATTGCGCTTTATTCAAGATGGTAACTTCCGCCGTGTGGGTGAAGAGAAAGAGATCCATGTGGATGTTGGGATTATTGGCGCAAGTAAAAAGGAACTACTAGAATTAGTGGAGCAAGGCGTATTCCGAGAGGATCTTTATTACCGTTTAAACGTATTATTTTTAGAAATTCCACCACTGCGTGAACGTGCATCAGATGTAGCGACGTTATTTGAGTTTTTTGTTGCTCAACTATGTAAAGAGTTAAGTATCGTAAAGCCGTCGATTTCTGAAGATGTGTATGATTATTTGTGCAGTTATTCGTGGCCGGGTAATGTACGTCAGCTTAGAAGTGCGACGTTAAAAGCATTGACACAGATGGACAGGAACCAATTAAGTACTTCTCATTTTATGCTGCCAATTACTGATAACAATACGAATGTTATTAATATTAATGTTGATGGCTCATTAGATGAGATCATGAAGTCGTATGAGTCGAGCATTTTATCTGGACTATATAGTGAATTTCCTTCAAGCCGTAAATTAGCTAAGCGTTTAGGGGTTTCACATACCGCCATTGCGAATAAATTGCGCGATTACGGTATTGGTAAGAAGTAAGGAGAAACAACATGGATGTACATTTTGATTTTGATCACTACCAGGTTCGCTTAATTAAAAGCGCCGATGCTGTGATGATCGCTAATTATTTCATGCGCAATCGTCACCATTTAGCACCTTGGGAACCAAAGCGTGCTAATGCTTTCTTTACTGCTGATGGTTGGAAGCAGCGCTTGTTGCAGCTTGTTGAGTTACATAAGCATAATCTAGCTTTTTATTTTGTGGTGATAGATACTTTAGAGAAAAAAATAATAGGCACGGTTAGTTATAGTAATATTACTCGTTTTCCTTTTTATGCTAGTCATCTTGGCTATTCACTGGATGAGTATTATCAAGGTAATGGGATAATGCAGCGCTCAGTGAAAAATACAGTCAATTGGATGTTTTCCATTCAAAATATGCATCGAATTATGGCAGCGTATATTCCTCATAACTTAAAAAGTGGGAAAGTGTTGGAAGCTCTTGGTTTTGTTAAAGAGGGGCTAGCAAAAGACTACCTCTATATTAATGGTGCTTGGGAAGATCATATATTAACTTCAAAGCTAAATGACAAGTGGATACCAGAATAGCTCTTATTTTCATTCTAAAATTAAGAAAAATAAGTAAATTTGACTAGTTAGTCATAGAGATGAACTCAATTTGGTGTACTCTATACAGGTTGATTTCAATTAATTTTAAGATAGTTATAAATAAGAAAGAAGGGATTTGAATGCTGAAGTTCATTAAGTTTTTACAGTTGTTTATTTTAGTTGCGGTTGGCGGTTTGATTATTCAATCAACCGTTCTTCACGGTATTGGTATTTTTAGTGAGCGCTACGTGATCATGAGCTTGGTGCTGACGGCATTCTTAGAGCTGGCTATTTTTATTATTTATAAGTTAGTAGAAGATGATTTTACTAATGAACCGAAAGTAAAAAAATAATACGTATTTAGCAAATAGTTAATGAAAAAAACCGATACACTCTTTCAAAGGTATCGGTTTTTTTGTGCCTATTATTGAACAATTAGGTTGGGTTAGAAGAGCTCACTTAACGCACTATCAATGGCATTAACCAATTTAGTAATGTGTTCAGGCTGTGAAATAAACGGCGGCATCATATAAATCAACTTACCAAATGGACGTATCCAAACCCCTTGTTCAACGAAGTGCGCTTGGATCTTTTCCATTTCTACTGGAGTAGTTAGTTCTACTACACCTATCGCTCCAAGCCATCGAACATCTGCAACTACATCGTGTTTTTTTAGTGCCGGTAATAATTCTGAAAAGCAGGTTTCAATTTGCTTAGTTTGGGTCTGCCAATGATTTTGTTGGATCAATTCTAAGCTAGCATTAGCGACAGCGCAGGCCAATGGATTTCCCATAAAGGTTGGGCCGTGCATGAAGCATCCAGCGTCTCCACCGCAAACGGTATCGGCAACAACTTTACTAGTGAGGGTTGCAGATAACGTCATGTAACCGCCAGTGAGCGCTTTACCAATACACATTATATCAGGCTCAATATCGGCATGTTCACAGGCAAACAGTTTTCCTGTTCGACCAAAACCTGTCGCAATCTCATCTAGAATTAGCAGTAAGCCGTATTGATCACATAGACGACGAACCTCTTTTAAATATTGAGGGTGATAAAGACGCATCCCACCAGCGCCTTGAACAATAGGCTCAAGGATCATTGCTGCAATTTCTTCGTGGCGCTCTGCTAGCATCTTTTCTAAAGGAAGAATATCTTTAGGGTTCCATTCACCACCAAATTTACTAGTCGGAGATTCAACAAACAGGTGCTCCGGTAAAAACCCCTTATATAAACCGTGCATGGAATTATCAGGGTCAGTCACTGACATTGCAGCAAAGGTATCACCATGGTAACCGTGACGAGCAGTAATGAACTTTGATCGAGGTTGGCCTTTGGCGTGCCAATATTGCAGCGCCATTTTCAAGCTTACTTCAACGGCTACTGAGCCTGAATCAGCTAAAAAGACTTGCTCTAATCGTGAGGGACTAAGTTCTACCAGTTTTTTACAAAGATCGACCGCAGGTTGATGAGTAATACCACCAAACATCACATGTGCCATTTTATCGGTTTGATCTTTAAGCGCTTGATTAAGGTGAGGGTGACAGTAACCATGAATGGTTGACCACCAAGAAGACATACCATCCACCAACTCTTGGCCATCTTCTAAATAGAGATGTACGCCATTAGCATGGGTAACAGGGTAGCAAGAAAGTGGGTTTATAGTAGAAGTATAGGGATGCCAAATGTGCTGACGGTCAAAATCCAAATCGACGTTATTGTTCATTAATTCACCAGTTGTAAACTTAATCTTTCCTTTAAGGTTGACAGTGTATCGTTTAACCGTAGACTAGCCAAGTATAAATATAAGCCAAAAACCACAAAAAAGAGTGGTCGGATCTTAGTAATAGCAATGGTTATAGCAAGTTAACGAAAGGAATTTACACGTGGAAGTGAGACATAACTGGACAGTCGCAGAAGTACAAGAATTGATGGATAAGCCATTCATGGATTTAGTTTTTGAAGCACAATTAGTGCATCGAAAATACCAACAAGCGAATTACGTACAAGTAAGTACTTTGCTATCAATTAAAACAGGCGCTTGCCCTGAAGATTGCAAATACTGCCCTCAAAGTGCTCATTACCGTACTGATGTTGATCGTGAACGCTTGATGGAAGTAGAAAGCGTATTAGATGCAGCAAAAAAAGCGAAAAACTCAGGTTCAACTCGTTTCTGTATGGGCGCCGCTTGGAAAAATCCAAAAGAGCGTGATATGCCTTATCTTCTTGATATGATCAAAGGCGTGAAAGAGATGGGCCTTGAGACGTGCATGACGCTAGGCATGATCACCTCAGATCAAGCGGATGAATTATCCGGCGCAGGTTTAGATTATTACAACCATAACTTAGATACTTCACCAGAGTTTTACGGCAATATTATTACTACTCGAACGTATCAAGATCGTCTAGACACGCTATCTCATGTGCGTGATGCAGGAATGAAAATTTGTTCTGGCGGTATCATTGGTATGGGCGAAAGTGACAGTGATCGCGCAGGTCTGTTTGTTGAATTAGCGAACCTTCCTCAGCATCCTGAGTCTGTTCCTGTCAATATGCTGGTAAAAGTAAAAGGCACGCCATTAGAAGATGCAGAAGATGTTGACCCATTTGATTTCATTCGTTTGATTGCAGTTGCTCGTATCATGATGCCTGAATCAGCAGTTCGCTTATCAGCAGGTCGTGAAAGCATGAATGAGCAGATGCAAACGTTATGCTTTATGGCTGGTGCTAACTCGGTCTTTTATGGCTGTAAGCTGCTGACTACACCAAACCCAGATGAAGACAGTGACATGCAACTGTTTAAAAAATTGGGTGTAAATAGTCAACAAGTTGCGCAGAAGCCAGATGTGGTTCAAGAGCACGAATTATTAGACCGTGTTGCTGAGCGTGTCGCTTCTCGTCCTGAAAAAGACGATCTATTTTATGAAGCAAGCGTTTAATCAACGTATTAGCTCCGCGCTTACTCAACGTAAGCAAGCGGGGCTAAATCGCTCTCGAAGAGTAATAGATCAAGGTAATCAATCTCGATTAGTGGTGGATGGTCAATCTTACATTAACTTTTCAGGTAACGATTATCTTGGTCTCGCTGGCAGTAAAGAGTTAACTCAAGCGTGGCAGCAAGGGCTTTCTTTGTATGGCAGTGGCAGTGGCGCATCTCCATTGGTTACCGGTTATTCTAAACCTCATGCTGATCTAGAATCTCAATTGGCAGAATGGCTGGGGTTTGATTGCGCATTACTGTTTAATTCAGGCTTTAGTGCCAATCAAGCGGTGCTTTTTTCATTATTAGAAAAAGGCGACACCTTACTGCAAGATAAACTTAATCATGCCTCGTTAATGGAAGCGGGTATATTGTCACCTGCAACGATGAAACGCTTTAAGCATAATGATATTAACCACTTAACTAAATTATTAAACGCTTGTGATGATTCACCTTCTTTAGTGGTGACTGAAGGCGTATTTAGTATGGATGGCGATCTTTCCCCATTATTAGATATTGCCACTGTAGCCAAAGATAACAACGCATGGCTAATGGTGGATGATGCCCACGGATGTGGAGTGTTAGGTAGTAATGGTCGAGGTTGTTGTGATTTTTATCAAGCCACACCTGATATTTTAGTGGTTACTTTTGGTAAAGGCTTTGGTTTATCTGGCGCTGCGGTTTTATGCAATCAAGAATGTGGTGATTACTTAGCACAATTTGCTCGTCATCATGTTTATTCTACGGCAATGCCACCAGCTCAAGCCCACGCCTTGTCTCATGCTTTATCTATGATCCAGCAACAAGAATGGCGACGTGAAAAACTCAAAGAATTAAATCAACAATTTGAATCAGAATTGACTGGCTTTTCAGGAGCGGTGAAAACGATAACACCAATTAAACCTATTATTATCGGTGAAGCAAACGCTGCAATTGATATGTCAGATAAACTAAAAGCACAAGGTTTATGGACAACCGCCATTCGTCCACCGACTGTACCAACAGGAACAGCGCGATTAAGAGTGACACTCAGTACCAATCACTCGCCACAAGACATTAAGCAGCTGACGCAAGCAATAACAAAATTAGGATGATGAGTTATGGTTAATCAAGCAGTCGCCATAGAAACCTCAAATTGGACACCAAACCAAGAAAAAAAAGCGATTCAAGCCGCCTTTAGTAAAGCGGCTAACACGTACGATCGCTCTGCTGAATTTCAACGTCAAGTGGCAGATACCCTGTTATCTTATTTACCAAGTGATCTAATAGGGCTGCGTATTTTAGATGTAGGTTGCGGAACGGGTTATTGTAGTGAGCAGCTGTTGAAACGTGGTGCAATAGTAGTTGCGTTTGATCTGTCTCAATCGATGTTAGATAAAGCCAAAGATCGCTGTGGTGAAATAAACATTAGTTATGTTCAGGGGGATGCTGAGCATTTACCCTTTATCAATAATGAATTTGATGTGGTTGTTTCTAGCTTAGCATTGCAATGGTGTCAGGATTTATCCGTTCCTTTAACTGAAATGAACCGAGTTACCCATGATAAAAGCAAGGTTATATTCTCAACTTTGTTAAATGGCTCACTGTTTGAGTTAAAAAAATCGTGGTCAAAGGTTGATTCATATCAACATGTTAACGATTTTATTACGCCATCTATGGTAAACCTTGCGTTAGCGCAATCTGACAGTAAGAATTTTACACTAGACTGCACACCAGTCGAGATGACGTATTCTTCTGCTCTTGCTTTAATGAAAGATTTAAAAGGAATTGGAGCAACGCATTTACCTAATGGTCGCCACTCAGGTTTATTGAGTAAAGAAAAGCTATTAGCAGTAGAAGAAGCGTATCAAATTTTTAAGAATGAATTTAATAAGCTACCTGCTACTTATCAGGTAGGCTTTGGAGTTATAAGTAATGATTGATGCATTTTTTGTTGCAGGTACAGATACCGATGTGGGTAAAACCGTTTCTTCTAAAGCGATTTTAGATGCATTAAATATGAAAGGGCTAAATACAGCCGCATATAAACCTGTAGCAGCAGGATCTGAAGACCAAGGTGAAGGCGTTCAAAATTCTGATGCAATCCATTTACGCTCTGTTGCCAATGTTGAATTAAGTTACGAAGAAGTAAACCCGTACGCATTATTATTGCCAGCTTCACCACACATTGCAGCAGCCGCTGAAAATGTAGTGATTGATTATTCTGTTCTTTCACAAGGTTTATCTGCACTAAAAGCTAAATCAGACGTAGTATTAGTGGAGGGCGCTGGCGGTTGGCGTGTTCCTGTCTCTAAAGACGATTGTTTGTCTACTTGGGTTAAACAAGAAAAACTTCCAGTTGTATTAGTTGTTGGTATTAAATTAGGTTGTTTGAGCCACGCGATGTTAACGGCAGAAGCCATTCAGCATGATGGTTTAGAGATCATTGGCTGGGTAGCAAACCGAGTAAATCCAGGTACTGAAAATTACGCTGAAATTATCACGATGTTAGAAGATAAAATGTCAGCACCAAAATTAGGTGAAATTCCATATATGCCAAGTGTTAAGCGTAAAAATATGGGTAAATACATAAATTTAGATGTATTAGAAGCGTAATTTCTATTGCTATAAAAATATTCAAGAGAAAAAATAAGCCAATATCTTTCATGATGTTGGCTTTTTTGTTGGTGTTAATTTGAAAACGTTTCTCTAAATAAAGTCACCATCGCCCGTGTTTTCTCAGGCAAATAACTTGGGGTTGGGTAAACCAAAGTAATGGTCAAATCAGTAAAAGAGGTTCTGGGTAACACTTCAATGAGTTGGCCATTTTTGATTTTATCTTCAATTAAGATTGATGGTAGAAGAGCAATACCTTTACCTGAAAGTGCTAATCGTTGAAGTAGATTTAGATCATCACTAAATAATTGATAATCTAGTCCTTGAGGGAGCAAGCTTTTGTTATAACGGCTAGCTAGTAGATGAAAATTATTGAGTTGGGCCACATTATCAGGGCATCCGTTAAGCGCTAAATATTCAGAAGAAGCAACCATACTATAAGGGATTTGAAGGAGCCTTTGTTGAATATAGTCATCATGCAAAGGTTCAATGTAGCTCGGTAGAATTTGTAGATCAACATTTTCACGACGAAGATCCAACGATTGAACATGATGCTCAATTTCTAATTTAACCTCTGCATACTCTTTCATATACTGTTCAATTAGCTGGGAGAAAATCTCCGTCATCCCAAGTGCGGGTGGGATAGCAACCTTTAATCTTCCTCTTGGCGTTAAGTGATGCTCTTTCATTAGTTTACTTGCATCAATGAGAGTATTTATTGGATTAGATACTTGCTCATATAGCCATTTCCCTTGCTGAGTTAATTCAATAGCTCTTGTCGTTCTGATGAGTAATTGATGGCCAAGTGCTTTTTCTAATTCTTGTAGACGACGGCTGACTTTTGATCGTTGTAACCCTGCAAATTGTGCTGCAGAACTTATACCTTGATGTCTAACAATAAGAACAAATAGATAAATATCATCAAATGAAATGTTAATGTCGTAATCTTTATTCACATCATTGTCCTATTTTTAGGTCGTATAAGTGATATTTTGCCATCTATTCGAAATAAAATCACGCACTATAATGAGAGCCTGATCACAGCAATTTTGACTTTATCGAGAACTTCTATGCAAGCGGCAGAACAAAAATTCAAACAATGGATGCGTATTTTAATTGTACTATTTCTCCTCGTAACTACGTATTTAGTGATGGCAGATAGATTAACGCCACTGACAACGCAGAGCAAAGTACAGGGCTTTGTTGTTCAAATATCACCCGAAGTGTCTGGTCGAGTAGTTGCAGTTAATCACACAAATAATCAATTAGTAAAGAGGGGAGAATTACTATTTAAGATTGATGATGAAAAATATCAATTGGCCGTTCAAAAAGCCGAAATTGGATTAGCTCAAGCAAGAGAACAAGAAGCGTCATTAGTGGCGGATATCGAAGCGGCACGTTCAAATGTTAAAACGACTCAAGTAACTGCAGATAATGCTAACCGAGAATATCATCGTATAAAACGACTGGCTAAATCCGGTGCGGTCTCAGTATCAGGACTCGACTCTGCTGTGACAAAGCGGGACCAAGCTGCTGCAAATTTTATGGCTTCAAAGCAAAAGCTACACGCACTAGAAGTTAAGTTGGGTAAGGGCAACGGTCAAAGCAGTGCCGTACTTTCTGCAAGAAATGCTTTAAAACAAGCACAACTGAATTTAGAACATACTGAAGTTATCGCGCAAAGCGAAGGGATAATTACAAATATGCAGTTGCATGTTGGTTTGTTTGCTAATGCCAATCAACCGCTTTTAACTTTTATTCCAACTGACTCATTGTGGATTTCTGCCGATTACCGTGAAAAAGCAACAGCAGGAATGAAAAAAGGGATGAGAGCAGAGGTTGCCTATGATGCGATACCTGGTGAGGTGTTCCCGTTATTAGTTGAGAGCCGAGACTATGGCGTTTCTTCAGCACAACAGACAGCAAATGGGCAACTGAGTACGGTAGAAGTGAGTAACCGGTGGGTACGAGACGCACAACGAGTTCGTGTAAACCTTATCAGTGAAGACTCTATTTCGCCTCGTTTGTTTGTGGGCTCACGAGCGACAGTGATTATCTATACATCAGGAAATACCGTGATTGATTATATTGGCCATAGCTTAATTACCATGATCAGTTATCTGCATTATATTTATTAATTGGGTGTTGGTATGAAAGCATTACGGATATGGTTTGGGTGTGTACTAGGCTTTGCCATGTGTACCTTGTTTGGTTGGTCTAATGGGATGTTTGGTACATTATTACCTCTGTTTATATTATCGAACCTAAATCGATGGAACTGGGGGATGTTTATTCAACTGTTTATTAGTGTTGTTTGGGTGAGTATTCAAGTGGCGTTAATTGTTGGCTTTCTACAACCTTATCCACTTCTCATGACGGTTGCTGTTGGTATTTTGTTGTTGTTTAAGTGCCATGCAATGCATTATAAAGCGAGCTACTTATTTGGCTATACTGGCTTATTAGTCGGTTCAATACTATTGAATTTTGCTTCGTATGCGACATTTGATTTAGAAAACTTCATTGTTGGAGTATGGATTGCCGCGATTATGGTTGTACCAATTTGTGCTTTAGCTTTTTATTTATTTCCTGATCCAATAGAAGAGTATGCCCCAGTTTTAAAGGTAGAAGGCCAAAGTAAAGATCCAAGAGAGATGCTAGAACAAACGGCCTTAGGTTGGATGGTTGCCATGATTGTGTTTTTGATCTTTGAAATCGGAACATTAAATGACTCTTTATCTGCTCAAGCATCGATGTTGATTATGCTTTCGCCAATGACGCTTGTTGGATCGTTGATGATGGCTAGAATTCGTATCGTAGGGACTATCTTAGGCTGTTTAGCCGCGATGGCGATGCAGCTGATACTGTATAATCTGTATGACAATCCTATTTTGTATATTTTAAGTTTCGCTATTGCTTCTGGCTATTTTTGTAAATGGTTAGCCAGTGAAAATCCAGCAATGAAAGGAATTGGCTTCTCGGCTATGGCGGCGTTAACGATCCCAATTACAGGCGTGATCCCCGGCCAAAAAGATGCATTTTTTTCTATTTTATATCGAGTATCTTCTATTATTATTGCTGTTATTATCCACCAGTTTATTAATTTGGCTTTGCTATCGACTTATAAAAAAATATTTTAGTTACCCTCAAAGCATGGAGTAAGGGCAATTGCTATAATGTCTGAGCAGTCTATAGATTAAATTATGTAATTACTGCGCCACATCTCTATCATCAAATAGACGGTAGAGGTGCAGTTACTATCAGTTAAAGACAACGCGTTAATTTTCTGTGCGAATTAATGTAAAATCCTTCTAGTTGATGAGTAATTTAAACGCCTTCCTAGATGAATTTACAATACTTTCATATAACATCTCTGGTCTTACCTCTATCACATTCTAAATTATTAATTTCAATATGTTTTATAAACATTTACTATGCGCCCTCAAAAAATAAATGGAAAAATGATCCGTTCATTCTTTGACAATTCGCCATACATTAGATTAACATTTCATTTACATTGATGGTATTTTATCCAAATGCAAAGAAATATAGTGTTTATTTAATAATAATAATGTTTGATACCCAAGGAGGGTCAAGGATGAGAATAATACAACGCTCGCTGTTAACGGTTTCGATTCTGTTTGCATGTAATATCCAAGCCGCAGGTTTTCAAGTTGCAGAACATTCAGCTTCAGGATTAGGACGTTCCTTTTCTGGTGAAGGTGCTGTAGCTGATAACGCCAGTGTTCTTGCTAGAAACCCAGCAGCAATGGCATTATTTGATACAGCCCAGTTCTCCGGTGTTGTTTCTATTGTTGATCCTGAGGTGAATGTTACTCAGCATAATGTTCCTGGCTCTGGTGGGCAGAGTCAATCATCTAATGATGTTGCGCCAATGCAAGTTGTACCGGCAGCTTATTATATTAGCCCAATTAATGATAAATGGAGTTGGGGCATTGGTATGTTTACGACCTACGGTGTTGCTACTGACTACCCTGATGATATTTATGCTGGAGATTTAGCTGGAGATACTTCTCTTGTTTCAGTAAATATTAATCCTAATATAGCTTACCGCATTAATGATAAATTTAGCATTGGTGGTGGGATTAACCTTGTTTATGCTGAGGCTGAGCTGACTCGACATGAAGGGGGTTTAAGCCAGTTTATATCAGCAAACCCAAATCCATCCAATAAATTAATTGGGATGACAGGAGAAACGATTTCATACGGTTGGAATATTGGTGCACTCTACGAGCTTGATGAAAATAACCGTTTTGGTTTTGGTTATCGCTCAGAAGTCGATCTTGATTTTGATGAAGGTAAATTTAAAAGTTATAACTCAGGAATTGCAAATGCTCCAACTGTAGATGGCCGTTTGCAAATTACCTTACCTTCAATTATTGAGCTGTCTGCTTTTCACCAATTGAATGATGAATGGGCCGTTCATTATGGTTGGCAGCGCACAGGATGGGATTCTTTTACAGAATTGAAAGCAACTAGTAATGATTGTACTGGCGGCGTTTGTTTATATAAACCTGAGCATTATGAAGATAATAATCGTTATTCTTTTGGTGCAACTTATCAAGTTAATAGTGAGTGGACATTAAGAGCTGGCCTTGCCTATGACGAGCAAGCTGGTGAAGCAACATTAAGTATTCCTGATAGTGACCGCTACTGGTATAGCGCAGGTTTAACCTATTTAATTTCTCCTGACTTAAGTCTTGATGCTGGTTTTGCCATTGTACAAAGTAAAGATGGTTCGTTTACAGAAACTAACGCTTTAGCTGAAGACCTCGAATTCACTTCTGATGCGATTGCTTATATTTCTGCTATTCAATTGAACTATACCTTTAATTAAGCTGGGAGCTAACAATGAACAATATTTTTAAAATATCACTAATCACTTCAGCTATTCTGCTTGCAGGGTGTGGTGACGATACAAACAGCTCAGGTGCATCAACAACACCTCAATACGAAGATTACATTCAAGATTCTTTGGCGCAAGATACAAACATAAAGTTTAATTTAAGTGGAAAAAACATCTCTGTTCCTATCCCTAGTTTTGCTTTAATGGATGCTACGGATGGTACATTAGGCTTACCAACGGATGGAAATAATGATTTAACAAACCCTTATGCAGCAATGAATACTGTCGATGGTTGGTCAACAAGTATGCCAATCATTATGGAATTTGAAGGGGTTGGTTTGGCTGATGGGAATCCACAGTCAGGTGTTTATATTATTAAAATAGATAAATCATTAACATCAGCAGAGGCTCCGGGAATTGAGAAAATTCTGGTAGCAGGAACTGATTTTGATATCTATTCAAGTGCAATGACTGATTCATTTACTATCTCATTTAGAGACTCTTTAGATTCGGGAAGTGAATATATTTTAGCATTATCAAATGAGTTAACAGATGTCGATAATGATCCTGTAGGTATGTCATCAAGCTACGCCGCATTAAAATCAAAAACGACGACATATACTAAAGGAAGTCTTGCACAAGCTCAGCAAGTTACTCAAGGTGTAGAGCAAATATTTGCAGGTGCAAATGCAGTGGGTGCTATTAATTTAAATCATGAAAGTATTATTTACTCGACGTGGTTTTCTACTCAGTCTGTAGGGGCAAGTATTTATAGCACTAAAGCTGCCTCAGCGGCTGGTATTGGTGCTAAAGATCTGTCTCTTGTATGGAAAGGCAGTGCAAATCCAAATAATGTAGATTTAACTGCTGCATACACTATGTCATTTGAAACTGCGAAAGATTATGTTGTTGCTTTAACAGAAGATGATGATTACACCACTTTCTTTGGTCAATCTAATAAAGACTTTCTATTAACCCAATATCAATCAAGTCCATATAATGGAACAGTGAATGTTACTCAAGGTTTTGTACAGCTGCCTTATTATTTAGAGACAAGTCAAGCAGAGTGGAATTCACAACCTTTTGAATCTGCTATGCCAAGTTTGGCAAAGGTTTCGTCAGCGTTAAGCAGTGAGGCAGATGCGGCGACTATAGTGCAACAACTTATGGCTGCAAACATTGATCCAAGCTTATTAGCAACAGATCCAGCAGAGCAATTGAAATTAGTTGGCGTTGATTTAACTAAGGCTGATGGTACTGTTTTAGATGAAGAAAGAGTGATAACTCGTTACGCTCCAGTCCCGAAAGTTAAAGATCTACATGCTGTTGAATTCTTGTTATTTACACCAAAAACATTACCAACGGCAGGTACTATGCCAATTGTGATTTATCAACATGGGATTACAAGTGCGAAAGAAAATGCTTATCACTTTGCTGCTAATTTAGTGAATCAAGGTGTTGCTGTTATTGGTATTGATTTACCATTACACGGTACTCGTAGCTTGGATGGTATTTTGAATGAACGTTCAGCAAATGTAAATTTATTAGCTTATTTAAACCTATCAAATTTACCTGTCGCTCGTGATAATGTGAGACAAAGTATCCTTGATATTATGGGGTTACGTGCGTCATTATCTGTCTCTCAAGGTTTAGGTATTTTTAATCATACAGAGCTAGCGACTGCTGCGAATACAACAGTAACAAATCCTAGATTTGTAGGACACTCATTAGGTGGGATCACAGGGGTTTCAGCTGTCGCACAAGCGAATAAAACCATTGGTGATGTTGCTGGCGATGCAATCTATAAATTCTCATCAGCTGCATTTGAAAATGCTGGTGGACAAATCGCTACCTTGTTATTAGGTTCTGAGTCTTTTGGTTCGACTATTAAACATACTGTTGCAATTAGTGGTGATGCTAAATACGCCGCTTATGCATCAGATGTATGTCAAACTAATAACTATGATGCGGCAATGTGTTTAGGAAGTTATTTAACGACAAACCCTGATCAAGGAATGGTATTAGCTACCTTGTTTAATCAGTTTGCCTATGCAGGACAAACAGTATTAGATACGATTGATCCATTTACTAATGCTTCAGATTTATTAAATGATAGCGGTTTAGTGTTACCTGTTTATATGAGTCAAGCAAACAGTGATGCTACGGTTCCTAATGATGTTATTAATGACCCAATGATTGGAACTGCTCCTTTTTCAGGAACTGGAACCTCTTGCTAAAAAGCTTGGTTTGAATGCACTGACAGCATCATCAAATACTCCAACAGGCGTATCTGATTTTGCTAAATTTAATGATGTAGCACAGCATTCAACATTCATTGCTCCACAAAGTACTGCAAATCCACAGGAAGACTACAATCATCATATGGAAATGCAAATGCAATTGGGAGACTTCCTTATTGATAATAAATTAGATAGCGTAACTAATAGTACTGTTCTTGAGTAATATTAATACGCTAGAACTTTAACCTATCGTTATGATAAACGCAGAGTGGGCTCGAAATCCCTCTGCGTTTTGTGCTTTAATGGTATGAATTAAAGTATTAAGAATAAGTTATTAAGGACAGTCATGAGCTCAATTATTGAATGTATTAAAACCGTCGGCCGTGGTGAGCGCAGTCGTAAGCCACTTAGTTTTGATCAAGCTTATCAAGTAATGAAAGAATATCTTGCCGGTGACGTATCTAGTGACAAAATGGCGATGTTAATGATGCTCATTCGAGTTCAAAATGAAACCGTTGATGAGATCAGTGGTTTTACTACCGCCATTCGTGAATTTATTCGTAACGAACAAACGCCGGAGCTAAAAGATCTTAATGTAGATATTGATTGGGCATGTTTTGCAGGTAAGCGTCAGGTTCAAGGTCCGTCATGGCAGTTGTATGCAGCTCAAATTCTTGCAAACAAAGGCTTTAGAGTATTAATTCATGGTCACCTGCAACTTGGTAGTACTCGTGAGCACGTATCTCAAGTGATTGAGAAATTAAATATTCCAAGTTGTTCAAGCATTGCTGAAGCACAAAAAAAGCTTGATGAAGGTAATATCGCTTATTTGCCTTTATCGGTTTATGCCCCTCAAGTAGAAACCATGCTGTTATGGCAACATGAATATGGTCTTAGAACGCCAGTTAATACCTGTGCTCGTATGTTAAACCCAGCTTCTGCACCTATTTCATTACGTGGAAGCTTTCATCCAGGATTGCCACAACTGCACGGCGAAGCAGAGTCTCGTTTGCAACAAGCAACAGAAGATTGCTCTGAATTAGCACTGTGCTTTAAAGGCATGGGAGGTGAATCTGAGTTTAATCCTAAAGTGAGTCAATCACTGTGGTGTGCATCAAAAGGGGTGTGCGAAGAGTTGTACTGGGAAGAAGAATTAATAGAAGACTTGCCTATTCTAGATAATTGTTTGTTAGGTACTAAACCTGAGCAGTTACAACTAATGGCGAACACCGTAATTTTTAATGTTGCTAACGTACTGTGGGCAAATAAACGAGAAGAAAATTACCCAAGAGAAGAGGCAATTCAACTTGCTACTCAGTATTGGGCGGAGTTCGTAAAAACATTCATTTAGTTTTCGTTATTAAGCATTATAAATGTAGTGAGCCGTATCTTATTGATACGGCTTTTTTATTATCTGAATAATTCTTTTTATTACATAAACGTAATAGTAATTCACATTTAGCTCTATTATCAAAACACAGTTAATAATCGATAATGTTCTCCTAGTCAATCATTACCTTTGGAGATCATTATGGCTAATGGATTTACAAGAGATGGTGGCGTACAAGACCAAATTGATGCCACTGTTACTGATGCAATTAACCGTGCTAGAGCACATCTTAACCACGAACATAACGAGACTGATTATTGTCTAGAGTCTGGTGAGTTGATCCCTGAAGGTCGACGTAAAATCATCCCAGGTGTTGAGCTGTGTGTTGAGTGCCAGGCAAAAGAAGATGCAAGAGAAAAAGCCTTTAGTGCCTATAACCGAAGAGCAAGTAAAGACAGCCAACTAAGATAATTATTTATAAAAATGGCGGAGCGCAAAGGTCCGCCATGATATTCATCGTTAATGCTTTACATAAAAGCTACTTACGATTAATACGTGCTAAAAAGTAGGTATTAATAAATTCACCATTTCTAAATGCAGAATCAATTGCTTCCCCTTCAATCATAAATCCATATTTCTTATACAGTGAAAGTGCGGCGTGATTATCTACAAAAGCGTCAATCTCAATACGTCGAACATTAAGCCAATTATCAGCAAGTTCTAAAACAGTTTCGATTAGCTTACTGCCAACACCACGTCCATGATAATCATCATGAACGCCCATTCCAAAATGAGCCACATGACGAGTTCTAGGCCGCGTGACTTGTTCAAAGCCAATATTACCGACAACCTTACCGTCAATAAGTGCAACATAACTGTAGACATTATCAGGCATGGTTGAAATTCGTTTTTCCCAGAGAGCAGACGATGGAATAGGCAGTTGGAGAGTTTGTGCTTGAGCGAGTGGTTGATTATATAAATCACATAAACCATCGATATCTTTTAATTCTGTTGGACGAATCACTATTTCCATTACCTACATCCTTTGCCTAATAAACATACACTTAACTTAACTTAACTAGAATAAGCTTCGATGACAAGCACTGATACCATTTGAATCTAATAATTACCGTTTATACCTGTTATTTACCATTCGTCGCATTCATCAGTTTTTCTTATTTGTCTTAGTTAACCTGTGATCATTGAAAATAAGATCACCGACTAAGGATTAGAAGATGAAAATGACGCTACCAACCTTGTTATTGAGCGTATGCATGGGAATAACTGCTTTTACTGCTCATGCCGCATTAACCGCTGCAGATATTAATATTTATAACCAAGCGGCTGAAGGCGATGAAGATAAAGTCGATCCCGCTTTTGATCGTTTTAACCAACTGATACAGCAAGAAGGCGCGACACCGTTAACCTTGGTTTATCTTGGTAGTGCCGAAACCTTAAAAGGGCGAGATGCCATGATGCCGTGGACAGCGATGAAATACGTTGAACAAGGATTAGCAAAAATTGGCAAAGGCTTAAATTTATTGGCAAATGAAAATACGCCGATATCAGAGCAAGACATTATTTCAGGCATTCCAGAATCGTATTTAACCCGCGCATTAGCAGCAGCAACGTATTCGCAACTGCCAGATATGTTCAATCACTTTGAGCGTGGTTATGACCTTTATTTAGGGCTTCTTTCTGAGTCTGAATTTCAACAGCAGCCTTATCAAGCAACAGCGTGGGTATACGGTTATGCAATACAAGCCGCATTGCGAGCGGATGATCTTAACCAAGCCAATCAGTGGTTAGACGTCATGTTAGATAAAGATAAAAATCATCCTGAAACGCGTAAAGCACAAACGTTGTTAGCGGCGAATAAGTGATCTCAATAAAAAAGAAGGAGAGTGCGATGATCAGTTTTAATGGAATACAAAAAACCTATCAATTGGGATCACAGCAAGTCGAAGCGTTAAAAAAGATAGAAGGCTTTATCATTAAAGGTTCAATGGTTGCGCTATGTGGCCCATCAGGATCAGGAAAAAGTACCTTACTAAATATCCTTGGTCTATTGGATATGGATTACAAAGGTAAGATCAGAATGGATGGGAAAGCTTATCCGAAAGATCCCATTAAAGCGGCTACGTTACGCCGTCACCAATTGGGATTTGTATTCCAGAGATTTAATCTTGTTCCTGTGATGACGGCTTTAGAGAACGTTGCTTATCCATTGCAATTAAATGGCTACAGCAGAGAAGAACAAAACAGGTTAGCCACTGAGATGCTAGAAAAAGTAGGCTTAGGAAATTTTATTCACCACAGACCGGATAACCTTTCTGGTGGTCAGCAGCAACGTGTTGCTATCGCTCGTGCGTTAGTTCATAAGCCAAGCTTAGTGATTGCTGATGAGCCGACGGCCAGTTTAGACAGTAAAACCGCAGAAGTTGTGATTGATATTATGAAGTCGTTAGGGCAAGAAATGGGGACGACGTTTATTATTGCTACGCATGATTATCGTATGGCACAACACTGTGATAGCTGTATTAATTTATTAGATGGAATGATCAGCAAGGAGAAAATATCATGGGCAAGTTAATCACCTTATTTCCTGATTCATTGCGTCTTGCTTGGCTGAATTTATTGCGAAATGGCCGCCGTAGTGCGCTTTCAATTCTTATTATCACTATTGCTGTTTTTGCGCTAACCAGTGCTGGTGGTTTTGGTCTATATACCTATGATTCACTGAAAGAATCAACAGCGCGTGATACCGGACATTTAACATTAAGTCAGCCGGGTTATTTTGAAAGCGATGAAGAGTTGCCATTAAGCAATGGTCTTTCTGATACCTCTCAATTAACCCGAAACATGATGAAGCATGATGAAGTTCGTGGTGTTCAACCTCGAATATATTTCACAGGCTTAGTCTCAAATGGAATGAAATCGACCATCTTTATGGGGACTGGGGTTAATGACCGAGAGTTCGATATGAAAGGGCCGTTTCTAGATATGAAATCAGGAAAAACCTTATCTGATATTAACTCTAGCCGTTATGATCCAATGGAACCAGAAGTGATGTTGGGCGTTGATCTTGCTAAAAACTTAAACGTAACTATTGGTGATTGGATTACCTTATTAAGCACCACCAGTGAAGGTGCATTAAATGCCTTAGATTTTAAAGTACGAGGGACGTATTCTACAGGCGTGCCTGAACTTGATAAGCGTCAACTGTATATTCATATCCAATCGTCACAAGACTTATTGATTTCAGATAAAGTCAGCACATTGTCTGTTTTTTTATTTGATACTGAACAAACGGAGCTTATGAACCAACGATTAAATGAAGAAGTAAACATCACGCAACAAGATATTGAGATTACGCCATGGCAAGACAGAGCGTTTTTCTACAATAAAGTAAAAAACCTTTACGATCTGATTTTTGGTGTGATGGGCTTTGTGATGGGATTAGTCGTTTTTGTAGCCTTGTTTAATACCATGACGATGTCCGTGACTGAGCGAACGCGTGAGATCGGCACGTTATCAGCACTTGGCAGTTACCCAAATGAAATTATCCATTCATTTTTACGAGAAGCTGGGCTATTAGCTGTCATTGGTGTAATTTTTGGGGCGTTAACCACCGCGATTACCACAGTGTTACTTATGGTTATTGATGTACAAATGCCACCGCCTCCGGGCAGAACCGACGGTTATCCATTAAATATCTATTTCTCATTTGAGTTGCTCGCTTATGCAGGCATTGGTGTGTTGTGTATCTGCTTACTTGCTGCCTATTTATCTGCTCGCAAGGGCGTAAAAAAACCAATCACGGAGGCGCTTATTTATGTCTAAATTTAACTTATTATCTGCACTGTGTTTGTTTGTTGGGCTTCAATCTCAAGTTGCAGCAACAGAGCTGAATCAATCAGAAAAAGAGGTGAGTGATACGCAAGTTAAGCAAATGATTAAAGCGGCGGATGAGTTTCGGTTAGATAACGCCGCGGCAAAAGTGGTATCAGAAGTGCTGCTGTATAAAAACAATGAGTTAGATAAAACGCGTCAATACACGGTCTATATGCGAGAAAACAGAGAATCATTAGTGCTGTTTAACTCTCAAGTAGAAGCGGGACAAAAGATGCTGATGCTGGGGGATAACTACTGGTTATTGATGCCAAAAAGTCGTCGCCCAATACGAATTACCCCAATGCAGAAACTATTGGGTGAAGCCTCTGTTGGTGATATTTCAACTCTGACATGGAGTGAAGATTATCAAGGACAATGGCAAGGGAGTGAATCGCTTACTTTAGATAGTGGTAAACAGCTAGAAACGGAAAGGCTCAAATTAAAAGCGATTACTAAAGGGGCGAGTTATTTCACTATTGATTTGTGGTTAGAGCAGGGAACTTATTTTCCAATTAAAGCGGATCTCTATTTACGCTCAGGAAAAATGGCGAAAGAAGCGTGGTTTACCAAAGGGCTTCGAGAAGGAGAAACCAGAGTGGTAGCCATGATATTGAACGACCAAATTCAAACCAATCAAAAAACAGTCATTGAGTATAAAGAGATAGTCGCTACCGAAATTGATGATAAGTATTACAACCCCGCTTATTTATCGCGCACCAAAAACTTGGATCTTTAGCTATGACTAAGAGAATGAGATCAAGAGTATTAACAATCGTGGTTTTGCTCTCGTTTAATCTGGCGGCTTCAGAGCTTACTTTTGAGTGGGATTGGATGTTGAGTACCCAAACGACGGCACAAAGAGAAACCGCTTTTGTGCCATTAACGGAATCACAACATAAAGAGTCAATTAATGGGGTGTTAGATGTTCAGATTGGTTATCAAGGTTGGAATGCAGTGGTGGCATTAAAAGGCAATGATCTGTATTACGACTCAAGCATCCCAAATCAAGATCAATCTTCAGAAGCAGAATTAATCATTAGCGAATTGTTTTGGCAGCATAGTATGGATGTCTTCGATCTGCCTTTGGATTTTCAATTAGGAAAAGTCAGAGTAGATTGGGGCGTAGGTTATGGCTATCGTCCTCTGGATATTTTTACTCCATCTCGACGCAACCCTGTTGGTATTCAAGTAGAAGAAGGGGCGGGAGTTGCCTCGGTATCTTATTTTGATAACCAAGGCGAATGGTCATTAATCTATACCGATTCTTCATGGACACAGCAAGAAGGCAGTGAACTAGAAGAGCAGAGCGAACAACAAGGGTTTGGTATAAGGCGCTATGGATTAGTGGGGGATAGCGAATATCAATGGTTGGCTTATTATGATGATGTCCGCCAAGGGTTATTAGGTGCAAGTATTGTAACTGTGATTGATGCGTCGTGGGAGTTTCATGGCTCGGCGTTGTATCAATCAAAATACTTAGCCTATCAGCAGCCTAATTATCAAAAAACTAACTATCAAAAACCAAATTCAATGTATGCGCCTGTGAGGTTGGAAAAAGAGTCCAACGCCTATCAAGCATTAGTGGGTTTTACTTGGGCAAATGAAATAGGCAATACTCTTGTTGTAGAATATTGGTATGACAGCCGCACGTGGGGAGAAAATGAATGGGAGAATGCATTGAATATTGCGTCACCTTCATATCAACAAGGGTATCTTCATGCCAATATAGTGCAGCATAACATGATGTTTCATTGGAGTTTAGACCCAAACGCATGGTCGAATTGGCAATGGAGTCAAAATATCGGGTGGTTAAGTGAGTTAACACCAACGTTTGATGTGCTTTATTCTCCACAAGATAATGGCGTAATTGCGACTCAATGGCTTAATTATCTAGTACATGATTCTGGTCACTCAAGTGTTGAAATGGAACTTGCCGCGCGTTTTTTAACAGGAAAAAGCGATTCTGCGTATGCAAACCTAACAGATAAGCATATGATCTTACTGAACCTAAAAGGAAGATTTTAATGGTTACGATAAACGAACAAAAAGAGCCAACGTTTAGATTACTAAAAAGTGTCTCTATCACCACTTTATTCTGTATTGTTATTGCGATGGTAACCAGTAATCTTTGGTCATCTCCATTTTATGAACACGTTCTTATTAGCCTTGGTTATGGCTACAGTGCGGTTTTCTCTTCATACGCGCTAGAGACACTTTTTCCCTTATTAAAAAAAGCATATTCCACCTTTCTGGCTATGGTGCTCTCTATTGGGTTAGGCACATTACATGCATTTATATGGCTAAAAAAATACGATGATTTTGCAACGTTAGAAGCATTAAAACCAGTCGTGTTATTAGGATTAATATTTACCGCGATCTGTTTTTATTACTTCCACTCGAATGAACAGAAATTATTGGCAGAACAAGAACTAGAAGTGACTAAGCGTAAGCAGTCAGAGCAAGAAAAAGCACTAGTACTGAGCCAGTTGAGCCAATTACAAAGCCAAATAGAACCGCATTTCTTATTTAATACATTGGCGAATATTAGTGCATTAATTGAGTTGGACAGTAATAAAGCAAAGTTGATGTTAGAAAAACTCACCGATTTACTGCGAGGTACATTAAAAACAAGCCGTAAACCACTAATCAGTCTAGAACAAGAGACCGAACTACTCAGCGCTTATTTAGCTATTCAGCAAATTCGCTTAGGTGACAGATTAAACTATGACATTGATAATCAGTTGACTGATTCATTGTCATTGCCCCCATTATTAATCCAACCTTTAGTAGAAAATGCCATTACACATGGTATTGAACCTAAAGCGAGTGGTGGGCAGATAAAGGTACAGTTTAATCAACTTGATGATGTCTTTAAGGCTACGATTTCTGATAACGGATTAGGTTTAAATTCAACGAGTTCTACTGCGGGTAATGGCATGAGTTTGAATAATATAAAACAGAGATTACACGATTTATTTGAAGGTAAAGCATCGTTAACTATCGCTGAAAACAAGCAAGGTGGGGTAACCGCGGAGTTATCAATACCAATGGAATGTTTAGAACTGCTGAACAAGGAATATTCATGAATCAATTGATTACCGCTATTATTGCCGACGATGAGCCTTTACTACGTTTTCATCTTGAAAAAATGCTCTCTGATTTATGGTTAGATTTAGAGATTGTCGCTACTTGTGCTAATGGTAAAGAAGCACTAGAAGCAATAGAGTTGCATCAACCAGACATCGCCTTTTTGGATATAAAAATGCCAGAGTTAGATGGCATGACGTTAGCGGCTAAATTACAAAAATCAGCTACACCACCGTTAGTGATCTTTATTACCGCCTATAATGAATTTGCCATAAAAGCCTTTGAAAATAATGCGATAGATTATGTATTAAAGCCAATATCAGAAACAAGGTTAGTAGTAACGTGTGAGAAGATAAAACAGAGAATTACTCAACAACGGTTTTCTAAACAAAGAAGTTCATCAGATCCTTTGAACGAAGTAAAAAATACGCCAGACCAAGGCATACTTAGTGATTTGTTAGTTCAAATACAGCAGTTATCAGCTCAAAAAAAACCAGACTATTTAACTTGGATTAAAGCCTATCAAGGAGACGATTTACACCTAGTCTCGATTTCTGATGTGCTTTATTTTAAAGCAGAAGATAAGTACGTTTCTGTTTATGCGCAACAAGCAAATAATAAAGTGACCGAGTATTTGATCCGTTGTTCACTTAAAGAACTGCAACAAAAGATAAACCCTGATCATTTTTGGCATATTCATCGCTCAAGTATTGTCAACGTCGCAAAAATAGACAGAGTAAAAAAAGATCTGATAGGGCATTTATATGTGCATATTGGAGAATCAAAGCTGCCCGTTAGTCGCAGCGCACAAAGTTTGTTTAAAGGGATGTAAGAATAAAAAGAGGGAGTGAGAGTATAACGCCCCATGTCAACAGCATAAGGGCGCTACAATGATGATAACTACAGTCTTACAACAATACTTTGATACGGTGCGAGTGTTAGCTGTGACCCTAAATGAGCTACTGGTTCTAAATTCGCAATTAAACACTCTACTTCTTTATTCGCTAAATGCTCTGGCAGAGTTAACGTCTGAGATTCAGCAGTAAAGTTATTTAGTACCACCAAATGTTGATCTGCATCTTTACGTTCATAAGCAAATACCGCAGGGTGATCTTCAAACAGAGGAATGAAATCACCATACACAATCACAGGATTCTGTTTTCTCAGTGCAATCAGCTTTTGGTAATGATAGAAAATGGAATCTTTATCTTCCAAAGCCGCAGCAACGTTTATCTCAGGGAAATTCGGGTTCAATGAGATCCAAGGCGATCCTTGAGTGAAACCTGCGTGCGCAGAATTATCCCAATGCATTGGTGTACGCGCGTTATCACGACTATTAGCATGAATGCCTTTCATCATGGTTTCATGACTGACGCCTGATTCCGTTTTTACTTTATAGAAGTTAAGCGTTTCAATGTCTTTGTATTCATCTAACGTATCAAACGCCACGTTAGTCATGCCAATCTCTTCACCTTGGAAGATATAAGGTGTGCCTTTTAGTAGGTGCAGCGTTGTCGCTAACATCTTCGCTGATTCAACACGATATTGACCATCACAACCGTACTTAGAAACAACACGAGGCAAATCGTGATTATTCCAAAACAGTGAGTTCCAGCCATTATTGCTTAACTCAAGCTGCCATTTAATCATCACTTGTTTAAAGGCATTAAGATCTAACGGTTTTGGTTTCCACTTATCGCCGTCTTCCCATAACAGAGTAATGTGTTCAAACTGAAACACCATCGATAGTTCGTTACGATCAGGGTTGCTATAAAGCTGCGCGGTTTCTGGCGTGGCATCCCATGTTTCACCCACGGTTAATAAATCGTTATTGCCAAAGGTCGCTTGGTTCATTTGTTGAAGAAGCGGGTGAAGACGTTCGCCATTCCCCGTGATCTTTTTGTCGATTTCTTTACCGATCAAATCAATCACATCTAAACGGAAACCACCAATACCTTGGTCTATCCACCAGTTCATCATATCAAACACTTTTTGATGAACAGCAGGGTTTTCCCAGTTTAAATCTGGCTGACGTTTTGAAAATAAGTGGAAATAGTATTGTTGATTCTCTTCATCCCATTCCCATGCAGTGCCACCAAAGATAGATCCTAACTCACTTGGGGCTTCACCGTTTTCACCAGCATCACGCCAGATATAAAAATCACGGTATTCACTGTCTTTGTTGTTTTTTGCTTCAACAAACCAAGGGTGCTCATCTGAGGTATGGTTAACCACTAAATCCATTACAATTTTAATGCCACGTTGCTCAGCTTTGTGCATTAACTCACGCATATCATCCATGGTGCCAAATTCAGCAGCAATGGCTTGATAATCAGAGATATCATAACCGTTATCATCCATTGGAGATTGATAAACAGGAGAGAGCCAAATAACGTCGATACCAAGGGTGGTTAAGTAATCGAGTTTGCTGATAATGCCTTGAAGATCACCAATGCCATCATTATTTGAATCACAAAAGCTGCGTGGGTAAATTTGATAAACCACACTATTATGCCACCAACGTTTTTCCATCTTGATATCCAATATTCATTAAAGAAAGTAACGTTAATATAGCGAAATAAAATCAGTATGAATAATTGATAATTTGAACTCTGATATAGAAAAAATTTATATCATGAGTATGGTGTAGGTAATGTTTATTATGGATTGTAATCATGGAAAAGCAGTACCGATATTTTTATGAAGTGGCTCGCCAAGGCAGCATTAAAGCCGCAGCAGATAAATTGTTCATTAGTCAACCAACACTCACGACAGCAATCAAAAAATTGGAAGATTTACTGGGAACACTTTTATTTCATCGAAAATCTAAAGGGGTTGAACTCACCAGTGCTGGCTGGGTTTACTACCGCTATATACAAGATATTTATGAAAAACATGGCCAAATGATGCATCAACTTTCTGACATGAAAGCCCGTAGCCAAGGTAAAATTAAAATCGGCATTGGTGAAGCGTGGTGGGAATGTTTTGCCGCGGATGTAATTAAACAGTTTATAGAGACGCATCCCAATAATTCGCTTTATATTGAGTTTGGTAATGGCTTATCAATGTTAAGTCATTTGCTTAATGGTGACATTGATCTCTTTATTGGTCATGAAATAGAAAATATTGATTCTCGTAACCGAGTGCGTTTTATTCCATTATTTACAGAGCGCGAAGCCTTATATGTTAGAGAGGGGCACCCTTTATTAAGTAGAGGAGAACTAAACTTGCATGATTACCCACAGATAAAAGTAACGCCAGATCATAGTCGAGATGGAAAGGTGTTGAATGATAAAGGCGCAGAAACCTTCGCCTTAAAAGCACAACAAGCCAAAGTTATTTATGAGTTTGATTCATTAAAAGCCAGCATAGATATGCTCAAAATGAGTGATACCATTATGCCGTATACCGATAAAATAAAATCGAAAATGGCACAGCAAGGAGTTGTCGTCTTACCTACTGAACAATGCAAAACTGGTGTGGTTGGGATTTACTCGAATACTGAAATATTATCAGAAAACATGGAATACTTAGTTACGTTATTCAAACACTAACTCTTGGCATATAAGTAAATAAAGTAAAGATCAGGCTGTGGTGAACTAGAATTAAGCAAAGTTATGTTACTGTAGCCGTAATATAAATAAAAATGAGAGTCACTATCATGTCGAGCCTAGCTCATTGGAAAAATCCTAAAACTTTTTTGATTTTAATTTCCATCGTTGTTCCCATTGCTTTTTCTACGTGGAATGCTTTACTAAATAACTTTGTTATCGAAAAAGCCGCTTTTACTGGAGCCGATATTGGGCTCTTACAAAGTGTGCGTGAGATCCCTGGTTTTCTAGCTTTTACTGCTGTCTTCGTCCTTCTTTTTATTCGTGAGCAGAAGTTCATGATCCTCTCTTTAGTGATGTTAGCTGTTGGTGTGGCAATTACAGGGTTCTTTCCAAGTGTTTATGGACTGTTATGCACTACATTGTTGATGTCGGTCGGCTTCCACTATTTTGAAACCTTGAAACAGTCGTTATCGCTGCAATGGTTAACAAAAGAAGAAGCACCAGAGATGTTAGGGAAACTGATCTCGATTGGTGCTCTTGCATCATTATGTACATATGGTGTGCTGTGGGTATTACTTGAGTTAGTGCAATTAGAGTTTAAATGGATTTACTTAATTGCCGGTACAATTGCCCTTATGGTGACCGTTTTTATGTGGTTGTCTTTCCCGAACTTTGAAAGTGAAACACCACAAACGAAGAAATTGGTTTTACGTAAACGTTATTGGTTGTACTACGCACTTACATTTATGAGTGGTGCTCGTCGTCAGATATTTATGGTGTTTGCAGGCTTTTTAATGGTTGAAAAATTTGGTTATTCAGCTGCTGATATCACTCTATTATTTCTTGCTAACTATACATTCAATTGGCTTTTTGCTAAAAAGATTGGCCGCTGGATTGGTGTTGTAGGTGAGCGAAAGGCATTAATGTTTGAATATATTGGTCTTATTTTTGTCTTTGTTGGCTACGCATTAGTTCAAACCTCAGAAATGGCTGCTGCGTTATATATTATTGATCATCTATTTTTCGCATTAGCTTTAGCTATTAAAACCTATTTCCAAAAAATTGCAGATCCTGCTGATATGGCATCAACTGCGGGTGTGGCATTCACCATTAACCATATAGCAGCAGTGGTTATCCCTGTAAGCTTTGGCTTAATATGGTTGGTATCGCCTGCCGCGGTGTTTTATGTAGGAGCTGGAATGGCATTTATTTCACTCTTATTGTCATTAAATATTCCTGAAGCGCCACAAGAAGGAAACGAAACTCGCATTTTTAAGTGGAACTGATTAAAGTAGAGTCATTGTAAGAATTAAGAAGGAATTTTACGATGAATACGATCACTCATGATCCAGATAACAAATGTTATTGTGTGGCCTTAGAAGGCGATGCGGTTGCTAAAGTATATTATGAAAAGAAAGGTAATATTCTTGATGTGATAAGCACACGGATTCCAGATGAGCTGCAAGGTAAAGGCTATGGAAAAGTGATGATGGAAGCCTTTTTAACAGAGATGAGGGCCTCTGGATTATTGATTGTACCCGTCTGCTCTTATGTGGTTCATTACATGAATAAAAACCTGCAGTGGCAAGATTTATTAGCCAAATAGAAAAGACCTAGGTGGAGATTCTGCCTAGGTTTTTTTGTATTAAAAATATCACTTAAAGATAATGACTTTAGATAAACAAGGAAGAACTCATGGCGTTACGTACATTTATTGAAAAATTGAATACTCAACCTGAGTTGGTCGAGTTTACTGAGACAATGGCTGTTATTGATAATAACTATGATTTTACGCCAACAGAGTTTTCAAATGGAAAGACAGTCAATCAAGCGGGTCAGAATAATGGTTCATGTAAGATCTTTGCATTTGCTGAGCTAAATAAACTTAGTGTTGAGCAGACCTTAGCGTGTTTTGGTCAATATTACCGTGAAGATGTATTACAAAACCCAACCAAGGATGATCACCAAAATATTCGAAATTTCATGGTGACAGGGTGGGCTGGTGTTCAATTTAACTCTGTGGCATTACAACCAAAATAAGACGTTAAACGATAATAAATATTAGAAACACAAAACCAATAAAGAGACCATTATGATCAAACTTGCTGTTATTGGAACAAACTGGATAACTGAACGATTCTTAGCGGGGGCAATAGAGTCGGGGAAGTATAAAGTTACTGCGGTATATTCTCGCTCATTAGAGCAAGCCAAAGCGTTTGCTGAGAAATTTGGTGCTGAGTTAACGTTTGATTGTTTGGATCAATTAGCACAATGCAAAGAAGTGGATGCTGTTTATATCGCAAGCCCAAATTCTTTTCATGCGCCTCAATCGATTCAAATGATGAAACAAAGTAAGCATGTTATTTGTGAAAAACCGATGGCATCAAATTACAGCCAAGCGCAATTAGCATATCAAACGGCACAAGAGAATAACGTGGTTTTGTTTGAGGCATTTATGTCACCATACCTACCTAACTTTCAACAAATTAAGTCAGATCTACCAAGCTTAGGGGCAATTCGAAAGGCCCACATTACTTATTGTCAGTATTCTTCGCGTTACCCTAAATATCTCAATGGTGAAAACCCAAATACCTTTAATCCTGAGTTTTCTAACGGCTCAATCATGGATATTGGTTTTTACTGCGTAGGTTCTATGATTGAGTTATTTGGTGAGCCACAATCGATTCAAGCACAAGCGCATTTGTTGGATTCGGGTGTTGATGGTAACGGCAGTATCATTTGTGGTTACGATGGCTTTGATGTGGTGGTCATGCACTCTAAAACCAGTGATTCCTATGTACCAAGTGAAATCCAAGGTGAGAACGGAGCTATTCTTGCTGAGATGATCTCTATTGGTGAGAAAGTAACTAAAATTACACGCAGTGGTGAGAGAGAAGAGCTCACCGTTGAGCAAAATCCAAATCCAATGTTCTATGAAGCGCTTAAATTTGCCGAGCAAGTAGAGTCAAACCAAATGGATGGTTATGCGGTTGAACGTTCACTGTTGATCTCTAAAGTAACGACAGAGATCCGTAAACAAACGGGAGTCGTTTTCCCTGTAGACGCTTAATTTGGTATAAAAAAGCCGAATGGTCTCATCATTCGGCTTTTAAACTGTTAACTTAATTCTAAAATAAGCGGCTATTAAATAGGGATTGTGCGCTTATAATGAGTAATACAGTCGCGACCATTATTCTTTGATTGATATAAACACTCATCAGCTCGATGAATAGCATCATCTAAATGTAGTGAAAGATTTGGCGTGTAATAAGTGCCGATAGATACAGATAAGGCCTTATTTCCTGTTGTAATACAATGAACGGCATTGAGTAATTGTTGTGATAGTTGCTCAAAATCATCTTGCTGTTGAATATCGCAAATAATGAGAAATTCTTCCCCGCCAAACCGAACCACTGACCCTTTATTTCCTATTACTTTTTTCATGACCTTTGCCAGATTTTGTAAGACTCTGTCACCTTTTATATGACCAAATTGATCATTAATCACCTTAAAGTGGTCTACATCCACCATCATTATTGCCAAGGGGTGTCCTGCTTTAATACTCGGTTCAATAACTTGTTGCAAAAAGAGTCGGTTGTATAGTTCAGTCAAAGGATCGGTCAGAGTCATCATTTTTAATTTAGCGGATTGAGCGGCAAGAGTGAGTTGTTGTGAGCGAATTTGTTGAGTTTGTTTAAATTGGTTGATGTATTCCAACTCTCGGCGAACACAAGCGGTTAAACATAAAACATATGCAGCAGTATAGAGTGTTAAACGCTCGACTTCTTTAGGTTGGTCGACAACATACATAGTTGGAGAAATACCAATAAGATAAATAATCAGTGAGCCAGTAAGTGCAACGGAGCTGTATTTGAGAGAGAGGCGAGAAAAGGTTCCTATATAAACAAGTACAAGCATGATACCGTCTTGATAGTTGGTATCGTTTATAGCAAAGGCTAGCTCTGCAATATAAACCAAGAAAAGAGATCCAGAAAGAAGTAAAAGTACTTCACCAAATTGGAGGTATTTAGGGCGATAATTTTTAACGTAGTAGGTCGCTGACAGCATAATGCTACATAAACTTATGCGGTACACAGCAGGCCAGAGAGCATCCTTTCCAAAATGCATATAATCGCCAACTAAAAAGCTCAAGAACATAAAAATAGGGACATAAGAGAACTTGGCATAAGGAAGGTAGATTTGATTTAAAAAGTAGCTATAAAATCGATGTCGTTGCATTCCAGTAAATTGCATAATATTCATTCCGTGTTTGAATGCAAAACGTTAGAGCTAATCACTATTAATATAAGAGAATTCAGAATGACACTCTGTTAATTAAATGTAAAGAGGTAATTTGTTGCAGATATTGTTTAATTCAGTATGTACATTACGGTGTAAAGTATATATAGTCACATTTATTGAATTTATATCTATTTCTTTTACGTTGTATCAAAAGGAACTTGTTATGGAACAAACCGACATTACCTCACTCATCCCCATTGCTATTACGCTTTTTATTTCTCTGACTACTCGCAATGTTGTCGTTGGGTTATTTGCTGGTGTATTAAGTGGTGTGGCAATGCTAAATGGTCTCTTTATCCATTTAGACCCATTTGAAAACTTTTGGTGTGATGGTTAAAAGCTATCTATCCCCACAGTTAACGGATAGCTATAATGCTGGAGTTATCGTTTTACTTGTGTTCATTGGTGGTTTTGTCGCTTTAATGGAAAAATCAGGTGGTGGCAACGCTTTTGCTGAGCGAGTAGTTCTTTGGGTGAGAAGTAAATTCCAAGCACAAACGTCTGCTTGGTTAGGTGGTATCGTTATCTTCTTCTCTGATTTAGGTACTCCTCTTATTGTTGGTCCGGTTTTTCGTCCTCTTTTTGATAAACTTAAAATTTCTCGTCAAAAGCTAGCTTTCATTATTGATTCAACGTCGTCACCTGTCGCTATTTTGATCCCATTCATTGGTTGGGGTGTGTATATTATGGGCTTGATCCAAAAAGAATTTACCGCCTTAAATGTTGAACTATCTGATTGGGATGCCTTTGTCGGCGCGATTCCATTTCAGTTCTATGCGATCTTAGCGATAGCGATCGTTCCATTAGTTGCATTTAAGAAATTAGATTTTGGCCCAATGGCAAAAGCAGAGCATGAAGCTGAGCGAGGTAACGCACATATATCATCAGATGTGACAAAAGAAATATTCACGCATAAAAATGCAAAGGCTTCATTTGTATGGGCACCATTACTTGTTATGGGATTGGTACTAAGTATTATGCTTGTACCTCTTGGCTTCCCATTTGAAAAGGTATCTGGCTCAGTGTTTCGCTCAGCGTTATCCACGGCTTATTTCTTTGCTGCTGCTACCTTGATCGGTTTAATGGCGTTTAATAAAGTTAGAAATTGGTCAGATGGAATCTCTGTCTATATGAAGGGAATGGGTAATATGATGCAAGTTGCGATCATCCTTATTCTGGCATGGACACTCAGTTCAGTTGGTAAAGAGTTGGGAGCTGCGGCCTATATTGCAGAGCAAGCCCAAAGTGGTTTTCCTTATTGGTTAGTTCCTGCCGTCGCTTTTTTATTAGCTGCAATTATTTCGTTTGCAACAGGCTCATCATGGGGAACGTTCGCTATCATGATGCCTCTGGTTATTCCAACAGCGATTGCGATTGATGCCCCATTATACGCTTGTATTGGTGCGGTCCTATCTGGTGGTTTATTTGGTGATCACTGTTCGCCGATATCAGAAACTACGATCCTATCGTCGACCGGGGCAGGGTGTGATCAGTTTGAACACTTTAAAACTCAGCTGCCATATGCATTATTGAACGGCGGGATTGCGTTAATCAGTTTTGTTATTGCGGGTTTTGTTGAGAATGCTCTGATCTTTGTTTTTGCTTTGTGTGTTCAAGTTACATTGGTATTTACATTAGCAAAAATAGCTGCTGAAAAAGAGAAATTAAAGAGTGTGAAAGTTATATAGAATAGAGATTCTTTATATAACATTAAATAATTCTCGTACTTTTATTACACAAAAAACGATCCTCTAATAGGATCGTTTTTTATTATGTAACTAAGGTATAAATTATTTACAAAAACAAGAGAGGTCGACCTAGGAATGACTGAATAATAGAAAATATGTTTGACTGTATTTGGACTAAGTATTTATATGGTGAGTTATTAACTTAATATAAACTCATTCGACCTGAATGTGGAGATAACAATGCTCTGCCAGTACAGATTAATTCCCGGGTTTCAACTTACTAAAAAAGATCTCGGTTATATGTTAACTCCCTTTGAGTTGATGAATTATCTACATCAAGAAAAAAGCCGACAGACACTTTTTGCCTCATTACCACCTCAACTACAGCGTAAATTAGCTATCACTTATGATCGAGGGTTAACAAGTTTAACTCAACAATTGGTGCGATTGGTTATTAATGGGGAGTGGGTTGCTCTCTCTTTTCGAGTCCAGAATAGAGATATTCACGATGTACGGCTTCCTTTTGGTTCTGGTTTGCAGCGACGAGTTAATAATGTGCTTAATCCGCCCCTTAATCGAAGTTTGGTTACAGCTCCCTCTTCTTTACTTTTAAATCGCCCTTCTTCAGTAGAAGGCAGTCTTATAGAAATAGAACCTAAAAATGATAATAAAATCGTCATAGAGTTTGCAGGACAATGGCCAAATAACGCGGCATCAATATCGATTTCAAAATTAAAGAGCATCAATGAAAAGACACAAAAGCCTAAAAAATGCAATAAAACTACGCACAGAAGCTTAGTTGAGTTTACAGATTTGGATACGCGAGAAAGGGCATTATATCTCACCTTACCAAGCATGAATTCAGCCAAAGAGATAAACCTGTTACTTGCTGGATCTTTATCTCTAGTTGATAAAAGTACAGAAATGGAAGAGTGGGACAACGTATTAGTACCTATAGTTCCTATGAAGAAGGAAGGCAATAAATATTCACTATATAAAACTGGCTTCTTTTATGTGGTTTGGAAGGGGGAAGTATGCAGGGCAACCGCATGAGTGGTTAAATTTTAACCTCTGAGAAAAAACCTGCCGTTAAAACAGATTCAAGCATTGAAGTATTCATCATGCATCGCTTTTGTTTACCCACGATACTCAGTTTTGTGGGCTCAGCTCTGAGCATGTTCAAGCTCATGTGTCGTAAGCAGGAAAGGTTTTCGGCACCATTATCTTTGAATATAGAGCAAGCATCTTCATTCATGCTGACATCGAGTACCCAGTGCATTGATTCGATCCCCCAATGCTCTCTGACCGCCACTGCTGCTTGCTCTGCACTTAATTCTTTTGAGCTAATGTAATAACGATATTCTAGACTGGGCTGTTTTCCTTTAATGGCACGAAAGCTTTCAATCATGATGATACTTTTTAAGCCTTTCCAACGAGAAAAGTTACCTTCTAGAGCTGTACTTGGTAATACATAACTTTGACGTGATTCAATACGGCCATGACCTTGCTCAAGGTTAATGAGTTTGTTTACTGTAGAGCGTTGATTTGAAAATGCTTTTTCAACAGATTTGCGTAGCGAGCCTTGATTGTTTTTTACTGCTAATAAGTAGTCTGCGCCCTTATCTATTATGACTTTGGCTATTGCCGTTTGGCATGCCATGGCATCAATAGTCACTAATGCGCCTTTAATATCAAGCATCTTAATAAGCTCTGGAATAGCTGTTATTTCATTACTTTTTTGCTCTGTTTTTAACTGCCCTAAAACCAATTTGTTTGAAGAGGCGTAAGCACTCACCATATGGATAGTACTTGAGCGGTCGTCTCGATCATAAGAGCCACGAAGTGTCTTGCCATCAATAGCAACGACTTGGCCTTGAGTTAAAGAATGCACTGAAGACATCCAAGAGACGAAGCATTGATGAAATTGCTCTGGTTCAATATTTGAAACAATCCTAGCAATCGTATCATCGACAGGAATGTCATTTAAAAACATACCATTACGTTCAAACCAAGCGTGATGACCAAGAATGTATTCTCTAATATCAAACCAGCCTTTTGCTCCTGCAATAACAGCACACATTGAGCCGAATAGAACTTCAAAAAGGCAATAGGTTACTTTTGCACCTTGTCTTTGGTCTGTTATTTCATGAAAGTGTTCTTTAAAATGGTCAATGTGCATCGAATTCTCCTCGTTAAAGGAGGTATATGATCACAGGTAAATCTGATCGTCAAATCGATCGTTTAATTGATTAAAAAACATTCGTGATCTTGCCCTGGGGAAGTATGGCGAGAAATTGCGATTAATAAAAATGGTTATTTTTGTGAATATTACCATCAAGACGACAATAAAGAATCGTCACAATCTTATCATGTAAATATTACAGGGTCGGAGTTTCTGCCAGAATCTAATGTCTCTTTTGAAAAATTTGAATTGTATCAAAAAGGGAAAAAAGTCTTTGTGGGTGAACTCGATCTATGTGAACAAGCAAGAGTGTTTGATTTAGGAGAAGAGGAGGTTATTTTAAAATTTATAGATTTTGAGCATGATGAAATACGCCTACCGACACATGAAAGTCCAACAAAAGATGATGGCTCAAATATTACGAAACGAATAAGTCACCCCATGCCCTCATATTTGGTTGCCTTATAAAATATTAGGTCAACAGCAAACCGATTGTTATGTTTATTATAGCCAAAGAGCATTGAATGAAAATGACATCAACGCATTAGAGGCCGATTATATTAATGTCGCGGTATCCACTGAAGAAATGTCTGTTTATAGCAAGAAGCAAACCTTTGAAGGCGATAGTATCTACAAATTACCTATAGTTGATAATTCAGTTTTTGGATCAGAATTAATCAATAAGCAAAGTGATAGCAACATTGCAGCAATCACTGTGATGCTACCAAAAAATCAAATCACATTACGTTACCGAATTTGCAGCACGACAGACCAACCTGATGATTTCTTTATGTTAAGGAATGAAGAGGAAAAGTGGTCACAGAAAGTTTATTTCAGACAAGCAAAAGCCGATGATGAAGGCTTCTTAAATCTCCCTTTTTCTGGTTGGCCAAAAGAAGTTGAAGAGGTGGATATTATTCGCGGCGCAAGTGCTGATTTAGGGACAACAGAATACGAATTATCCGTTTTGAAAACAAAAATTAAAATTTCAGAATTAATAGGCTAGCACAATGAAAAAAATACTATTACTTGCACTATTTAGCATCACTTTAATGGGGTGTAATGACCCTGAAAGTGTTGCAGCAGAAGCGGCTCAATTAAGAGCAGAGCAACACCCAGATCGTACCTATGTGGGTGAGCATAATTATTACATCATGGAAAGCAGTGAACATGCGGCGTTTGGGAGAAAAAAAGAATTAAAAGTAATGTATCAAGACTTTCCACGTTACTTTGTTGAAAAAGCCAAAGAGTGGCCAAAAGAAGATCTTAATGACGCTAGCTCATACGATTTACCGCGTTTTCAATTTGCATGGGCGAACTCAAGCTCAAAAGATGAATATGAGAGCGGACTTAAAATTTGGAGTATGAAAACCGATGGCACTGATTTACGCTTGGTTACGGATGTAACGGTAGAGTTGGTTAATGGCATTAAAAATTTAACGCGTTCTCCAAATAATCGTTACGTAGCATGGGCTGATCTAGGCGGCTATAAAACAGTATATGACATTAAAACAGGTAAAGTGGTGGAGCTAAGTATAGCAATGTCTCCTTTACCAATGCTGTGGTCTGAGGATAGTCGTTATTTGTATTTTGAAAGAGCTCGAAATCTTTATTCTCGTTGGGATTCGATGACTGGTGAGGTCAGTAAGGTTGATTTGAAAATTCGTACTGAAGCAGTGTTAACTGAAGATAAAATTATCAAAGTGACTGATGCCGCAGTTGTGGGTTATAACTTAAAGACAAATGAACGTTTATTTGTTTTAAGTTCAGACAGCTCATTAAGTGATAAAGAAAGAATTTTTAATGTAAAATCTATTAGTCCAACAGGAAGATTTGCATGGGGGTCTAATCAAGATTATGGCTGGCTGTTTGATACCCAAAAGCAGACAATCAAACAAATGGTTGATGATTTTGTTCCTGCTCAAATTTTAGGTAAAGATGCACACTATAGCGCTCTGAGTAAAATGACTTATATCACCGTTGTTGATCGTGTAGAGGACAACGTGTGGTCATGGCGTGCTTTTTCACATGGTGCCATGTCAGGCGAAGGGATCCTTTATAATGGGTTAGCTAACGATGGTTTGTGGTTTAAGGAGGATAAATAATGTCTGCCTTAAAAACCTATGATCACGGAATCTATCTATTAGGGGCTTACTTTAAAAGTTATCTAGATGAAGAGGGTGAGAGAATTGAAGCGACTTGGCATCAATCATCTGATGTAACCGAGGCTGATTTACAAAACGTTCGCCCAATCCCTTTTACGCCTGTTTTGGTTTATGATACTGAAAAGCCTGTTCTATGGGGTGCGGATAAAGACGGTTTATTGTGTCAACTAGGTTATTTTGATGAGAATACAGCACCTGAAGCCGTAGCAAAAAAACAAACTTTTTTACGCCATAAGCAGCCATTAAATGTGATTGATTTAATAATTAAAAACGTACAGATAATTTCACATTTAACAAAAATTAAAATTTCAGAATTAATAGGCTAGAACAATGAAAAAAATACTATTACTTGCACTATTTAGCATCACTTTAATGGGGTGCAATGACCCTGAAAGTGTGGCAGCAGAAGCGGCTCAATTAAGAGCAGAGCAACATCCAGATCGCACCTATGTGGGTGAGAATAACTATTACATTATGGAAAGCAGTGAACATGCGGCGTTTGGGCGAAAAAAAGAATTAAAAGTAATGTATCAAGACTTTCCACGTTACTTTGTTGAAAAAGCCAAAGAGTGGCCAAAAGAAGATCTTAATGACGCTAGTTCATACGATTTACCGCGCTTTCAATTTGCGTGGGCGAACTCAAGCTCAAAAGATGAGTATGAGAGCGGGCTTAAGATTTGGAGTATGAAAACCGACGGAACAGATTTACGCTTGGTGACAGATGCAACCATTGGTTTTGCATCTATTCGTAATTTAGCGCGTTCTCCAAATAATCGTTACGTTGCTTGGGCGGGATCTGGTGGTCAGAAAGGTGTGTATGATTTAAAAACAGGTAAGGTTTCGAATATGCATAAATTTACCTCGCCACTTGATATGCTTTGGTCGGAAGACAGCCGCTATTTGTATTTTGATGATGCTAGAAATAGTTATGCTCGTTGGGATTCAGAGACGGGAGAGATTAGTGAGGTTAATTTTCAATTTAGTAGCTTCGCTAAAATCACAGATGATACGTTAGTTAGTTTAAATGTTTATGGTGTGTATAAACTTAATTTGATATCAAATGAAGGCGTTTTGCTAAAGTCTTCAAAATCATTACCTAGAGAACAAAGAAAATTAGACATAAGATCGATTAGTCCAACTGGTCGCTATGCTTGGGGATCTAATCCTTCTTTTGGATTCTTTTTTGATATAAAAAAAGGAACCGTAAAACAGATGGTTGATGATTTTGTTCCTGCTCAAATTTTAGGTAAAGATGCACATTATAGCGCTCTGAGTAAAATGACTTATGTCACTATTGTTGATCGTATCGAGGATAAAGTGTGGTCATGGCGTGCTTTCTCACATGGTGCAATGTCAGGAGATGGAATTCTTTATAATGGATTAGCAAATAATGGTTTATGGTTTAAGGAGGGCAAGTAATGACTGCTTTAAAAACCTATGATCACGGAATATATCTGTTAGGTGCTTATTTTGATAAAACAGAAGATGAACAAGGTAATGAATTAGATAGAACCTGGCATCAATCATCTGATGTAACTGAGACTGATTTAAGCAATGTTCGTCCAATTCCGTTCACACCTGTTTTGATTAATGATGCTGAAAAACCAGTATTATGGGGAACTAATAAAGACGGTTTACTGTGTCAACTGGGTTACTTTGATGAGGATGCCGTACCTAAAACTGTAGCAAGGAAGCAAACCTTCTTACGCCATAAAGCGCCATTAACCGTTAATGAATTAAGTGAAAGTGAATCATATCCATTGACGTTTCCGCCGTTAAATGTGATTGGGCAGCTTGCTGAAAAACACACCAGTATTAAATCATTGAATGATGCTTTAACTGATATCTATTCAAATAAATTAAAATTAAAGAATAAAAAACCGATTGAATTTACCATCAGTAAAATCAAAGTTAGCCAGTTAGCTGAACCCTATAAAAAACCGCTGACAGATGAGCAGAATGACTACAAGGCTTGGTATGATAAAATCATAGCGAGTGGAGTAGAAGAAATTCAAGGCATTATTACTCCTGTTTTTCACTCAGTTGGGGTGGTGTTCAGCAGTGATTTGTATGTGGGTGCAGAAGTTTCTCTTATTAAAGTGAAATCAAAACAAGACAATTCAGGTGAAGTAGAAAAAATCTTGGCCACGAGTTTTATCACTAAACCTGATCCCAGTGATGATAAAACAAATAATCCAGAAGATTATAAGAAAATAACACCTAGTGTTGTATTTAATTTCGATCCTAAATTAATTGATGATGGCTACTTTTTGCTTCGCACGAGTTTTTGGGTAAAAGACTATTTAGATAAACAAAAAGAAATATTAGAAGAAGGAATAGACGCTATTTTTCCTGATTCAGTAAAACAAGGGCAATTAAAATTTAAAGCTAATGATAAGCATCCAGAGAATGAAAGGATACAAGATGTTTATACTTATGAGCTGCATGAAAAAGTCACTTTTAAACCAATAAGTGGTTTTGGTAAGCTGGCGATGGTATGCGGTGATTTGATCTCGCTTGAAGAGTGTTTAATTTATCAATACCCAACGGCACTGCCTAGCTATTCTGATTTTATGACACAGCAAGGAAACCCCGTTGCGTTAAAAGGCACTGGTGTAGCCACGCTTGGTGTCGCATCCGCAGTGCAAAAGACAGCGCAATCTTACGCTCAAGGTTTTGCGACAAAAGGCATTGGTGTATTTGGCGATTTATCTAGCCAGCAAATTGCAACCAGTGTGGCAAAAAATATTTGGGGTAAATTAACTGTTGAGGGTGTTTTACCTGAACCGCTTACTGCAGGGGCAAGTTTCTTATTTGGATTGCAATCGGTCAAAGATGCACGTGATGCCTTTACAAAAGCGGTGGAGACAGCAGAAACACTGCAAGGATTAGCACCGTCTCAGGTTGCTCGAAGTGTGGTTCGAAATGGTTTTGCCAATACACCTGTTATGCGTGATTTCTTTATTGATATGAGAGAGCATCTTCAAGAGCACGGGGTGTCTGTTAGCTCTCGAAATCTTGCTGCAAGTTGGTTTGAGGGAAGTGCTTATACAAAATTAGCTAAAGGCTTACCTATTGTAGACAGTATTGGCAGTATGTATGATTTTTATCAGCTAGTAGATAAACAAGGAAAATTAGAGAAAAAAGCGACTGAAGAAAAAGAGAACTTTAATAGTGCAACCACAGATTATTTGCAAAAAATTGTGATGGTAAAAGCAGAGGCGGACTGGTCGAAACAACTTTTTGATGCCACTAAGATTTTGAATAATGATGGTAAAGAGCAAATAGCTCGTATTATTACGCAAGGTACTCGCGCGATTATTCATATTAACTTCAAATTTAATTCGTCGGAGTTACCAAATACAGGTACGACATTACGCAGCGATATTGATAAAGTTTGTGAGAAAATTGCTGAACTACTAAAAACATATCCAGACTATCGAATTCAAATCGATGGGCATGCAGGGCGAATTGGCAGTGATAAGGCGAATAAGACGATTGCTGATGATCGCGCGAAGCAAGTTGAACAGGCAATTTTAGATAAAGCGAAAGAAGATAAAACATTAGCTGAGCGTATTATTACGTTGTCACATGGCAACACTCAACCAATAAGTGCAGACAGTGCTAAAGTCGATATGAGTGAAATAGGGGACGATTCAGCATTAGCGGAAGATAGACGTGTTGAAATCAGTCTATTGCCTCCCACATACTCATTGGCTTTACCACCTAGCCGAACAGGTATGATTGACTTAGAGAAAGTTCGCCAAGCAAAACAGGTGCTTGATGTAGGGCTAGATAATAATCAAAAAAAGCAAGTGTCAGCAGTATTCAACTCTTTAATGGGGGTGGCAATGTTAACGCCTATCGCCCCTGTCGCGGCTGGGGTTCTGTTAATTAAAGAGGGTGCTAGTATTGCGGACAGCGGGTTAAGCTTTTTAGATTCAATACTAACAGAAGGTGCTTACAAGGATTTTAAAGCCAAATATAAGAACGTTAATGAGCTAAACCAGTTAGGTAAAATTCACATTGAAGTATTGCAACAGTATCGTGGATTTAAGGTGAAAATCGAACAGCAGTTAACAAAAAAAGAAGAGGTAGAAGCGTTTCTAAAGGCGAATAAAACATCAGAAGAATTACAAAAACGTTTCTTACTTCGAGCTTTGGCATTAAATGGTTTAATTGAATTACTTGCCAGAATATCGTTAGGGAGTAATTCAAACAGTGATTATAAAAAAGAACTCACAAGCGATCGAGTTCAAGGCTACATAGAAACTTATATTCTTAATGATAATTGGGAAGCTCCTCGGTTTTCTTACAACACCATGGCTCAGAATTGGCTGAACCGAGTGAGAGATGATAAAACTGGCACATCGCAAGCACGCTCTTTCTTTGTGGAATATGCCAATAAGAATAAGAAAGCAACGTTAGATGAGGCAACGAAACATTTAGTTAAACGAGCTAAAATTCAAGGTAGGTTTAATACCGGATTCCCAGTGCAAACCAGCCTGTATATGGACGATAAAAAGAACGGTTTTGTTGATTTTGCTAAGTTGTTTGACAATACCGTTCAAGATTTAACATCGAGCGATATTGGCTTTAGCCGTTTGTTGATACTTAACGATCGAGATGATGACAAATCATGGATGCCTTATTCAGAGTGGAAACAAGAAGGTAAAACAAACCGTATCACACCATTCACTCGTGTTAAGTTACAAGTAGTATTAACCAAAGACGCGTCAGAAGATGCGAAGAAATTCTTTAAAGCAACATTAAGTTATGGTTTGTGACCGTGGCTGGCTTGATGTTAATGGGCCTCAATATCAAGTCTTATTATCAGCAAAAGAAGTGTCTGAGTTAACAGTGTGTAGATCATTAGACAAAGAGCTGGCTTCATACTACAAGCAACAATTAGGTGAAAACTATGCAGAAACAGAAGATAGGATAAAGACGTTAACTGCGTTTGAGTTTGAACCGCTTTATTGGTTTGGTGAATATGAGATCCCGGGTCTTAAACCTCTATTTTCAGCTTATCCATGGGAAAGCTTTAATTCATGGAAAAAAGAGGGAAAATATAAATCGCTGTCATATTTCTTTGAACTGAATGGACATAAGCTAACAGTAGAGCAATTGGATATTGGTGGTGTACTTTATGGCATGAGCTACATTAAGTATGGTATTGATGATAACAATACCTATGGTCGCCTTCAGTGTCGTACGAATGGTTCTATTGATAAAACAACTAAAGCTTTATATCTTTTTGATGGTTTAGGCAATCAAAGTGCGGTTATTAACGAAGCTGATTTATTAATCGAGAGTTTTGTTAAGAGTAATTTAGTAATTAAAAAAGCAGGTATTGACTCCTTCTTGGATGGTAATATAAAAGTGTTATCTGCTTTACATATTAACAATGAATTTAATTTTTTCGATGAAAAAGGTGGAAAAATTAAGTCATTTTCTTGGGAGAAAGAGCAAGAATCCTCAATTTATGTTGCGATCCTAGCAGATAAAGATAGAACTAACTCGTATTTGGATATGGGTTTAAACCCTGATAACGTTCAAATGAAGTTAAAGCTGAGTATTGAAGGGAAAAATCCAGTTTGGAGTGAGAGTAATAAAAATGGAAAGGGGCCGACTCTATTATCATCGAATATTATATATGCAACTGATATTACTTATCATACGAGTATGGAGAGTGAAGCTGGATCTAATTATCCGAAGATGGTAGCAACCTTCGATAAGGTTCAATTTTCTTCTACAAAAAAGATGCAGGATAAAGAAAAAGATGCATTTATTCAGTTAGTTTTAGGAAAAATAGAGAAAAAACCAACCGCATTTTTATCTGCAAACCAAATGAAAAGGAAGTTATTCATTGCTAAGTTTGAATTGAGGTATACCTCTCCAACAGGTAAAAAGGTTGAAGGATTACGTCCATTTGGCCCAATTGTTGACAGTAAGCAAAAGGGTATACTTGCATCTGAAGTGAGCATTACAGAGCTTATGCAAGAAGGTATTCTTTCAAATAAAAAGCTAGATGGTGTAATGAAAGGGTATAAGTTTGAATTACCTAAAGCAGCGAGTTACTTTGATGGAAATTTACCATGGACGGCTGTTGGTTTAAAGCAAGAGATAATATATCCATCAGCACAAGCTTATTGGGTGGAGCTGTCGAAGAAAGATAAAGAAGAGCAGAAAAAATGGTTGAAATATTGGATAAAAAATAAGGCTGAAACGTTATCGGCTCCAGAAAAAAAAGGCATTTCGTAGTTGATAATTAATTGAGTAAATCAACCACCTGAGTTTGGGTGGTTATACTACAATCTAGCAATAGTGGTTGCATTTAAAGTGTTATTAGTTCGACAAGATAAAATGTAACTTTTATTTTAGCTATTTACAAAAACAAGAGAGATTGTTCTAGGAAGCACAGAGTAATAGAGAATAAGTTTGACTGTATTTGGACTAAGTATTTATATGGTGAGTTATTAACTTAATATAAACTCATTCGACCTGAATGTGGAGATAACAATGCTCTGCCAGTACAGATTAATTCCCGGGTTTCAACTTACTAAAAAAGATCTCGGTTACATGTTAACTCCCTTTGAGTTGATGAATTATTTACATCAAGAAAAAAGCCGACAGACACTTTTTGCTTCATTACCACCTCAACTACAGCGTAAATCAGCCATCACTTATGATCGAGGGTTAACAAGTTTAATTCAACAATTGGTGCGATTGGTTATTAATGGGGAGTGGGTTGCTCTCTCTTTTCGAGTCCAGAATAGAGATATTCACGATGTACGGCTTCCTTTTGGTTCTGGTTTGCAGCGACGAGTTAATAATGTGCTTAATCCGCCCCTTAATCGAAGTTTGGTTACAGCTCCCTCTTCTTTACTTTTAAATCGCCCTTCTTCAGTAGAAGACAGTCTTATAGAAATAGAACCTAAAAATGATAATAAAATCGTCATAGAGTTTGCAGGACAATGGCCAAATAACGCGGCATCAATATCGATTTCCAAATTAAAAAGCATCAATGAAAAGACACAAAAGCCTAAAGAAGACAGAAAAAATAGACACAAGAGTCTCGTCGAATTTTTATCTTTAGATGACAAAGAACGGTCTCTGTATTTGACTATTCCAAGTATAAACTCTGCCAAAGAGATAAACCTGTTACTGAGTGAATCATTATCTCCCGTTGACAAAGAAACAGAAATGGAAGAGTGGGATAATGTGTTAGTGCCTGTGGTTCCTTTCAAAACGAAAAATACAGATTTTATCTATAAAGAAGCTTCTTTTTATCCATCTGGTTACATTTATATTGTGTGGAATAATAAAGTTTGGCGAGAGCTGAAAATTACGAAAGACTACCGATTTATGGATATAGATTTAACCAGTGAAAAAAAAGAAAGTGGAGAAGAAGTTTCAAACCGATTCGTAGATATTGCATTAACTCATCCAAAATATGGTTGTTATTTTTCAGATGAGCCATTTGATGTAAAACAAAATGGGGAAACTGTTTTTAGTGGAAAGCTTGATGTTTATGGACAAGCAAGAGTATATGATTTAATAGAAGATAAAGTAACAATTGAATTACCTCAAACGGCCGATCATTACTCAGTGGTTCTAGAAACAACTCAAGGCATATCTTGTATAAATCAAAGCGAAATAAGGCCAGTATCAGGGCATGCTCTCCCCCATATTTGGATACCGTACAAAATAGAAGGGAAGCCACAAACTCTTTATGCCTATCACAGTTTATCGCAGCTTACCTATAATGAGTTATTCGAATTAGCAAGTAACCCAAGTTTAATTGCACAGTCTATTGATGGTCTTGAATGCTATACGAAATCTCGGGAGTTTAATGATAGGGGATCTTCAATTATTACAATGCAACAATCACTTTCTGATGAAATATTACGATTTTCAGTTGAAAAACAAAGTGAACAAGGTATTGCTGCATTACTTATACGATCACCGATAAATGAAATTGTTTTTACTTATTGCCATCATTCGGCAGTTGATGAGCCTGATGACTATTTTGAATTATTTAATACGGAATATAAATGGTCACAAAAGGTCTACTTAGCACAGGCTTCAATACTTGATGATCATTATAAGCTCATTCGATTTTCAGGGTGGCCGAACGAAGTTGAAAAAGTTACTTTAAAGCGTGTTAATAAAGGTAATGAATATCATCCCGAACAACCACCTATTATTATTTATCAAGATATAGCAATAAGTGAATTAGTGTAGGGCATTATGAATATAAAATATTTATGGCTAGCATTGGTGGGGTTCATTATCCTCATAGGTTGTAATAAAAAAGATTCAGCCCTACAAACTTCAGCAGCTGAGCCCCCAAAGACAGAGGTTGAATTACTCAACGAGCAAGCGTGGGAAGACAACCGAGTTTACGTCAGTAAAGACAATTACATACTTACCAAAGAAGCCAATGGCACCATACCGGGCATCATGAAACCTTGCTTTGTGGTAAACAGCGCCAAAGAGTGGCCAAGAGAAGACCTGTCAAATGTCGATTCATACGACTTACCGAGAGTGGATTTTAGATGGAATAATGGAAAGTTTGTGAGTGCCTCAGCAAGTGAAAAGGCCATATATGAATCTTACGATAAAGTGTGGAGCGTAAAAACAGATGGTACGGATTTACGGTTAGTTACAGATGATTTTAGTGGCGATATTCGTATAATGCGCCGCTCCCCTAATAATCGATACTTAGCTTATTCATACGGTTCAAGAACCAGCGGTGGGACAGATAAAGTGGTATTTGATGTACAAACTCAGAAATCCACATTACTTGGTACAGACTTAGGCCATTCCCAATTCTTATGGGCCGAAGACAGCAGCTATCTGTATTTTGAAGACAGAGCCAAATATTGGAAGTATGACGTAACGACGGGTGAAACGATTCTAATGGACGATGACTTTCATTTTTCTGAAGTGGGGGTGATATATGGAGGTAAGCGTTACGTGGTTGCAGAGTTAGGGGTTAGTGTCTACGACGAAGCTACAGGTAGAGAATTATATGGGGTAAGTGTCTTACCTATAGAGTTAGAAAAACGTGATTATTTGAATATTAATCACGAGCGTAAAATGAGATATGTTTTAAAAAACCGTTCAATCAGTCCTGATGGTAAGTATGCGTGGGGTGAATCGAATGAATATCGATTCTTTATAAACACTGAAACTCAAGAAGTTAACAGTGAAAGAATAGTGCGCTCCGAGGTAGGACAGTATCAATATTTTGAGCAGTTAGGGTTAAATGCTAATTACGTAAGAGATGGGGCAGGAGGGGTTATTTTCCTTAAATTAAACGAAGATAAAACGGTCCCGAAGGATGAATGGGTAAACTGGCCGCAAATCTGCTCAGGCCATTCAGCCACATTGTCATGGTTATACAACGGGTTTGCCAATGATGGTGCATTTATTAAGGAAGATAAATAATGCTTTCAAATAAAGCACTGCTAATCGTATGCATAGTCATGCTCTTAAGCGGATGTAATCAAGAGGCTCCCACAACACCAGAAACTACAGTGGTTGCCGCCCCAAAAACAGAGGTTGAATTACTCAACGAGCAAGCGTGGGAAGACAACCGAGTTTACGTCAGTAAAGACAACTACATACTCACCAAAGAAGCCAATGGCACCATACCGGGCATCATGAAACCTTGTTTTGTGGTAAACAGCGCCAAAGAGTGGCCAAGAGAAGACCTGTCAAATATCGATTCTTATGACTTACCGAGAGTGGATTTTAGGTGGGACAATGGAGAATTTACCAATGCTTCATCAGATGAAAAAGCCATATATGAAGCGAGGGATAAGATTTGGAGTATAAAAACAGATGGCACCGACTTGCGGCTAGTTACAGATTTTCTAGATGTCGTACCACCAAGAGCACATAACAGAACTGTTGTTGTAAAGATGATGCGCCGCTCTCCTAATAATCGTTATTTAGCTTGGAGTAATAATGTTGAAAAAGTCATTTTTGATTTAAAAACGCAAGAGTCAATAGTATTGGGCGACGACTTAGGCCATTCCCAATTCTTATGGGCGGAAGACAGCAGCTATCTGTATTTTGAAGACAGAGCCCAATATTGGAAGTATGACGTAACGACGGGTGAAACGATTCTAATGGACGATGACTTTCATTTTTCCGAAGTCGGGGTGATATATGGTGGAAAGCGTTACGTGGTCTCTGATTTTGGAGTCGTAATTTATGATGAATTAACCGATGAGAGATTAGAGTCATTTGGATACCCTTCTAAAGAAGATGAAATATATCCACGATTTATTAAAGACGATAAATTTAGAAAAGCTTTTCATATGAAATCACGATCAATCAGTCCTGATGGTAAGTATGCGTGGGGTGAATCGAATGAATATCGATTCTTTATAAACACTGAAACTCAAGAGATTAACAGTGAAAGAAAAGATCCCAAGAAAAAAAGCCAATACCGATTCTTTGATGTGTTAGGTCTCAATGCGGATTATGTTCGCTCAGCATCGGCGGGAAGCGCAAGGCAATATCAATTAACCCCAGAGAAAAAACTATTTGAGCAAAGTCAGCATTGGGGGCAAATTTGCTCAGGCCACTCAGCCACATTGTCATGGTTATACAACGGGTTTGCCAATGATGGTGCATTTATCAAGGAGGATAAATCATGAGATTAAATCATAAAATCCTCATTACAAGCGCATTTGTTTTTCTTAATGGCTGTAATCCACAGCACTCAACGCAAGAAACTACAGTGATTTCCGCCCCAAAAACAGAGGTTGAATTACTCAACGAGCAAGCGTGGGAAGACAACCGAGTTTACGTCAGTAAAGACAACTACATACTCACCAAAGAAGCCAATGGCACCATACCGGGCATCATGAAACCTTGTTTTGTGGTAAACAGCGCCAAAGCGTGGCCAAGAGAAGACCTGTCAAATGCGGATTCTTACGACTTACCGAGAGTGGATTTTAGGTGGGACAATGGAGAATGTACCAATGCTTCATCAGATGAAAAAGCCATATATGAAGCTAGGGATAAGATTTGGAGTATAAAAACAGATGGTACTGACTTGCGGCTAGTTACAGATTTTCTAGATGTCGTACCACCAAGAGCACATAACAGAACTGTTGTTGTAAGGATGATGCGCCGCTCTCCTAATAATCGCTATTTAGCTTGGAGTAATAATGTTGAAAAAGTCATTTTTGATTTAAAAACGCAAGAGTCGATAGTATTGGGCGACGACTTAGGCCATTCCCAATTCTTATGGGCCGAAGACAGCAGTTACCTGTATTTTGAAGACAGAGCCCAATATTGGAAGTATGACGTAACGACGGGTGAAACGATTCTAATGGACGATGACTTTCATTTTTCCGAAGTCGGGGTGATATATGGTGGAAAGCGTTACGTGGTCTCTGATTTTGGAGTCGTAATTTATGATGAATTAACCGATGAGAGATTAGAGTCATTTGGATACCCTTCTAAAGAAGATGAAATATATCCACGATTTATTAAAGACGATAAATTTAGAAAAGCTTTTCATATGAAATCACGATCAATCAGTCCTGATGGTAAGTATGCGTGGGGAGAATCGAATGAATATCGATTCTTTATAAACACTGAAACTCAAGAAGTTAACAGTGAAAAAATAGTGCGTTCCGAGGTAGGAAAGTATCAATATTTTGAGCAGTTAGGGTTAAATGCTAATTACGTAAGAGATGGGGCGGGAGGGGTTATTTTTCTTAAATTAAACGAAGATAAAACGGTTCCGAAGGATGAATGGGTAAACTGGCCGCAAATCTGCTCAGGCCATTCAGCCACATTGTCATGGTTATATAACGGGTTTGCCAATGATGGTGCATTTATCAAGGAGGATAAATAATGTTTTTAAATAAGTCGCTTCTAATCGCATGCATAGTTGTGTTCCTAAATGGATGTAACCAAGACGCTCCCACAACACCAGAAACTACAGTGATTTCCGCCCCAAAAACAGAGGTTGAATTACTCAACGAGCAAGTGTGGGAAGGCAACCGAGTTTACGTCAGTAAAGACAATTACATACTCACCAAAGAAGCCAATGGCACCATACCGGGCGTGATGAAACCTTGCTTTGTGGTAAACAGCGCCAAAGAGTGGCCAAGAGAAGACCTGTCAAATATCGATTCTTATGACTTACCGAGAGTAGATTTTAGGTGGAATAATGGAAAGTTTGTGAGTGCCTCAGCAAGTGAAAAGGCCATATATGAATCTTACGATAAAGTGTGGAGCATAAAAACAGACGGTACGGATTTACGGTTAGTCACGGATGATTTTAGTGGCGATATTCGTATAATGCGCCGCTCCCCTAATAATAGATACTTAGCTTATTCATACGGTTCAAGAACCAGCGGTGGGACAGATAAAGTGGTATTTGATGTACAAACTCAGAAATCCACATTACTTGGTACAGACTTAGGCCATTCCCAATTTTTATGGGCTGAAGACAGCAGCTATCTGTATTTTGAAGACAGATCCAAATATTGGAAGTATGACGTAATGACGGGTGAAACGACTCTAATGGACGATGACTTTCATTTTTCCGAAGTCGGGGTGATATATGGAGGTAAGCGTTATGTTGTCTCTGATTATGGTCTGACTATTTTTAATGAAGTGACTGGTAAGCGGCTTTATGGAATAGCTTTAGGTACAGAAAAGGAAAATCAATTAGCACGAAAGCATATTTCAGCCGCTTATGATAAAAAATACTACTTAAAGAATAAATCAATCAGTCCGGATGGTAAATATGCTTGGGGTGAATCGGCGCAATATCGTTATTTTATAAACACAGAAACTCAAGAGGTTAACAGTGAAAGAAAAGATCCAAGGAAAAAAAGCCAATACCGTTTCTTTGATGTGTTAGGTCTTAATGCGAATTATGTTCGCTCAGCATCGGCGGGAAGCGCAAGACAATATCAATTAACTCCAGAGAAAAAACTATTTGAGCAAAGTCAGCATTGGGGGCAAATCTGCTCAGGCCACTCAGCCACATTGTCATGGTTATACAACGGGTTTGCCAATGATGGCGCATTTATCAAGGAGGATAAATGATGTTTTTAAATAAAGCACTTTTAATTGCATGCATAGCCATGCTCTTAAATGGATGTAACCAAGACGATCCCACAATGCCAGAAACTACAGTGGTTGCCGCCCCAAAAACAGAGGTTGAATTACTCAACGAGCAAGCGTGGGAAGACAACCGAGTTTACGTCAGTAAAGACAACTACATACTCACCAAAGAAGCCAATGGCACCATACCGGGCATCATGAAACCTTGTTTTGTGGTAAACAGCGCCAAAGCGTGGCCAAGAGAAGACTTGTCAAATGCCGATTCTTACGACTTACCGAGAGTAGATTTTAGGTGGAATAATGGAAAGTTTGTGAGTGCCTCAGCAAGTGAAAAGGCCATATATGAATCTTACGATAAAGTGTGGAGCGTAAAAACAGATGGTACGGATTTACGGTTAGTCACGGATGATTTTAGTGGCGATATTCGTATAATGCGGCGCTCTCCTAATAATAGATACTTAGCTTATTCATACGGTTCAAGAACCAGCGGTGGGACAGATAAAGTGGTATTTGATTTAAAAACTCAGAAATCTACATTGCTTGGTACAGACTTAGGCCACTCCCAATTCTTATGGGCGGAAGACAGCAGCTACCTGTATTTTGAAGACAGAGCCCAATATTGGAAGTATGACGTAACGACGGGTGAAACGATCCAAATGGACGATGACTTTCATTTTTCCGAAGTCGGGGTGATATATGGAGGGAAGCGCTATACGGTCTCTGATTTTGGAGTGGGTGTTTATGATGAGAAAAGTGATGAGCGTTTATATGGTGTAAGTATCTACCCAAAAGAATTACAAGAGCAGAAAAAAGAGCAAGGTTATTTAGTTGTTACTAGAGAGCATTCATTTAAATATGAATTAAAAAACAGGTCAATCAGTCCGGATGGTAAGTATGCGTGGGGTGAATCGAATGAATATCGATTCTTTATAAACACTGAAACTCAAGAGATTAACAGTGAAAGAAAAGATCCCAAGAAAAAAAGCCAATACCGATTCTTTGATGTGTTAGGTCTCAATGCGGATTATGTTCGCTCAGCATCGGCGGGAAGCGCAAGGCAATATCAATTAACCCCAGAGAAAAAACTATTTGAGCAAAGTCAGCATTGGGGGCAAATTTGCTCAGGCCACTCAGCCACATTGTCATGGTTATACAACGGGTTTGCCAATGATGGTGCATTTATCAAGGAGGATAAATCATGAGATTAAATCATAAAATCCTCATTACAAGCGCATTTGTTTTTCTTAATGGCTGTAATCCACAGCACTCAACGCAAGAAACTACAGTGATTTCCGCCCCAAAAACAGAGGTTGAATTACTCAACGAGCAAGAATGGGAAGACAACCGAGTTTACGTCAGTAAAGACAACTACATACTCACCAAAGAAGCCAATGGCACCATACCGGGCATCATGAAACCTTGTTTTGTGGTAAACAGCGCCAAAGCGTGGCCAAGAGAAGACCTGTCAAATATCGATTCTTATGACTTACCGAGAGTGGATTTTAGGTGGGACAATGGAGAATTTACCAATGCTTCATCAGATGAAAAAGCCATATATGAAGCTAGGGATAAGATTTGGAGTATAAAAACAGATGGTACTGACTTGCGGCTAGTTACAGATTTTCTAGATGTCGTACCACCAAGAGCACATAACAGAACTGTTGTTGTAAAGATGATGCGCCGATCTCCTAATAATCGCTATTTAGCTTGGAGTAATAATGTTGAAAAAGTCATTTTTGATTTAAAAACGCAAGAGTCGATAGTATTGGGCGATGACTTAGGCCATTCCCAATTTTTATGGGCGGAAGACAGCAGTTATCTGTATTTTGAAGACAGAGCCAAATATTGGAAGTATGACGTAACGACGGGTGAAACGACTCTAATGGACGATGACTTTCATTTTTCCGAAGTCGGGGTGATATATGGAGGTAAGCGTTACGTGGTCTCTGATTATGGTCTGACTATTTTTAATGAAGTGACTGGTAAGCGGCTTTATGGAATATCTTTAGGCACAGAAAAGGAAAATCAATTAGCACGAAAGTATATTTCAGCCGCTTATGATAAAAAATACTACTTAAATAATAAATCAATCAGTCCGGATGGTAAATATGCTTGGGGTGAATCGGCGCAATATCGTTATTTTATAAACACTGAAACTCAAGAAGTTAACAGTGAAAAAATAGTGCGTTCAGAAGTCGGAAAGTATCAATATTTTGAGCAGTTAGGGTTAAATGCCAATTACGTAAGAGATGGTGCGGGAGGGGTTATTTTCCTTAAATTAAACGAAGATAAAACGGTCCCGAAGAATGAATGGGTAAACTGGCCGCAAATCTGCTCAGGCCACTCAGCCACCTTGTCATGGTTATACAACGGGTTTGCCAATGATGGCGCATTTATCAAGGAGGATAAATCATGATACCACATCATAAAATCCTCATAGCAAGCGCACTTATTTTTCTTAATGGCTGTAACCCACAACACTCAGCACCAGAAATTACAGTGGTAGAACTTCCAAAGACAGAGGTTGAATTACTCAACGAGCAAGTGTGGGAAGACAACCGAGTTTACGTCAGTAAAGACAACTACATACTCACCAAAGAAGCCAATGGCACCATACCGGGCATCATGAAACCTTGCTTTGTGGTAAACAGCGCCAAAGAGTGGCCAAGAGGAAGACCTGTCAAATGCCGATTCTTACGACTTACCGAGAGTGGATTTTAGGTGGGACAATGGAGAATTTACCAATGCTTCATCAGATGAAAAAGCCATATATGAAGCGAGGGATAAGATTTGGAGTATAAAAACAGATGGTACTGACTTGCGGCTAGTTACAGATTTTCTAGATGTCGTACCACCAAGAGCACATAACAGAACTGTTGTTGTAAAGATGATGCGCCGCTCTCCTAATAATCGCTATTTAGCTTGGAGTAATAATGTTGAAAAAGTCATTTTTGATTTAAAAACGCAAGAGTCAATAGTATTGGGCGACGATTTAGGCCATTCCCAATTTTTATGGGCTGAAGACAGCAGCTATCTGTATTTTGAAGACAGAGCCCAATATTGGAAGTATGACGTAACGACGGGTGAAACGACCCAAATGGACGATGACTTTCATTTCTCGGAAGTGGGAGTGATATATGGAGGGAAGCGTTACGTAGTCTCTGATTTTGGAGTGGGTGTTTATGATGAGAAAAGTGATGAGCGTTTATATGGTGTAAGTACTCTTCCAATAAAATTACAAAAAAAGGAAGATGAGCAAGGCTACTTAACTATAACTAGAGAATATTCATTTAAATATGAATTAAAAAACAGGTCAATCAGTCCGGATGGTAAATATGCTTGGGGAGAATCGAATGAATATCGATTCTTTATAAACACTGAAACTCAAGAAGTTAACAGTGAAAAAATAGTGCGTTCAGAAGTCGGAAAGTATCAATATTTTGAGCAGTTAGGGTTAAATGCCAATTACGTAAGAGATGGTGCGGGAGGGGTTATTTTCCTTAAATTAAACGAAGATAAAACGGTCCCGAAGAATGAATGGGTAAACTGGCCGCAAATCTGCTCAGGCCACTCAGCCACCTTGTCATGGTTATACAACGGGTTTGCCAATTATGGCGCATTTATCAAGGAGGATAAATCATGATACCACATCATAAAATCCTCATAGCAAGCGCACTTATTTTTCTTAATGGCTGTAACCCACAACACTCAGCACCAGAAATTACAGTGGTAGAACTTCCAAAGACAGAGGTTGAATTACTCAACGAGCAAGTGTGGGAAGACAACCGAGTTTACGTCAGTAAAGACAACTACATACTCACCAAAGAAGCCAATGGCACCATACCGGGCATCATGAAACCTTGTTTTGTGGTAAACAGCGCCAAAGCGTGGCCAAGAGAAGACCTGGCAAATACCGATTCTTACGACTTACCGAGAGTGGATTTTAGGTGGGACAATGGAGAATTTACCAATGCTTCATCAGATGAAAAAGCCATATATGAAGCTAGGGATAAGATTTGGAGTATAAAAACAGATGGTACTGACTTGCGGCTAGTTACAGATTTTCTAGATGTCGTACCACCAAGAGCACATAACAGAACTGTTGTTGTAAAGATGATGCGCCGCTCTCCTAATAATCGCTATTTAGCTTGGAGTAATAATGTTGAAAAAGTCATTTTTGATTTAAAAACGCGAGAGTCGATAGTATTGGGCGATGACTTAGGCCATTCCCAATTCTTATGGGCCGAAGACAGCAGTTACCTGTATTTTGAAGACAGAGCCAAATATTGGAAGTATGACGTAACGACGGGTGAAACGACCAAAATGGACGATGATTTTCATTTTTCCGAAGTCGGGGTGATATATGGCGGGAAGCGTTACGTAGTCTCTGATTTTGGAGTGGGTGTTTATGATGAGAAAAGTGATGAGCGTTTATATGGTGTAAGTATCTACCCAAAAGAATTACAAGAGCAGAAAAAAGAGCAAGGTTATTTAGTTGTTACTAGAGAGCATTCATTTAAATATGAATTAAAAAACAGGTCAATCAGTCCGGATGGTAAATATGCGTGGGGTGAATCGAATGAATATCGATTCTTTATAAACACTGAAACTCAAGAGATTAACAGTGAAAGAAAAGATCCAAGGAAAAAAAGCCAATACCGTTTCTTTGATGTGTTAGGTCTTAATGCGAATTATGTTCGCTCAGCATCGGCGGGAAGCGCAAGGCAGTATCAATTAACCTCAGAGAAAAAGTTATTTGAGCAAAGTCAGCATTGGGGGCAAATCTGCTCAGGCCACTCAGCCACATTGTCATGGTTATACAACGGGTTTGCCAATGATGGCGCATTTATCAAGGAGGATAAATGATGTTTTTAAATAAAGCACTTTTAATTGCATGCATAGCCATGCTCTTAAATGGATGTAACCAAGACGATCCCACAATGCCAGAAACTACAGTGGTTGCCGCCCCAAAAACAGAGGTTGAATTACTCAACGAGCAAGCGTGGGAAGACAACCGAGTTTACGTCAGTAAAGACAACTACATACTCACCAAAGAAGCCAATGGCACCATACCGGGCATCATGAAACCTTGTTTTGTGGTAAACAGCGCCAAAGCGTGGCCAAGAGAAGACTTGTCAAATGCCGATTCTTACGACTTACCGAGAGTGGATTTTAGATGGAATAATGGGAAACATGATGCGTATTCAGTAATGACTGAAAAACAAATTTATGAAGCGAGAGACAAGATTTGGAGCATCAAAACAGATGGTAGTGATTTACGTTTAGTAACGGATTTTTTAGATGTTGTTCCAATGAATAAGCAACATGAAGCCGTTCCAATACGAATGATGCGTCGTTCACCGAATAACCGTTATTTAGCTTGGAGTGACAGTGTAAATAAAGTCATTTTTGATTTAAAAACGCAAGAGTCAATAGTATTGGGCGATGACTTAGGCCACTCGCAATTCTTATGGGCCGAAGACAGCAGCTACCTGTATTTTGAAGACAGAGCTCAATATTGGAAGTATGACGTAACGACGGGTGAAACGATTCTAATGGACGATGACTTTCATTTCTCAGAAGTGGGAGTGATATATGGAGGAAAGCGTTACGTGGTCTCTGATTTTGGAGTGGGTGTTTATGATGAAAGAAGTGATGAGCGTTTATATGGTGTAAGTATCTACCCAAAAGAATTACAAGAGCAGAAAAAAGAGCAAGGTTATTTAGTTGTTACTAGAGAGCATTCATTTAAATATGAATTAAAAAACAGGTCAATCAGTCCGGATGGTAAATATGCATGGGGAGAATCGAATGAATATCGATTCTTTATAAACACTGAAACTCAAGAGATTAACAGTGAAAGAAAAGATCCAAGGAAAAAAAGCCAATACCGTTTCTTTGATGTGTTAGGTCTTAATGCGAATTATGTTCGCTCAGCATCGGCGGGAAGCGCAAGACAATATCAATTAACTCCAGAGAAAAAACTATTTGAGCAAAGTCAGCATTGGGGGCAAATCTGCTCAGGCCACTCAGCCACATTGTCATGGTTATACAACGGGTTTGCCAATGATGGCGCATTTATCAAGGAGGATAAATGATGTTTTTAAATAAAGCACTTTTAATTGCATGCATAGCCATGCTCTTAAATGGATGTAACCAAGACGATCCCACAATGCCAGAAACTACAGTGGTTGCCGCCCCAAAAACAGAGGTTGAATTACTCAACGAGCAAGCGTGGAAAGATAACCGAGTTTACGTCAGTAAAGACAACTACATACTCACCAAAGAAGCCAATGGCACCATACCGGGCATAATGAAACCTTGTTTTGTGGTAAACAGCGCCAAAGAGTGGCCAAGAGAAGACCTGTCAAATACCGATTCATACGACTTACCGAGAGTGGATTTTAGGTGGGACAATGGAGAATTTACCAATGCTTCATCAGATGAAAAAGCCATATATGAAGCGAGGGATAAGATTTGGAGTATAAAAACAGATGGCACCGACTTGCGGCTAGTTACAGATTTTCTAGATGTCGTACCACCAAGAGCACATAACAGAACTGTTGTTGTAAAGATGATGCGGCGCTCTCCCAATAATCGCTATTTAGCTTGGAGTAATAATGTTGAAAAAGTCATTTTTGATGTACAAACTCAGAAATCCACATTACTTGGTACAGACTTAGGCCATTCCCAATTCTTATGGGCCGAAGACAGCAGCTATCTGTATTTTGAAGACAGAGCCAAATATTGGAAGTATGACGTAACGACGGGTGAAACGACCCAAATGGACGATGACTTTCATTTTTCCGAAGTCGGGGTGATATATGGAGGGAAGCGTTACGTGGTCTCTGATTATGGTCTGACTATTTTTAATGAAGTGACTGGTAAGCGGCTTTATGGAATAGCTTTAGGCACAGAAAAGGAAAATCAATTAGCACGAAAGTATATTTCAGCCGCTTATGATAAAAAATACTACTTAAAGAATAAATCAATCAGTCCGGATGGTAAATATGCTTGGGGTGAATCGGCGCAATATCGTTATTTTATAAACACAGAAACTCAAGAGGTTAACAGTGAAAGAAAAGATCCAAGGAAAAAAAGCCAATACCGTTTCTTTGATGTGTTAGGTCTTAATGCGAATTATGTTCGCTCAGCATCGGCGGGAAGCGCAAGGCAATATCAATTAACCCCAGAGAAAAAACTATTTGAGCAAAGTCAGCATTGGGGGCAAATTTGCTCAGGCCACTCAGCCACATTGTCATGGTTATACAACGGGTTTGCCAATGATGGTGCATTTATTAAGGAAGATAAATAATGCTTTCAAATAAAGCACTGCTAATCGTATGCATAGTCATGCTCTTAAACGGATGTAATCAAGAGGCTCCCACAACACCAGAAACTACAGTGGTTGCCGCCCCAAAAACAGAGGTTGAATTACTCAACGAGCAAGCGTGGGAAGACAACCGAGTTTACGTCAGTAAAGACAACTACATACTCACCAAAGAAGCCAATGACACCATACCGGGCGTGATGAAGCCTTGTTTTGTGGTAAACAGCGCCAAAGAGTGGCCAAGAGAAGACCTGTCAAATGCCGATTCTTACGACTTACCGAGAGTAGATTTTAGATGGAATAATGGAAAGTTTGTGAGTGCCTCAGCAAGTGAAAAGGCCATATATGAATCTTACGATAAAGTGTGGAGCATAAAAACAGACGGTACGGATTTACGGTTAGTCACGGATGATTTTAGTGGCGATATTCGTATAATGCGCCGCTCCCCTAATAATCGATACTTAGCTTATTCATACGGTTCAAGAACCAGCGGTGGGACAGATAAAGTGGTATTTGATGTACAAACACAGAAATCCACATTGCTTGGTACAGATTTAGGTCATTCCCAATTCTTATGGGCCGAAGACAGCAGTTACCTGTATTTTGAAGACAGAGCCAAATATTGGAAGTATGACGTAACGACGGGTGAAACGACCAAAATGGACGATGATTTTCATTTTTCCGAAGTCGGGGTGATATATGGCGGGAAGCGTTACGTAGTCTCTGATTTTGGAGTGGGTGTTTATGATGAAAAAAGTGATGAGCGTTTATATGGTGTAAGTACTCTTCCGATAAAATTACAAGAAAAGGAAGATGAGCAAGGTTATTTAACTATAACTAGAGAATATTCATTTAAATATGAATTAAAAAACAGGTCAATCAGTCCTGATGGTAAGTATGCGTGGGGTGAATCGAATGAATATCGATTCTTTATAAACACTGAAACTCAAGAAGTTAACAGTGAAAGAAAAGATCCAAGGAAAAAAAGCCAATACCGTTTCTTTGATGTGTTAGGTCTTAATGCGAATTATGTTCGCTCAGCATCGGCGGGAAGCGCAAGGCAATATCAATTAACCCCAGAGAAAAAGTTATTTGAGCAAAGTCAGCATTGGCCGCAAATCTGCTCAGGCCACTCAGCCACATTGTCATGGTTATATAACGGGTTTGCCAATGATGGCGCATTTATCAAGGAGGATAAATCATGAGATTAAATCATAAAATCCTCATAGCAAGCGCACTTATTTTTCTTAATGGCTGTAACCCACAACACTCAGCACCAGAAACTACAGTGGTAGAACTTCCAAAGACAGAGGTTGAATTACTCAACGAGCAAGCGTGGGAAGACAACCGAGTTTACGTCAGTAAAGACAACTACATACTCACCAAAGAAGCCAATGGCACCATACCGGGCATCATGAAACCTTGTTTTGTAGTAAACAGCGCCAAAGCGTGGCCAAGAGAAGACCTGTCAAATGCCGATTCTTACGACTTACCGAGAGTAGATTTTAGGTGGAATAATGGAAAGTTTGTGAGTGCCTCAGCAAGTGAAAAGGCCATATATGAATCTTACGATAAAGTGTGGAGCATAAAAACAGACGGTACGGATTTACGGTTAGTCACGGATGATTTTAGTGGCGATATTCGTATAATGCGCCGCTCCCCTAATAATAGATACTTAGCTTATTCATACGGTTCAAGAATCAGCGGTGGGACCGATAAAGTGGTATTTGATGTACAAACTCAGAAATCTACATTACTTGGTAAAGACTTAGGCCACTCCCAATTCTTATGGGCTGAAGACAGCAGCTATCTGTATTTTGAAGACAGAGCCAAATATTGGAAGTATGACGTAACGACGGGTGAAACGACCCAAATGGACGATGATTTTCATTTCTCGGAAGTGGGGGTGATACATGGAGGGAAGCGTTACGTAGTCTCTGATTATGGAGTCGTAATTTATGATGAATTAACCGATGAGAGATTAGAGTCATTTGGATACCCTTCTAAAGAAGATGAAATATATCCACGATTTATTAAAGACGATAAATTTAGAAAAGCTTTTCATATGAAATCACGATCAATCAGTCCTGATGGTAAGTATGCGTGGGGTGAATCGAATGAATATCGATTCTTTATAAACACTGAAACTCAAGAAGTTAAAAGTGAAACAATAGATCCTAAGAAAAAAAGCCAATACCGATTCTTTGATGTGTTAGGTCTCAATGCGGATTATGTTCGCTCAGCATCGGCGGGAAGCGCAAGGCAATATCAATTAACCCCAGAGAAAAAACTATTTGAGCAAAGTCAGCATTGGGGGCAAATTTGCTCAGGCCACTCAGCCACATTGTCATGGTTATACAACGGGTTTGCCAATGATGGTGCATTTATCAAGGAGGATAAATCATGAGATTAAATCATAAAATCCTCATTACAAGCGCATTTGTTTTTCTTAATGGCTGTAATCCACAGCACTCAACGCAAGAAACTACAGTGATTTCCGCCCCAAAAACAGAGGTTGAATTACTCAACGAGCAAGAATGGGAAGACAACCGAGTTTACGTCAGTAAAGACAACTACATACTCACCAAAGAAGCCAATGGCACCATACCGGGCATCATGAAACCTTGTTTTGTAGTAAACAGCGCCAAAGAGTGGCCAAGAGAAGACCTGTCAAATGTCGATTCATACGACTTACCGAGAGTGGATTTTAGATGGAATAATGGAAAGTTTGTGAGTTCCTCAGCAAGTGAAAAGGCCATATATGAATCTTACGATAAAGTGTGGAGCGTAAAAACAGATGGTACGGATTTACGGTTAGTTACAGATGATTTTAGTGGCGATATTCGTATAATGCGCCGCTCCCCTAATAATCGATACTTAGCTTATTCATACGGTTCAAGAACCAGCGGTGGGACAGATAAAGTGGTATTTGATGTACAAACACAGAAATCCACATTACTTGGTAAAGACTTAGGTCACTCCCAATTTTTATGGGCTGAAGACAGCAGCTATCTGTATTTTGAAGACAGAGCCAAATACTGGAAGTATGACGTAACGATGGGAAAAACGACCCAAATGGACGATGACTTTCATTTTTCCGAAGTCGGGGTGATATATGGTGGAAAGCGTTACGTAGTCTCTGATTTTGGAGTCGTAATTTATGATGAATTAACCGATGAGAGATTAGAGTCATTTGGATACCCTTCTAAAGAAGATGAAATATATTCACGATTTATTAAAGACGATAAATTTAGAAAAGCTTTTCATATGAAATCACGATCAATCAGTCCTGATGGTAAGTATGCGTGGGGTGAATCGAATGAATATCGATTCTTTATAAACACTGAAACTCAAGAAGTTAAAAGTGAAACAATAGATCCTAAGAAAAAAAGCCAATACCGATTCTTTGATGTGTTAGGTCTTAATGCGAATTATGTTCGCTCAGCATCGGCGGGAAGCGCAAGGCAGTATCAATTAACCTCAGAGAAAAAGTTATTTGAGCAAAGTCAGCATTGGGGGCAAATCTGCTCAGGCCACTCAGCCACATTGTCATGGTTATACAACGGGTTTGCCAATAATGGTGCATTTATTAAGGAAGATAAATAATGCTTTCAAATAAAGCACTGCTAATTGCATGCATAGTTGTGTTCCTAAATGGATGTAACCAAGACGATCCCACTGCGCCAAGTACAGCAGCTGAGCCCCCAAAAACAGAGGTTGAATTACTCAACGAGCAAGAATGGGAAGACAACCGAGTTTACGTCAGTAAAGACAACTACATACTCACCAAAGAAGCCAATGGCACCATACCGGGCATCATGAAACCTTGTTTTGTGGTAAACAGCGCCAAAGCGTGGCCAAGAGAAGACTTGTCAAATGCCGATTCTTACGACTTACCGAGAGTGGATTTTAGATGGAATAATGGGAAACATGATGCGTATTCAGTAATGACTGAAAAACAAATTTATGAAGCGAGAGACAAGATTTGGAGCATCAAAACAGATGGTAGTGATTTACGTTTAGTAACGGATTTTTTAGATGTTGTTCCAATGAATAAGCAACATGAAGCCGTTCCAATACGAATGATGCGTCGTTCACCGAATAACCGTTATTTAGCTTGGAGTGACAGTGTAAATAAAGTCATTTTTGACGTACAAACTCAGAAATCCACATTACTTGGTACAGACTTAGGCCATTCCCAATTCTTATGGGCCGAAGACAGCAGTTACCTGTATTTTGAAGACAGAGCCAAATATTGGAAGTATGACGTAACGACGGGTGAAACGATTCTAATGGACGATGACTTTCATTTTTCCAAAGTGGGGGTGATATATGGAGGTAAGCGCTATACGGTCTCTGATTTTGGAGTGGGTGTTTATGATGAAAAAAGTGATGAGCGTTTATATGGTGTAAGTACTCTTCCGATAAAATTACAAGAAAAGGAAGATGAGCAAGGTTATTTAACTATAACTAGAGAATATTCATTTAAATATGAATTAAAAAACAGGTCAATCAGTCCGGATGGTAAATATGCGTGGGGAGAATCGAATGAATATCGATTCTTTATAAACACTGAAACTCAAGAGATTAACAGTGAAAGAAAAGATCCAAGGAAAAAAAGCCAATACCGTTTCTTTGATGTGTTAGGTCTTAATGCGAATTATGTTCGCTCAGCATCGGCGGGAAGCGCAAGGCAGTATCAATTAACCTCAGAGAAAAAGTTATTTGAGAAAAATCAGCATTGGGGGCAAATTTGCTCAGGCCACTCAGCCACATTGTCATGGTTATACAACGGGTTTGCCAATGATGGTGCATTTATCAAGGAGGATAAATCATGAGATTAAATCATAAAATCCTCATTACAAGCGCATTTGTTTTTCTTAATGGCTGTAATCCACAGCACTCAACGCAAGAAACTACAGTGATTTCCGCCCCAAAAACAGAGGTTGAATTACTCAACGAGCAAGAATGGGAAGACAACCGAGTTTACGTCAGTAAAGACAATTACATACTCACCAAAGAAGCCAATGGCACCATACCGGGCGTGATGAAACCTTGCTTTGTGGTAAACAGCGCCAAAGAGTGGCCAAGAGAAGACCTGTCAAATGCCGATTCTTACGACTTACCGAGAGTAGATTTTAGATGGAATAATGGAAAGTTTGTGAGTGCCTCAGCAAGTGAAAAGGCCATATATGAATCTTACGATAAAGTGTGGAGCATAAAAACAGACGGTACGGATTTACGGTTAGTCACGGATGATTTTAGTGGGGATATTCGTATAATACGCCGCTCCCCTAATAATCGATACTTAGCTTATTCATACGGTTCAAGAACCAGCGGTGGGACAGATAAAGTGGTATTTGATGTACAAACTCAGAAATCCACATTGCTTGGTACAGACTTAGGTCACTCGCAATTTTTATGGGCTGAAGACAGCAGCTATCTGTATTTTGAAGACAGAGCCCAATATTGGAAGTATGACGTAACGACGGGGAAAACGACCCAAATGGACGATGACTTTCATTTTTCCGAAGTCGGGGTGATATATGGAGGGAAGCGTTACGTGGTTGCAGAGTTAGGGGTTAGTGTCTACGACGAAGCTACAGGTAGAGAATTATATGGGGTAAGTGTCTTACCTATAGAGTTAGAAAAACGTGATTATTTGAATATTAATCACGAGCGTAAAATGAGATATGTTTTAAAGAACCGTTCAATCAGTCCTGATGGTAAGTATGCGTGGGGTGAATCGGCACAATATCGTTATTTTATAAACACTGAAACTCAAGAAGTTAACAGTGAAAGAAAAGATCCAAGGAAAAAAAGCCAATACCGATTCTTTGATGTGTTAGGTCTTAATGCGAATTATGTTCGCTCAGCATCGGCGGGAAGCGCAAGGCAATATCAATTAACCTCAGAGAAAAAACTATTTGAGCAAAGTCAGCATTGGCCGCAAATCTGCTCAGGCCACTCAGCCACATTGTCATGGTTATACAACGGTTTTGCGAATAATGGCGCATTTATTAAGGAGGATAAATAATGCTTTTAAATAAGGCTCTTCTAATTGCATGCATAGCTGCGTCCCTAAATGGATGTAACCAAGACGACCCCACAGCGCCAAGTACAGCAGCTGAGCCCCCAAAGACAGAGGTTGAATTACTCAACGAGCAAGCTTGGGAAGACAACCGAGTTTACGTCAGTAAAGACAACTACATACTCACCAAAGAAGCCAATGGCACCATACCGGGCATCATGAAACCTTGTTTTGTAGTAAACAGCGCCAAAGCGTGGCCAAGAGAAGACCTGTCAAATGCGGATTCTTACGACTTACCGAGAGTGGATTTTAGGTGGGACAATGGAGAATTTACCAATGCTTCATCAGATGAAAAAGCCATATATGAAGCGAGGGATAAGATTTGGAGTATAAAAACAGATGGCACCGACTTGCGGCTAGTTACAGGTTTTCTAGATGTCGTACCACCAAGAGCACATAACAGAACTGTTGTTGTAAAGATGATGCGCCGCTCTCCTAATAATCGCTATTTAGCTTGGAGTAATAATGTTGAAAAAGTCATTTTTGATTTAAAAACGCAAGAGTCGATAGTATTGGGCGATGACTTAGGCCATTCCCAATTCTTATGGGCCGAAGACAGCAGTTATCTGTATTTTGAAGACAGAGCCAAATATTGGAAGTATGACGTAACGACGGGTGAAACGACCCAAATGGACGATGATTTTCATTTTTCCGAAGTTGGGGTGATATATGGAGGTAAGCGTTACGTGGTTGCAGAGTTAGGGGTTAGTGTCTACGACGAAGCTACAGGTAGAGAATTATATGGGGTAAGCTGTCTTACCTATAGAGTTAGAAAAACGTGATTATTTGAATATTAATCACGAGCGTAAAATGAGATATGTTTTAAAGAACCGTTCAATCAGTCCTGATGGTAAGTATGCGTGGGGTGAATCGGCGCAATATCGTTATTTTATAAACACTGAGACTCAAGAAGTTAACAGTGAAAAAATAGTGCGTTCAGAAGTCGGAAAGTATCAATATTTTGAGCAGTTAGGATTAAATGCTAATTACGCAAGAGATGGTGCGGGAGGGGTTGTTTTTCTTAAATTAAACGAAGATAAAACGGTCCCGAAGGATGAATGGGTAAACTGGCCGCAAATCTGCTCAGGCCATTCAGCCACATTGTCATGGTTATATAATGGGTTTGCCAATGATGGCGCATTTATTAAGGAGGATAATAATGAGTAATAAAACAGTATTGGCTGAGGGGATCTATTTATTTTCTACGCAGTTTGGATTTGTTCTTGACCAGAATAATAAAAGAATATATCAAAGTTGGCATACCAGCCCAAAAATAAGTAATTTTGGGAATGATAGAAAAAACAGTGGTGTCGACAATATTCGTCCCGTTCCTTTTACTCCCTTAATTGCCAATATAAAAGAGTTAAGCGAACAAGTAAAAAAGGAAGAAACCAATGGCATTTGGGGGACAGACAAATATGGGCTGATCCATGCACTTGAGGTGGGCGTACAAGCGATTACTGAAAGTGGTGATTTTGAATACCTTCAACATAAAAGTGTGGTCAACGATTTAGACGATGGCCTGTATTCATTGTGTTTTCCGCCTTTAGCTATATTGAGTCGCTTAACTCTCGACAATAAATCACCAATAGAGGTGGCAAAAAAACTGCTTAGTTATTCCACCATAATAAAAAAAGAAAAAGAAAAAGAAAAAGAAAAAGAAAAAGAAAAAGAAAAAGAAAAAGAAGTTAAATTTGCTTTAACAGAAATAGGGTTAGAACAATTAGCTAAGCCTTATAAACCCTCATTAGATGGCACATTAACGGATGTTCAAAAAGAGTATAACCAATGGTATGAAGAGGTGTCTAAACAGGGTAAATCACTAAAAGGGTTCTTATTGCCATCGCAAGCTATTTGTAGTGTTGTTTTTTCTTCGAAAGTTTATATTAACGCTAGAGTAAGTGTGTTGAAGTTTAAACAAGATAAAAATAGCGTTAAATGGGAAGCTATAGCAAATGATATACCTGTAACTTTTCCTGACAATGGAAGTGATGATTTTCCTAGTGCACTTATAAACGTAGACCCTGAATCCTTTCAAGAAGGGTACTATAGTATTCGAGTTACGTTTGATCCACGTGATTTCGATAATCAAATTATCCCAGAATACATTCAAAATAGTAATATCGAGAAAATCAAATGCGGCTTACTAGATGGTTACCAATACGAACTCAGAGAATATATTCGATTTGATAATCATACCCCATTAGGAAAAATGGCCATAGTCTGTGGCGATATGATCTCTCTAGAGGAATCCCTAATTTGCCAGTTTCCACAATATCTTTCTCATTTAACAGCACACTTAAAAGGAAAAGAAACAGATACCAAAGCCCTTCAAAGCCCAGCACTAACAAGTTTAGCGGTATTAACCGGAACCAAAAAAGCAAGCATGATACTTGGTATGGATTTATTGGCCGGCGGCCTCACACCACAACTTAATAACGGCCCAACGGCAATGATAAATAACATCGCTAAGTTGTATTGGGCGGAGATAAAAAACAAAAATCTTCCGACTGCAATGCAAGCAACGGGAGAGATCATCTTTGGTCTTCAATCTATTAATGAAGGTATTGGCAAATTAAACAATCTGATGCAATTGCAAGAAGGCAGTGTAGCTTATCGCGCTGAACTTGGTGGTTCTGCTCTGTTTAAAGCAACCGTTTTTGATAACGAGAAATACAATAAATTTAAAGAATACCTCGCAAAAGCTAATCAAGAATTTAAAGATGGAAAATACAAAGTGGTTGTTGGGAGACTTTCAAAATCATGGTTTGAAGGTTCAAACCTAGCAGGAAGAGGGCTAGTTATTACTGATACGGCTAAAAATATCTCATTGCTATTTAATCATGCAAAGCAAATTACAGAACAAAAGAAAAAAGCAGAAAAAGCTCGTGGGGATATGGTTAAAGTCGCCAGCGAATACCTCACTCATATTCCCGTATGGACAGAAACACAGTTAGCACTAAATAAAGAGAATCAGCAAGATTTTGAGCTGATAAATATTAAAAGTAAAACCCTATTTAATGATGAAAGCGGTTCGGGTTTTGATGTTGTGTTTGAGTTCGATAATAAAAGTACAGATACATCGCAAGTTCGCCAAAAGATTGCTGATATAGTCACTTTTATAGAAAAACAACCAAGTGTACAGATTATTATTGAAGGGCATACGTGCCAAGTCGGCACTCACAAATACAATATGGAGCTCTCACAACAAAGGGCGCAGAGTATTGCAGATCTTTTTCCTGAAAAGTTACAAAATAAAATAGACATAATTCCTTTTGGTGAAACACAACCATTAATTGCTGCCTCAGGAAGAGAGATTACCTCTAACAACCCTAAACTAAAACCTAATCGCCGAGTAAAAATAAAAACTTATTTAAAAGTGCTTGATATAGTGTATTCCCCTAGCCGAAGTGGAATGGGTGTATTAGAGCGTTCGCGCTTAATTACCTTAAATGCGATGAAAAAAGAAGATGATCTAACACTAGCTGCACAACTTGCATTATTAGAATCTCTCATCGGTGTAGCTTGTTTTATTCCAGTGATAGGGCCAGCAGCAAGAGGAATGTTATTGGCAAAAGATGGCTCAAAGATAGTCCAATCTGGCTTGAGTTTCTTAGATGAAATGATATTTGAGTACTCATATGAGAAAGTTAAACAGGTAAATGGGAATAAAAAAGATTTAAGTAATTTAGCTAAAATTCAGATGGAACTATTAAGGGAGCTAAGAAAATTTGATACCAAACTAGAAAAACAAAGTCACTAGCTATGGCGACTTAACGGCGTATCTATCTGATGATACAACCAAAAATGAGATATTAAAACGTTATCAACTTCGAGCGCTCGCTTTTAATGGGTTAATGATGGTGTTGCTCTATGCTTATGATGAGAGCGAAACCTCGTATTCAGGTAAGAGTTTTAATCAAACGTTAGAAAAATATGACGTTAAAGGTTATATCGTAAAATATTTGCAGAATGATACATGGGCAGTCAATAGCATTAATAATAATGATTTAGGATTTGATTGGATAAACCAATGTAAACAGAGAATTACACAAGATATTCAACCGTATTACCAAGTGCTTCCTATAGCAAGACCAATGACTAGCTATATCCAAGGCCAAAAATACCAAGAGAAAGGAAAAGTAGAAGGGCGATTTAACCGAGCTTTCCCTGTTCAAGGTCTATTGTATGAGCTACCAAGTGATAATAAAGAGGCTAAAACCTTATTTGAAGAATTTGCACGAAATTTTTCACCATTACCAGTAACACTCAATTTGGATAAGATTGTATTTCAGCGAATTTTAGTATCAGATCAAGAGGGAAAAAATTGGGTTGAGTATTCAAAATGGTACAAAAATGAGAACAGCTATATAACGAATCGACTTTCTCCATTTCATCGATTAAAAATTCAGGTTGTTTTAGATAAAAGTGTCAAAACGGTATTTCCATATGAGATAGCTTACCAAAGGGTTGATGGGATAAATATCGCGGGACCTAAGTTTAACGTGTTATTTAAACCAATGAAGTACGATGACTTTTCTTATAAAGATGCAAAGTTACAAAAAGCCATTGGTAATCATGATGCAGTGACAGCCATTGAATTTGAGCCATTTTACTACTTTGGAAGTCAGCGCATTTATGGGCTAAAACCTATCGTGAGTAAAGATCGGGTTAACGCTTTATATTTCCTACATTGGTTAGGAATAGAAAAGATTTTGGCTGTAAAAGAGACTGCCTATGAAGAATATGTTTCAACTGGTGGCTTTAAAAATATGCGTTACCAGTTATTACTTAAAAAACCAAAGAGTAAGCACCAACAAGCGTTGATGATGAATAAATCAGCAGATGTGTTCAAATTTGGCGTTCATAGTGAGAACAGTCATACCGTGATACTAGAAAATGAAAAAACAGGCTCAACAAAGACGCTGCCTTTTATCTCGGAAGGACGCTTATTAGAGGTGGAAGAGTTTACCTACTCTACAGAAACTGGAAAAAGACTCCCTATAAATGTTATTGATAAAGTCTTGTATCAAAGTATAGGCGCAGAATATAAAAACACCTGTTATTTAGCAAAACAGAAAAACTCCACACAGACAATAAAGGATTTTTCTTGGGATAAAGCAGATGAGTTAGATACACTACATATTTTACTATGTGGTAAAAGCAATAAAAAAGAGTATGAAACAGCATTAAAAGAGGATTGGAAAAGCGTTGATGTAATGGTGCAATTACAAGCGACAAAGTATGTTCCTGAAGAGGATAAAGTCACAAACCATTACCACCATAAAACAAATATCAATAGTTCATCACTTTATGATAAAAATCCGAGCGCAAACATAAGTATTAAAACCGTTGGTGGGCCAATATATAAATCTACATTGAAGTATGTGGGTGAGATACGCTTTGATGGGATTTGGAAAATATCGATACCAGATAGTACCGTTATAACAAGTAAAGTCAGTGTATTTTTAACGAAATCCATAGAGGAACTTAATAGACGCCGTATATCACTGGATAAGAAAAAGAGTCATGCGATCCATATTGCGTCTTTTAAACTAAAATATGGAACACCTGTGGGCATTCAGGCTTCTGGATTACGACCATTTGGTGACATCATTAAAGGAAATGATAGCTTATTTAATTTACAGGCAGTTAAGTTCAAGCAATTAAATACTGAGAATCATGTATTTTTAAATCAAAAAAGTTCAAGTAATTTTGCAATGCCCACGTTAAATAATACAAAACTGCTTGAACCTATTATGCCGTGGATGGAGCCAGGAGCAAAAGGGAAAAATGGAGTCAATGGTGATGTAGCAAGTGAATGGGGAGTGCTATCAGATGATAAACAACGTAAAGAGAGAATTAAAAAGTGGATAAAAAAAGAGCCCTCAGTTATTGAGCTCAAAGCAAAACGGTTTATATAATTATACCAATTCCAGTAATTCTCTAGTCATTATTACTGGTTAAATCACATAATAGCTTCGTTAAAAATTATTTAAGTAGAATAACTACTTATCAGGATTTTTGCCTTGCTATTAAGTGGTTTTCCTGCGTAATAAATAGACCATTTAATTAATGGCAATGGTATTACTAGAATCAATATAAGCATAAGAAAAACTGCTCCCTAAGTTTCAATGTCTGGAACTAGGGAGTGATTTCCTATGAGAATGTCATAATATGATTAATATTTACAACATTTGTTTAAATAACGTGCAATCAATTAGTTAAGTATAAAAAAAGCTTTACCTCAGCGCTCAGTGTGGCATTATCTATCTCGTTCGACGATGTGCGTACATCGTATAATGGCTATTACCTCAGCCTTCCAAGCTGATGATGCGGGTTCGATTCCCGCTGTACGCTCCAATCTCTTTTTATCCTCCTCAAGAGATTGTTCCTGTTTTTACTTATCAATAAATCACATTGACTTCATATTATTCCTTTAATTTTATCTATTAAAAACCGTTTTTAAAGGCATTAACATTTGAGTACTGTCTTTTCATATTTGAAATTGTATAGCTACGGTTACTTAATAAATAATTGATATATAACGAATTATTTATTCTCATAGGTAAGGGTATACCCATAATGGCTTGTTATGGGTATAAACGAGGATTTACCACATATCCCATACTTGAGCTTCTACTTTATCTTCAACATCATCAGGTAGGTCGCTAAAGAAATCGATTTGAGTTGCTTGCTCAACTTCATCGACAGTTGTGATAAAGGAGGATAATTCAGAAGAAGATATTTTTCTGTGTGGTAGGATAAACGCAATAGCTTCATTATAGTTAGGGTCAAGAATAACTTTGTAGAAACGTTTTGGTACATAGACACCATTGCCAATATAGGATTCACTTCCATCCCAAATAGGCCCTGATACGACATATAACTCATTATAAGTATTTGCCCATTCTCGTACTTTTTCTTCTAACCCCTTCCAACCACCACGGTTAAATCCTGGTAATTGTGGTGCCATGTTAGACATTAGAAAACTTTGTTGCATAGACTCTTTTGAGATATCCATTGTACCCGAAGGGGCTAAATGCCCTCGGTCATAGCCTGTTTTTGAATAATCATTGCTGGTTGCTCGGAAACTGGTAGGAAGCTCTTTATCAATACGAAAATTATTGGAACGTTTATAGAACGTATTCACACTTTCCTTAGTTATATGGTAAGCAACCCAATTTGATACTTTGTTTTGGTAATTATAACCTACAGCATAGCCATCCCTACAGAGTATCTGGTCGCTGTTATTTGGTGTGCCTTTTTCAAGATGCTGATGGCATTCTTCAGCATAAATGGCAGGGGATAGTGATAGGCTTAATATAGCAAGTAGTATCGGCTTCATGTTAATCATTCCTTACAATTTAATTGTATTAAAAATGAGATTTTATGAATTTAATTTGTATTTTAATATCAATTAGATATGAAGTTGTGATGCTTAATTTTTTTACTTTCCCATGATGGGATTTAGAGCACTTTATCAACAAGGCTAGTAAATTACTTCGCCTGCATATAGGTTCAGTAGAAATTGATTTATTTCAATGCAGTTTGAGTGGATATAGAACACACCTGTAACCGACAATTGAGGTATTGTCGGAATAAGTAACAGATGTGAATTAGATTAATGGGTATGTTCAGATGAGATATTATGCTTTTTCATCTTATGGTTTAAGGTACTTAGTGGCAAAGCAAGATATTCGGCGACTCGTTTGGTTTGCCAGTTATAGGTATTTAAGCATTCAAGAAGAATGTTTTTTTCATAATTACCTACAATGTGTTTGAGGGAGTTATTGCCATCTAATTCATTTTCAGAAAAAGAATTAATAGTTGGTATATTTAGATTTTCTGTGTGAATGGATTCATTATCTCCAAACTCGATAAATGAGATCGTTTCAAAATCAGAAAGAAAAACAGCTCGTTCTACGATGTTTTTAAGCTCTCTAACGTTACCAGGGTACGAATATTTAAGTAGTTGCTGTCGGACGTGATTATTAAGTAGTGGTGGTTCGATATCTAGGCTTTTGCTGATGTGTTTAATGAAAAACTCAGAAAGAGGAATAATGTCAGCTTCTCTGTCTCTTAATGGCGGTATGGTAATCGGAAACACATTCAAGCGATAAAATAAATCAGCTCTAAATTCATTCTTTTTAATTTTATCCATTAAATTTGCGTGTGTGGCAGCTAATACTCTTACATCAACGACTACTTCTTTATTTGCACCAACAGGTCTAAATTTACGTTCTTGCAATACACGTAATAGTTTTGCTTGTAATAATAGGGGCATATCACCAATTTCATCTAGAAATAATGTGCCCCCATTGGCTGCTTCAAACAAACCTATTTTATCTTTATCCGCACCTGTAAATGATCCTTTTTTATGACCAAAAAGTTCAGATTCTAATAGCTGCTCTGGAATTGCGGCACAGTTTTGTACAATTAATGGCTGTGTTGCTCGGTCAGAGTTTTCATGTATGTATTTAGCAATAACTTCCTTACCAACGCCAGTTTCTCCTCGAATAAGTACATCAACAGGTAAAGCTAGCACTTTGTTTAACCGATTTAATGTGTTTAGCATTATTTCACTTTCAGCAATAGGGCCATTATATTGGCTTTGATTACGTCGTTTAAGTTGTTTATTTTCTCGTACAAGGCTAGCGTTATCCTTTGATAACTCTTTAACCATATAACCGTAGGTTTCAAGCCATACTGCTTGGCGAATGTTAGTTGCTGCCATTTGACAAAAACCAGTTAAGCTTGTTTCATCATCAATAATATTTAAGTTGAATAAAACCAATAATCCTACTGTTTTTTGTTCGTTATCAATTAATGGCCAAGCTAATAGGTTTTGACTTTTTCTATTTAATATGGATTCTGATTGATAAATATCATCACAATAATAGCCATTATATTGGTAGAGATCATTAATCAATATGACTTCACCATTATGGTTCGCATAGTTGAAAGGATCGGTTTCATTTGTTGAATCTAATGTTAAAGGCAACCAAGGATGTTCCGCCAATATACGTTCATTATGGTGTACGACATTTGGCAGGAGAGCTTGTCCTGTTTGGTCTAAAACATAAACAATGCCGTGGTCAGCAAAAGTAAGCTGACGTGCTGCTGCCAAAATAGCATCAAGAGTTAGTGCTAATTGACTGCGATCAGCCAGAGATTGGCTGATCGCAAGTAGGGCATTATTTAGGTTGTCTGGCTTAGCTAAAGACATAACCTAAAGTTCCTTGCTCATCAATAGAAATGACAATATTCGAATGTGCTTCATCTCTGTCATGAGTAAGAAGTTGAGTTGAAAGTTGAGGTAGCAATTGGCGATTGATGACAGCATCAATATTACGGGCACCAGTTTCAGATAAGCGACAATTTGAAAGGATAAATGAAACTAACTTTTTATCATAACTTAACGTTAACTTATGGTGTTTCTTTAAACGTTTAGATACGTTATTTAGTTTGTGGACGATGATATCTGTCATTGCTTCATCATTTAATGGTAAGAAAGGCAATACATTCATGCGTGCTAGTAGGGCTGGTTTGAAGTGAGTATTTAGCGTTGGTCGAATTGCTTCTGCAACAATATGAGCATCAATATCTTTTGATTGCTGCACGAGAGATTCAATTTCATGTGTCGCTAAATTACTCGTCATAATGATCAAGGTGTTTTTAAAGTCGATGGTACGGCCCTCGCCATCATTTAATGTACCTTTATCAAAGACTTGGTAGAATAAGTTTAGTACTTCTGGATCGGCTTTTTCAACTTCATCTAATAAAACGACTGAATAAGGGCGTTGACGTACTGCTTCAGTTAACATGCCACCTTCACCATAACCGACATAACCAGGGGGTGATCCAATAAGGCGAGATACAGTATGTTTCTCTTGGAATTCAGACATATTGATGGTGGTCATGAAACGTTCACCACCAAACATTTGATCGGCAATGGCACGAGCTGTTTCTGTTTTACCTACACCACTTGGTCCAACTAATAAGAACACACCTGTTGGAGCATCTGGGTTGACTAACCCTACTTTAGCTGTTTGTAATCCTTCAGTTAAAGCCTTAATTGCAAAAGATTGACCTTTAATGTTTTCTGTTAAGGCAGATTCGAGATTTAGCGTTGTTTGAGATTCATCTTGCAGCATTTTTCCCATTGGAATACCAGTCCAATCTGAAATGACTTGGCTGATTTCATCTGGACCAACTTCAAAATGAACAAGAGGATGCTTACCACGAATATTGTCTAACTGTTCATTACAAGAGTGAATTGCTTGGCGAGTCTCTTCTTCAGAAAAATCATAACACCTTGGTTTATTTTCTTCGTCATCGATATCATTTGTTGAATCTACATTGTTTTCTAATGTTAGGCTGTGAAGGTGAGTGCGTAGTTCAATCATTTCATAGATCGAAGCTTGTTCTTTTTTCCATTGATTTTGAAGTACAGCCTGTTCTTGAAGTGCTTCTTCCATTCTCTTTCTTAATTCAGGAATGACAGCTAAAGAATATTTATCACCTGTTTGTTGTAATTTATCACGCTCTAGTGCTTCTAATTCACGCTCTAATGCTGCTATTTCTTGTTGTAAAGTTTCAATAGGTGCTGGGATGGCATTTAAACTGATGTTGACACGCGCACAAGCAGTATCTAATACATCAATGGCTTTATCTGGTAATTGTCGACCAGAAATGTAGCGATCAGATAATGTTGCAGCCGCAGTAATTGCATCATCACGGACATATACATTATGTGAGCTTTCATAGGCAGGACGTAAGCCTCGAATGATTAATGCAGCTTGTTCTATGGATGGTTCATCAAGTTTAACTAATTGGAATCGTCGTGCTAGTGCTGGATCTTTTTCAAAATATTTTTTGTATTCAGACCATGTTGTTGCAGCAATAGTTTTTACCTCTCCACGAGCAAGAGCTGGCTTTAATAGGTTTGCAGCATCACTACCACCGGCTTGGTTACCACCACCAACTAAGGTATGCGCCTCATCGATAAAAAGGATAATTGGAGTTGGGGAGTTTTTCACTTCGTCAAGTACCGCGTTTAAGCGCTTTTCAAATTCGCCTTTGACACTTGCTCCTGCTTGTAATAGCCCCATGTCTAAGCCATACAATTCAACACCTTTTAGGCAATCTGGCACTTCGCCTTGTACTATTTTAAGTGCAAGTCCTTCGACGACAGCTGTTTTACCTACACCAGGTTCACCGACAGCAATTGGATTATTTTTACGACGACGGGCTAAAATATCAATGATCTGACGGATTTCTTGATCACGACAAAAAACAGGATCAATTTCACCTTTACGTGCTTTACCCGTAAAATCAGTCGTGAATTTATTTAATGCTGAGCCATCTTCTCGCACATGAGTTTGTTCAGATGTCGCAATTTGAGATTCAATAGAACGAGAAGTTAATTCAGTAAAGTTTCGCTTTAGAGTGTCAGGATTAATAGTTTCTAATAATGAAGAGTATCCGTGTTGACCATATCGAAGTGGATTACTTATTAAAGTAAGCAATAAGGCACCTGAACGAATTCTATTTTCTGAGAGATCCAGTGAAGAGACTAACCAAGCTTCTTGTAACCATTCAATTAACATGGAAGAGAAAACAGGCTTTCCGCCGTGATTTTGATGATTGCTCTCTAGACTTGACTTAATAGCTTGTCGCAAGAGGTTTTCAGAACAATCAAAGTGAGCAAGTAATTGGTCAATATCATTATTAGGACGTTCTAATAAACTTAATAAAAAATGTTCGATCTGAACTTCTGCTGATCGTTCAGAAACGGCAAGAGAAGCGGCATCTTCTAAAGCTGTTTTAGTTAAAGGATGTAAGCGCTGTATTAAAGAGGAGAGATTTATATTTATCATAATATCGTTTCTATTGTTAGCCAATGTGAATAATTAGTCTGAGTATACTAAATATAAAAAATATTTTTTTTTAGAAAGTAATTATATCGCTATGTTTTAGATGAAATATCGTTATTTAATTTTATTAGCAATGTCTTTAATTAATATTTTCAGTTATTTTGATTTTTATTGTAGGCATAATAACTAAACTGCATGTCATTATGACCTTTTTGCTATTTGAGTATTATATTAACTAGTATTATTTATATTTGTCGATAAAATGATTTTTTCATCCAATATATTGGATGATTAAACAATAAATTGTTTCAATAAATTAAAATAAAACGGTATAGAATGGTTAAGTTATTGTTTTTATGGTTAAAATAATGTTGGCACAGTGGTTGCTATATCAATTTTAATCGTAGTTATAAACGATTCAATAAATGTAAGTAACTTTAAATATAAATAATGAAAGGATAATAAGATGCCAACTCCAGCATATATGTCAATTACGGGTGAAACACAAGGCGCTATTACTAAAGATGCATACTCTGCAGATTCTGTGGGTAATACATGGCAGGAAGCTCACGTTGACCAATTTTTAGTTCAAGAACTTGATCATGTATTAACTGTTCCACGAGATCCACAAAGTGGCCAACCTACGGGCCAACGTGTTCATCGTCCAGTAATCGTAACTAAACAGCAAGATCGCTGTTCTCCATTAATTTTTAATGCTTTAGTCTCTGGTGAAAAATTACCTGAGTGTAGTATTAATTTTTATAGAACTTCAATTACCGGTAAACAAGAGCATTATTATACAATCAAACTAATTGATGCATTATTGGTTGATGTACAAACTCGCATGGCTCATTGTCAGGATGCGGCTACGTCTGATCGTGTAACTGAAGAAGTACTTAAGTTTACTTACCGAGCAATTGAAGTAACTCATGAGATTTGTGGTACTGCTGGTAATGATGACTGGCGTGCTCCACGCGAAGCCTAATGGTTTTGTGTTAGATATAAAGGGTCACTTTGTGGCCCTATTTTTTTCTATTAGTATTAGGTAAGAGATATGGTTGGCAAAATAGAATTTAAGTTTGACGTTTCAGGAACAGCACACGATTTTCGTGTCGAAAGCTTTAATGTAGTGGAAGGCTTATCTAAATCTTTTAATGTAAGCTTATCGTTACTTTCACTTAATGCAAATATTGCTTTTGATGAGTTGATACGAAAACCAGCACTACTTGAAGTGTTTGGTCAAGGTGTTGGAACGGCTCGTAAATTTCACGGAGTAGTTAGTGAAGTTCGTTATTTAGGTGAAGGTCGACGTTTTTCTCGTTATCAAATCACGCTTGTTCCACAATTTTGGTTCTTAACACAACGTCAAGATTGTCGTATATTTCAAGAAAAATCAGTGATTGATATTGTTAATGAGGTATTTGATCTCGCATGTTTGGTTGATTACCGTTTTGACATTTCTTCTGAATACCCAGTAGAAGAGTATATTTTACAATATCGCGAAAGTGACAGTAATTTTGTACAACGATTACTCGCTGAAAATGGGTTATGGTATTACTTTGAACATACTAGCTCTAATCATACTATGGTTATTGTGGATAAAAATGATGCTATTGCTGAATTAGAAAATACGCTAGGGAATTCATCTTATGTTGGCCCTGTTGTATATCAATCAGATGGTGGTGGTAATGCAGATCGGGAGCATGTTTTCAATTTACAATCCGTTAACCGTGTTCGTACTGGGCAGGTTACGCATACAGATTATAATTATGAGCAACCACTTATTCCACAACAGATGGAAAGTATAGGCTTGATTGATAATGATTTAGCGTATTTTGATTTTCCAGGAAGGTATGTTGAACCTTCTCAAGGCTTACTGAGAGCCGAAGAAATAATGGCAGAGAACGTGGTTGATAATTATCAAATTGAAGCGTTGAGCAACGTAATGCGACTGACTCCCGGTTACAGTTTTGTATTGGATAAGCATCCACGTAAATCGTTAAATCGAGACTATACAATTTTAACAGTGAAACATAACGGATTTGATCCTCAGGTTCATGAGGACGAAGCATCGGGTCAGCCGACTACATATCAGAATCAATTTAGCTGTTTACCACGTGATATTGAAATTAAAACACCTAAGTTAGCGGCTCCTATTGTAGATGGACCTCAGACTGCCATTGTTGTGGGGCCTGCTGGTGAAGAAATTTATACAGACAAACTTGGCCGTATTAAGGTTCAATTTCATTGGGATCGCTATGGTGAGAATGATGAACATTCAAGTTGTTGGATCCGTGTTAGTCAATCAATGGCCGCTCCTACTTGGGGAGCTGTTTATTTACCAAGAATTGGTCATGAAGTCGTAGTTGGTTTTTTAGAAGGAAACCCCGATCGTCCATTAATTACGGGGGCTGTCTATAATGGATTACATTACCCACCGTATTCTTTACCTGAGAATAAAACACGTACAACCTTTAGAACTCAAACGCATAAAGGCGATGGTTATAACGAATTAAGCTTTGAAGACAAAACCAACGAGGAAGAGGTATACATTCATGCTCAAAAGGATATGTCGACAATGGTTCTTAACGATCGTTTTCGAACTATTGGTAGAAATGAAACTTTGAATGTTGCAGGTAACCAGACTAACGACGTAAAAGGTGATCATAAAGAAACGATTAATGGTCATAAAACCACTTTAGTTAATAGTACATTTACTGAAACAATCGAGCAGGATGTTCGTGTTAAATATAATGCTAATGAATCACAAACTGTTATTAACAATACCACGTTAGAGATAGGTGATAATAGAACCACTAATATTGGTAAAAATGATGACTTAAAGGTTAATGAAAATAGTAATCTATCGGTTGGAGCTTCTCGTTCTAGTGATGTTTCTGTTGATGATAATCAAACAGTTGGAGGAGATCTTACTGTTTCAGTTAAAGGTAATACTGCCTATAAATCTGACGATTCAACGCAGATTATTAGTGGCAATAAAATTGTGCTAAAAACGGGCAGTTCTTCATTAGTAATGAGTAGTGACGGAACGATCAAATTATCAGGTAAAGATATTACTATTGAAGGTTCAAGTACCGTAACAGTGAAAGGTGGTAAGGTTGCAGTTAATTAATTCAGTTGAAGAAGTGATTGAGATCCTCAATGAGGCACCGCAAGCTGATGATTCAGCTTGCGTTCCTCGTTTTGGTAAAATCGTTTCTTTTCATGCGGCACAGAATGATCGAATTTATGTCGAGTATGATGGATTACCAGAAGGTAGTTCTGTTATTGCCAAGATAGGACGCTTGTTTCGGCATTCGGAATTAGATTTAGCTATTAAGAATAAATTGATGTGTCGGATTGAGTTTTTAAATAATGATATGAGTTTACCGATTTTAACAAATATATTTTTTTCAGTATTAGATGATGATAACCCGATTGTATTAAAAGGTAAGTCAATCATAATTGAAGCTGAGCATGAAGTAATTATAAAAAGTGGTAAGACTCAAACTAAATATAGCGGGCGTGATGGTAGGGTGACAACACAGGCAAAGCATATTACGTCACAAGCTGAAAAAGCAAATAAGATCCAAGGATCTACCATTTCTGTTAATTAGGGGTATTTATGAATAAAAATAAATATCGTCATTTAGTTGCAGATGTAGAAAAACCACTATTAGAGACAGATAAAAAGCAAGTTTTATCGCATATTCAATCTTCTCAAGAAGAGCTTGATTCATTTTCTGATCTTACAATTGATTTTTTACGAACTAAAGCGATACTAGCAGCTGAAACGGCTTCTTTTTATCTTAAGCAACTGTGTGGGTTTCATCAGCAAGGATATCCGTCCTCAGATATTAGTTACCTTTACTTATTACAAGAACAATTAGCGGCTATTGAAAATGTATTTGTAGCATTATTTCGTATTCACCATGGCTTTGTTAATCTTATTTATGAAGAATTTCCTGAAGTCCTTGCTTGGCTTTACTTAGGTCAACAGTTTGAAAATCAAGATAAAAAAAGTACATTATTAGGAGTTTCTATTTTAGATGATTTAGAAACTACGTTATCTATTGCCTTAATTTTAAGATCCGACTCTTTACAGCTAGATAAAATACTAGTTCGGTTAATTGAAGGGAAATCAAGTAATCGTGATTTGTACTTTCAGTGTGTGGTTTTAAAACAAAGTGTAAGTATTCAACTTGTTAAGCACTGGCTTGAAGAGAAAACGTTGTCTCAAAATACACTACACTCTTACTTAGCATTATCTAATGTAAACAGTAGTATTCAATGGCTTGATGAAGCGAAGAATTATGAAGACGTTCTATTTGAACAACTTATTTTAAAAGAAGATAGAGCGACTTGGTTGTATCAGAAGTATTTACCAGAAAACAAGCCTTCAGATATTGTTTGTAGTTATTCAAAATTACTAGCATTAAAAGAATGTTCTGAATTTGATATACAAAAAAAACACAGTTATGTTCATTTGGTGCTATGCGGAGATACAACGCTAGTTCCTATGGTTATCGAACATCTTAAAGCACTTGATGAGTGTGACGCAAAACCTTGGTATGAAGCCTTATTTATCTTATACGGTGAATTATTACCATTTTTACCATCAGAAATAGGTGTATTAATCGATTGGAAAGATGCTTACATTCTTTTGTTAGAGTGGAAAGAAAAGCAAGATATTGAAAAAACTTATGCGCTTCGTATGGGAAAGCCTCTTGACTTTGATGCTTCAATTACTGCGATGAAAAGCTCAGAGATAAATGCTGTATTACGTGGTTGGTTATGGCGTGAATTATGTATTTTAAGTCGGGTGCATTTTTATTGGCATGCACAATTGCCTTTTCATGACCAAGAACGATTATTCGAAAATATTATTAATATCCCTTTGATTCGAGAACGATTTAATTTGAGAGGTAAAAATGCAACTGTGGGATATTGATCCTGACTCATCCCATTCCTTAAAAGGGCGCTTTCAACGAGATGCTGAAGGGAATGAAGTGTGGGTATTAAGCATGAAAAGAGCATGGTATTTTTCTGATGGGGTTTGGCTGGAAATACGGGATAAAGTTGTGCTTAATGATGATCCTATTTATGAAGGTGCACCAGGCTTCTCGACTATGCTTGCAGATCATGATTTCCCAGTCTATAAACAAAATACAGATGTAGTGATTTATGGTAAAGCTCGCAGTTATGGCCAAAAAGCAGTGAATAGTCACATTTGTCGTTTATTGTTAAATGGTCATATTGATAAATCATTAAAAATAGTAGGTGATCGCCATTGGGTAGAGCATGCAGGAAGCATTACGGTATCAGCCACACAACCTTTTATTGAAAAAGATATTGATTACACAAATGCTATTGGAGGTGATATTCGAAATAAATTTGGTGGTGGAGCTTCAACGAGCAACCATGAATTACTTAAAAGTAAAGTACCTTCTATTTTTTATCCAACCCAAAATTGGCAAGCAAACAGTAACAAAGTTGATGTTGCAGGTTTTGGCCCTTACCCTCAATTTTTTCAAGACCGAGCGAAATGGGCCGGTACATTTGATGAGCAATGGTATGAAGAAAGACGACCTATGTTGCCATTAGATTTTAATCCATATTTTTATCAGTCAGCTCCGTTTGATCAACAATGTAATGGATATTTAAAAGGGGGAGAAAGACTTGTACTTAGTGGGTTTTGTCATGATGATACGTTGTCGTTTTATATACCAGAGAACACCTATCAGGCGTTAGCTATTTTTGATGGTGAAGAAGAGTCAGTGGATATGCCTTTATATACCTTATGGATAAATACAGAAGAGAAGCGTATTGAAGCTACTTATACTGCCTGTTTTCCTTGTCAAGGTAGAGAGCATTTATTAACGTTATCTCGTGTATTGGAGCTTTAATAATGAGCGGTTATGAATATATTTTAGATACAGAAGTCACAGTTCCTTCAGGAATTAATGTTGAATTAGCCATTGCGGTTGCACAAGCAAATATCGATCTTTTTTCTTCATATGAGGCAGATGGTGAAACATATACATTAGCAACATTGGCATTTTTAGAACAGAGTAATATATTCACTAAAGTGACAGATATACTCACTTTCCTATTGCCCCCTTTACTAGAGCGATTACCAACGTTATTAAAGCCATTACCGATAATTTTGTCTGTTCCAAGTACTATTTCTGAGCACAGCCTATTGAACTGGATACATAATAGCCAATACATGGGTTATTTATCTCATATTACAATCAGTCACAATAGAGGAAATGCATTTATAGAAGAGTGCTTGCATAGCGGATCAGAACCAGATGCGGTGATATGTATTGCGATTGATAGTTTACTGGATGAGCTTGATGCCTTAATTGAAAAGAAAAAGGTAATGTGCAAAGTGAACCCTTGGGGAATCATTCCTAGTGAAGGTGGGGCGGGAATGGTGCTAGTTAAAAAAAATGTAGTCGACACATTAAAATTAAGTCCTCAAAGTCAGATTGTATTTTCACAATTCGATCATGGCAGTTCTGATAGAAGGGGCTGTTCTCGTCTTATTAGATTAGTAAGTAAAGACTTTACTCATTTAGGCTTAATCTACAGTGATATGACTAATCAACGTTCACAAATAGAAGACTATGGTTTTGCTATTGGTGCGAGAAGTGAAGTAATGTCTCATGAGCAAGAAGTATTATTAACTAATGAGTACTGGGGAACTATTGGTGATGCTTCAGGTATAGCCACGCTTGCAACAATAAACGCTCTTCATCCAGTAGGGGAAATAGCAACGGCTTTTTTATTCGATCAACATAATAGTCGAGGACTTTTAGTTTTAAAGAAAAATAAGTAACAAAGGTAATGTCATTTATTAGGTTTACCCCTGTCAAATTAACTAAATGTCTAGAGAAAATGCTTGTTTTGTTTTCTAGTATTGAAAGTGATTACCTAAATTTATTATTATAGTCTCTAAATTAATGAGGCGTTTATAAAGAGTATCTAGTGTCTGACCATCAGGGACAAACTAATGATTTTATTAATCAGTTAGTTGTTAAAGCGATCGAAAAGAAAAAAAAGAATGAAGAAACATTGGCAAATAAATTAAAGCCAAGGTTAGAGCATGTCTTATTTTCACAGTTCGATGTATTAGATACGATTGAATCAAAAAATAAAAAAACAACTTTATACCGATTAGCTAAAAAGGATGAGCCAGAAAAGCAGATTTGTTGCAAAGTATTAAATTCAGAACAGTCTGATGTTATTAATGATATGTTTTTAACGGAAGCTACTCATTTAGAAATAGCACAACACCCAAGTATTGCTGAATTTATTAAATTAGGAAAAGAATTTGAACAACCTTATTTTATGTATAAATGGGTTGATGGCGAGTCTGTTTCTAAAAAACTTTCTCGGTATAAATATAAAAACTTTCGCCATGATCATATTGCATGGCTGATCTACCAATTGGCTGGTGCATTAGAATATATTCATACCCAAGGTATTTGTCATTTAGATATTAAGCCTTCAAACATTATTATTTGTGAAGACGATAGCATTAAGATAATCGATTTTGGTGCGTCAAAGGACATGAACGATGTCAGTACTTACAGTGAAGTGAGTCTTGCTTACGCGTCCCCATTATTTATCAAATCAGGCAAGGCGATCCCACAAGATGATGTTTATTCGATGGCACTACTGACATGCTGTTTATTTACTGGTTATTCTGATAACAATGATTGGAAAATAGTATTAAAGCAACGCAAACGACCATCAGGAATGCCGAAATCTGTATGGAACTTACTGCGTCTAGTTGTTGAAAACCCAAGAAATCATGGATTAACACCAATATCATTTGCTCAAGCTTTGGCATATATAGATACAAAGGCGATACAGAGTAATCATAATGCACCGTTATTTACACAATTGAAAAATGCTGATTTAGTGCTTAGAAAAAATGATAAATACGATTTTGTACAAATAGGGCGTTTTAAGTATTTAGAAACGGTATTAGTAGTAAGTGTATTTATTTTAATGGCAACTTTTTTATTTACTAAAACTCCTTTATTTCAAACACAAAACACAGATATAGCATTGGTTCAAAACTCAACTGTTATAGCTTCCCCTCAAGTGGCTCAGTCATCAGAAAATGAGCAGTGGAGTGCTAAGCAATCAGCAGAGAGTCGATTATCAGATTCACAATTGTTTTCACAATATAGAAATGTAACTAGTGTTCAAAATAGTCAGTTAGGTACTTGGTATCAACAAGAAGAAGATAAATTACAACAACAGCGTCTTAGTCAGATAACGCAATTTTCGGAACTTAAAGAAATGCATAAAGATACTGTCTATATAAGAGATATTTTGGCTAGAAATAACGCTTTATCTCCCTTAATCGATAAACGATTAGCGAGACTTATAACAACAGTAAACTCCCTTAAGTTAGAGCACCAAAAATACAACTATTCGTCAATGCTAGAAGGTAATGTATTAGCAAAAAATATTCTAATGGGTCAGAGTGAAAATGTTCAAGAGTATATGAAGAATGCTTGGGTTAAAAGTCAAGCCGAATCTTATTTTTATGCAAAAATATTACCAAATGATGTATTAAAAGAAATATTGATTTTGGTTGATAATCAAGCCGAGTCACATTTTTACAGCAATGCAATCTCAGATCTAGATAAAGCGATTAAGGTCTATGGTAATAGTGTTGAATTAATAGATAAAAGGTCAGAACTTATAGTCAAACGTAGTGAGTACATACTATTTGGTACGGTCACTGGTGAAAACGTATTTCAAAGTGAAAAATTGACTTTAGCTCTGAAAGAGTTAGATAAAATAGAGCCTAAACGATTTAAAGAAGTAGCAAAATTATTAAAGAAAATGTCTCAAGATTCATTGAATAAAAGCTTTAAAAAGAATATACCGACCGACGGTGCTTTATTAATAGAGAAGGCATTAAATAAATATCAGAACAAGGTCACAATTTAATATGCCGAATATAAATATAGAGCCACTGTTAAAACCAATATCTGATAGTTCACCATCAGGAGAAGAGTCAAAGTATGAGTTTTGTTATGAATTAATGGAATTGGAAATAAAAAAATTTGGTTCTTTATTTGGTGAAGTTGTTGACTGGAAAATTGTAGAAACAAACGCAATAGAAGTTTTAACAGTTTATAGTAAAGATCTTAAAGCATTGTGTTATCTAATTCGAGCCTTGATTGAAGATAAAGGTTTTGTTGGTTTAAAAGACGGTTTAAATTTATTAAAACAATATTTAATCTTATTTGGAAGCGAACTTTATCCACGCCGAAATAGAGCTAGAGATGGTGCAATAGAGTGGTTTGTGGCTCAGCTAGAAAGTGTGTTATCTAAACTAAATGTAGAAGACATTAATCGAGATAATCTCAACCTCTATATCCAATTAGTGAATGATATTAATGAGCTTTATCGAGATACCTATCTTGATTCAGAGGTGGATTTTTATGCCATTACTTCAGTACTTAATAGTTTATCTGAGCGAGTTAGTGGCAGTTTTGAGCCTCCGTTGGAGCAGGCCATTAATAAAGTTGACACTGAGGTGGCAGTTTCTCGACCTGTAGTGAACCAACAGAAGTCGATGACAGAAAAAAAATCAGTAGTAGCCGTCAAAAAAAAAGTTGATATTGATACGGACTTTTCTTCACCAAGTGCTTCAAAGCGCACGTTGAAGAAAGTTGCAGAGTTCATGATGCACACAGATATTGGGACGCCACTAGCCTATCGGTTGCAGCGTTATTGTACGTGGTGTGAGGTTGATGAATTACCACCTCATGATAATGATAGCAAAACACCATTGAGTCTTGCAGTCTCACAAGATCAATTAAGTGAGTATAAAGATAAAGCAAAAAAAGAAACGGAATCGGACGTAATTAAAAGGTTAGAGAAAACGCTCACAGATGCACCTTTTTGGATCACAGGGCATTATTTAATGTTCCAAATGTTATCGAACTTAAATCATACCGCTGCAGCAGAAGCTGTGAGACAGGAGACTCAAGATTTTATTTCTCGTTTAGAAGGAATTGAATATCTAACGTTTGCTAATTTGACCCCATTTTCTGATAAAGAGACACTAAAGTGGCTTTCTATTAAGACACAAAATAGTCGGTCAATTTCGCAAAGCCCTGTTGTATATTCAGAAAGCAGCGATCTGGTTGAGGGGGAAATTTCATTAGAAACCCTTGGGGAATACGTATCTCGTATTTCTCAACATTTGGCGGAAGATCCTTCTGGTCGAGGTCAATGGATGCTCCACCTTAAATTAGTTAAAGCTTATCAGTTTATAGGTTTATGCCCCCTTTGCTTACCTTACATTGAAAAAATGCAGGCAATGAAGGAAGAAAATAATCTTATGAATTGGGAACCTAATTTATGTAGTCAGCTTGACTCGTTGGTTAATCAAGTCTTAGGAGATTTGTATCCATCAAAAGAGAGCATGCCTGAAAAGTACCAACAATGGATAGAAATTAATAACCCCAATTAAAATAATTGGAATAAAAAATAATCATAGAAATAAGGATAGATTATGTCACGCGATGGCTCGGTTGCACCTAAAGAGCGAATTAATATCCGTTATGTCCCTGCGACAGGCGATGTACAAGAAGATGTGGAATTACCATTAAGTATGATGGTAGTTGGTGATTTTACTGCTCGTGCAGATGAAACGCCGATTGAAGATCGTACTCCAATTAACATTGATAAAGATAACTTTAATGATGTATTAGAAGGTTACTCTCCTAACATTAAAGTCAATGTTGATAACAATTTAAGTGAAGAAGAAGGGGCTCAACTAGGTGTTGATCTAACGTTTAGTAGTTTGAAGGACTTTTCTCCAGAAGCGATAGCTAAAAGTGTTCCTGAATTGAATGGTCTACTTGAATTGCGTGAAGCTTTAGTTGCACTAAAAGGACCTCTTGGCAATGTTCCGTCATTTCGTAAAAAGATAGCAGCTTTACTTCAAGATGAAGACGCTCGTCAAAAACTATTAACAGAATTAAATATTGATTCTGATAAAGAAGAAAAAGCTGAATAGAGGGTATTATGACAGCAGAAGCACAAGCTCCAGAACAAGAAGCAGCAAGCGTTGAGTCTGTTTCTTTATTAGATAGTATACTTAATGAAACGCGTTTAAAGCCAACAGATGAAGGTTTTGATGTTGCAAAGCGCGGAGTAGAAGCATTTATTAGTGAGTTGCTAACAAATAAGACAGCTGAGAAAGTAGATCAATATTTAGTTGATTTAATGCTTTCAGAAATTGACCAAAAATTGTCGAAACAAGTTGATGCTATTTTGCACAATGAAGAAGTTCAAGCAATTGAATCGACATGGAGAGGCTTGAAATATTTAGTTGATCACACTGATTTCCGTGAGAATATTCAAATTGAACTAATTTCAGCTAAGAAAGATGAAGTATTAGATGATTTTGAAGATGCACCTGAAGTGGTTAAATCTGGTCTATATAAACAGATCTATACTCGTGAATATGGTCAATTTGGTGGTAAACCAATTGGTGCAGTTATTTGTGATTTCCAAATGTCAGCCTCATCACCAGATATTAAGCTAATGGAATACATGGCAAACGTAGGTGCTATGTCTCATGCACCATTTATTACTTCTGCGTCATCTAAGTTCTTTGGGTTAGACAGTTATGAAGAACTGCCAAACTTGCGAGATTTAAAATCGGTATTTGAAGGTGCGCAATACACTAAATGGCGTGGCTTCCGCGAACACGAAGATGCACGTTATGTTGGGCTGTGTACTTCACGAATGATGCTTCGTACTCCATATTCAGTTGAAGATAACCCAATCAAGGCATTTGATTATAATGAACATGTTAAAGATGGTCATGATAATTATCTTTGGGGTAACTCTGCTTATGCAATGGCTTCAAAAATCAGTGAATCTTTTGCAAAATATCGTTGGTGTCCAAACATTATTGGTCCACAAAGTGGCGGAACAGTATTTGATTTACCTGTATATAACTACGAATCTCTGGGGCAAATTGAAACTAAAATCCCAACGGAGATCTTAATTTCAGATCGCCGTGAATATGAACTAGCAGAAGAAGGTTTTATAGCACTTACTATGCGTAAAGGCTCTGATAATGCTGCATTCTTTTCTGCAAACTCTGTTCAAAAACCTAAAGTATTTCCGAATACACCAGAAGGTAAGCAAGCGGAAATGAACTATAAATTGGGAATTCAATTACCTTATATGTTCATTATTAATCGATTAGCTCATTATATTAAAGTGCTACAACGTGAACAAATCGGTTCATGGAAAGAGCGTTCGGATTTAGAAATTGAGCTTAATAAATGGATCCGTCAATATGTATCTGATCAAGAAAATCCACCAGCAGAAGTTCGTGGTCGCCGTCCATTACGAGCAGCAAAAGTAGAAGTATCTGAAGTAGAAGGTGATCCAGGTTGGTACAAAGTATCAATGTCAGTTCGCCCACATTTCAAGTATATGGGAGCAAGTTTTGATTTGTCACTTGTTGGTAAATTAGATCAGAACTAATCTGCTTATCATTTATAGGCGCTCAGTTTTGGGTGCCTATTTTTTAAGAAGTTATTATGGAAAAAGGTTACCGACTGCTTGAGCGAATAGAATTAGGGGAACCTAAGAATTGTTATGAAGAAATTGTTTCGCATAGGCATTTAATCGAATCTATTCATCTTCATCTTGCTGATTTACTAAATACGCATGCAGGAAACGCGATGATTGATCAGGATTATGGATTACCAGATTTTAATGATGTGTTATCTAGTAATCGAAACTTGGTTATAAATATTCGACAGCATATTCGTACATCCATCGAAAAATTTGAACCCCGATTGAAAAGTGTTGAAGTTCACTACTTGCAAGATAGTAATAATGCCTTGCAATTGAGCTTTGCAATCAGTGGGGAGATAACTCATAACGGTAATAAAAAATCAATGTCACTGAGTGTTTTTATGGGCATTGATGGGCAATTTAATGTTTAATGGAGTAAGTGATGAGTAATAGTAAATATTTTCAAGATGAACTTGCCTACCTAAAAGAGTCAGGCAGTGAATTTGCAAAATACAATCCTAAGCTAACTCATTTTTTATCAGAGGGTGCTTATGACCCTGATGTTGAACGTTTATTGGAAGGCTTTGCATTTTTAACTGGTCGAATTCGTGAAAAAATTGATGATGAGCTACCAGAATTAACCCAATCTTTAGTTTCTTTGCTTTGGCCTCACTATATGCGATCTTTGCCTTCAATGTGCATTAGTGAACTAACTTCCCACGTCGGTAGCGTGACAGAAAAAACCCTTGTTAAACGCGGGGTAGAAATGGCAAGCGGAGAAGTTGAAGGTACACAATGTCTATTCCGAACTTGTTATGACGTTGCCCTATATCCATTAAAAATTAAGAAAATAGAACAAAATAATAGTAGAACTAATTCATTAGTACATTTAACCATTACTGTAAATAATGGACTGGAGCTTTCTAGGATTAAACTAGATACGCTGCGTTTTCATTTACATGGAGAGCAGCATATTACACGCAGCTTATATTTATGGTTATTTCGTTATTTGGAATATATTGAATTAGATGTTGGTGGTGGGCATAAGCACAAGTTAAGACCTGATCAAGTTGTTCCGGTTGGTTTTAATGATAATGAAGGTTTATTGCCTTACAGTAAAAACTCTTTTTCTGGCTACCGTTTACTGCAAGAATATTTTTCTTTACCTGATAAATTTATGTTTTTTGATCTTAAAGGACTTGAGTGGTTAAGTGGCATACCTCAAAGAAGTACGGTAAAGATTTCTTTTGCTTTTTCTCGTGCATTGCCATCAGAAGTCATGGTCAAAAATAAACACTTTAAATTGCATTGCACTCCGAGTGTTAATCTATTTGAAAAAGATGGCGATCCTATTCGACTAGACTACCAGCTTAATGATTATAAAGTTCGTCCTCAAAGTTCAAATCAAGCGCATTATGAAGTTTATTCTGTAGAAGAAGTTGAAAGTTGGAGTAAAGCCGAGCGCTGTCGTAAAAAAATTATTGAATTTGAATCGTTTGAGCATCAAATTAACCAGAAAGATAAGCGAGATTTTTACAAAACAAAAGTGAGTGAACGTATTAATGGCCGTGGTCTTGAACGTTACATTTCATTTCATTCTCATAATAATAACGTTTCAGAGCTTGGTTCTGAAACAGTACTAATGAAACTGATTTGTAGTAATTCCAATTTGGCAGAACGTTTATCAATTGGAGATATTATTCATACAACATATAAATCCCCAACGTATGCGACTTTTAGCAATATCACAAAGCCAACACAATCAGTTAGTCCGCAAGTTACTGGTGAGCTACAGTGGCAACTCATTGCAAATATGTCATTAAACTATTTATCATTAGCAAATATTGATGTATTAAAAGTATTACTTTCAACATATGACTTTCATTCTCGTGTAGATAGACAAGCACATAGAGCATCAATACATCGATTAGATGGGATAAAATCAGTAGCGATGACACCAACAGATCGTATTTTTAGAGGCGTTGCAGTTCGTGGGGTTAAATTTAAAATTGGGATGGATTCATCGTACTTTGTTAATGAAGGGGACATGTTTCTATTGGCCAGTATTATAAATGAATTTATTCGTTTATATTCCAGTATTAATTCATTTACAGAGCTAGAGGTTCTTGATGAGAGTCGTGGTGAAATATATGAATGGCCAAGTATCAGTGGGCAGCAGACCATTTTATGATTCAATATATTATTAGTAAATCTTGTGACTACAGCTTTTTTCAAGCAGTATCTCTATTAGAAAAACATTATCAAAATATTCAAGGGCTTGAATATAATGCAATTGGAGAAAATCAATATGCTAAACATGAATATATCCAGTTTAGTGTCTCTCCAAAATTAAGTTTCCCCAAAAGCGATATTGAATATATATCTGAGCTAGAAAGGAACGGTGTTGTTTATACTCAAGTAGAAGTTAATTTCATGGGACTTCACGGGGTAAGTTCGCCGTTGCCGGTTTCATATACAGAAAAATTGGCAGGACGAGATCCTGATGATAATCCAGTAAAAGATTTTTTTAATTTTTTTCATCATCGATATATCAGTATGTTATATCAAGTATGGAAAAAATATCGTTATCATATTCAATATAAAAGTGATGCTAAAGATCCTTTTTCAGGCAGATTATTACACCTTGTTGGTTTATCGAGTGTGATTCAAGAAAGTAATGAAATTGATCTTGATAGAGCGAAGTTGCTTTCTTATGTCAGTCAATTATCAACTCGAACACGTTCACCAAAACTTATTTCAGGTATTGTTTCGCATTATTTCTCATTACCAAATGTTTATATAGAAGAATGGGTATATCGACGTATTAATATAGCATCATCGCAAAGAAATAGCTTAAATAGAAAAAATTGCCAACTTGGTGGAGACTTTCACCTAGGTAAAACTATGGGAGACTTAACGGGTAAATTTAATTTATGTATTGATGGAATAGATTTTGATACTTATATAGATTTTTTACCAGGTAAAACACTAAATGAAACATTAATTGGATTAATGAAATTTATCTTATGTGATCCTATTGCGTGGGACTTGAAATTAACTGTGAAAAATCAAACATTGCCTATAAATAAATTAGGCAGTGGTCAGGGTAATGAGTTAGGACAAACATTTTGGTTAGGGAAAGCAAAAGGAGATGAAACAGAAATTAAAATTGTAGGCAGTAATTAAGATATAGAAAGCAAGCAATAAGTTGCCGCTTAATGCCGCTTTCCATATTAATTAAATATTAGTGGATAATCTATCGACAAACAGGCTGATGTAAAACGATAGTATTTTTTAAGTCTTTAATGCCCGATATTGCTTCAATTTCATTACATAAATAATGAATACGATGTAAATCGGGCGCTTCAACGAGGGATATAATGTCATATGTTCCCCCAACAATACTTGTCATTTTAACTTCAGGGATCTCTTTTAATCCTTCAGATACATCATCTTTTCTCCCTCTCTCACATGAGATAAGTAAATAACATGATGCATGATTCTCGTTACTGCTAGCTCGTATTTGCGCGGTATAGCCTTTGATTATTCCTGTTTTCTCAAGTCTATTCATACGCTCAGTAACCGCAGTACGTGATAATCCAACGTTACGTGATAAGTTTGCTATAGACTCTCTCCCATTGGATAGTAGGTTGGATATTATCCTACGGTCTAATTTATCTAAGCCTTGTAAATTCATGTTTGACATGTTGATCCCTGCCTTTTATCTATTTGTTTTTATTTATTATTTCTGGTAAATCAAAATTTGATAGTTCTGCAAAATTAAATGGATTATTTTGCGTTAACGGAGTAAATAAAATACTAATCTCACGCCCAGACACATTAATGTGACTTATTAAACTCGTATTTGTAACATCAGATAATGTAGATTCACTAAGTAATCGATAAATAGCCCATTGACCGTTTTTAGATAAAGAGTGTTCTTTTCCCTCACTTGTTACGTCTTGTAATGTAACTCTTACTTCAAAGTCACCACTTTTAGGGGGCCATTGAAACGCTTGTACTTTGCTTGGCCCATGATAATAATCCATTATATTTTCACCAATATTAATGCTTGCTCGTATTGCACTTGAATCAAGATCAACAACTTTGGCACTAAATGGAATATAAAATTTATTCGTATCTTGGTTAATCATAGTGTTACGAATTGTTTTATATTTTTTTAATTGAGCAATAAATTGTGGAGATAGAGACATTACTTGGCCATCGACACGTTTTGGTACCCATAAATTAATGTCATAAAAAGGCGCTAGGGTTTCTTGAATGAAATAATCAAGAGTACCGCCAGTAGCAAATAAATTTTCAAAATCCTTTAAAGAAATCTCTTCACTTGCAGACACATCAAAAGGATAGCGATTTAACCCCATATCACGGAATACACTATATACCTCACTGTGCCAGCGAGCCTGTATTCCTTTACTTGCTTCAACCACCACCACCGACCAAGCTTCGTTCACAATATCAAGCAGCCAACTACGAACGGGTTCTGGAGATTTTTGAGCAATTTTTTTAAGTTGAACAAGCGGATCTATATCAGCTCTAGTCATTCTTTTTCGAGCAGCTTCTAATGCTGCTTGATGTAAGTTTTGTGAATCAGAAATATCTTTTATATAAATTCTTACTTGATTAAGAGCGGTAGTAATTTCATCCCACGGAGTAGGGGCGTTTTTTGTCTCACTAATTTGCAATTGATTAAGAGTTAAAAAAACCTGTTCTACACGTGACATTAACACATGATCAGGCTCAACCACTTTCTCAACTACTTTACTTGCAGTGTCTATTGCACCTTGTAATTCTTTTTTTACATTTGTTAATGTCGATATATCAACATTTGGAGAAAACTTTGTATTTTCATACAGTTGTTTTAAAATTACTGTCATCGGTGACGATGGACTTGATGCTAAACTAATTGCACTATTAAGCTCATAAATATTAGAATAATGTTTAACTTTTAATTCGTTTAAAGCATTACGCCAATAATCAATATAATTATCAGTGTATTTATCACGAACGGTATCCTTGAATTTTTTTTGTTCTTCATCAGTTGGAATAATATTTTGAGATAAACCCAATACCCAGTTATCTGCTATTATACGGTTTGATAAAAGATCGATATTCGGACGATAAAATGAAGTAAATCCTGAAGCAGTATATACTTTACTTATTTTTAAACTTTTATTATCAGTTGGATCTTTGAAAATATTATTGAAATCAAATCCAACGACTCTTTGAAGATCAAGAGTACCTAATTCATTACTTTTTGCTTGATCTAGCATTTGCAAATAAACTAAATTTACGTGTGATTGTTCGAGCAACTTACGACGGGTTGTTCTAACTAAATCCATTTTTATACTAATAGGCGAAAACTGTGTTCTAAAGTAAGCGTCTAGGTAATCCATTGTTTGACTAATAGTAACATCGTCATTACTTAGCTGATTAAGTACAGCGGATGTCTGCTGTTTTAGATAGGGTATATCACGTTTACTTGGGTCATTCAGCATCAGGTAACCTTTCAATAGAGGTAGCGACACAGATACATTACTTTGATTTTTCACTAATAAAGTATGGTAGCCATCCGCAATTATAGGCATTAGTGAACTATTGATTTGCCCGATTAAAGCGTTGTAAGCAATTTTAGTTGTGGGTTCTAGTCGGCTTACTTTCATCGTTAATATTTCATTATTTAAAGCATCGTTCCCATTAGACCAAGCTGAATAGGTCGCTTCAATTGTTCGCTGTGCATTAATAAGCTTGTTTGTGTAATCTTTTTGATTTTTTAGATCCGTATTGGTTGTTTCAACTTGAATCAGCTGGTTAATCACACGTAGGTTACTGTCTAAAGCTTGAAATAAAAAGTAAGCCCCACCAGAAAGGACAATGACTGAAGCCGCAAGAGTTAAGTGACTATATTGCTGAATTCGTCTTAAATAATGTTGATTCTCCGTTGAAAAATCAGCTTCAGGTAAGATTTTTGCGTCAATTAAAAAAGAGGTAAAATAGGGAGTTTCTGTTAATTGACTGTGCTCAGATGCAATAATGGGTAAATTAAAATAATTACTACAGCTTTTTGCTAATAAATTATATTTTCTACCGCCTTGTAAACTAGAAGTAAAAAATACTTCACGAATATCAATAGAGTAGGTGCCTTGATTAAGTTCATTTAAACGTTCGATAATGCGAGAAATCTCTGACTGACATAATTCAAATTGTTTAGGGAAAGCAAGAATAGCTTGTTTCTCATTGTCATTATTTGTGTGTGATGAAGAATCAAGGGCATTAGATTCCATTACCTTAACTATATTCTTATAACTGTCGATGAAGTAACTTAACACTGTGCCTTTTGCATCTTTTAAAGGTATAGCTAAAAATTCGATACTTGATTTTAAAGGGCTAAAACTTACATATTCTTTAAAGCCTTCTAGCTTATCTAGTTTTGTCATTACAAGATAAAAGGGCAATGTCGCGCCAGTCACTTCTCTGACTGATTCTAGACGTTGTAATAATGCACTTAAGGTGTAATTTGTATACTCATCATCTTGAACAATTAAAAATTCAAAATCTATAAAGAATAAACAACCAGCAAAAGGCTTACGAGGCTTATGACGAATGACTTCTTTTATTAAAGCTTGCCATAAAAAATCATGCTCACTAGAGCCTTCTTGAAAAGTTAATCTATGATTTGGCTTAATATAAACCGCAGAGTTAGACTCTGACCACTCGAAAAAATCATTTTTAACATCATTAAGTTTATCAATTGGCTTGATAGCATTAGAGACGCTTAAGAATTGGCTCTTACCTGCATTTTTATTGCCTAAGACAAGATATATAGGCTTTTTACCTGATTTATGTAATAAAGGTCTTAAAACCATAGCTAATGTATCTTCTTCAGTTTCAATGTCTTGATCGCTTTTGTGTTTACGTCTTTTAAGATAAAGCGTTAAATTGAAGACAGTATAAAGTAAGGTTACAGTACCTAGCATTCCCCACAATAAGCGAATGTCAGCATCTTTAAACCATAAAAAATACGTCCCTACTAATAAAAGAGCGATAAGCGCTGATACAAATGTAGAGAAAATAAAAGGTGTCCTAGTCAAAAATTTCTTAATCATAATGTTATATTTTTATATTATATTGAGGTAAGCCAAACTATGGTTGAATTTCTTGTTTCACGAGATTTAGTCTATGCTGATAAACATTTAACAAATATTGAGTTTGATTTAGTTCATCGACTGAATTTTCTTTTTCTGCATACTCTAATCTCCCTAAAAGTGGGAACAGTGAGTTGCTGTAATTATAGGCCTTGTCGATATGTTTGTTTGAAGCGTCATCTTTTACATTAGCAAAGACGGTTCGTGCTCTCTTAAATTGCTGATTTAAAAGATAATATTCATTATTAAAGACGCTAAGTTGCTGCGTAAACTCAGTTTCTAGTTTTTTTGCTGTTGCAGAGTCTGGGTATAATGTCTTTAAGTGCTGAACTAATTCACTTAATTTATCAATATTATTGACTTTTAGAGGCGTTATTTCCCACCCTTTTACAAAATCTTGAGTGCGTTGGATTAACTCATTTTTAATGGATTGCTTAAATTTTGTGTCTTTATTTTCAATAGTTGAAAATACTTCATTAATGGAAGCAATATCTGATTGTTGTATTTTTAAAATATAGACTCTTGTCTGGTTATCGTTATAGAAAAAATGTCCAAAAAGCAGGCATATAATAAAAATAAATGCAGATAAAATAATCAAAAATGGTTTGGTATTACTATTTTTCTCTTCTGTTTTATTTTTAGTCACCGCCGTCGTTATTAGTTTTTGATGAACTGATGAGTTATTATTCTCACTTTTTTCTTGATTATAACTACAGTCACGAGTCGTTTTATTTTCTTTATCTTCTAATGCTTGACGTTGAGCTTGAATTTCTTCAATCCATTGTGAAAAAATACGTCTTATAGCACCAAGAGAGGGGGCTTTATTTCCGTAATGCGTACGAAGCTCCTCCTCAATTTTTAATGTAAGTTTATGACCTGTCTCGATTAAAGGTAGATCTGAAGGCGATATTTTCAGCAGCTTTTGTTTTTGAACTGCATGCTCTGTAAGCCAATCAAGAGCGCTCATTCGGGCTGTTGTCTTACTTACATCTGGGAATCCTGAGTACCAATAGATAACACAAAGGTCATGCAATGAATTTAAGCCATTAACTAATCCTTTTAAACCATCAATATGCGTACCTGAAACGGTATAATAGCAGGCACATCTAATATCCTTACTTTCAGTTTCTAAGATATTTTTAGACAGTGTAAAAACTTTTTCCAAGAAACTTTAGAGGTAACGGTACTTAGTTTATTTATTTCTCGTTTTATATCAGAAAAATCATCCAGAAAATTAGGATTAGTCCCAGCAGGAGATTCTTTTGATATAGGGCGTCGTGAAAAATCAGAAAAACTCATAGTTATTATAACCTAGCGTGTATTTAGCTTATTTAAAAAAGCTAATATATAATATGTCGAATTGTACGCATATATTTGATAATTCCTATATTAAATTAGAATATTTAATATATATTACCCTCTAAATGTGATCTTTGTTCAAACATATTTATTGACTTTATATTATCTGAGTTAATTATCATCAATTATTAACTTAGTAAAGACAGATATAATATTTTGTTATTTGTTATTATTTTTATATCAATATATACACAAATTTTCATTAAATTGGCTTATTCGGTTGTAAATTATAGAAATTTTTCGGTTTACCTTTAATGAGGTATTCAAAATGTAAATGAGGGCCTGTTGTTCGTCCTGTATTACCACTATGAGCAATTATTTCTCCTTTGTAGACATAAGTTCCTTTATTTACTTTTCTGTCATTAAGATGAAGGTAGCGAGTTATAACGTTATTATCGTGACGGATCACAATATAATTACCAGCAATAGGGTGGTATCGAGAAGCTAATATAATTCCCTTGGCTATGGTTCTAACAGGAGTACCGACAGGTGTGGCATAATCTGTCCCTAAATGAGGCTTTATTACCCCTAGTACAGGATGCTTTCTTTTCGTTGAAAAATGAGAGCTAATGGCGTATTGACCTGAAACAGGCAATATTTTTTTGCTTGAAGAAAGGTTTGCTCCGTCATTCGTATAGTATCGACCGTCCTTATCTTTTTGAATTATAGTGGTTTTATTCTTTGTAGTATAGGTTAACTGTTCAATGCTTTTATCTAATTCGTTCAAGATTATAGTAAAGGTTGTCCCACTTTTTATTCCTGTCATTAAGTTTATATTTTGCTGAATGGAGCTAGTGAAAGTGAATATTTGTTCGCTAGTCAATCCTGAACTTAAAGCAGCACTGAAGAAAGATGTTTCAATGATACCTGAAATTGTCCTTTTATAGCTGTGATTCTTTTTTAAGAGAGGCTGAGAATTAGGATGAATATTCGTTATATCTTCTTTGACTGGTAAACTTGAAACATAAAAAAGAGATAAACCTATAAATAGAAAGGTTAAATTGAGACCTATAAAAGTAAAATACCTGATTTGCATAATAAAAGAACAGTAAGTCAGTTAATTAGTTATTCTACCGTATTTATGATGAATAATAAATGTACTGAATTTAGTTATAAAAGGTGTGGTTTTAGGTTTTTTTTATAAAAAATGTAGAAGTGATTAGTTAATTTGACGGTTTGGTATTATATAGTGACTTATTAGTTAGTTATTATGACTGTTGTAGTTTTGGTAAATAAAATCTTTTTTATCGGGGGGAATTCTATTTTTGTGAGAAACATTTAGATGTTTGATCTCCTTATCAACTTCCCACGAGTGATATGCAGTTAATGGATAGCACTCATGGTAAAGGGGAGGCGTGTTTTTAAAGTAAATCTATCTCTATCGATAAAATGTTATTTCGGGATCCTAAACTCAATATCAGCAATAGAAGGGGTGCTTAGGCGCTTAAGGAAATCATGGTGGATAACTAAAACATCTAAATGATCGTGCACTTTTAGAAGAGCGGGTTGCTCATCTTTTAAAGGGCTGAAATCAAGCTGTGTGATGTCGATGTTTTCACCTTCTTCTATTGTTTGAATCGTCGAAACGGAACGTTGTGGACGCAGCAGTGAAAACCCTCGAAACAGTTTCTGTTGTTTTGCGGTGAAATACCCAGCCTCTAGTACCTCTAGCTGATCGCTCTTTTTGACATCAACGAGATCGGTACGCAGGAAGATCCTTGGTTGCAGTAAGAAAAAATCAAGGATTAAATCTGGCTCAACACCGATGAACTTATGACCTAAATGTTGCTTAATTGGAAACTGATCAAGCTCTGCTTTCGATAATATTTGATATGGGATAGACATTGTTCTAAATTCCCTCGTAGGTGGTTTCATCGGTGATCAGAATATGATGAGGGATCAGCTCTAATCCTTTTATTCTAAAAAAGTGCAATTCTTCTTGCGGTATTTTCTGGATAACATCTTAAGATAACACGATTTTTTCAAAGCAGTACCCATATTCAGCGTCGCCATCTTCAATGATGGAAGCATTCATATCAATTAAGTTGTGCTCAATCTCTGAATCTAACCGATAATAAGGCAGTGAAACATTATCTGTAAATTGCAGCTCAATAGGGGTGATATGAAGCCCTTTAGGGTCGATCTTTTGAAACGCCTCGGCAATCGCTGGGTTAACAATTAAGCATCTAAATCGTAAAAGCTTTTTGCGCATGAAATGGGTAATTCACTGGTTTTATAGCGAATAGGGCGATCAACCGAAAGGTGAGTACCATCAACTAATGTTGGCCCCATATCATCTTCTTCAATAAGCAGACCTGGCATCCAATCGTAATCTTCATTAATAAAATGCAGTTGTGTTTTCATGATTCTTCCTTTTATTGTGATTGATCATTAGATAATATCGTTACTAGATCTGGCTGATTTAATTTTTTAAATATACTAATTAGCCCATCGGTATTCACATCACTGTTTTTAAGATCAACCAAGACATCCATATAGAGGGATTTTTCATCATCAGTATCGACGTCATCAAGTAATTCTTCCCAAAAGTTTTCAGAATTAATACACCCTGATTCAAACTCTGGAGTATAAAAATATTTTGCAGCCGCAGGGGCACAGATCAAACAATCAAAATATAAATAATTCCACTCCTCACTACCTATATTAACATCTACTTTATTTGATTTAATGAGTTTTGAAATGATATATATTTGATCTGGATCGTCACTAAAAGGACCAAATCTTTCTGATGTTATAACTCCTTCTAATGACTCATTTATTGTTTCGTTGGGTAGTTCAAAGTTATTCATTATATAATCGACCATATCTTTTTGACCAAAGGTACAGCTATATACAAATATCAAATCCCAGTCACTTTCTATTTCTGCTTCATGCAGTAGTTTAATGAACTCTACATTTTCACCTTTACACATATAGTATATGTGTTCACTATCAGTAAATTCTAGCTCTAAATCTAAATCATTTTTTTTGGGGTGGTTAAATATTTTACTTAATATATGTTTAGATGCCTCATTTATACCTGAACTAATAGAAGAATCTAATGCCATATCATGTAATTTATCTATTATACTTTCTGTTGTATTATCTACTACATTTTCTGTTATGTCATCAGTAATTAAACTGTTGCAGATGAATTTAATAATTCCCGTATCATTAGTATTAATCAACTTGCGAATAACACTTTCACTGTTTATTATTTTTTTTATTTCATCTATATTGTTTTCTTCGATTAAACTTTTAACTTCTTCTATTTTAACTTTAAGTTTTTGATCTTCAATTTCTCTGTTCATATAGATTTCCTTTATTTATTTTTTATAATTTAAGCTCGGATGATACAACAAATCCAATAAGCAGGTCTGGCATCCAATCGTAATCTTCATTAATAAAATGCAGTTGTGTTTTCATGACTCTTCCTTTTATTGTGATTGATCATTAGATAAGATCGTTACTAGATCTGGCTGATTTAATTTTTTAAATATACTAATTAGCCCATCGGTATTCACATCACTGTTTTTAAGATCAACCAAGGCATCCATATAGATAGATTTTTTTTCAGTCTTGATATCATCAAGTAACTCTTCCCAAAAGCCTTCGGAATTAATACATCTTGATTCAAATTCTTGAGTATAAAAATATTTTGCAGCCGCAGGGACATAAGAAAAGCAATCAAGATATAAATAATTCCAATAAGGCCCTTCAATATTGATATCTACTTTATTTGATTTAATGAGTTTTGAAATGATATATATTTGATCTGGATCGTCACTAAAAGGACCAAATCTTTCTGATGTTATAACTCCTTCTAATGACTCATTTATTGTTTCGTTGGGTAGTTCAAAGTTATTCATTATATAATCAACCATGTCTCTTTGACCAAAGGTACAGCTATATACAAATATCAAATCCCAGTCACTTTCTATTTCTGCTTCATGCAGTAGTTTAATTAACTCTACATTTTCACCTTGACACATATGGTATATTTCTTCACTGTCAGTAAATTCTAGATATAAATCTAAATTTAACTCCTCTTTTTTTGGTGGTGAAATATCTTACTTAATATGTATTTAGATGCATCATTTATGTCTGTACCAATAGAATAATCTAGTGCTTTACTATGTAATTTATCTATTATACTTTCTGTTGTATTGTCTATTACGTTTTCTGTTATGTCGTCAATAATTAAATTATCACAGATGAATGTAATAATCGCCACATCATTGGCATCAATTAATTTTCTTATTACAATTTCACTATTTATGATTTTTTTGATTTCATCTATATTGTTTTCTTCGATTAAATTTTTAATTTCTTCCATTTTTAAGTTCATATATAAGTCCGTAATTAGTTTTCTATAATTTAAGTTTTGATGATACAAAAAATCCAATAAGCATAACTAGTATCCAATCGTAATCTTCATTAATAAAATGCAGTTGTGTTTTCATATTAACTCTTACCATTTGGCTCATTTACATAAGCACTAATTAGTTCATCTAGACCTTCAGACTTTAACGCTGAAAGCATAATAGAGTCATCAAATGTAATGCCACTTGCTTTAATTTGTTGGAAAGCGATTGGATAATATTGAACTTTCCTACCTAGTCCATCACAAAACTCCTTCCAAAATTCAGGATCTTCAAGAAGAGATATATCAAATTTTTTTGTTAAAAAATATTTTACAGAAAATGGATAATAATATAAGCACTGATGCACTGCATAATCAAAATCCATCCCAAGATCACCCATATTAACATCTACATTATGATTGTTAATTAAATCTTCAATTATTTCACTTACATAAATGGAATTACCTTCCATACTTTGGTCTATAGGATTAGAAATTAATAAATTAAAATACTCGTTAAAATCCGCCTTTGTTAAAGTAACGTTATTACTTAAATAATAATAATGTTCATCATAGCAATAAAAAGCGCCTAAAATAAAGCATTTATGGAAATTAAACTTAATATTATATTCTACCAGTTTCTTTAAAATATCTAATGAATTATCAGGATCCTGCATCATATAAAATATAGCTTCACTATCTGCTAACATTATGCCTTTAGAACCAAACTGATCACTTAACAATTCGATTAAGTCAGTGATTACTGGTGGATTTGATAGGTGTAAATTAATCGCATTTACTAACAATTCATTTGGAGATTCATTTTTTCCCAAAGGAATATATTTCAGAAATAACTTAGCCCTTTCTTTTCCTCCTAAATACAAAACAGTAAGTAACCCCATTCCTGTATTTTCTGCATGTTGAATTATATTATTTTTATTATCAGCATCGTATGCATTTTTTAAATATTCTAAGTCTTTGATAGTATACATAATATTCCTTTAATATTCCTTTAATATTCCTTTAATATTTTAGTTGAGATGCTACAACAAGCCCTTTCTTTTTTCTATTTTTTATATCTAATCTTTTTATATTAAATATTTGGTTTAGATAGTCATGGTTTCTATTTTCTTTACAATCGGGTAAAGGGGCGTCTGTTATTTTTAATTTTTGATTCTCACGCTCTTCTGGGTCTAATCCGTCAGTTGAGATAACCTTTACACCACAACATCCTTTACTTGAATCTGGATTATAATCTTTGCCTGTAGGGCTTAATACCCAGGGCAACCGCATGAGTGGTTAAATTTTTAACCTCTTCGAAAAAACCTGCCCTAAAACCAATTTGTTTGAAGAGGCGTAAGCACTCACCATATGGATAGTACTTGAGCGGTCGTCTCGATCATAAGAGCCACGAAGTGTCTTGCCATCAATAGCAACGACTTGGCCTTGAGTAAAAGAATGCACTGAAGACATCCAAGAGACGAAGCATTGATGAAATTGATCTGGTTCAATATTTGAAACAATCCTAGCAATCGTATCATCGACAGGAATGTCATTTAAAAACATTCGTTATCTTGCCCTGATCTGGCATCCAATCGTAATCTTCATTAATAAAATGCAGTTGTGTTTTCATATTAACTCTTACCATTTGGCTCATTTACATAAGCATTAATTAATTCATCATAACCAGAAGATTTTAAGGCAGAAAGCATAATGGAACCATCAAATTTAATACCACTTGCTTTAATTTGTTGGAAAGCGATTGGATAATGTTTAATATATCCATCAATTAAATCACAAAACTCCTCCCAAAAATCACTATCTTCAAGAAGAGATGAATCAAACTGAGACGTTAAAAAATATTTCGCAGCATAAGGGTAACCAAATAAACATTGATGTATTGCATAGTCGAAATCATTATCTAATCCACTTAAATTAACATCGACATTAAACTTTGTGATTAGCGAGTTAATTAATTTATCGATCTCAGGGTCGATATATTCACTGTCACCGCCGCTTAGGAGTGTTTTAGTAAATGACTCAAAAGTACTTTCATTAAATTCATAGTTTTCTGTTAAGTACTTAAAATTATCATAATTTTCATTGTGAGCACTTGAATACAAACAGTCTAAATGGTCAAATTCAATATTAAGCTCTGTACATGTTTCAATGAATTTTAGAGACTCTCCTTGGTGTTTCATTAACTCATGATAGACTTCTGAATCGATATCTATGGTATTTATAGTGTAAACCTCAGAGAGCAACCTAATGGCGTCACTAATTGCATCCACGCCATAGGTATTGTTAGTAAAAATATGTCTTAGAAAATAATGATAACTTACCTTTTTTAGGTCAACTGTTGTCAATAAAAATCGACCAGCCTCTAAACCATCATGGTAAATTATTTCAGGTAAGTAATTCCAACGTTCTAATATTCTGACTTTATTTACATCTTTGTTTTTTATGGCATCTCTAAGTTCATCTAAAATCATTTTAATTCCTTTGTGTTATTTTTGTTGAAACAAGTAAATAAATTAACTCTTACCATTTGGCTCATTTACATAAGCATTAATTAGTTCATCTAGACCTTCAGACTTTAACGCTGAAAGCATAATAGAGTCATCAAATGTAATGCCACTTGCTTTAATTTGTTGGAAAGCGATAATATAATGTTTGATTATATTTTTTCGTATACATTTACGGCATAATGTCGCCCAAAAGTCTTCATCTTCGAGTATTGAACTATCAAAGTTCTCGGTGAAAAAATACTGGATCGCATTAGGGTAGAAATATAAACAATTAAGTACGGCATAGTTAAATACACCTTTTGAGTTATTAGTATTTACATTGACATTAAACTCCGTAATTAACTGCTTGATCATGGTTGAGATGTGTTTATATATTTCATATTGCTTATCGATGTCATTAAATTCAGAAAAATAATTTTTGCCAAAGCTAAGTAATGTTTCAAAAAAATCATTATAATCTTCATTAGTAAATTCAAAATGTTGTATTAAATAGTCAAAATGCTTATCATAATTATGTGTGGCACTCAGTATAAAATATTCTAGGTGATTAAATTTAATGCCAAGTTCAGTACATGCACAGATTAAATCAAATGACGGCCCGGGATGTTGCATTAACTGATACGTTAATTCACATTCATCAGGGAATTCAATGCTGTCAGAGCCATAAAATTCACAAATTAAGGTTAATACTTCCTCAAGATAGCTGTAGTCATCGTCTAAGTAATCTTCTAAAATATCATAAGGACATACTTCCTTTAAATTAATGCTATTAAGATATTTTCTTCCAGCTTCTAGGCCATCATTAATGATAATATCTTTAAGCTCTGTTGCGTCAGGTGTCATTTTTACTTCCTATATTAATAATCAATTTCAGTGGATACAAGCAAACCAAGTTCTTTGCGGTTTATGCACTTCTTTTTAGTAAACAGCAGCTGTAAGTGAGGGTGCTTTTTATATAATTAAAGCAACTTCCCACGAGTGATATGCAGTTAATGGATAGCACTCATGGTAAAGGAGAGGCGTGTTTTTAAAGTAAATCTATCTCTATCGATAAAATGTTATTTCGGGATCCTAAATTCAATATCAGCAATAGAAGGGGTGCTTAGGCGCTTAAGGAAATCATGGTGGATAACTAAAACATCTAAATGGTCGTGTACTTTTAGAAGAGCGGGTTGCTCATCTTTTAAAGGGCTGAAATCAAGCTGTGTGATGTCGATGTTTTCACCTTCTTCTATTGTTTGAATCGTCGAAACGGTACGTTGTGGACGCAGTAGTGAAAACCCTCGAAACAGTTTATGTTGTTTCGCGGTGAAATACCCAGCCTCTAATACCTCTAGGTGATCATTCTTTTTGACATCGACCAGATCGGTACGCAGGAAGACCCTTGGTTGCAGTAAGAAAAAATCAAGGATTAAATCTGGCTCAACACCGATGAACTTATGACCTAAATGTTGCTTAATTGGAAACTGATCAAGCTCTGCTTTCGATAATATTTGATACGGGATAGACATTGTTCTAAATTCCCTCGTAGGTGGTTTCATCGGTGATCAGAATATGATGAGGGATCTGCTCTAATTTTTCTTTTAGAGTTTCTGATACCATGTACTGGATCAACTCTAACCCTTTTACTCTAAAAAAGTGCAGTTCTTCTTGTGGTATTTTTTGGATAACATCTTCAGATAACACTATTTTTTCAAGGCAGTACCCATATTCAGCGTCGCCATCTTCAATGATGGAAGCATTCATATCAATTAAGTTGTGCTCAATCTCTGAATCTAACCGATAATAAGGCAGTGAAACATTATCTGTAAATTGCAGCTCAATAGGGGTGATATGAAGCCCTTTAGGGTCAACCTTTTGAAACGCCTCGGCAATCGCTGGGTTAACAATTAAGCCATCTAAATCGTAAAAGCTTTTTGCGCATGAAACGGGTAATTCACTGGTTTTATAGCGAATAGGACGATCAACCGAAAGGTGAGTACCATCAACTAATGTTGGCCCCATATCATCTTCTTCAATAAGCAGATCTGGCATCCAATCGTAATCTTCATTAATAAAATACAGTTGTGTTTTCATATTAACTCTTACCATTTGGCTCATTTACATAAGCATTAATTAGTTCATCTAGACCTTCAGACTTTAACGCTGAAAGCATAATAGAGTCATCAAATGTAATGCCACTTGCTTTAATTTGTTGGAAAGCGATTGGATAATATTGAACTTTCCTACCTAGTCCATCACAAAACTCCTTCCAAAAGTCAGGATCTTCAAGAAGAGATATATCAAAGTTTTTTGTTAAAAAATATTTAACAGAAAATGGATAATAATATAAGCACTGATGCACTGCATAATCAAAATCCATCCCAAGATCACCCATATTAACATCTACATTATGATTGTTAATTAAATCTTCAATAATTTCACTTACATAAATATAATTACCTTCCATACTTTGGTTTTTAGGATTAGAAATTAATAATTCAAAATACTCGCTAAAATCCGCCTTTGTTAAAGTAACGTTATTACTTAAATAATAATAATGTTTTTTATAGCAATAATAAGCACCTGAAGTAAAGCATTCACGGAAATCAAACTTAATATTATATTCTATCAGTTTCTTTAAAATATCCAATGAATTATCAGGATCTTGTATCATATAAAATATAGCTTCACTATCTGTTAACATTATACCTTTAGAACCAAACTGATCACTTAACAATTCGATTAAGTCAGTGATTACTGGTGGATTTGATAGGTGTAAATTAATCGCATTTACTAACAATTCATTTGGAGATTCATTTTTTCCCAAAGGAATATATTTCAGAAATAACTTAGCCCTTTCTTTTCCTCCTAAATACAAAACAGTAAGTAACCCCATTCCTGTATTTTCTGCATGTTGAATTATATCATTTTTATTATCAGCATCGTATGCATTTTTTAAATGTTCTAAGTCTTTGATAGTATACATAATATTCCTTTAATATTTTAGTTGAGATGCTACAACAAGCCCTTTCTTTTTTCTATTTTTTATATCTAATCTTTTTATATTAAATATTTGGTTTAGATAGTCATGGTTTCTATTTTCTTTACAATCTGGTAAAGGGTCGTCTGTTATTTTTAATTTTTGATTCTCACGCTCTTCTGGGTCTAATCCGTAAGTTGAGATAACCTTTAGACCACAACATCCTTTACTTGAATCTGGATTATAATCTTTGCCTGTAGGGCTTAATACCCAGGGCAACCGCATGAGTGGTTAAATTTTTAACCTCTTCGAAAAAACCTGCCCTAAAACCAATTTGTTTGAAGAGGCGTAAGCACTCACCATATGGATAGTACTTGAGCGGTCGTCTCGATCATAAGAGCCACGAAGTGTCTTGCCATCAATAGCAACGACTTGGCCTTGAGTAAAAGAATGCACTGAAGACATCCAAGAGACAAAGCATTGATGAAATTGCTCTGGTTCAATATTTGAAATAATCCTAGCAATCGTATCATCGACAGGAATATCGTTTGAAAACATGCCATTATGCTCAAACTAAGCGTGATGACCAAGAATTTATTCTCTAATATCAAACCAGCCTTTTGCTCCTGCAATAACAGCACACATTTAGCCGAATAGAACTTCAAAAAGGCAATAGGTTACTTTTGCACCTTGTCTTTGGTCTGTTATTTCATGAAAGTGTTCTTTAAAATGGTCAATGTGCACCGAATTCTCCTCGTTAAAGGAGGTATATGATCACAGGTAAATCTGATCGTCAAATCGATCGTTTAATTGATTAAAAAACATTCGTTATCTTGCCCTGATCTGGCATCCAATCGTAATCTTCATTAATAAAATGCAGTTGTGTTTTTATGAGTCTCTCTTTTATTGTGATTGATCATTAGATAAGATCGTTACTAGATCTGGCTGATTTAATTTTTTAAATATACTAATGAGCCCATCGGTATTCACATCACTGTTTTTAAGATCAACCAAGGCATCCATATAGAGGGATTTTTCATCATCAGTATTGACGTCATCAAGTAATTCTTCCCAAAAGTTTTCAGAATTAATACACCCTGATTCAAACTCTGGAGTATAAAAATATTTTGCAGCCGCAGGGGCACAGATCAAACAATCAAAATATAAATAATTCCACTCCTCTCCATCTATATTAACATTTACTTTATTTGATTTAATGAGTTTTGAAATGATATATATTTGATCTGGATCGTCACTAAAAGGACCAAATATTTCTGATGTTATAACTCCTTTTAATGACTCACTTATTGTTTCATTGGATAGTTCAAAGTTATTCATTATATAATCGACCATGTCTCTTTGACCAAAGATACAGCTATATAACAATATCAAACCCCAGTCACTTTCTATTTCTGCTTCATGCAGTATTTTAATAAACACTATATTCTCACTATCATGACTACATTTGCACATATTCCTTATTTGTTCACTGTCAGTAAATTCTAATGAATTTATGTATAGCTCCTCTTTTTTTGGATGATGAAATATTTTACTTAATATGTATGCAGATGTTTCATTTATTCCATCATCAAGAGTGTTTTTTAAAGCTCTAGAATGAAGGTTATATATTATGTTCTTATTTATTTCTTCATTTATATTTTTTTTAAGTAAATTGTCACAGATAAATGTAATGATTTTTATATAATTATAATTAATTAATATATCAATAATACTATTGTTACTATTTATATCATTATTTATATCATCAATGATGATTTTTTTGATTTCATCTATATTGTTTTCTTCGATTAAATTTTTAATTTCTTCTATTTTTAAGTTCATATATAAGTCCGTAATTAGTTTTCTATAATTTAAGTTTTGATGATACAACAAATCCAATAAGCAGATCTGGCATCCAATCGTAATCTTCATTAATAAAATGCAGTTGTGTTTTCATATTAACTCTTACCATTTGGCTCATTTACATAAGCATTAATTAGTTCATCTAGACCTTCAGACTTTAACGCTGAAAGCATAATAGAGTCATCAAATGTAATACCACTTGCTTTAATTTGTTGGAAAGCAATAATATGGTGTTTTATTTTAGATTTTCTAAGTCTATTGCAAAACTTAGTCCAAAAATCGTTATCCTCAAGAATTGAGCCATTAAAATTATGAGTTAAAAAATATTTAATTGCATTAGGATAATAATATAAGCAATTAAGTACAGCATAATTATAACTTCCCCCTGCATCATTAGTATTAACATTGACATTAAATTCAGTAATTAACTGCTTGATCATGGTTGAGATGTGTTCATATTCTTTATACTGCTTATCTATGTCATTAAATTCAGATAGATTATATTCACCAAAGCCAAGTAGTGTTTTAAAAAAATCATTATAACTCTTGATTACTGAATTTAAAGTGTTGTATTAGGTAGTTAAAATGCTCATTATAACTATGTGTGGCACTTAGTAGAAAAAATTCTAGATGATTAAATTTAATACCAAGTTCGGTACATGCACAGATTAAATCAAATGATTGACCGGGATACTGTATTAAGTGATACGCTAATTCGTCTTCATCAGGGAATTCAATCAGGGCAAGATCACGAATGTTTTTTAATCAATTAAACGATCGATTTGACGATCAGATTTACCTGTGATCATATACCTCCTTTAACGAGGAGAATTCGATGCACATTGACCATTTTAAAGAACACTTTCATGAAATAACAGACCAAAGACAAGGTGCAAAAGTAACCTATTGCCTTTTTGAAGTTCTATTCGGCTCAATGTGTGCTGTTATTGCAGGAGCAAAAGGCTGGTTTGATATTAGAGAATACATTCTTGGTCATCACGCTTGGTTTGAACGTAATGGTATGTTTTTAAATGACATTCCTGTCGATGATACGATTGCTAGGATTGTTTCAAATATTGAACCAGAGCAATTTCATCAATGCTTCGTCTCTTGGATGTCTTCAGTGCATTCTTTAACTCAAGGCCAAGTCGTTGCTATTGATGGCAAGACACTTCGTGGCTCTTATGATCGAGACGACCGCTCAAGTACTATCCATATGGTGAGTGCTTACGCCTCTTCAAACAAATTGGTTTTAGGGCAGTTAAAAACAGAGCAAAAAAGTAATGAAATAACAGCTATTCCAGAGCTTATTAAGATGCTTGATATTAAAGGCGCATTAGTGACTATTGATGCCATGGCATGCCAAACGGCAATAGCCAAAGTCATAATAGATAAGGGCGCAGACTACTTATTAGCAGTAAAAAACAATCAAGGCTCGCTACGCAAATCTGTTGAAAAAGCATTTTCAAATCAACGCTCTACAGTAAACAAACTCATTAACCTTGAGCAAGGTCATGGCCGTATTGAATCACGTCAAAGTTATGTATTACCAAGTACAGCTCTAGAAGGTAACTTTTCTCGTTGGAAAGGCTTAAAAAGTATCATCATGATTGAAAGCTTTCGTGCCATTAAAGGAAAACAGCCCAGTCTAGAATATCGTTATTACATTAGCTCAAAAGAATTAAGTGCAGAGCAAGCAGCAGTGGCGGTCAGAGAGCATTGGGGGATCGAATCAATGCACTGGGTACTCGATGTCAGCATGAATGAAGATGCTTGCTCTATATTCAAAGATAATGGTGCCGAAAACCTTTCCTGCTTACGACACATGAGCTTGAACATGCTCAGAGCTGAGCCCACAAAACTGAGTATCGTGGGTAAACAAAAGCGATGCATGATGAATACTTCAATGCTTGAATCTGTTTTAACGGCAGGTTTTTTCTCAGAGGTTAAAATTTAACCACTCATGCGGTTGCCCTGGGAATTCAATGCTGTCAGAGCCATAAAATTCACAAATTAAGGTTAATACTTCCTCAAGATAGCTGTAGTCATCGTCTAAGTAATCTTCTAAAATATCATAAGGACATACTTCCTTTAAATTAATGCTATTAAGAAATTTTCTTCCAGCTTCTAGGCCATCATTAATGATAATATCTTTAAGCTCTGTTGCGTCAGGCGTCATTTTTACTTCCTATATTAATAATCAATTTCAGTGGCTACAAGCAAACCAAGCTCTTTGCGGTTTATGCACTTCTTTTTAGTAAACAGCAGCTGTAAGTGAGGGTGCTTTTTATATAATTAAAGCAGCTTCCCACGAGTGATATGCAGTTAATGGATAGCACTCATGGTAAAGGGGAGGCGTGTTTTTAAAGTAAATCTATCTCTATCGATAAAATGTTATTTCGGGATCCTAAACTCAATATCAGCAATAGAAGGGGTACTTAGGCGCTTAAGGAAATCATGATGGATAACTAAAACATCTAAATGGTCGTGCACTTTTAGAAGAGCGGGTTGCTCACCTTTTAAAGGGCTGAAATCAAGCTGTGTGATGTCGATGTTTTCACCTTCTTCTATTGTTTGAATCGTCGAAACGGTACGTTGTGGGCGCAGCAGTGAAAACCCTCGAAACAGTTTATGTTGTTTCGCGGTGAAATACCCAGCCTCTAATACCTCTAGGTGATCATTCTTTTTGACATCGACCAGATCGGTACGCAGGAAGATCCTTGGTTGCAGTAAGAAAAAATCAAGGATTAAATCTGGCTCAACACCGATGAACTTATGACCTAAATGTTGCTTAATTGGAAACTGATCAAGCTCTGCTTTCGATAATATTTGATACGGGATAGACATTGTTCTAAATTCCCTCGTAGGTAGTTTCATCGGTGAGCAAAATATGATGAGGGATCTGCTCTAATTTCTCTTTTAGAGTTTCTGATACCATGTACTGGATCAGCTCTAACCCTTTTATTCTAAAAAAGTGCAGTTCTTCTTGCGGTATTTTCTGGATAACGTCTTCAGATAACACGATTTTTTCAAAGCTGTACCCATATTCAGCGTCGCCATCTTCAATGATGGAAGCATTCATATCAATTAAGTTGTGCTCAATCTCTGAATCTAACCGATAATAAGGCAGTGAAACATTATCTGTAAATTGCAGCTCAATAGGGGTGATATGAAGCCCTTTAGGGTCAACCTTTTGAAACGCCTCGGCAATCGCTGGGTTAACAATTAAGCCATCTAAATCGTAAAAGCTTTTTGCGCATGAAACGGGTAATTCACTGGTTTTATAGCGAATAGGGCGATCAACCGAAAGGTGAGTACCATCAACTAATGTTGGCCCCATATCATCTTCTTCAATAAGCAGATCTGGCATCCAATCGTAATCTTCATTAATAAAATGCAGTTGTGTTTTCATATTAACTCTTACCATTTGGCTCATTTACATAAGCATTAATTAGTTCATCTAGACCTGCAGACTTTAACGCTGAAAGCATAATAGAGTCATCAAATGTAATACCACTTGCTTTAATTTGTTGGAAAGCGATAATATAATGTTTGATTATATTCTTTTCTATATATGTACTGCAAAATGTCGTCCAAAAATCGTTCTCTTCGAGAATGGAACCATCAAAATGTTCAGTGAAAAAATACTGGAGCGCATTAGGGTAGAAATATAAACAATTAAGTACGGCATAGTTAAATTGACCTCCTGCATCATTAGTATTGACATTGACATTAAATTCCATAATTAATCGTTTGATCATAGTCGAGATGTGTTCATATTCTTTATACTGTTTATCTATGTCATTAAATTCACACAAATAATGTTCGCCAAAGCCAAGTAGTGTTTTAAAAAAATTATTATAATCTTTATTACTGAATTTAAAGTGTTGTATTAGGTAGTTAAAATGTTCATCATAATTATGTGTTGCACTCAGTCTAAAATAATCTAGGTGATTAAATTTAATACCAAGCTCAGTACATGCACAGATTAAATCAAATGATTGACCGGGATATTGCATTAAGTGATACGCTAATTCGTATTCATCAGGGAATTCAATGCTGTCAGAGCCATAAAATTCACAAATTAAGGTTAATACTTCCTCAAGATAGCTGTAGTCATCGTCTAAGTAATCTTCTAAAATACCATAAGGACATACTTCCTTTAAATTAATGCTATTAAGAAATTTTCTTCCAGCTTCTAGGCCATCATTAATGATAATATCTTTAAGTTCTGTTGTGTCAGGTGTCATCTTTATTTCCTATATTAATAATCAATTTCAGTGGCTACAAGCAAACCAAGCTCTTTGCGGTTTATGCATTTCTTTTTAGTAAACAGCAGCTGTAAGTAAGGGTGTTTTCTATTATTTGGGCAATGTTTTAATGCTGTTCCATTTAGCTTAGCAACTTCACCTTCCGTTTCATCGTGCAGTATGCTTATATCTTTATCTTTATGGCTTTTCTTAGCGACATAAGTTGAGATTACCTCCACACCACAACATCCTTTTTTTGAACCGGGCTTGTAGTCTTCACCTGTGGGGTGTAATACCCATTTGAAATTTTGTAACTTCAATAAAATTAGTTTTGAGCACTTATTCATATCGTTGATGAAATAAGTGTCATTTAAATCTTTTGGACAGTTTTTAAAGTATTTTTCTAGTATTTTAGTCACATACTTAAATACTTTAGAATGGTATGCTTTAAATTTCATCTGCTGATTTAGATGTTTTACAATTTTAGATTCATCTGTATCATCTCCTGTGTATTTAGCAGCTTCAGGTTTATTTGTGTTCTTATCTATCATATTCCAAAATTCGACCTCTAGTCCTTTTTTAGATGTTGCAGTTTCTTGGGCATATTTGTTGTATTCATCTATGCTAATGTAATCTTTCATTCGTCCTTTAATGTGTGTCCCTTCGTGCAATGGGATCTTTAAATGGCAAGCGACGACAGCTGAGTTAGTCAAGATAACTAAATTATGTGCACTGTTTACATTGTAGCCAATGTGGTTTTCAATTATTTTTTGCCAATGTCGGTTAATTGATTCCGTCACACTACAACTAATTAAGTGATGTGGTGTTAATAATTCTTTATCATACTTTAACCATTTAGGGTTTTTTAGTTTGTTTTCATCGACCAGTTGTTGTCCTATTTTCTCATTCCAGTAGCGTCGTTTTGGAACAGACCAAGGATGATGTGCTAAAAAGTATTTGTCATTTTTTTTCTTTTTATTTTTAAATCTAAAATAAGCTAGTATAGGCACCCAAGTGGCGAATTCTTGTTCTGTATCATTACAGTTAAATACTTTCCTTGAACAACAACCTCGAAATTTTTTGTGTGGGTTGTCTTCTAGTGCTTTATAATATTCTACCCAACTTTCGATTGTAGAGGGTGAGTTTTGTTTATTAATTTTTGCCATTTAAACCACCTTATGTCCTACGCATGTGCCATCTTTATTTTTTTTCTGTTTTTTCTTGCCAGCTTTCTTAATGATTTTTTTACACAGAAGACAATGCTTGGTGCCTTGTTTGTCTTCATTTACTTTGGTCTTTTTCTTTCCTGCTTGAGAGGTGCCTTGGCCTGCGCTGTGATAGGTTCTTGCAGGGAATACGTCATCCGTTTTTGTTAAAATGGATTTAAATAATTGATCAAAGCTTTTCATCGCTTCACTTATGTTATCAATACCCAGTTTGTCGAGCAGTTTTAGCTCATCGACTAAATCAGTAAAATATTTGGTGAGCACATCAGCCCCAATTTTATCAGAAGCTGCGGCAAGCTCGGCGGCGACCTCATAGCAAGGTTTGATAACATCCGATAAAATTTGTGAACACTGTTTTGCGTAATCCGCCCAATCTAAGGTGCGTAAAAACTTTTCAGGATCCCCTTTACCACACGCCCTAATCACCGCAAGTAAATCGTCTTTTGGGGTTTCTTTCCCTAACTTAAGGGCAATTTTACAGGTGCCTTTCATGGCACTCCCAAATAGAGGGATACACCCAATTAGCGTCAGTGCAAGCATTAACCAGTTTTCAGGCTCTTTACGGGCTTCTTCATCCAATAAATTTATCATATTGGCACTTAAATCTCGCAAGTCAGCCACTTGGTCAACCACGGGGATCATAGTAATCGCAGTATTGGCGATGATTTGCTCTACTGTGGCATCGTGATTAAAATCACCTAATGCCACGCCCCAAACCCAACGAACTTTTCCCGACAGTTTTCCCCATGGATTCTCCCAAAAACCAATGTCACCTTGTTTAGCGTTATCTAATAAGGCTTGTGGATCGGTTGTTGGGTTATATTTAGGGTTGGCTTTTGTTGGCTCGTTTGGCGAAAACTCACGCGTGTCTTCTCCATATTCAATCGAGAACTCTCCCGGTGCAATACCACTAATGCTTGCCTTTCCGCTTGTGTTTAAGCTTCCCTCAAACACGCTGCCGGTTTGGTCAACTAAGGTGTAAGTTGCCCCTTGAACTGGATCGCCATCAGCGTAAGACAAGGTTAAATCGACACTATAGGTGCCTTCTTCTTCCGCGGAGATAGACACTGACGGGTTTTGTGCGCCCCCTAAACATAGGGTGTTGGCTTTGTTCATCGTCATTTGGTCAGATAGGCGACATACGCCTTTTCCCTCAAACTTAACCGTCGGAGAGGCAGAGATAAATTTGGCTTCCCCTTCGATGGTGCCAGAAGCGATGCCTTTTTTATTACCTCCTGAATCTCCGGTACTTTTAGAAAAGGAGCTGCCTTTAATGGCGACGGGATTACCACCATCCATGGTAATTGTCGTGGTGCCTTTAACCAAGTCTTTGGATTTTGCACTGTTGCCATAAGGAATAGGCACAACAGCGTTGCCTACCTGAGTTAAGCAGACATCAGGTAGGGTGGCGCTTGCTTCTCCCCCTGAGTCTTTATGAATAATACTGAGTCCATTTGCAGCAACGGTGACGGCCATAATAGAACTGCCTTATTTTGGTTAAGTTAAAAAGAGTCTCTTTGCACTTATTTATAAATACATTTATTGATAGATAGAGAGGAGCTTTTGATACTTCATATCAATAATTAAATAAGTGGCGGCATACATGAGCGTAAACAATAGGGCACTAGCCCCAAGAATGAGTTTAGGCGGCAAGACTCGTTTCAATGGTTTTTTGATGTATTTGGCTTTTACATCAACCAGTGAGACTTTTTCTTGCTCGGCAAGGCGCTCATCACGAACAAGGCGATAAACAGTATTGCCAATGTCGGTTAAGTTTTCTGAGCCTCGCTCAGCACGGCCATATTTTCCTTTAAAGCCCAATTGCAGTAATAAGTATAAAAACTCAATGACATGACGGTATTTTTTAGGATCGGCTTGTAGGCGAGTTAAAATGACAAAAAACTTATCACCACCAGAGGTTTCATTATGAAACTCAGACAATAGGCTGCTTTGGCTCCAATGGCTATTTGCTCCCCATTCTTGTCGGCATACGGCTTCATCCATGGCGGCACACAAGCAGTAACGTATGACTAAAATAGAGGCGTGGTCGACTTCCATTTCATTTAACCGACGTTCTCCTTTACGGATCTCGCGAGCGACTTGCTCTCTAAATGGCATAGGGTCATCAAGCCATGGAATGGACGACATGCAAGATAAACTCGCAATTAACCATGAAAATTGGTCAACTAGTGGATTGATCCCCATAGAGGTAATGTCAAGTTGGTTGACTGAAATATTACGAGATAAATCAGGGGCAGGCATAATTTCCATTGGCTTGCCTGGCTCAGGTTGAAAAAGTACAACCGTAATATCATCATCAGTATAACTCATAATCGAACAGCCCAAAGTTGGAGAGATAAGTTAGCAAAATCACCGGCTACATGAACAGCAATGGCTGCGGTGGTGTTTAATGCATCCCACTCTTCGCTTGATTTATCCAATTCAAAATATGTATATCCAGCATGATATGGTAGAGCACGAGGAACGACAGGCATTGGTTTGATAGCGATGCCCGGAAGTTGTAAATTGATAAGCTCTCGAATGTTATCAATGGAGCCAATTTTAGTTTGAGAGACAAACTGTGTATAAAGCATGTCAAGCGTCACATCAGCTTTTACGGCTAATATGAAGGTGGTTGAATCGACAATACTTCTGTCAGAAATAGGCGCAATGCGAATGCCATAGCCTTGCTCTTTAAGAGGCAGAGGTATTGCACGTTGTTCAGACATAACACTCAAGGTCATTTTAGAGTTATTTAATATGGCAGATAAGCAACTTGTTAAATTACCGTGATTGTACGGTATGAATTCTTGAGGTCTACGTGAAGATGAGCATAAAGTGGCGAGCTCTCCTTCTGCTTGTAGCAAAATACGGTAAAGGCTTTCAGGATGAACCCCCTCGGTATTAGAAAAATGCCAAAATAATGGTTCGTATCGGTTTAGTGCCTGCAAAAGCATAAAGTCGGAAACAGAGGAAACGCCTTGTTGGTCTACAACATTTAATCGTTGAACAATAGATTCAGCACGATGACGTAGCATAGAGGCAAATTCAGTTGTGAATTTTTTTAAAACAGTAGAGGCGTTAATATCAACACACGTAGGAATATAGCTATTATCTAAGATAATGCTTCCATCTGGTTTTACCTCTGATATTTTTAAAATAGGAATTGAAGTGTAAGCACTTTTATCTTCGTCTTCATACATTAAACAAAAATTCAGTTTACCAATGGTGATATTAGTGATGTCTTCGCTTTCGTAGCATGCATCTACAGCTTCTTGTGTATGCATTGAATAACGAGCGCCTTCTTTATTTGAGCCAAATAGCTCAGAGCGCTCAGAAGGTAGTGGGCAGCATAAATACAATACTTTATTTGCAACAGAGGCATCAACATCTTTGACTTCAGGTAATGAAGCGTGCAGGGGAAGGCAGAAAGGCGTTCTATCTTGCAACACACCTTCAGCGTGAGTTATCCCTATTTTACCTAAGGCCAGTGATTCTGTATTAATTTCAATGCGCTTTATTCCCCAATGAAGAGGTGACTCAAAGCCGCTTAACATTCCACTTTGTTTACTTTGAGAGCGATCCAGTTGCTGGAAATGCTGTGGTTTCATGAACATACCATCTTGCCAAGCAACAGGGTTATATAGTGACATTATTGATATCCTTAGAAATATATTTGCGTAATACCGTGAGTATTGTTAGTGCTGAGAACGCTTTCTTTTAGGTTAAGATGCAGAACGTATTCACTTTTTTCTTCGATTAATTCCACTTTACGCCAGGTGGCACCATCAATATTTCGGAATGCGACAGAGAACCCAATAACACTAGTTTCAGGCTCAAGCACTAAGGTCGTGTGTATCATTTCCCCCGGTTGAATTTGATATTCGTGACGTTTGATATATTCATCATTTAGAGCTGCTTTATCATTTTCAAACAGCGCAAAAAAGTCGAGGTTTCGAAATAGAACAGGGGAGTTAAGCTCATGAATACGGAGGATAACAGGTGATGATTGTCCACCGTCACGTACATTTAATATATTGTCTGCGGTGATTATAAGCTCTATAGAGGAGGTTTCAGGAGTGATCCCTGTTGATTCCTTTACTTGATCCCACATGGCACAACTAGATAGTAGGAAAATAAGAGAGATAATGATTAACTTTTTCATATTAGGTGTTGGTTCCCTTAGTGTAATTTTCTTTGATTTTTTGTTGTATTCCCTGGCTTGAAATATCTATTTTTTCATCGCTATGTAGAGCATGAAATGCAAGGTATTCCTTCCATAACTTTCCATTACTTTTTAGGCGAGATTGAGATCGTCTGATATGAGAAAATTGGTTAGGATCTAAGGCTTGTAATTTTTGGTTGAGCACTTCATTAGTTGCTTGAGCTACTTTTATTTTATGGCTTTCAAGTTCATCAAGAATTTGCTCAATTAGCTCATTTGGTGCGAGTAATTGCTGCTCATGAAGTGAAAATATCAACTCAATAATGTCTGTTATCTCAGTGCTTGTTTCACTTTCTTTTAGTGTTTTTAATTCGGTTAACTTTTTCTGCAAATCATCAATACAAAGACGTAAACACGTTCCCATTTGTTGAAAGAGGTGTTCATTCATTTGCTCTGCTTTTTCTTTTGGTATACCTAGCCCTTTGCAGAAAGCTAATTTTTCCTCATTTATATATTGATTAGGATTACTTTTGGTAATCACTTCAATATTTGAACGAGGTGGTTCTTTTTGTTCTTCTATTATGTCTTTAGGTTGTATTGCTTGAGTTACGTCTTCCCACGCTTGTGTGTTTGAAGCTGTTTGTGTTTGTTTAGGCACAATGGGTTGCGTTATTGGTTTTGAGGGTGGTTCTATTGTTGGGGTGAGATCATGTGGATACCAATCTTCAGGAATAAGGTTTGGTGCATCAAATCCGGAGTGAACGCATTCGTTATCATCAAGTAGTTGACGATTTTGGAAAGACGCTTTGTTTGTGCTCTTTGTATTTTCTTCTGCATCATCACGAAGTAAAATGTCATCGTCATTTTTCATCATAAGATTTAGGTGAGCTACAGGGTCAGAGTTATCAAGCTTGTCTGTGCGAGTTTCTATGAATAGATCTGAAATACTTCCTTTTTCTTCTTCGTTTTCTGCTTGGTATTCCGCTAAGTTGATTAGGGGATCTGTTGAATCTATTTCATCAGAAATGTCTACTGCGATATTAATATTATTAGAGAGCTTTTCTAAATTTACTGAAATCTCATAGCGACCAAGAATGATTAAATCACCATGATATAATGAGACTGGCTGGTTTTTGAGTAGTTTATTACCATTAATTAAAGTGCCATTTGTACTGACATCACTTAAGTAATAAGTATCACCATAAATACTAATAAGGCAATGAGAGCCTGAGATAAAACGATTATGGTCGATTAAACTTACGGTATTACTGGGATGACGACCTAATGATCCCCCATTTTCTGGTATTTCAAGGTGTTTATTACCAGTATATTCTTCTGGTGACTTTGTAATAAGTAAAGTGAGTTGATATAAATGCACAATGTTTCCTTAGAATAACAATGCTACAGATAGCTCAAGCCCACCAATACCATCATTATAAAGTGGTTGGATATAAGAGGCTTGTGGAATAATTTGCAAATGAGAATCAGGATTATCACCTAGCTTAATGACAGTTGCTAAAGAGACAACAACACCGAGCTCAAATTGGTTAATGTCTTCTAGCTCAGTACCTGATGCCTTGTTGTTATTTTCTATTTGCCAACGATTAGAGTATTGGCTATATGCCATAGATAGACCTGTACCTATATAAGGCGTAAAGGCGTTCCATTTTCCTAATGCGTATTGAGGAACTACTCTAAACTCATAGTTGTTAACGTCTTGATGTATTCCATTTTCGGCGGTATCAGTAGTATCCGACAGATAATTTACGCCAAACCACCAACGCCAACGGTTATTATTTTCATCAATTGGTCTTGTGTGTACAAATCCATAGCTAATGGTATTAAACTCATCACTTAGACCTTCTTCATATTCAATTGATTCCATCATTTTAAAGTTGGCTACAGCACCATAGCGTTCGCCTTTAGCAAATACAGGTGTAGAAAGTGCAAATATGACAGCCATGAATCCAAATTGAATGGGCTTAACCATATGTATTAGTCCTCTAATGAAATTGGTATATATCCTAATTTCAGATTAAAATACCTAGTTGTATTTTTTTTTCAATAGGGAATGGCTGCGCTTTAATAAAACGAACATAATGACAAGGTGATTAGTTGTTATCACTAGCTTTTTAGTCATTTTGCTTAGAGCACTATTTATTGGTACGACTGACTGTTTGTGTGGTAGTATATGACTTCACATTAAGGAGCTATCATGAAAAAAATCTTACTTTCACTATCTGTACTGCTGTTTTCTGCAAATTTATCAGCAGCACCAATGATTGAAAAGAATCGAGTGGTTTGTGATAACCAAAAATCGATGAAAGTTTTTTTGAATCGCAAAGATAATGGTAAGGCTAAATTACCTTCAGATTGTAAAAAACTAGACTACAAGCGCAAAGGTAAAGTGATTAAAACTTTCCCAAATAAAGGCTTTGTAAAGTTTGAAACAAAAGCGGGTCAAACCTTTTATACTCCAACGAGCGCAGTTAAACGTTAATATACGTTAATCAAATTCTAATGGCGTGATCATGAGAATGGTCACGCCATTTTGCTATCTGAACAAAAATTAACCTCCAAAGTATGTAAAAAGTATCAATTTTTCAAATATTTAAGTCTAGGTCACTTAATTTTGTGTTTTTTCAATCTATACTGATGAAAATCATAAAAAACTAAGAGGTCGCCTTATGTCTACTTTACCTCTCACGCATAAGCAAGTATATCGCTCAGCAACACTTGATGAAAACACCTGTAAATCAACCAAATATATAACACCCATTGATGAAATTGTCGGGCAAGATAGAGCGCAACAATCCGTTGAGTTTGCCATGTCTATTCCTGATCGTGGTTATAATATTTATGCTGTAGGTCAAAATGGCCTTGGTAAGCGAACCATGGTGCTTCGCTATCTCAAACGTCATAATCCTGTTGGCAATGGTATATATGATTGGTGTTACGTCACTAATTTTGATGATACTCGAACTCCCAAAGTACTAAAGTTACCAGTAGGAACAGGGGCAAGTTTTAAGAAAGAAATTGAAAAAATTACTTTAAAGTTGGTTAAAGCTATTCCGCTAGCATTTGATAATGAGCTTTATTACACAAGAACAGGAACGCTTAAAAACCAGTTGGTAGATAAACAAGAGTCCCTTCTTGGTACATTAACAAAAGAAGCAAAAAGTAAAGGGATCAGTCTTGCTGTTACTACTCAAGGTGACTATCAATTTATTGCTATGAATGGTGAAGAGCTGCATACCGAAGAGACATTTGATGCATTAGATAGACAAGATCAGCGTCAATTAGAATCAATTATTGATGAATTAGAAATAAAACTCCGGAGTTTGGTTCGTCAGCTAACAGAGTGGGAAGATAAATATTCCGATAAGATAGAAAAATTGAATGAGGATGTCGTTTCTCAAGTGCTAACTGTGAATTTTGGGGCGATCAAGAAGAAGTACCAAGGTTCAAAAGTAATAACACAACATTTAAAAGAGATGGAAAAAGACATCTTAGAAAATTTCGATGTGTTTATTCAGGAGGACAATGAGGATGCGGAGCTTGCATATGCTTCTTTAGAAAAAAAATTGCCCCGTCGCTATCAAATTAACTCCATTGTTAGTCAAAAAGAAGAAAAATTCCCACTGATTGTTGAAGAGAGCCCAAGCTACCATAATTTATTTGGCTATATCGAAAATGCGACTTTTAAAGGTACAGTATTTACTGATTTCTCTTTGATTCGTCCAGGTAGCCTTCATAAGGCAAATGGTGGTGTTTTGTTGATGGATGCCGTTAAAGTACTTGAGCGTCCGTACGTATGGGATGGTTTAAAAAGAGCACTCCGTTCTCAAAATCTTAACTTAAGTTCATTAGAAAAAGAGGTAACACTTTCAGGGACGGTATCTCTTGAGCCTGAGCCAATTCCTTTGAATGTAAAAATTATTCTGTTTGGCGATTACCAAACTTATCAATTACTTCAACATTATGATTCTGAGTTCAGTGAATTATTTAAAGTGACGGCTGATTTTGAAGACGATATGCCAAGAACTGATGCGTCTGAATATCATTATGCGCAGTTTATCTCTAGTATTGTACACGATGGAAATATGCTTCAATGTGATAAACGAGCTATTGAACGAATCATAGAATACAGTTCTCGTCAGGCTGGTGATCAAAATAGGTTGTCATTATTATCTGCCGATATATCTAATTTATTAAAAGAAACTAATTATCTCGCTCGTGCGGGTAACTCAAATATGATCCGCTTAAAACATGTAGAGCAGGCGTTAGCAAATAAAGAACATCGAGTTAATCGAGTTCAAGATGGAGTAATGCAAAGTTTCATCAATGGCACAACACTTATGGAAACCGAAGGTGGTGTTATAGGGCAGGTTAATGCATTAGCGGTACTTTCGACCTCGAACCATCAGTTTGGAATGCCTAATCGTATTACAGCGACTACTGCTTTTGGCAAAGGTGAAGTTTTTGATATTGAAAGAAAGGTAGAACTTGGCGGTAGTATTCACTCTAAGGGGGTGTTTATTTTAAGTGCTTATCTTGCTTCTTTATTTGGTAATGAGAAGACAATTCCATTAAAAACTTGTCTGGCGTTTGAGCAGTCTTATGGTGGTGTTGATGGTGATAGTGCTTCGATGGCTGAATTTAATGCAATTATTTCAGCGTTTTCTGGTATGCCAATCCGACAAGATATTGCCATTACGGGGTCTATGAATCAATTTGGCGAAGCGCAACCGATTGGTGGAGTAAATGAAAAGATAGAAGGCTTCTACCAAGTGTGTAAGATTAAAGGTATCAAATCAATGCAAGGAGTGATTATTCCCTACGCGAATATTCAAAATTTGATGCTTAATAGTGAAGTAACCAAAGCCATTGAAAAAGGAACTTTTGCCATTTGGCCAGTGAAACATGTTAGCGAAGCAGTAGAGTTGTTAATGAATGAGTCGATTGAATTAGATTCAGGGGAAGGCATTTATAATAAGATACGAACAAGATTGAATGCATAATTTTTACTAACTTATTAAGAAGCAAAGGCATAGAGAATATTCTATGCCTTTTATTGTGGTATAAGATAATTGTTACCATAAGATAATTGAACTAACAATTGAAACGATGGTATAATGAACATTAGATAACAATAAAATACTAGGTTCTTTCTTCAAGGGCTTCCTCCATTGTAATTTATCTAACCCATGTTTTTAGAGGCTCAATATGTACCATCCCTTATCCCCCTTGCTGGATTACAGTTCGTACCTTGTTGTGCGTGGCAAAAAAACGTATATAGAAGAAAACTTATTATTGCGAGTTAAACCTGTAGAGATATCAGGCACTGAATATTGGGTACCTATTGGGATTAATTGGAATAGCGGTCAATCGACAAAACGCCGTAGAATGGAATTTGCTCAAGTTCGATTTGCACGTAAAGGGCAACCTTATTACAGTAAAGCATATTATGCCGACTTTGATAATGAAGAGGATGATCTTGACGCTCGCTCAGAAGCGATTATTGAAGCCGCGTGGTCAATTGCGGAATTAGTTGAACAAGATGAATATGAAACTGCAGATGCCGCAAGAAAAACAAAAACGTTTACAGCAAAATCTGCTTATAATGGCTTACACCCTAACATTCAATTAAAGTTGTCCATGATAAATGGTACGCCTTATGTTAATAGTCATTTTGAACGACATGAAAGTAAGTCTTGTTATCGCTCTCATAATTTCTCTCGCAGTATCTATTCAGTAAATTTTGATGATCTTGGTGAATACCTAGCAGAGCTTAATGCTATCGGTGAGGTTTTAGATACGTATTTAAAAACCAAAGATGCAGATATTTCCGCTTTTAAACCAGCAAAAGGGCTAACCACGACACCGCTTTCTAAGTTTGAAATGCGTGAAATCTGTGATCAATTAATTCAGAAAGCAATGGATGGTTGCATGGCTGAGTTTAAAGATACTTGGTTTGAATTTAGAAGAAAACCGAAGCAAATATTAATGATTGAAGCGGATGATAAGTCCAATTTTATTGTAAGAAAAGAATTTGTTAAAACGGGCTCTACGATTCACCTGGATAAATTTAAAGCCTGTACTCACCCGACCCATGTATTACGTAAAGTCGCATTGATGAAAGCGAATTACAATTGGGCAAATTATAAGAATGAGCGTAAAGCTGAATCGGCAAAGGGTAAATACTTCAAAGCTGCTCATCCATCATCGGGTGTTATTGGTGTCGTTGTTAAAGTAACAGAAGCTGAAACGATCTATAAAGGAATTGTTGGGCAAACACCACGAAGTAGCTACAAGTTTAAAATATTTTCGACGAAAACAATGAGTGATAAAAACGCATTTATAGCAGCAAAGCAAGCCTATCTTGAAGCTATGGGTGAGGAAGCATGGTCTGACTATAAATTGGCAAAAGAATTTTCAATTTATAAAGCGAAATAAATACTTCTCTTAATTTAGTCAATAATTAAGAGAAGCGAATCGTGGTTATTGCTTATTTGTGAAGATACTAAGATCTAGCTCTAATGATGGGCCTAACCACACAGCAGAGCTAGTATGATCAAGGTATTCATTTTCAGTTAAAGGATGAATCAATACCGATAGTTGTTTTCTATTTTCTTTCAGCCACGCCATCACGGCATCGTAATCATGATGCTTAAAAGAAACTTGTCGACTCCAAACTGGATGAGGGCCGACGGGTTTTTGATTCACTTTTCCTAATTGGTATCCAAATTTCTCGTGTAACTGTTCTGTTAAACTAACAGCAAAGTCGATACTTGTTTGATCGAAATAAACGTGAACGTGGTAACCGTTGATGTCTGATTGATGCATATTATCTTCTTAAATAGGAAACATAAAAAAGGCCAAACCGAAGTTTAGCCTCATTATAGTTCATTTTAAATGAGAATGATTATTCCCAATCTAGAATAACTTTACCTGACATTCCAGAACGCATCATGTCGAAGCCTGCTTGGAAGTCGTCAATCTTATAGCTATGAGTAATAATTGGTGTTAGATCTAGACCCGATTGGATCAGTGATGCCATCTTGTACCAAGTTTCAAACATTTCACGGCCGTAGATACCTTTAATAACTAAGCCTTTAAAAATTACTTGGTTCCAATCTACCGCCATATCTGATGGTGGAATACCTAATAGAGATATTTTACCGCCATGGTTCATGTTAGTTAGCATGCTGTTGAATGCAGATGGAACACCTGACATTTCAAGACCTACGTCAAAACCTTCAGTCATGCCAAGATCTGACATTACGTCTTCAAGCTTTTCGTTCATTACGTTTACTGCACGTGTTACGCCCATCTTTTTAGCAAGATCTAAACGGTATTCGTTAACATCAGTAATTACAACGTGACGAGCGCCAACGTGTTTTGCAACAGCTGCTGCCATGATGCCAATTGGACCAGCACCAGTGATAAGAACATCTTCACCTACTAAGTCAAATGATAGGGCAGTGTGAACCGCGTTACCAAATGGGTCAAAGATTGATGCAAGATCATCAGAAATCTCAGCAGGGATTTTAAATGCATTAAATGCAGGAATAACTAAGAACTCAGAGAATGCACCAGTGCGGTTAACACCAACACCTGTAGTATTACGACAAAGGTGAGTACGGCCGCCACGACAGTTACGACAGTGACCACAAGTGATGTGACCTTCGCCAGAAACACGGTCGCCAATCTCAAAGCCACGAACTTCTTGGCCAATACCAACCACTTCACCCACGTATTCGTGACCTACTACCATAGGAACAGGAATGGTTTTTTGTGACCACTCATCCCAGTTGTAGATATGTACATCAGTACCACAAATTGCGGTCTTCTTAATACGGATAAGAATATCGTTATGACCCATTTCAGGTTTTTCAACCTCAGTCATCCAGATGCCTTCTTCAGGTTTTAGTTTTGACAGTGCTTTAATTTTCATTATTTAATGATCTCCATGTCTTTACCTACTGCGATAAAGGCATCAATTGCGCGATCTAACTGCTCACGAGAATGAGCGGCAGACATTTGTGTACGAATACGAGCTTGGCCTTTAGGCACTACTGGGAAAGAGAAAGCAACAACATAGATGCCTTTTTCTAACGCACGCTCTGCGAATTCAGCGGCAAGTTTTGCATCGCCTAACATGATTGGGATGATAGCGTGGTCAGCACCACCCATAGTGAAACCAGCGGCTTCCATACGAGTACGGAAATGAGCAGAGTTTTCCCATAAACTTGTGCGTAAATCACCAGACTCAGCCAGCAAATCAAGAACACGAATAGAGGCAGAAACAATTGCAGGAGCTACTGAGTTTGAGAATAGATACGGACGTGAACGTTGACGTAACCAATCGATCACTTCTTTTTTACCAGAAGTGTAGCCGCCTGATGCGCCACCCATTGCTTTACCTAGCGTACCTGTGATGATATCAATACGGTCGATAACATTATGGTGCTCGTGAGTACCTGCACCGTTGTCGCCCATAAAGCCAACAGCGTGAGAGTCATCAACCATAACTAGAGCGTTGTATTTATCAGCTAAATCACAGATAGCAGGAAGATTAGCAACAACACCGTCCATCGAGAACACACCATCAGTAACGATAAGAGTATGACGAGCGCCTGCTTCTTTTGCTGCAATTAATTGTGCTTCTAATTCAACCATGTCGTTGTTTGCATAGCGGAAACGCATTGCTTTACAAAGACGAACACCATCAATGATTGATGCGTGGTTTAGGGCGTCAGAGATGATCGCATCTTCTTTACCTAAAATTGTTTCAAATAAACCAGCGTTTGCATCAAAACATGATGTGTAAAGAATAGTGTCTTCTTTACCTAAGAAAGTAGATAGTTTTTCTTCTAGTACTTTATGTGAGTCTTGAGTACCACAGATAAAACGTACAGAAGCCATACCAAAGCCGTGCTCATCCATACCATTTTTTGCTGCTTCAATAAGAGCAGGGTGGTTAGCTAAACCTAAGTAGTTGTTAGCACAGAAGTTTAGAACTTCTTGGCCTGTAGAAATAGAAACAGACGCTTTTTGAGCTGACGTAATGATACGTTCAGATTTGTATAAACCTTCGCTCTTTACTTCTTCAATTTGATTTTGGATCTGAGTGTAGAATGCAGAAGACATTGTGTTCCCTTTTTTTAGTTATGATTGTTGCACATAAAAAGTGTAATCAAAATCCGATAAATAGATTCTAATTCAAATCAATTACGACTATTATCCCTAAAAATGGAAAAGCATTAGTGAATCATGGTCACAAATAAACTTATTACTTTATTACCCGACTTAGCAACATATATCGTTGTTGTTAATGAAGGTAGTTTTACAGCAGCAGCTAAGAAATTGGGTGTTACACCTTCTGCATTGAGTAAATTGATTACTCGGTTAGAAAGTGCGCTATCAGTTAAGCTATTTGAGCGAACAACGCGTAGTTTATTGATTACTGAATCGGGAAAGAAGATATATCAGCAATCCGTTATTATGGTTGAGGCAGCTCAGCAGGCGATTGATATTTCGAGTTCAGAGCATATCGTGCCGTCTGGAAGCTTGACGGTTGCAGCTCCAAAAGCATTTTTAACAATAGTACTTCAACCGCTGATTACACCGTTTTTGATTAAGTATCCTAAAATCCAATTAAAGCTAAGAGCATCGGATGGTGATATCGATATGATAGCTCAAGGGATTGATGTGGTTTTTCGTTTAACCGATAAACCAACAGAAGGTTTGATCATGAAAGAGATAGGAAAGGTTAATCTCAGCTTATGCGCTAGTCCCTCTTATATAGAAGACAGAGGATTGCCAATCAACCCACATGATCTTACTCATCATGACTGTCTTTATTTAGGTGAAACGACAACAGATCATATTTGGGAATTTGTAAAAGCTGAAGAAAGCCATGTTATAGCCGTGACTGGTCGTTACGCTGTCAATCATTCGCAAATGAGATTAAATGGGGTTAAGGATGGTTTTGGTATTGGGATTTTCCCTGATTTTGTCATTAAAGAGGCGTTAGATAATAATGAGGTTGTTCCTGTTCTTTCTGATTGGCAGATAAAAGGGAATTATCATGGTGTTATCGCTATGCAATACGCTCAGAATAAATATATGCCTTCTCGTTTAAAAGTTTTTACTGAATTTGTAAAAGAGAATTTAATGAAAGAGCAGAGTAAATGATGAAGAAGTTAGAGTTACGATTATTGAGAGGCTTGCCGGGAAGTGGTAAGTCGACCTTGGCACAAAGCTTGGACTTGATACATCTTGAAGCGGATCAGTTTTTTGTGAATGAAGAGGGAGCTTATTGTTTTGACGGTACTCTTTTAAGCTCTGCTCATCAATGGTGTCAGTTACAATGTGAATTTCACTTATATCATGGTAGAAGTGTTGTCGTCGCAAATACTTTTGTAAAACAGTGGGAAATGGATGCATACAGAATAATTGCTCAAAAGTATGATGCTGTATTAGAGATAGAAGTGTGTAAAGGAAAGTTTAAAAGTACTCATAATGTCCCTGAAAATGTAATAAAAAGGATGAGAAAGGAGTGGGAAGCCTAAAAGTAGTTTACTCCTGAGTGTTTTATGTCCGCTTTGTTTGTTTTTTGAGCGCTTGGTTTTTTGTGTTTAAAAAGGGCTTGCAACTCATCATTAAATCTCTATACTTCGCTTCCGTTGTCACAGTAAACCTTTATTAGTAAGGGCTAGCAGTGATGGCAAGAAGTGAAACATTGACGCGAACGGAGTTTTCAAAAGTTGCTTGCAACTTACTTTTAGTAATTTAAATGACACTTCAAGCAAAACAAAGCGAAAGCCTAGTTTTGAGCTCTTTAATAATTAGACCTTAGCAATCTGTGTGGACACTTATGGATTGATAGTCAAAATAGCTTAACTTATTTATAAGTGAGCAACTATCAATGAACTGAGTGACTACACAAATATATTTATGTAAGAAATCAGTATTAATCATTGAGCCGGTTTTGTTTCTGCTGAAACAAACCACAAAACTTTAATTGAAGAGTTTGATCATGGCTCAGATTGAACGCTGGCGGCAGGCCTAACACATGCAAGTCGAGCGGTAACAGGAATTAGCTTGCTAATTCGCTGACGAGCGGCGGACGGGTGAGTAATGCCTGGGAATATGCCTTGGTGTGGGGGATAACTATTGGAAACGATAGCTAATACCGCATAATGTTTTTGTTTATTTGAACAAGAACCAAAGAGGGGGATCTTCGGACCTCTCGCGTCAAGATTAGCCCAGGTGAGATTAGCTAGTTGGTGGGGTAAGAGCTCACCAAGGCGACGATCTCTAGCTGGTCTGAGAGGATGATCAGCCACACTGGAACTGAGACACGGTCCAGACTCCTACGGGAGGCAGCAGTGGGGAATATTGCACAATGGGCGAAAGCCTGATGCAGCCATGCCGCGTGTATGAAGAAGGCCTTCGGGTTGTAAAGTACTTTCAGTCGTGAGGAAGGGTATGTAGTTAATAGCTGCATATCTTGACGTTAGCGACAGAAGAAGCACCGGCTAACTCCGTGCCAGCAGCCGCGGTAATACGGAGGGTGCGAGCGTTAATCGGAATTACTGGGCGTAAAGCGCATGCAGGTGGTTTGTTAAGTCAGATGTGAAAGCCCGGGGCTCAACCTCGGAACCGCATTTGAAACTGGCAAACTAGAGTGCTGTAGAGGGGGGTAGAATTTCAGGTGTAGCGGTGAAATGCGTAGAGATCTGAAGGAATACCAGTGGCGAAGGCGGCCCCCTGGACAGACACTGACACTCAGATGCGAAAGCGTGGGGAGCAAACAGGATTAGATACCCTGGTAGTCCACGCCGTAAACGATGTCTACTTGGAGGTTGTGGCCTTGAGCCGTGGCTTTCGGAGCTAACGCGTTAAGTAGACCGCCTGGGGAGTACGGTCGCAAGATTAAAACTCAAATGAATTGACGGGGGCCCGCACAAGCGGTGGAGCATGTGGTTTAATTCGATGCAACGCGAAGAACCTTACCTACTCTTGACATCCAGAGAATTCGCTAGAGATAGCTTAGTGCCTTCGGGAACTCTGAGACAGGTGCTGCATGGCTGTCGTCAGCTCGTGTTGTGAAATGTTGGGTTAAGTCCCGCAACGAGCGCAACCCTTATCCTTGTTTGCCAGCACGTAATGGTGGGAACTCCAGGGAGACTGCCGGTGATAAACCGGAGGAAGGTGGGGACGACGTCAAGTCATCATGGCCCTTACGAGTAGGGCTACACACGTGCTACAATGGCGCATACAGAGGGCTGCAAGCTAGCGATAGTGAGCGAATCCCAAAAAGTGCGTCGTAGTCCGGATCGGAGTCTGCAACTCGACTCCGTGAAGTCGGAATCGCTAGTAATCGTGAATCAGAATGTCACGGTGAATACGTTCCCGGGCCTTGTACACACCGCCCGTCACACCATGGGAGTGGGCTGCACCAGAAGTGGTTAGTTTAACCCCTTATCTTCGGATCAGGGGAGGACGATCACCACGGTGTGGTTCATGACTGGGGTGAAGTCGTAACAAGGTAGCCCTAGGGGAACCTGGGGCTGGATCACCTCCTTAAACGATAGATTACGATTTGTGAGTGTTCACACAGATTGCGAAGGTTGAAAAAATAAAGAGATTTGAAGGTGCCCGACACCTTCATAGTGTCCCGTTCGTCTAGAGGCCTAGGACACCGCCCTTTCACGGCGGTAACAGGGGTTCGACTCCCCTACGGGATACCATTTTTTCCTTATAGTTTGTTAAGTTGACGTCGTTTATAGATTATAAACGTCCTTACAACTTGCCGCCTCTAAGAAGAAAAATATGGGTCGTTAGCTCAGTTGGTAGAGCAGTTGACTTTTAATCAATTGGTCGCAGGTTCGAATCCTGCACGACCCACCATTCTTTCCACAGAGAATGGGTTTATTTCTGATAGAGTCAGGAGTAAATTGAAATATTATGTGGGCGATTAGCTCAGTTGGGAGAGCACCTCCCTTACAAGGAGGGGGTCACTGGTTCGAGCCCGGTATCGCCCACCATTTCATATGGATATACTCTTTAAATATTTTTGGAAGGATTCCAAACCAGTTCAAGAAATTGACCTAGGTTCGGATTTTTTGTGTCTGAAAATGATTAAAAAGTATTTTATCATTAACAATGTTAGTGGTTTTATATAGCTCTTTAACAATTTGGAAAGCTGACTGATTTAGCTTAATTTATTTTTACTTTTTACAAAGTAAAACAAAACAGCTCAGGCTGTAATTAAGTTAAATCAAAATTTAAAAGTTCTTAATATTTTTTATATAGAGCAACAGCTTTCCAGATTATTATATTTTCCTCGCTAATTGTAGTTTTATAGCAAGCGGGAAATATAGAAGAATTTGCTTGGCGACCATAGCGTTATGGACCCACCTGATCCCATACCGAACTCAGAAGTGAAACGTAATAGCGCCGATGGTAGTGTGGGGTTTCCCCATGTGAGAGTAGGACATCGCCAGGCTTCCAATTCGTCTTTATTTTTTATAAGAAGATAAAGACAAAAAGTAAAAGGCTCATACCGAAAGGTATGAGCCTTTTTTCGTTTATCAAAGAGATACCTATCTATATACTCGATAGTTTATATTCTATCGATACTTTCTGTTTTCAAATCGTCTCAATTTGTTAGAATAGCGCCATATTTAAAGGAGAGTAATACAATGTCAATGTATGTAGTGGGCCATAAGATCCCAGATTCAGATTCAATTTGTGGTGCAATCGCACTTGCTTACTTAAAAAATCAAATTGGTGAAGCAGCTATCCCTGCTCGCTTAGGTGAAATATCTCCTGAAACAGCATTCATCCTTGAAAAATTTGGTTTAGAAACACCTGAACTAAAAATGAGTTATGCTGGTGAAGAGGTTTATATTGTAGATCATTCTGAATTGACACAAGCACCAGACGATATTGCTGAAGCGACAATTGTAGGTATTGTTGATCACCATAAATTGGGCGATTTAACAACATCAACGCCATTAGAGTGTTGGATCCGCCCTGTTGGTTGTAGTAACACAATCATCAAAATGATGTATGACTTTTACAATGTTGAAATTCCAAAAGACATGGCTGGTATCATGTTATGTGCAATTTTAAGCGATACCGTGATCTTTAAATCACCAACATGCACAACTGCTGATATTAAGTGTGTTGAAGCACTAGCAGAGATCGCTGGTATTGAAGACTTTAAAGAATTAGGCATGGATATGTTTAAAGTAAAATCAGCAGTTGAAGGCACACCTATACGTGACCTTGTTATGCGTGATTTTAAAGACTTTAACATGAATGGTGAGCTAGTTGGTATTGGTCAACTTGAAGTTATCGACCTAGCTGTATTCGATGAAATCAAAGAAGAATTAGAAGCGGATATCGCAGCAATGAAAGTTGAAGGTAATCGTCACACTATGATTTTACTTCTAACTGATATCATGAAAGAAGGTTCAGAGTTATTAGTTGTTAGTGACAATGCAGACCTAACAGAAAAAGCTTATGGTAAAGAGACGGAGAATGGCCGCGTTTGGCTTGATGGCGTACTTAGTCGTAAGAAGCAAGTTGTTCCTCAGTTACAAGAAGTGTTTGCTTAGTTATATTGATTGAATCCAGTAAGGATCAGTATAACTATTACTGGTTAAATTAAATCAAAGCCCAGACTTAACGTTTGGGCTTTTTTCTACCCTCTAATAATACCAATTCCAGAAATTCTCTAGTCATTATTACTGGTTAAATCACATAATAGCTTCGTTAAAAATTATTTAAGTAGAATAACTACTTATCAAAATTTTTGCCTTGCTCTTAAGTGGTTTTCCTGCGTAATAAATAGACCATTTAATTAATGGCAATGGTATAATCTAAGCTGTAGCTTTTAATTTCTTTTCTTCAATAATAATCCAGGTACCGTTTCTTTTTATCACTCCACAGTCTGAACAAATCACAGTTTCTTCATTATCTGAAATGAGTAATTCATCTGAAAGGCAACACGGGCACTCTCTTAATTCATACATATTATTTCCTTTAGGCAGCGTTAAAATGGCTATAATATTTGTTTAAACCAATGGCAATGGTATTAGTTTTAGAGTAAGAATTTATATCTATATTTATACTACGATAAATATGGTGTGTTGTTTGTGTGAAAGTTAAGTTTTGTGAACTGACAGCAAAGATTTGCTGCCAGTTATAGTAAGTGACCAACTAAAAGGTATAAATTAGTTTCTAGTGAGGGTGCTTTAAACGGAGTGTTCGTTTTTTCCAACTTCTTACTACAGAATAACGCCAAAGCCCACGGATCCCAAAGTAGCCAATTAAAGCGGAAGTAATGGCACAGATAGCACAACCTAATAGAAAGGGAGGACCAATAGTAGACATTTGGGAGCCAATAAACTCCCACGATAGCTCAAAATGAAAATGTTGTGTGGGTGTAGATAATATCCAAGCTCCAATCTTATAAGCACCATAAAACAGTACCGGCATAGTTATGGGGTTACTAACCCAAACGAGGGCAATGGATAAAGGAAGGTTAACACTACATAAAATCGCCAAACCTGCAGCCATGATCATTTGGCTAGGAAGAGGGACAAATGCCATAAACAAGCCAACAGCAAAAGCGCCAGCTGCAGAGCGGCGATTTAAACACCATAAGTTAGGGTTATATAATACATTACCAAATACTTTTAATGCTTTCTGGCGTTTAATGGTTTCGTGGTTTGGTAAAAAACGTTTAATGAATTTTCTAGGCATGAGTTGATGCTTCTTTTTAATGACATACGTATAAAACTTGTAGTCGTAATTCTTATTCTTTTGTCGTCAGCCTATTGGCCAACAAACCTGCCGTCGCTTGTCGTTATATTATGCGCTTTAAGTTACATAATAGCTTTACAGTTTCCCAAGACAAAATTTATACAAGGTCTCTTTTTGGGATTAATAATTTCATCCTTACACATAACTGACTACCAAAATGCTAATCAAGCACTTTACAGCCAAGGTCATGATATTACCATCAAAGGTGAAATTCAAAGTCTAATTGCATTTAAAGAAAAAACTACCTCAATTTTAGTTCAAGTTCGTGACATTAATAGTGACTTAATGACTTTTGATGATTTAGCTTTATTAAGATTATCTATTCGTGATTATAACAAATCACTTAATGAGAATGCGTCAGAAGTAGTGTTTAAACAAGGTGAATTATGGCAGTTTGATGTGACACTTCGACCTCCTATTGGTCGACATAATGAAGTGGGCTATAAGCTTGAAGATTATGCACTAGCCAAAGGAATTCATGCTTATGGAAAAATAACAAAAGCGACATTAATTAATAAAAATGTCTCATTGCGCAACCAATGGTTCCTTAATGTCTACAGCAATACGTTAGACAAAAACTTTCAATCCCTCTTATTAGCATTAACTTTCGGTTACAAAGGTGAAATTGAATCAACAGAATGGCAGACTTTACGTTATTCAGGCCTAGCGCATTTAATGGCTATCTCCGGCTTACATATAGGTTTTGTATTTGGTATAGGTTGGTGGCTAGGCAAAATTCTAAGAATATTATATCCAAGCCGCAATGCTATTTGGTTACCTGTAATTTTCGGATGTTTGTGTGCGGTGTTTTATGCATGGCTTGCTGATTTTTCATTGCCTACTGTAAGGGCATTGATAGCTTGTTTTTTGACTTCTATTTTACTGATATTTCGATGGCATTGGCCTAGACATCTTTTACTTTTGTGGTGCTTATTTTTTTGTTTAATATTGAATCCATTTTCATCACTATCCATGAGCTTTTGGCTTTCATTTAGTGCTGTTAGTGTTGTGTTTATTTCTCTACATCTATATCAGATCCTTATTAAAGAAAAGTCATCTACTTTTATGACCCAATGGAGTCAGGTTATCTTTATTCAGTGTGGGCTTTTTATTTTCTTGGCACCTATTCAAGTTTATTTTTTCACCGGGGTAAGCTATTTATCTCCGTTCATAAATTTACTTTCGGTTCCATGGGTAAGTCTATTTACGGTCCCATTAAGCTTATTGGCAGTGCTCGCTGAACTTTTTAATTCTAAGCTCGCAGGCGTATTTTGGTCTGTTGGTGATTTATCGTTATTCCCTGTATGGTGGTTGGCTGAGAAAGCAGAGTCTTCATGGTGGCTATTACATAGCGAGATAAATCTCATCTTAGTTGTAATAATTGTACTGCTTCTATTACGTCTTATTGTCCCTTTGTCTTTATTGGTTCATCCTATTCTGTTTCTTATCATTGCGACCTTGTTGGTTAAACCGACTAATAAATGGCAAGTAGACTTTCTCGATGTAGGGCATGGTTTGTCTGTATTATTATCAGACCAAGAAAATATGGTCATTTATGATACAGGAATGAAATGGGATAGTGGCAGTATTGCCGAGAGTGTGATTGAACCTATTTTGAATCATCGAGGAGTTAAATCTATTAGTGGTTTAATTATTAGTCATTCTGACAATGATCATGCTGGTGGTCGTGAATATTTGATGAATAAATATTCAATTGATTGGCTTAGAGAAAGTGAAGAAGGAGCTGGTAGGCGGCCTTGTATAAAAGGACAGCACTGGCAGGAGGGTAATATGCTATTTACTGCTATTTGGCCTCCTAAAATGGTCAAGCGTTCTTATAATCCTCATTCTTGTGTGATCAAAGTTAAAATTGAACAATGGACTTTTTTATTAACTGGCGATATTGACGCAATTTCTGAAATGTTAATTTTAAATCAAAATGAGTTTGATGATATTGATGTATTTCTAGTCCCTCATCATGGTTCCAATACATCCTCAACAGATCGTTGGGTAAAAGAAATGAAAGGGAAAGTAGCGATAGTTTCTACAGGCCTTTTTACACCATGGAATTTACCAAGTAAGAGAATTCAAGAAAAATATAAAGAAAAACAGATAAAATGGTTAGATACTGCTCAGTTAGGGCAAATCACCATAACAAGTGATAACGAGAAATTACGATTTAAAGGTCATTCTCTGCTCAATCACAAGGTATGGTATAGAAAGCTATTTGGCGATAATCTAAATAGAGAGTAGAATAAAGGTAATTGTATATGAAGAATAAGTACTTATGACTATTGAAAAAGACGAATCTACATGGGCAACATTTAAGCGTTTATGGCCACTCATTTCACTGTATAAAGCAGGACTATGGGTTGCTGTCATCGCACTAGTGATTAATGCGTTAAGTGATACTTACATGCTTTCGTTATTAAAACCTCTATTAGATGAGGGGTTTGGTAATGCTGACTCTGATTTTTTAAAGAAAATGCCATTTATTATTTTAGCTATGATGTTTATTCGTGGTTTTAGTGGCTTTATTTCAGGTTATTGCATGAGTTGGGTGGCAAGTAACGTTGTCATGCGTATTCGTCGCCAAATTTTCAATCATTTTATGCACATGCCTGTAAGTTACTTTGATCAAGAATCAACGGGACGTTTACTTTCCCGGATAACTTATGATTCAGAGCAAGTTGCAGCGGCAACCAGTAAAGCTCTAGTAAATATTGTTCGTGAATCAGCAAGTATTCTTGGGTTACTTGGTTTAATGTTCTGGAACAGTTGGCAGCTATCGCTGGTTCTTGTTGTTGTTGCACCTATCGTTGCATTTGCGATCAGTTTTGTTTCTAAGCGCTTTAGAAAGATCAGTAAAAATATGCAAACAGCGATGGGTTCATTAACAGCAACGTCTGAGCAAATGCTGAAAGGCCATAAAGTAGTACTTAGTTACGGGGGGCAAAAAGTGGAGGCTGATCGTTTTGATGACATCAGTAATCACATGCGTCAACAAGGTATGAAAATGGTGGTGGCTCAAGGTTTAGCTAACCCTATTATTCAAATGATTGCATCTTTAGCTTTAGTTACGGTTTTATACCTAGCAAGCGTAGACTCTATTAAAGAAACCTTAACACCGGGTACGTTTACTGTTGTTTTCTCTGCAATGTTTGGTTTATTACGTCCACTAAAAGGCTTAACTAGCGTAACTTCTGATTTTCAACGTGGTATGGCAGCGTGTCAAACCTTGTTTGAATTGATGGATATGGATCAAGAAAAAGACAATGGTACGATTGAGAAAGATGTAGTAAAAGGTGATATTCAAGTTAATGATGTTACTTTTACTTACCCAACAGCTGAAGGTCCAGCATTACGAAATGTGAGTTTTGATTTGCCGGCAGGTAAAACAATAGCTTTAGTCGGTCGTTCTGGTTCAGGTAAGAGTACCATTGCTAATTTATTTACGCGTTTTTATGATGTAGATTCGGGTGGAATCGTTTTAGATGACGATAAAGTAGAAGATTACAAGCTTACAAATTTACGTAAACACTTTGCGCTAGTATCTCAAAATGTACACTTATTTAATGATACGGTCGCAAACAATATTGCTTATGCATCAGAAGGTAAGTTTAGTAGAGAGCAGATCGAAAAAGCAGCTGAGCTTGCTTATGCCTCTGATTTCATTAATAAGATGGAGTTGGGCTTTGATACCATGATTGGTGAAAACGGCGCAAGTTTATCCGGTGGGCAGCGTCAACGTATCGCTATTGCTCGTGCACTATTACAAAATGCGCCAGTACTAATTCTTGATGAAGCAACATCAGCGCTTGATACTGAATCAGAGAAAGCTATTCAATCGGCATTAGATGAGCTACAAAAAGATAAAACAGTACTTGTGATTGCACATCGATTATCAACCATTGAAGATGCAGATCAGATCTTAGTGATTGATGAAGGTGAAGTCGTAGAACGCGGTAACCATCATGAATTATTAGCGCATGATGGTGCTTATGCACAGTTACACCGTATTCAGTTTGGTGATTAATGATTGAGAAAATTTGGTTTGATAACCATTTTTTAGGAAAGCTATTGTGGCCGCTTCTTTGGCCACTTAGCTGCTTATTTAAATGGATAGCATCTAAACGTAAAGCGGATTATCAATCAGGTAAGAAGTCGAGTTATCGCTCATCAGTCCCTGTTGTCGTAGTAGGGAATATTACCGCTGGTGGTAATGGTAAAACACCTGTAGTTGTGTGGTTGGTAGAGCAATTGCAGCAAAAAGGCTACAAAGTCGGCGTCGCTTCTCGTGGCTATGGTGGTAAAGCACCACATTACCCTTATTTATTGACTGAAACGACAACGCCTGATATTTCAGGTGATGAGCCGGTATTGATTAAGCAGCGTACTAAAGCAGATGTTGCGATTGCCCCTGTTCGTAGTGAGGCTGTTAAAATGCTTGAGCAGCAAGGCGTGGATATCATTATTACCGATGATGGTTTACAACATTACGCCTTACAGCGTGATGTCGAATTTATTATTATTGATGGTAAGCGCCGTTTTGGAAACGAACAATACATTCCACTTGGTCCATTAAGGGAAGGTATCGAGCGACTATCAACGGTTGATTTCTTAATTTGTAATGGTGAGCAGCCTCAACAAAATGAAATATCGATGAAGCTGACTCCAAGCCATGCGATTAATTTAGTCACTGGGGAAAAATGTCCGGTTACTTCATTATCAAGCTTGGTGGCATTTGCCGGTATTGGGCATCCTCCTCGTTTCTTTGATACATTGAGTTTGCTTAACGCTGATGTCGTGCACACTCAAGGTTTTGGCGATCATAAAGCCTTCGAACCAACAGAAATTCAAAACTTAATGCAGTATGGTGAGCAATTAATAATGACGGAAAAAGATGCGGTTAAGTGTCAGTCTTTTGCTCAGTCGTCATGGTGGTATTTACCAGTTGATGCCAAATTCCCAGAAGAAAAAGCACAACAAATATTAAATAAAATTATAGAGGTAAAAGAACAATATGGATTATCGTCTTCTTGAAATCGTTGCTTGTCCTGTGTGTAATGGAAAACTTAACTACGATAAAGATAAGCAAGAATTGATCTGTAAAATTGATCGTCTTGCATACCCAATCAAAGAAGGTATTCCAGTAATGATTGAACCTGAAGCTCGTCGTATGACAATGGAAGAGGTAGAGTTATGTCGTTCACAGTTATAATTCCGGCTCGTTATCAATCAACACGTTTACCCGGTAAACCATTGGCAGATATTTGTGGCAAACCGATGATCCAATGGGTTTACGAACAAGCATCAAAAGCGGGAGCTGATCGCGTTATTATTGCAACCGATGACCCTCGTATTGAGGCCGTAGTTAAAAGTTTTGGTGGTGATGTATGCATGACATCACCCGATCACGAGTCAGGCACAGAGCGTCTAGCTGAAGTGATTGAAAAATGTAATATTACAGCTGATGAAATCGTTGTGAATGTTCAAGGCGATGAGCCTCTGATCCCACCAAGTATCATTCAGCAAGTAGCACAAAACTTAGCGGATTCTGTTGCGCCAATGGCAACGTTAGCAGTAGCGATTGATGAAGAAGATGATGTCTTTAACCCAAATGCCGTAAAAGTGGTTACTGATGCGGAAGGGTACGCACTGTACTTTAGTCGAGCTTCGATCCCATGGGATCGTGATGCGTTTGCACAAGGTGAGTCACTAACCGCGAATCCATTACTACGTCATATTGGAATTTATGCTTACCGTGCTGGTTTCATTAATACTTATATCAATTGGCAGCCAAGCGTACTTGAAAAAATTGAGTGTTTAGAACAATTACGAGTGCTTTGGTATGGTGAGAAAATCCATGTAGCAGTGGCAAAAGAATCGCCAGCCGCAGGAGTCGATACCCCTGAAGACCTAGATAAAGTAAGAGCAATATTAGCTTAATTGTCCCTTTTTCTTAAGTGATTTTAACGCATAATAAAAGCCCAAAACTATGTGAGCCATAGTTTTGGGCTTTTTCTTGTTAAATTATTTATCTTTTTTATTTGGTAGTGGGAGTGATTCTTTTATTTCATCTACCTTATCAATAACATCTTCAAATTCTAATTTAGGTGTGTCTTGAGCTTGTTGCTCTTGTGCCATGAGTAGATCCTTTAATTGCATGAACCAACGTCCCATTTGTTCATACCAGTATCGTTCAGACTGTTCTAAATATTTTGCTTTAGGTGCGTATTTTTCCCACGGCTGCTTAATTTCAGAGTGAGCTAAATAATTGGTTGGTGCAGGTGTTGGTTTTAAGCCTAATTGATGGAACTCTTCCATTGCTCTTGGCATATGGCTTGCGGAAGTAACGAGAACTAAGTTGCTTTTATTTACAGCATTAAGCGTTTGAATAGCCTCTTCATGAGTATCTCGAGCATTTTCGAGTAAAAGTATATCTGATTTATTTACCCCTAACGAAAGAGCCACGCGAGCCATCATTCGAGCATGGCTGACCGTTGTACCAACGCTATAACCAGATAAAATTAATTTAGCGCCAGGGTACATTCGATAGATCCTAATGCCTTCAGTTAATCTCATCACCGCAGCTCGTGATAGCTCAGAAATTGGAGAGATATTATCATCAACAACATGGCCATTCCCTAAAACCAATACGTATTCGACTGGCACATCAGGAGCTATGAATGAGGGATATATACGTTCTGTTGATTTTAAAAGTGGGGTAGTGACTGGCTGAAAAGAGAGCACGAAGAGCCCAATAAGAGACAGAGTCAGTAAAAAAGAGGCAAATCCTTTCCTTTTTGAAAACCATAAAATAAATAGGCCGATGAACCCAATAAGGAGTAATCCTGGTAAGGGCATGAGCATTGATGATACAAACTTCTTTAACTCAAACATATTTTTGACTATTACCGATGATATAGAATGAAAAATCACCACTTGAGAGCAAAAAACAGCGTCATGCTGTTACTTCCTTGAGCTCTTATGCGACAATGCTTGTTTCCAATAGATAATATCATAACTTAACCACAGTGAATAAAGACCGTAATTTCGACGACATCGCCCACAAATTTGCAAAGAACATTTATGGTTCAGACAAAGGCGAGATCCGTCAAACTATTGTATGGCAAGATATGGAAACCATCTTAGTTAATAATCAAGCAAATTCTGCGCCACTTACTGTGTTAGACGCAGGAGGAGGGATAGGGCAAGTATCTCAACAAATTGCTAAACTAGGGCATCTCGTTACTTTATGTGATATCTCTTCAGAAATGTTAAAGTTAGCAAAAGAATCAGTGAAAGATAATGGTCTACTATCTCAGTATCAATTTATTCATTCAGCTGTACAAAAAATTGAACAGCATAAAGTTGGTAAGGTTGATATTCTACTCTTCCATGCAGTAATGGAATGGTTAGATGATCCAAAAACAGCCCTAGATATTCTATTGAAGCAAGTAAAGCCTGGTGGTTATGCTTCGATTATGTTTTATAATCACCACGGTTTAGTATTAAAAAATGTGATTTGTGGCAATATTCCTCATGTTTTAGATGGAATGCCACATAGAAAACGGTTTAAGTTACAACCACAAAAAGGCTTAATGCCAAATGAGGTTTACCAGTGGATTGAAGACGCTGGTTATGAAATTCAAGGAAAGTCGGGTATTCGCTCATTTCATGATTACATTGGTAATATGGAATACATGGGGGACTACCAAATCGAAGACGTGCTAAAACTAGAAGAGCAGTTATGCCGTCAAGAACCTTATCTCTCTCTTGGTCGTTATATTCACGTATGGGCGAAGAGAAAATAATAATGATGTACACAAAGGATACACAATGAGTGAGTTTTCTAATGCTGTTACAGACCAAACGGTTGATGAACTGGTTGGCTGGGTAAAGCAGCACGATTTCTCATTGAACTTGCCGACTGAACGTCTGGCATTTTTGTTGGCCATTGCTGTTCTCAGTAATGAAAGATTTGATGATGAGCTGGGTGAAGGTGAACTTCACGATGCGTTTGGTATCATCAGTGGTTTATTTGGTCAATCCAATGACACCATTGCTTTTCGTGCGAACAATGCAATCAATGAATTAGTAAAACAACGTTTAATTAGTCGTTTTAGTGGTGAAAGTACCGATGGAATGAACATCTATCGTCTAACACCATTAGCGATTGGTATTACCGATTATTACGTACGCCACCGTCAATTCTCTAAATTGAAGCTTTCTATTCAGTTGGCGATGGTTGCTGAAGAAATCCAAAAGGCATCGAAAGCGGCTGAAAAAGGTGGCGAAGCGAAGCACTGGCGTAAAAATGTATTCGGTGTTCTGAAATATTCTGTTGGAGAGATCTTTGATCGTATCGATCTAAACCAGCGTGTAATGGATGAACAACAACAATCAGTTAAAGAAGAAATTGCAGAGCTGCTAAACCAAAACTGGCGTGATGCGATTTCTAGCTGTGAAAAGCTGCTTGATGAAACCTCTGGTAACCTACGTGAATTGCAAGATTCATTGCAAGCGGCGGGAGATCAACTCCAAACAGAATTGCTGAATATTCAAGAAATTGTTTATGGCAAAGAAGAATTGGATTTTATTGATGCCTTACTGTATTCATTGCAAATGAAGCTTGACCGCATTGTCAGTTGGGGACAGCAAGCGATTGATCTATGGATTGGCTACGACAGACACGTACATAAATTTATTCGTACTGCGATTGATATGGATAAAAACCGTGCGTTCAGTCAACGTCTACGTGATTCAGTGAAAGGCTACTTTGATGCGCCTTGGCTATTAACGTATGCCGATACCGAACGATTACGAGATATGCGTGATGAAGCCTTAATTCTACGTGACGATGAAGTTACCGGTATTGTTCCAGATGAAATGGAATATGAAGAGTTAAGTGTAATCACAGATATTTTAGCAGAACAAGTGAGTGAAATGCTTCAGTGTCATAAAGAAACGGGTGAAGCAATTGATTTAAGCCGTATACTTAAGAGCTATTTAACGACTTATCCTCATTATCAGCACTTTGATCTTGCCCGATTAGTGGTAGATCAAGCGGTGCGTCTCGGTTATTCAGAAGCCGATTTCCAAGCCGTTCAACCTGATTGGCAATCTATTAACGAATTCGGTGCTAAGGTACAAGCAAATGTCATTGACAAATATTGAAGAATTTATGCCAGAGAAGTTAGCAAAAGCAATTGCTAACCCATTATTTCCAGCATTAGACAGTTTATTACGTTCTGGCCGTCATATTGCTAGCGAAGATTTAGATAACCATGCGTTATTATGTGAATTTGAACATGAACTCGGTATGTTCTATCAGCGCTATCATGCAGAATTAGTAAAAGCACCTGAAGGTTTCTTTTATTTACGTCCACGCTCAAGCTCTTTAATTGCACGTAGTGTGCTGGCTGAGATGGATATGTTGGTTGGTAAAGTCTTGTGTTTCTTATACCTAAGTCCAGAGCGTTTGGCGCACGAAGGTATTTTTACTAACCAAGAGTTGTTTGATGAGCTATTAGTGTTAGCGGATGAACAGAAGCTAATGAAGTTAGTGACTAACCGTGCATCAGGTTCTGACTTAGATAAAGAAAAACTGTTTGATAAAGTTCGTACTTCACTACGTCGTTTAAAGCGTCTAGGTATGATCATTCAAGTTGGTGAGCAAGGTAAATTCCGTATCAGTGAAGCGGTATTCCGTTTTGGTGCTGATGTTCGCTCTAATGATGATATGAAAGAAGCACAATTACGCTTAATCCGTGATGGTGAAGCGGTTGTGGTTCATCAAGAAGAATCGAGCCAATCAAGCTTTGATCTTGATGAAAATACGAAGTTAGATGATACGCCGGCTGAAGAGCAGCATGAATTAGAATTGGAAGGTGATGCATGAGCATGATTGAACGTGGTAAATATCAATCACTCACCATGGTTAACTGGAACGGCTTTTTTGCACGTACCTTTGATATTGATAATCTAGTAACGACACTTTCTGGTGGTAACGGTGCTGGTAAATCGACCACGATGGCCGCGTTTATCACAACACTAATTCCAGACCAATCGCTACTGCATTTCCGCAACACAACTGAAGCGGGTAGCTCACAAGCATCTCGTGATAAAGGTCTACACGGTAAATTAAAGCCGGGTGCATGTTATGCTGCATTAGACGTTGTGAACTCACGCAATCAACGCGTTCTTTTTGCGGTTAAATTACAGCAAGTTGCTGGCCGTGATAAGAAAGTAGACATCAAACCTTTCATCGTTGTTGGTCTTCCAAGTCATGTGAAACCAACGGATTTAATGATTGAATCTGTTTCTGATAACCAAGCTCGTGTTCGTCAAATTAACGAAGTAAAAGACATTGTTGCAGAATACGAAGGTGTTCAGTTCAAAGCGTTTAACTCAGTTACTGATTATCATGCGCAAATGTTTGATTACGGTGTTTTGCCTAAGAAACTTCGTAATACTAGCGATCGTTCTAAATTCTATCGTTTAATTGAGGCCTCTTTATACGGTGGTATCTCAAGTGCAATCACGCGTTCTTTACGTGATTATTTGCTGCCTCAAAATGGTGGTGTGAAAAAAGCCTTCCAAGATATGGAAGCGGCATTGCGTGAAAACCGCATGACGTTAGAAGCCATTAAAACAACACAGACTGATCGTGACTTATTTAAGCACTTAATTACAGAATCAACCAACTATGTTGCGTCTGATTACATGCGCCATGCAAATGATCGTCGTAAAAAACTGGAGCAAACATTAACGCACCGTGTTGAGTTAATGAATGCACAAAGTAGCTTAGTGGGCTTATCTTCTGTATTAAATAATATGCAGAGTGAGCTAGAACTGCTGACTGATTCTGAATCAGGTCTTGAACAAGATTATCAAGCCGCGTCAGATCATCTTCAATTAGTGCAAACAGCCGTTCGCCAACAAGAGAAGATTGAACGTTACTCTGAAGATCTAGAAGAGCTAACAGAGCGTCTAGAAGAGCAAGTGATGGTGGTGGAAGAAGCCGCTGAACAACTTGCGATGTCAGAAGAGCAAGCACAACTAACTGAAGACGAAGTTGATAGCCTTAAAACACAACTTGCAGACTACCAACAAGCGTTGGATATGCAGCAAACTCGTGCGCTTCAATATCAACAAGCCGTTAAAGCGCTTGAAAAAGCACAGCAGCTAACAGCGAATGATGATTTAACACAAAACAATGCAGTAGATCTTCAATCAGAGTTAAAAGCAAAAGAAGAGCGTCAAACCACTGCGCTTCTTGCGATTAAACATAAGCTGGATCTTTCTTCTGCAGCTGTTCAACAATTTGAACGTGGCTTAGCATTAGTGACCTCAATTGCCGGTTATGTTGAGCGTAATGAAGCGTCAGATAAAGCGAAGGCCTTAATTGAACAAGCTCGACAGTTCAGCAATATTGCTGAGCGTGCAGAACAGCTTAAAGCGCAATATAAAGATTTAGAGCGTGCAGTGCGTTTACAGCGTCAAGCTCAAGAATTAGCGACTGAATATACAAAACGTTTTAATATCACGGTTGATTCTGAAATCGTACTTGAAGAAGAACAAGCTCGTCATGAAGAGATGCTTGAAACCGTTCAAGAACAACAAGAAAATATCATTGATAAGCGTTCAGAGCTAAAGCGTCAAGAACAGCAACTTCGTTCTGAAACTCAGCGTTTAGAATCGATCGCACCAAAATGGATTGCAAGTAATGACGCGCTGCATAAACTGAATGATCAATGTGGTATTGAATTAAAAGATAGCCACATGGTTATCAGCCAGATGCAAGAAACGTTAGAAAACGAGCGTGTCCTTTCTACTAACAAAGATCGTCTTGCTGCTCGTAAAGATGAGCTTGATGGTGAGATTGAACGTTTAGCTGCCCCAGGTGGTAGTGGTGATGCTCGTCTTAAAGGCCTTGCTGATACATTAGGTGGCGTACTACTTTCTGAAATTTATGATGATATTACGCTAAGTGATGCTCCGTATTTCAGCTCGCTTTACGGCCCAGCTCGTCATGCTATTGTTGTTTCTGACTTATCTGGTATTAAAGAGAAATTGGTTGATCTTGATGATTGCCCAGATGATCTTTATATCATTGAAGGCGACATTGACGCGTTTGATGACAGTGTATTTGATGCTGACGAAATGGAGAATGCCGTTTGTGTTCATCTAAATGATCGCCAAATGCGTTACTCTCGTTTCCCTGAGTTACCATTGTTTGGTCGTGCCGCTCGTGAACAACGTTTAGATACATTACGTGAAGAGCGTGAAATCGCCGTTGAAGAGCACGCAAAAGCAGCGTTTGATTCACAAAAACTTCAACGTTTATACCAAAGCTTTAATGGTTTCGTATCAACACACCTTGCTGTGGCGTTTGATGCCGATCCAGAAGTTGAATTGAAAAAAGTACGTGAGCAATTATCACAAGCAAGCCGTCAATTAAATGAATTGATAGCGACTGAGCAGCAACATAAATCTCAAATTTTAGCGTCAAAAGAGGCACTGTCTCAATTAGCGAAAATTGCACCACACATTAATGTGCTTGAAGATGAAACCATCACTGAGCGCTTTGAAGAGATCAGTGTTCAAGTTGAGCAAGTATCAGAAGCCCAAAGTTTCCTACGTCAAAATGGCAAAGCGATTGTAGAGTTAGAAAGTCTGCAACGTGCTCTAGAAGTGGATCCTGAGCAATTTGATGCATTAAAAGCTGAACATGAGCAAATTGATGCTCAATTACAAAGTATTAAAACTCAGTTGTTTGCTATTTCTGATTTAGTAGAGCGTCGTCATCACTTCGGTTATGAAGATGCGGTGGCATTGCTTGATAAGAGCAGTGAGCTAAACGAGCAACTTAAAGCAAAATTAGTACAAGCAGAACAAGCGCGTACTAAAGCGAAAGAGCAACAAAAGCAATCACAAGCTCAAGCAAACCAATACAACCAAGTAATGGCGTCGCTGAAGAGTTCACATCAAGCGAAACAAGAAACCGTTCAAGAGTTCAAGCGTGAACTGCAAGAATTTGGTGTTCATGCAGATCAAAGCGCACTAGAACGTGCTGAAGTTCGTAAAGGTGAATTGAACGAGCGTCTACACAGTTCTCGTGGTCGTAAGAGTGAGCTTGAAAAAGGCATCACATCAAACGAACTTGAGATTAAAGGTCTAGCTAAACGCTCTCGTAAAGTTGAAAAACTGTACAAAGAGTTGCGTACTTTTGTAGTTAATGCAAAAGCAGGTTGGTGTTCAGTTCTACGTTTAGCTCGTGAAAATGATGTTGAGCGTCGTCTACACAAACGTGAATTAGCGTATTTAAGTGCGGAAGAGTTACGTTCAATGTCAGATAAATCATTGGGTGCGCTTCGTCTAGCTGTCGCGGATAATGAAGACCTACGTGATTCGTTACGTGCGTCTGAAGATACAAGTAAGCCAGAGCGTAAGGTTCTATTCTACATTGCGGTATACCAACACCTTCGTGAGCGTATTCGTCAGGATATCATCCATACGGATGATCCAGTTGAAGCAATTGAAGAGATGGAAAACCGAGCTTGGTCGTTTGACTGAAGAGCTAACATCTCGTGAGAATCGCTTAGCATTAAGTTCTGAAAGTGTTGCGAACATTATTCGTAAGACAATTCAGCGTGAGCAAAACCGTATTCGTATGTTAAACCAAGGTCTATCTCAAATTGGTTTTGGTCAAGTAACAGGTGTTCGCTTAAATGTGGGTATTCGTGAAACGCATGCGACGTTATTAGCTGGTCTGTCTGAGCATCAAGCACAGCACCAAGATTTGTTTGGTAACCCTCGCTTTACGTTCTCTGAAGCGATTGCGAAACTATTCCAACGTATTAATCCACATATCGATGTTGGTCAACGTTCACCACAAACATTAGGTGAAGAGTTACTTGATTACCGTAACTACCTAGAGCTGAACATTGAAGTAAACCGTGGTGCTGATGGTTGGTTACAAGCAGAGTCGGGTGCATTATCAACAGGTGAAGCTATTGGTACAGGTCAAGCGATCCTACTAATGGTTATCCAAAGTTGGGAAGATGAGTCCCGTCGTCTTCGTAGCAAAGATATTATGCCTTGTCGTCTATTGTTCTTGGATGAAGCGGCACGTCTAGATGGTAAATCTATCGCAACGTTATTTGAATTGTGTGACCGTTTGGATATGCAATTACTTATCGCGGCACCAGAGAATATCAGCCCAGAGAAAGGTACGACTTATAAGCTGGTTCGTAAGATCTTTAAAGATCGTGAGCACGTTCATGTGGTTGGCTTGAAAGGTTTTGGGCAAGATACAGCGGCAAGCCGAACTCAGCAAACGCTAGAAGAAGCAGAGATTTCTGAATAACGGTGAGTTAAGTTTGTTAATTAGATAAATAAAATGGCAGTCAGAAATGGCTGCCATTTTTTATGGATTGATGCTTTAAAGTAAACGAATATTCATCAGGTAAATAGTTGTTTAGTTGTTATCTTCTTGGTATAGAGTGAAAGAGTTATGTTCACTATTTTTAGACATATACATCGCTTTATCTGCAGAGGTAAGTAAATTATCGACGGTAGTGTGCTGTTTTACTTGAATGACGCCACCAAAACTAGCGCTTACAGTTAGGGAGTTGTTCTTGTATTTTAATGGCTTAGTAAATGCGGTCTGAATGCTATTTACCAAGGTAACCATTTCAGAATCACTAGAGATCGTAGAGATAAGTAAAACAAACTCATCCCCTCCAATACGCGCTAATGTGGCTTTATCTTTGATAACTTTTTCAATCAAACTGCTGACATGGCAAAGCATTGCATCACCAGCGGCATGACCATATTGATCATTAATAGGTTTGAATTTATCCAAATCAATAAAGATGAGTCCGACGCGTTCTGTTTCAGAACCCGTCTTTAACGATTCTTCGATTAATGTGATTAGGTAGTTTAAGTTAGCGACTTTAGTTAAACAGTCATGATTTGCCTGATATTTAAGTTTAATGGCTAGTTTTTCGGTTTGGTTTAGTGATTCTTTTAGGTTTTTAACTAGAGGTAGGATCAATAAAACACCACTTAATGCGGCAAATAGTGCCAAAATAAACCCAATAAATAAGATTTGTTCAGATAACTGATCTTTCTTTGGGACAGGTAAAATGATTTCTCGTATGCCTCGGAACTCATTTTCTTCCCATTGTCGGCCTAAATTATATTTATCTGAATTATGACAAGTTAGGCAATTTTTCTTCATATAGATAGGTTTAGCTAATCGAACTAAATCATTTTCTTCTAAGTAGCCTTGCTCATAAGTCAATATGTAAGGTTCTTCCCCTTTTGATAAGGTCTCTAGCGCGTGTTGAGCAAAAGGAGTTAACTGACGTAGCTTTTTATTTTCAAATGGATAGTTACTGTAAATATCAACATAGAGACCAGGAATGTCTTGGCTTAAATGGTTACCGAATGAGTTGCTGAACGTGATCGGGTAGGGAAGTTTATCCAGAGTATCTAGGTAATCGGTTGAGACTTCAACCCCCGCATGTTTGGCATTTGGAAGAATATTTTTAGAGTAAAATTCATGTAATGATGAGAGTGTATCGGAATACACCATTGCAATGTCTTGAGTGATTCTTTTATAAATCATTTCTTTATAAGCGTTACTGCCTAATAGAAATAAAACAGAAATAGCAGTAATGTATAGAAAGACTATACTAATGGTATGCTGGACGATGAAATTTTTAACTCTAATCATGGTATACCTTAACATTGGATAGATTTTAGTATACATTTATCGGTACGCCGTTTCAATTGTGTGTATTTAACATTTCTTACCATTGATAATTTTAAAAATGACGTTACGATAAAACATACGTTGTTAATGGAGATAAAAGATGCTTGGGAATCAAAGTATTGAAGAGATAAGAACTGAATTTGAAAATCCATTAGTCTGGCCGTTGTTTGAGGTATTACAGCAGCAAGGTAACGGATGGAAGGTACATACCTTATCGACTTATTTAATTGAGAAAGGCATTCTTAGCCAGTTAGATGAGATTCCTGAAAAGGATTTATTCAAGCGTAATTTTTTAATCATGAATGCACTATATCAACTTCAAGAAGAGCTCTATCCTGAGCAGTGGCTGCAAGTTGAAGCAATGAATATTGAATTGTTTTCTAAATATGAATCCAATTGCCATAATCATGCGATTGATACTGAGCACCCTTTGCGAGAATATTATTTGGATTGGACAAATTACCAGGTTGAAGAAGGGGAAGTTAAGCGTTTATTGAATGAGTTTTGGAGTAGTTATCGCCGCTACCTTGGTGGCTGTAACTCTGTAAGAATGGATCGTATTCAAGCATTAAAGTTATTTGGTTTATCAGAAAGTGCCACTGCAAAAGATATTCGAAAGCAATGGCGAAAATTGGCCATGAAGCATCACCCAGACCGCGAAACAGGGAATGTTGAAAAATTTAGAGTGATGTGCGAAGCGTGGAACCTATTACGTTAGTTATCAGGTGATTAGTTATTTAATGTTTCATCAAACAATAGACGAGCACGCAAACCTGGGTAATTATTACTTAAACTGATCTGACCGTTATGTATTTTCATAACGGTTTTTACCAAAGCAAGACCTAAGCCAAAGCCGTGTTCAGTGCGGCTAGGATCTAAACGTACTAATTGATCTAATGCTCGCTCTCTATCTTCTGGTTTTATTCCTATTCCATTATCAGCCACAACGACACCAAAACAATCGACAATTACTTCAATTACACCACCATTATGAGTATATTTAATCGCATTATCGATGATATTAAATACGGCACGAAAAAGTAGGCTTGGGTTGGCGTATAAGGGGCAGGGCATCTCTATGGTCAAATATAACTTTTGTTGTTTGTCTAATGCGGTAGGCTCTGCAAATTCGATGGCATCTTGGACTATTTTACTGAGTTCACACTGTTGTTTATTAACAGGGGTTCCGCCATTTTCTAAGTGATATAATTCCATCATGCCATTGAAGGTATCAAGCAAAAGGGAGAAATCAGATTGTATGTTTTCTAATTTATCCTGATGAAAATCACTTACAGTATTATCATATAAAAGATCTTCAATACGTAGTTTAATGCGCCCCATTGGGGTTCTTAAATCATGAGCAATATCTACGGTTAATGATTTAAGTTTAGATTCACTCTGTTCCATTTGCTCTAGCATATTATTCAAATGCAAAGCCAGTAAATCAAATTCATTCATATCTGGCCCAACTTTTAAGCGAACATTACGCTCACCTAACATCACTCTGTTCATGGTTTGATTGACAAGATTTAAGCGTTTAAGAATGTATACGGCAATTAGAATTGCGATTAAGCATAAAGCAATAAAGGGGAAAAAAGTGCCCCAGATAACAGAAGAATCTAATTGTTTTTTAAAACTTAAATATCGCTCTTGATCAATCCCTACCGTTAGTAGAGATCCATCAGGAAGTTCTATTCTTGTTGCTCGCATATTAGGTAAATCATTATTGGCTTGATATTGTTTGATCTGTGCAATAACAGGATAAGAGGTTGCAGAAGTATCGGTTGGCACTGGAAATGCGTGATTTACAATTTGATAAATATAGCGGTTATTATCTTTACTATTATCAATGCTTTGCTGAACCCCTTCAATACCTTCGCTATTTGCTATTGATTGAAGCTGTGAGGTTTCTGCTTGTAACCAATCATCAAGGTTTTGGTTGTATAAGTGTAGAGAGGTGGAATACAGCTGATAAAGCAGCAGAGCCATCATTAAGAATAAGCCAACAGCAAACCAGATTAATAGTTTTAATATAGATGAGCGATACAGTTCATCCCGCTTGTCTAATAACATAACCTGCTCCACGTACCGTTTCGATAAGGTTTATTGCGCCACCGTGTTCTAATTTCTTGCGTAATTTAGCGATGTGCACATCAATAACGTTAGTTTTTGGGTCAAAATGATAATCCCACGCCGCTTCAAATAATCGCATACGCGAGACAACTTCATCAACATGCTCGACAAGAAAGCGAAGTAAAATGAATTCTTTATTTTGTAATGCGATAGGGGCATTATTTATCGTGACTTTTTGAGAGCGAAGATTAATAGTTAGATTGTTTATTTGTATTTCATTCAACGTATTCTCAACTGGACGATTACGACGAAGAATAATATTAATACGTGCTAGCAATTCTGCCAAAGCAAAAGGTTTAGTTAGATAATCATCACTGCCCGCGGTTAAACCTTCAACGCGTTGGTCTACGCTATCTAGTGCGCTCAGAATAAGAACGGGTGTATTGTTATCCGTCGCTCTAATCGCAGACAAAATCTTTAAGCCATCAAGGTTAGGCAACATGCGATCTAACACAATTAACTGATAATCACAGCTAATTGCCATCATTAAGCCTTCTTTACCATCGCCAGAACTATCGACAATAAAGCCTTCTTGTTCTAATGCTTTCGCAATAAAATCACGGGTGGTTTGATCGTCTTCTATAACCAATATTTTCATAAGTATTCTCTATATTTAGTTTAGATATTGTAGCAAGAAAAAGAGAGGGATTAGAGTGTTAGTATTGAAAATACTTGAAATAGGAATACATCATAAAGAGTCTTAAAGGGGGAAGAATTAAGACTCTTGAGTTGTACTCCATAACATCTGGTACGATTATTATAGAGCTTATATCAATTTAGCGAAGTATGGTTCGTACCCAATTAGATTGTTATTAGGCTTTTAAAATTACTTTCATTTCGGCAGCAACTTTATCTACTTTTCCTAGGCCAATGATAACTTGTAAGCCACCTTTACCCATTGGAACTACACCTGCAGCGCCAATTGATTTCAGTTTCTCTTTGTCAGCAAGACTAGAATCTTTAACCGTTAAGCGTAAACGAGTAATACAGTTATCTACTTCTAGAATATTGTCTGCACCACCAATGGCTTCAATGTAGGCATTCGTTACATCAGTAATGTTCTCTTCTACAGAGTCATCTTTATTCATATCTTCACCACGACCTGGAGTTAGGAAGTTAAACTTTTTAATCGCGAATCTAAAGATTGTGTAGTAAAGAACAAAGAATACAAGACCTTGTGGGATCAACATGTACCATTTAACCGCTAATGGATTTTGGCTTGAAAGAACAAAATCGACTAAACCTGCAGAGAAACCAAAACCAGCCATCCATTCCATGCTTGCAGCGATGAATAGAGATAGACCCGTTAAGATTGCATGAATTAGGTATAACCAAGGAGCAAGGAACATGAAGCTGAATTCTAGCGGTTCAGTAATACCCGTAAAGAATGACGCCATTGCTGCTGCAAGCATGATAGAGAATACAGCGGCTTTATTGCGTTTCTCAGCACAGTGGTACATAGCAAGTGCAGCACCAGGAAGACCAAACATCATAATAGGGAAGAAGCCTGCTTGATACATACCTGTTTGACCAGGAATACCAGTACCATTAGCAATAGATTGCGCGCCACCAAGGAAGTTTGGAATGTCATTAATACCAACAACATCAAACCAGAACACAGGGTAAAGCGCATGGTGCATACCAACACTTAACATTAAACGGTTAAAGAAACCGAATAGACCTGCACCAACAGCACCCATTGATTGCAGTTGAGTACCAAAAGAGATTAGCGCATCAAAAATAGCAGGCCATACGTAAAGAAGTACGAATGATAAAGCCATACCTGCGATTGATGTCAAGATCGGTACAAGACGCTTACCACTAAAGAAAGCTAATGCTTTTGGTAGCTCAACCGTAGAGTATTTGTTGTAAATTTCAGCAGAAATAATACCAACAATAATACCGATGAACTGGTTGTTGATTTTAGCGAACGCCGCAGGAACTTGATCTAAAGGGATGTTTTCAAGCTGAGCAACAACCGCAGGAGAAAGAAGGGTAGTCACAACGGTAAAAGAGATGAAACCTGCTAGTGCCGCCGAACCGTTTTTGTCTTTACTCAAACCAAATGCCACACCAATAGCAAATAGCATCGGCATCACATCAATGATTGCTCCACCTGATTTAATTAAAAATGCAGCAAATACACTGTTTGCGCCCCAACCGGTTGGATCCATCCAGTAACCAACGCCCATTAATATTGCAGCAGCAGGAAGCGTAGCGACGGGAACCATTAGCGCCTTACCTACTTTTTGCATGTAACCAAGTACATTCATATTGTATTCCTCAAAGTAAAATTAGAATTTTTAAAACTCGTTATTTTTTAAACTAAGAGAAGGATACAGAGAGAAGGATTAAGGCAAGATGGTGTCAACATTAACTATTGTTAATGTTGACATTAAGTTCTTTAATGTGTGAGTTAGATCTAGTTTATTCGAGCTAAAAATTAACCAGGGTGACCATCAACACGTTTTTTACATAGCATAGGGGCAAAATGCCAAACAAATAGACCAAATGCAAATGCCCATAATACAGCGGCAATATTGATCATATTCATCATGTATTCAGGGAACATGATAACACCGACAGAGCGAACTACTGCAGCAAGAATAATAGCCGAGAAAGCAGGCCACATAACAGGTCCTTTATAGATTTCTCTACCAGTATGGCCCATAGTGACACGAGCAATCATCGCTAAAATTACCCCGCCTAATGCACCAATAGCGAAGAGATGAATTGCCGTATGCGAAATAAAACCGTTATTAGCAAAACCACGAATTAATAGGCTTAAAGGAATACATAAATAACCCGCATGAAGTGACCATACTAATGGCTCACTTAATGTTTTATGACCTTTCCAACGAGCCATACGAATTAATTGTGCTGATCCTGCTATCACCATTAAATACGGACTAATTTCGGCAGAGGTAATAGGAAAAAAGCTAAGAATAAATAGCATTGCTAGCGGAATATTACATAAGGCTTCCAACCACATTATCGGTTGTGCTTTTTCAAACTGAAAACGACGAGCAGTAAAGAATGGGATTACTCGTGCACCCATTACTGAAATTAATAGCGTAAACCACCAAAGCATGGATTCCCAAACCGCAGCAGAAGTGAATGGCGGCATGCCTTTAATCGTAGCGTAACTAGCGAAGTTCGCAGCAATTGCGACTAAAAATAGTGGAATGAAGAAGAAGTTACGAACGCCTTTAGTTTTGATTACACGGAATCCAACTTCATACGCGATAGCGAGCATGAATAATGCTTCGATACTTGAAATTAACCAAAGTGGTGCTGAAGTCCAGAATAACACTCTTGGTAACAGCCATAATAAGACAATGAAACCGAGTCGTTTATCGGAAGTCCCTTTTACGCCAGTCCAGTTTTGAACGGCGCTTAACACAAAACCCGCGACAATCGCCATTGAAAAACCAAATAGCATTTCATGTACGTGCCACCAAAGGGCAGGTACGTTTAGGTAAGTTGGTTGGCCTGTTTGAAATGCCCATACCCATACAGTGACAGCAATAATGGCATAGATACTACCTAATAAAAAAAACGGTCGAAAACCTAAACGTAGAATTGGTGGGATTTTTTCTTCGACAGCTTTATCTGTAATATTAATCATAAGATTTTCTCAATTCGTAAGGACAAAATAAGTATAACTGAAATAAAAACCAATAACATGTATTTTTTATACATGTTATTGTCTGGGAGTATTTTTAGATTACATAATAGAGTTTGTGATCTAATTGTTAAATTTTAAAGTACTCTATCGACAAAGGGGATACTTTAGATAAGATGAACAGATAAAATTATAAATGGACGTACTCATGAGTCAGGAAATTTACTTTGGTACAGAGAATAAATTTAGTTTTAAACGTAGTGCCTTAAATGCGGTAACTCGTTTACATCACTTATTAATCCCAAGTCACGCAAAGAAGATAGGGCGTAAATTACTATTAACTCCAGTAAGAACAAAGCCAAAGAATACCGAACCCAAAGGGTTAATAAAGAGTAAGTTAAACTCATCTGAAGGAGAGCTTAGCCTTTATCAGCTTGGTTCTGGACCGACTTGGGTATTGGCCCATGGCTGGTCGGGGAATTCGAGTCAATTCTATCCATTAATGGAACACATTGCTTCTCAAGGCTTTACCGCCGTTGCTTTTGATCACCCTGCACATGGTGAGAGTGAAGGAAAACATGCCCATTTACCTGCGTTTATTGAAGGCCTAAATGCGGTATTGGATTCTTGTGATGATGTGGTGGGTGTAGTAGCACATAGCATGGGAACCGCTGCTGTACTGGAATGTCATCATGTGAAGTTGGATGATGCACCTTTATTGTTAATTGCACCAGTACTTAACTATACCGAGAATTTATTCCGTAGCATTGAGCGTTCTGGGTATTCAATTAAATTATTTAAAGCGATTGTTGGTGATATAGAAGATCAGTATCAGCGTTCTATTGATAGTTTTAATCCGTATCAAAGATTAACGCAAAGAGAGGCGCTAACCATCATTGTGCATGATAAAGAAGATCGCTTTACTAGTTTTGATCTTTCAAAATCAGCGTCTGAGCATATTAAGCATGTCACACTATACCCAACAACAGGTTTAGGTCATGGTCGAGTAATGGTGAGTGATGAGGCGAAGAAAGCATTTGATGAGTTGAGTTAGTCTTACTAATCTTGATTATAAAGCCGATTCATAAAATCAAATTATGCATCGGCTTATAGGTTATTCTTGGGATCTAAGGTTATCTAAATAAAATACGTTTTAACGGCGTTCTATTCATCGCTAAAACAAACAAAGTAGATGCAGTCGCGGTACCAAACACAATTATAAAATCTCGCATAGCTAAGGTTGTGCCCATCATTGCTGTAATGTTTAAGAACACAACAACAAAGAGTAAATGGCATACATAAATGCCAAGAACATGTTTGCTTAACGTGAAGGTGATAGGGCGGTTACCTAAGTTTGGTTTGGATAATAATAGAAAAAACAGACCGATACCAATTAATGGAGTACCGATTAAGAAATCATGCAAGTTAAATGGCACATCAAACTTTGTTAACCAATAAGCTTCACTAAAGTGAACAATAAAGCCTAAGACTAATAAAATAATCGCTTTTGTTGATGATAGCGTGATTGATCTTCTTCTTAATTCAAAGCCAATGACAAGCATTAAGGTACTAAAGAAAGGGCCATTTCGAGTAAAGAATGGAGTCCAAATTTCAGTTAATGTTTGGTAGCTACCACCAGCAAGGCCGTATAAATACAAGATGACAGCAACAGGAAAAAGCCATGTTGTTTTGTTAAAGTGAACTAATAGTCCAATAATAGAAACGGCGATAATAAGGGCTGGAATAAACCATAAGTGCACCATTCCACCTTCCATGATTGCATTAAGAGGGTTCTGAGTTAACCAGTTCCAATATCCTGTACGCTCTGCTAGATAACCACTTTCAGCAACTTTTTTCCAGTTAAAAGGCATTACTAGGCATAAAGCACTCCATACTAACCAAATTTTAAGTAACGGAGCAGAGTAAGACTGTATTGTTTTTAAAGGAGATGCAGTTAATTTAGGTTGAATAAAATAACCGGATAAAATGAAAAAGAAAGGGACGGCAAAACGAGTGAATTGATTAAAAGCATAACCAAAGACGGGAATATCATCCATCAGCAGATACGTCATAAATACTTGAGAGTGCAAAGCAATAATCGCAAACATAGCAATAAGCCTTCCGAGCTCTAAGCTTGCGATTTTTTGAGAGTTTTCCATAAAATAAAAGACCTTAAATTTTTGGACAATCTAACAAAGCTGAATTTGATAAAATATGCGCTAGGTTAATTCATTGATTTATGAGTTGAGTTTGTTCTCATAATTGCGATTCTATTCACATGTTTTAAGCATATAAAGGTTAGGTTCAGTATTGTGAATAAAATTTCTTATGTCTGACCAATAATTCATGAAATGTTTATAAATATATTGACCTTACCCCTAGTGGAAGCATTAGTATCAGTTTGATTCTGGCTACGGGGATATTTATAGTGTTTTCTTCTTTTTCTAAATGGGTTGTGACAAGCGTTACGCTGATGGCATTAGTGCTATCTAGTGTTGCTTACAGCTATCCAATGAAAATGGAAGGAATGACCATGAATATGGCAATGCCTCAAAGTCAGATGGAAATATCATCTATGAGTGACTGTATGCCAGATTGCCATTCGCAAGATGATCCTCAGATTAATTATCTGCAATGCGATATGTCATCTATATCTATGAATAATAATGATCATTGTTCTGATAAAGGTGATAACTGTTGTAAAACAGTATGTGCGGTATCGGTTTACGCTTTACCAATGGGCTTGAATACTCAGATCAATTCGTTAGCTTTTGCTATCAAATATGGTTTTTATAATGAGCAGCCTCGTTCATTTTCATCTTCTTCTTTATATCGACCTCCGATAGCTTAACTCCAATTTATATCTATTAAATCAATGCGTTAAATAAGTTTCCTTATTTTTAGGTTTAATCATGGCACTGATCTACCTTTACGATCATGCCGTTATTGGAATGCTTCCATGAAAAATACAGCACGTAAACACTTTACTAAAGTGTGGTTAGCTTCTGCGATCTCGTTAATGATTTCAAATCAAGTGATGGCAGAAAGCCAGCTAACACAGCTTATCGAACAAGCACTCTCTTCTGATGCAAGTAGAGAGCAAATATACGCACAATCTCAAGCACTTCGATCTACAGGTATTGCGAGTTCAACGCTTGCCGATCCTACGCTAAAAGTCGGTTTTGGTGGTTTACCGGTGGACAGTTTTAAATTTGATGAAGACCCTATGACCAATATATCGGTCGGGTTAATGCAAAAGTTTGGTCGAGGCTCAAGCTTAGACTTACAGCAAAAGCAAACTGGACAACAAGCCGATGTATTAGCAATGCAGGTTCAAGTTCGTGAGTTAGAGGTAGCAAATGCCATTACTCAACTTTGGATTGAGTTGGGATTTTTACAAAAAGCAGAAGCGATTTTACATAAGAATCGCCAACTACTGTCAGAGATGGAAATCTACATTAATACCAATTATTCGATTGGTAAAAGTGAAAGTCAGGACTTGCTGCAAGCTCAGCTTCAATTGAGTCGATTGGATGAAAAGTTGCAAACGAATCACCAATTACAAGGCCGTATTTATGCACAACTCACAGAATGGTTGCCTAATCTAGCTGAGAATAAATCGCAAAGTATTAAAGCACTAGAATGGTCGACATTGAATGAATTGTTGAATACAAAGGCAAATCAAGATACTGAATTTTATGACTTATTAAAGTCGAACCCAACAATAAAAATGAGTGAGTTAGCGATAACCGCAACGAAAACGAAAGTGGATATTGCCGATGAATCTTATTCTCCTCAATTTGGTGTAGAAGTGATGTATGCCTATCGTCAAGCGAATGGTATGGGTGGACAACCTGCGTCTGATTTAGTGAGTGCTTATGTGACCATGGATATCCCGCTATTTACCGACAAACGTCAAGACCAAAACTATGCAGCTGCGCAATATCAAGTAGGTGCTGCAAAATCACAACGTGACGTATTACTTCGTCAAATGAACGCAAAAGTAAATTCGCTATTGGTTGATAAAAGCAATCTTGAGCAGCGTCTTTCTCGCTATAACCATACCTTACTGCCCCAAGCAAAAGACAGAACTCGTGCCGTTGAGCGTGGTTATGAAAATAATACCGCACAATTTAATGATGTGATTTCAGCTGCCAGTGATGAGCTGAGTATTGAACTAGAAAAACAACGTTTATTCAGTGATTTAGATAAAACATACAGTAACTTAGCTTTTTATTTAAATGGCTTTGATTATCACGTTTCTGCGCCACAATTTTCGTCATCAGAGCAGTAAGGAAGAGAAAATGAAACCAGTTAAAATAGCATTACTTTCAATAGTTATTGGTGGCGTTATTGGCGCTTCGGGTATGAGTTTGTACTCAGGGCATACAATGAACGCAATGGCGATGACAGCTCAAGAAAATAGCGCATCATCAAGCAGTGAACCTTTATATTGGGTTGCTCCTATGGATGCAAATTATCGTCGAGATCAGCCTGGTAAATCCCCAATGGGCATGGATTTAGTGCCTGTTTATGCCAATGGAGGACAAGGAGAGAAAGCACCAGCAGGAACGGTAACAATTGATCCAAGCGTGGTTAATAATCTTGGTGTAAAAAGTGCGTTTGTCGAGAAAACAATTTTGTCGCCAAATATAGATACGGTGGGCTACATCGCATTTGATGAAAGTCAAATATGGCAAGTCAATGTACGGGCGGCGGGTTGGGTTGAGAAATTGAATATCAACGCCATTGGTGAAAAAGTAAATAAAGGCGATGTTTTATTTACGCTCTACTCTCCAGAGCTAGTGAAAGCACAAGAAGAATTATTAAATGCTTATCGAACAGGACGAAAAGGGTTGGTCAAAGGTGCAAGAGAGCGATTGCATTCTTTTGGTGTTGATAAAGCCCAAATTAATTCTATTGTTAGAAATGGTAAAGCGAATAAAAACATAGAGATAAAAGCCATATCTAGTGGTGTTATTGCGAGTTTAAATATTCGAGAAGGTGGTTATTTATCACCATCTCAAGTTGTGATAAGCGCGGGGCCTTTAGAAGAGGTTTGGGTAGATGCTGAAGTTTTTGAGCGTCAAGCACATTGGTTATCTTCTGGTAATAAAGCCGTTATGACGTTGGATGCTGTTCCCGGTAAAAGATGGGAAGGCGAAGTTGATTACGTTTATCCGATTTTGGATCCAAAAACACGAACCATGCGTATGCGCTTAAAGTTTGATAACCAAGATGGTGCATTAAAACCAAACATGTTCGCTAATATTACAATCCACCCTAAAACAAAAGAAGAAGTATTGACTATTCCTCGCCAAGCAGTAATACGTTCAAATAACATGGAGCGTGTTGTATTAGACGAAGGTGAAGGTAAGTATCGTTCAGTTCGCATTATTGCAGGCCGTGAAGCAGCGAATAAAGTTGAAATAGTTAAAGGTCTGAAAGAAAACGATAAAGTAGTTATATCTGCCCAATTCCTATTGGATTCTGAATCAAGTAAAACTGCTGAACTAAGTCGAATTAATGGTCCAGAAAACAGTGTTTGGATCTCTGGAAATATCACCATGCTAATGGCTGATTTTGGTATGGTTACCTTTGATCATAAAGCCGTATCACAATGGGATTGGAAAGCGGGTGAAATGAATTTTTCAGTTGAGAAAGAGATTGATTTGACTTCTTTTCGTGAAGGTGAAGCGGTTCAGTTTCTAGTTCAGAAGATAAATGATGAATATCAACTGCTTGAGATTGAAAAAGAAGGGGCGTTATTATGATCCCTGCCATTATTCGTTGGTCGATAAAAAATCGATTCTTAGTGTTGGTTGCAACGTTCGCCTTAGTCGTAGCAGGGATTTACAGTGTAAAGAATACGCCAGTAGATGCTCTGCCTGATCTTTCTGATGTACAGGTGATCATCAAAACAAGTTACCCAGGACAAGCGCCACAAGTGGTGGAAGATCAGGTGACTTACCCGTTAACGACTGCCATGCTTGCGGTTCCGGGAGCTGAAACCGTTCGCGGCTATTCCTTCTTTGGTGACTCTTATGTTTATATTATTTTTAATGATGATACCGACATGTACTGGGCACGTTCGCGAGTTTTAGAGTACTTAAGTCAAGTTGCACCTAAGTTACCAGCAGAAGCAAAACCGACATTAGGACCTGATGCGACTGGTGTTGGCTGGGTATACAGTTATGTTTTACAAGATAAAACAGGTAAACATGATCTAGCTGAACTACGCAGTTTGCAGGATTGGTTCTTGAAGTATGAATTGCAAACCGTTGATGGCGTATCGGAAGTCGCGACAGTTGGCGGAATGGTCAAGCAATATCAGGTTGAAATTGATCCTGACAAATTACGAGCATATAACCTAACCCTACAACAAATTAATAAAGCGATTAAAGAGGGCAATCAAGAAGCAGGCGCCTCCGTTATTGAAGTGGCAGAGGCTGAGCATATGGTTCGCACTTCAGGTTACTTAAGTAGCATTGAAGATATTCAATCACTGCCATTAAAAGTAACTGATAAAGGAACGCCATTACTGCTTGGCGATATTGCAGACATTAATCTTGGGCCACAAATGCGTCGTGGGATCTCCGAATTTAACGGCGAGGGTGAGGCTGTTGGTGGTGTGATCGTGATGCGATTTGGTGAGAATGCCAGTGAAGTTATTGCTAACGTGAAAGAAAAGCTTGCCCAACTTCAAAAGGGATTACCAGAAGGCGTTGAAATAAAAGCGACTTATGATAGATCAACCTTGATAGATCATGCTGTAACTAATCTATGGGAAAAACTGGCAGAAGAATTTATCGTTGTTGCGATTGTGTGTGCTCTGTTTTTATTCCATATACGATCATCACTGGTTATTGCATTAAGTTTACCGGTTGGAATTTTAGCCGCGTTTATAGTTATGCATTGGCAAGGTATTAATGCCAATATTATGTCGTTAGGTGGTATTGCGATTGCTATAGGCGCCATGGTTGATGGTGCAATTGTAATGATAGAAAACGTACATAAGCACATAGAGAAAACCCCATTAACGGATGAAAATCGTTGGCAAGTTATTGGTAAAGCTGCGGAAGAGGTGGGAACACCATTATTTTTCTCATTACTTATCATTACGTTAAGTTTTGTTCCCGTCTTTGCGTTAGAAGGCCAAGAAGGAAAGATGTTCTCCCCATTAGCCTTTACAAAAACTTTTGCTATGGCAGCATCAGCAGGTTTGGCTATTACTTTAGTTCCAGTATTAATGGGTTATTTTGTTCGAGGAAAGATTTTACCTGAGCATAAAAACCCAATTAATAGAACATTAGTGGCGTTATATCGCCCGCTACTTAATGTGAGTTTGCGTTTTCCTAAAACGGTTTTACTTGTCGCTATAGTACTTATGGCTTCTGCGTATTATCCGATCTCTAAAATGGGCAGTGAGTTTATTCCACCATTGGATGAGGGCGATTTAATGTACATGCCAACAACCTATCCAGGGATCTCAATTGGTAAGGCGCGAGAGTTACTACAGCAAACCAATAAACTGATTAAAACCGTTCCTGAAGTCGATACTGTGTGGGGAAAAATAGGTCGAGCTGAAACCGCGACCGATCCAGCACCATTAACCATGATAGAGACGGTTATTCAGTTCAAACCAAAAGATGAATGGCGTGACGGTGTCACAACTGAATCAATCAAGAATGAGCTAGACCAATTGATTCAATTTCCAGGGATAACGAACGCGTGGGTAATGCCAATCAAAACGCGTATCGATATGTTAGCGACTGGTATTAAAACTCCTATCGGAATAAAGATAGCAGGTCCAGATCTAAAAGTTATAGAGAAGATCGGCGCAGAATTAGAACCTATTTTAAACAACATTCAAGGTACAACATCTGTTTATGCAGAGCGTGTGGCTGGTGGTCGTTATGTAACCATAGATATAAAACGTCGCCAAGCAGCTCGATATGGATTGAATATTAAAGATATTCAGCAAGTTATTTCAACCGCAGTTGGTGGCATGAATGTAGGTGAAACCATTGAAGGATTAGAGCGTTATCCGATCAATGTTCGTTACCCACAGTCGTATCGAGATTCTGTCGTCAAATTGCAAAACTTACCACTCATTACCGCTAATGGAGCTCGAATTGCGCTAGCCGATGTGGCTGACATTCGTTATGAAGATGGCCCACCAATGATTAAAACAGAAAATGCACGACCTAATGGTTGGGTGTTTGTTGATATTGATGGGCGAGATTTGGGCTCTTATGTTAAAGAAGCTCAACAAGTCGTTCATGAGCAATTAGATTTACCTGCCGGTTATTCATTAGGTTGGTCTGGTCAATATGAATATATGGAACGAGCAAAAGAGCGTTTAACGACGGTAGTTCCAATTACGATTGGCATTATTATGCTGCTTCTTTATCTTAGTTTTAAGCGGGTTTCTGAAGTGTTAATTATCATGGGAACATTACCGTTAGCTATGGTTGGCGGTCTATGGCTAATGCATATTTTAAACTTTAATTTCTCTATTGCTGTAGGTGTTGGCTTTATTGCTTTAGCCGGCGTTGCGGTTGAAATAGGCGTGATCATGTTGGTGTATTTAAACCAAGCGTGGAATGAAAAACAGAGTAATGCTGATGAGAAAAATAACTTACCGACTCAACAAGACTTAACACAAGCGATTGGTGAGGGGGCGGGTTTACGTGTTCGCCCTGTCATGATGACTGTGCTTACCGTGATTATTGGCCTAATTCCAATAATGTATGGCTCCGGTACGGGATCAGAAGTAATGCAACGAATTGCAGCCCCAATGATTGGTGGAATGGTATCAGCATTGTTACTGACCTTAGTTGTTATTCCTGCCGTATTTAAACTCTGGAAACAGCGTCAGTGTCAAAGTGATTAAATATAGCGAAAATTAACTTAATATAAAAATATCAATGGCTTATTTCTCTAAGTAATAAGCCAATTAAGAAATATCTAAAAAGGAAAATAAAATGAAAAAGACGGTATTAGCAATTGCACTAACATTAGTTGCAAGTTCAGCAATGGCAGAGATGGACCACAGTAAAATGGATCACGGTTCAATGGATATGAAAGACATGGACATGAGTAAGATGGAAGGAATGTCGATGAAAGATATGAACGCAGTAGGTATGCCAGCAACAGGCATGAAAGCAAATAAAGTCGTTCATGTAATTCTATCTGACGACATGAAAATTACTTTTAAAAAAGAAGTCGATATTGAACCGAATGATATCGTTCAGTTTGTGATCATGAATACAGGTAAAATTGATCATGAATTTGCTATTGGTAATGAAACCGAGCAGTTAGAACATCGTGAAATGATGAAGAAAATGACTTCAGGTCATGCTCATGACAGTGGTAGTACAGTAACCGTTCAACCTGGAAAAGCAAAACAAATAACATGGCATTTCCATGGGGATAATAACGTAGAGTTTGCTTGTAATATTCCAGGACATGCAGAAGCAGGGATGGTAAAAAAAATAACGTTATAACTTTAACATTAAGTAATAAGTATATATGTGTCAGTCATTAATTTGGCTGGCATTTTATTATGTACTTATTATCATTTTTTATAACTTTACTTTAATTGAATGTATATAATTATTGAATATTACTTTTTCGGAATCGGTGTTATTTAATTATAAAATAAATTTATCTTTATTTGGGATGTAAATCACATCAAATAAAATATCTTTATATCTACTGTTTTTTTTATTTCATTCTAATAATTTAGGTCATATTATGACGCATATATTTTTATTAGATGGAAAGTATAATGGAATCATTTTTCCGTGATCTCCAAGTTAATGTTCAGGCTGGAGCGCCAATTATCCAAATTATTAGTCACGACACATTACGTCTTCAAGCTATGGTTATTGAAGCTAGTGAATCTGATGGTATAAATCGAAAAACATATTTTTGGAACCGCACGGAAGGATTAAAGTGCTATCAGAGCGGTTCAATTAATAACGCTATAATCTCACTTGATGAAGTGCTAGATTGGTTTCTATCTATTGATAATAACAATGATGATTTTTCTGATACAGATATGAGTCCAGAAAACAGCATCCTACTTTTAGACGACATTCGACATGAATTAGAAGGAGATAACCCCAGTTTATTCAGTAAACTTCGTTCATATGCAATAAAAAAAGGAAGTGGTGAGAATTTTTCTCGTACGTTAATACTTTCTCAACCAGTGCCTAATTTACCCATTGAGCTAGAGAAAGATGCCCATATTCTACACTTGCCTTTACCTAATAGAGCTACGTTAAAAACACTCTTAAATGCAACCAAAGATCATTATGACATCCTAGATCGAAACTTTGATGAAAGTAGTCGTTTAATTGATGCTGCGCTTGGGCTATCAAGTGCTGAAGCTCAATTAGCATTTGCAAAAGCCGCTGTTGCCAGATCTAAATTGACCGAATTAGAGATTGATATTGTTGTTGCTGAGAAAGAGCAAGTTATTAAAAAATCAGGCTTACTTGAATAACTTTCATCCTAAAGTTGGACTTGATGAACTGGGTGGACTGAAAAATTTAAAGCAATGGCTTGACCGTCGAAAATACGCATATACAGACGATGCTCGTGAGTTTGGATTGGAATATCCTAAAGGGATTATGATGTTAGGTTTACCTGGTACAGGTAAAAGCCTTGCAGCTAAAGCAGTATCAAGTAATTGGCAATTGCCCTTATTACGTTTAGATATGGGTAAGGTCTTTGGTGGCATTGTTGGTCAATCTGAAGAAAATATTCGCAATGCCTTACAGCTGGCTGAAACCATATCACCTTGTATTTTATGGATAGATGAAATTGAAAAAGGTTTATCTGGGCTACAAGGGTCTGGTGGTAGTGATGGCGGAACCACAGCGCGTGTTTTAGGGACTTTTTTAACTTGGATGCAAGAAAAAACGAGTCCTGTATTTGTTTTAGCTACTGCAAATCATATTGAAATGCTACCGCCTGAATTGTTAAGAAAAGGACGTGTAGACGAAATCTTTTTTGTGGATTTACCTGTACTTGAAGAACGGATTGAAATCTTAACTATTCATCTCAAAAAACGCAATGATCGACATGAGATGTTCACCCAAGATGAACTGCTAGAACTAGCTAAATTAAGCCAAGGATTTACAGGAGCTGAATTAGAGGAAGCAGTGAAAGAAGCGCTGTTTATGGCATTCAGTGATTCAAGAGATATTGATGCCAGTTTTATAAAAAAAGCAATTGAATCAACATCTCCATTATCTGTCACTATGCATGAAACGATTAGAGATACTCGAAATTGGATAAAAGGTCGCGCTGTCCCCGCAAGTAATGCAAAACCTGAACCTCTCAATTCAAATACTGACAATAAGCAGCCAAAGCTAAAACAAGAAAGTAAAAATCCATTTATCAAGTCACAAGGGTAAGGTAATGACCAATCCTTATATTACTGCGCTAAACGATCAGGTTTATAACGGCGCACAAGGTGCTAAAGCGATTGATGATTCATTCGAACCTTTTCGCCGTTATTTAGATAATGCTCAAAGAGCATTGGAAAAAAAAGAAGTGAGTTGTGAATGGCAAAAAATCCCATCTCCAAATGTAGTTTTATCATGTAAACAATCTGTATTTGAAATAAAACCACATACGTTAGTTGAATTTGAGCTGATGGATGAAGGCTGGTTTGAGATAATAGAAGATTTAGATGAAGAAGCACCATTGTCTGATGATTTTGATCCAGATCTTAGTGAACCAATCAGTATTGGTCGTGGTAAATCTAGAACAAAAATAACCTTAGACAGTCATGAGTTTAAACAAGAATCACAACGGTATTATATAAAGTTAGGCGATTGTGAAGAATCAAAAATCTCATGGACAGGTTATTCGCTAAAAATTCAGCCCTTATCTACTTCATTACCTTCACAACTTGAATTATTACAACAAGGTCAACCTTACCAAGCAAAGCAAGTAAACGGTGCGCTATACCATTTAAATAACTTGCCGGATGCAAACAAGACTATTTTATTCGGTGATAAAAAACTAACCTTTAAAATCATGTCTGATTTTAGCTACCCAGACAATGCAATTAATATCGATGGTTGCAGCTATATTGTTGCTGACAAAAAACCTAATATTCCCAATGCAGATATCGAGAATATAACCAAGACATGGTTAGAGCAGATATCCCTTGTCAACTTACTAGATGAAAATCAAAATGCATTACCGAGTGATTGGTCATTAAGTCACAATGAAGGGAAATTAACATTAGATACACTCGATCAAACTTGCCCTAAAACCTTGCGGCATAAAAAATTAATCAACTTAGAGATACAATGTAAAAAAAATACCAGTGATGTCAACTGGATCCAGTTAGTCAGCTTAGATCATGGCGATGACACTGGGACGAGTCAAGATCCCTTAGAATACTTTTTTGAAGATCAAATAGATATTCTTGATCAGAATGAGAAAGCGAATGCTAAAGCGGGATATCGTATTTTAAAATCTCGCCCAGAAGAGCGACAAATTTTACTTTGCCGTAGAAATGATGGTAAAAGACAAGCTGTTTTACCGAAGAGCAAGCAGTTAAAAGTAAAAGTTAATACGCAAGCACTTTGGCGTCAGAGAGAAGCCATCACTAGCTTAAAGTTATTCCCGGCAATAGATCAAAAGCCATTGCTAGATTTATTGAAAAATAGAAAACAACAACGCTGGCCTGAATTTATACCAGTGGATACCGATAAACTGGAATGGACGGTCCTTACTAATACCGAGTTTGATGGTTGTGATAAACAAAGGGAGTTTGTAACAAAAACCCTTGCCACGCCAGATTTCGCCATTTTAGATGGTCCTCCAGGTACAGGTAAAACAACGACAATTCTGGAGTTAATTATTCAATTAGTACGTCAGGGCAAACGTGTATTACTTACCGCTTCAACGCATGCTGCTATCAATAATGTATTAGAACGCGTCGATGAAAATCATTTAAACAACGAAATATTCCCACTTCGGATTGGTGATGCGAATAGAGCTGTAGGTGTTGAGCATTATCAATATGATAAATTTGCGGATACATTTTCAAGTTCATTAAACGGTAATGATTATGATCAATTGCTCGTTGATTCGTCAAACCTTGTCTGTGGAACAACAATGGGGATTTTACGTTTATTTAATAACAAAAATTTATCCTTTGATACAGGTGAATCGCCTTTCGATGTGATGATTATTGATGAGTGTAGTAAAACTACATTTGCTGAATTTCTCGTACCTGCACGTTATGCTAAACGCTGGATTTTAGTTGGTGATGTGAAACAGTTATCACCGTTTACAGATCGCGAACAAATCACGGCTAATTTAAAACAGTTAGTTTTAAAGCATAAAAGTCGCGATAGAAAAGAAGAGTTACTCACCGCTGAAACTCAACGCGCCTGTTTTCTCCTAAGTGAATTAAGATCGTTAAGTCAAAATAACAATTGTTCTCGAGAATGGGGTTACCATGACAAAATCATTGTGCCCGTGACACCATTGGAACTTATTGCCTTACAAGCTGAAATTGCAGCGCGATCTAAAAATAAAAATACGCAAGCCTTATTTGACTCAGTGTGCCTTGTTGGTTTGAGTACACAGCTTTTTGGTGTCAATGGCTTAACACAAAAACAATTACAAAATGCACCGTGGTTACTCTATGAGTTCAATTTACTATTTTGTGAAGAAAAGTTATTACTATCAGCTCAAAATTCGATGCCTGCTGATAGCGTCATTTTAGATCCCAAATGGTCTTTATCAAGCCATGGGTTTCGTCACAAAGCAAGGTGGGATGGAACTCATCACTTTACGATAAAAAATGGTAAACCAGAATCCAACGCCACAAATATAAATAGCGAGTGGTTAAGGCATAATAAAGAAACCAATTGGTCTGAAGAAGTTGTTTGGCGTTTAGAGCGTGAATATTGGTTACGCTTTTTAAAGGTAGGTACAGGGAGAAATGGCCAAAATAAAGCGCAAGGTATTCGAAAGCAGTTAGACCAACTATTCCCCCAATCGTTCAATGCAATAGGGCGAATTTACGGTATCAGAAACATGGCATTTCCTTCTGTATTAGAAGCACTTTCTGGATCTGGCACATTAAAACAAAAAAATGATGCCGAAAATACCTTAAATATTGGCTTTAATAATAATGAAAAGCAATGCCGACATACAACGTTAACCTATCAGCATCGCATGCACCCTGATATATCACAATATCCCCGAAAGCAATTCTACTCAGATGATAATAGCCAAATATCTCTATTAGATGGTCGTCAAACAAAAACCGCAAGAGACTGGCAATACAATCGTTACGATAAACATGCGGTGTGGTTGGATGTAAATGGCAATACACATGGCAATGCCAATGAGCAAGAAGCCAAAGCAATTATCAATGAGCTATCTGCATTTTGTGATTGGGCATCTCAGCAAGATAAAAAATACAGCGTCGGCGTTTTAACTTTCTACAAAAAACAAGAAAAATGCTTACGAGATAAATTACAGGCTTTAACCGGCGACAGGCGTTCTTTCGCAAGATTTAATTTTAAGAATGTGGAAATAAAACTGAGTACTGTTGATTTTTTTCAAGGACAAGAAGCCGACCTTACCTTTCTCTCGATGGTGAATACAAGTCGAGATGGATTCTTAGACAGTCCAAACCGATTAAATGTCGCGATTACACGGGCTCGTTTTCAATTAGTTGTTGTCGGTCAACATGCTTATTACCGAAATAACTCTAGATCAAGTGAATTAAACGCATTGGCGCAAGCATTGCCAATACGAAAAATAAAAGGGTAACCATGCAAATCACATTACAACGCCAAGTTAAGGCTGTTTGTCACCAAGTACTCGCAACAGTCAATGTAGAACAAGAAAGACCGGATCTTCAGCGTATCCTTAAGCAAGTTGAAGATGATATAGATTGTTTACCTCCTCGACTCATCGATTACCTTGAAAAAGAAAAGTTAATTAAAAACAATGGTTTAACAATGTTAGGTGGAGAGGTTATAGATAGTGGGAAGCATTCTGCTACAGAGCGAGGTATTTACCAAATCTGGTATTTACAAGATGATGCATATCTCACGCAAGAACCTCTTTTGATGCAGCGGGTCGTAGAGTCAAATACACGTAAAGGGGGTTATCAACAGCGTAATAAGTTTTATGAGTGGGCGGAAACAGAAAAAATAGTGAGAGAAAGTAAGTATAATTGTGATTTTAAAACTGTTTTTTTAAATGACGGTACAAAGGTACAAAAAAATAGTATCAGTAACTTATGTGTTGAAGTATTAAATGCAGGTATTAAAAATAAACAACAATATTTAACACTGACACTTACTTATAGTCTAGATAAAGGTAAATTTCAGGTTGATTTTAAATTAACAGGCAAACTGCCAACTAAAATTAATGAGCGAGAACAGCTTATTGATATAAACAATGAATATTCAGATGAACATAATGACGCGTTTATGTCAAGTATCATCAGCAGTTTAGATATGCAGTGGGAGAAATCTACATCAAGATCATTGTGCAAAACACCTAAAGATTATGAAGCTTTAGCTACATTTATCATGCGTAAACAAAACTTATCTTCAATAAATACGTGCTTTGGTCGTTTTGAACAGGGTGAAGTTCATTTTTTACCTATCGAACCAAAAGATGTGGCGACTGCTAAAGAATGGCAACGAAACTGGTTAAATGAACTATTTAAAATGCGCTATCTATCTGTACCTCAAGCTAATTACAGCCAACAAATATGGCTTGCACACCCCGCTGTTAAACATTATAAATTGCCATTATTACAAGGCCCTGAGTTACTAAATGAATTAGACCGACAACAAGACCCAATAAGTTATTGGCATGCATCCGCAGCAAGCTTTCTTATACCTGCGAACACACAAACGCCTTTACCAAGTATCACGTTCAAAAAAGATGATGAATTAAACATAAGTGATTTTTTCAGAAAGCTCGTATTAAGTGAGTCCGTCAAACACATCGTTTATTCTGATCGCCATTATAAATCAGCACAGCATGCTCGCAATATGCGTGAAATAGTCAGAATAAGTGGAGCAAAATCAGGGGTTATTTATAGTTGCGATCCAAATGCAAAGATCCCTGAAGATTGGACACTTAAAGCAATGAAAAGTAAAAAAGATAACCATGACCGCTATTGGATCATTCAGACCATGAATCGTACGATTATATGGAAAGTCACAACAAGTCTAGATTTCATCGACTTTTCTCATAAAATGCCAAAAATCCAATCACCAACTACATTTGTACAACTTGAAGAAAGTGATCTTCCTGATTATTTACAGCAAGCATTGTCAATAAATATCGCTAAGGAAGCTATCGCATGATCACCTCATATGACGCAGAATTCACAATTAATTACGACGACGAACATTTAAATAATATTTTTATTTATCAAGATAATGAAACTTGGTTAGATGAGTATTTTGATGATGATGGCTTTCATATTCATACTGAATTTACTTGGTGTGATTATCTTGCTGACCTTGAAGTTAACAATAGCTTATTGCTATCTGTCGGGAAAATAACGAGCGATGATGCCATTGAATACTTGCAAAAATTAGCTGATGACAATATTCAAATATTTTTATTATTAGACGACGACGAAGTAAATCGCAAAGCCATTGAAGCCTTATCAGGACGTTGTTGTATTCGAATTGGGGTGGCTCAGCAAGGCTCATTGATAATTGCAGACCATCAACAGGATGAGTTTAAACAAGGGGTTATCTTTTCTAATGATGTAGTCGATAATTCTGATTTTTCTTATTATATAGACTTAGAGTCAAAACAAATTGATGATTACTATCGTTTATTTTGTTATTTATTCTGGAGCAAATCAACAGCCGAATATTTAATTCAAGGAAAAAAACAATCTTGTTCAAATGCAGATTCACCTGTTAATTATATCGATTTACCCCATAAGCACGTATTACCAAAAAGCTTGTTCAATCATCTTGATACAGCAATAGATCAAAAGATTTCAATTATAACCAACGGGTTATTATTAGATGAATTAACACAAAAGAAAACAGCAACAAATGTCTTGATGACATTAGGACAAGCATCAAGCCGCCCATTAATAAATTTAATTAATGCTACTGAACATATTCAATTATTTGAAACAAAGACATTACCTCAGATCCTTTTGGTCGAAGATGAAGCTTGGTTATTGCCAACAACAAGTGATGTCAATAGCGTTAATTGGGCACTCAAGTTAACCAACAATCAACGCTGTTCTGTTGAAAATTATCAAAATGAGTTATTCAGTACTAGTTATTGGGATTTGAATAAACAAGTCAAGCTTAAAGATATTTCATCAAAAGTTCTGTTTGTTGATAAAATGGATCAGAAGATTAATTACGAAAATGAAATGAATATTTCACTCAACAATATCGAATGTAAAAGCTTCACTGATTTTGAAGATAAATCAGCGCATAAAATTGCTGAAGAACTTAATCTTACAAAGTTCAACGACAAAAACTTAGCCAAGAATATCCACTACTCAATAACAATAAGCCCCCCCTACCTAGCAAGTAATGCCAAAGACGATCCTTTACATCAACATTGGCTAGATCTACAGCAGCACTGGGTTGATGAAATAGAGCTTTTAGAGCATAAACAAACTCAAATAGAAAAAAGTAAAGATACAGTCAGCGACAACGTTAAACGTTTTATGAGTAATTTCTTAACAGGTCAATTAAATACGAAACGAACTCAAACTCGAGAGTTAGATAAATTGAAAACGATTACTTTATCTAAACTGTCGTTACAAGAAAGATCTAAAGCTGAAGAAGACATTAACAAGCTGACTTTATCACTCTCATCATCAATGGATAAGGTCGCTGAAGCAACTGATATTGCAGAGCAAGAGTTAAAGTGGGATAAAGAAAGTGTAAGGCTTACTCAAATCTTAGAAGCTGCAATTAAAAATAGTTCTCAAGCAGAAAGCGAACTAGAACAATTTAAATTGAGATCTGTTAATGACACGAAAGAAAACAATACCGCATTATCAAAAAACTGGCAGGATTGGTTAGTTAAATTCTGCAAAACAGACTTTGTAGATAAAGTTGCTGAATATCCTATAAAGATGATTAATAGATGGAAAACTGAAAACACCAATAATCTGAAGGATTTTCTGCGTATACAGATTAATAACACACCGAATGAACAATTAATTACAGGCTGGAATACGTTAATTGATACGTATAAAGAGAATAATCTTCTTCTTGGAAAAGAGTTGCCTCAAACAACCGATGATATTCGTTTATGGCTAAACGAGCATGCCAAGGACGCTACCAGCAAGTTGAAAAAAGCAATTAAAAAACTAATCGATACAGATGTAAAAAATACAAAACAAACTCTTTCCGAAGAAACAAAGTACGTTGAATCTGCAACCGTCGCTTTTAAACAGATGTTCTCCGCATATGAGCAAAAAGAGAATAGTTTAAATAGAGAAAATAAATCACTGACAAACAAGGTTGACTTATTAACAGGCAAAGAAAATAAAGCGTCATCTGACTTAGAATCACATAGCACCAACAACAGGTTTAAAGCTAAAAATAAAGATACAGTCCTTGCAAAGTTATTTGCTAAGAACATAGATAAAGTAAATAAGACCTTTATTTTAAATTGGCCTGAAGAAGAGTTGCCTAGTGTTGGACATCTGTATACATTCCAAAAAAATCGCTACCTTGCGATACGCTACAAAACTGATATTGAATTAGCAAAACAAGAGGCTATGAGATTACACGCCAACCTCGTTGTAGAAAGGAGTAGCAAATAATGGCAGAGCAGAAAATCACTTTAATTATTGATGAAGATGGCGCTATAAGCGCTAAAACTCAAGGGTTTGCTGGTAACACTTGCTTAGATGCGTTAGACGAAATAATGGATACTCAGCCAGTGACTAGCATTCGTAAAACAGACGAGTTTCATCATGCTGTAGTACGTAATGTCGCTAAAAAAGTAACGCAGGGGCGGTCATAAATGAGTGTCGTAATCAAAACTTTAACACCGTTCGCTGAATGTGATGTACTTATTGAAGCGCTAGCGTCGTTAAATGTCACTGCAACAGTCAATGGCAGAAACATTATAACTGATCGACATGATTATCAAGGCCAGCAGCGCTTTATTTGGAATGGCGATACATATTTGTTTCGATATGATTCTGATGAGTTAGGTGGGCGAATTGTAAATAATGCGATACACCGCCAGTATACCCCGACGAGGCAGTTTTTATCTCAGTTGGAGATTACTTATAAGACGGCTTATAAGCTACATTTAACTCGTTTAGCTGAAGCTGAAAAACAGCGTTTAGAACAAGAACGTCTAGCCCGTGTTGAAGCGGCTAGAGTGAACGCAATTGCGAAAGCAAAAGCCCAGGGCTATCGAGTTAAAGAACAGAAGAAAAATGGTAAAATACAGCTCGTTCTAACAAGAACCATTTAGTTATGTTTGGGACTTGTTTTAACTTCGCTAATATTGAACCATCAAGCCACATTTACGGTCCTGGAGACCGGTTTGTGATTTGGCTACAAGGTTGTACGCTTGCATGTAAAGGCTGTTGGAATACAGCTATGTGGCCCCACAAAGAGAATGAATTGATTGAGCGGCAGAAGTTGTTCAATCAAATAATGGACATACCAGGTATAGTTGGTGTGACTTTTCTCGGTGGTGAGCCGCTACAGCAAGCCGAAAACCTTCTTTGGTTAATGAAAAAGCTATCAGAGAAGGGGGTTGATATTATGCTTTATACTGGTTATGAATTTGCTGAAATACAATCATGTAGCAATAAACAAGGTATCTTTGATTTTGTAGACATTTTAATTTCAGGTCGTTATCAACATTCTTTACGTAATACTAATTTAATATGGCGAGGTTCAGAAAATCAAAAGGTTAGTTTTTTAACTGATAAGTATGATCAAAAAATAATCTTAGAATGTAATCAAGTCGAAATTCATATTGGCGAGTTTGGAGAGCTATCCATATATGGCTATCCCGATCAATTAAAGCTGTAACGGTTCAACCTGGAAAAGCAAAACAAATTACATGGCATTTCCATGGGGATAATAACGTAGAGTTTGCTTGTAATATTCCAGGGCATGCAGAAGCAGGGATGGTAAAAAAAGTAACGTTATAATACTTATTGGATAATACGAAAAAGCGGTAAGGTGGGTGGCCTTACCGCTTTTTTTGTATCAAGGCTTTATCTAGAAATTACAACTTAAAGAATGCTAATTGTTCTTTTTGTTGTTCAGCTAATCGAGATAGCTCGTTACTTGCACTTGCACTTTGGCTAATGCCAGTTACGTTTTGATTTACAAGCTCAGACATATTTACCACGTTACGGTTAATATCTTGAGTCACTTGAGATTGCTCTTCAGCTGCGGTAGCAACTTGAGTATTCATATCATTAATTGCAGTGATAGACTCAGTAATGCTAACTAAAGCATCGCCAGCTTTTGTTGTTAACTCTTTATTTAATTCAAGTTTATCAAGACTGGTTTGCATGCTGTCATTTGCTAGACCTGATTGCTCTTGTAGAGATTCAATAATTGCTTGGATCTCTTGAGTTGATGATTGAGTACGAGCAGCAAGTAGACGAACTTCGTCAGCAACAACAGCAAAGCCACGGCCTGATTCACCAGCACGAGCGGCTTCAATGGCTGCATTCAATGCAAGAAGGTTCGTTTGCTCAGAAACGCCACGGATCACTTCAACAACGTTATTGATCTGCTCTGATTGCTCTTTTAAGCGATTCACAACAACAGCTGCATCAGTTAGAGCATTTGCCATATCTTCACTTGCTTGATTACTTTGAGTAAAAATATCTAGGCCAGAACGAGCAAGATCATTGGTATCACGAGCGGTTCTATCTGCAGATAGCGCATTATCACTCACGTTATCAGCTGTGCTTGATAGTTCATTTACTGCAGAGGCAACTTGTTCTATTTCACTGAGTTCTTTTTGTGAGTTTGCTTCAGATTCTGTCATAACCGCAGCCAATTCAGTAGATGCTGCAGCAACGTCTTCACTAATACGAGATAGCGCTTCTACTGTAGTTTGAAGTTGGGTCGCGGTGGTGTTGATATCTTTACCTAGTTCAGCAACTTCATTGTCTCCATCGGCATTAGCACGCACAGTTAAATCACCTTCCGCTAAGCGACGGATAATTAATTGAATTTGTTTAATTGGTGTAACGATTAAGCCAGATAACCACCATGCAGTGACCATAGAAATGATAAATACGGCCAATATAGTTAAGCCAGCATTAATCTTTAGTTGAGTGTTTTTCTTATAACTTTCAGCCATTGCAACATTAGAAAATTGATTCACACGTTGAGAAAGGGTATTGATAGAAGACACCATGCTATTGCCTATATCGCGATACTGAGAAATCAGAGTGTCATAACTTTCGTTTACTGCTATACCGCTTTCTTTTTTATTAAGATAAGTAATTACCTTATTAGAAAATTCTACATAATTATTAATAGTTGTTCGAACTTGGCTGACTTCGCGAGAAAATGTATTTCTTGTTTCTAACTCATCAAGTAATGAATTAATAGTATTTACTTGGCTTCTCAATTCATTTGTAAATCCAGAGCGACGTTCAGGATCGTAGATTGCGTAAACAGCACCTATACGTAATGGATAAATGATATCATCTACTTTCGCTAACTGATCTTTATAAAAAACAAAAGAATCGGTATTACTTGCAATTATACCTTGTTCTTTTTCAAGGCTAGAAGCTGTAAAACCTAAAGAAATAAATAAGGCTAAAGCAGTTAGGATAACAGGTAGCAATATTTGAATACGTATGGACATATCTTTTAAAGAAAATGGCATGAAGACCTCTCAGTGTTAAGAAATTAGCGGTGCAGACTATTTTATAATTTCTCAAATATTAGACCTTCATCACACATTTGTCGATAGTGATTGTAAGTTTTTGTAAAATAAATTAGGAGTTTTTATTTTGGATCAAATAAGTCACCGATTAATTTTTTTGTCTTGATAGCCATTTCATGAGTTTCTTATGTTAGGAAGCGGTTTAATCTTAAAGTAATTATTTGATAGTTTAATAAATAATAAATAATAAATAATAAATATTTAATAGAATTAGCATCATTAACTTTATGTTGATTATTGATTTTCAATCATCTCTATTTCGTATATCTCATCGGCAATATCTTGTGTTTTACGCTCGATAATCGTTTGAGCGTCAGCTAAGCCTTGATTATAAAAAACAGGCCCTGTGTGTTTAATAATAAAGTCCAACAAAAATTCACCATCGAACTGACCTAATTCCATATCGAGTTCTTGCTCAAAATAGCCTTGGAATTTGTTGATTAATTCATCTCGCTTATTTTTTGGTATCGTAATTGTGGTCATTATCGGTCCTTAGCGGTTATGGTTTTTTGAAGATTATGAATGGCTTTATTGTACATTATCCACGCAATAATTCCTGCCATCGTATTGCCAACTAATGCGCCCATGAATACGCCATGTAGACCAAATAAGGTAGATCCTAGCCATATCATCGGTAAGAAACAGGCAAAAAGTCGTAATGTAGAAATGGTTAATGCTCGCATTGAAACGCCGAGTGCATTACAAACAGATACCATTAACATGCAAATACCCAATGAACTAAGGCTGATCGGAACCCATAAAAGATAAGACTCGATTACTTGAACTACATTGACATCCGTGCTTAATAAATTAGCGAGTGGGGTGGCAATAGCAAAGAGAATAATAGCTAATCCAATCTGCCAAGCTAGAACAAATTTTACGGCAATATGGATCAGTTTTTGAATATCATCAAATTGTTTAGCGCCAAGCATTTTCCCGACCATTGGTGGAATCGACATGGTTAACGCTAGAACGACAACAATAGCAAAGAACTCAATACGTGAAGCCATAGCCCAACCCGCAACGGCAGCAGCACCAAAACCGGCAATGATTTTAGTTGCCATCATTGAGGATAGTGGAGGAAGTAACTGACTCATCATTGCAGGCGTCATTACTGAGTTTAGCTCTTTAATGGAGGCGATAATTGGCAGGTTATGCCAAGAAAAAGAGATCCAATGACGTTTGAAAATGGGAGGTAAAATAATACAGAAGCCAATGGTGAAAGATACGATCGTTGCCCAAGCCGCTCCGTTTAATCCTAAATCAAAATGAAAAATAAAAATGGGGTCAAGGATCATATTGAGAATACTGGTTGCCATCATCATTAAGCCGGGAAGTTTGGTATCTCCATTAGCACGACAGACACTGTAAGCAAAATAGATCATTGCACCAGCCCAGCAACTTGCTAACCATACAGGCCAGTAATTATCGATTATGGGAAATACATTGGCTTCTGCGCCCAATAGGTTAAGTAATAAACCTCGAGAGAACCAAATGAGTAAGCACATGATAAATACCATACCAGCGCCTAGAGTGAGAACTAATCCGGCAAGCTGTTTGGCCTTCTTAACTTGTTGAGCGCCTAATACTCGTGCGATTACGGCTGTTGTAGCAATGCCTAAGCCGACTTGTAAACCAATAATGACCATCTGCAATGGCATGGTAAAGCCTTGGGCAGCAAGAGGAAGTATGCCAAGTTGGCCGATAAAGGCACTATCAACTAATTGAAAGCTCATTAGAGAAAGAACACCAAACATCATTGGCCATGTCATTTGAAAAAGCTGTTTTGAGAGAGAAGAACTTGGCATGATTAAAGGGTGCTCTAAAAGTATTGGTCGGCTATTGTACTGATTATAGAGCAAGACTCAAATGTATGAGTGAGAATAGAGGAAGAGTTTATGCCATAACCGTAGCTTCTTAATCATAAATCAAGAAGCTACGGCTATGTTTTTTTGTAGGTTTCTATGTTTTTAGATACTTCTATGTTTCTAAATACTAGGAAGCAAGGACTCAGGCATTAATGCATTGTATTTTGCTTCAAGTAATAAGGTATTAGCTTTGGCTATGTCTGGTGCAAAGTAACGGTCTTTATCATAGAAATCGACACGTTCACGGAGCATGCTTTTGGCTTCTTCAATACGTTCTGAACTCTTATTTGGTGCTCTAAAGTCTAGACCTTGTGCAGATGCCAATAGTTCTACTGCGAGTATGCCACGTGTATTCTCTGCCATGTCACCTAGACGACGACCAGCGAAGGTGGCCATTGACACATGATCTTCTTGGTTAGCTGACGTCGGTAAGCTATCAACAGAGGCTGGATGAGCGAGGCTTTTGTTTTCACTAGCCAATGCAGCAGCGGTAACCTGAGCAATCATAAAACCTGAGTTTACACCGCCATTATCAACTAAGAATGGAGGGAGTTTACTTAAACCGCTGTCGATAAGAAGCGCCATTCGACGTTCAGATAAGCTGCCAATTTCAGCAATTGCTAAAGCAAGGTTATCTGCTGCCATTGCAACAGGTTCTGCATGAAAGTTACCACCAGAGATAATGTCGCCATCCTCTGCGAAGACTAAAGGATTGTCCGATACAGAGTTTGATTCTATCTCTAATGTATCGGCAGAGTTTCTGATCTGTTGTAAACAAGCGCCCATCACTTGAGGCTGACAACGCAGTGAATAGGGATCTTGTACTCGTTCACAGCATTGATGTGATAAACCAATCTCACTATTTTGTGTTAATAAATGACGATAGCCTAATGCGGCGTCCATTTGACTACGATGCCCACGAACACGGTGAATTCTTGGGTCAAATGGTTTACGGCTGCCTAATGCGGCCTCAACTGTCATTGCACCACAGACCGTTGCAGCGGCATATAAATCTTCGGCGGCGAATAAACCTTCTAGAGCAAACGCAGTAGAGGCCTGAGTTCCGTTCAGTAGCGCTAGCCCTTCTTTTGGTGCGAGTGTTATAGGCTCTAACTTTGCGATTTCTAAGGCTTTTTGACCTGAAATCACTTCGCCTTTATAACGAGCTTCCCCTTCGCCTAATAAAACGGTACTCATGTGAGCCAAAGGAGCAAGATCGCCAGAGGCCCCAACAGATCCCTTTTTAGGAATGCAGGGATACACCTCAGAATTAACTAATTGAATTAATGCGTTGACCACTAGCGGGCGAATGCCTGAGTATCCGCGAGAAAGGCTGTTTATTTTCAGGACAATCATTAACCGAACGGTTGCGTCATCCATGAATTGACCAATACCCGCAGCATGCGACAGAACAATACTGCGTTGCAGTGTTTCTAGATCTTCTTCTGCAATACAGGTATTGGCGAGCAACCCAAACCCGGTATTAATGCCATAAACGGTTTTACCGTCTCGGATCACTTGAGCAACCACCTCAGCACTGGTGATCATATCGGGTAAAGCGTCTGGATGAAGTGAAAGTTGAGTAGGGTGACGGCTAACTTCACGTAACTGTTTTAGAGATAACTTGCCTGGAATAATTTCTAATGAATACATAGTTCGTTTCTCGTTATGGTTGTGATACCAACTCGTTTAGCTAGGTTGGTATTCTTTATAATTATTTTTAATATAGGGTTTATTGCTACTTATTTTGGTTCAGATAGCATTGGTAAATCTAAGTTTTGTTCTTTAGCACAATTGATTGCGATGTCATAACCTGCATCCGCATGACGCATAACCCCTGTTGCAGGGTCATTATGGAGTACTCGAGCAACTCGTTCTGCCGCGTCATCGCTACCATCACAAACAATAACCATGCCTGAATGTTGAGAGAATCCCATGCCAACGCCACCACCATGGTGAAGCGATACCCAAGTAGCTCCCGATGCGGTGTTAAGTAGGGCGTTTAGCAGTGGCCAATCGGATACGGCATCAGAGCCATCCATCATGCCTTCGGTTTCACGGTTTGGACTGGCAACCGAGCCTGAATCAAGATGATCTCGACCAATCACAATCGGCGCTTTTAACTCTCCATTTTTTACCATTTCATTAAAGGCTTTACCGAGACGTGCACGATCTTTTAAGCCAACCCAACAAATACGAGCCGGTAACCCTTGGAATTGAATACGTTCACGTGCCATATCAAGCCAGTTGTGCAGATGCGGATTATCAGGAATAAGCTCTTTTACTTTTTGGTCGGTTTTATAGATGTCTTCTGGATCGCCAGAAAGTGCCGCCCAACGAAAAGGCCCGATGCCTTCACAAAATAGCGGACGAATATAAGCAGGTACAAAACCCGGAAAATCAAAGGCATTAGCGATACCTTCTTCTAAGGCCATTTGGCGAATATTATTGCCATAATCAACGGTGGCTGAACCTGCGCTTTGTAAATCCAGCATGGCTTGAACTTGAATTGCCATTGATTTTTTAGCGGCAGATACGACAATGGATTCGTCTTTTAAGCGCATTTCTGCCGCCTGTTCCATTGACCAACCTTGTGGTAAATAGCCATTGAGTGGATCATGAGCGGACGTTTGGTCGGTGGTAATATCCGGCACAATACCGCGTTGAACGATATCAGCATACACATCAGCAGCATTACCTAGTAAACCAACAGACACGGGCGTACCAGACTGTTTTGATTCTTCTATTATTGCCAATGCTTCGTCTAATGTAGTGGCTTTGCGATCCACATAACCTGTGCGTAAGCGATAATCGATACGTGATTCATCACACTCAACAGCAAGCATTGAAAACCCAGCCATGGTTGCTGCGAGAGGTTGCGCGCCACCCATACCACCAAGGCCGCCAGTTAATACCCATCGACCTGCGGCTTTACCATCAAAGTGCTGACGAGCCATAGCAACAAACGTTTCGTAAGTGCCTTGAACAATGCCTTGAGAGCCAATGTAGATCCAACTGCCAGCCGTCATTTGGCCATACATCATCAAGCCTTGTTTATCGAGCTCGTTAAAGTACTCCCAATTGGCCCAGTGAGGAACTAAATTGGAATTTGCAATGAGTACACGGGGCGCATTGGTGTGGGTTTTAAATACACCGACAGGTTTTCCTGATTGCACTAGCAAGGTTTCGTCTTCTTCAAGGCGAGTCAGCACTTCGACAATTTTGTCATAACATTGCCAATTTCGTGCAGCACGACCAATACCACCATATACAACCAGAGCATGAGGGTGCTCTGCTACATCTGGATGTAAGTTATTCATTAACATACGAAGCGGGGCTTCAGTTAACCAAGATTTAGCGGTGAGTTTTGTACCTGTTGGGGCAATAATAGTGCGGGTCTCATCCAATCTAGGGTTAGATGGCGATGCATGTGTCATTGTTGCTCTCCTTGCGAGTTAATAGTATTGGTGACTGTTTTTGAACATTAAAAGTGCTTGTGAATTACTAGCTCTGAAAATAAAAGCATTACGCTTTCATTCCATGAGAAATGGTCCAAGCGAGTCTTGCAGCCAAGCGTGCCGTTTGGTTATCAATATCAAATGTAGGGTTGAATTCAGCCATATCAGCTAATAATAACTTTGAATTACCTTGATGATTTTTAGCCTTCAATATATGGCAGATTAGTGGTTCTATGATCTCAAGAGAGACCCCACGAACAGCTGGAGCACTCACTCCCGGAGCAACTGAAGCTGGAAAAACATCGATATCAATGGTGAGATAAAGGTAATCATTTTGCTCAATAAAATTGGATAAACCACGGTGTATTATTGGAAGATTAGCGTGCGTCATTTCGGTATCATCAAAATAAAGTACACCAAGGGAATCAGCCTTGTGATAAAGAGCTTGAGTATTACTGCCTCGGTTTAATCCTAAACAAGCATAATTAAATGGCCATTCATTCGTTTTACAATATTGAGCGATTTGATAAAAAGGAGTTCCCGAGCTACCAAGAAGTTGCTTTTCTGACTTTTCAAATTCATCTTCTTTTGGTGGAGGATTTCGTAGATCAAAATGTGCATCAAAATTAATAATCCCAATGCGTGGTGGCGTCTTTTGTTGGTTTGATTCATTGATCTTTTTTAAATGACGTGCAATGCCTTGAAAGGAACCCCATGCAATTTCATGACCGCCCCCAAAAACAAGCACTTGGTTATGCTTAGCAAGGGCTTGTTCAACATTATCACCAAGTTGTTGCTGTGCTATTTCAAGATCAGCATCATCACAACAGGTATCCCCACCATCAAAAACAGCTTTATTATGATGCCAAGCTAGATTGGCTAATGCGCGGCGAATGATTTGTGGGGCAGAATAAGCACCAATACGGCCTTTATTGCGATAAACTCCTTCATCACAAGCAAAGCCAAGCAACATTATTCCGTCTGTACTTGAGTTAGTTGCAGCGGTAATTTTTTGATGCCAGCGTAAACCGAGATCGCCATCTTCAAGATCGACTCTGCCTGTCCAACTTGCCATATCGATTAAGCTCTTATTTTTCATAACTTTCCTTATTATAAAAAATGTTTCCATCAACTACACGAGCAATAAGATCGGGAACGCCTAATCGATAGGAGAGTTCAGCAGGAGAGTCTAATTGCCAAAGTGCAAAGTCGGCATCCATACCTACTTCAATCGTTCCGCGAGAGTCTTGTAACCCAAGTGCTTGAGCTGCATGGCAAGTTACACCCCGTAGAGATTCTTCTGGTGTTAATTTAAATAAAGTGCAAGCCATATTCATCATGGTACGAAGCGAAGCAATGGGTGACGTTCCGGGGTTAAAATCGGTGGCAATAGCCATTGGAACGCGATACTTACGCAGCAATTCAATCGGTGGGAGTTTGGTCTCTCGCAAGAAATAAAAGGCACCAGGTAAAAGAGTAGCTACGGTATTATTTTGTGCTAATACTTTGATACCATCTTCATCAAGATATTCAATATGATCAACCGAAGAAGCCCCCATAGATGCGGCTAATGCACTGCCGCCAAGATTTGATAATTGCTCAGTATGACCTTTAATTTTTAAACCGTGTTCTAATGCTATATTGAATACACGCTCACACTGCTTAGTGGAAAATCCAATTCCTTCACAAAATACATCAACGTGATCCGCTAATTTTTGTTCGGCGACAGTAGGAATAATTGAGTCACAAATTAAGGTGATGTAATCGTCAGGCTTGTCTTTGTATTCAGGAGGAAGGGCGTGTGCAGAAAGCAACGTGGTAGAGACTTTTATATCTGGTAATTCTGCAATGCGTTTGGCAACTCGTAGCATTTTGATTTCATCATTAAGCGTTAAGCCATAACCTGATTTAATCTCAACGGTAGTGACGCCGTCACGCTTTAAGCCTTCTAAGCGTTGGATTGCTAAGTGATAAAGCTCATCTTCTGTTGCTTCACGAGTGGCATATACGGTAGATAAAATCCCTCCTCCTTGTTTTGCTATTTCTTCATAAGGTACGCCTTGTAAACGTTGTTCAAATTCATTCGCTCGATTACCAGCAAAAACAAGGTGAGTGTGACAATCAATGAATCCCGGAGTGACTAAGACATTACTACAATCAATAACATCAGGATGACCATGAAATATCTCGGGGCAGGAGTGACCAACGTATTCAATCTTTCCATTTGTTATACCGATCATTGCATTTTTAATAACTTGATAGCCATCATTTGGCTTAGACAGATCTGTCTTCATTGTGATGAGGTTAAGATTGGTAAAAATTCTATCCATGAGTATCTGCCTATGTAAATTAACAAGTAAGTTAATATTTATATACAAAGAGATAATCTTTTTTATTGGTTAAGGCAAGGTAGAGTGTAATGGAGTTGTGATCAAAAGAGCAATTATTGACTATTAAATATCCAGTTTTGAGAAGATACTACGGTTAAAGAGGGATGAGTATCTATCTTGAATAATTTAATAGTATTTATGCTGTGTGATAACGTTAAGGAGATGAAAAGAGCAGCTGCAAAGCGTACACTCTCAGAAAACAAAGACAGAATAGGTAAAACGTGCATTTATTAGATAGACTGACGATTCGTCTCTTTCATGACGAAAGGCAGCAACAATACTTAGGTCATAACGCTAAAAGCTTAGGTTGGAGTTCAACAGAGTCTCAATTTTTGCGTTTCAAAGTTATCGTAGAGTCACTAGATTTTGACAATAAACGCATATTAGATTTAGGTTGCGGTTATGGTGATTTTAAAACCTTTCTTGATATGAGTTGTACTGTTAACTCTTATGTAGGTGTTGATCAACAAGGTAGTTTTATTAAGCAAGCCAAAAAACATTTTCAGCGGCAAGAAAATAGTAATTTTATTAAAGGAGACTTCTCTTCTTTAAAATTACCACCTGCTGATATTATAGTTGCTAGTGGTTCGCTAAATTATAGAACAAGAAATAAAACCTATCATGCAAAAATAATAAAAGCTATGTATGAGAAAGCAGAGGAAGCTGTAATTTTTAATTTATTGAACCGTGATCACTTTGCTTATTCCAAATTATTAGAATCACATGATCCAGAACAAGTTTTAAATTACTGTTTAAGCCTATGCCCAAATAGTAAGTTAATTATAGGTTATGCCGATGAAGATTTTACGATAGTAATGAGGAAATAGAAATAAAATACCTGTATTATATACCTAATTAGGGATGATATTGTTTTAAATGTCAATAAGGTTATTTTTATTTATATGTACAATGCATTAAAACACTCAATATTTATTATTTTAATAATGGCCTTGGTAAATTATTTAAATAAAGAGCCAGTTGAGGGAAGAACAGAGGTAGAATCAAATAAAATACAATTATTTGGTATTGAAAAATCAGCGAAGAGTTTATCCGTTTTAGAAGGTAATAAAATTGTAAACCAGTTAATGCTAGAGCAATCATTTTATGATGCTATTTTATTTATAGATCATATGAAAGAGAACGATGAGAAGACCTATTTAATGCGAGGCTTGATTGAGTATATAGAACTCAATAATCATAAAAAAGCGTTATTGTCATTCTACAAAATACCAGCTAATCCAATTGCTCGATACTTCATTAGTGAGATTTATAACCAATATGGTGATACGGAAAAATCAATGTATTGGATGAAACTTGCTGCTGGAAAAGGTCTTCTAGAAGGGCAATATAAAGCCGCACAATTATATAGAAAAGCAGGGAAGTATAATGAAGCTTATATTTGGGCAAGATGTGCAACACTTAATGGCTACCTTAAGGCTGAGTCATTAGCGCAAAGTTTGTCTACTCAAATATTCTTGAAAGAAAAACAAGCAATGGATAAATACTATACTCGTGGCGTTTGTCCTAAAAATAAAAGTTATTCAACTTTGCTTGATAAGCTTGGTTATCGAATCAATTAGGGTTATAAAATGAAGATATTAACTATATCGACAGAAGAAATAGATAAGATAACCGGAAATAAAAAAACCACGCCAATTCTTGATATGAATACGTTGACGAAACTATTTGTGGTTGTGAATGATGTTGTATTAAATTATGAGTATCGACGATTATATAAAAATGCAAATGAATCAAGCTATATCCATGTCACCTTTACTGAGCGTTCAAAAAAAATACACATTACTTACCAAGCTCTGAGTGATAAAAATGGGATATTAACAATAGTCGATGAAGAGAATAACAAGAGAAAAACTCAGAAAGTGACTCTTGAAAAAGGGAAGTCCTGCTTAAAGGATGCGATAAAAAATTCGCATGCTAATTTTAATCGTGTTTATTTTTCTAAAAGTAAATTAGTACAAAAACTATCTAGTTATAGTAAATATGCTGTTTATGCCTCTTCACTGATTGGCTACTTGTTCTTCTTTCTTGAAGACTTCCGGTTTTATGACGATCATATCAACGAATTAAAAATAGTATATATTTTAAGCTTTGTTTTTGTTTTATTATTTTTAATTTATGTAAATAAACAAGATTATAAGTCGAATTGGAAAGCCTCTTTAAATGTATTGTGTTTAAGTCTAGTATTTTCTTTTGGTTTAGCTCAAGGAGGGTTAACTGCAGTCCATTTTTTTACGGCTAAGCCAAATATGGTAGCAATGACGATTACTGGAAAAAATGCCGCCTATGAACAATCTAAAGTTACCACATGTGAAGGTGGTGTATATCTTAAAGAACTTTTATCACCTGTATGCATGAAGAGCAAGGCCTATTGGATGAGAGTGAACGATACAATGAAAGTGCTAATAACAGGAGAAATATCACCTGTTGGGATAGAAATAAAAACTATAGAATATCAATAACTGTTGTTGAATTGGTATGATAGAGAATATAGAAATGGAAGATATAAAATATGACTCGTAGACGTGTTGTTTCTAAATTTTGGATATTTGTAAGCTTTTTAACATTTATTGGTGTTGAGTTATTGATTGGTGGTTTTGTTGGTAAGTTAATTGTTGGTAGATATATATCTATAAGCCTACAGTTTATGCTACAAGGATTATTACATTTATCTGCATTTTTTATAGGTGGAATAATTATTGGCTTAATTTCACCAGGAAAAAGAATGTTTGAACCAGCATTCGCTGCTTTCCTCTCTGTATTAGTAGTGCTATCACTGTCTCTATTTACACCATATTCTTATATTGGATTTAGTATGGATAAAATGATGATAGGTGGGGTAGTTGCTTTTTTACTTGCCCTACTAGGCTCTTATTTTGGTGAGCGATTTTCTGGGAATTGAAAGATACAAATGGCTAATCATTGTGATTAGCCATTTGTAATGGGTTTATTTTTCGGTAAGAATTTTAAGCAAATAAATTGATTACATTGGCATTATTTGAAGTCTAATAACTCAACTTCAAAGATTAGCACTGAACCTGGTTGAATCGAACCTGCCGCACGGTTTCCATAAGCCAAATTACTTGGAATGAAGAAGCGAACTTTCTGACCTACAACCATTAGCTGAACGCCTTCTGTCCAACCCTTGATTACTTGGCCTAAACCAAATTCAATAGGCTGTCCACGATCAACAGAACTATCAAAAACCTTGCCATCAATCGTAGTGCCGTGATAATGCACCTTCACTTTACTTTTGGCTGTAGGGTGTTCTGTACCTGTACCCTCTTCAAGAACTAGGTACTGTAGGCCCGAATCTGTCGTTTTTACGCCTTCTTTAGTGGCATTTTCAGCTAAGAATGCTTTACCAATTTCAATATTTTCTTGTGCTGCTTTTGGATTATTTACAAAGTGTTGAAACAGCATATAACCAAGAACGATAACAGCAATAGTGATAATGATTTTAGACACAATATTTCCTTATAGTAAGATACCGAACCGAGTAAGTATTTTTTATTACTTACTGGAGGGATATTAGTTAATTACTTTTCTAGTAGGTAGCGGATAGTTTCAGCGATCTTTTTAGGATCATCATGGCCACCAACTAGTACGTTATATTTACCGTTAACTACAAAAGTAGGAACAGAACTAATTCCTGATTGCTCAGAAAGTAGTTTTGCATTATCTACTTTTTTAATTAAAATATCACGCTGCTCTTCATTAAACTCGTAAGGACTTGTTAAACCACGAGAGGTAAATGCTTTAGCGTACATTTCTTCTTGCTCTGTTAGTGTTGCTTCTTTACCTATTTGAGTAGCTGAGAATAGGTCTTCCATAAATGCATGATCTGGAGTGCCATCAACTTGCATTTCAGCAGCATAATAGAACATAGAAGCAATGTGTGCAGATTGGTTAAAGGTAATATGCATTTTTCCAATATCTGCCCCTGCTTCTTGACTGATCACTGGTAAAAAATTTTCCATATTACGGCAATGGCCACAAGAGAGTGCGAATACTTCAGTGACAGGTGCAACTGAATCTTGAGTTAAAGGTGTAGAAAGGACTTCATAGTGAGTTCCTTCTTTTGGGGAGTTTTCGTCATTGCAAGCTGTTAAAAATAGGGCAGAAGAAAGGATAAGCAGTAACGGTTTGATGATAGATTTCATGTGAATTCTCATAGGTTATGATTTCGAATGAAAATAGCATGATTTTAGGAAAGTAGAAACGAAATAGGACAACAAATGTCGTCCTATTTTAGTAAAATTGTGTAAAGAGTTTATATAATTATACTTTACGTACCTGAATGATCATACCCATTAGAGGATGGTCAATATAATGAGTTTCTCCACTACGCATTTTACGCTTTTCTTTTATGCGGTAAGACTTTAGATACTCTTTAACTTCCGTTTCTGGTGTTACGTCTTCTAAATGGCCAAATTGAACATTAGAATTCAGTTCTTGAATTGGCATGATGTCTGTATTGATCTCATTTACCGTCTCAGCTTGATCGTCAAGCATGGTATTGATAATAAATTCATGTTGCCCAGGAATTTTTAAATCCAATTCTGTTTTAACATATAGATAGTGTTGCACATATACTTGAAGTGTTCCATCTAACTCAAGCAGTGAGCCAGTAACAAGCTGATTGTCTTCGCCATTTTGAGCAATAGTAGGTACAGGTGCATCTAAGGGCTGTAAATTGATATCGGCCTTTGCATCTTCGAGTGTTCGACCATCGGCTACAAAACGGTTTGAGAAATTTTGTCCAGCTTGAACATGAAATATTGGTGATCGAGCAGAACCCGAGTCACCTTGACGCCATGCAACATGAACAAGAGGCTTAAACCCTGCGTGGTTTTGTAATTTTTTATATACGTTGCTTAATTTATAGTCTGAAATTAAAAAAGCGTTATTTTTATTTATTACGGCTTTATCACGATATGAAAAAGCACGACCTAAATTAATAGGGTCAAGAAGGTCTGGCCATGATTCTTGGAAAGACGAAGGCTCAACATTGCGTTTAAAAATGATGACTTCAACGTCAAATTGACGAGCAAATGAAGGCCAGCTTGCTAGTAGGATCAGCGCATAAATTATTTTTTTCATTCAAACTCCAGTGAAATGGGTCTTTAAAGTCTCGGTTATCCATAATCGAGACTAAAAGTTAGTATTTTTTATTATTTAAATCTAATAGCTAGATTCTATTTTCGTAAAACAGATTGAGCAAGTCTATTACGTATTTAATTCTCACTTGTCTCTCACTTAAGTCTCTTATAAATTTTATTTTCGTTGGTCCATCTAAGGCAAAGCCTTTTGGATCTTTTTGTAATAACGACACAAGGAACATAGGGTTTATGTCAGCGGTAGGTTCAAATTCAATATAACCACCGTTTCCATGCGCTTCTAATTTCTTCACTTTTAATGAAGCGGCTAACATTTTAACTTCTGAACTGACTAATAATGTTTGAGTTGCTTCTGGTAATGAACCAAATCGGTCAATGATTTCTACTTTTAGTTCATCTAATTCGCCATTGTCTGAAACGCTCGCAATACGTTTGTATAGAGACAAGCGAGTATTAACATCTGGAATGTAATCTTCAGGAATTAATGCAGGTAAACGAAGCTCGACTTCCGTTTGTTCACGCAATAAATCATCTAATGAAGGCTCTTTTCCTTCTTTTAAGGCTTCAACTGCTTGCTCAAGCATTTCCATATATAGAGTAAAACCAACAGATTGAATTTGACCACTTTGGCCATCACCCAGTAATTCACCTGCACCACGGATCTCTAAATCGTGAGTAGCAAGAGTAAAACCTGCACCTAGGTCTTCCAGTGAAGCAATTGCATCCAAACGTTTTCTTGCATCTTTACTTAAGGCTTTCGGATGTGGCGTCAGTAAATATGCATAAGCTTGGTGGTGTGAGCGACCCACACGACCACGTAATTGGTGTAATTGAGCTAAACCGAGTTTATCGGCACGATCCATGATGATGGTGTTCGCTGTTGGAACATCAATACCGGTTTCAATAATCGTTGTACAAACTAGAACATTGAAACGCTGATGATAAAAATCACCCATGATGCGTTCTAATTCACGTTCACGCATTTGGCCATGAGCTAAGGTGACACGTGCTTCTGGGATCAGTTTTTCAATATCTTCAGCGGCATTTTGAATGGTTTCTACATTGTTGTGCAGAACATAAACTTGACCACCACGTTTGATCTCACGAAGAATTGCTTCTTTAATCACATCATCGGCTTTTTCACGAACAAAGGTTTTAATCGCTAATCGGCGAGCAGGTGGTGTTGCGATGATTGATAAATCACGCATGCCACTCATTGCCATATTCAAGGTTCTTGGAATGGGTGTTGCGGTTAACGTTAGAATATCTACGTCTGAGCGCATGGCTTTTACTTTTTCTTTCTGACGGACACCAAAGCGGTGCTCTTCATCTACGATCAGTAAACCAAGATCTTCAAACTTGATGCTGTCTTGCAGTAACTTGTGAGTACCGATTAAGATATCCACTTTACCTTCAGCGGTAGCGGCTAAAATTTCTTTTTGTTCTTTGGCTGATTTAAAGCGAGACAGAACTTCAACTCGAATTGGGAAGTTAGCAAAACGGTCACGGAAATTCTCAAAATGCTGCTGAGCAAGTAGGGTAGTTGGAACCAATACGGCGACTTGTTTCTCATTGTGTGTTGCTAAGAAGGCTGCGCGCATAGCAACTTCTGTTTTACCAAAGCCTACATCACCACAAACGAGGCGATCCATCGCTTTGGCTTGGCACATATCGGATAACACGTCGTTAATCGCTATTTCTTGATCGTGTGTTTCTTCAAATGGGAAACTTGATCTGAAATCAGCGTAAGCATCACGATCTTGTTTAAAAGCAAATCCTGGTTTAATTGCACGTTTTGCGTATACATCCAGTAGTTCAGCTGCAACATCACGCACTTTTTCAGCGGCTTTACGACGGGCTTTACTCCATGTTTCGCTGCCTAGTTTACTGATTGGTGCGGTTTCATCGGCTCCTGCTGAATAGCGGCTAATGAGATTTAAAGAAGAAACAGGAACATACAGCTTGGTTTCATTTAGGTACTCTAACATCATGTATTCAGCTGGCATATCGCCCACTTCTAATGTTTCAAGACCCATGTAACGACCAATACCGTGATCAATATGAACCACTGGTTGGCCTACTTTTAGCTCAGCAAGGTTACGGATCAGGGTATTACTGTTGATTGACTTGTTATCACCACGGCGGCGACGTTGAATCACTCGCTCACCCAGTAAGTCACTTTCACAAATAAAAGCAACGCATGGATTTTGAAGAATAAAGCCGTGTTCAGCCGAGCCAATCACTAAAGTGGCTTTATTTTTATGCGCGACGGCATCTTTCATTGAATTACAAATCGCGGGTTTGAGTTTAATGCGAGCAAGTAATTCAAGTAGAGCTTCACGACGACCTTCAGATTCAACAGAGAAGATCACCTGACCGCTGAATTTCTCATAGAATTGACGAAATTGTGCAAACGGTTCTTTGTTTTGGTGCTGAATTGCTATCTCTGGTAACTCAAGTAAATCTGGATTAAAACGGCCAGCTTTTTCTATTTCTGGTTCTCTTGCTAGCTTTACACGAGGGTATTGCTTAAAGAGGCCAAACATATCCGTCGTTTGAAGCCACAGCTCATTTACAGGTAGAAGAGGACGCAGTGGATCCACTCGACGTTGGTCATAGCGGTACTCGGCATCAGCTAAGAAATCATTGGCTGCTTTTTCTATATCACCAATTGTTACTAATAACGTATTATCTGGTAGATAGTCGAACAGAGTTTCCGTTTCATCAAAGAACAGCGGTTGCCAATATTCGATACCGGCAGGCCAAGCACCTTTGCTAATTTGTTGATAAACCGATTCTGGTTCACGTCGAGCATCAAAACGTTGACGCCAGCGAATACGGAAATCTTCAATCGCCACATCATCAGTAGGGAACTCATGGGCAGGCAGTAAGTTGATTGATTTTACTTCTTCAATGGTACGTTGGTTTTCAGGATCAAACTGACGAATGGTATCTATTTCATCATCAAAGAAATCAATTCGATAAGGGTGTGCATTACCCATTGGGAATAAATCAAGAATAGACCCACGACTTGCGTACTCACCGTGACTCATGACTTGGTCTACGTGTAAATAACCAGACTTTTCTAGCTGTAACTTCAGCTTATCAAACGATAGACGATCACCTACGTTTACTACTAACGCATGTTTGTGCAAGAAAGATTGCGGTGATTGACGTTGTAATAAGGTACTAACAGGAACAATTAGCGTGCCATCTTTCTGCTGAGGCAAATGATATAGGCGTGATAAACGGTCAGAAATAATGTCCTGATGCGGTGAAAAGCTGTCATAAGGAAGTGTTTCCCAATCAGGAAAAACCTCTACCGAACGTTGGCTAAATTGACTGATTTCATTTTGTAAACGAAATGCCAATTGTGGCTCAGTCACAGCAACGACGACAGGTCCAGTGTGTTGTTGTTCAATTTCCGCAATAGCAAGTGCGAGAGATGAACCCGTTAAATTACCAACCGAGCGAGTATCATTGGCTTTAGTCGGTAATGTTAGTGACAGTAAGTTTTTTATAGGCATCAGGATATTCAGTTCGTTAAGTTAAATTGCGTTCTTGAGCGCGAAGTTTAAGAAGCTTTTGTTGTTGGTACAGTGCTGCTTTAATCAGTAAATCTTGGTCAATATCACGAAGAAGTTCATAAGCCATCTCAACCATAAATCCAGAGTCTGTTGGTGTACACTGTGTCACTGCTGCATAGCAATAGATTGCAGCGGGAGGGTGCTCTAAAAACAGTTTAACGCGAGCTTTTTGGTGTAAATCAAATGATGTTTTACTTTCAAAAGTGAATTTACTTGCGCCAAAGCTAGACGTTTTATGTCTGAATATTTCGTTATCTTGTTGAATTAGCAGATAAGACAACAGTAAATTTATTTTTTGATTTTGATTCGTAAGGTAATGAGCCAAACGTTTACCATCATCTTGTTTTAGGAAGGATAGTTCGTTTTCAGAGACATCATCAAGGGTACTACACTCTTGAGCGACTCTGAATGGTGCTGGGATCTCACGTTCAAAGGCAGCCATGCTTGGAAGTGAATTATCAGCAGCAAGAGGTTCTACGTTGATAGTTAAATCATAGTGAACCGAGAAATATTCGTCATGTGACATAAGCGTTCCTCTATTTATTATTTAATGATTATGGCGAAGTCCCTAAGTATCAGCAAGTGTTTAATATCATTCAATCAATGTTAGACGAGCAAAAAAGGAATAAATACCAGTATTTTACGTGATAGACTGTAGCTATTATTATAGCTTTGATAGGCGTGATTGAGAGAATTTATGTTTCATCCAGTATCAGTATTTATAGGTTTACGATATTTAAGAGGGCGCTCTGGCGATAGATTTAGCCGTTTTATCTCTTATATGTCTACGGCGGGGATCACCATCGGAGTGCTCTCTTTGGTTACGGTATTATCTGTAATGAATGGCTTTGAAGGTCAACTTAAAGACCGTATTTTGGGAGTATTACCTCAAGCGGTTATTTCAAGTGAGAGTGAGCAAATTACGCCATCAGAAGATGAAAGAGATTACGCAGCAAGTTTACCTCATGTCACCCAAGTAACCCCAGTGGTTCGTGGAGAGGCGATTATTCAAAGCGCCAAAGGCTTGAGTGCAGGTATGCTTGTTGGTATTGACCCAAATGAATATGACCCTATTGCTTATGAGTTAATTTCTGGCAATGTACAGCAATTAGCAACGGGTGAATATGGTATTTTTCTTGGCTCAAAACTTGCTCGTGATCTGAGTGTCCGTTATGGTGATACCGTCCGAATTATGGTGACTAATGCTAGCCAATACACGCCTCTGGGACGTATCCCAAGCCAACGTAATTTTAAGGTGGTTGGCGTGTTTAATACAGGCTCTGATGTCGATGGCCAATTAATGGTTGCGAATATTCAAGATACTGCCCGTTTAATGAAATTGAAAAAAGGCAACATCACAGGTTGGCGTTTATTCTTTAGTGACCCATTCCAAGTGACAGAATTAGCTAAATTGCCTTTAGAAAATAACATGACATGGAGTGATTGGCGTGATCAACGCGGGGAATTATTCCAAGCGGTAAAAATGGAAAAAAACATGATGGGTCTAATGCTAGGGCTTATTGTAGCTATCGCGGCGTTCAATATTATTTCTGCCTTAATTATGGTGGTAATGGAAAAACAAGCAGAAGTGGCGATATTAAAAACACAAGGCATGACGAGTAATCAGGTACTTTCTATTTTTATGGTACAAGGGGCAAGCAGCGGCGTAATAGGCGCAATTGTCGGTGGTACATTGGGAGCTCTATTTGCCAGTAACATCAATGTTATCCTTTCTACACTTGGGTTGTCGCTATTTACTGTTGGCGGCTCTTTACCAACACAGGTTGAACCATTACAAGTGTGTATTGTCATTATTCTAGCAATTTTATTAAGTTTATTAGCGACCGTATTCCCATCTTATCGAGCGGCAGTCGTACAACCAGCAGAGGCATTAAGATATGAGTAATCCATTATTAGTTTGTCAGGGTATTCGTAAGGTTTACCAAGAAGGCACAATGGAAACTGAGGTGCTTAAAGGCGTTGATTTTCAAATTAATGAAAGTGAATTAGTGGCGATAGTGGGTTCATCAGGCTCTGGTAAAAGTACATTACTGCACATTCTTGGCGCACTTGATGAACCAACAGCAGGAACTGTGCATTTTCAACAAAATGAACTAACAAAATTGAGTGCTAATAAGCAAGCAAAAATTCGCAACCAACATATTGGATTTGTGTATCAGTTCCATCACCTTCTTTCTGACTTTAGCGCTTTAGAAAATGTGGCCATGCCGCTGTTAATTGGTGGTATCCATAAGAAAGAAGCGACAAAGCGTGCCACAGAATTACTAGAGAAAGTTGGACTAGCACATCGTATTGAACACCGTCCTTCAGAACTGTCTGGTGGTGAACGCCAGCGTGTTGCAATTGCTCGTGCGTTAGTTAATAAGCCTGCTTTAGTTCTTGCTGATGAACCGACGGGTAACTTAGATTATAAAACAGCATTAGACATCTATAATTTAATGCGCGAATTGAATCAAGAGTCAGGTACTGCATTCTTAGTGGTAACACACGATAATGAATTAGCAGCAAAACTAGATAAGCAATTAAGTATGCAAGATGGTCGCTTTATTACTGAAACCGTTCGTTCGGCGTTAAGCCAAGAGCAGGAGGCGTAATGTTTTCACCGCTTTCTCTTTTTATTGGTGGTCGTTTTGCTCGTGCAAAGCAGCGTAATAAAATGGTGTCATTTATTTCGCTCTCATCCACTCTCGGTATTGCTATTGGTGTAGCTGTGATCATCATTGGTCTTTCTGCGATGAATGGTTTTGAGCGTGAATTACAAAATCGTGTGCTTTCTGTTATTCCACACGCTGAGCTTGAAGGGGTAAAAACCCCAGTATCTGATTGGCAAACCATGATGAATCAAGCAAAGAAACATCCAAAAGTAACAGGAGCTGCGCCTTATGTTCGATTTACCGCCTTACTTGAAAGAGGCAGTAAATTAAAAGCGGTTGAAGTTCGAGGCGTTGAACCTTTATTAGAAGCGGCGGTTTCTAAGTTACCTGAGTATATTGATAACGAGGCATGGAAGGCGTTCGAAGCGAATAAACAAAGCGTTATTTTAGGTAAAGGCGTTGCGGATACATTAAATGTAAAAGTCGGAGATTGGATCACAGCGATGATCCCAGATGAAAATGCAAGTAAGCAACTTCGTTCTCCAAAGCGTCAACGTTTGCAAGTGGTTGGATTATTGTCCTTAGGTGGGCAGGTTGATCATGGTTTAGCTATTGTTCCTCTAAAAGATGCACAACAGTATATAAATCTAGGTGACAGTGTCACAGGTGTTTCTTTGCAAGTGAATGATGTGCTTAACGCCCAAGAAATTGTCCGTGAAGTAGGGGGAACATTAACTGAATATGTCTACTTACGCAGTTGGGTTCAGAAATATGGTTACTTGTATCGAGATATTCAATTAGTTCGCTCAATTATGTATCTTGTGATGGTTTTAGTCATTGGAGTTGCTTGCTTTAACATTGTGTCTACGCTAATGATGGCAGTGAAAGATCGAGCTGGAGATATTGCGATATTAAGAACTATGGGGGCAAATGATGGTTTAATTAAACGCATCTTTGTGTGCCAAGGGATCTTCTCTGGTGTAACGGGTAGTTTAGCGGGCTCTGCTCTTGGCTCCTTTGTGGCATTAAATTTAACACCAATGATTAAAGGGTTAGAATCACTAATAGGACACCAGTTTTTATCCGGTGATATCTATTTTGTGGATTTCTTACCATCTGAATTGGTGTGGAGTGATGTTGCTGTTGTGACGGCTACAGCGATCTGTTTAAGTGCAATTGCAACTTGGTATCCTGCCAGAAAGGCAAGTCAGTTACATCCAGCTACGGTGCTGAGCTCTAAATAATGAATATAACTGATAAGAAGACTTCTAAATTATATAGGGGTCTTCTTTTTAGTTTAAGCCGAGATGGTGGTAAATTTAAGTGTACAACAATATATTTAAATTAAGAATAAAAAACTCTTGATTATATAAATTACAGTGCTTATTTCCGCTTTATTTGTAAGGGTATTATATTGTTCGGTTTTACCTATTGATATAATAATTAAAATTGATTAGAAATTAGAAAAGATTTTCTCTATTATACGCGCATACTTTACTGTGTATCGGATAGAGAAATAATGACAATTTCGGACAACAATACCATCGTAATTTTTGGAGCTTCGGGAGATCTTACTTTCCGCAAGCTTATTCCTGCTTTGTATCATCTGTACGCGAGTAATCAACTTTCAGAATCTTTTTCAATCCTAGGCGTTAGCCGCTCTCCATATGACGATGAGTCGTATCGTGAAAAGATGAAAAAATCACTGCTAGAGATGGAAAAAACAGATCCAGAAACGCTTATTGCATTTTGTGAGCATTTACATTACCAAGCGGTAAATACGTCAGATGTTGATGATTATAGTAAACTGGCTGTTAAGTTAGATCTATTGGCTGACAAGTATCAACTTGAGCAACAGAATACGCTTTTCTATCTAGCAACTCCGCCAAGTCTTTACGGTGTAATTCCAGCTTGCCTAGCAGCTCATGGCCTTAACGATGAATCTAATGGCTGGAAACGTCTAATTATTGAAAAACCATTCGGGTATGATCTTGAATCAGCACAAAGCCTTGATAAAGAAATTCATAACCACTTTCAAGAACACCAAATTTACCGCATTGACCATTATCTTGGTAAAGAAACGGTACAAAACCTTCTAGTGCTTCGTTTCTCAAACGCGATGTTTGAACCGTTATGGAACCGTAATTTTATTGATTATGTTGAAATCACTGGTGCAGAATTTCTTGGTGTTGAAGAACGTGGTGGCTATTATGATGGCTCTGGGGCCGTTCGTGATATGTTCCAGAACCATTTGCTACAAGTATTAGCAATGGTAGGCATGGAACCACCGGCTCAAATTAATGCGGATTCGATTCGTGATGAAGTTGTTAAAGTTCTTCAATGTCTTAAACCGCTTGAAGAAGATGATTTGCGTAAAAACCTTGTGTTAGGTCAGTACACGGCATCTGATGTACGTGGCCAACAGTTATCGGGTTACCGTGAAGAACATGGTGTTGCCGATGATTCTCGAACAGAAACTTACATCGGTTTAAAAGCTTATATCAATAACTGGCGTTGGAATGGTGTTCCTTTCTATGTTCGTACTGGTAAGCGTTTACCGACTCGAGTAACAGAGATTGTTATTCACTTTAAACAAACACCACACCCAGTCTTTGGTCAGAATGCTCCTGAAAATAAGTTGATTATCCGTATTCAACCGGATGAAGGCATTCAGATGAGCTTTGGCTTAAAAGAGCCAGGTGCTGGATTTAAGGCAAAAGAAGTTAAGATGAACTTCTCATACGCTGATTTGCAAGAAACTCAAATGCTTACTGCGTATGAACGTCTATTGTTAGATGCATTAAATGGCGACGCAACGTTATTTGCTCGTACTGATGCAGTGGAAGCATGTTGGAAATATGTTCAACCAATTTTAGACTTTAAGCAAGATCCTCAATCTTTGTTTGGGTATGCCTGTGGTACTTGGGGACCACAAGAAGCGGATGAGCTTTTACAAAGAGATGATCGTGCATGGCGTTTTCCATGCAAAAATTTAACAGACACGGATTACTGCGAATTATGATCAATCACAAAATTTTTGCTACACCAGAGCTAGTTGTTGAAAACTTAGCAAATGAAATGAAAGCGTATAGTGAGCAGGGTAAAGCTGTACATATTTCTCTTTCTGGCGGAAGTACGCCTAAAATGCTTTTCAAATTGTTAGCTCAAGCACCATATGCAGAAGGCATTCAATGGAATAACCTACACTTTTGGTGGGGTGATGAGCGTTGTGTTGCCCCTGATGACGCGGAGAGTAATTTTGGTGAAGCTAATACATTACTTTTCACTAAAGTAAATTTACCAGCAGAAAATATTCACCGTATTCGTGGTGAAGACGAGCCAAAAGCTGAAGCTGAACGTTTTGCACAAGAAATGGCTGATGTGATCCCAACAGAGAACGGTATTCCTGTTTTTGATTGGATTTTATTAGGTGTTGGTGCTGATGGCCACACGGCTTCATTGTTTCCTGGTGTGACTAATTACCAAGATGAGAACTTGTCTGTACTTGCTTCTCATCCTGAGTCTGGTCAAATCCGTGTTTCTAAAACAGCGAAAGTTTTAGAAGCCGCAAAGCGAATCAGCTACCTAGTATTAGGTTCAGGCAAAGTTGAGATCGTTAAAGAAATTCATACGACACCTGCTTCAGAGTTGCCTTATCCGGCAGCAAAAATCCAGTCTACAACTGGTGAAACAGAGTGGTTCCTCGATTCAAATGCAGCAAGCGCTATCGCATAATCGCGAATAGCCGCAAGGAGAGAAAATAATGAAAGGTGATATCGGTGTAATCGGCCTAGCAGTAATGGGTCAAAACCTTATCTTAAACATGAACGACCACGGCTTCAAAGTTGTCGCTCATAACCGTACTGCTGCAAAAGTAGACGAGTTTCTAGAAGGCCCAGCTAAAGGAACTAACATTGTTGGTGCTTACTCTTTAGAAGAGCTAGTTGAGAAACTAGAAGCACCACGTAAAGTAATGCTTATGGTACGTGCTGGTGATGTTGTTGATACGTTCATCGACAAGCTTGTACCGCTTCTAGATAAAGGTGACATCATCATTGATGGTGGTAACACTAACTTCCCAGATACTAACCGTCGTGTAGCTGCTCTTCGCGAGAAAGGCATTCACTTTATCGGTACGGGTGTTTCTGGTGGTGAAGAGGGCGCTCGTTTCGGTCCTTCTATCATGCCAGGTGGTTCTCCTGAAGCTTGGGAAGCGGTTAAGCCTATCTTCCAAGGTATCTCAGCGAAAACTGACGCGGGTGAGCCTTGTTGTGATTGGGTTGGTAACGACGGTGCTGGTCACTTCGTTAAGATGGTTCACAATGGCATCGAATACGGTGACATGCAGCTTATCACTGAAGCATACCAGTTCATGAAAGATGGTCTTGGTATGAACCACGACGAAATGCAGGCTGTATTTGCAGAGTGGAATAAAACTGAGCTAGACAGCTACCTAGTAGAAATTACTGCTGACATCCTTGGTTACAAAGATGAAGATGGTGAAGCGCTAGTTGAGAAGATCCTAGATACAGCAGGCCAAAAAGGTACTGGTAAGTGGACTGGTATCAACGCACTAGATATGGGTATCCCACTAACGCTAATCACTGAATCTGTATTTTCTCGTTGTCTATCAGCACTTAAAGACCAACGTGTTGAAGCTGAGAAATTGTTCGGTAAGACTGTTGCTCCAATTGAAGGCGACAAGCAAGAGTGGGTTGATGCAATCCGTCAGGCTCTACTAGCATCTAAGATCATCTCTTACGCTCAAGGTTTCATGCTAATGCGTGAAGCGTCGAACGAAAACGGTTGGGATCTTAACTACGGTAACGTTGCTCTAATGTGGCGTGGTGGTTGTATCATCCGTTCTGCATTCCTAGGTAACATTCGTGATGCTTATGAAGCAAACCCAGAGATTGCATTCTTAGGTTCAGATGCTTACTTTAAAGGTATCCTAGACAACTGTATGGGCGCATGGCGTAAAGTAGCAGCTAAGTCTATGGAATCTGGCATCCCAATGCCATGTATGACTTCTGCTCTTACGTTCCTAGATGGCTACACTACAGCGCGTCTTCCTGCAAACCTTCTTCAGGCTCAACGTGATTACTTCGGTGCTCACACTTACGAGCGAACTGACCGTCCACGTGGTGAATTCTTCCACACAAACTGGACAGGTACAGGCGGTAACACAGCATCAACAACTTACGACGTATAATCGTAAAAAAGTAGATACTAATACCTAACAAAAAGCCCTTAACTTATTATAAGCTAAGGGCTTTTTTGTAGATTATGGAATCTAATAAATTAAATAATGCGTTTGTTTCTATATCTTTTTACGCAGTAGCCACTAATGAAACTGCCTACAGCTATGGTTAGGGTGATCACTGGTGCTGCCATTAATACCATTGTTATGTATTTTGAGATCTTTTCTGGTAAGAAAGACAGTGAGTAACCAAAGCCTGTCAGTAATAAAATCCAAATAATCGCACTCATCCATGCAAAATAATGAAAACGCGATGTTTTCTGCATTCTTAATCCCATCATTAGGGGTAAAAGAGGACGAACTATAGGGATGAAGCGGGCAACGAATAAAGCAATTAAGCCATGTCTCGTCAATAAAGAATCAACGGTTTGTAAACGATGTGCAGGAACGGCATTGATCCATTTTTGAATCATTGGAAATTTATGTAACCAGCGGCCTTGAATAAATGCGAGCTGGCTGCCTATTGCTGCTGCCATAATTAGACCAGTAACAATAACGGGGTAACTGATCACATTTGCAGCAGCCAGTGAACCAGAAAGAATAACCACACTGTCGCAGGGAAGGGGAGCAGCAGGAATAAAAGCACTCTCTAACCAAATAAACAGAATAAGACAGAAGTAAATCATAGTGACACTATTTGGATTTTGTAATAGGGTAAAATCTTGTTGCCAAAGAGCTGTTAGAATCGAAAGAAATGAATCAAACATCGCCATTCTCCAGACGAAAAATAAGCAGTTAGCTTATTGGGATAAGTGTATCGAGAGTAAGACAAGTCTTTTATAAAGTCACTATAAATTTACACTGTCATAAAAAGTTCATAATAGATTTTTTCATAGAGATTGAATGGCTAGCCTTCCAATCTCTATGGTGTTTACTTATTGATTTGTAATGATATTTAACCAATGAAGCTAATATAAGCCTGAAGTATGATTAAATTGGTAATATCAATAAAGAACGCACCAACAATAGGTACAACCATAAAAGCTTGTGGAGAAGGACCAAAGCGAGAAACCAGAGAGCCCATATTCATAACAGCTGTTGGTGTTGCCCCTAATCCAAATCCACAATGACCACCTACCATTACTGCTGCATCATAATTTGCTCCCATAATACGGAAGGTAATAAAATAAGAGAAAAGGGCTAAGACAACTGTTTGAATAGTTAAAATAATTAAAAATGGAATCGCAAGATCAAAGATATTCCATAACTTTAAACTCATAAGCGCCATAGCTAAGAACAACGATAAAGAAACGGTGCCGAGAATATCAACAGTTTCGGTATCGATCTTACGAACCTTGCTGATTTCAAAGATATTGGTAATAAATACCCCAATAAATAGGGCATAGACGAAATCTGGAATATTAAGCCAAGTAATACCAAAACTACTTACAAATTTACTCAGATGCTGAGAACCTGCGACACAAACCAATAAAATAAACAGCATTTCAATGACTTTTTTTGCTGTAATCTTATCTTCTTCTCGGTCATTGTAAGTTACTAACTCAGGGAAGCGAGTATGAGTGTCGACATCAGTGCCATATTCTGATTCTAGCTTGTGCTTTTGGATTAACTTTTGAGCGATAGGGCTACCTATCAGCCCGCCCATAATTAAACCAAAGGTAGCTGAAGCCATAGCAAGCTCCATTGTATTTAAATTGTAGTTTTCGGCAAAAGTCTGTGACCAGGCAGCACCTGTCCCATGTCCACCAGATAAGGTAATTGAGCCTGCAATTAAGCCTAATAATGGGTCTAGTCCCATTGCACTGGCTAGGCCTACACCTACTGCATTTTGAATTAGGATATAAAAAGAAGCGACCGCTAAGAATAAGAAAACCTTAGCACCGCCTTTGACTAATTGAGTGTAGTTAGCAGCAAGGCCGACAGTACTAAAAAACATTAGCATAAATGTATTCTGTAGTGGCAGTGAAAACTCAATACTGACACCTTGAAAATGCAAAAGGGTAATAGAAAACGCAACAATTAGGCCGCCAACAATAGGTTCTGGGATATTGTATTTTTTAAATACCCCAATTTTAGAGTTGATAAAGTGGCCAAGGGAAAGCACTGAAATGGCGATTAGAAAAGATTCTAATGCGCCGATAGAGAGTGTATTTGTCATAGGTAGCTCGAAGTGTAATATCAAACCAATGGGTGTGACGAAGAAAGATCGAGATTATGACAACTCTTTTATAAAGTCACTATAAATATTCACTATATTAAAAATTATATTTATGGTTTATAAGCCTTTTGTAAGCAAAGAGACATTATGATACCAAAACAGATACCTTGAGTGATCATCGCCGTTCCTCCGTAACTAAAGAAAGGCAGAGGGCTTCCCATTACTGGTAAAAGCCCCGTGACCATTCCAATATTAATAAAGGCGTATAGGAAGAAACTAAGAGCAAAAGTACCACAGACTAAGCGGTTAAATGGTGATTCACAATGGTAAGCTAACCAAATTACACGCCCAGTGATAAACAGATAAAGACCTAATAATAATGCACAACCAAAGAATCCCCACTCTTCAGCGTAGGTCGAGAAAATAAAGTCGGTATGACTTTCAGGAATGAAACCAAGTTGTCCTTGAGTCGCATTTTCCCAACCTTTACCACGCATGCCACCAGAGCCCACTGCAATTAAAGATTGAATAATTTGATAACCTGCACCAAGGGGATCGGATTCTGGATCAAGAAATTGTGTTACGCGTTTTTTCTGATAAGCCTCCATAACGAAGATCCATAACATAGGTATTGTTACAGCAATTACCCCCAGAAAAGAACTAATAATTTTCCAGCTCATTCCTGCAAAATAGAGAACAAATAGAGCATAAATAACCGTAAATATTGCACCATCAAGGTCGGGTTGAACAAAAATCAACCCTGCAGGTACGGCTGTAATAAGTAAACAAATCAGTATCTTCTTGAGGTTAGGCCGGCCAGTATCAGATACAAGTATCCATGCTACCATAAGTGGAATAGCAACTTTAACAAGCTCAGATGGTTGGAATCGGATTGGCCCAATAATAAGCCACCTCTGCGACCCGTTGGTACTGTCTCCGACAAGGATAACCCCCAATAGCAAGATAACTGCTAAGCCATATAAATAAGGAGTAGCTCGCTCGTATGTTCGAGGGGGTATCGTCGACATGCCAACAATACAAGTGATGGCAATTGCAGCTCGAATTAAGTGTCGTTCAAGCATTGAGTCATTAAATCCGCTGGCACTCCACACGGTGAGAGAGCCTAATAAAATTAGTAATACAATGGCGATAAGTAGAGGGAAATCAATTCGTGGTTTATATGTAAGCATGGTCAATCATTCATTATAAAAAGGAAGCAAGCAAGCTCAAAATAGAGAGCAATAAATTGGTTCGAGAAAAGGGGAGGCTTGATTTAAATTGATATAATTAGATGGTGCTGCCGATGTAATTTATAAGAAGATGGAAAGTAACTCTTTTATGAAAAAAAGCAATCTTTACTTGTAAAGATGAACAGAAAACTGACATAGCTAAGTGCCAGTCTTCTGTTTTTAATATGTATTCTAGAAATCTGAGTCGACCTCAAACTCCATTTCAATATTTGTGACAGGGTGACGTAATTTTAAATAACCAGCATGTAAGTGTAATCGAGTCTCTTTAAATCCATATAAGTCGTCACCTACAATCGGAGTATTTAACCCTGCTTGATGAGCGCAATGAACTCGCAGTTGGTGAGTGCGGCCAGTTTTAGGGTATAGGTAGACTTTGGTCCGATTATTTTTACGCTCAATAACTTGGTAAGATGTTTCTGCACTTCTGCCTTCAGTATGACAAACCATTTGACGTGGTCTATCTTCCAGATCACCGCGCAATGGTAGCGTAATGAAACCACTGTCATTGCTGATATTGCCTTCCAGTAGAGCGGTATAGCGTTTTTCTACTGTGCGCTCAATAAACTGTTTTTGTACTTGTTTATTGGTTTCAGGTGTTAGTGTTAATACGAGTAAACCAGAGGTCGACATATCTAAGCGATGAACAATTAGAGGCCCAGTAGCGGTAGGGTAGCGTGCTTGAATTCGAGTATATACAGAATCAGTAATAAACTTACCGGGAACCGATAAAAACTCAACAGGCTTATTAACAACGACCATGACATCATCTTCATAAACGATCTCTAACTCTTTTCCGTAAGAGGGCGTTTGTTCTAATGGGCTATCATCAACATCAATGCCATCAAGCATATGTTCGATAATTTCAAAACATTTGCTTTGACATACTGGATAGCGGTTTTTGTGTTGGCGAACTTGCTCATATGGTGCGGAACCCCACCAAAATTCACCTAATGTTATTGGCGTATACCCTAATGTGAAAGCCGCTTGCAGTAGCTTAGGTAAGTTTTGTTCGCTTGAATAAGGGATAGGATCTTGAGCATGTTTAGTTGAACTATTTTGTTTAAATAGCTCAAACAGGCTCTTTGATACACCAGATTGGTTAAGAAATAGAGTCGCTTTTAATGCATCATCTTTTAATTTTTGAAGTAATTTCTCATGTTGGTGTTTAACTAATTTAAGCGCTTCAAGGAATTCATTGTGCTGCGTGGTTAATTCAGTAATAGTCTGCTGCCATTGCTGTTTTAACTGCTTTAAATCTCGTTTTTCACGACTGCTTTGATTACCAAGATCAGTAATTAAGGCACTTAATTCATCTTGAGATAATGGCGATTCAGAGTCTGATTCAGCATTAGAGCGACGTAGCTTTCGTTCTTTTTTTGCTGCCGCCATTGCTTGCTGAAACGCTGAGATTTCTTGTTCTGATTGAGCCGTACTTGCGGCTAGGTTCTCTTTTAATGCGATAAAATCAGGTGCGTTTTCTAATCGGACAATCTCTGCTTCAAGTACTTTGATTTCGTTTTCTTGGGTGGAAAGTAGACGGCAGTATGCTTGGTTATCAAAGATGGCATTAACAAAAAAATCAGGCGCTTGACTGAGGCTTTCTTCACTATCTGAAAGCGTGCCAGCAAAAGAGGAGAGATAACCAAGTTCACCTTGTTGATTTTTAACGACGAGAACGGCAAACATTTTACCTTGAGTGGTAAAGTCATGGGACCATGTTTTTTGATTATCCAAATAGTGCTGCAGCTCTTCCATTGCCAGTGACGCTAATGGATGTGGAACGTAGAAATAAGGAAAGGTAAAACGCTCAGGCAGAGCAATAGTATCGATCTGACCAGAAAATCGTGTAAATTTTGAAGATGCTATGTTGTGTGGTTGCATATTAAAACTCCGCCTCAATATCAAATTCCATTGGCTCTTTAGTCATGGGATGAGTCAGAGATAAATAGCCTGCGTGTAGGTGTAATCGATTTGCTTTTTTACCATATAAATCATCGCCAACTATCGGCATATTTAAACCTAAATTATGAGCGCAGTGAACTCGTAATTGATGGGTACGTCCTGTTTTTGGGTACAGGTAAACTTTAGTTTTATCTTTTATGCGCTCAATAACTTGATACGTTGTTTCTGCCAGTTTCCCATGTTCAAAGCAGACTAACTGACGAGGGCGATCATATAAATCTCCGCGCAGTGGCAATGTGATCATTCCTTCATCTTGCGCTAAGACACCATCAATTAATGCAGTGTAACGCTTCTCGATGGTGCGATTGATAAACTGCTTTTGTAATCGTTTATGTGCTTTTTTGGTTAACCCTAATACCATTAATCCAGAGGTTGCCATGTCTAAACGGTGAACAATTAACCCACCTGTCGCATTAGGGTAGCGCTGTTGAATACGTGTATAGACAGAGTCTTGAATATTCTTACCGGGTACCGATAAAAAATCTGCGGGTTTATTGATGATAAGCATAAACTCATCTTCATAAACGATCTCGATGTCTTTGCCTTCTGCTGGGTTTATCAGTAATGGGTTTTCATCCATTTCAATGCCATCAAGCATATGGCCTAAAATTGGCTGACATTTACTTTGGCAAGAAGCATAGAACTTTTTATGTTGGCGTATTTCAGATTTTGGAGCAATACCCCACCAAAACTCTGCTAATGCTAACGGCTTTAAATTATGAGCAAAGGCGTATTGTAATAGTTTAGGTGCAGCGCATTCACCTGATCCTGCGGGCGGGATATGGTTTGGCATGTCTTTGAAAATATCATTGAGATCTTTTTCTACACCATGGGTATTTAAGAATTTATATTGCTGAAATAGCTTTTTTTGTAGGGCATTAGATAGATTTTTGCGCGCTGTTTTTAATTTTGATAACTCTGTATTGAGTTGTTCTAATTGATACTGAATGTGACTTATTCTTTCATCCCAAAAGATCTTAAGATCTCTTAATGTATTTTTCTCTTGGATACTTTCTTTGCCTAATTTTATCTTTAATTGTTCTAGAATATCGATTGTTTCTTGAGACCCATCTTTAGCGCTGATTTCTGCTTCTGTACGTTGTTCTTTACGTGATTTTCGCCCGTCAATCATTACTTGACGCTGCGCTTCTAATTGCTCTTGTGAAGCGAGAGTCTCAGCTTTTATTTCTGCGGTTAAATCAGCAAGTAATGGATTCATCTGCTGTTGTTTGATGGTTGCATTTATCTCAGTGATTTCAGCTAATTCTGCTTTAAAGAATCCGTCTTCTTCTAGCATATCAAATACAGGAGGAACAAAATGGGGAAGGTGATTACTGTCAGCGACTTTACCTGAAAACGCAGATAAGAATCCGATCTCACCTGATAAATGCTGAACGAGTAATACGCCAAACATTTTACCAATGGCTTTTTCAAGACTATTTGGAGTGTTATCTTGCTCTATACCAAAGTTATGTCGCCATTCAGTTTGAGTCTCTAGGTGACGTTGTAACTGAGTCGCCGCTAATTCACACAAAGGGTGTGGTTCATAATAAAATGGGAAAGTGAAGCGTTTAGGTAAAGAGTAATCAGTAATAGATTGTGCGAAAGAGGTAAAGCAAGGATCAGGAATTGGCATAAGTAAGGTCTAATTAGCTGAATGGAACAATACCAATCGTATTCTAATTTATTTTATAGGTACGATTGGTATATGTGATTAAAAAATAACTTGAGAGTGTTAACTGTTTAATCACTGAATGCGCTTTATTTACAAAGTAAGGTGATTACTCTGCTGCTTTAACACGGATTTTTTCTTTGCCAAACTTCTTACCATTTTCAGCTTCGATAGCTGCTAATGCTTCTTCTTCGTTTGACATTTCAACAAAGGCAAAACCTTTCGATTCGCCAGTCATTTCATCTAAAACCAGTGTGCAGTAATCAAGTGAACCGTGAGCTTTAAACATCTCTCTTAATTCATATTCAGTCATTGTACGAGGTAGGTTGCGAACTAGTAATTTCATGATTAACCGTTAAGTAGTGATTTGAGGATACGTTATAACAGATCTTAGGATAATGTGCCAAAGTGAAAAATCCGAAACAACAAAATAACTGTTCCGGATTGAGTTTTATACTAAATTAAACGTGTATTTGAGCATTCTTATGTCTTTATTACAGCGCTAAAGAGAAGGAATACGTTTAATATTTTTTTTATGGCGATCTTCTTCACTTAGAAGTTGGCAAGTAGCGCAGTTCTTTTTGCCATCGATTTTGTATTTCATGCAACAGGTTTCGCGTTGAACATATAAAATGGCTTGCTGATTATTTTCTGCGACTCGAACATGTGCAAGATTTTTTCCTATCTCTGGCATAATGTTTTCTAACCAGTGTTCTGCGTTTAGTGCTAATTGGCTTGCGACCTCTTTTGAAAGTCCTTTTTCTGTTAAACGCATAAAGAACACGCTGACCGCCAAGGAAATACTTCCCCAGAATGGACGATGCTTAAGACGCTCTTTTTCAAAAAAAATGCTTAAACCACCCCCGATTTGTTGCAATAAATAAGTGAAGGCTTCATCTAGTTTTTCTTGGCTCTCTACGACGGTTGCTTGTGATTCAGATGCTAAAGGATCAGTTGCTAGACAAACAAAAGGGCAGTTATTGTTGATTTGCAGTGACTTTATCTTTTCGCCATTGGGAGTCGAGATAAAAATATCATTAAATTGAACGATAGGTACACGGTTGAACTTTAAACGCAGTGCCGTTAAGCTAGTAAAAAATTGATTATTGAAAGATTTAAGCCACATTGATGCTGCAACATTTTGATTTACTTCATTTTTTTTACCAAATAATTCAATGGCATTAGACAAATTAGCTGGTAACCATTTATTTAGTAAGGAGTGTTTATCATCAAGGCTGGTTTTTATCAATAGCTTTAAGCTTAAAGTTATCATCATCATTGTGTAACCATGCTAATTGTTCTCTTAAAGAATAGCATGAATTTGATGTTTTTTTACTGAGCCACAGAGGCTGTAATTGAGCTGAAATATGCATAATAAAATACTTCTTAATTATTCTTATTTGTATTTAAGATACTGGATAGATTACACCTAAACTTGCATAACGAGAAGCGCCCGTCACATCCGGTTCGTTACTTGGTAAATCATGAATACGTTGATGTGCTAACCATGCAAACGCCATTGCTTCCATATTGTCACTATCTACATTGTAGTCGTTAGTGGTAACAACTGCCCAATTTGGTAAATGGAATTGCAGTCTTTCCATTAGATATTGATTATGAGCACCACCACCACAAACGAGCAGTTTTGCACTCTCTCCAACATGGAATTTGATTACTTGATCGACAATCGTAGAAACGGTGAACTCCAATAACGTTGCTTGCACATCTTGTGGTTGATAAGGGGTATTTTCAATATATTGAGAAAACCAATCTAAGTTGAATAATTCACGCCCAGTACTTTTTGGGTAAGATCGAGCAAAATAGCTATGCTGCTTTAGGTTTACCAGTAGTTCACCAACCACTGTACCACTGCGAGCCCAATCACCATTCTTATCGAAACTGACTTGCTGGTGCTCGGAGATCCATGCATCCATTAACATGTTACCAGGGCCAGTGTCATATCCAATAACGGGCGAATTCTTCTGTAAAATGGAGATATTAGAGATGCCACCAATGTTTAAAATAACGTGCGTGCTTTCTGGTTTACCAAATAAAGTGTGGTGGAAAGCGGGAACTAATGGTGCGCCTTGTCCGCCTAGTGCCATGTCTTTACGACGAAAGTCAGCAACGGTATCAATTCCTGTTTTAGCTGCGATGATATTGCTATCACCAAGTTGCATCGTAAAAGGGTATTGTGCGTCAGGCGAATGAAAGACCGTTTGTCCATGGCTGCCAATGGCGGTGATATCTTCTGGTTTAAGGTTGAGTGTATGAAGAAGATGAAGTGTTGCATCCGCGAATAAATGACCTAAACGATGATCAATCTCTCCAATCACTTTTAGGTTGGTTTGCTGCCCTGTACAAACAGCCAGTAAATCTACTTTTAGTTGAGGATCCATTGGGAAATCAGCATGACCAAGTAGGTTGATTTTTGTGCCATTAGTCTCAACAACAACGGTATCGACACCGTCCAAACTGGTTCCTGACATTAAGCCAATGTATTTTTCCATGTGGATACTCCATAACTACGGATTAATTAACGTTTTTATTGTGCCATAAAGTGTTGAGATAATATCTATGTTACTCACACAATTGACACAAAATTTCCATAGATAAGATTTTAAAATGAGAAAGGGCGTGATACTTTAAGCCTATAAAAATTAAGATGATTTGGAGAAAGATATGGGTCCGTTATGGCTAGATGTTGAAGGGTACGAAATCGATGCAGAAGAGCGTGAGTTGCTTCAACATCCAACAGTGGGCGGATTAATTCTTTTCGCTCGAAATTATCATGATCCAAAACAGTTAGCTGCACTGACTGCATCTATTCGCAAAGCCGCAGGACGTCCAATTCTAATTGGTGTTGACCAAGAAGGTGGCCGAGTTCAGCGTTTTAGAGATGAATTTACTCTTATTCCACCAGCTCAAGCGTATGCTGAAATGGATAATGGTCTTGAGTTAGCGAAAACAGCAGGCTGGTTATTATGTTCTGAACTTGTTGCTCACGACATCGATCTTACGTTTGCCCCAGTGCTTGATAATGGTTTTGATTGTAAAGCGATTGGTAACCGTGCATTTGGTGATGATATTAATACTATCGTTAAATACAGCACGGCTTTTATGAAAGGCATGAAATCTGCGGGTACTTCAACAACAGGGAAGCATTTCCCTGGGCATGGTGGTGTGATAGCTGACTCTCATTTAGAAACCCCTTATGATCACCGTGACAATATTTTCGAATTGGACATGGCTATTTTTAAAGCACAAATCGAAGCGGGTATTTTAGATGCGATGATGCCTGCCCACGTTATTTATCCTGAATACGATTCGTCGCCAGCAAGTGGCTCTTCATATTGGTTGAAAGACGTATTGCGTAAACAACTTAATTTTAATGGTTTGGTGTTCTCTGACGATTTAAGTATGGAAGGGGCAACAATTATGGGCGGACCAGCGGAGCGCTCTCAGCAAGCCCTTGATGCAGGTTGTGACATGGTATTAATGTGCAATAATCGAAAATCAGCTGTAGAAGTTTTAGATAATCTTACAATTCAAACGGTTGAAAAAGCCGATTTATTGCTTAAAACTCAACACTTCGATAGAAAAACGCTGTTGAGCAGTCGCGAATGGAAAGAGGCGAATCATAGAATTACTAAAGCTTACGATAACTGGAAGTCGTAAGTTAAAAGTTATAATTTGACTAAGAAATGCACGGTTTTTTACTGTGCATTTTTTTTATCTTTATTATTAATGACTTACAGCGTACCTATTTTGAGGTATTTGTTTGATATAGATCATCTTTTCTTGGGATCTACTTTTATTTCACAATAAGAACGCTATACTGGTACGATATGCGTTATCAATGAGAGCTTGGAGTTATTGTGAAATTTATTATCGTACTATTTACTGCCCTTATGTTAATCGGTTGTGAGAAGGGTTCTAAACCAGAAAATGAACAAAAAGCAGAAGTTATTCGAAATGTAAAATATATTACGACTTCTCGTACCTCCTATCTTATTGAAAGAGAATTATCAGGTGTAGTTCAAAGTACTCGAACCTCGCCGCTGAGCTTTAAAATTGGTGGCACTACAAGTGAAATACTGATTTCTAAAGGTAATCGAGTTAAAAAAGATCAAGTCCTTGCTCGATTAGAAACCGATGAATTAGAACTGACGATCAGTAAAGTATCAGCTTCTTTAGGGGCATCTAGGGCAGCCTTGCTTCAAGCGGAAGATAAATACGTACGTGCAGAGAAATTGCAAAAAAAAGGCTTTGTGAGTGATTCTGAATTACTTAATATTAAAGCGGATTTTGATGCTAAAAATCAGCAAATGTTAGCCGCTCAAGCCGATTTACGTAACGCAAAACTCAATCTTTCTCGTACTGAATTAAAAGCGCCTTATGCAGGATTAATCAGTCATGTTTTAGTTGACGATTTTACTAAAGTGAATTCAGGACAAAAAATTCTAGAGTTGGTTAATAATAACTCTCTAGAAGTAGCCATATTAGTGCCTGAAAGTTTAATCCAATACTTCAGTTTTGGTATGTCAGTAAATATTGAGATCCCGGCTATTGGTGCAGAAGTGGCTGGTGAGTTGACAGAAATTGGTGCTGTAGTTGAAAAAGGAAATGCATACTCTGTCACAGTGAGAATTTTAGACAGTAACAATAAAATTCGTAATGGAATGTCAGCAAATGTAGTGGTTTCGTTAGGTAACAAAGATGCAATGGCTATTGTTTTACCACTAAGCGCAGTAAACTTTGATGATCTCAGTGCTGCACGTGAAGAGAAGAAAGCCGCAATTTATGTCGTAAATCCAGCGACAATGACATTGGAAAGACGGTTTGTTGCGACTGAACGTACTTTAGATAATAAGTTTAAAGTCTATGATGGGTTAGTAGAAGGAGAGCACGTAGTTATTGCAGGGGTACCTTTTTTATTTGAAGGCCAAAAAGTACAACTTTGGCAGGAAAAATAAGGAATTATCATTATGGATAAATTAACTCGCTTTGCTCTAAGTAATACTCGCTTTACTCAAGTATTCATTATCATGCTTTTTATTGTTGGTGTTTCAACGTTTTTAAAGTCACCAAGTAAAGAAGATCCTGAAATTCTCATTCGTAATGCGGTGGTCGTAGCTCAGTTTCCAGGGATGTCACCAGATCGTATTGAAAAATTGATAACTAAACCATTAGAGAGAGAAATAAAACAGATCCCAGAAGTGTCTGAAATTAAGTCATGGGTGAGAACTGGTGTTACGCAAATTAATGTCTCTGTCCATGATAAGTACTTCAATTTACAACCTATTTGGGATACCTTGCGTAACCGAATGGAAGAGATTGAAAGTAAGTTACCAGAAGGAACATATGGTCCTTATGTCAACGATGAGTTTGGCCGTGTATATTCTGCGACGATAGCGCTAACTGGGGATGATTTTTCTCCTCGTGAAAAGCGTCGCATGGCTGAGTTTTTACAAGATAAATTGAGCACCTATTCAACCATTTCACAAGTTGCTTTATATGGTGTTCAAGAAGAACGAATCTGGATGACACCAAAAGAAGAAACGATTGCAGAGAACAAGTTTTCAGTAAAACAAATAAAAACTAGTGTTCAATCACGTAACGTGGTGTTACCAGGCGGAACAATAAATGCTAATACATTAGAAGTTGTTATTGAACCATCAGGAAATTTTGAATCGGTAGAAGAAATTCAAAATATGGTGTTGTTTGAGCGTGACAGTGGACAAAGTGTTTATCTACGAGATCTCATAGATTTAGAACGCAGCTATGAAGACCCATTTAAAACGCCAGTTTTCTTTAATAATGAACCTGCGATAATCATTGCAGCATCAATGGCTGATGAAATCAAAAGTGACGATTTCGGTTCTGATATTGAGTCATTCTTAGAAGAGTACAGATCCCAGTTACCAGCTGGAATGACATTAGATCTAGCTACATTCCAACCTGAAAAAGTAACAGCGTCAGTCTCCTCTGCAACCTCGAACTTAATGCAAACCGTCTTGGTTGTACTTGCGGTTGTCATGCTATTCTTAGGCGTAAGAATGGGATTGATAGTAGGTAGTATCGTACCATTAACTATTTTATTCACTATTATTGGTATGTCAGTATGGGGCGTTGAATTACAACGAATGTCCATAGCTGCAATCATCATAGCCCTTGGTTTATTGGTAGATAATGGCATTGTTATTGCTGAGTTTATCAAAACTAAAATATCAGAAGGCATGGATAAAGTAGAGGCAGCAGTACTTGCATCTAAAACCATGGCATTGCCTTTATTAACATCATCACTGACCAGTATTTTGGCATTTATGCCTTTGTTACTTGCACAGGATGTTACGGGTGAGTATTTACGCTCTTTATCTCAGGTGATTACGTTAGCGTTATTAGCTTCATGGTTTTTATGTTTATTTGCAACACCAGCACTATGTGTATGGTTCTTAAAGCCAGTGAGTTTATCTGAAGTAAAAGAAAAAAATAAAGAGACATTATTTACCCGAGGGTACAAAAAAGTCATTAATGCCGCATTAAGCTATCGATTGACGTTTGTTTCTGCTTGTATTGCACTATTTCTCTTAGCTATTTTTGGATTGAAATTTGTAACGATTCAATTTATGCCAGGCTCTGAACGTAATCAATATTTAGTGTTTTTGAACCTTCCTGCGGGAACAACGGTGACTGAAACAACGAAAGTAACCCGTCGTTTAAATACTTGGTTAATGAATAAAGAACAGAACCCTGATGTGACAAGTTCCGTTGCATATATTGGTGATGGTGGTCCGCGTTTCTTCTTAGCGCTCTCTCCAGTTGATCGTGCGACGAACCGTGCTTTTATGGTAGTTAATACTACTGATACCGTTTCTGCGTTAGAAATGGTAGCAAAAACTAATGATTTTATAATTCAAGAGTTACCTGAGGCATCTGGTCAGGCAAAAAGAATGTGGCTAGGTGGTACTGAACTAGGCTTGATTGAATATAAAGTTGTCGGAGATGATGAGAAAATTTTACGTATAATTGCTCGTCAAATAGAAAGTGCATTACATAATATTCCAGGCACTGTTGGTATTGATAATAATTGGGAAAACAGTGTACCAAAAATCAATATTGATATTGACCAAACAGCCGCGCAAAGAGCAGGTATAACAAGTCGAGATATTGCGATAAGTTTAAATAGCTTCCTTGAGGGCTATCAAGTAACAAGTTATCGTGAAGATGATGATGTTATTCCTGTTATGATCCGTGGTAATGAGGAGCGCAACGAAATAGGTAAATTGTTTAGTATGCGTATTATTTCATCAAGTTCTGGTGAACCTTTACCGCTACTTCAATTCGCTGATTTTTCGACGGAACGTGAATCTGCAGTGATCCGCCGTGAAGACTTACAGCGAGTAATGACAGTGAGTGTGAAGCACTCAACTCTACAAGCAAGTGAGCTTAACAAATTAGTTCAACCTCACTTAAAAGGGTTGAAATTACCTGATGGTTATTCTATTGAGCTAGGTGGAGAGCTAAAAGGTGCAAGCAAGGCAAATGGTGCATTATTTGGGTATCTACCTCACTGTTTTGCTGTTATGGTCTTGCTGTTATTACTACAATTTAATTCTGTGCGTCGACCTGCGATCATCTTACTTACCATTCCATTATCATTGATTGGTGCGGTTAGTGGATTATTGATTATGGATGCGTATTTTACCTTCCCAGCGATGTTAGGTATTTTTAGTTTAGCGGGGATAATCATTAATAATGGTATTGTATTAATTGACTGCATTGAGAGTAATCGTGCTGAAGGAATGTTAATTAAAGACTCAATTATTGATGCTTGTTTAACGCGCTTACGACCAATAGTCATGACAACCCTAACGACGATATTAGGTTTAGTTCCACTGGCAATCTCTGGCGGAGAGTTTTGGTATTCAATGTCGATTGTGATGATCTTTGGCATGGCCGTTGGTACGCTATTAACATTAGGTGTTGTCCCTGTATTATATAGCTTGTTCTTTAGAGCAAATAAGTACGATAGAGACAGGGTAAGAGCGTGAGTTGAAATTTTGTTGAGAATGTAATTCTTTGTCAATTTTTAACGTTATTATTAAGTAAAATTTAATTGTATCTCAATTCTATTGAGCTCGTTACTTATGCAAAACGTCAGGTTAATATTTTAATGAACAAAAATTAGCCATTCACGCTCTCGCCCTGACGATAGAGAAGCTAAAGCGTAGATTGTTTTAAAGCGAAAACAAGTAATTTTCAAAGCCTGATCATGTTTATGGTCAGGCTTTTTCTTTTTGGTTTAGAATAGAAAGAGTTAACGCTATAATCGAGACTTACACTTTACTTATTGGATACTGTAGATATGACGAAAAAATTGACGATTCTTGATATAGCTAAAATGGCTGGTGTTGGAAAATCGACCGTTTCTCGTGTGTTAACCAATGATCCAAAAGTGAAGCCAGAAACACGCCTTAAAGTAGAGCAGATTATTAAAGAGTCTGGTTTTACTCCTTCTAAATCCGCTCAGAGTATGCGTGGTGGTAGTCAAAAAGTAATAGGGATTATCACATCTCGTCTTGATTCACCTTCAGAAAATAAAGCCATTAGCGGTATTTTAGAGATTATCTATCAGCAGGGCTATGATGCCGTGATCATGGAGAGCCAGTTTGATACTCAAAAAACCAATGAGCACTTAGAGGTATTAAGAAAACGCAGTGTGGATGGTGTTATTTTATTTGGGTTTACTGATTGCGATATGGCTGAAATAGAACGTTGGAGCGAGCGCATGGTGGTGATTGCCATGGATACCGATAAAGTAAGTTCAATTAATTATGATAATTATGGTGTTATCAGACAAGCTCTGTATTATCTTTCTGAATTGGATCTGAAAAACATTGCGTATATTGGCGTAGATCCAAGTGATAAAACAACGGGAAAATTACGCTTAGATGCTTACCTACAATGGTGTGAAGAACACAGCATCATCGCTAACTTTGCTACAGGACAGCTTGATCACCAAAGCGCTTATATCTTAGTAGATTCAGTGCTAGATAATGACGTTGAAGCTATCGTTTGTGCTAGTGATACATTAGCACTAGGGGTCGCTAAACGCCTTCAAGAACTACAACGTGAAGACATTCAAATCACAGGAGTCGGCGGCAATGAACTCCTTTCTTTTCTATTTCCTAATATCATTAGTATTAACCCTGGCTACCAATTGGCTGGAGAGAGTGCTGCAAAACTACTTCTACAACAATTAGAAGGTAATGTTGAAATTACCCATCTAACACAATCATTATCTGTTTAGGTTTGTATATAAAACACGCTTTATTGTGATCTGATTCACCTTGTGGGATTGTTCCCATTTATTTTTGGATTTATCTTTGTAATTATACTGGAACGAATTTGGGAACATTCCCATCAATATAAAACAATAATCAACGTGGATAAAGGTATGAGTAAAATAGAGAGAAAGGACGTACAACGTTTGATAGAGCTGATCGGTGGATCAGAAAATATTGCTAGTGTAAGCCATTGTTTAACTCGCTTACGTTTTGTATTAAATAACACCAAAGATGCCGATGTAAAAGCGATTGAAAAAATCCCAATGGTAAAAGGGTGTTTTACCAATGCAGGTCAGTTTCAAGTAGTTATTGGCACTGAAGTCGATGAAGTTTTTGCTATTTTAAATGAACTTTCAGGTGACAAGGGGGCTTCTAAAGAAGACGCTAAACTTGCGGCTCGACAAAATATGAATATCTTAGAGCGTGGTATTTCGCATCTTGCTGAAATATTTGTTCCATTATTGCCTGCCATTATTACAGGTGGTTTGATTTTAGGCTTTAGAAACGTCATTGGCGATCTAAAAATGTTCGATGGTCAAACCTTGGTTGAAATTAGCCAGTTTTGGGCAACCGTCCATTCATTTTTATGGTTGATTGGCGAGGCGATATTCTTCTTCTTACCTGTTGGCGTGTGTTGGTCGACGGTGAAAAAGTTAGGTGGTACGCCAATTTTAGGTATTACATTAGGGGTAACCTTAGTATCGCCACAACTGATGAATGCATACCTTATTGGTAAAGAAGTACCCGAGGTATGGGATTTTGGTTTGTTTGTTATCGAAAAAGTCGGTTATCAGGCACAAGTTATTCCTGCCATGCTTGCAGGGGTTGCATTGGCCTTTATTGAAACAAACTTAAAGCGCATCGTTCCTTCTTATTTATATCTTGTTGTTGTGCCTTTTGTGTCAATTATCGTTTCAGTGATTTTAGCTCACGCATTTATTGGTCCATTTGGTCGAGTACTCGGTGACGGTGTTGCGATGGCTGCTAAAGCGGCAATGACTGGAGATTTCGCGATTGTTGGATCTGTGATTTTTGGTTTCTTCTATGCACCATTGGTTATTACGGGTATTCATCACACAACCAATGCGGTTGACTTGCAGTTAATGCAAGAGTTAGGCGGTACACCTATTTGGCCATTAATTGCATTATCAAATATTGCTCAAGCGTCTGCTGTTGTTGGGATTATCATTATCAGTAAGAAAAGTGGCGAGCGTGACATCTCAGTACCTGCCGCGATTTCTGCTTATCTTGGTGTGACTGAGCCTGCGATGTACGGGATTAACTTAAAATATAAATTTCCAATGCTAAGCGCCATGATTGGCTCTGCAATTGCTGCTGCTATTTGTGGTGGGGCGGGTGTGATGGCAAATGGAATCGGAGTAGGTGGTTTACCAGGTATCTTGTCTATTCAACCACAGTATTGGAGCATTTATGGTATTGCCATGTTAGTCGCTATTTTTGTTCCAGCGATTTTAACATTAGGTATGTATAAGCGCGCACAAGCGAAAGAACAATTAGACGTTTCTGAAGTGTAATTTATAGCACTGTATACAAAGTCAATATTTTCATTAATGGGTTAAACACCTCTACGTAATATTAAAGTGAGTAGAGGTGTTCTCTTTTTCAGTAGTTTAGAGAACATAATATGACAAATTCAGAGTGGTGGCGTACAGCGACTGTTTATCAAATTTATCCAAAAAGCTTTTGTGATAGTGGTAATAAAGGAACTGGTGATCTTCAAGGCATTATTTCTAAGTTAGATTACTTACAGAAATTAGGAGTAGATGCCTTATGGTTAACACCAGTGTATAAATCTCCGATGATTGATAATGGTTATGACATTGCTGATTATTATTCAATTAACCCTGATTTTGGCACCATGACTGATTTTGATGAATTGCTTGCACAAGCAAAATCTCGTGGTATACGCATTATTATGGATATTGTGGTTAATCATACCTCAACAGAGCATCATTGGTTTCAATCTGCCTTGGGAAATAAAGAGAGTGAATATCGTGATTACTACATTTGGAAAGATCCGGTTGATGGAAAAGAACCTACCAATTGGCAATCTAAATTTGGTGGTAATGCATGGGCATTAGATGAAGTAACAAATCAATACTATTTGCATCTGTTTGCTAAAGAACAAGCTGATTTAAATTGGGAAAATCCTAAAGTTCGTCAAGAAGTAAAAGAGATAATTAGTTTTTGGGCAGAGAAAGGCATTGATGGTTTCCGTTTAGATGTAATTAACCTAATTTCAAAACAGCAAGAGTACCTAAATGACGATATTGGAGATGGACGTCGTTTTTATACCGATGGCCCAAAAGTACACCAATATTTACAAGAGATCAGCCAAGCTGTTTTCCAAAAATACGGTTCTGTTACGGTAGGTGAAATGTCTTCAACCACATTAGAACACTGTCAGCAATATTCAGCTCAAGATGGTAAAGAGTTATCGATGGTCTTTAATTTTCATCATCTTAAAGCAGATTATAAAGATGGTGATAAATGGACAAAGGCCCCGTTTGATTTTTTATCTCTAAAATCGATTTTTAATCATTGGCAAACAGGTTTAAATGGTAATGGTTGGGGAGCGCTGTTTTGGTGTAATCACGATCAGCCAAGGGTTGTAAGCCGTTTAGGAAACGATCAAGAGTACCGTGAATTATCGGCTAAAATGCTCGCATCTTCTGTTCATATGATGCAAGGAACACCGTATATTTATCAAGGTGAAGAGATTGGAATGACTAACCCTCATTACACTTCAATTGAACAATATCGTGATCTTGAAAGTACCAATATGTTCGATATTATGGTCAATCAAGATCAATCAGTTTCTGAATCTGAAATGCTAGAGATTTTAGACCAAAAATCTCGTGATAATTCTCGAACACCAATGCAATGGAATAGATCCGCAAATGCGGGTTTCTCGAAAGGATTGCCTTGGATTTCAGTTGCTGACAATTACAAAGAGATCAATGCGCAACAAGCGGTCGAAGATAAAAGTTCAGCCTTTTATTTTTATCAAAAACTAATTCAACTGCGTAAAAATATTGATGTGATCACTACTGGTAATTACAAAGATCTATTGCCAGAACATAATGAGTTGTTTTGTTATCAACGCGAAAACAAAACTCATCGTTTGATTGCTATTCATAATTACTATAAAAATGAAGTAGGGCTAAACCTTGATGTTGAGGGAAGAGACGCAGAATATATCTTGAGTAATTATGAAGATATGGAAGAAGAAAAGCCACAGTCTAATTTGGTTCTTAGACCTTATGAATGTCGAGTAATTCTTATTAAGAAATAATACCAATCTGAGTAAATATAAGAAGTAAAGCATATAAAAAAGCCTCGTAAATCAAATTGATTAATGAAGTGACCCCGTTAAGTTGGACATTTTAGTTAAGCGGCTTGTAAGGCCTGGTTTCGATATTCTATCGGAGTCAGGCCTTTTAGTTTTACCTTAATCCGCTTCGTATTGTAATACTCGATATATTCTTCGATCTTTTCTATTAACTCATCTGCATCCTTGAAGATGTATCCATGATACATTTCAGTTTTAAGTAAACCAAAGAAATTTTCAGCTACTGCATTATCTAAGCAGTTTCCTTTTCTAGACATACTTTGTTGAAGCCTATGCTTTACAAGTTCCTGTTGATAAGTCTTATGTCGATATTGCCAACCTTGATCACTGTGTAAAATTGGCTTCGAGCCCTTACTTAGTTTGCCTATTGCTTCTTTAAGCATATCCGTGACTAGCGGTAAACGTGCATTCTTTGTCACTTTATAAGCGATAACTTCTTGATTGAATAAATCAACCACTGGCGATAGGTAAACTTTTTGTCCGTTAACTTTAAATTCTGTTACATCGGTTACCCATTTCTCATCTGGTTTCGTAGCACTAAAATCCCTTTCAAGTACATTTGGGACTGATTTACCCACCTCTCCTCGATAAGAACGATATTTTTTGGGTCTTACTATAGATTTTAGGTTTAGTTGCGCCATCAGCCTTTGTACTGTTTTATGATTCAGCTCTACACCTTTTCTTCGCATAGCTAAATGGATCCGTCGATAGCCATAACGTCCTTTATGTTCATGGTAGATAGACTCAATCATCTCTAACTCATGCTCATAAGTATCAGGCCTTCTACTTATTTGAGCCTGATAATAGAAGACACTTTTTGCCAAACTGGTGATACGAAGTAAATATTTTAAAGGGTAATTAGCTTTGAGAGCTAAAACAATTAACGCTTTTTCTTTGTTTGTTGGCGTTTTTTCTGTTTCAGCTCTTCGAACTTTTTTAGAACAGCATTCTCTGTTCGTAAATAACTTAACTCTTCTCTTAGCTCTTCAATGGTCATTTCGTCATCTGATTTTTGTGTAGTATTGGATAATAATTTCATTGAAGGCCTTCCTATATTACTATTCTTGAGTCCCTTAAACCCCGCTTCATTATATGTTTTAAGCCAGACTGATAGCGTGCCAGGGGAGGATAAGTTTAATACTGCACTAGTGTGAGTGAGAGACCAACTGTTAGTCCACATTAATTTCAATGCTTGTAATTTTGTTTTGGCATTATCGGCATGTGTAGTTGGTAAAAATGAGTTTTTACCATGGATAGAAAATACTTGAGTCCAATATCGTATCTGACGAGCAGATATCGAATATTCTTTAGATAATTGAATTGATGTACGACTAACTAAGCACTGCTTAGCAATAATTAGTTTTAGCTCACGACTATATTTGGACATAAAAAAGACCCTCAGTAATTGGTTGTCCAATTATTGGGGGTCAGTTCATTAACGAGGCTTTTAGGTTTTAATGTTGATTAATTATTCAACAGTAATGATACGCATACAGTTTGTTGAACCAACGATATCCATTACATCACCTTGAGTGATAATTACTTGATCACCCGTAGATAATAAGCCTTTTTCTTTTAATGCATTGATAGCTGCATATGTTGATGGTAAGCCAGAATCAGCATTTTCATCAAAGAAAACAGGTGTTACACCACGGAAAAGAGCAGCACGGTTAAGTGTGCTTTCGTTACGTGATAAAGCAAAGATTGGTAAACCAGAGCTTAGACGTGACATCATTAGTGGAGTACGACCAGACTCTGTAAGAGTGATCATTGCTGTGATGCCTTCCATGTGGTTTGCTGCGTACATAGTAGACATTGCAATCGTTTCTTCAGGTGTTGTAAAACGACGGTCTAAACGGTGGTTAGATACGTTTACTGTTGGTACTTTTTCAGCACCAATACATACACTTGCCATTGATGTTACGGTTTCAACAGGGAAGTCACCAGCAGCCGTTTCAGCAGAAAGCATTACCGCATCCGAACCATCAAGTACGGCGTTAGCAACGTCCATAACTTCAGCACGAGTTGGCATTGGGCTTGTGATCATTGACTCCATCATTTGTGTTGCTGTAATAACCGTACGGTTAAGACTACGAGCACGACGGATAAGTTGCTTTTGAACACCAACTAGCTCAGGATCGCCAATTTCAACACCTAGGTCACCACGAGCAACCATAACCACATCAGAAGCTAGGATAATGTCATCCATTGCCTCTTCTGTTGCTACTGTTTCAGCACGTTCAACTTTAGCGACTAATTTAGCTTCAAGGCCAGCTTCACGAGCTAGACGACGAGCATAGTTCATGTCTTCGCCGTTACGTGGGAAAGAAACAGCTAGGTAATCTACTTTCATTGCAGCAGCAGTGATGATATCTGCTTTGTCTTTGTCAGTAAGTGCATCAGCAGAAAGACCGCCGCCTTGCTTGTTAATCCCTTTATTGTTTGATAACGGACCCGCAACCGTTACTTCAGTGTGAACTTTATTACCTTCAACAGAAGTTACTTTAAGTTGAACACGTCCATCATCAAGAAGTAAAACGTCACCAGTAACAACATCTTGTGGAAGTTCTTTATAATCTAGACCTACAGAGTCTTGATTGCCTTCGCCTTTAGGTAAATCGCTATCTAGTGTGAATTTATCCCCAATAGCTAATTGGATTTTACCGTCTTTGAAAGTAGAAACACGAATTTTTGGACCTTGAAGGTCACCAAGAATAGCAACGTGAGTTCCTAGCTTTGCCGCGATTTCACGTACTTGTTTAGTACGTTTAATGTGGTCTTCTGGGCTACCGTGTGAAAAGTTCATACGAACAACGTTTGCGCCAGCGGCAATAATTTTTTCTAGGTTATTATCACGATCAGTTGCAGGGCCAAGAGTGGTAACAATTTTTGTTCTACGTAGTCTGTTAGACATATTATCTCCGAAAAGGATGTAGTTGTGTTTATTTTGTGATCACGTAAACATATATCGAGAATGATGACAATTCCATGATTCAAACAAGGAAATTGTAAAAAACCATTACGCAATCGCTAAATACTTGTGCGTTTGTATAGAAAGTCGCCAATTATTTTTAATGCAGGTTTCAATACAAAGCTCAGTAGCACGTGGTTTTTGGCTAATTGGTTGTAATGCAATAGTGACATCATCTAAAAGTTTTACCCCATCAATCAATGATTCAAGTTGCTCTATATCTTTGGTTGTTCCTACTGGATGTTTGATTTCGTTTGCGCGCATTAAGGCTTCTTCTAAGACAGGAAGTTTGCCTTTCATATTGATTTTTGGGGAGACTGTCACCCATGTATTTTCTGAGGTTAAAATAGGGTAAGTACCACTGGTTTCTATTTGGCAGCGATAACCGTGTTCTTCTAATTCTTCAGTTAGCGCGGTGAGATCGTATATGCATGGCTCGCCACCAGTAATCACCATATGTTTAGCTGTATATCCTTGCTGTTTAAGCATTTCAATAATTTGGGCTGATGTAAGCTCTGTCCAACTTGGTGCATCTTCTGTTTTTGATAAAATAGTCGCTAAATCGGTTTGATCCGTTAATTCAACCTCCCAAGTTTGCTTTGTATCGCACCAAGAACAACCAACAGGGCAGCCTTGTAAGCGTAAAAATATAGAAGGAACACCCGTAAAAGTACCTTCACCTTGAATGGTTTCAAATAACTCATTAATCTTAAATGATGACGCTGACATAATTATTTTACTCAAATAAAAAACTACAAAGTTTTGTTGACGGAATTCGTGTTAAAGTCGCATTTTCAGTAAATATTTCATAATCTTCGTGATGGATATCACGTAGGTTAATACTCAAGCTTCACAATTTGTTCGCAAAGTAAAAAAATGAATTTTAACGTAATTTATATACTGGAGAGACACATGTACGTGGCACAACCCGGACACATTGATCATGTAAAACAAGTTAATGCTGGACGGGTTTATCAATTAATTGATCAACTTGGCCCTATCTCTCGAATCGACCTTTCTAAAAAAAGTAATTTGGCTCCCGCTAGTATAACTAAAATTACACGTGAGCTGCTTGATGCACACCTTATCAAAGAAATGCAAGTACAAGAAGTAAATAGTCGTGGTCGACCTGCAATTGGCTTAAAAGTTGATAATGAAGGTTGGCAGTTTTTATCTTTGCGCCTTGGGCGAGGTTATCTCACTATAGCTTTACATAGTTTAAGTGGTAAACAGCTTATTGAAGAAAGGCAAACCGTTTTAGAAATCGAGCAAGACGAATTATTAGTTAAATTATTGGCTGAGATCGAACTCTTTTTTCAAAAACATTCTCGGGTCTTGGGACGAATAACAAGTATCGCAATTTCATTACCAGGTTTAGTGATTTCATCAGAAGGTCTTGTTATTCAAATGCCGCATTATAATGTTGATAACTTACCACTTGGTTCTAAAATTTATGAAGCAACTGGGTTGCCTGTATTTGTAGGTAATGACACACGTAGTTGGGCATTAGCTGAGAAATTATTTGGTAATTCACAAGATTATGATAATTCAATCCTTGTCTCAATCCATCATGGCGTTGGGGCTGGTATAATTATGAATGGCGAAGTTCTTCAAGGGCGAACAGGCAATATTGGAGAAATGGGGCACATCAGAATTAATAAGTTGGGGGCTCGATGTCATTGTGGCAATTCTGGTTGCCTTGAAACGGTAGCTAGTGCTAAGTCCCTTAGAGAACAAGTTAAAAAACTCATAGATGATGGGCATCAAACTCTATTGAAAGATAAAGAAATCACCGTAGAAAATATTTGTATTGCCGCAAATGAGGGAGATGTGTTAGCAAAACAAGTTATTACTGAACTTGGGCACAATCTTGGAGAGGCGATTGCGATTATGGTGAATTTGTTTAATCCTGAGATTATTTTAATTGGTGGTGAAATCAACCTTTCAAAGGCAATTTTGTACCCAGTGATCATGGATGCGATTCAAAGTCAGGTATTGCCTTTGTATGCAAAAGATACTCAATTAGCTGAAAGTCGTTTCTATACACAAGCAACAATGCCAGGTGCCGCTTTAGTTAAGCAAGCTATGTACGATGGTTCTCTATTGATGAAGGTCATTGAAGGGTAAGACTAATTTGTTGCTTTGGTATAATTTAATATTTTAGTTTTATGATAAAAGAGCAGATTATTGAACTGCTCTTTTTTTCATCAGAATATTACATTGCAGGGCAGGGCTTTAATAAGCTGATAATTGCTTTAAAAAACCAATCAAAGTATCAATATCTTGTTTTGAAATGTCTTTGTGAGTAACAAAACGAATAGGGTTTCCAGCAGAAAGTAGAATATTTTTCTGTATTGCTTTCTGCTCAATATCCTTAATATTAATCTCAGAATCTAGTTTTGCAAAGACGATATTAGTTTGAATATGTTCAACATTGACAGAAAAACCATTCACTGTGTTAAGTTGCTCTGCTAGGTACTTTGCATTGTCATGATCAACTGCAAGTTGAGATACCTGTTCTGTTAAAGCAAGCTTACCAGCAGCAGCCAAAATACCCGCTTGACGCATACCACCACCGAGCATTTTTCTAATACGTCGTGCTTTTTTTATGAACTCTTTGCTTCCTAATAATAACGAACCAACTGGCGCGGACAATCCTTTAGATAAACAAATAGTCATGCTATCAAAATGCTGTGCAATCTCTTTAATGTCAACGTTTAAGGCAACTGAAGCGTTATATACTCGAGCCCCATCAAGATGAAGTTGTAGATTATGTTTATTAACAAATTCACGAGCTTCAGCTAAATAGCTAAGAGGGAGGACTTTACCATTAATAGTATTCTCTAAACTAAGTAGCTTTGTTCGTGCAAAATGGAAATCATCTGGTTTAATAGCAGCTTCAAGCTTCTTAAAACACAAGCTACCATCAGGCTTATTTTCAACGGGTTGAGGTTGAATTGACCCTAGAACGGCAGCACCACCTGCTTCGTATTTGTAATTATGCGCTTGCTGACCACATAAATATTCATCGCCGCGTTCACAATGTGCCATCAGCCCTAATAGATTTGCTTGAGTACCTGATGAGGTAAAAAGTGCAGCTTCAAAGTCGTGTCGTTCGGCAGCCCAGGCTTCTAATTCATTTACGGTTGGGTCGTCACCATAAACATCATCCCCAACCAGCGCTTGACTCATTGCATCTCGCATGGCTTGAGTGGGTCTGGTTACTGTATCTGAGCGAAAATCAATCATACTAATTCCTTGTTATTTTTGTTTGATATAGACAATAACATGACATCAACATATGTGAAAATAATGTCGACAACATCTTTTACACATAACTGACAGTATTATTACTAGGTCCTTGTTAAAAGAGCTTAACGATTATGCCAGCACTAACTTTAATAACAGAATCAAGTATTTCAGGTTCATCTCCAACCAAAGAGTCTTTTTCTGGAGAAGCTACATTGTCAATTATTATTCCTGTTTATAACGAGAGTGAATCAATTGCCGAGTGTCACTCAAGAGTATGCTCTGTACTAACAGCTCTGAATGAAACCTCCGAAATTATATATATTAATGACGGCAGTAATGATGATTCTTGGCAACAATTATTTACATTGCGTTCCCCTTCGTCAAATATCAGCATTGTTACGATTAATTTATCAAGAAACTTTGGCAAAGAAGCAGCAATGAGTGCAGGGTTAGTCGAAGCTAAAGGAGATGCCGTTATCTTGTTAGATGCAGATCTACAAGACCCACCTGAATTAATTCCAGAAATGTTAGTTGAGTGGCGTAAAGGCTATGATGTTGTTGATATGAAACGTAAAAGTCGTGATGGTGAAAGTTGGTTTAAAATCTTTACTGCCTCTTTGTTTTATAAAGTAATTAATCACTTATCTGATTTGCAAATCCCTGAAAATGTAGGTGATTTTCGATTGTTAGATCGTAAAGTGGTTGAACAGATTAACTTGCTACCAGAAAAAACACGCTTCATGAAAGGGCTATTTGCGTGGCCGGGTTTTCGTCGTACAACATTAGAGTTCAATAGAGACCCAAGAATTGCAGGAGAAACTAAATGGAACTATACCAAATTAGTTCATTTGGCTTTTGAAGGGATAACCTCATTCAGTACTAAACCATTACGTATAGCGACAGTTGCAGGATTAGCGACGTCTGCAGCAGCGATTGCCATGATGATATTTGTGTTATTTAAAACCATTTTATTCGGTGAGGCAGTCGCTGGCTATCCGACATTAATCACTGTGATTTTATTGTTAGGTGGTGTTCAACTGCTTTCAATTGGTTTAATGGGAGAATATGTAGGTCGGTTATTTATTGAAGCAAAAGGACGTCCATTGTATTTAATAATGGATAAAAACAACGCCAGTTCATGTGATGGCGTTACTGAATCAGAGCAAAGGTTAGGATAATGAAAGATAATACTGAGAATAAAGGTCGGTTACCTTGGGTTAATATGGCACTACTCCTTGCTGGGTGTGTGGTATTAGTAAGATTAATTTCTCTGTTTTCATTTCCATTGATGGACACAACTGAGGCAAGATATGGGGAAATGGCACGTATTATGGCTGAAACGGGAGATTGGATCACTCCTATGTTTGATTACAATGTTCCGTTTTGGGGAAAACCACCCATTTTTACTTGGATTAGTGCCGTTGGAATCGAGATTTTTGGTGTTAATGAATTTGCAGTACGGCTGCCACACCTCTTGCTTACAGTCGTTATATTGCTATTGAGTTTCTGGTTTACTAAAACAGTATTAAAAAATACAGCACTTGCAGCACTTACTGTCGGAATTACAGCAACGAGTGTTGTTTTTATTGTTGTTGGTGGTTCTGTGATGACAGACACTGCACTAACATTAGCAATTACTCTTGGAATGATGTCATTTTGGAATTTTTCTCAAAGTGAAATAAAAAGTAAAGAGGCCTATAGATGGGCTCTTCTCTTTGCTTTTGCGATGTCTATTGGAATGTTATCTAAAGGGCCATTAACTTTAGTGCTTATTGGGATATCTTTATTTGGTTGGCTTGTATTTAATAATCAATGGCGCTTGTTATTGAGCTTTCCATGGGTAAGTTCATTAGGGCTGTTTTTTGCTTTATCTGCACCTTGGTACATAGCGGCCGAACTGAAAACACCAGGATTTTTAGATTACTTTATTATTGGAGAGCATTTTAAGCGGTTTGTGGTTAGCGGTTGGGAAGGGGACTTATACGGTTCGGCCCATAAAGAAGTACGGGGTATGATTTGGATTTTTTGGTTGGGAGCAGCTCTGCCTTGGTCACCATTATTAATTTGGCAGACTATTAAAGGGTTACGTAAAGGTGAGGTACTAACAGCAGCACCATTATCGTTTAAAAGCTTTTTGTGGTGCTGGATGTTCGCTCCACTTATTCTATTTACAATGTCAGGCAACATTTTAGCGAGTTACACCATGCCGACAATACCGGCAATGGCTATGTTAATCGCATTAAATATTAATATTGATAGCGAAAAGCAGTTTAAGTTAATCAAAATATGTGGATTAAGTATTTCTGTAATCTTAGTTATTGTTTCTATTTTATTAGCTAATAACTTAACCAGTAAACAAGCAGAAAAAGATCTTCTTGAAACATGGAAGGGCAGATTGAATCATCAAGAATTACCATTATATTACTTAGGGAAACGTCCATTTTCAGGTCAGTTTTATTCTGCTGGTTTGGCTAAGCAGATTAAAACAGAAAAAGAGATAACGTCACCAAGTTATGTGGTTATCAAAACGAATAACACAATAGCGATTGATGGTTGCAAAGCAATAGCTCAGTCGAAAAAAAGAAGGTTATTATTATGTGAATAATAGACAGTTTAATTTAAGCACATAAAAACCCCGATTTAGTCATACTAAGTCGGGGTTTTTAAATGTTTAAAATACAATGAAATAATTATGAAATTGTGCGTTTAAAAACCCATTTATCAGCCAAGGTAAAATTGATCGCCATACCAAATAAAATGCCAGGGATCATAAGTAGGTAAGGGAGGCTAGATACAAAGAAGGTGTGAGTTAATCCAATATTTTCAATTAGAGAAATAAAAAGATTTAATTTTGGAATAAGTAGAGCGTAACAACCCCAGTTAGGGATAAACCCAAAACATGAAGATAGTAAGAACTTTAGCCACTCATTTACTTTGCTTTGATTTTGTTGTTTTTTAAATGTGAGTTGTCGATTGAGCCACCAATTAGAGGAGGCGGCTACCCAGAAAGCTCCAGCACGCGCAGATGGCATTGGTAACCATTGTGACAATACGGCCATTGCTGTGACATCAACGACGAATCCTGCACCACCGACTAAACCAAATAAAATCGATTTTTTTCTGTTCATACACTCAAATATTATAAAAATGATAGAGAGTAACTATAAGTCTTAGCACGTAGAAAAAGCGTGAAAATAGCAAATTACGACTAATGGAGTAGATGGAGTGGTTATTTATCAACCAATTATATGCATATCTAATTATGTCCTTATTTAAAATTACATTATACTCAAAAGAAATGTGATATCTGAAGTGTAAGGAAATGTAATGCAAGGTAACTTAATTCGAACCAGTGCAGAGCGAGCATTGTTATCAGAACGTATACAAAAGCTCACCACAGCGTTATCAGACGGAGTTTATGAAAGAGAAGACACTATGCGACTGTGTTTGCTTGCGGCACTCTCTGGAGAAAGTGTTTTTTTACTTGGACCTCCAGGTATCGCAAAAAGCTTAATCGCTAAACGATTGATTAAAGCATTCGATCACAGTAGTTACTTTGAATACTTAATGACACGATTCTCTACACCAGAAGAGGTGTTTGGGCCACTTTCAATTCAAGAACTAAAAGATAATGGAAAATATGTACGATTAACAGATGGTTATTTACCTGATGCCCAAGTTGTATTTTTAGATGAGATTTGGAAAGCGGGTCCTGCCATTTTGAACACACTCTTAACGGTTGTTAATGAAAAAACCTTTAAGAACGGTAATGAAATCCTCCCTGTACCAATGCGATTATTGATTTCAGCATCAAACGAGTTACCAGATGAAGATAGCGGATTAGACGCACTTTATGACCGTATGTTAGTACGTATATTTGTAAACCGAATTCAAGATAAAAATAATTTTAAGTCAATGTTGATGACAGGGACAATTCAAGAAACGGAAGTCGACCCTTCATTAGTTGTTACAGATAAAGAGTATCATCAATGGCAAAAAGAATTAGATGGACTCCCATTATCAGAAGAGGTCTTTGAGAAGCTATTTGAGTTAAAAAGTATGCTTGAAAAAGACAATGTCTCTTATGATGATAGCTTGTATGTTTCAGATCGCCGTTGGAAAAAATCTGTGAAATTGCTAAAAGCATCAGCATTCTTTAGTGGCCGCGATGAAATAAGCCCAATGGATCTGCTCTTATTGCAAGATTGTTTATGGACGACTCCTGAGAACCGAGAGCATGTTAGATCAAGTATTCGTACTTTTGCATCAGATAAAACCTTTGATCAAGAAAAAGGTGTCATTAAATATTGAAATGATCCAAAGTGATATTGCCGAGATGGAAGCTTCAGTATTGGTAGATCAAAGTATAGAGTTTCATATTGAAGCAAGTGGAAATCGATTACTTAAAAAAGAAAGCTATGAGTTTAATTTTAATAAAGGCAAAAGATACAGTGTTGGTTCAGCACATCAATTGATTAAGCTGGTTATGCTGCAATCTAATATGTCAGTCTCAGAAGCAGAGAAGGGTGATAGCCGTTGGGTTTATATCAACCCAGATGATATTGCAAAACAGATGAAGGAAGGCAAAGCTGAGGTGTATGGATACGTTAATCAGAACTCAAGCCTTTGTATGTTGACCTTTGAATTAGATGCTGACTCCAGATTAGTAATCAAAGATATCGCAAATCGCTCTGTTCTTGTAGGCATGGTCGGTCATAATAACCCAACAACTATTCAGTTTGATAAATGGTCAGAAAAAATTGAACAGAACAAGAAAAAGTTGGATGAGGCAGAACATCAATTGAGAAAAAGCAGAACTCAATTTCACGCAGCGTTACCACATAACTTTATTGAAGAAAACTTACCATCAGTGATTGAGAATAGTTTACAGCTATTAGCTCAGCGTATTGATGGATGTAAAGCACAGTTTGAAAATTCAAGCCGTAGAATGTTGAAGTTTAGTGATTATTACTCTTAATTTCCGCAAGTATTTAATACCAATTCAAGTAAATCGGTGGTCACACATTTATTTGAATTGGTGTTCTCTAATAACATATTTAAATCGGTGGGAGATTTATGTTAGGTGCTGATGCATTAAATTTAGTTTTGATGGTTGCCGAGTCAGGAATGATAGACTCTTCAATTACTGAGATTTTGTCACGACCTCAATTTTTAACCGCAGCAAAATCGAACCCAAATATAAAGCCAACCATTAAAAATCATATTTTAAAATGGCGAGGCAAGGTTAAGCACAAGATGACAAAGGTGTGTGAAACTGAGCGAATACAAGAAGAACTGGCCCTATATCAAGATGTCATACACTGGACTGAAAGTGAGTTTTATCATCAATTAGACGATATATTGGTTAAATTGCAATGGCACTCTTCTTTTTATATTGAAGCGAAAGAGTTGGTTCATAATAATAAAGGTGTTATGAACCCTATGTTTCCTCGCTTTTTTTGTGAGCGCTGGTATCAAAGCTTGTCAGATGCGATTAGGCAAGCACAATTAACTGAATTAAAAGAAGATAAAGAAAAATTACTTGCTGATTTATATCAACGAATTGAAACTTTGAAAACAATGGAATCGGTGACTGCTGAGGGTGATTATGCTCAGGTTGGCAAGTTATGGGACATGGCTTCAGCAAAGCTGACTAAGTCAAATGTCGATATAATGAAACTTCATGCTCGATTTTTGAAAAAAAATAAAGGGCTACAAGAAATCGCTTCAAAGCTGGGGCGAATGGCTAATGAATCAAACGATCATAATAATTCACGAGCTATGGCAGAAGAAGTGAAAGTGGTGGAAGAGAAGAGCGACTTTGTCACTGATGATATTGTTGGTGTGCATGAAAGTAATGATCTTAGCCGTTTACTGCCCAATGAAACACTTTTTTTATCTCACCCTGAGTTAGAAGTTATCTTTTATCAGCACTTAGTCGATAAACGTTTAATGAACTACCGAATGCAAGGGGCAGATAGAAAGCTTAGAAAGGTGACGACACAGTCAAGAGTTGCAAATGACGCATTGATAGAAAAAGGGCCATTTGTGGTCTGTGTTGATGCATCAGGCTCAATGAGTGGCTTTCCAGAGCAATGTGCTAAAGCTTTAGCTTATGGTTTAATGCAAATAGCATTGGCTGAAGAGCGAGATTGTTACGTTATATTATTTTCAACTCAACAAATTACTTATGAGCTAACCAAACAAGATGGCCTTAAAGAAGTTGCTGATTTTTTATCGTATAAATTTCATGGTGGGACAGATTTAGAGCCAGTTTTAGAGCAGTCAATTCAGCTAATGCATAGCGATACATATAAAAATGCAGATTTGGTTGTATTATCTGATTTTATTGCACCAACGCAATCTACGCACATTGATGTAATGATAGAAGAATTAAAGCAACAGCAGAATCGATTTCATGCGGTATGTTTATCTAAATATGGAAATCCAGCATTAATGGCGATGTTTGATCATACATGGTCTTATCATCCATCAATGCTAGGTAGATTAACGCAAATTAGATAATGTAGTTATTCATCATCTTTAACAAAACGAACTTTAGAAAAACCTAATTTAGCAAAGTAGCTGTGGCGAAAGTCTTTTACTGCACCAGGATTACTTGATGCCATTTCTACTTGCTTTAGCATTGTATCAAATTTAGAGATATCAATGCCTTCAGCAGCAGCAGCAGCCTCAAATGGGCCGTGAAATTCACGAAATGAGAAAGCGATCTCTTTCGTTTCTGATTTGTAAGTATAACGAACAGTACGAGCCATAATTGCTCCTCGAAAAAAGAGGTAACTAAATTGATTAAACAATTAGTTACCTACTTTCTAATCAATTATTTTTTAAAGATTTCAGCAAGCTCACGCTTCATGATTGGATCACGACGTGCTTTTTTAATTTGCTTAGTTAGATCTTTAACACAGTTATGAAGAACTTGATCAAGCAGCTGAGAACGGTACTCTGCTTTTGCATCATCATCCATATTTTCAGGAAGTTCGATAGTTTCGAACTCAGCCATGAAATCATAACCCGCATAGCTTTGGCTTAACGAAACCAATGCGTGGAATTGCTCAAAGTTATCTAATACTTTTTGAGCACTTGCTGGCATTTCATCCCAAGACTCACGTACAGCGATTTCAGCTACTTCATGAACAGAAACAAGCATGTGCCACATTTCTTCAGGAACGCTTTCAAACTCAATTACTTTTTTAAGCTCAGGAGAGATAGTTGCTAGGTCGATAGCTTCTTTTGGTGTATTTTCAACTTCAGACATGGGAATTTCTCGTCATATAAAAGGGAAATGGTAACCAGACCACATGAAATGTCAAATCTATTCATAACAGTAAGAGAAAATAGCACTGAATTAGTTTAATTTTGGCTAAAAAGTAGGAATTAGCGTCACAAACTCACCGTTTTTTTAAAGGAATAGGGAAGAATGCCGCTAAAATGAAATAGGAATAACATTAATTGGATTAATACATGCTTAGAATTTTATTATTTTGTGTTTCATTATTATTGGTAGGTTGCGCATCACAAGGTACCAACTTATTAGACACAGCACCAAAAACTAAAAATGACGCTCCACATCCCACATTTGAGGATGAGTATAAAGAATCACCAGAACAGGTAACAAATGGTGAAGTTACTCACGATTTAACTGGGCCTAATGGTGAGCTGAAAGATGATGATATGAGAAAGGTTGCTACTGAGTTATCTAAAATGGGAATCACTTATCATCAAACAAACAATGAGCAATTGATCATTACAATTCAAGAAAAAGTGTATTTTTCAACAGCAAAATCAAATTTAACACCGTCAGCAAAATCACTGCTGAATAAAATTATTTCAATCGTAGCTAGTAAACCAGAGCTAGCACTCGTATTGGATGGACATACTGATGCAACGGGAAATTCAGTCAAAAACCAAAATCTTTCAGAGTTACGCTCTAATGAGGTTCGTCGCTATTTATTAGCTAATAAAGTTCACCCGAGCCAGTTGTATTCTCGTGGATTTGGAGAGTATTTACCGCTTTGTGATAATAGAACGCTTCTTGGTCGTAAATGTAATAGACGGGTTGAAATTACGATTCTGAAAATGCATTGGGACAAATAGAAGAATATAGAATAACTGGATAACAAAGAAGTCTGTTATCCAGTATTTTTAATATATTAGCTAGATTATTTAGTGCTCATTTCAGGCTCTACATAAGCCTTAGTTCCCCACAGTGGCACGGTAGATAAACTATGCTTGAAACTGCCTTCTTGTAGTGGTCAAGTAAAACTGGCCACCGTTTTATATTCTAACCAATATTGTTGCTCTGCAAGGTTAGGTGGTAATCCATCATTGTGCTGATGAGGCCTGATATTACTGAAGTAACCAATTATATATTTGGTTATTGAATGTTTTGCTTCAGCAAAACTTTTATATCCATTCTTAGGAACCCATTCACTTTTTAAACTTCTAAAGAATCTTTCCATTGGACTATTATCCCAGCAATTACCACGACGACTCATGCTTTGAGTTATTTGATATTGCCATAATTTTTGCCTGAACTTTAAACTTGTATAGTGGCAACCTTGATCGCTATGGAACATGACATTTGATGGTTTTCCTCGTAATTCATACGCTATTGAAAGTGCTTTCGCTGTAAGGTTACTATCAGGTGAAAGTGACAATGACCAACCAATCGGTTTTCGTGAAAATAGGTCAATAACAACAGCTAAATAAGCCCACCTTGTACCAATCCAAATGTAAGTGACATCACCACACCAAATTTGATTTGGTTGCTTAACGTCAAATTGTCGTTTCAATAAATTAGGGGCAATAATACTCTCATGATCCGCTTTCTTATAATTATGCTTCGGTATTTGCGTGCTTACTAAATTAAGCAATTTCATTAACTTAGTCGCACGATAGCGGCTAAGTGGTATCCCTCTTTGGGATACCATTTTTGCTATACTTCTCGCCCCAGCAGAGCCATTACTAATGCGATGTACTTCTTTAACTTCTGAGTATAGCTCTAATAATTCACCGTCAATATTTCTTGGTTTTGCCTTCCAATACTTATAACTACTCCGATGAATACCAAAGGTTTCACAAAGAATGCTTATACTGTGGCTCTGCCTGAGTTTATCTATTAATGCGAATTGTTCAGTGAGTCTGACATCAACAGAGCCGTAGCCTTTTTTAGTATTTCATTATGCTCCTCGAGACGAGCAAGTTTCTTTTTTAACTCGCGAATTTCTATTTGTTCGGGAGTGATGGGAGATGCCGCTGGCATCACTCCACTTAACTCATCTTTTAGCTGCTGAACCCACTTAGTCATCGCGGATTTACTTACGTTCATAACCTGGGAAGCTTCAGTAATTGAGTATCCTTGCTCAATGACTAACTGAGCGGCTTCTAACTTGTATGTTGCGCTATAGTTCTTTCTTGGACGTTTTGTCATTATGTACACCTATTTAATTCTGAAATGATTATATCATTTCTAATTAGGTGGCCAAATTCACTATGCCACTACATCTGTCTCTTTAGTCGTGTAAGACAAGTAGAGTAGGGTTTGGTTATCTTTATCGTAGATACGTCTTACTTTCATTGATTTGAAGAAAATACTTTTCGATTGCTTAAATACAATCTCACCAGATTTACTTTTGTCGATACTTGCAATCATCTCAGGAGTTATGTCACCAGTTTGACGACAAGAAATAGAACTATCACTTGGGTCAGCAAGACTGAAATCTGCTTCAACAGAGGCGATATGGCAGGTTATCCCTGGAATTTTGTCATCATCTAAGTTTGAGATCTTGATGTCTTTAGATATGCACCATATTACGAAACCATTTTTATGATACATAGAAATGGTTGTGTTAAGCTGTGTTTATCGTGGTCAAAGCAAGGTAGAACAAGGGATTATTGATGTTTTCATTCGACAAGAATTTATACAAAGGGATCTGTATCCCTTATGCTCGATTCTCGACAAAGAGCCAATCAAAGGTCGGTAAAAAATCCCTTGAACGTCAATTAGGCGAAGCAAGAAGATACGCAGATCAGAATAATCTATTTATCAATGAAGACCTGATTTTCGCTGACAAAGGCGTATCGGGTCGATCTCTAAGTGGCAATCTTGCAAAGGCTTTTAAGAAAGGTCAAATGCAAGTTATGCTTGCTATGCTCGATGATGTTCCTGCCGAAGAAAGGCAGTTTGTTTTTATCACTTTTCACAACTTCGACCGTTTTAGTCGTATGTCACCTGACGATGCACAAGCCTATTTCAATCTGATTTTACAGAAGGGCTTTAACATTATCACTACTATCGATAATCAGCTCTATACTCGCAATAACAAAAGCCTAAGCAGTATGATTATCAGTATCATTAAAATGACTACGGCTTGGCAAGAAAGCGAAGTAAAAAGTATCTATGTCAAAGATGCGTTAGCACGTAAGAAAGAGATTGTTGATTACCTCTACAACCACCCATCACAAAAAGGTAAGCACAAACACATTGGCGTTGTGCAACCGTCCATCCCTCGTTGGATTAAACAAGAGAACATTACTTACGAATATGTTGATCAGAATGGGTTGAAAAAGGTTGATACCTTCAAGCGTTTCTCTCTTCATGAACAGAAAGCAAAGATAGTCCAGTATATCTTCGAACTGAGATTAAGCGGTTTGGGTCATACACGAATCAGTCAAAGGTTGAACGAAGAAGGGATACCCGTATTCGATCAGGGCAAGTTCAAAGAAGCTAAACACTGGCATGGTTATGCAATACAAAACATTCTTGTGAATGAGAAAGTGTTAGGTCATCTCGTTCTCAAATCTTACAAAGAAGAAGAGTTTCTTTGTGAAGAATCTAAGACTTTTAAAAAGCGAAAAGTCCCTGTTGATTCGACTGGAAAGCTTCACAACTACTATCCTGCTGCTGTTACAGAAGATATGTTTATCAGAGCGAATAACGTTCAGTTGAAGAAAAAATCAAAACCCAAACCGATTGGTAGAATTGGAGAGCGAACCAATATTTTTGCTCGAATCATGGTTTGTTCTTGTGGCGGTTCATTGCAATACCATAGAACTGTTAAGAAGTTCAAAAATCACGAACGTATCAAAGAGTATTTACGCTGTTTGAATGCCCAGTATAAAAACAAGTGTAATTGTTCTGGTATCAATTATACAGAGCTTGAAGAGTCGTTTTTCAGGTTTGTTAATCATTTAGATTTTCGTTCGATCTGTGCGATTGGTGCAGGTTCAGTTGATAATAAAATTCAATCAATTGAAATGCAGATTTCAGAAAGTGAAACAGTATTTAACAAGCTTAAATTGACTAAACAAGGTCTTGAAAAAACTTTTAACTCTGCGATTGAAAAAGGTATGGATGCTACGTTTGTATTAAATTCAATCTCTCAAAATGATATACAACAAAAAGAAGTTAAGTCAAAAATTGAAGATCTTGGACTACACATTAAAAAGTTAGAACTATCAAAACAGAATACAGTCGATGAGATTATCGATATGCAAGCCTATTCGAAAGATTTGAAAAAGGCTGACATGGATACGAAAATTAAAATGAGAAAGAAGATAAACGACTTTCTTTCTTCTCATATCGAACATATGGAAGTTTGTTCAAATGACTATCAAAGATTCGTCATTGTGTGTTTCGGAGATAACATAATTAGAACGTATGCATATTCTGATAATTTCGCTTCTGATCTAATGTTTAATTCAATAAAAGTGAATTTTGAAGGTTTGAATGCAACGCAATCAAAGTTTTTGTTCGTCAATTATTTAAAAATAATCCGTGAATCATTGAAAGGTGAGCGTGGTGCGGTTTCTCGATTAGATATGTTAAATGATTTAAAGCAAGCAAAAGAGCTTTACTATAATAACTTGGGGATCGAATTATGATTGATATTAGCTTTGACAAAACGTTATACAAAGGGATCTGTATTCCTTACGCTCGTTTTTCGTCTGAGCAACAAGCTGAAATTGGTCGTAAATCCTTAGAACGTCAGATTGGTGAAGCAAAGCGATATGCAATTCAAAATGATTTGTTTCTTAATGATGATCTAATCTTCGCTGACAAAGGTGTTTCTGGTTATGCGCTTCAAGGTGGTGTCGCTAAAACATTTGAGAAAGGTCAGATGTTTACAATGCTTTCGCTACTTCAAAAAATTTCTGCGCAAGAGCGTCAAAATGTCTATATCACTTTCCACAACTTCGACCGATTCAGTCGTATGTCGCCCGACGAGGCACAGAAGCATTTTAAAGAGATCTTGAATCAGGGTTTCAATATCGTAACCACGATTGACGATTGTGTTTATACAAGAAAAGACACTGATATGGATAAGATGATTCTGTCAATTATTCATATGTGTTCTGCATACTACGAAAGTGAAGTTAAGAGTAAATATGTTTTAGACGCTTATCAGCGTAAAAGAGACGTTATCGAGTATCTTTACAACTCGCCAAGTCAAAAGGGTAAACACAAGCACATAGGAATCAAAGCTTACTGTCCAACGTGGATTAAAAGTGAAGAGGTTATTTATAAATATGTAGCTGCTGACGGTAGCGAAAAGCTTGAAGCTTTGTATCAATTCTCTGTCGATGAAGATAAAGCTAAGGTAATCAACAAAATCTTTGATATGAAAATTGCTGGCTTAGGTCATATCAAGATCTGTAAGCAGTTAAATGATAGTGGTGTTGACACTTTTCAGAAGGGCAATTATCGAAAAGCAAAAAAATGGCATACCTTCTCAATTCATAACCTTTTCAAAAATGAACATGTTATTGGTCACACGTTCCTAAATCAGCGTAGAAGCGTTGATTCTTTTGATGAAGGGGAAAACCAGTTCAAAACAGAACAGGTTAAGCAGATCGCCACTGCAAAGCTTCACGACTATTATCCTTCTGTTGTGAGTGAAGATAAATTTCGTTTGGCTATGAAAACTCTTGAAGATAACAAAAGCAGTGAAACAAGATCAGAGGGTAAGGATAAGACACATTTGTTTTCGCAACTAATGAAATGTAGTTGTGGTGGTCAAATGGTCTTTAAGTCAACGAAAAAGAAGAACGTCAAAAAGGTTGACGATTATTTTGAGTATATGCGTTGTGAACGTTCAATTTTGAATGATGGTTGCGAAGCAGGGAATATCAATTACAAGGCGTTTGAACTGCAATTTGTTAAGTATGCTAGACACATAGACATAGAATTAATTGTGAGTGATTTGAACGAAACGTTGAATGATGAGTATTCATTGTTGTCTGGAAAGTTAAGCAATGCCTTAAAAGAACAAGATAAAGCGAAGTTGAAAGCAAAGGGATTATCTAAAACGTTTAACTCTGCTATAAACCAAGGTTTAGACGGATCATTTGTCTTAGACCAGATAGGGGAGAATGATAAACGTTTGGGGCAATTAGCAATTGAAATTGCAGATCTCGAAAGAGGGTTACGAAGTGCAAAACCAACAGAAACAAATGTTGAGATTCCAACATTAAATAAACTACTTAAATCGTCCAATTTTGAAGATGTGTTGAAAGCACGAAAAAAAATCAACTCTTACTTAAAAACTAAAATCCGTTGGTTAGAAGTTTGTTCAACCAAATACCATAAGTTTGTTATTGTTTGTATGGTTGACAATAAAATCAGAACATTTGCTTATCAAGATGAGTTCGCATCAGATTTAATGTTCAACTCAATTAAAATAAATACAAATAGTTTATCAAAAAACTTGGCTGACGGTTTAATAATTCAACTCATCCAGACTGTTCGATTATCTTTACAGGGTAAAACAGAAGTTGTTTCAAATAATGATTTAATTAAATATATCGCAGAAGTAAAAGAAAATTATATTTTGCACTATGTTGATTAATATACTCAGATAGTTAATTTATTGATTTTTAAAAGAAACAAAAAATAAATAAAAGTCAAGTATTTCAATGAAAATATATTGACTTTTTGAAATTAAAACATTATAGTTATTTGCGTTAACTCGCTCTTATATCTATTAATTTGAACTATGAAAGGAAAAGCTATGAAAGAATAAATAAAAGAGCACCGATAAAAAGGTGATAAATGACATTAAAAGAAATCCGTGAGGATCACGTAAACAAAAACTGGAAGGAGAACAATTTAAGCTTTCAAGAAATGATAATCAAATCTATTGAGGTTATCGAAATACATAAGTTTAAAAGAAAAGGGAAAATTGATTATGCTTTCTCAAATGAGACTGTCGAAATCTAAATAAAAAGATCAACATTTTTAATGTTGGTCTTTTTTTATGCTGATACATAAGTCCTTTTATGTTAAAATTAATGTATGTTAGAAGGGGATTAAATATGGCTGTTACACATTATAGTATTTATAGGTCTGGACATTACAAAGCTGTAAAAAACTCGATTGATATAGCTTCTGAACTCAATTCAGAAAATGTTTCAAAGCGATATTATTCGAACAATGTTGAAGAAAGCGATTCTAAAACATTTGTTGATTATCTTTTAGAACAGCTTATCTCTAATTTTGGATCTGATTATTTTTATAGAACAGAAGTTGTCGAAGTGTTCAACCCTGTAAAATCACAAGTAAATACAGCATTGCAAGCCGATCAGGATTTGTTAGAAGGTGTTAATATTAGAGGATTCGAACACCTTTTAGAGATTAATATTGATTTTATAGCCAATCTTTATCCTGAAAGGTTCAAGTCGTTTGAAGACACAGAATCACTATTTGAATATTTGTGCAGCTATCCTACTATCAAGTATATTTTCGATTATAAACATATCGAAATAGTTAAAGGTTATGAAGTTTTGGAACATTACAAGTCATCGAAGCAAGATATTTGAATTAAGGGATTATTTGCTATGAAGTATGGAATCGAAGATATTAGAGACGAGTCTAAAAAGTTTTAGAACAATATTCTAGTAAAGAATTTGAACGACTTAATCTTAATGATTTAGTGATATTAGAAACAGAGTATCAGCATCAAAAAAAGGTTTTTGATAATCAATTGATTATCAATTTACCAGATTTTTCAAAAGCTATGATGGCTAAAAGCTTTTTCGAATTTGACGGAAGAAAACTATCAATTAGGGTATTAGATAAATTTTTTGATAGAATTATCGAAGATTCAAATGAGGAATTTCAATTGAGTTTTTGTATTGAACCTCACTATCAAAAAATTGTTGATTTTCTTGAAATATAAAAACAAAAAAAGAGAAACACAATATCTCTATTGTGTTTTTTCTTAGTAACCTTTGCATTCTTTTGACGTTGTGCTTTTGTTACAAGCTATTGTTTGTTTGCAAAGTGCAATATCTGAATTACTTAGTCCGTGATAATTCCTTTTTTGAAAACTATAATAATTTTGTGTTTTGTTTTCAAAAGGGTTATTCGGATATCCAGTAAAACATTTTGTATAAATGTTTCCTTCATAAACTTCTGAAAAATACCAGATACCTTCTTTTACTTGTAAATTTGTTGAAGAAAAAGCATTCATACTGAAAATACTCAATCCAATCAATAATAATTTTTTCATAATTAAAACCTCCGTTGATTACATATAAGCATATTATTATAATAAATCAACAGTTGTGAATGAGTGGCTTTTTTAAGCTTTAAGCTTACGTTGAGATTTCTTAGTTTTTTTAACTTCCAATTTTTTATCTTCAAGATCTAAACTAACAGGTTCTAATTCCAAAAGGTCTTTCTGTTCTTGTTTTTGGGTCTTGATACTATACTCACTCAATTTATCTTTAAGAATCAAAGATAGTTCTTTCTCTAACTCGACATTGCCTTTCTCAACTACAAAAACAGTGCCGTGTTCGTTATTTTTGTAACCTACTATTGGAGTGTCAACAAATTGTTTAAACTCTTCAAAATCGTCAGAAATGGTTTTGATATCGGTATTGAAGCTCAACAAACATTGTTCATCGAGATCATTAACATAATCGAACTTCTTTTTGTAATTAGAAACATTATCGAGAAAGTCTTTTACGCCTTTCGAAGAAGCTGACACGCATTTCATTACTTCTTGTGGATTATCTTTCGCCCATCCAGAAATGTATGACTCACTTTGTAAGCTTTCACCTTTGATATTGTAATTTGCCAAGATAGCCATAGTTGCAAGCTCAGTTGTAACTTCTTCTTTTGAGAAAGCTACTGAACCACTCATGCCGCTAAGATCACGACCTGTCTTAAAGCCAATACTATGCTGTAATTCGTGCGTTTCAGTAGACAGTGCGTGATAGTCAGATTTGTATTTAATATTCTTAGGCACGTTAATAGAGTAATCGCTAGGAGCGAAGAACGCAGGGGCTTTCTCAACCTGATTTACGCTAATCCCTTGTTCTAAAATCATTGCTTGTCTATGTGTAGCTTTGATTAACTTGTATTTGAGATTGATACCTTCTTCGGGCATTACATCACCTTTTCGTGCTTTTTCATAATTCATTATATCTCTATGCTTTCTAGACAGAGTTTTAATCGTATCATTAGTCATTAAATGATGAATCTGAGAAATATTAAAAACTTGATAATTTTGTTTTCCTGCAAAACGTTTCTCAAATCCTTTTGCTTTTAAAGCAAGATCGTCTAATTTTTGTAACTCTTTTATTTTTTCTTTATTAAAGATCTCGTTTGAATCTTTATCGTAGAATTTGAACTTACTGAAACTCGCTACGTCAAATTTAGAACCTTTTGGAATCCAGAAATCTGGATTGAATTTTGGATAATCTAATTTAATCTTTTCTATTTTATCTTGGTCTAGTTTGAGAGGTTCAATGATTTCTTCTTGTATCTGATTTTTGGTCATGTAGACATTATATGCATATTGATTATTCAGTTGAGCTAAAGTTAAGTTTAAAGCGTTGTTACCGTTATATTTCCTTCCTGATGCGTTTTGAGCTATTCCAAAAATTTGAGTGTCAACCGTATACTTCTCAAACTTTACTTTATTCCCACTTTCAATATATGCAGCAACAGCGTTTGCACTATCTTGTGTTAACTTGTCAAAATAATCTTGTTGTTTTTTCGAAATGTTTTTGTTTTTTTGCTTAGTCATAGATACTCCTTTATTTATGCACTTACATAAATAAATTACCATTTCTAAAATAACAATCAAAAAACACAACTGAACATTAATGGTGGCGTTTATATTATTTACATTACTTAGTGAACATTTATTATGTGAAAGTAACGATTGGAGAGTGAATTGTTTTTGTGACTGTTTTGTTTTTTTACTTCGTAAATCTAACAAATAAAATAAATTACAAAAATAAGTAATTTATTTTACAATTTACATTGACACATTATATGTATATGGTTAAATGTAATAAAAAAGGAGATTTAAATGGATATAGAAAAAGTGTTTCTTGATTTTGGAACTATGAAAAAAGAAAAGGATTTTCATACAGAATGGTTTGACGAGATTGTATGTGATAATAGTGAATATGTTGAAACATACGGCTTTGACTCAGATCTTGAAGACGAAGAAAAATATAGTTTGTTTTTACATTCTAATCACGAAGAAGTAGATAATTGTATTAAAGATAGTTTAGTGGCTAAAATTGGTTTTGATCACAGGGGAGAACCAGTTCAAGACCAAAGTCTATCTTCTATCCCTGTATCACTTGAAGGGTCTAAAAATTGGCACAAATTAGAAGATTTATATAATAAAGACAAAGTAAAAGTTCTTGAATCATTGGATTTTGCACCGTTTCTTCAAAAAGACATGTCTATTGAAGTTGGAGGAAATGAATATAATTTCACTTTAAATGCGATTTATGAAGATCATTGTTTTAAATATTTTTTCACTGAAAGCGATGATTTCGATAATGATGATTTTATGAATATCAAAGAGCTGAAATGTTTTATAGTTAATGGGGTAAATAACTCAGAAGGTTTTGAAGCTATTTCTTCAAAAGACATTAAAATAAAAGAAGTTAATGTCAACGAAAATTATTCTGATTATGAGTTATTCCAGTTAGAAGAAATGGATCGTAATTTACCTGAAAATCATTATTTAATAATAGACAATAGAGATTATTATACGTCTGAATGGGTCTACACAACTGAGCTTTTAGACTTATATCATTCCAATATCGAAGACCATAAGCAGCTTAAAAGCCTTGTAATCAATGAATCAACAGAGATTGATAAAGAGAAGGTTGTAAAGAATGAACCAGACAAACAAAAAGTAATGAAAAGAAGAATCTAAATTGTGAACAAAAGGGAAGCTTAAAAGCTTCTTTTTGTTTTACTAATCCCTCCAAACTTATATCCATTAAAAAATAGAAAAAATCTCTAATATTTTAATCTGTAATTCCTATTAAAAAACACGTTAGTAAACCTGTTATTTTTAAAAATAATCACGCTTTCTTGAATTGTTGTTTTTGTATGCTATATAAATAATTATATAACAAGGAATTCAAATGAATATTTTAAAATACATTCCATTATTTTTGTCGGTTTTTGTAATGGGTTGCCAGATTGAAGAACCAAAAGACAACAATTGCTTAAAAAGTTTGGAAGATTACACGATTTACAATCCTGTTAACTGCAAATCTCTTGACCGAATGAGTGATTACATTCAAGTCTACGATAATAAGAATCTGAGATATGATACTTATGTAGAGAATGAATTTATCGATCAAAGCAAAGCTAATAATAAAAATCTAATTATTAAAAAACAATTGGTCAAAAGTGATAAACTTTCAGAATTAAAAGTGTTCTTTAAAGACAGTGTTTTGATTAATGGACTGATATTGATTATTTTTCTTTATGCAATAATGAAAACAGCTCAACGTAAGATCTCAAATGACAGCGTTCAACGTATCTAGAAGTGTTGGATTTTTCGCATTGTCTATCTTGTTACTGAAAATGTTAACCACAACAAATATCTATGAAATTGAGAGAAATAAAGCATTACAGAGAATGAATAACTTGTTTGCAAACGTGGTTTACTCAGCATTTTTAAAAGAGCATAAACAAGATAGTGTTACTTATGAAGATTATGCTTCAAAAGAAGCTTTATTTGACGTTGAAGCAATAAACAAGATAAATGTATGTTTAACGAATTCTGTGAAAAGTAGTGTAGCAGATTTAAGATTTAATAAATCTAGAATGGTTGAATCTGATGCTCTTGATTTTTATAGTAAGAAAAATTCTACATATTTTAAAGGCATTGAAAGTAGAGATAATAGACAGATTGCGATCTCAATGAAAAATATCGATGGATACTCAACAATATCAAAAGTTGATTTTGGTAGTTGTGGATCTATCGATTTCAATGAAAAAACAGTGAATAAGAAAATGATAGGAGTTATGAAAGATACAGGTTTCAAGAAAGCTCTTCATGACGCTATCATAAACAAGAATTTTGAACAAAACTGGAAAAAGATTGAATCTTCTTTCGAAGACCAATATCTGATCACAACTAATTCTAAAAAGGAGTTGTTAAGCCTATTTATCCTTTACGCAAATGAATATAAAAAAGGGATGATCGTTGGAAGTGTTTTAACGGATTATAGTAATGAAATAAACATTAAAGAATCGAACTTTAACAATTTGACAAGAATAATGAATGATTCTGATGTTTGGTATAAGAGTGTATCAAGCTCAAAATGCTATCAGACATACGATTTAAATCACCGCACAATCAAAGCTCAGGACATCTTTGTAACAATGAATAACTTTGACTGTGCTGATTTTAAAGTCGATAAAATTACTCCCATAAATAAAGACTCTCTAAATCCAAACACTGAAAAAGTAACAATAGATCGTAGAATTGATTCAAATATTGAAGAAGCAAAGCTACAATCTCAGAAAATGATAGATAGTTTAAATGTGGATTATGCAGTTGTTTATCATTCTTTTTACGCAATGATTGATAGAATCTACGATTATGATAATAAATTGGTCGAAATTATTAATAAAGGTGGTTTCGCAGCACCAGAATTTTTCAGATACGTTACAAGCACAAACAATGAATATAAATATCTGAATGGTGAAATTGCTAACGTTTCTAATGTCAATTATTATAATGCTTTACCTTACTTCAATAGCAATGCAAATGTAGATACAAACGTAAGTTCGAGTTTGTATGACTTAGCTTTTGTTAATCGATTTGTGACTCACACAGATGGTTTAGAAGACGATATAGCTAACACAAATGTAGCATCAGCAATTTTGGAAGAACAATTTAATCTAACAGACATAAGAATAAACACAGACGATGACTTAACTAGCAATGTAAAAAATTATGCTGATACATTGTCAAATAGCTTTAATGTTCTTAAAACGTCAATTAGTAAAATGACTTGTGTAGATGTAAAGAATTGCTATGAAGAAAACGAAGCATTTGATGGTGTTCGTGAATGGACAAACGTTCAGACACAATTAGCTTTTCAAAGCATAAATGTTATGGGAATGGGAATAACTGTTCAAATCACTGGATCTATCTACGAAATGCTGTTTGATTTGAAAGGAGAGCAGGGGAATAACAGTAAAGGTTTTACTGTTGGTAACAACAAGCCAAGTATGATGAATTCTTTGGGTTCTAGCGTGTCTAAGGTTGGTTCTATGGCAGGAACGGCAGGTATGGCTGCTTTTGTCTTCTCGCAGATAATGAGCTTATTGCACGAGATACCAGAACTTCTTTCTTTATCGACACAATATCTAATACCTATCCTTATGGGTTTTCAAGTGTTTCTGATTATTGCTGTGCTTGTGCTTGGTCTTACGACAAACACGACCATGCAAGATTACAAACAGACAGTATCAACGTTGGTGATTGTTTTGATTTCACCATTCATTACAATCTTCTCAATGCATACAGTAATTCTGTTAACGAATGTTTTGATAAACAATGTGCTAGACAACATACCAATCATTTTCTCTATGTTGTTTAACTCAATGAAAAGATTTATATATTTAGAGTGGATGACACCTGCATTTTCTGTGTTATCGCTTTTTATTGTGTTGATACTGATTGTTGTTTTCTCAATCAAGTTGAGCAGAAATATAGATTTAACTCTAAATGAACTGATTAAAAAAGGGACGAATGCGATAATAAGTAATTCTACTGATGGAATTGAAACAGCAGAGAATTTGACTTGGACTTATGCAGGAGTTAAAGGGTTAAGAACTCACTTAGCGAATAAAACACAGAGAAATAATATGAAACTTATGCGGTTAATGAAGTCGGTTAAAAATAACAAACCAGAGTAAAAATAAAAGGCACAAAATGTGCCTTTTTAATGTTAGTGCGCCGAGCATGGCGTTGTTCTAGGAGGTGGAAAGTCCTCTACGGGCTCAGTCGAACGAGAACCGTTAGCCTATGCAAGGGTGTTCACCGTGAGGTGAAATCTGAAGGAAGCAAATGGCAAAACATGGTGGTGACGAACAGAAATCTGATAGTAGGCTGTGACAACTTGGGTAACCTAGCTATAGATAGAATAACCCTATGTTTCGACGAGAAGTGTGTCGCAGTAAATCAGGCATGACCATGGGAAAGAACAGCGTCTTACCTCGGGAGATCTTAGCCTTTGTCTCAAAGAGACTAGAGCGGCAGTGATGTCACTCGACGGAAGTTAAGAAGTCAGCCGACGGCATAGTACTTTAAACCAGTACAGTTTAAAGGAAGGCCTGAACCGAATATATCAAGAAGCAGCCGCTAAACACTCAAATACGTGGAGTAACAGCAACGATGAAACCCATCACTCTGTCCCAGTTGGTAAAACCGCAAGTAGCACTGACGGTGACAAAGCGTAACAAACGTATCTGGCGTAGAAAGAAAGGCGAGTCTTGGTGAATACCTCTCAACTACTAGAGCGCATTAGCGCTCCAACTAATTTGAACGCAGCATTACGCCGAGTGAAGAGTAATAAAGGGTGTGCGGGAGTTGATAGACTCAGCATCGAAGCGACCATTAATAAACTCAAGCAAGGCGATAATGGACAACAATTGCGTCAATCCTTATTAGAAGGTAGTTATCAACCTCAACCAGTCTTGGGTGTTGAGATCCCGAAAGCTAAAGGTGGTGTCAGGCAGTTGGGAATACCAACGGTTCTAGATCGAATAGTTCAACAAGCTATCACGATAGTGTTAACAGAAGTTTATGAGCCAAAATTCTCGAAGAGTAGTTTTGGTTTTAGGCCAATGCGTAGCGCTCATAATGCCTTAGCGACAGCGAGTCAATACATCAGAGAAGGAAGAGGATACGTTGTAGATATAGATCTAGAAAAGTATTTCGATACCGTTAATCACGATAGATTGATGCATCGTTTAGCAGAAGATATTGAAGATAAACGAGTTTTGAAGTTAATTAGGTCATATTTACAAAGTGGACTGATGCGAAATGGGATAATAGAGTGTAGACAAAGAGGAACCCCACAAGGTGGTCCTCTGTCACCTTTACTATCTAATATAGTATTAGATGAGCTAGATAAAGAGCTAGAACGTAGAGGGCATAAGTTCTGTCGATATGCAGACGATTGCCAAATCTATGTGAGTAGTCAGGAAGCTGCAGAGAGAGTCAAAGACTCGATCACCGTATTCTTAGAGCATAAACTGAAACTCAAGGTTAACCGAGAGAAAAGTGCGGCGACAAGAATAACGGAGCGCAGTTATCTAAGCCACAGTTTTAGTTACTCAGGTCAGATCCGTCTATCAAAAGAGGCGAAAGCAAGAATGAAAAAGCGGGTCAGAGAGATAACGAAACGAAATCGAGGAAGAGAGTTAAAGGCAATAATAAAAGAATTAACTCAATATCTTAGAGGATGGCAACACTACTTTAAATTGGCTTTAAAACCGAGTGTAATGGGAACTCTAGACAGTTGGATAAGACGCCGACTTCGGAGCTACCGCCTGAAGCAGAGAAAGCGAAAATACAGCATAGCGATGTGGCTACGCCAAGAGGGTGTAAGCGAGCGAAATGCTTGGAAATTAGCGATGTCAGATAAAGGTTGGTGGAGACTCTCAAGAACACCTCAAGTGAATCATGCACTTCCAAACGTAAAACTGATGGAGATGGGATTATACTCATTATTGGATGGGTATAAGGCACTGAAAATGTATTCGGAACCGCCGTATGCGACCCACGCTTGTACGGTGGTGTGAGAGGACGGAGGCCGCGAGGCCTCCTCCTACTCGATTTGTAAATAATTATTAAAAGGAGAGTTTAACCTCTCCTTTATGATATATAACTTACTAACATCGAGTTATTTAACTGGACCTAATACTCTGTTTAAATACTCGTCATCGTCACTTCCATCAAGTTTTTTAGCTTCTTGAGCAGAGTCTGTTAGAGTTTAATATCGATCTCATATAAACACCAAGAAGTAAATCTATATCACTATGTTTGTAATTACTAATGTTTTTCTGTGTAAATGTTCTAGGGTGTGCTTGTTTTAATTTTTTGAATGAATACGTCTTATCGTCTTTATTGTAAACATATTCAACTGCAGCTTTTGCATAATTAACATGAACAAAACTAATTTCACGTTTACCTCCTGTTGAATCTAAAATAATAGCGACTGGCTTATCTTCGTCATGCTTTAACTCCACTGTGCCATATTTAGCACTTTTAGTTGAAAAATCGTCAAGAAGAATTCGTTCATATTCAAAATTAACAGAATCAGAGATCATTTTACGTAAATGCGATGTACTTATTTTATTGTAAGCTTTTAGTTTATTTTCATCAATATTTTCTTCAAATAAAGCTAACTTCGTGCTTATAGAGTCTTCTTGTTCCTTAATCTTTTTCTCGTTATTTTCTTTGACACTTTTCAAGCCTCTTTCAGTAACACCTAATCGAGAACTGATTTCTTTTATCGCTGCTTTGTTTGCCTTTTTTTGAGTTTTTAGGATTTTTGAATAATCAACAGGTGTAACGTCTTGTTTTTTCATTTTCCATTCACCCATTTTAGGGTATTCAACGACAAGTGTATCGATCTGTTTGTCAACAAGAGATATAAACTCTGGGTCATCTTTTAAATGTTTGATAATTTCTGGGTCGAATTTTTTAAAAAAGTTTGTTGTTACACAAAGTGTTGGGTTTACTTGTTTGTAATAAGCACTTTTAATTGGTTTATCTTCATTATAAACAAAGCCTTCACCTTTACATGTTTTTTCTTTCATTGAAGATTTACTTACACTTTTTAAATCAAATCTTTTAACTTCAAAATTATTTTCTGTAATGTATTTATTAACATACTCAAAAACATCTTTATTAACATTTTCTGCTGCTGTTTCTGCGTTTTGAAGGGTTTTTTCTGTTTTCATTTGTTCTTCACGGACGACATTGGCTTCTGAATAATATGCTTCATTTTTAGCTAAAATTGTTTTTTCTTCTTCTCGAAGTTTTGCTAAATATTCAGTTTCTCTTTTGATTTCATTTTGTTTCATTTCGTTTACGATGGGATCGATATTTTTCAAACTATCTTTATAAGAGGTAAAAGCGAGTTGTAGTGAAATTAGGCGAATGTTATCTTCACTGAAATAATGCTTATAAGTGTGAAAATCAGGAAAATCTTCGTCTTTAGGAATTTCGTCAAAGCTTGAAAAATCACTTCCTAGTGTTAAATCACGAAACCAAGGTTCTGTCTGTTGTCTAATTTTTTTAGCTGCTTCAATATCTTCAGCTTCAATATAAAATACAGTTCTTTCAACTTGGTCATTAGGCATAGCAAGAAGACCATCTTTTGATAATGTAATATCACCACCAAAGAATGCATTGGCAGAGAATGAAAAACTTGCTGCTATTGCTAAACTGATAACTTGTTTACTTGTATACATATAAATCCTTAAATTATTTCCATTTCAGAGTGATATAGATAGACGAATTTCATTGAATATTAACATAAATTGTTGCGAATGTAATATTGGTTCTGTATCTATGGGCTATGGTCGAAAGTTTTTGAAGCGGTTATAATCATTAGTATCTAAATTTATGTTTATATTTAGACATATTGAATTGGTTTAGTGAACAGAACTAACGATTAAGAAAACGAAAAGCTTTGTGATTGTAATTTCGAAATTGAACATCATATTTTAACGCTTGAAAGTGGTTAAAAACTATTGAGTAAGTTAGTAGAAAATCCTACTGGCGATAAATGGCAAATAATGTGAAGTATAAACCGCAGTTTACTGCGGTTTTTTTAGTTTAATTTTCTCGTTTTAAATTTTCTTCACAAGCTGATGACACATAGCGGCTCCTATTATTTTCAATATCCTCATTTACTTTGTAAGTTAAATTGAAGATCTTTTCTTTCCCACTTAAAGCTAACGGAACTTTACGCTTGAAAAATTCACCATCTTTTAAACTTAAACCACTAGATTCAAATATTTCTAATATATATTCGTCTGGAATATCTTTTTCAAATGTTAAAACGAATTTTTTACCACCTCGTTTAAGTTTTTTATTATTATATGGTTTTTCATAGAAAGTAATTGTCGTATCTTTTTCTTGCAAATCTATCATTCTTATTGCTTTCTTATTATTAAGATACATAGCAAGGTTAAAATATTTTGTAAATATAATATCCTCAAAAAGCACACGATCATAATCCTTCTCACTAGACAGTACTAAACCATTTAAACGTGAAGTCCCATGTTTTTCAGCATAGTAAAAATAATCTTTACATATAGTTTGATCCGCACCTTTTACTAAATATGATAGATCTTGTTCTTCTAACTTGTTGCCGTTAGCAAAGCAAGAGAAAAAAATCACTGAATAAATTAAAGAAGAATATTTTATTTTCATTTATATTAAGTCCTGTAAAAATTAAAGAGCCGACACATAGAAAATACAACGCTCTCGGGCTTGTTGCAATCAAACGTGTTTATTATGTGAAGTGTATAGTTGTATTGAAGATTCTAACCACCAATATTTTGTAATCAAGACAAATTTATGAGAATGGACGTTGTCGAATTAGCGAAAATTAATTTTTGCATTCGACTGGTTAGATTATAAATCTTGTAGTGGGACTCATGCCTTTATAGATATTAATAAATAGGCTTGTGTAAATGCTAGTGTGGAATGAAATCTTTATACTGCTCATTGATAATAACCTCAATAGGTGAGTTTGTACTCTAAGCTAAAGATAATAGAACTAAGCTCGTCAAGTGGCCTTTCTAAGTAGAAACCAGATAAACAACGCATTTTTTAACTTTTTATGAACAAAAGCTTGAATTGTTAAATGTCAATTTATATTATTGTTTTTAAATTGATTATTACTTAAAAGAGATGAATCTATGGCTTTGGTTAATGAAAAATATGGTAAAAAAACTCCTGAAATAATTAATGGTGAAAAAATTGATCCGTATGTGGATTTTTCTCAAGAAACCATTAAAGATATAAAAAACGCTGAACGTGGTGTTCAAAAAGGCTTCATTGCTGTTTTTTTTGGTTACTATGAAGGCTGTGATGCAGGAGAAATCGTTAAAACAATTGGGCGTACAATTGTTTTAATTGGTTTTTTTATCTTTGGTATAGATTCTGGTATATATTGGGCTTGTCTTCCTTTACCACTCATTATCTCTCTTGCTTTTTATTTAATGAGAGGTAGCAATAAAACGGCAAGAGCTTGGAATAAAACTTTAGACTATGTTCTTGACGATATTAAAAAAATGGAAGAAGAAGAAAAGCTTGAAAAGAAAAAAGAACGAGAAGAAGATCGAATTAGAATTGCACAAGAAATCATGAAATCTTCTGGAATGAATGGTAAATCCGAAGAAGACGTTAGAAATATTGTTGAACATGCTCAATTGCATGGTTTAAATTCTATTAATGAAAAAACAAAAATAAAAGCAATTGAAGATGTTGATTATGAAATCGACAAGAAAAAAATAGACGACAAAATAGCTGTTGTTGATGACGAACTTGCGTTTCTTTACAAAGAAAGAGATAGAGTTTTTAGTCTTACTACCCTTAAAAATGAAAATGCATAGGACTCAAAATTGTGATTGATAAAAAATTAAATATTTTACTTTCTGTTATGTCTATCCTCGTTGTCAGCACTTTATTTCGCAATGTATTGTCCTTTGATGATATAGGTATTTCAGATAATATGGTATTCACAGGAATGTTTGTTATTCTTTCTGTCGGCATTATCACTGGTTTAAAATTCATTTTTATTGACGACATTATTCCTAGAACTTTTGACTTTTTTAAGTTGATTACTGGTAATAAGGATGAAGATGCATATCGATGTTATTCAATGACGCTTAAAGAGTTTTTCTTTTATTTGATTGTTGTTATTGCATTTGCATTTAATTTAAAGCTAGGTGGTTCTGAATATGATATTGCTCCATTACTTCCATTTGATTTTTATGGGTTTCTATATAATCTTGGCTTACCAATGATGCTAACACATTTAGTTCTTATGATAGTTGGTTGTTTAAGTTTCTTTTATATTCTTTCTACTCACTTCCAACGGTCAGAGGTATACGACTATAAAACAGAAGTACTTCACGAGATTAATGAAAGAATTAATCTTCTAGAAAATAGAAAAGTAAAATATACAGAGGAGCTTTTTGATTTAAAAAGTTGACATAAATATCTAGCGTTTATATAAGAATTTCATTATTTTCTATATAAAACTTAAACTTAAACTTAAAATCGTTGATGATAAAGAATCAAAAATACTTTTACTACCACTCGTTATCACGGATAGAGTATCTCTTAAGCTTAATCAGGCTTAAGCTTAAGAGAACCTTTCACCTAATGTATTCTAGAGATTCTAGTAATATTACTATTTACACTAGTAATTAGCGAAACTGAACTCTAAATTATAATTGCTATAACTTGTTATATTTTGGAATTGTTATTTTAAGAAAATAACCTATTACTGGTCTTGAGACTATGATTTTGTGGAAACAATCGAAAGTCACAACGAATAAATAAACAGATAATTCATGACATTGCCTTGTTATTACAAAGGACAGTCACTTCTAACTTCTCATTGTCAATATAGTGACAATGAGAAAACAAATGATGAATCTAACGTGCTGCCGACTCTGGGTAATCAAAACGAATATAAACGAACGTGAAAATTTAAGTAATTATTCGAAGGTGAGAAAATATATATTTTAATGAAATTGGCGCTGTTTCGTGTAATTTCAAAAAGATATATTAGTAGAAAAGAACGAAGAAGTGAAATAAAACCTTTCGTAAAGCCAATAAATTTAGTTAGAAAGAGAATAATTATACTATTCTCTTTCTGGTGTATGTAATGCCGTGATAAGCGAAAAAAACAACCCTTATGAAAAGGGCTGCGGGTTTTGTGTGGGATTGCTCAACTAAAAGTTTATTGGTCAATATTATTGTAGTAATCAATAATATATTCTAATCGTTCCAGTTTTCTTTCCAGTTCTGATTCTAAATGTTTTCTTTCAACCATTTTAAGATCTGTTTCTTTTAACTGCTTTTCAATGTGCTTTATTTGAATGTTGATTTTAGCTGTATACTTATTCTCCATAATAAATTCCTTTTTTTTATTCCTTCTTATTTAATTAGATCAAATAAATCACGTTTGTCAATAAAATTAATTAAATAAATTACAAAAATACGTAATTAGTTTTATACATTGTATGGTTGATAAATGGTTTGACTTGCTTTTTATAAGCTTGAATTACTGAAATTATTCAAAAATAATTCTAATGTTAATAAATGAAAAATACGGCAATAGCGTATAAAATTAATTATTTACTTGCTTTGTATTGAATTGCTTTCTTTAAATGATATATATAATTATATACAAGGAGAGTTTATGAAGTGTAATGAATGTAAAAATAATAAAATTGAAAATAAAAACTGGTATCAAAATAAAACGTTAATTTCTATTGTTTTAATTATGCTCAGTTTGTTTATGACTAATGCTTTGGCTAACAGCAACCAAGAACTTTTAACCGATCAGTATGCTTTTGCAAGTATCATAAAATCCGTGTTCCCTTTTGTAGACAATCAAAACACAATAACAATGCTCAACGGATCGATGTCTACCATTAGTGCCATAACAATAACGTATTTTTTGTTTTTTCTTTCAAGCCTAGTCATTGTAACACTATCCTTAATGACTGCTCTTGCTCTCGCTGAAACAAGCGTTGAATCAAGCCTTGGTAAGTATGGGTCAAAAGCCTTGTTACTACTGTCTTTGTTAGCTCTACTTAACTTCAATACTACTGTCAATATGGGAAACGGCAATACAATGAAAATTCCTGTTTTACAGTATCATATTATCAAGTTGAGTTATGGTTTGATTCTTGACGTTGAAAGAAATATTGAGCGTATTTCAAGTGAAGAAGATCGAGACTATCTAATTCCTTCAATCAAGGTAGGTGATCCATTAGCGCTAGTCGATGACTTTGAAACGTTCACTCTTGATTTTCTAGCTTCGTCTTTTTTGTCGAAAGACTATACGTTGAATTTTGTTGCGAAAGACGATTTATACTATCTATCAGTGAAAATGGGAAACTCTTTGTCTTATTACACATTTAGAAAAAACACGGTTCTTAATGGATATGGTAAAGAGTTGGAAATCGACATTGAAAGCAAAGAAAAAGAAATTGTCATTGATTACTTTAATGCGCTAGTCAATAGCGCAATACAAACTAAAACAATAGCGGATAGTAAGACAATATTAGAAATTAAAAATACAGAAGATAATGTAACTAACTCTAACGAATTTTCAAACAGAACGTTCTTCGACAAAGAATATGTTGAGTATTGTGAATCGATTGATAATACGTTTGATGAGTATGACACTATTTATAAATCTGAACTTTTACTATATGTCAAAGTAAAAGCTATGTGTTCTTCTAGAAACTTCATGATAAAGCATTATGACAATTCTCTTTACGATTATGAATCTGTTCTTAATGGGTCTGTTTTAAATGACAGATCAACTATGATTTTTGGTTCAAAAGAAGAACTAACAGTAAATGAAATAAAAGATCTAACAGCAAAATTGTGTTCGAAAGATGGTTACTTTTCCTGTGCTCCTGCGCTTCAATTCTACAAAAACAAATATCATTATCAGAACATTAAATTAGGTATACTTTCGATACCCTCTAAGCTTCTGAATGACTATCACGAGTCTTTATCAAACTACTCTAACGATCTGTTTAGAATGAGAAAAATTGATAAAAGCTACATTAATAGTAATTTGTTCAATGACAATGAAAGGGGTGGTGAAGTTATCGACACGATTACATTCACAGCGACACCAAAAACTTATCATAAAACGATAGAAAATTACATTGACCTTATTGATTTGAGTAAACTTGCAATTCCTTCTACTGATCAAGTTATAACTGAGATCGTAGGAATGGAAGTAACAGGCATTGTTAAGCGTTTTTCTCACTGTCTTGATTTACCTGAGACTATTTCTAATGGTTATCGTTGCTTATCAATCAATAAAGAAGTGACGGATTTTGGTAAGGGTCTAGCCAAAACAGCATTACTTTTAAAAATGTCTTCTGCTTACAATTCAGCACAGACTGACAAGGGGTTGAAAGGAAAACTTCAAGACAGTCTATTCGCTTTTTTAACAGTAGAATTTTCCAATAATTACTTTACGGATACACCATATTTTTCAACCAAAACGATTAATAACATTGTTGTAACTCAAATCGTTTTGAAACACTTATCGATTGACGTTTCCAAGATACTAACTAAAGTTTCAAGTATTTTCTTAACTTCTGCGATAATGACAATTTCATTAGTTTTTTTGATTTTCGTTCCTACGATTTTTAGTATTCTAAACAGCTTTATGAGATTACTACTGAACATCATATATTTACCCATGACAATTTTCACAAGTGTTATGTCAAGTGTAAATCGAGTTGATGGAGAAATGTATAAGATTGCTTTTAAAGAAATATTTTCTGATTTTATACGTTTGTTGTTGTATATCGTTTTGATTTATATTATTTACTTGAATATTGATATTATCTTAATGATTACGTTCGATAACATTAAAGCAATGATTTTATCAATGGAAAAATCGTTTTTTGATTTTTCATTCCATTTGCTTTCTTTTGTGATAAAAATAGTAATTATGTTTTTCATAATAAACTCAGTAAAATCGAAATTGAGCCAACAAATTGATGAGCATTTGAATTTAGCAGTAAGATAATAATAACTTTAGCAAGAACCTCTCTTTATAGGGGTTTTTATTTACCTGTCTTGTCGGAAAATATTATTATGCTATATTGTTAGATGTATATATTGATTTTATATATTTAATAATGGAGTTTATATGAGTGATAAAAAAGAAATGTTAAATGAATTGTTAGAAAATACGAAAATAGATGAAGGTTTTGTTGTTGGTGAAAAAAGTAAAAATGATTTAAAGATTGGAAGTGTTTTTAGTTGGTTAAACAACAGCTTTAATGATGATTATGAAAATCATGAAGAAGACATTAAACTAAATACAAAAAGAAAAGATTATTTAAAAGAATACTTAGATCAAAAGCTCGGTAATCACTCTACAAATAGATTGAAGAGTGAGTATTATGATGAGTCTGGTCAATTAATGTTGAAAGTAAACAAAGGATTGACTGGCAATGTTAAAAGCGTAAACGCTGGTTTATCTCCTTCGAAAGATGCGATGATCGCTTCGTTGATGATGGCAGAATCTAAACACATATCACAATTTCCTGTTTCTGATAAAAATTTGAAGTCGTTTGAGATGGCTTTGACTGAAATTAAAGAAGAAGGTCTTTTCGATCTTAATGAGCTGACTCTACACAAGAAAATTGATAAGTCTGTTGTAGAAGTTCTCGATAGAGTCAGGAATGCACAAGGCTTTGAAGTAACTAATAGCTTATCTTTAAACAAAGTCGTGCAACAGCCGAAAGACGTTATCGATTCACCTGATATCGAGCCTGTGGAACAGCCGAAAGACGTTGTTGATTCACCTGATAATGAAGTTGTTGAAGGAATGCCAGGTTCTGTTGAAGAATCCGAAATAGGTTTAGGTCTTAATTATGAATCGTCTGACAAGGAAGAAGCAGTTGAAAGGGTAGTGAATGAGCATATTCAATCACTAGAAGACGAAGACTTAGGTTATGACTTAGAAGAAGCTCAGAGCTTTCAAAGCTCTAATGACGATTCAGAACCAGAGATAGAGATTACACCAACCTTCAAAAAAGATGAACAAGTTGAAGTAAGTAATGATCCACTTAAAAACGATTGTAAAGAACCAATTGAACCTTTGAACATAAAGAATTTAGAAAGCGACCTTGAAAATGAAATTGCTAATTCAATCAGTGAAGAAAAACCTGAACAAAACAAAAAACAAAGCCGTAAAAGTGGATTGAGAAGGTAAGAATGAATAATCAAAGATATTTAATTCAGAGTTTCTTTTATAATTTACTAACAGTTAACCTTAAAAACGTTGATTGTTATGTGAGTTTTACTGATTACTATAATCAGTTACAAGAATTGAACAGCAATGAACTGGTAAATATCTTTGAAGATTTATCTTTAAGAATGCAGAATCTTTCAAAGTTTAGGAACAATGAAAGAAACTATCTTTACATTAAACAACGATTATCAGAAGTTAAAAATGCTTATATCTATGTGCTTTATGATAATCAAGTAAATCAGTTTTCAGAAGAGGATTCTATTTACTTAGTGGATCGAGAATTAATGAAATGTGAAAAACTCAATAGTATTATTGAAGTTATGATATTTGATTTGTTTTTCTTCAAAGAGAAAGTTAAAAAGAGAAAGAGAAAACTTAAAAAATAGAAGCGTTAAACGCTTCTATTTACTTCTTCAATCGCTTGCGAAAAAGTCGCTTTAAGGACAAAAATTTCATAGAAGTAATGACTGTGATAGTGTTCAAAATCTTTTGTCGTATCCGAAAAAACATAATTGTTTAAAATAAGATTGTGTGTGATATCTTCAAAATCCTTACCTACTTCGAAATGCTTTTCAGAGATGCCTTTACGAATTCTGTTGTTGTTGAAGTTAAAAGCTAGTTCATTGTTTGAATGTAATGCTTTAAACAGTTCATAAAATACTGTGATTCCTGATTCTATACCTAAGTTCTTCAACTTCTCTTCATAAATGTCAGCGATTATTTTTCGTTTTTCATCATTTTCGTTTTTTGATTGTGATTGATAAGTCAATTGATAAATTACTTTTAACTCGTTTTGAAACAAAACCCTGATCACTTTAAACAGTCCAAATTTATTGATGAGTGCTCTATAACATTCACTATCAGAATTATCATTCGAAAAATCTATACCTGTGCATTTGAACATACTATTGTTTAATTTTGATAATTTACTATCGTGTTCTCTTTTTGATTCTTTCGAATTGGTTAAGAATATTTTTTGACCTGTTTGTTTGAACCTTAACATGTTTGTATGATAATCGTTTGATAGATTACTTAACTCTTCTACATTTTTGTTGAAATGTTCATGTTTGATTCTGCTGATTTTAAAAACTTGCTCGATCAGAAGTTCTGACTTGTAATTGTTTATCTTATTTAATAATTCCATTTTCATAGTGTCTCCTTGTTTTTTTATTCATTATACTTAAAAATAGTGCGTTTGATTCTTCTAAATTATCTGTGATTAGTAAAGCCTTTTGAAAGTCAAAAGATGATATTATATTTATACTTGGAATCTCTTCTTTGAAATGATTGTAAAATTCTGTTTCAGAAATACCTTTATCACTCAATATTTTAAAAAATATTTTATTAAAAATTTGATTTGTATAAATTGTTTTTAAGATCTCAGTAGTATCGTTCATTTTAACTCTCTAATTGTTTTGTCTTCTTAGTTTTAATTTACCATTTTATTTATTAAAGTAAAATTATTATATATATAATGTTGAATAATATTAAATATATGTTTTAATTTTTACATAAGCTGAGAGGAGCGAACATTATGAATAAAGAAACTGAAAGTAAAGATTTAGACTTTGATTTCGAGCTTGATGATAATCTTGAAGGAATAGACATAGATTTTGAAGAAGAAGATATAGACGTTGATATAGACGAAGAGTTAATCGAAATAATGGAGTTAAGTGAAGATGGAAGCTTTGTGGATTCTCTTCCAGACGATCTTAATATTAACGATAAGATAATGTTGGATATTGATTTTGACGCACAATACAAAGTTGATAGAGAGGATTTTGAAGATTTTTTCATGTTCAAAAAATATTATCATATCTATGACATATTGAAAAAAGACTATGACATATATTTGATTAAAAAATCGTGCAGCGAATACTCTGAAATAATCGTCACTAATACTCTTGAATATGTATCGATTCTACCAACTTCTGTTGAATCTGGTGAGTTTGACAAGTGTATCTTAACCAGACAAAACAGAAGTATTGATATAAAAAGTCTTTCAAAAAAAGAACCTAAGATCGAACCTAAAAAAGTGAAGAGGGGAGAATTAAAAAAGAACAAAGAGCAGGATACGCTTTTCGATACTAGAAAAAAGGAAATGGAGAAGATTTCAAGCAAAATGAAGGACACGAAATTTTATGAAGGTTATGACAAGTTCAAACCTGTTGTTGGGGATTTTTACATAAACTTATCGTCAGCTTCTTTTGTGTCTATCAAGCGTTTGTTGAACGAAAGAAACGCTGCTGAATTCAGCAAGATTTTCAAGCCTCTGATTGGTTTTAGAGTGAAAGTAAGAGTGATAAATGGAGTGATAACGAGCTTTGAAAAAGACTTTTTTGAATGTGCTGCTTGCCATAGTGAGAACTCTTCACTAACTCCAAGCAAGGGTTGTTGTTCAAGCCCATTTCTCATGTCAAAAGTTACCACAGATAACTGTTTCAGACTTAGCAAAAGAAAGCATCTGTTACACATTTAACAAGCTTTTATACAAAAAGCAGTCGATAGATAAGTTTGTTGTAACAAGTGTCTTTAAAATGGTTCTGAGAGAAGGTTTCTCTGGTGAAAGCTGTAACTTTAAGCCATTAGCGGAAGATACGAAGCTGTTGAAGCTGTTAGGTAATCAAAAACTAGATCAAGATTTTGGTCGAGACGAGTTTGAAGAAATGTGTAGTGTTTTCATCTACAACTTGAAGTTTCTGAAAACCGTTGATTTATCGGATGATTGTCGCTTTGACAAAAACTACGATTTGATTTTTTCACAATTGTCAGGAGCACTTGAAGAGATCAGCAACTCTAAAACCTTTGGATTATCGAGCAATAATATTTTTGAAGACAGAATATCGTCTATAAGATTTTTCAAAGAACTGGCGAGTATTGTTACTAAAAAAATGAGTGAGTGTTACGACATTATTCAAGTTCATAATATCAAACAAAAAGAAAAACCCACAAAAAATAAAGGATAAGAACTCGTAATGAGTTCTTTTTTTATAAGCTAAGTTCTGGTCTAGATTTAGAATTTGGTCTTTTGTCAGACTTGCTTTTGATCAGTCTATTAATTTCTTTACGATGCTCAGAAATGTATGTATCTATTGGTTTTTTATCAATCGTAATCTTATCAAGTTCAACGTTATGATTGTTTACAAGATCAGCTATTTTTTCATTCAATTGATTAGTGATACGTTCGTTCTGTTCTTCATTCAAATGTTCATTATCAATTAAGTGAGTTCCATACGCATTCGTGAAATTAAATGAACCTTTTTTGGCTTGTTTCTTAACTTGTCTTTTGAAATTGTTATTGTATTGATTCAACTGATAATCAAGTTTTCTTTCGATTTCTTTTTGTAGATTAGGGTCGTTGATATCGTGATCAACACGTAAGTTTTTCATAGAAGTTTCAGAAGAAAAAATAATTTCTGCTGCTGTTATGTAAAAATCTCGACTGCCATCATTTTCACCTTCCATGAAGAATCTGAATTTTTTGTCTTTATCTTCATTTTTCATATTTTCTAACAATGAATTATACATATACTTTGCACTATCAAAATCGTTAAGACCTGAGTTTATGAAAGTTAATCCACCGTTTTCATTTGCTTCAACAGAAAAAACAGCTTCATTAAATTTATTAAGCAATACGTGTCCATCATTAGTTTCAACGCTTCTCAAACCGACTTTCTCAAACAACTTGATAAACTGATTGATTCTGTAAGCTTCATTGAATGTATCGTTGAAAGTGTCTACGTCAGTGAAGATATAGACCATATTTCTATCAGCGTATTTCTTTTTAGCGATGAATTGTTGAAAGTAAACTTGTTGTTCTTCAATCAAATCATTGTCGATTGAAAAATCTTTCATAAGATTTTTACCCTGAATACCAGTATCGTTAAATAGTGAAGCTTTGTAGTTTTTAGCCTTAAACTTGGCTGAACCTTTGTCGTTGTTGGATATCTTGTAATAGTTCAAATGACCTTTATTATTTAATCGTGAGATTATTCCCACGTCAGCATTACGGTTACAAAAGAGCTTATAACCTTCATGTTTTATCTCTTTGATTCGGTCAGGAGATAAATTTACTGAACCATTTTGACTTTCATTTTTGATCTTAACTTTGACGAAATCTTCACTTTGTTTTTTGTTGTGTTTTAAGACAGTCTCGATCTTATCGAGTCCATACTCACTATTGTTCCCATAGATTTTTTTAGTATCTTGTTCGAAAAACTCACGTTGTTTTATTTTTGCGAAGCTTGTTTGTAGTCTTTTGTTATCGATGAACGAATTGCTGTAAAGCTCTTGCTCAAAGCTATCTACGTCTATCTTGTAAATCATAGTCTTTTTGCCTTTTGCCCTTGAACCTTTCGGAACACTAGAAGTGTGCTCTTTATGCTCTGATATTGTTATACCTAGTAGTTTCAAAGCCTCTTGTTTTGACTCAAAAGTGCTGTGCTTCGTAGAAGTCATCACAGATTGTATCTGTTCCTCTATCTGGCTTAAACGTTGCTCTGCTTGACTATCTGTAAAGCCTTTGTTCTTAATGGCTTGTAGAAACTTTTCTTTTGCTTCAAGAGCTTCTTTTTGAGCATAACCATCTGCGATTCCTTGCAACAAAACGTCTTTGTTTTTCAATTCGATTTTTTTGTGTGCCACTTTCTTTGATTGACCAAAATCCATCGCATTCATAAAACGTTTAGTTGTGGGATCATAAGCATGAGTAATCCAATGTATGTGTGGATTGTCATGATCTAAATGAAAATCATAGAGTAGTTCAATATCAGATATTTTTGTTTTACCTTTGAGCCCTTGTTCTTTTTTAATTGTGTTATAGAGTTCCTTGACGCTATCTTTTGCAATCAAAAGCATATAGTCTTTCACTTGATTCATATCACCGTTAAATTTATCGACTATTTTTTTATACTCTTCTTTTTCAAAAGAGTTCACACCTTTATAATGAAATATTTCAGGTGTCCCGTTTTTGTTTACTGCTGTGCTTTCGCCATGCTCATCAAGAAACTTTGATTTTTTACTATTATGAACGTTTATATAAGTATCATTGATATATTCTTTATATTTTATAGAAATATCATTGCAAGCTTGTTTTATTTTGCTTTTGTCATAAAGATGTCCATATTCTTTCAATAAATGTTCTTCTGTTAAATCTAATTCTTTAAAAGTCGTTCCAAAATCGAATCGTTTTTTTGAAAGCAATCCTGTTTTCTTATCAACGATAAGATACATTAAATGATAAGCAAAAGAACCGAACGGGTCTTTATCTGAAAACTCTATTTTTCTATTCATGTCGAATGTGTTTTGTGATTTAGATATCTTTAAAATCATTACAAATCTCCTTATCTATATATGTATTAACGAATATCATATTTATTAAATAATACAAGTTATTGTATAGTTCTTGTTTTACTATAACGTTTTAATCTGATCTTTTAGGGGGAGGGGTTTCATCTTTTTTCATCTTATTACCGATTAAATAATTTACATAAAAAAGTAATTTATTTAATAAGTTGTATTGACAGTGTTTTGTTTGATGATAATGTAAATATTAGAAAACAAATTAAAACGAGGTTTGAAAATGACGAAAACAAAAATAAGTAAAACAATTGTTTCTTATTACACAGCTATTAAAGGTGGAGTAGGAAAAACTTCTCATGCACTAGCAAAAGCTTACGGTTTGATTGAGCGTGCAAAAGTTAGCGGAGAAAAAACAGTTATCGTAACAGTGACTTGTGATGAAAACTTATCTTACAAACATTTATTTGAAGAAAGTTCAGAAGAAAGAGAATCATACATAAACAAAGAATATTCTAAATTAGATAATCTAAAAATACCGAAAAATGTTTTATTCTTAACTGATTACGTTGATTTTGATAGAAAATCTTTTTCGACAGAAGAAGATATTCATAAAGAAATGTTTAGAAATATTATCGATAAAAACGGAACGTTAATCTATAAGCTCAATGGAAAAGGTTACAAGATTGATCACTTAATCGTTGATCTGCCAGCTCGTCACAGCAACAAGACCTACAATGCTGATTGTATCAATGTTGTTCACCAATCAGGTGATTTTTTGTCTGAGAAGTCAGCTTTAAACAGGATTGAAGAGTTGGTTAGAGAAGAAAGCGAGTTAGCATTGACTAACAGAACAAACTTCAATTTGATTTTGAACACAACTAAATCTGCTCCAATAGGAAAAGCAGAAATTAGTCGAATCAAAGAACGTCTGTTAGATATAAAAAATAATTATGGTTATACGATAAAACTGATAGAAAGTAGATATTTCAATTTTGATTACTATTTTAGACATAATATAAATTTCATGTCTGACATTGAAGAAATAGAGAAAATAAAAGAAAAGGTTTTCGAAGAAGGTTTGACTGTTAACAAATCTGCAAAGATTAAAATAGGAAAAGAAGTTCTAGGTAAAATCGTTGACGCAATGATAGATCAAGAAGAAGCAGCAGCATAAGGAGATAACGATGAGTATTAATAATTTTGAAGATTTCGATTCTATTGATTTAGATGATATGGATACAACACAATCTTTTGACATGAGTAACAAGTCTATCTTTGTAGAAGAAGAATCAATAACACTTTTAGAAAAAGAAAAGAAAAAACATAAGGTAACAGGAATGGGAGTTTCAAAGCATTTGTTAGAGCTTTACAAAGATTACTCACTACTCAAACTTAATACAGAAAAAGAGCTTACAGGTGCAATTTTGAAGAACATTATCTTGTATGGCATTCAAAATTGTAAAGTCTTAGATTTCCCAAAATTTACTTATGAAAAGAAGCTGTTTTTTGTTGAGTCTAATGATTTAAGAAATGCATTTGAAGCTTCAAACGAAGAGTTGTTCCCGTTTACAACGACAATCACTTCGCACCACCATGCTTACGCTATCGAAGGGTTGAAAATTTTAATAAAAACAGAAAAAGGACAGAAAAATGAATTATGAGTTAATAAGAAAAAATCACAATAGAATCATTAGGTTCGCATTTTCGGCTATGAAATCGAAAGGTTACTTACATAAAGCAATTGCAAAAAAGACAGAACTTAGAGAAGCAGATATCTCAGAATCAATCAATGGACTATCAAATCACTCAATAGATAAATGCTTGAAAATAATGTGTATTTGTAATTCAAGTTTTGGAGGTGCTTTTGTTTTTGACGAACAAATGAGAGTGTTTAAAGTCATTACAACAGATTTCAATAAATCCTTCACTTTTGAAGAAATGATCGACACTATCAAAAAGAAAGAACTTAGATAACAAAAAAACAACATATCCATATGTTGTTTTTTGCCAAAAGAGTTTTATGCAGATAGAACAATTCCTTGTTCAATTAATATAGTATATCAAGATTTAATATTGTCAAATCAATGAATCTAACTTTCAACGTTTTTTGGTTTTATAATTATGAAATAAATAACTTTATGAAAATAAGTTTTATGCAATTATTGCCTTACCTAAAACATTAATCGCAACTATTATTAATTAACATTATATAGCCACTTGTATTTAATTAAATAAATGATATTAATTTATATAACAACTTATTTAATTTGGAGGAAGTGAAAGATGAGAATAAAAGAAACGTTTAATAGATTTTATGATAAAAGAGTTTGGAAAAATAGATACATTACAGAAAGAAATGAAAATAATTTTAAATCGTATATGTTCGGTTTGTTTTTGTTCACCATATTTATGTTGATTAACATACATAAAGTATCACAAAGTTGGTTGGTAATCTTTTCAATCTGTGCTTTGATCATTCCATACATCGTAGCAATTGTTCATTTAAAAAATGTAATTAAAATATCGAAAGTAAAACAGGATCAAAGTCGTGCTGTTAAAGCAAAAGCAGACAGTAAATTACAAAGTGAACTTGAAGAAAGTTGGAAAGAAATTGAAGACGAATTAGATTCATTAGCAGGAAGTATTGATGATATCATTAACGATAGTGACAAGAAGAATTAGACTAGAAATTATAAACAATAAAACACCTTTTCAAAAGGTGTTTTTCTATACGAATGGTTTCATTTCTTCATAAATATAGAGAATCAATTCTCTGTATTCTTTTTCAAGATTTAATATCGATTGTAGGTAATCTTTATCATTAACATTCTTGCTTTTAGCGTAAATCCTTAACTGTCTTAGAGACTCGTTAAACTCTTGCAATTTACTATCAACTTTGTTTTTCAATATCAACTTTTCAGGAGATAAAACATTCTCATAAATGACGATATTTTCTATCAGTAAGAACAGAACTTCTCTGTTTGACAAGGTTGTATCAACAACTCTTTTTAACTCCTGTTTAGATTCTTTAATTATGTTTTCGAGCGATCTAAAACAATGACCTTTGTTTCTAAAACTGTTTCTCTTTTTTTCGATTTGGTTAATCAAATTAACTAACATATCTCGTTCATTCTCAACGTCAGTGATCGAGTTGTATAGCCTTGTTTTAAGTTCGCTAACCAGTAGTTCTATGTCTTGTTCTTCTTTGTTAATTTTGAACTTACCATAACGATCATACTTACTTTCATTGAGACAGATGCTTCTAATAATATCTTTAATTTCATGACTCTCTAAATCAACTTCTTCATACGAATCTTGATTCAATATCATGTCATATTTTTGAAGAATTTTATCAATCGCAACTTCTGAGATATGGCAAAAGTTTTTGTTCTTAAAGGTAACGTTCGAATAATAGAACATTATCTCATCAAGGTCTTTGATAAACAGTGTCTTGTAATCGATCCCATCTCCTTTTTTGTAACCTTTGACCTTCAAACCTAGATCTAACATTTGCTTTACGTTTGATTGATTTGTCATAAAAGCTTTTGACTTAACGAAGTTATCTTTCAGCTTCATTTTCTCAGCTTTAACGAGCGATTTGAAGAACGCAGTTTTTGAGTTAAAACCAAGTTTGGTTGATAGTGTCTTAACGTTTTCTTCTACTAGTTTGTTCGTTGTATAACGAAAGCTTTTATCCTTCATGTTAATCCTTTTTGTTATCGTCTATATGAGCTTCACCAGTGATTGAAATGTCATTATGTTCGTCAACCGTATCTTGTGAATGTGTTAGATTCTTCACAGCGTTTACAGAAGCTTTTTGGTATGAAGTAAGTAACGTTTCAAGTTGGGTCAGCAACGTTGCATCAAGCTTTGATTGATTCTCGCTGATAAGTCTTAAAGCATTGATTTTGTTCTTCGATAATTGACCATCGAACGTGTAGTTAAGCACTCTCACTTTTTCCAAGTTATGCTCAATTTTGGATTTAATGACAGACAATTGATGCGTTACAACTTCGTCTTTTTGTTCGATCATTTGCCTTTGAAGTTCTTCAATTTTTTTAGTATTGCTATTGTTGTATTCAGAGAGTTTGTTGATGAAGTTTTTAATGAAAGAGTAGGTCGTTTTTTGATTGTGTTTCGATTTAAATTCTTTCCACTCATCTCTAATTTCTTTTGAAGATGAATTGATAATATCAATGGCTAACAAAGAAAAAGTTTCTTCATTTAATTCTTTGATTGCATCTGTTTTTAGTTGTAAAAGTTTTATCTGTTCTTCGCTTATGTTGTCATTAGTTTCGATATTACTTTTAAATACTGCGTTTATTTGTTTTATGGTTTTTAGTTTCTTCATTTGAGACTCCTTTTGATTGCCTAATATATTAATTATCATATATAAATACTAATGCAAGCATAGCTTTTAAACACGACTGAAAGGAGTTATATTTTTCTCAAAAATAATTCGGGCAAAAAAGGACATATCTCGAAGAGCATATGACCTTTGCCCCTGTCTTGCATTGGAAATCGTAGCCCTTAAATGTTCTTTTTATTTATTTGTGCCATATGGGGGTAGGAACACATTTTGTAGAAGTTTTGATTTATTAAAGAAGTTAACTAAGCTGTCTTTTGTTGATCTCTTGATTAAAAAAGTAAGTGTGTTTTTAGAAATCGTTTTCATTAAGTGGATTGAAAGTGTTGTTGAATTTTGTTTTTGATTTTCTTGTTGATTTTGAAAGTGATGTATTGCTGTGCAATGTCTTAACTTTGCCAATTGTTCAATAACTCAAAACAAGTTTTTCGCCTGTTCTGAAATGTGGTTTTGATATGATTTATAGTAAATATTTTTATTTTTTAGAGATAAAATTTCAAGCTCGTGAAAATAATAAGAAAATATTTATTTGACTCTTTCTGTTTATGTCTTCTGCTATATTCTTTATTTAAAAAGAATTAACACGATGCGTTCAGATTTTTGAATGTTTCATAATCAGAAGTTGGCAATTAATTACTCTATTGTCATTGTAATTTTTCTAATTTGTTATATCTGTATATGTATAAGATTAAAAAACAAATGGAGAGTTTTATAATGAATAAAATTAGAAATCTAATATTCATATTAATGACATTGATTTTATCAACAACAAATGTAAATGCTGATGTTGGTGAAGAAGACATCGATTGTCTTAATGGAGAAATATATAGTTTAAAAATTGAAGAAGGTTTTGATAAAAGTGATTTGAAAAACGTGTCAGGGTTGAAACCTTGTAATGATTTTTTAAAGAAACAAGATCACAGATTAAATATCTACTTAGATATCTTATCCTCAAAGAAATCTGTTCAAGAAAACAAAGGCTTGATTGAATCGAAGCATGGTGATTTTGATAACGTTTTATCTTCTGTTGAAGAAGAGAACAAACTGTCTTATATAATCGATGCTCTGAGTTATTTAACTATCTCTGTTATATCAATCTACCTTATGTTTTTAGTCTTCACTTCTATGAGTTTTAAGAAAGGATCTAACCAGTCAAAAGCTGTGCTGCTCACTCTCACACTTGCTCTGGTTTCGTTCGCCAGTTTCAACGTTGAAAAAGGGCTGACAACATTAAGCATCTATCTCTCTTCGAAGTTGAACTATGTGATAGTTTCTTCAAGCGATTATTCAAGTGCAGAAGAAGTTTCAAACTTTTCAGGACAAAATAAAAGATTAGCTGTGATGAACAAGAGCAATCAAGATCTGATAGGTGCAATGCTCTATCAAACAACTCTAAACAGAGTCACTGACAATAGTTACAGACAAACAAACTTAATGAGTAATATTGAGATTGACGTTGACCTTTTTGGAAAAGGTAAAGACACAAAAAATCCAACAATCAGACAATACATGGACTACGAAAACAACTGTTTAAATACACAGGTTTTAGAAATCGATAACGACTATAATTTACACATAATGGATTTCGATATAACGAAACAACCTGACGTTGTGACTTTCGAATTCGGTGGAGAAACCGAAGAGTATAATTGTGAGTCAAATCATTTCGGTCTTCAATCTCAATCAATGAAGATTGTGTCAAAAGATGTTGAACTACTAAAATCATTTCTTTTAAAAGAATACGAACTTAATGACGGTAAAGTAGGTATAACTTCTGAGATCAAAGCGGCTATGGATTCAAGCCTTAGCAATTCGGTTAAAGCTTTGGACACAGCAACAGAAAAAGGTTCAACAAATACTTCAAACTTAACGAATGAAATCGAGGTGGCAAAACGTGCTGTTGTCGCAGCAAGAAACGACAACACTTCAAAGGATTTAACGTCAGAAGGCAAAGCGTTATTGAAGATGATCAAGCGTGGCTATGGTTCGATTTTCAAATACAACAAAGATGATTTTTTAGAACCTTTGGATATTGTCGAGTTCAATACAATCAAACAACAGAGATATATGTTTTCAAGATTTTTTGGTGAAACTGATGATGTTGATATCATTAACGAGAACATCTACAAAAATGGTTACTACTACCTAAATGAGTTTTTGAATGAGACGATTGATAGTGCTTTCGATTATGAGTGTGCGATTAAAGATGGTGGCGATTTCCTTTTGAGAAAAAAATCAGCTTCTGCTTTCAATGAAATATTTTTTGATAAAACAGTAAAGAAAAACAATATATCAGTGTTAATAGATGGTGATATCAATTGCTATTCGTTTGATAAAGATACATATCAAATTAGCGCATTGGGTAATCCAGAGGAAGCAGATTTAGCAAAACAAAATTATGAAGATAATGTAAGTGCATTAAATTATCTTTTTGAAGTTTACAAACTTGCTTCAATTGAATTAATTTCAGAAGACGAAGATTTGAAAAACGATGTGTTACTTAAATATTTAGATAGTTTAGATACATACGTTCAGTCTGCTGCTAATTCAAATTTACTATTTGTAGAAGCACAAAACAAAATTTTTAGAATGATAGAAAGAACGAGTCAAAGTTTAGATATTACCATTTACAACGGTCATGACTTTTTAAAACCTGCAACTTACTTTAACTACAATCGTTTTCTTAAAAACACAACCAATGTTGATTTTAAAACATTTGATCAGAGGAATGGGAATAAGTATTACGACCTTTCTAAAATGTTCATTCATTTTAATAAAGTGAATAAAGAACAAAAAGAAGAAATCTCAATGGCAATGCTTAAAAATAAAATGAAAGATGGTTTGAAATCTTTTCAAGACGCAGATTTTGAAATGATGATTAAAGAATCATTAAAATCTGAGTGTCCGATAATCAACAGTGAAGGTTCTTGTGAAGTGTCTCTTTTCCAATTACTTAATGTTAATACAAAAAATATGGCGGAAAGCTCAGGAATTCTGTTTGCAACAACTGCAGGAACTTCTTTTTTGAGTGGAACTTGTAATGCTGCTACTGGTGGAGATTCAGACGGTTTTAATGTTGGGTCAGTAGCTGCATTCTCATTAGCTAAACTTCCTTGTTTAGCAATTGAAGGCACAGACGCACTCTTAACACCTGTTCTGAGAAGGATTCTGGATGGAACTATCTTACTAACGATTGCAGGTGTTATCACTTCGTTTATACCAACTATCGTTGATTTCTTCATTACGATAATGCCTATTATTATTATACTTCCTGCAATATTCTCATTTTTTGTAGTGCTGACTATGGAGACTATACGTAATACAGCATCAGTCATAATGACAGAGAATGAAGATCAAGTCTTGGCTGAGTTCACTAACTTCAAAGGAACGATACACGTTTTAAAATCAACAGTGATTAGATTATGCGTAGTGCTTGTTGCGCCAGCCATATATCTATCCTTGATTATGTCAAAGGCAATAGGTAGCTTTGCTTACAATTCTTTGTTGAACACAAGTGATTCTCTATTGATTTTCTGTATTTCAATTGTAGCTTTTTACACTTTCGTGATCGTTATGTCATTCTATTTGCTAAAAATGCTATTTAGAATGGAGAGTGAGTTCTTGAAATCATTAGAAATTAAGAATGAAGGCGTATTCACATTCTCAGATAGATTTGGAGCTGCAATGTCTGGTTTTATTTTCGGTCAAGTCCTATCAAGCACAGCTTCTACAACAAAAAATGCATTAATGCAGTCTAAAATTAAAGGACAAAAAGTTGCACAAGATTCAGCAGAGAATGAATATAATAATGTAGATAATCCAAAGCAAAAAACAAAAGCAAGTTTATCTACTGATGAAGAGTAATCATTAAATGAAAATATTAAAACAGAGTTTTAAACTCTGTTTTTCTTTTATGTAAAGAAAAAATTAAACCTATGCATTTGTAATATTTTGATATTTCAAAATACAAGTTATTATATATATAATAATGGAGGTTTTATGATAAGAATAATTTTATTAGTGTTTCTTATTTTTTCTTTTTCAAGTTATGCAGAAGTGAGTGTATATGATTGTAATTTGATAGTTGAAAATATAGAAATTGAGAAAGCAATAGAAAAAGCACAATTATGTGTTGAAGAAGCTCAAAAACAAAACAGTGAGATAAACCAACTGAATCAAAAGTTTTTTAATGATATTGAGTCAGAAACAAGAAATACTTATCAATCTGCAATAAGTGTTTTTGGAATGTTTTTAAGTCTATTTATAGCAATAAAAATACTTATGACTGCTTATCAATTCAAGACAAAGTCCAACAGTAAAGAAACCTTAAAAGAGAACGTTATAGCCATTGTAGCGTCTTCTTTCATACTAACTGTTTTAGTTGAACAAGAGCAAATGAAGAATGCGATGTGTAGTGGCATAGTGAATTTGGCCACCTAATTAGAAATGATATAATCATTTCAGAATTAAATAGGTGTACATAATGACAAAACGTCCAAGAAAGAACTATAGCGCAACATACAAGTTAGAAGCCGCTCAGTTAGTCATTGAGCAAGGATACTCAATTACTGAAGCTTCCCAGGTTATGAACGTAAGTAAATCCGCGATGACTAAGTGGGTTCAGCAGCTAAAAGATGAGTTAAGTGGAGTGATGCCAGCGGCATCTCCCATCACTCCCGAACAAATAGAAATTCGCGAGTTAAAAAAGAAACTTGCTCGTCTCGAGGAGCATAATGAAATACTAAAAAAGGCTACGGCTCTGTTGATGTCAGACTCACTGAACAATTCGCATTAATAGATAAACTCAGGCAGAGCCACAGTATAAGCATTCTTTGTGAAACCTTTGGTATTCATCGGAGTAGTTATAAGTATTGGAAGGCAAAACCAAGAAATATTGACGGTGAATTATTAGAGCTATACTCAGAAGTTAAAGAAGTACATCGCATTAGTAATGGCTCTGCTGGGGCGAGAAGTATAGCAAAAATGGTATCCCAAAGAGGGATACCACTTAGCCGCTATCGTGCGACTAAGTTAATGAAATTGCTTAATTTAGTAAGCACGCAAATACCGAAGCATAATTATAAGAAAGCGGATCATGAGAGTATTATTGCCCCTAATTTATTGAAACGACAATTTGACGTTAAGCAACCAAATCAAATTTGGTGTGGTGATGTCACTTACATTTGGATTGGTACAAGGTGGGCTTATTTAGCTGTTGTTATTGACCTATTTTCACGAAAACCGATTGGTTGGTCATTGTCACTTTCACCTGATAGTAACCTTACAGCGAAAGCACTTTCAATAGCGTATGAATTACGAGGAAAACCATCAAATGTCATGTTCCATAGCGATCAAGGTTGCCACTATACAAGTTTAAAGTTCAGGCAAAAATTATGGCAATATCAAATAACTCAAAGCATGAGTCGTCGTGGTAATTGCTGGGATAATAGTCCAATGGAAAGATTCTTTAGAAGTTTAAAAAGTGAATGGGTTCCTAAGAATGGATATAAAAGTTTTGCTGAAGCAAAACATTCAATAACCAAATATATAATTGGTTACTTCAGTAATATCAGGCCTCATCAGCACAATGATGGATTACCACCTAACCTTGCAGAGCAACAATATTGGTTAGAATATAAAACGGTGGCCAGTTTTACTTGACCACTACAATAACAACGATTGGTAGTATGATTTATGCAAGTATATTAACGCCATTAGCCCTTTTAAACACATCTCTTATCGATACTGACAGTGTCAATTTCGAAGTTATCAAAGGCAATCAAACAGAGATCAGAGCGAAAGCGAAAGAGATTAGGAATCACTTAATCGAGAGTGAACTTTGTGCGCTCGAACAAAGACAAAAAAGCTTATCATTCTATGAGTTTGATGAAGCTGTGGCATACAACACAAACAAAGAATTAACGTGTTTTGACGACAATTTGACTGATTCATTTCAGAGTGGTCGTTCTCCCTTAAATCAATCGATACTGACCTGTTCTATCAACGATAGTGAGATTTATGCGGATTGTGGGAAGTTATACCTTCCAGAAAATTCAGATCAAGTAAAACAAACGATTTCAAATTATTCTGCAAGGCTCAATAATTGGTTAAGTAAGATGGATGGTTATGTTTGTAATGAGCTAACAGAGCAATATACACAAGAAAAGACACAATCTTTTTGTAAAGAGTTTAATAAAAACACTGCTGTATTTGAGATGAAAAGGAATGAATCTAAAATATCAAAGCTGTTAACAGAACAAGAAGTTTCTTTTGAATTGTTTATTGAGGATTTAGAAAATTCAATTTCAAAGGATCTAAAAGTTACTGGTTTAAATGAGGCAGTTGATTTACTGAGTGTGTTGGATCAAATATTCAGTCTATTTACTAGCAATTCAAACATAGAGAGTATAAATATAGCGTTGAACAATTACATAGAAAGCATTTACTTTACTAATCCATCTGTATTTAACCTTTTAACAAAAAATTATAGAGAAGAGTTAGACAGCAAACCAAATCAGATTGATAATGTTAACGATTATTTTAACTATACTAAATCGTTCACACTAGATTTACTAAAAGAAGACAGAAGTTTAAAAGACATTGTGTTAGACCAGTATAACTTCTTGAAAGATCCTAAACTGCTTGTCGGGTCGTATGCTGCTGAAAGCACGAGTGAAGGTTACAAGCTTAACACGAATGTTTTGAGGAGCATTCGTTCTGTATCTATCGACTTGGTAAAGGTTGGTGCAGGTTTGAAAATTTCAGCTAAAATCTCAGAAACCATATTACCTAGTGTTGTCTCAAAATTAATTTCAACGCTCGGTTCTGCTTTGATTGTTATTGGTTCGTTTGCTGTTTTGTCAATGATATTGCTAATAATTAAAGTTCTTTTCGATTTTATGCTGATCTTAGAAAGATTTATAATGTTACTGATTAATGTTGTTATTATGTTAATCACAAAAAAGAGACTTGATAATATAATCAATGACTTTTTAATTATGATGATGATCGGTTTTCGAACAGTTATATCTATATCATTCACGCTGATTGCTTCAACGTTTTTTATCTTCGTAATGATTATGATATTCGATTCTTTACTATCAACAAATTCAAGCATTCTTTATAATATTATTATGAATTGTGTGTTCGTTTTTGTTTCTTTCGTTACAGTGATAAAAATATACATTAGTGTTTCTAAAATAACTAGCGAGAAATTAAACATCCAAGAACGTGAGTTTAATTCTTCAAAAACATTATCAAACATTAGTAAAGTTATAGGTTAGTTGTTTTTAGAGTTATAAAATAAATTACTAAAAATTGTAATTTATTTTATAATTTGCATTGACAGTATTGTTTTTGATGATATATATATTTATATGTCCAAAAATAAAAACAAAGGAGTAACAAATGAGCTGTTTAGAAGTTGAATATAGAAAAATAATTAAAGAAGTAAATAATGCTGTTAAAGGTTTGAAAGGTTATGATCGAGCTATTGGTATCTGTGATTTTTTCGAAGAGCAAGGAGAGCATCCTCACGCTATTTATACGTTTAATCAAATGGCTATGAATAGAACATCAGACTATAAATTTGGGATAGAATTAAAAGATAGTATGGCTTACTTAGTAGCAACAAACAGACTAATTTAAGATATAGGGTTTAAAAACCCTTTTTTTACCAAAATTATATTAAATAAAAAGGAGATATAGATATGATAAGAAAAATAGTAACAACGGCTCTTTTGACGAGCATTTTCAGTTTCAATGCTTTTGCAGCAAGTGAAGAATTGACTTGTGAGAAATACAATCAAGAACTTTCAAAATATGGAACTTCTGAACTTGTGGGTAAAACATTAAAATCAGTAGATGAAAACGCAAAGGTAAAACGTATTAAGTTCTCAAATTACTACCATTTTATGTTTGAAGCTGACGGAGAACAAAAAACTTCAAGTTCGTTTCAAAATAGAGATAATGGGTTTGAGTTTATTTCAAAGAAAAGTGCAAAATTAAAAGGAAAGAAATTTGTTTTCACTGAGCTTGGTAATAACGAGTATGAACTTACAGTCTTCAAATTTTCAGGAAGAAAAACTAATGCAGATACTGGTAAAAAAGAATATGTGTATGAAAGACAGATAATGCTTTCGGAGAAAGGTAGTATTGTCTATGAGATAGACAATGAAGCGAAAGAGTTTGAATATTTTAACGTAGACAGTAGTTGCTTATAAAAACCAATAGACACAAAAAATTACACTCCTAAAAAGGGGTGGTGTTTTTTATTTAAAAAGATAGTGAATTACATATCACTATCTAATTAAAATGGCACATTTCCTCTCAACGCATTTTGACGAAGTGTTCTGAATTTTGGAATTATAATGAAAAACAATCCAAACAATCCAAATACTAACAGGAATGGTGAGTTGAAAATTACTGCACCACCAAAAATAATTGAAAGTCCTAATAGTAGTCTAAAATAAAAGTATATTAAATTCATAATGTGTCTCCTTAATTAAATAACCATCTAATTATAACAATAACAAATACATACATCAAGTATTATTAAATATTTAACGATTTAAACATTAACTGAAAAATAAGTTCTGCTGTTAAGTAAATACAATTTCAGAATATAAAAAACATATTGATCTATTTTTTGTTAAAATAATGATTCTTATTATTCATTAGACCAAATATTTAGGTTTTGTCAATTAAATATATAAAATAAATTACAACTTACCGTAATTTATTTAATTCAGCTCGATTTTTTCATTAAGCGTTTTTTTGTTTAATTGAAAAATGAGCAATCAACGACAGGCGATAGAAAAAAGATACTTCATAAAAAGTATCTTGATTTTGTTTAATAATCTTATTTGTGGCTGTAAGTTATTCCTGTGAAGTTTGGACTTATCTTTTCTAACTTCACTTGCAGTTTACCAGTTTTACTCATTGATAAGTTTAATGACCAACCGAAAACACGTAGATAATCAAGTAAAATATCGATAGAGAATTTGTCTGTTTTCTTTGCTAACAGATCAGAAACTCTGGGTTGAGACGCATTCAACATTTTACCAATCAGATCTTGATTGTATCTATTGATTTTCTTGATATGAATGATCTTATCCATAATTATGTATTTTATGTCTTGATTATCTTGTCTAATATCTTTTGCCTCTTTAACGTTCTCCATAATATATTCCTCGTGTTATTTAGATTGATTCTTGTATAACTTTATTAAACAATAAATATTATATATTTCAACACTTAGTATTTATTTGTTATTTCAAAAGCAACTGAAATACTTTGGTTAAGCCATTATTATTTTTTCTACAACAACGATATATATAAAAATATAAATACAAAAGATAACAGCATCGGGTCTTCGCCCGAAGTTTTTTAATTCTTAAAAAACGATTTCTGAACTTTTAAAATGGTTTAGGTGTGGTGAATCTAGAATGGCTCTTGCTCTTACCAGAAACGCTCTTTTGAACAAAGCTCTTGATTTTGGTTTTTCTTTTCTTCTTTTGATTGATTGAGTTCTGGTTTTTAGCTCGTGAAATTATTCCAATTTCACTTTCATAATAATATATTTCATAATGTAAGATGTTTTATAATATAGGGGGGGCTTTGATATTGTATCGAAGGGGGGGCTTTCGTATAGAATTGAGGGGGGGCTTTGATATTAATCTTATAATAAAGTTAATATTATTTTTAGTTTGCTATTGATTAATTAAATATAAATGATAATTTGTTTAAAGAAATAAAAAAAGCGCTTAAAAAAAAGCACTTTGTTTTAGAGACTTGACACAAAATTCTTAGCGAGAGTTTTTTGTCTTATACGAAAATATTACTATATCCATTCAAATTGTCAAGTCTCTAAGTTAAAATAATTAAGGAGACAATATGTCAATAACAAAACAAAATAAATACTTATTTTTACCATTTCAAATATTAACAACGAATTATGAAAGTAATACTTTCTTTGATTATGTGATTTTTAACGATTTTAAAGCTACAAAAATTGCATTTTACATATTACAAAAAGCACAATCAAAAGGGAATTATCTTAAAAATGGAAAAGATATCGATATAGAGTTTCATTTATCTGATTTGAAGAAGTTTTATGGGTTCAGTTCGACAACAAATGAAGAACTAAAAGAAATTATAGAAAGTTTGATTGACCATAAATTCGTTTTATACGTAAACGTTAGCAATAAAATTGTTACATGCACTATTGCAAAAGAGCTTTTGAATAGAACCAAAAAACAGAATCGAGACGTTAGAATATCTCTTGACGATATTAAGTCTGACAGGTGTCATAAGGTTATGTTTTTTAGGCTAAACGCCCGTTATTTCAACGGAGACGCACGAATCAATAGGTCTTTCATATTCAAGCTATTTAGACTAAAAGCAGACACAAAAACAGACAGAAAGAATCGTAAAAAGGATATCAAGAATCTATTAGTGAATAACGGCTTGTTCAAAGAGTATCAGGATTATCACTTTATGATTGAAGATAGTGAATACAGTAAAGAAGTAGAAAAAACAGAACGTTTACAAGATAACGTTGCAACAAGCGAAACAGACACAAATTACGCTCCTGAGCGTGAAACTGAGGCTGTTCACCAATCAACAGAGGTCGTGAGCCTAGTAACTCCTGAATCGTCTGGTTTTGGTGGTTTTACGGAGTATTACAACATATTCGATAAAATGAGAGTAGGGGAAAAATAATGAATCAATTTCAACAAAAAAGAGCTACACAAGAAGCACAGAAAAAAATTGAGAATGGTGAAAGTCTAAGCATACAAGAATGCTTACTTGTTACTGATTTTAACAGCGTTTTTCTTACAGGTGATAAGCTTAAAAGGCTTTACCAGGTCATTTCTAAAATGGATGATGATCATAAGAATCTGATTGCTGAATTTTCTAAATCACAAGATTCAATTCATTTCTTGAAGAATGAGCTTGAAGGTGCAAACGCAGAGATTGACTATTACTTTAAGTTCCAATCTGCGCTGATTGAACAAAATGAGCTTCTTGATGAAAAAGACAATGAGATCGCAGAACTAAAAAGAAAATTAAAAGAATGTTCTTGATTTATCAATCAACATCGTTTTTCTGTTATAGACAATGATATCTTAAATTATTTCACTTGCTCAAAATAAAAATATGTTTTAGATTTGATTAAATGAAATTGTTTACCGAATCAACAAGGAACACGCTATGACCTCTGAGAATGTCATTGAACTACCAAATCTTACAGAAACTGAAGAACTACACATTGCATTAAAAGTTATGCGTGGCAAACGTTCAGTAAGAAAATTTGTCGAAGAACACGGATTTGACGTTCTTGAATCTTGTAAAAATGTTATTGACCAAGTCGTGATTGAACAGCTTGAAGAAATTTCACGTGAAGAAGAAAAGCGTAAAAATCATGAAGCTGCCATTCAGACTGCTGCACAAGGCTATATTGAAGCTATGAAAGCTGCTGGCGTTGAAGTGTCAATGGATGAAGCTCTCTCTGCTTTAACTGGTGTTAACTCTGATAGTTCAGTTATTCCCCGTAAACGCACAGCCACTAAGTCAACTGGTTCGCCTCGTCCGCCTCGTAAACAGTTTTCTTTCTTTATTGGTGGTGAAATTATTAAGCGTGGACTTACAAATATTTCAGGTGAAATTAGAGATGAAATGAAATTAAAAGGTTATACGGAACAATGGATGCTCATTGCGCCTGAATCAGCAGATGATTTCATTGATTACGCACCGTCTCAGCCGAAATTAAAAATTCAAATCGAGTCAATCAAGGCTTTTTTTGCAAAAAATAGTAATGGACAGCAAGAAGACTCTGAGCCAGTAGCATTAGGCTCAAAAGTTGAGTATTCACTTGCTCTTGATATCGAAACAGCAAAAGACAAATTCGATATAGAAATGACAGAAGATTTCATTTTTGAAGGTAGCTCTGACCAGTTATCTTCTGATCAAGAAAAGCTACTGATTGCTATCTCTGCTGATGACACCGTTGAAGGTGGAATTGAAGCGATTGAAGCACTGAATTAATCAGTCAATACTCCAAAAGAAGAAGCCACTCAAATGAGTGGCTTTTTTGTTTAGGTCGAAACATAAACATTCTCTATTCCTTGATCTCAGAGTAAGCGTAATGCTTTTTTAACTATGCTACATTATCTAAATCAATAATGGTCGATTCGCATAGATCAAAATCTCTTAAATGTTGTTCTTTCAGAATATCTATTGCTTTGTGCTTTTTGAAATATTCTGCTTTCTCTCGAAAGTTTATCATGAACACTTTTTCCTTTTCTCGTTGTTTATTTAAGTGCCAAACAGTTGTTGGTATTGCAGTTTCAGAGAATATTTTTGGTGGAAGCGCAATAACACAATCCATTAAGTTTTTATCAAAGACCTTCGTTCTGACTGGCATTGTAGCATTTGTATAATTACAACCTTCTGGCAGTATCATAAAACATTCACCTTTGTCAGTCATTAAATCCATTGCTGAAAGAATAAATGCTGATTCACAATCTTTCTTGTTTGGCAATATTTCGCTAAATCGATTTTGGTCACGATTTTCTTTCGCATAATCAAATCCATAATCATTTAGTCCAAATGGAGGATTCAGGATCAATAAGTCCTTTTTTGCTTCACCCAATGTTTCAAATTTTTGACGACTTCCATTAGATTGAAAAACCTTGTTCAATGGTTTTTTCCAGTCTTTAATCACATGGTTGTTCGTGATTAACAGGTCAAGGTTAAATGACTGTATGCAATGAACATTGTAATTCGCTAATACTTGTAAAAATGCAACTTTTGCCATTATTTCGTCTAAATCATTCAAGTGAAGTGTTAATGTTGGTCTTACTGAAAAGTTTTGTAAAGGCATTATTTTTCCACCAAATTTCACAGTATTACGAGCTTGTGTTTTAGCAAGCATTACCAATCCGTTTACACCTGTTCCACAAGAATAATCTAACGCTTCCAGATAATCTGCTTTGGTCAGGAGTAGGGCAGATACTGAGGCAGGAGTCATAAACTGACCTAACCGCTTATTAAGATACCCAATCTCAACCGCTACTTGCTCTAAAACGTCTTCGAAAGGATACTTTTTAACTGTGTTTAGATAGATTTCGTCTAACTTTGTGTAAGGTTTAATGTTTGTAATTACGTCAAATCTTTCTTCAACAAATAGCTCAAATGCTCGCTGTTTTCTAATACCTTTTTTATCTGCAATTCTGATTATAGCTTTTAATAATTTTTTCATAGTCAATCTCCAATGTTAGTTGAAATGGCTATGTTTAAATGCTCTTCCTAAGCGTTTAAACTTAACCATTTTTCTTTATACTGCTAATTTAAATACTTTATTTTCGTTAATTCGTATTTCAGCTATATCGAAATATTCAGGATCAATTTCTGAACCAATGAAATTTCGATCAGTTTCTAAGGCTGCAATAGAAGAACTGCCTGAACCTACAAATGGGTCTAAAACCAAATCTCCTTCGTTGCTCGAGTTTTCGATCAGCAACTTATTTAGTTCAACTGGTTTTTCAGTCGGGTGAGACTTATTGCCTATAATGTTATTTATTTCGATTACTGATTTCGTCCCCATATTGTTAATGTTTTTTGCGTTCCCTTTTCGAAACATAACAACGAACTCACAGTTTTTCATATAGTATTTATTGGGTGTTGCATTTTGTTTTTTCCAGACGATAAGACTTTGAAATTTAAAACCGACTCTTTCAGCTTCATTTATTAGATTGTTCAAGTTTCTGTCGTTCACCATAATGTATACGTGAGTTTTGTTTTTCATAACTCTAAAAGCTTCACTTAACCAATCTTTAAACTCGATTTTGTTATGTTTGAAAAAGCTTCCTGTTTTGATTAGTCCAGTGTTACTGCCGTTTTTGTTTAACCACTTTCGTTTTAAATCATTGTCTGAAATACTTATTTTATTAAAGACACCAGTTGGTTCATTTGCGGCTTTTTTTACCTTACAACCACCTGACGCAATCTTATAAGGTGGATCAGTTACTAATAAGTCTACGCTCTCGTCTTTTATAGTTTTAAACAGGTTTAAGCAGTCTTGGTTGTGTATTTTTATTTTTGTCATATGTATTTCCTTTTTTAAGTTAATTGTTAATGTTTTTTATACTAATTCTTGCTTCGTGTGCATTAAGAAATCTTGATTCATTTGCATAAAACCATTTGTTTTATAGAGGAATATGTCTAATTCATTAATCAAGTGATTCAGTTCTACGAAAAGGTTGTAATCTTGATCTTTACACATATCCTTTATTTGATTTACTATGTCTTCGCAAAAAAATATGTTTTCTTTTATAGTCATGTAGCTACAATATATATTCCTTATTTTTTCGTCTTTCTGATTAATCACTAAAAACTGAGCCATTACCTTTTCCTCATGTCTTAATTCAAAAACTTCAATGTCACATTCAAAGTCATGTTTCCAAAAATAACTTATTACATTATCAATATCTTGTTTAGTAAATTCATTATTCTCAGACACTTTGTTTGAAAGTATTTCGTTGATCTTTGATTTGTCATTTTTGCTTAGGTATACTTTAAATATCCCTTTACATGAACCAATTAGCTTTTCATTTTTCATATTTTTTTCCTCTTTTAGTTTGATTGTTTATTTGTGTTTTGTTAGTTATATATTTCTTCATAAAAATCTACTTGTAACGCATTGTTGAAAAAATCAAGACAGTAACGTGTTTCTAAAAACTCCCAAAAAAATCCGATATCAATTTCTATTGAATCGTCAGGTATTGAGTCCACGATCAAACCTTTTTGTCTCAATTCGTTCATGCTGATTTTATTCTGTTCACTTAAAACGATAAATGCAAAATCGAAGTTATGGTTCTCTCTTATCGAAGATAGTATTGAATCTAAATCGAGACTTAATGTTATAATATATTTAAGATAATATTCCTCTATTACTTTAAAGTGATATCTTTTTTCATTAAATGCTTCAAATGTATAAAACGGTATTTGTTTTTCCATAATTATCTCCTCTTGTTTGTTTATGCAGCGATTTTAAAATGTGGTTTTGTTATAGATTCTAATTCAATTAACACTTGTGTAAGACATACAAGCTTTGCTTCTTCGAGAAGTTCAGAACGATTTGTCATTATGTAATAGTGTTTGTTTTTGTTGATAAGTTCAGACAAGACAGCATAAAGAACATACATTGTTGTTTGAATGTCATTAGACACAGACAAGTATTGATTTACTATTTCAAAGCTTATTGTTTTTTCATTGTCTGTATAAGTATCAGCACAAGATTCAATTTCACTCCAAATCAGTTTGCAGTAAAAAGAATTGGTTTCTTTAAACGCTGTGATTAAAGCTACTGTGAATTGTTCAATTTGTTTTTTGTCCACAACCTGTCTATAAATAACATTTATAGTTTGATTGTAGTTATTTGGAAGGACTGTGTTTTTGTATGAACGTAAGATCTCGCAAGTCGTTATAGACTTGTAATCTTCATTGCTTTGTTCGAATTTTAAGAAGTGATTGATTGAATCAGTTACGTTTTCAATTAATGTTTCTGTTTTTTGTTTTTCCATTTGTTTACCCTTTTAGTTAGGATAAACAAAATAACGTCTCCAATTTATTATTACAGTTATAAAATCATTCTCTTTTTACGCAGAAAGTTTGATTGTTAATAATTCCTTTTTGTTTCTATTGTCATTTTGTTTATCGATTAATTGTTCTTAGTGAACGAGATATACTCTAGAATAATTAAATTAAAAGTACAAGTGCTTTATTTTGCTAATTTTAAAGCAAGTTGTTGTTTTAAAAAAGAAAGAATTCACATTGTTTACGTAAGTTATTGATATTTGATGTTTAATCATTTCTTTGATTTTTAAAAGAATTAAAATATTTAATTAATCGATTTTTAAAAAAATAATAAAATGTGATCTGGTTATCATTTATTTTTGTGGTTTGTTTTTAAATAATGAATATTTCCTTGAATAATTAAAAAGACCTTATTAAAAATATTTTGTTTTACGGTGAAATTTTGTTTTTAATAATTATTTGTTTCGATTCCACAAAAGTAATATTGTTTTTGTGCAACAAACTTATCAGATCCAACTTATTTATTAAATCCAATTTAATAAATATTTCTTTGTGTTCTAATTACTCTAATATGACGTATTGGATTCTTTGTTCTGTTTTCAATTTCATTAGCAGTGTCATTGGATCAAGAGGGTATTGGTCAGCTACAAACTCATTGCTTGAGCTTTTGAAGAAAATCGAGCCTTTGAGTATTAGACCAAGAAAGGGGACTAGCAGTTGATATGTGCCGAATGGCGAAGTCAAATGACTCACTCAGTCCATCTGTCATAATCTTGTCGCATTTACAGTATGCCTACAGACATAACTTAATGTGAGATAAAATCAAACAAGATAATCAGATTTAGTAGAAAATGTGTAGTGTGATCAGGTAGGTAAAGTAATATATGCAAAGCAAATCACAACAAACAGTATCGTATAAAGTAATATGCGTCACATCGTATTTATATAGAGTAAAACCCCGTGTATCGACAAAAGCTACCTCTACGGCTCAACGAGATTAATGAGTTACTTACTCCGTCTACAAAACACCTGCGAGAGCCTGAAAAGGTTCTAAATTATAGAAAGCACCAAGAAGCCGAATATCTAGCCGAAATTCTGTGGAAGTTGGAGCTTAAAGGCCGCACATTGAATCGCAAACTCTTAAGCAAACTTCATTCGGGTGAACAGAAATGGCCTGATGAGCAAGGCAACTACGTATCAATAGCTGAACCTGAGTTTGAATTTGAAGTGCTAGAAAAGTTGGGGTTAATATATTTTGAAAATGACTGGGTTAACCTCACGACAAGAAACCTACCTGAATTTTCAGAAGTAGATGGCTCATTAGTTCCAGTGCTGAGATTTTTAGAAAATATCAATCAGATACTTACAGGCAAGTCAGAGCAGTCAAAACTACAGCAGCTCAAACTCCAAATTAGTATAAATAATTTTGATGAAATCGTAGGGGGAGAGTGGGACACATTCACTGAGCATAAAGTTGGATTAACATTAGAAAACAAACATTACAGTGTAACTATTGATGGAAACGGTTGGGATACCGAAGCCCTACTAAATCAATATTTCTGGAACGTTTTTTTAGATTCTGAAAACTTTGAAAAAGATACTAAGCATTTTTTTGCTCTTAATACTCTTTTTCCTGAAGTATTTAAATTTCCTCACTTGGAGCTGTACGACAGAAACAACCTTGACAATGCCAAATTGTTAGCAAAAGAAAGCGTAAATACCTCATTTCTACTTAAATGTACGTTATCTGAGTTTGTGACGTTAGAAGAAACGATTAGAAAGTTCACTGATAATCTCTACGGTTCGTCAAATGGAGAGGAAGAGCCGATAAAGTTAAATCTCTCACAGGTGCTCGAATATTATGAATCACTTCAAAGCCAAGATTATGAAGTAGAAAGATATCTGATACAGATGCAGTCATATTCATACTACTACCGTTTTTTAAGAAGCGTTGGCCATTGTGCTTTAACTCAACTGGCTTCCAATAACGTCCATATTGATAACATTAGTAGTTATGTTGATGGCACTCTGAAAGAGTTTTTATCGCTTGTTAACCAATACCCTTTATTGAAGTTCTATTTATTACACGAATTGCATACTATCAATAATGATTATCCACTGTATTTACTGTCTAATCCAAATTTTTATCAAAGTGGCTATGAGATGGTGAAAAATAAAATAAGCAATAAATATGGGCTTCGTAATGAAAGTGATATTTTAATTTCAAAAAATTTTATTAAATTGATCGCAGAAACATGTATATCATCAGCGATTAATAATGATGAGCTACCTAAACTTTCAATTTTCTTATGTAATATAATAAAAAGTGGTAATGTTAAAGATAATAAAGAATATAGTATAGACTACAATTTATTTGATGAGGTTTTTAATCAATTAACAACTGATGTGAAAATTTTTGTGATAGATAATTGTTTAAATTATTTAGAAAGTATAGAGCCAGATATGGAAAGAAATCAATCTTCATTATATTTTATGTTTTATTTATTGGATATGGTTTGTGAAGTAAAGTCAAATCGTGATGTGGACGTTTTATATATAAAAGTAAATGATTTGATTTTTAGAAACTATAAAGCTTATTTTGAAAAAGGTTTGAACTCTAACGGCTATTCATTAGATAAAGACAAATTTTATGATTTATTATCTTGGAAAAATCTATCTGACAAGCTCTGTAAAGAAATGTTAGCACTTCAACCTAGAAAGTTGGAGTTATATAAAAAGTTAAGTAAAGTTAACGAATTTAACAAAGTTCAGTTTGCAAATTGTATGTCAAACTACCTACAAATACTCAATTGCCTTGTAAAGGTAAACAGCGAGTCTAGGAAAAAATTAATTTCACGTATTGGTGATCTTGTTGTTGATTTCGGATTTGAATGCGAAGATTATAGCTATCCGCTAGTTTATGATACGTATAAGAGTTCATTCAAAGAAGACTATGATTTGTTAGTCGCTATATCAAAGAACTTCAAGCATTACGATGAGCCTGATTTTAGACGACTTATTGATAGTGTGGTTGATATTGCCCCCTTATCATCAATGCTTTTACTTCTCGAAAATTCTCAATCTCAGAGTAGGAAGTTTTATATACAGAATCAAATAGATAACCAGAGTTATGAGTCAGATGAAGAGGGTATCACCAGTTTAGAATCAGCTTATCATTCGGCAATAATGACTAATAATCTTGATCTTGCAAAACTAACATTATCTCAGTCAAAACGATTTTTTGACGGTCATCGTTGGAAAGAAAACATCGAAGTTAAAGTAATGATTTATCAGTGGGATATTTTTGAATATAAGTTTGAATTACTCTCAGTTTTAAACTCTGATCAGCCACTAGCTGATAAAGAAAAAGCAATCAAACAACTAATTTGTCCAAAACCAAGTTCTGAAATTTGCAATCACCATAAAGGTAAGGCTTGGAAGAATGAAGGTGAACTATTTGAGCGTTATATTTTAGGGCTTGTTTTATTCAATGAAAACCCTGAAAAAGCAACAAAAATTTTTGAGTTTTTAAAAAAAGAATATCCTAATACAATTTTCCCTCATCTTTATTTTATATCCAATATTAAGTGGTTAGAGACAAAATCTTCGACTATTAATGAGTTCAAACTAGCAATTAAAGATTATGAAGATTCTATATCTAATTTTAATTTAGATAGTTTGTCGATAGGAAATAAAGCTGATTATTTATCAGCTTTATATCTATCAGAACAGTATACAAAAGTAGAACGATTATGTGACTCTCTAGATATAGTTGAAAGATCATACAAACCCATTGCTCTTTCTTACTGTCGTTCTCTTCAAAAAAATGGAAATGATAACAAAGCTAAACAATTTATTGATAACTATAAACTCTATCACGGACTGGATATCTTAGATGAAGAGTTTACCAAAGAAGTGGAAAATATTGATTCATCAATTTTAGAGAGGTTTGATGATTCAATAAGTAAAAAGATTAAGTATCAGTTCATTATTGGGCAAAAAGATAATGATGAATTAAGAACGATTTTTAACGAAATCCGACTTGCACCAGTTAACGACTTATCTGAAATTCTTCCTAGAAGAAAGTTAGACAAAGACAACTTTCTATATGACGAGATATTGGCTTGTGCAAAAGTCATTCGATCACGAGTAAAAAACCTAGAGGTTGAGATTACAAAAAATAATGAAAACCTTATCAATTCTTGGATAGTCTCAATTTTCAATGCCAGACTGAGCCGTTTCGGAATTTCGATAGATGAGCAGAAGTTCATTGGGGAGTCTAATACTAAAACACCTAAAACTTCAGGCTCTGCTGACGGTGTGATTATGGGTCAAACAAATGAACAACTGGCATTGTTTGAGGGGTTAAACCTTAACACTGTTTCTACTTCAACTATTGACTCACATTATGACAAACTTAATAAATATGACCTGATAGGTTTGTCACCAATGTTTCTTGTGTCGTACTGTTATTTTAAGAATGACTTTAGTTCGTGTGTTGATGATTATATCGAGCACGTCGAAACTAAAGATTACTATGATTTTGATCGTCCAGATGACCACAAATTAGAAGTCCTTTCTAAAACAAGCACCAAGCATTTAGTTACAGCATTAGAATATAGAAATCGTGGAGATCAAAGAATTGCTATCTATCACATTCTTATCGATATGAAGCTTCCATCTCAAGAAAAAAACTAAAAGTCATATGCCGCTAAATTAGCGGCATTTTTTATTGTACAACATCTGCTTCATTGTATGCTTTTGTGTCCCACAAAGGCACTGTAGAGAGGCTGTGCTTGAAGCTACTTAGTGTAAGAAAGATAGAATGGGGTTTATTCTAAGTCCTTGCTACTAAGTATTTAAATATTATTCTGGGGAGTTATGAGCTGATTTTCTATAGTATTGGTAATGGTTTTCACATCTTTTATTGTGGGAAATGGACCTAATGATACAATTGTTCGAGTGAGATTTATAAGTAACAGATAATTATTTTCTTTAGGTCTGTTTACACGTGAGACAATACGCATCGTTAATGTCGCATATTGCACCCTCCGAAAAGTCGTTAATTATAATTCGAACATTAGTTCAAAAAAGATAAAGAATCAGCTCGATAGTTTGTTTTTATTGTAGCTCTAATAAGCACAGTGTATAGTATCTTAAATTTCATATAGGAACGTATTGAAACTATGAAAACACTATTTATTTCTTATAGTTGGGAAGGCGAAGAGCATGACAAATGGGTTGAAAATCTAGCGCATTCGCTCGACCAATTTCCCGACATTCATGTGATTTGGGACAAGTATGACCTTAACTCAGTTAAAGATAAGAACTTCTTCATGGAGAAAGGAGTCTTCTCAGCAGATTTTATGCTTGTCGTCGCTACTGAAACTTATGTAAAAAAAGCAAATATACGTGAAGGCGGAGTCGGAATTGAAACATTCATGAATGTTTCAAGGCACTGGGAGCATTTACAAGATGAGCAAAAACAAAGTACTACATCTTTAGTTATTCTCAGAGATAAAGGGCAGGTTCCCAACTATCTGCAAGGACATTTGTATATAGATTTTACAGATGATTCAAAATTCGACCAAAGTTTAGAAAAATTGTTAGAACAAGTTAATAATTCTGGTCTAGTTGCAAGACCTAAGAAAGTGAGCCAACTGTCATCAACTAAAAAAAAAATTATCGTCTAACCAAAGCAGATGAGCTAATTGCAATTTCTACCCCCTCAAGAAAAGTTTTGATCTCCGAATCAGAAGGTACGGATTTCTCGCTAAATCAAAGAATAAAATTTGAAGTATGGGAGAACAATAGTGTTTTTCCGTCAACAATTGTCATTCTGCATCCAAATATTAATATGAAGCAAACACTTGTTACGGCTGCTAAGAAGATCGACGATTCTGGGATTTCAGTTAATAATTTATTAGTACTAAGTGAAACATCTAAAAGAGACAAACTAATAGATTACTTGATAGAAGTTAACCCGAAGAAGTTTTCAAACACCCTATCTAAGGAAATAACGTACCGAGAATATATTTGGCAATACTGTATAGATGAAGAGTTTAAAGTTGGTGATAAGCCAATAGAAATTGATTTTTATACTGAACAGGAAATGACAGATGAAAATGGTGATGAATATCCTGCAATAGAAAAACTAGTTGAAATATTAAAATCTAAAAGTGATTATATTAGTCATTTGTTGATTGGTAGTGGTGGGATGGGAAAAAGCTCACTCTGTTTATCATTGATAAATAAATTAACGGAGAGCGATAATATTCCATTTCTTATTAGTTCTGAAGAAATAAGGAAATACTGTGAAGATAACAATTATAATCCACACCGAATAAATGACATTTTTGATCTTTATGAGATTCAAGCAAAATGTAACTTACACTTGAATGTCCTAGATAGGAAAAAATTTGACTTGGCACTGCTTAGTGGCAGTCTGACCATCATTATTGATGGTCTTGACGAGTTGCCGTCTATATTTGGCGAAAAGTTTGATACTAGATTATTTCTCGAATCTGTATCAAGTATTCACTCAGAATTAGGTAATAGCAGGATATTAATAACGTCTCGAGATCATAACCTTTTGAATGATGAAGAGATGGATATGCTGAATATCAACAAGTTTGAATTATTAGGTTTTCAAGAGATAGACTGTATAAGATACGTTAGGAAGCGTTTTCGAGATATATACACGACAGAAGAACTTAATGACATATGTAGAGGTATAGTAAGTAAAATAAAAGACACATCATTTTATGAAGATGGTAGAATTGTTCCGTTTTTCATTGATGTTGTTTGTAATATTTACGAAGAGTATGAGGCTTTTGAAGGAACAGATATAGCGTCATCAGAAGATATTCCTTATAAATGTCTTAATAACGTAACTGATGGTATTATCTATTCAATCTTTGAAAGAGAAACTATTAGGCATTCTATTCCGATATCATCAATTGAAATTTTTGATATTTTTTGTTATTTTTCAGCTGTGTACGGTAAAAGATGGGATATTGAACAAGTTGAACAGTATATATCTATGATGTATGGTGAACATCAAAAATATAAATCTATAGTTAATTCGATCTTTATTAACCCTCTTTTGGTTAAGTTAAATAACACTGTTATGTTAAAGTATGATTTTACATTGTCTTACTTTAATACTATATATGTTATTGAAAATACAGTTAAGAAAAATATCCAGTCAGAATTTGTAGACCTGTTGGCTAAAACAAGCTATGAGTCTACAGTATTCTATGATTTGAAAAAATATTTAAGACTAAACTCTATAAATGTAAATGACATTGCAAAAACAATAATTGATAGCATTAATAAAGGCAAGGGTGGTAATGATTGTAAATTTACGACTGCTAAAAACAATTCGGCAATAGAGTTTCTTTTCTTCTTGTCTGTAATGTGTGTCAAAAATCCAGATAGAGCAAGTACTACAGAAAACTATAAATATATATATGGAGGTGATGTACCTAACACCATTAATCATGCTTATGTTAAAGGCGATATTCCCCCTATTGATTTTTCCTCGCTGACTGTCATTAATAGTAAATTCTCTGACTATCCTAATTTTATGAATTCCTCTTTTAGTGACTCTTCATTTATATATACAATATTTGAACGTTGTTTTAATGAAGGTATTAAAACAAGTGAGCTTCTATCTGCTGAAATTGATACTGATTCATGCGAATTAGGCGATTTGAAAGAAGCCTTATTGATGTTAAAACAAAAAGATAAATTAGATAGCGAACGGGTAATTGAAGAATGTAGAAAATTTCTTGGAAGTTTCACCAGAGGTCAGAGCTACAGAGATAATAATGAAGTACATATTAGATTCTCTAAAGTTGTCAAAGGTCTTTATCGTACAGAATTTAAAAAAATATTGAAAAAAGGATTTGTGATACTTAACGCAGATAAAGAAGTCGATAAGTTTTATGCACTATCACCTACTTTTAAACGTAGTGCTCGCCGATTTGTTTTGAATGGAACTAGAGACCAAAAAGTAAAAGAATTTATTAGCTTTGTCCTAGAAGAGTAATTAGTTTTAGATAAGCAAAAAGCCGTTATGGTAAGCCTCCTTGAAGCGAGGCTTACCTATCTATATTGATTTATCAGAGTTTGTTGTAGGTTTTATATATACCTTAGTTCCCCACAGTGGTACTGTAGATGAACTCTTCATTACCAACACTATGACAATGTAATGTGGTTGTTGGTAGATACTTATATCATTCTTAGTCTAAATCACGTAAAACTAGCACAATATATGGTATCGTTGTTTCATAATGTTTGATGCTATGGAGCTTATGCGTGATAACTGAAATTACACTTGATGGAGTGGCGAGCTATAAGAAGAAAGCAACGCTCACCACTGATAAAAAAATCAATATTATTTACGGTCTCAATGGTTCGGGTAAAAGCACTTTCTCAAATTATTTATATGACCGAGACAATCCAAAATATAATCAATGTACTCACAATGTTGGTGATGTTTCCATTCTTGTATACAACCAAAGCTTCATTAAAGAAAACTTTTATGACAAAGATTCGCTTAATGGTATCTTTAGCCTATCCAAAGAGAATAAAGATGCAAAAGAAAAAGTTGACGCTGTAACGGTTGAGATAGAACAATTAGTAAAGGATAAGGAAGTATTACAAAAAGCAATTGGTACACAAGAACAGCTAATAACGACAGCGAAGCTTATGGCTCAAGCTAAAGCGTGGGAAATAAAAACAAGTTACTCTGGTGGTGATCGAGTTCTAGAGTTTTGTCTGAAAGGGAAAATGGGAGGTAAAGAGGCTCTATTCAACCATCTTGCTTCAATTCCCTTACCACAATCCAAACCAACAAAGACAGTTGCTATTTTAAAAGACGAAGCCAGTGCAATTGATGGTGATACTGCAACGAAATATTCAGTCCTTAGTAAGCTAAGTTCATACAAATTGTGCGATGAAGATGTTGTTTCGCTAGAAGAGATCATTGTAGGTAGTAAGGACAGTCCAGTTTCAAAATTAATTTTGAAACTACAAAACTCAGATTGGGTAAGCGATGGTTTAAAATACATAGAAAAACTTGAAGATGGTCAGTGTCCTTTCTGTCAATCAAAGACAATAACAGATGCATTGACTAAACAAATTGAAGATTATTTCGATGAGTCTTATCAAGATAGTGTCAATGGAATTAAAGATATTGAGTCTCATTATGAAACTACAATAACTCAATTTCCTAGTTTAGATGAGTATAAACAAAACCCTTTTTCAGAGTCCAATCTCGCAGATTTGACAAAGTATCACGGTCAAGTTTTTAATGGGTTAAAATCAAATCTAACTTCAATTCAACAGAAGGTGACGAATCCAAGTTTAAAAGTAGTTTTGACCGATATATCTGAACCAATCGATAATTTCAATTTATTGATTGATAAATTTAACCAAGAGATTGGTGGTCATAATGCACGTATAGATAACTCTTCGACTGAGTTAGCCAAAATAAGTAATGAGTTTTGGTCAATATTGAGATACGAATATGATCTTACGATTAGTACTTTTAATGATGCAAATAACAATGCTAATAAAGTGATCGGTGCAAAGAAAAAAGAACTTGATGATAAAACAGACTTGGAAACTGAGAAAAATGCAGATCGAGTTAAGTATCAAAAATCAACGATTAATATTGAAGATGCAATTCGCAACATAAATCAGGGTTTAACTGAGATTGGTATTATTGATTTCCATATAGAGAAATATGAAGATGACTTATATCGGCTTGTACGAACAGATACTAATGATAAAATCTTCTCTTCATTGAGTGAAGGCGAAAAAATGATCATCAGTTTTCTATACTTTAGGGAGTTGTTCAGAGGTAAACAAAGTGCAACGGAAGGGCAGGTTAAAAAGATTGCAATTATAGATGATCCAGTATCAAGCCTTTCACATATTTTTGTGTATAACATAGGACAATTATTGAAGAACGATTTCTTTAATTCATCATCAGTAGAACAAGTTTTTGTCTTGACCCATAGTTTGTATTTTTTCTATGAGTTAACGGATGCAAATCATCAAAGACGCAAAGAAACTCAGAATCTTTTTCGCCTATCTAAGAATACCACTGGTAGTTCGATCTGTACGATGAAGTATGAAGAAATTCAAAATGACTATCAGTCATATTGGTCTGTGATTAACGATGATAAACAGCCACCCGCTTTGATTGCTAATTGTATGAGAAACATCATTGAATATTTCTTTAACTTTGTTCAAAAAGAAGATTTAAGTAATGTAATTCAAAAGCCTGAGTTGAAGGAATTGAGGTTTCAAGCATTTGTAAGGTATATCAATAGAGAATCTCACTCTTTAGGGCAAAATATCTTCGATTTTAAGGAATTTGATTATAATGACTTTAAAGAGGGATTAAGATTAGTGTTTGATGTAACAGGTTATAATTCCCATTACAATAAAATGGCGAAAATTAAGGCTTAGAGACTACTGAACAAATTACTGGCAGTTAATCACATTTTACTTAATAAACAACCTATAATGAACTTATGTATACACCAAAACTAGACAACGAAGAAGATTTTTATAACTTGGAATGTTTATCTCAAGATATTCCTTGGTTAGTTGATGCTCACTATGAAAAAAGAATATATAGCCTTTGGAATGAGTTTAGGTTAGAGGGCGAACGAAAAGTAATAAAAACTCTTTTAACAAGGCTTATTCATCATGAACAAAGAGATCGTTTTGTGTCTTTAGATTACCTTTCAAATGTAATCTCTGAACTAGGTATTACCGCTGATTCTACAATCTTCGTAGCAACTTCAGATGGTAATGAAGTTGATGGTTCTACTAAGGGCCTTTATGATTTTAAAGCTGAATTGGCAAGTTATGAAGAGAACTGGAAAGAAAATAACTTTCTGCCATCAATTGAACAGTCGTATGATGTTATTCATCGGGGGAGAGTAAAAAATGTCGTGATTTTTGATGACTTCATCGGAACAGGGAAGACAATTGTAGAGAAAGTTAATCAGCTAAAATCCGAGATTAAACGTAGAAAAATAAGTGGAGTTAATTATTACATATTTGCTTATGTAGGCTTGGAGTTTGGTGTTGAATATGTAGAAAAAGAACTGTCAATGAACATTAATTGTCATGTAAAGCTTAAGAAAGGAATATCTGATTTTCCTGATTCAGATGAAATAAAGAAAATTGTTATAGAGATGGAATCAAAATTAAAGAATAAGTGGAATAAAATGGAACTTTATTCATTTAGCTTAGGCTACGATGGTTCAGAAGCCCTTTATCAACTTTATAGGTCTCATTGCTCTAATAATGTACTTCCAATTTTTTGGTGGAAGTATAATAGCAGCGGTGATTTTCGACAGCCCTTATTTAATAGGCTTAGGTGATGAATAAAAACAATATAAATTCAGTTTTAAAATTGATTGTTTTGGAAAGGGAATCAACGCTATTCGAATTACACCAAACATATAGAATGACTTACTCTGAATCTAAAGATGCCGTTGAATTCTTGGAAAGTGTTGGAGTGGTAAAGTTTGATGGTAAAGTGTTTGAACTGAATGATACCTTAAATCCTGATAATATGAGTAGACTTTACAATTCTATAAAATATCGAAATTTAGAATTAGAGTCAGATATTATTAATCAATATAGACGTCAAGCCACTGATATTGATGAATTGTATAATCCTGATTTGTCTTTGTTGAGTCAGGAACTAAAAGCTTGACTCTAATAGAGTCAATACATACTATGTCTACGCTGCTTACCATTAGGCAGAGTAGGTGAATCGCCTATCCTCATATTAGGGTCTTTTTAACCAATATGTGTACTTTTTTGTGATGGTAAGCAGCTTTTTATATGAGCTAGGAAATAAATGTGAATCACTCAAAATCCTATAGATGGTATAGTTACTTTATTAATAAAGGTATTTCTGAAGCTCAAAGTTTAGTTCTTTCTAACTATGCACAAAGACTAGAATCCAGCTCTGTTCCAGTGATTTTTGAATTAACTCATCTAGCATATTTGTTAGGTGTAGATAAAGATCTGTTAAAAGGTATTGTGTTTAGGAATGAGAGGTTTTATCGAAATTTCGAGATACCCAAGAAATGTGGAGGAGTAAGAAAAATTGACTCTCCATATCCTAAGTTACAGTATATTCAAAAATGGGTTAAGACACACATATTAGAAGCGTTACCCATAAGTCGAAGTGCTTATGCGTATGTTAAAGGTCACTCTCATATAGTTCATGCAAAGAAGCATATTGGTGCAAAGGAAATATACAAGGCTGACATTAAGAATTTTTTTGAGAATATACCATTCTTAAAAGTACAGAAAGTTTTTATTACGGCTGGTTACTCTCATAAAATTAGCCATCAGTTAGCTAAAATATGCACAATATATGGGCATCTACCTCAAGGTGCACCAAGTAGTCCGATACTAAGCAATATTATTCTTTACGATATGGATCTTGAGTTTAAACGTTTAGCAGTCGCTCATAGTTGTTTTTATACCCGCTATGCTGATGATTTATGTTTCTCAGGGGATATCATTACAGAAGAATTGATTGATTCTATTAAAAAAGTATTATCATTTAATGATTTTACATTAAATGATAATAAATCTAAGATAGTTTCAGGGAGTGTCAGAAAAATTATAACGGGTTTAGTTATAAATGATGATGGCTTAAGAGTCCCAAAGAAAATAAGACGAGAGTATCGGAAAAAATCTTATTATTTGATTAAAAATGGTCTTAAAGAATTTGATGGTAGTCGTTGTAAATTAGACCCTTTGTATATTGACTCTGTTATAGGTACTGGAGCGTATATATTACAAGTTGAGCCTAATAATGAGTATGTTAAAAGGACGATGAGTATGATTATTAAACTAAAGCAAAGTCTACTAAGTTGATTTTCATTGTTTTAAATATAGTTCATCGCTATTTAAATATTATCCAGAGGCTATTCTAAACAAATTTAGATAGCATAGAATGGAGAAGTGAAGTAATTATGCTTCTTCAAGTTAAGTACCGATGTTAAAGTCATCAATACTTAACTTATGATATTATTTAAAATAATAGGACTTAAATTCCCGATAACTTTTTTTTGAATAAAAGGTTCAAGACTCTTTATTTATATCTAAGGTTATTTTAGAGATAAGCATACGCAGCACCTTTTCTTCCCATCTAGTTCCATAGTCTGAGTTGAAGCTTTACAATTAGAGCAAACGTTAGGATTATCTTTTCTCTTGATTAGCGTCAATTGAGATTTAAGTTCACCCTCCATAATCTCAACATCTTTGTAGTACGCTTTTAAGTAGTAGTCGTGAAGTGTGAGTTCAGAAAAGGGAACAAGATCGTTCTTCCATTTGTGGTTAAGTTCATTTTCTTGAATGAACGGTTCTCTCCAATGAACATCAAGCCATAACTCACCAGTTTCTTTAGTCTTATTTTTTGCTTCAGGGCTTAAAACAAGGGCATTGGCTCGATTCCTATAAGCAATATCTAAATCAGTAAAGCGTTTACCATCAAAATCGAGTAGAACCCATACAACAAATGTATTGTTACGTTGGTAGAAGTGCTCTCGAGCTGCAATAACACTGATAAATGTGGTGCTCATTTGCAATTCAAATACAACACGTTTTGTTTGCCCTGCATCGTTATAGTAAGAAGATACATCAGGAATACGCCACTCTTTACTCATTATCTGAGTGGGGTCAATAGTTGAATCTCTAAACGTTGCTTCAATTTTGCAATCAGTGAATCTCTGTAATCGGTCATTTTTTATTGCTTCGTGGATAAACTCTTTAGATTCTCTATGAGCTTTACCTTCTTTTTGACCATTGAATTTCATTGCAAGGATTTGCTCTTGTTTAAGAACTGAATCTTTTTCTTGTAATGGACATTCTGCATTTTGATGCTTGTGTTTATAATGATCTATAGTTCGAGCTTGGTTAGAGCGTAATACAACTGGCTGAAAACAGACTGCACATAAGTAAGTTCTTAATCCGTCTTCGATAAGACTCCTTTTCTTGAAAAATTCTCCTTCCTCGATTCTATCAAGTTGATCTGCAACAAGAATAATATCGTGGGTGTGATGATCATAAATATGGGTTATGAGTCTTTTTTTAAAAGTGGTAGCCATTATATATCACTACTTTCAACTAACCGTTGAAGTCCTTGAGTATCCTTGAATAATTTGAATTTTTGGGTCTTGTAGAAATCAACGGCTTTCTTTTCTTCGTTTAATTCTCGTTGTTTCTTCTCAAGTTCTTTTTCTAAATCTTGAAGTTTGTTTAATGCAATTTTGGTTTGTTTGTCGTAATGATAATACGATTCAGATAACTCAATAATTTGAGTAAGCTCTTGCTCTAAATCGCCAAAAGTACAATCGAATTGTTCTAATATACTTCTCAACCACGTAGCATTTTTAATCTCGGCATTGATGGTGTCTTTTTGTTCTTTTAATCTGTTTAGTTCCGTTGTTAATCTATTTTTTTCGCACTCTTGTTGCTCAATATGACGCTTACCAGAAGAAAAGGCTGTGCGTAGATCTTCAACTCTTTCATTCAGTATTGAAGCTGTTGTACCACCTAGCAACTCACTTCTTTTCCGCTTAAGTTCTGAAATTTTAGCAAAAAGATTATTTTCTTCTTTTTTTAAAGTGTCGATATTTTTATTCAAATCAAATTTATGATTTTGCTTAAGGTGACGGTCAAGATTTTCTTGCGCTGTTTCTGTATTACTCTCAATCTGTTCTAGCTTGTAATTGGCTGATCTAATTCGTTCTTCTACAGTGCTTAGTTCAATAAGAGCTGATTGTTTTTTACTCTCGATGGAAGCACATTCGATTGAAGCTATGTTTCGTGTTAAAGGGTGAAGAGGGTTGAATGAGAGCCAAGAACAAAGCTTATAAAATTGGTCATTTAAAACGTTTTCTTGTATGTATGAGGTGAAGTTTGTCGATGGAACTGTTAAGTCACTAAGATTAACTTCAATGACACTCTCAAAGCGTTGTCGAAGAGCTAGAATTTGTTTCTGATCTACTTCTGAGTCTTCTAGAGCAATCGTGAGGTAAATAGTGGTATTGTCTTGAAGTGTAAGTTCAATAATAGGACGAGTATCACTATCCACTAATAAGGTGCAATGAATCACTTCTATATTAATATTGTTACTATAAGAATAATCAATAGGGATCGATAATTTTTCCTGAACAGAAATTAGGTAAGTTAATCGTTCACAGATTTCAGATAAAACGAGGTGTTCGCATTGCTTATCTGAATGTTGATAAAGCTGAAAACTTTCTTCTCGTATGACGGTGTTTCCACATACACGACAATGACCTGATAAATCACTATTCTTTTTTGAATCTATCAAAATACCATTATTATTGAGACAAAAACGAATTCCCATTCTTTGAGTGCTGCAAAGCATTACCTAACTCCACGAAGCTCAGACACATAATTCTATTTAAACAGATTTGTAATGATAAAAGTATGCAATTGAGTTTATATTGAGGAGTTTGTCCGAAAATTAATATAATCAATATGATGTTGGTAATTTAAGAGGCAATACAAGTAGGTAAACTAATGATATTTGGGTAGTGATAAAAGTAAGCCGCTTTTTAGGTAGCGGCACACTTTTCGTTTCTTAGTTCGTTGCAATTGTTGGCTCGATATATGCCTTCGTTCCCCACAATGGAACGGTAGATAAGCTATGCTTAAAGCTACTATCAGTTTCTTTTGTAGTGTATGCGAGGTAAAGTAGAGTCTGGTTCTCAGCATCATAAATACGTCTAACTTTCATGCTTTTGAAGAAGATACTTTTGGATTGTTTAAACACTACTTCTCCTGATTTGCTCTTATCAATCTCAGCAATCATATCTGGTGTAATTTCACCTGTTTGGCGACATGAAATAGATGAGTCACTTGGATCTGCAAGTGAGAAATCAGCTTCAACAGAAGCTATATGACAAGTTACTCCTGATATTTTGTCATCATTCAAATTTCTTAACGAAATGTCCTTTAAGGAAAAAATCCCTAAATCAACGCTACCTACTTCATTGTCTGAACAGCCAGAAAGCAGTGCAGCGAATAACCCAACCAATACGATTTTCTTCATTTTTAAATGCCTATAATCAAGAGTGTTTTTTGATTGTAGCATAAAGAATGGCTAAAATTTGCCAAGAGTGTATAATGGTTGTGTAAATAAGCACACATCCTTCATGGTAAACCAGCCAAGTCCTACGTCACCAACTTCGTTATCCGAGCAGCCTCCGAGTAATCCAACGATACTTAACGCTAATAGTAATTTTTTCATAAAGTTTTTCTCTAAATAGACGATATATAAACTATATCATTAAACGTGTGTTTTTGGTGAAGGTGCGATGCATCTAAATATGTTAGATTTCTACATCTTCCTGACAGTGAGTGATGATCTCACTGTATCATAGGAGCTTAAGATATGCGTGCGAGATTAAAGTGAAAATTAGTTTTTTGAATTAGTCGAAACTGTATTGATATTTATTTTATAGAATATGAGTGTGAGAATATATCGTGAAAAAACAAATATTTGCTGCTATTTTTTTGGTTTTGTTAGTTAGTGGGTGCAGTTCATCGCCTCAACCAAAAATGTGTGTTCCTGATTTTTGCAATATATGGGGACAGTAATTTTTTACGTCTCGATGTTATTGTTAGATTCAACGTATCTATTTAATGTAATTAAGCCTATAATCAATAAGTTCAAGACATTGTTAGGATTTTAAAATGAAAGTATGTGGCGTAGAGCTTAAAGGTAATGAAGCAATCATCTGTTTAGTAAATAAATCAGATGGCATGATTGACCTACCAGATTGTCGTGTTGCTAAATTTGATATTACTGAGCCATCTAAAACGGAATCTATCCGTGATTTTCAGTTTAAATTTAAAAAATTAATGCAAGACTACCAAGTTGAAACGGTCGTAATTAAAGAGCGTTTAATGAAGGGTAAATTTGCAGGTGGGGCTGTTGGTTTTAAACTAGAAGCTGCGATTCAATTGATTGATGGTATTGAGGTAGAAGTTTTACCAGCAGCTGATCAAAAAGCTAGCCTAAAACGAGCACCAGAAATGCTTAGAGTTAAAGAGATTGGCCTTAAGGGTTATCAACAAGAAGCATATGAAGTTGGTTTTGCTTTCTTAAATTTATAATTTTTATTTTAAAGGATGGGTGACCATCCTTTTTTGTAGGTGATATGACTATTGATTCGGAAAAATTTTATCAGCAAAAGGTAGCTTGGTTAGCTAGTCAAGTAAACGTCGACTTCCCAACACCTGAAAGTGTTAAAGGTCGTGATATCTATGTAAATCAAGTGGCGATAAATCCAGAAGAGTATAAGTCTACACCTTCAGATCTCAGTGATACAATTTCAGTATTACAAGTGACTGAGCACCGATTAACTATTCGTTGGGCGATGACCGTTGCAAGTCAATGGAAAGACGAAACAGAATATAGTCATGTTCTTGAGTTTTTAACTCAAATTGATTTATGTGATGAGTATCAATTATTTGTTGCACTTGATGGTATGAAGCCTGTAGCGGCTTGTTTATCTCAAATATCTGAAAATGTGATGTATGTTTCAGATGTTGTGTTAACCAGTAATGATATCAATATTAATAGTTTTTTAAGCTCTGTTATGGAGCAACAATCGAACTTAACTGGTGATAGTTTTACTTCTTGTATTAGAAAGTAAATCAACTTTGTTTTATTGAGCGTAGAGTGTATGCGTTATTATTTCTCATTAGTGCTGTGCTTGTCTTTCTCTTTTATTTCGACAGTGTCTTTTTCACAGTCTATAAATGTAGAAAAACCAATTAATATTTTAGTTTTACATTCATATAGTCCATCTTATCAATGGACTATGAATATAGAAGAAGGTATTAAAGATGCAATCAAAAATACAGATCAACGTATTCGGCTTTCTGTCGAGTTCATGGACTCTAAACGAGTCGATAGTAAAATTTACAAACAAAACTTCATAAAGCTCCTTTCTTATAAATACCCAGCAGATTATTTTGATGCAATTATTGTTTCTGATGATAATGGCATTAACTTCTTAATCGATAATGCCGATAACTTATACCCTAATATCCCGATTGTAGCTGTAGGTATCAATAATTTATCAATTGATCTAAAAACACTAGAAGAGCGTACATTGGTTTATTATGAGCGTGATCATATCGCCACTAATCTAGCCTTGGCTCAATCGCTGTTCCCTAATGTGGATACAGTATATTTATTGAGTGATAATAGCTTAACATCGCAACTTATCCGTCGCCATTTTTTAAAAGAAGCTAAACGCTTTCCTGATTTGAAGGTTACGATTATCTCGAATCAGTCTTTAAGTGAGGCTGCCTCTTTTTTATCTGCTGCTTCTAAGAATTCAGTTGCCTTTTTAACGCACTATAATACAGAGTTAGAGTTCGGTTTGTATTTTGATTATGAAACGGTTGCTTCTGTACTATCAAAAAATAGTGCTGTACCTATTTTTGTTTTTTGGGAGCACTATATTGGTTATGGTGTTCTTGGTGGATATGTAAATCGTTCTTACTCATTAGGTATTCAATCAGTCTTATCATTAAGCCAAAAATTAGACTTTACTATTAATGAGATAGCATCTGATTTTCCTCGTTCGTGGGAATCGTATGTATTTGACTTTAATGCTGTTGATAAATTTAATCTGCGGCAAGAAGACCTTCCCTACGCATCAAGTATGATGAATGAACCACATTCATATTTATATGAGAATAGAAATATTATTACCGACATTGCTCTGCTTATAGCAATGATGCTTGGTATTATTATTACTCAATCTATTGCTATTTTAAGAAAAAAAGAACTGAATGAAAATAAATCCCAGATCTTAGCCTTACAAAATAAAACATTATCAGTACAAAAAGAGATGATTGAAGTTCTAGGTGAGGCGATAGAAACGCGTTCAGGAGAGACTGGGAATCATGTACGTCGTGTCGCTAAGATGTCATTACTATTAGGTAAAATATATGGATTACCTAAAAGTGATTATGAATTAATTGAAGTTATTAGCCCAATGCATGATGTTGGGAAAATAGGGATCACTGAAGCTATTTTAGATAAGCCAGGGCGATTAACTCAAGAGGAAAGGAAGATAATTGAAACTCATACTCTTATTGGTTATAAGCTATTAATCTCTGGTGATGGAGAGATAATGCACTTTGCGGCAAGAATTGCATTAGAGCATCATGAGAGGTGGGATGGGAAAGGCTACCCTAAGCAACTATCTAAAGATGACATTCATATTTTTGCTCGGATCACTGCGATTACAGATGTTTTTGACGCCCTCATGAGTCGTCGTTGTTATAAAGAGCCATGGTCTTTAGATAAGGTAATAGAATTATTTAATAGAGAGTGTGGTAAACAATTTGATCCTAAATTGTGTCAGCTATTTTTAGATAATATTCAATGCTTTGTTGATATTCGGAATGAATACCCAGATTAGCGAGAATTCAAGAAATAAAAAAGCCCGAGATTCTGTTTAAATTAGATACTCGGGCTTTTTGTGACTAAAATATTACCCAATAAAGCTGATATAAGTTTGTAGGATAATTAAATTTACAATATCGATGAAGAAAGCACCGACAATAGGCACGACCATAAAGGCTTGTGGTGATGGACCAAAGCGAGATACAAGTGAACCCATGTTCATTACCGCTGTAGGTGTTGCGCCTAAGCCAAAACCACAGTGACCACCAGCCATTACCGCAGCATCATAATTTGAGCCCATAGCACGGAAAGTCACAAAGTATGAAAATAGGGCTAAAACAACAGTTTGAACTGATAGAATAACTAATAGTGGAATAGCTAAATCAAAGATATTCCATAGCTTTAAGCTCATTAACGCCATTGCAAGAAATAGAGCTAGCGAGACGGTTCCTAGTATATCTACCGTTTCTGTATCTATTTTATGAACCTTAGTTACTTCAGTAATGTTAGTGATGAAAACACCAATGAATAAAGCGTACACAAAATCAGGGATCTTTAACCATGAGATCTCAAAGCCTGCTACAAAATCACCAAGGTACCCCGCACCGACAACACAAAGTAGAAGTACAAATAAAGTTTCTATTACTTTTTTTGCTGTTACTTTGTCCTCTTCGCGTTCGTTATAAGTAACTAGCTCAGGGAAGCGAGTATGGGTATCTATACCAGTTCCATATTCTGATTCCAGTTTATGCTTATGAATTAACTTTTGAGCGATAGGGCTACCAATTAACCCACCCATAATTAAACCAAAAGTAGCTGAAGCCATAGCAAGTTCAAGTGTATTTAAGTTATAGCTTTCAGCAAATGTTTGTGACCAAGCCGCTCCTGTACCATGGCCGCCAGATAACGTTATTGAACCTGCAATTAAGCCCATTAAAGGATCAAGTCCCATCATGCTTGCAAGACTTACCCCAATACCATTTTGAATAATAATATAGAGTGAAGCAACTGCAAGAAATAGGAATACTTTCGAGCCACCTTTTATTAATTGCTTATAATTAGCAGCTAAACCGACAGTACTAAAAAACATTAGCATGAACGTACTTTGTAAAGGTAATGAGAACTCTAAGTTGATACCTTGGAAGTGCAGCATAGTAATAATGACAGCTACAATTAATCCACCCACAATAGGTTCTGGGATATTGTATTTTTTGAAGAGCACAATTTTTGAATTAATCACATGTCCTAGAAATAGTACGGCGATTGCGATTAAGAATGATTCAAGTGCGCCAATAGATAGAGTGTTTGACATAGAACTCCTAAGTTGAAATATCGATTCTTAGTTTCGTTCAAGTTACTTGCTATACGAAAATAAATGAAGAATAAATGTATTTTAATGCATCATCTCGAATGATATTGTCTAATTTCAGGAGCGGATAGTAGCACTTTTATCTGCCTTGCGGGGTTGCTGAGAGGTAAAATATATGAAGCTATAGTTGCAATTGAGGTATTTTGTGATGTTTTTTGTAGCTATTCATCGTAAAACAAGACAATACTACCACCACGTAATGCACTACCTACGTTAAAGGTGAAGCCAATACCAACATTATCAATAAGAGATACCCACTTTCTAGTATCGATTAACCATGCAATATTAAACTCATAATAATAATCAGTTCCGAGAGGCTCATTGACATCACCTCCTAGGTCAACTCGTTTGGCTTTTAGATAAAGAACTTGCGCTAAGCTATTCCAATGAGCCATGTTGTACCTTAGTTGAACACTATTTACAAAGCGCCAGACTTCAGGATTAACATCAGGACTAACTTTTGACGACCCTCCAAAACCTTGGCCATAAGCATAGTGATAACTATTATTAAAGCGCCACTCTCCCCAATTGGACTCTTTTTTATACTCAAAAGTGATTTTTGGTTCAATAATAAAAGCATTACTTGATACATTATAATAAACACCATCAAGCCACGGAGCTAGGTTTTGGCTAAACTCTGAATTGTATTCGTGTGAGTTTTTGTAATGCATTAAATGTAGGGCGTTACCAAATGAAATTGTCCAGTTATCACGAAATATATAGTTTTGAGCGTATTCTGCATAGAGGCCAAAAATCTCATCTAGATCAGTATCTGGCAATGACATTTCTTTAAATTCGACATCAATGTTTGTATTAACATAAGACCCTCGAACTGTGATTTCATGAGACCATAATGAATTAGGATCATTTGTTAATTCAAAAGTATAAGGTAACGAGTAAACGGTTACTTTACTACGAAGTTCGATAGAATCAGAGCTTCCGATATGTTCATTATTATTATCTAAATAATTATTTGGATTAAAATCAGCAATACCAAAAGTGATCATACTGCTATCTGATAATACGAGTGAGGTAGCAAAGGCTTCTTCGAATTGCTGTGCAGGTGAAAAGTCACGAGCATATGTTTTTCCTATTACAACGTTAAGGCATAACATAATAATAAGAGTCTTAAATCCACGCAATGTATCGAACCTTTTGAGAAAAGAGAAGTATAGTAAAAGTAGCAGACCAATCTATGAAATTAGCCTGCTATTAAGTGATTTAACTAATAATAATGTAAAATAATTAATAGTATAAGTATTGTATTCGTTCAAATAGACATTTGTTCATATTGTACTTATTTGTCTGAATTATTATGTCTCTTAAAAGAGATTATTCACTAATAAAACCACCGGTTTGATGGTTCCATAACTGAGCATAAATACCACCTAATTGAACTAGCTCTTTATGTGTTCCTTGCTCAACGACCTTACCTTGGTCCATCACCAGTAATCTATCCATTGCTGCTATGGTTGATAGGCGATGTGCAATAGCAATAACGGTTTTTCCTTCCATTAATTCATCTAAGCTGTCTTGAATCGCCGCTTCCACTTCTGAATCGAGCGCGGATGTTGCTTCATCTAAAATTAATAATGGAGCATCTTTAAGTAAAACACGAGATATTGCAACTCGTTGGCGTTGCCCGCCAGACAGTTTTACCCCTCGCTCACCAACTTGAGCGTCATAGCCTTTGCTACCGTAAGAATCGGTAAGGCTTTCAATAAACTCATGTGCTTGAGCTTGTTTAGTTGCAGCAAACAGCTCTTCATCAGTTGCTTCAGGGCGGCCATATTTAATATTATCCCTAATAGAGCGATGAAGTAGGGAGGTATCTTGGCTTACCATACCAATTTGGCTACGTAGCGAATCTTGTGTTACATCTCTAAGATCATGACCATCAATAGAAATAGCACCCGATTCTATATCATGAAAACGCAGTAATAAATTCACCAATGTTGATTTACCTGCCCCTGAACGACCCACTAAACCAATTTTTTCACCGGGTTTTATCTCAAGATTTAAATCATTGATAACACCTTTGTTTTCACCATAATGGAAATTAACGTTATCAAATTTAATCGAACCTTGAGTTACTTTTAATTCTGTTGCTTCAGGTTTATCATTAATTGAAATAGGCTTAGAAAGTGTATTAATGCCATCTGTTACCGTCCCTAAGTTTTCAAATAATGAGCTTATCTCCCACATTATCCAGTGTGACATCCCGTTAATACGTAAAGCCAGGCTTATCGCAATTGCAATCGCACCAACAGATAGGACGTTATCAATCCAAAGCATGATAGAAACGGCAGCAATAGAGAATACTAATAGGTAGTTTATGATCTCTACTGAAATATTAATCCCAGTTGCTAAACGCATCTGCTTATGAACTGTCCCTAGAAACTCTTCCATGCCTTCTTCTGCATATTCAGTTTCACGAGTACTGTGACTAAATAACTTAACAGTATTGATGTTTGTATAGCTATCTACAATCCTACCTGTCATGGTTGAACGTGCATCAGCTTGTTTTTCAGAAACGGCTTTTAATTTAGGAACAAAATAAAACTGAATACCAATATAAGCAGCTAGCCAAATTAGCATTGGAGCCATAAGACGCCAATCTGCTTGACCTACCATTACTACCATTGAAGTAAAGTAAACAGAGATATAGACAAGAACATCAAGTAGCTTCATTACTGTTTCACGAACAGCTAATGAGGTTTGCATTACTTTAGTTGCAATACGGCCTGCAAAGTCATCTGAATAAAAAGAGATACTTTGTTTTAATAAGTAACGATGCGCTTGCCAACGGATCGCCATTGGGTAATTTCCCAATAAGGTTTGATGGGTAATTAAAGAATGGATAAAAAGTAAAATAGGGACCCCAATAACCACAAGTAAGCCTAACCAAAGTAAGGTTGCTCCTTCTTGGGCTAAAAACGTGTCACGATCATGGGTTGATAGCCAGTCGACCAGTTGCCCCATAAAACCAAAGAGTGATACTTCAATCACCGCAATGACAGCACTCAATAACGACATACTGATAAGCGGAGCTTCAAACCCTTTAGTATAATGGCGACAAAAGGCATAAATCCCTTTTGGGGGTTGCTCTGGTTCTTGTTTTGGAAAAGCGGTTGTTAGCCGCTCAAAAAAATTAAACATACACTTAGCCTTTAATTATTTTAAGTTATTTGAATGTGGTATAAGTGAGAAATAATAGACTACTTCTACATATTGTTAACATAGCGCAAAATACTATTTTATGTAATTGATTTTGTAAATTATTTATGAACCTTTATTAAATAATTAGTACGATGAGACACACTAGAGGTATCATAAAAAATATCTTAATAATTACGAGAAAAGTTATGAAAAAAATACCCACAAATATCATTACTGGTTTTTTAGGTGTAGGTAAAACCACCACCATTTTACAACTATTAAAAAATAAACCTGACAACGAATCTTGGGCTGTTTTAGTTAATGAATTTGGTGAAGTTGGTATTGATGGGGCATTTTTAACTGAAAGTGGCGCTATGGTGAAAGAAGTCCCTGGTGGCTGTATGTGCTGTACCGCAGGTTTGCCTATGTCTGTTGGCATAAACGCCTTGTTACGTCAAAAACCAGACCGCTTGATTATTGAACCAACAGGTTTGGGACATCCTAAGAAAATAATCGCAATTTTACAGTCAGAAAACTATGAGAAATATATTGATTTAAAGGCAACGATTGGACTTGTTGATCCTCGCAACCTTTCTGATGAAAAATACACAAGTAATCAAAACTTTAATGATCAATTGAGTATTTCTGATGTAGTGGTTGCGACCAAAATGGACTTGGTATCAAACTATGATGAATGTTTGTTTTCTTCATGGGCAGCTGAGTTACCGCACCAACCTAAAAGCACCAAAATTAATCATGGTGAGCTTCCTTTGCAGTGGTTAGATGAAAACCGCACGATTGAGTTAATGATTGAAGAGCATCACCACCACCATGCAGAGCAAGAAATTGTTGAGATGGTATTAGAACCTGGGCAGAAATTCTGTCGTAAAGAAAATAAAGGGCAGGGCTATGTTAGCTGTGGCTGGTTCTTTGGTGCTGAATCGGTGTTTGATTTTGATGAGTTGTTCTCAATGTTATCTGCACTAACGGCTGAACGAGTAAAAGCGGTAATGAACACTAATAAAGGGTTTTATGCATTTAATGTGGCTAATCGCGTCGTTTCGGTTAATTTATTAAGTATTGATGGCATGGAATCAAAACTAGAAGTGATTGATACTCAATTATTACCTTGGGATCAACTGGAAGACGTATTACTCAGCTTACTTATTGAAGAGTAAAGTAAAAAAAGAGAGGCGAACTTAGGATTCCCCTCTCTTTTTGTTTGTGTGTTTAAAAAATTAACGTTTATTCTTCAAATAACGCTTACGGCGCTCTTCTTTTTTCTTTATTTGCTGCTCAACTTTAAGTGCAGCAGCAAGTTCAACGGCTTCAAGTTCAGCTGGGATCATTTCTGGAAGCTCTAGAGTTAATTGACCTAATGTGCCAGAACGAAGTTCATGAAGTAGAATTTCAGAGGCTTTGTAGATATTAATTCGTCCACCAGCTTGTAGGCAACCACGGCTACGACCAATCGCTTCCATCAATTCTAGATCATTATCTGGTAATTCATCTAAGTTGTAACGTTCTTTTAAACGCTCTGGATATTGTTTTGCTAAATACTCCACAGTATAGAAAGCGACTTCATCGTAATCCATTGCTGTATCTTTTACTGCACCAGTTGCAGCAAGACGGAAACCACTGTGTGGATTTTCAACTTTAGGCCATAAAATCCCTGGAGTATCAGAAAGAACAACACCATTCTGAAGATTAATACGTTGCTGGCGACGAGTCACTGCTGGCTGGTTGCCGGTTACTGCAATCATACGTCCAGCTAAGGTATTAATGATGGTGGACTTACCCACATTTGGAATACCCATAATCATGGTGCGAACATTTTTTCCCATCGCTTCACGGTGCGGAACCAATTTACGGCATTTTTCCATAATTTTATGGATTTCATCTGGATTGCTGGTTGTCACTGCCATTGCTGTGACACCTTGTTCTTTCTCAAGATGCTCAATCCAAAGTTGAGTCACTTCAGGATCTGCCAAATCACGCTTGTTCAATACTTTAATACAAGGCTTATCTTGACGTAGAGAGGCGATCATCGGATTCTCGCTACTGAAAGGGATACGAGCATCAAGTACTTCAATGATCACATCCATTTTAGGGATCACCTCGGCGATCTCTTTTTGAGCTTTATGCATGTGACCAGGGAACCATTGGATGGACATAGCGTGAATCCTTTAAAAAATCAAAAACGCTATTTTAACGGCAAAGTAGCAAGTGTAAAGGGAAGTTACGCCGCTATATGCCTTTGTTGCTGTAAAGGAAGTGGTTTTCCCAGTAAAAAACCTTGGAAATAATCAATTCCAAGTGCTTTCATATGTTGATATTGCTCACTGGTTTCTACGCCTTCAATTACGGTGAAAGCATGCTCTTTATGAGCCAATTTAAGAGCTGATAATAAAGGTTCAACATCACCGTCTTCATAATTGAGTAAAAGTTGGCGGTCAATTTTAAGAATTCCTGGTTTAAGTAAAGAAACTCGGTGCTCACAAGAGGCTTTAGAACCAAAATCATCAATAGCAATATTAAAACCATGTAATTTAATTTCTTCTATTGCGGTAAGCAACCGAGCTTCATCTTTATAGTGAAATTCTAATAATTCAAAGACTAAGCGCTCTGGTGATAAGTGTAAACTGCGAATACGAGATTCAAGTAAAGAGGCATTAAGATTTGGCAGTTTATTTAAATGAAAGTGAACTGCTGACTCTGGCAGAACATTAAGAAAAAGCAGACTCTTTTCTGGAGAGAACAAAGCAAAGTTTCGAATGTGAATAACTCGGCTAAGGCGTTCAATGTTTAATATTTTTTCTAAGCTGTGTGCTGGAGAGGTAAAAAATAAATCGGGGCGTATTGATTGATTATCTTGATCAAAAATCCGTAATAGTGCTTCATAACCAATGGCTTGTTTTTGTCTATTAAAAATAGGTTGAAACACGCTATGTAAAAGATAACCATCATAGCTTGCGCTATATGTTCCATCATCACTGGTTAATAAGCAGGACTCAAACTCTTCTTCTGTCGTCAATAACATACGTAACTCCATTTTACGGCATACTTAATTGATAACCGAAACAATGAGAATAATCAAACATGATATTATTTATTATAGAGAGAAATCACAGTTATATACGGTATTAAATTCCATTAGCAATATTAACTTAGAAGTAAAATGAAATTAATTTTCCAATTTTCAGTACTGCGTACTTTAAATTTCAATGGTAAGTAGGTATTATGTCTCTGGGATAATTATTTATTGGAAACAAATTAATGACATTTAGTGTTAAAACAAAAGTCGCGACCACTTTTGGTCTAATTATGATTTTGTTATCTATTATGCTAGTTGTTTTTGCAACTCAAGGCTTAGTAGAAGAAAAAAAGAAAAGTTTAACTATTCAATCTAAACAAGCGATTGAATCAATTTCTGCATTATCAGAAGCTTGGGTTGAAAATAAAAAACAAGAGTTAAATACCATACAAGCATTTTTATCAGAGCCTGGCATGACAAGCCACATGATCCGTAACGCATTAAAATATGCAATGAATGATACTTCATTACAAAATGCGTATGTTGGTTTTGATACTGGTCGTTTTTTACTTGATGATTTAGAGGCAGAAAATGGCGCTAAGTCTGCAGGCTATGACCCAAGAACTCGAAATTGGTATCAAGCAGCGTTAAGTGCTGGTAAACCAATATTACTTAATCCCTATGTGACTACTGATGTAAGTAAACGAGTGGTGGTTACAATGGCGATGCCTTACTCTAATCGTGGGGCTGTTCGTGGTGTGTTAGGGATTGATACGACAGTATCTCATCTTCAGACGTTAATGAGAAAAGTACCTGTACCAGACAACTCACAAGTAATGATGATTGATGGGCAGGGTAAAATATTAGCGCATACAGTCGATGGATATCAATTGAAAGATGTTGATGTTTTTTCACCTAAATTACATGCTATGTTAGGTAAAGAAGATAATATTCGTACCGACATATTGGGTCACGATTCTTATGTTATTACTGTTCCAATGCTAGAAGAGTGGACTATGATGATAGTGTTGGATCATAACTCTATTGTTGCTCCCTTACGTGACCGTATTATTAATTTAATTTTGTTTGCTCTTGGAGTTATTGTTGCGGGGTCTATCTTTGTTATTTGGATGTCAGCTCGTTTAATTAGACCGTTAGAATCAGTAGATGAGATGTTGGCTAAAGCTGCTGAAGGTAAGGGAGATTTAACTATTACTTTACCTGTAGGATCTAAAGATGAAGTCGGTTCGATTTGTACAAGCTTTAATTCTTTTAATTTCACGTTAAGAGGAATGATGACAGATTTGACCGATAATATGGTTGAAGTTACCTCTACATCACATTCTGTGAAAGATATAGCGAACGAAGCAGCTAAGAATGTAGAAAGCCAACAGATTGAGATAGAGAAAGTATCAACCGCGGTACATGAAATGAATGCAGCAGCAGCTGAAATTGCCCAAAGTATATCTCGTACTTCTGAAGCGTCAGAAAATGCAGAGTCTTTTATTCGTGAAGGGTTTCAAGAAGTACAGTCAACCTCTGAAAATATTAAGCTTTTAGCAAATAAAGTAGATATATCTTCAGATATGGTTGAAGAGTTAAGTGTCAAAACAGGACAAATTAATAGTATTGTTGATGTGATTAATACAATAGCAGAACAGACTAATTTATTAGCATTGAATGCGGCTATTGAAGCAGCTCGTGCGGGTGAATCTGGTCGTGGTTTTGCTGTTGTTGCTGATGAAGTTCGTAATCTTGCAACGAAAACTCAAAGTTCAACAGAAGAAATCAGAAAAACTATTGAAGGCTTACAGGCTGATGCAAAAGGTCTTGTTTTTGCAATGGAAGAAAATAAAGGCATGACAGAGAATACGGTTAATCAGGCAGAGGTTGCCTCTAAAAAGTTGACTTTAGTGGTTAAGGCGATTCAAGAAATTAATGATATGTCAGCACAGATAGCTTCAGCGTCTGAAGAGCAGCATATTGTAAGTGCTGATATAGGTAAAAATATTGAGTCTATTCATGAGCTTTCAAGAGAGGTAACTACTCAGGCTCGTGATACTGATTTAGCAAGTAATAAATTAGAGATGGTTGTTAGTCAGGCTGAGGCAAACTTAGCTAAGTTTAAAATATAATGTAGATTATACTAATAATATAATTACCCATTAAAAAGGAAGCGAATGCTTCCTTTTTTTATTTAAATTTTAAGCAGTTACTGTGACTTCATAAGAACCAAACTTACGAATATTAATTACACCCGTATCAAACAGTAGATATTGTCCTTTAATACCATTTAATATGCCTGTAACTTCTGGGTTCTTATCAAAATTATGACTGATGATTTTTACAGGGAATTCATTAACAGGGAAGGCGATATCGAGAATGTTCTCATCAAGTATCTCAACAGAATCTTCACCATGTTCCGCTTTAACTTTAGCAATGGCTTCTTCGACTTGTGGCAGCAGTTCCAATGCGGCTTCTTTTAAAGCAAGTGGTTCATTATTGCCTTTTAGCAGAGTACGCCAATTGGTTTTGTCAGCAATCAGTTTCGCCAATTCAATTTCGACTAAACCCGAAATTAAGCGGTTCTTCACTTTAGCAATTGGTAAGCCTTGCGTAGCTCCTTGATCAATCCAGCGAGTAGGGATCTGAGTATGACGAGTAATGCCAACCTTCAAACTAGAAGTATTTGAAAGATAAACATAGTGGTCAACAAAACAGTTATCTTCACCCCATTGAGGTTCACGACAAGTTCCTTCAGCAAAATGACAAGTTTCTGGCTTCATTATGCACATATCGCAACTTGCTAATTTTTTCATACAGACAAAACAGTGGCCTTGAGAGTAACTTTTCTTTGTTTTCTTACCACAAGAGCAACAAAAAATATTGCCCGTATGAGTTAGTGTCAGTGTTTTACCAATGAATACGTTGAGTTCGACTTCTTCATTGCCGACAGGTAAACGATATTGAACAGCACCGTCAAGCAGTGATGCGCGCATTTTTGCTAATGTTCCAGTAATTTGAATGCTCATAGATTTTTCTACTATTTTTTATTATTAAACAATGATTCTTAGTTATTGTGGGCATTGTAGCAAAGTAAGGGGCGAGTGTAAGAGTTGAAATGAAGATTTATGTGCAAGGATAAACGACACTTATGCTATACTCCGCGGCATTAGACCAGAATGCCTGGTTATCCATCAATAATACTCGAAATTGGAGTGCAGCTTTTGCAATTTAAAGATTTAGGTTTAGATAATCGCCTATTAAAAAATCTCGCTCATCAGAACATCAAAAAACCAACAGAAATTCAGCGTAAAGCTGTACCTGTTGCGATGGCAGGAAAAGATATTCTTGCATCATCAAAAACAGGTTCAGGTAAAACGTTAGCGTTTGTCTTGCCAATGCTTCATAAATCACTGAAATCAAAATCGTTCTCTAAGAATGATCCTCGTGCAGTGATCTTGGCACCAACGCGTGAATTAGCAAAACAAGTGTATACACATCTACGCAGTATGCTAGGTGGTTTAAGCTATGATGCAACCCTAATTACGGGTGGTGAAAACTTTAATGACCAAGTGAATGCATTGCGTAAATTTCCGAAATTTATCGTAGCAACACCTGGACGTTTAGCTGATCACTTAGAACATCAATCTTTGTTCTTGAATGGTCTAGAAACACTGATCCTTGATGAAGCAGACCGTATGCTTGATCTAGGTTTTGCTGAGCACCTTCAGAAAATCCATAAAGCGGCAAATCACCGTCGTCGTCAAACTCTTATGTTCTCTGCAACATTAGACCATGATGCGGTAACTCAGTTTGCTGGTAATATGCTTGATAATCCTAAGTTTGTTTCTGTTGGTTTGTCAACGGATGAACATACTGATATTACGCAAAGCTTTTACTTGTGTGACCACCTTGATCATAAACAAGCGTTACTAGATAAGATTATTGAAACTGAAAAATACTTTCAAATCATGATCTTTACAGCGACTCGTGCTGATACAGATCGTCTCACGGACCTACTTAATGAGCGTAAGCTTAAAGCAGTAGCACTAAGTGGTGACATGAATCAGACAGCTCGTAATAACATTATGAGCCAATTTGAGCGTCGCGCACATAAAATTCTAGTTACGACAGACGTAGCTTCTCGTGGTCTGGATTTAACCAGTGTAACTCACGTTATTAACTTCGATATGCCAAAACATATGGAAGAATACGTTCACCGTGTTGGTCGTACTGGCCGTGCTGGTAAAAAAGGAACAGCCATTTCTCTCGTTGGTCCAAAAGACTGGGAAAGCTTTAAACGTATAGAAAACTTCCTACAGAAAGAATTAACCTTCTCTGTATTTGAAGATCTAAAAGGCAAATTCAAAGGTCTTGTACCTAAGAAGAAGCGTACGTTTGTTAAGAAAGGCGATACGAAGAAAACGACAGCAAAACGTGGTTCTCATAAACCAAAAGCGGCTAAGAAGCGCGATAATTCATTCCACACTAACGTTGCTGTGGGTGATCAAGTGTTTATGCCGAAGAAGAAACCAAAGAAACTGGTTGTTGACGACGAGTAAGACTGACTGTTAAGTCTCTTTGTTTAAGAGAATATTCAAGTTTAAGACAATAAAAATGCCAAGTGAGTTACCTCACTTGGCATTTTTTATATTAATCTATGTCGTTAGACCAATAAGAGTAAGTAAGTGATCAGTTATTTACTACGATTGGTATTAGTACCAAATTATAGATATTCGCAGAGATAAGCAGTTTCAAGCTCTACTTTCACATCAAATGCTGAACTTCCTTCAACAGAGAAATCTTCACCTGCAGAAAATGTCACCCAGTCCGAATCAGTTGAGCGCTTAACGGTAAGGGCACCTGTAACTACCGTCATTTTCTCTGCGGCATTAGTACCAAAGGTATAGTTACCCGGAAACATCACACCTACTGAAATGGCTTTATTGTTTTGCTCAAATCCAATAGATTTTACTTTATCTTCAAAATAACTGTTTACATTTAGCATGTTACATCCTTGTAATTAAATTCAATTTCACAATAGATTATTCGTCGTTTATTTTCAACTATTACTTAACATAACCTAACGATTGGATTGTTTTCGCTGCAGACTCAGAGTTCATATAAGTTATAAATTCACTAGCTTGTGGTGAAAGTTTTTTTCCTTTAAATACAAATAAGAAAGGGCGAGATAGAGGATATTTGTTCGCGATAATAGCACTTGGCGTTGGAAGGATATGATCAATTTCTACAACTTGTAATGAAGCAAGGTCACCAATAGAACCAGCAGAAACATAGCCAATTGCGTGAGGGTTTCGAGCAACAATACTCTTCACCATGCTCGTACCATTCACTACAATCGCATTTGAACTAATATCTGATACAGTAAAGGAATTTATCTCTTTAGTTAATCCTAGATTCTTTTCAAATGAGAAGCGTGAACCAGAAGCGAGCTCTCTGGTAATCACCGCTATTTTCTTATCTTCACCACCGACTTCTTTCCAGTTCTTAATATCGCCATGATAAATTTTCCAAATATTATCAGCAGATAAGCTTGTGATGGAATTATTTGGGTGGACAATAATGGCAATTGCATCATATGCGATGGTTGTAGTGCTCAATGTTTCTTTTTCTTTATCTGATAATTGGCGAGAACTAATAGCTAAGTTAACGGTGTCATCAACCAGCATTTTAATACCAGCGCTTGAACCAATACTTTGTAGGTTTATTTGAGGTTTATGAGACTGATTGTATTCTTCAATAAACGGTTCTAATAAGTTAGAAACTGAAGTTGAGCCAACGATGACCGTATTTGAACTGGCAGAAAAAGCAGTAGAGCTAAAAAGTAAACCGGTAACAAAAGTGGTGTAACTAAGCGCTTTAAACATGATCGAGATCCATAATCAAAAAAAAGCATCATAAAGCGCGAGTGTTACACCTATGTGACAGTTTAGCCTCGTGTTGATTCTCTAAACTCTTTAGGGGTACTACCATGAATTGATTTAAACGTAGTACTAAAGTGAGCCGCAGTTTTAAAGCCCGTTTCATAAGCAATTTCAGTGATGGTTTTTCGCGTAATACGGAGTTGTGTCGCCGCATAATTAACACGTTTTACTTTTACTAGATGTGCAAAAGAAAGTTTATCGGATTGTAATTTACGTTTAAGTGTTGACGAAGACATTCCTAATTGTGGAGCAACAGTATCAATAGTTAAATCAGAGGAAATATTTTGTTCAACAAAGCGAATGAGGCGCTGCGAGGTTGTTAATATTGATATTCTATGTATAAAAGCAATCAATTCAGGATATTCATTTACCATTTCACTTAGAATAGCTAATGTTAAAAATTCGAGGGTATCATTAGTTACGCTGTTTTTAAGTTCACTTTTTATTAACGTGAGTAAATTAGTAATTGAGGTGTGCTTATCTGGTGAAAAGACAAAGGTCTCTCTAGAGCATGGAATATGAGCGTCGTTATTGGTATAGGTAATGAATCGTTGAAAAATCGAGACATCAATAACAAGTGACTCAGCTTGAAAGTCACCGCTTGTATTTACCATTTTTACTTTAGAAATATCTCCAGAGCTATAGAGTAAATATTCACCAGTGTTAAGAGTAATGTCTTCCCCCGCTTTATCTCTATAATGGAATTGTCCCGACTTGATAATATATATACCATTTCGTTCGACAGGATAGCGATCGGATTTTCTACGGGTTTCGGGGTTAAATTGGTACAGTTCAATTGGGGGCATGATCAATTTCCTCTAAATAACTCGAGAATTAGTGTAAACTTACTTATTGAAAAATCAAGATTATTTACTTGTAGTCTAATGGTAAGAGTCAATAATAAGACTTATGTCAATTTAAAAGCGGTGTATTATGGGAAGTCCACGTTTACGTAAGCAATTTGAAACGTTATTTGAACGTTATCACAGTGAGTCAGCCAGTGTTCAAATCGATGAGATTGCAGATTTTCTATGCTGTACTCGGCGTAATACTCGAATGGTACTTAAGAAAATGTCCGATGAACAATGGATCACTTGGGCTCCTGCTGTTGGGCGAGGAAAATTTTCAGCATTAACTTTTCTATCCACACCAGAAAAGCTAAGTGTTGATCTTGCAACTCGTTGTTTGGAAGAAGGAAAACTTGATGTAGCGTTAAGTGTATTAGATGGAAACCAAGATGCACTGCTAGAATTGATTCACAAAGTGCTTGGGGTCTCTCATGAAAAAGGCAAACAAATTGTTAAATTGCCATACTATCGTCAACTTCACATATTAACACCATCATTTGCCATTCGTCGTTCTGAGCAGCATTTAATGCAGCAAATTTTTAATGGGTTAACACAATGGAATAAAAAAGGAGATGTTGAAGGGGATATTGCTCACCATTGGGAAATGTTATCTCCTAAGCATTGGCGATTTTATATTAGACCAAGCGTTAGTTTTCATGATGGAAAGGGATTAACCTTTGAAGACATAAGGGATACATTTCTAGCATTAACATCAAACTATATCTTTAGCCATATTACCGATATTACTAGCCCAAGTTTAAATGTAATCGATTTTTTTCTTACCAAGCAAGATCATCACTTTGACTCTAAATTAGCTCAATTTAATGCGAAAATAGTGCCAGTTTCAGCGCATGAAAATCATGATTATCATCGATATCCAATTGGCACAGGTCCATATAAAGTCAGCGAAAATACAGAAAAAAAACTAGTATTGATAGCCAACGAAAATTACTTTGGCTATCGACCTTTAATTGATTCTGTCGAGGTATGGACACTACCAGACATTGCACCTATCCAATTGAAAGTTGGTTTAGAGGTACATGAGGAGACCGAAATTCCATCTGTTGCTTATGGTGAGCAGGTTGATGTTGATAGAGGTTGTAGCTATATCCTGTTTAATCGTAAAACAGGCATTGCCAGTGATGATAATTGGTTGGCTTATTTAACCCAAACAATCACTCCTTTATTATTACTTAATGAACTGCAAAACTCTCATATGAATGGTATTGGGCTTTTTAATGCCTATGGGTTATTACCAGGATTACAGCATTGCCTTAATAAACCTAATCTTGGATTTATTAAACCCGAGAAAGGCAGTGTAGTAAATTTAGGTTATGAGAATGAGCACCCACTGTATCCTTTACTTGGGGCAATTATAGAACAACGGTTAGCAAAAGATGGAATTCGACTGAAAATTCGTCAGTTTGATACGCTAGAGCTATTGAGCACAGAGAAAACCAAAGGTATTGATATCTGGCTTAGAGGTATGAGTTTAGGAACGCAATGCCCAGAGGCTTTATTATCATGGCTATTTGCATTTAATGAAATAGAAAGGGTGATGCCAGAAGATGATTTTAACGTCGTATCTTCTCTTATAGAGGAATGGCAATTATCACCTCAACGCCATTTTCCAGTGAATGAAATATGTCGTTTTCTGGTTGATTGCGGTCAAGTTTCTCCTTTATTTCATGGTTGGATGGGGATAAGTGAAGACGCAAACAATAGCATTCAAAATGCCTCTTGTAATGGGTTAGGTTGGTTTGATTTTGAAACCGTTTGGATTAAACCTATTTTAAAGTGATAATATCAAAATAAAGCCATTGTATGTCCTCAATGGCTTTTTTATCTTATTAATAGCTATGTATTAAAAGTTGTATATTAAGAGTAGTGGCTTAATTACTTTTGATAGAATGCACGAATAACTTGGGCTAATTCAGCTTTTATTTCAGTCGTGATTGGACATGGCGTTTTTTTTGGTAATACAGCTAACAAATCGGTAACTAAGCTTTTAATTGGCTCTGGAGATAAAGCTTCCCACTCACTTAATTTGTCTCGATTAATGTGTGAAGGTAAAGAACCTAATGTACCAACATCATTTTGATTATGGACAAGTAAGCCTGCTGTCGTTCCTTTATCGAGTGTTAATACCTGATAAAAATACAGCGTGTGATAATCCAATTGTTTCTGCTGTTGCGCCTCTGTTGGTTGTTCAATATTTACACTATGCAAGCTTAATAGATCAATATAAGTATCAATTACTTTGGTCGCAAATTGATTCGTAAATGCCGCACCATCTTCATTTTTAGGATTAAAGCCTTCTAAATAAAAGTGACTCACTCCTCGACGCTTATTCAGAGCGGGAATATCAAAATATTGGTTACCTAACTTAGCCCCTTCAGAATAATGATCTTTAGCTGCCACTTTCAATGTTTGGTCAAAATATTCTTTATCATCTTTATTAAAATGAGAAGGATTAAGGTCTGCCATTATTCTCCAATAACTGGAGCCATCTTTTAAGATTGTCAGACTATAATGCATATGAATAGATGGGGATAAAGGATCTTTTGGGTGAATAATTGTAGAGAGAGCTGTTGCACTATCGTAATGCTTCTCCGGTGAATCTTCATAGTGAATTTGAGATACATTAATAGAAGCGCGATTAAACATCCCACCTTCTACTGCTTCAAATCGAGTACCACCACCATGCTTTCCTTCGTCACGCAACCAATCAACAGATTTAAACGGCATTGTAGTGGATATGGAGTTATTGGTTAGTTTATCGCTACTGTTAGCAACATCAGTTAATTTTTCTTTAAAGCAAGACTGTAAATCAGTAAGTAGATGTAATGCATCTTGAGCTAGTGAGTTTTGAGCATACGTTCGCATGAAAGATCCTGTATCAAACAACAAAGGGACGAAAAGAGGCAAAATAATTGCTAATTAAGTGTAAAATAAAGCCTTTGTAGATAGCAACTAGAGAACTGAATATTTAATGGCTAAACCTAATAAAAAAGGCCCTAGTAAAACAGTACTAATAACTTGTTCAAAATGTAGAGCTTTGCTTTATAAATATAGGAAAGGAGGTAAAGGAGGGTTAGTAAAGTGTTTTATTGAACGAATCGTTGAAGATCATACAAAAGTCACGTGCAGATGCCCAGGGTGCGGAATACTTTTTGCAAGAGAAGTCTTAATCAGAGGAATCCCTGCCTATAAGATGATTGGTGGGAAAGTGATGATGAAATAAAATATTCGTATTCGTTGTGATTTATAATATACTCAATCAATTAGGCTTTATTTCAATTGGTTGTAAGGGTATGTGTTGATAAGTAGTCGATCTTTGTGTGTTTTCTTTTTATTCTTCAGTTTATCGTCACACGCGACGAGTTTAGCTGATAAAATCGACGGTTTTAAAAAGGCATTTAAAAAACAAGATGCTGTCGAGATTTATGATATACGTTATATACAAAAAGAATACCCAACTGTATTATTATCACCAGATACCTTACTGCCACAGACCGCTTCTTATCCTTTCAAGCAATTGCAGCAACTTTATGATACGGCTAAAACTTGTACTGGCCCTTGGCCGGTGAGCCCACTGGTTGGTGAGCCATTAGTTTTAACTCGAGCTATGTGCAAGGGACTACGCTTACCGACAAGTTGGTTTGCTCGTTCAGGTATGATTCACCCTGGAGGTGGTTCTTATGCTTATCGTTATGTTCAAAAATACCCAAATAGAGCAGCATCTCTTGAAGCTTATATGCATATAAAAGAGCGTCCCATTGCCCCTAAGGGTGGATTATTACATCATCTTCAAAAGATGGATGATAATGCAATTCGTGCAATCATTAGTGGCTCTGATACCATAATCGCTGATCAACTATTATGGATAAGGAAAGGCAGTCGATATTATTTATATTCGATGGAGCTAAAGCAAAGATATCTTGATAAATATGATTTAGAGATCACATCTTTTGAACAAAATGCGAATTGCTATGTCAGAAATGGCAATGTGTGTTGGCAAGAAGAGAGTAATTCACGAACATTATTTTATATTGTACTATTTTTAGTCTTTGCTAATTTATCACTCGCTATTGGTTGGGGGATATCTCAGTGGAATAGCAGAAGACGAGAAATGAAAAGTCGAATGCTAGTACTTCAAATCTTAACTCATGAATTACGTACACCGATTGCCAGTTTAGGGCTAACGGTTGAAGGATTTAGAAGGCAGTTTGAAGCTCTACCTGAATCCTTATATGATGAATTTAGAAGGCTGTGTGAAGATTCGAGACGATTACGGCAATTAGCTGAAGCAAGTAAGGATTATTTGCAATCAGAAGATAAAGGGTTTTCCACCGAATGGATCCCTTCAGTAAAAGAATGGCTAGGCTATCGCTGTATGGAATATTCACAGCCAGTTGAGTTTAGAATTAATAAAGATGCAGCTATAAAAGTAAATATTTATTGGTTAGGCAATTGCATTGATAATTTAATAAATAATGCTCATAAATATGGCATACCACCAGTTATATTGAATGTAACTATAAAAAACAAACATTTAACAATTGAAGTTATTGATAAAGGACAATTAACGAAGTCGAGTTGGAAAAAGTTAAAAACCCCTTTTGTGAGTGAAGCAGGTTTGGGTTTAGGCTTGACTATTGTTGAATCAATGATAGATAGAATGGGCGGGACGATGACACTTCAAGGCCCCCCAACGACCTTTATTTTGGAGATACCTTGTGAAACAGACAATCCTACTTGTTGAAGACGATAAAAATTTAGCCGACGGCCTTATTGTGAGCTTAGAAGAAGCAGGATACCGCTGCTTACATTCAGATAATGCTACTAATGTATCTTCTTTCTGGGCCGAGGCGGACATTGTTATTCTGGATCGCCAACTACCAGAAGGTGATTCACTAACTTGGCTACCTCAATGGAAGCAGATTAAAGATATTCCTGTTATTTTGCTAACCGCTCTAGTTTCTATCCGAGACAAGGTGACAGGCCTTGATACAGGTGCAAATGATTATTTAACTAAACCCTTTGCAGAAGCTGAATTACTTGCACGGTTACGAGCACATTTACGCTCACCAGAAGCCGATGCAAATGATCAGAAAACAACATTAGTCGTAGGAGGGTTATCAATTGATACCTCGACAAGAGATGTATTTAACTCTGAAGAAAAGGTTATTTTAACCAGAACTGAATTTGATTTATTGTTATTTTTAGCATCAAATTTGGGTAAAGTTTTTACTCGTGATGAGTTACTTGATCAGGTATGGGGCTATAATCACTTTCCTACCACGCGCACCGTTGATACTCATATTTTACAGTTACGTCAAAAAATAGTAGGTATTGAGATTGAAACCTTACGTGGTGTCGGCTATAAAATGAAAGCGTAATACTTATGACTTTAAAGCGAAATGTTATCACTTTTATAGCAACGTGCTGTTTTACTCAAATAGGCGTTGCAGCTTCTGTTGATTGGTTTAATGAACAATCAGCACTATATAGTGCGCATAAAGAATTTCTTGAGGGTGATGCATTAAAGGGATTTTCGACTTCAATAGAAGTGCTTCAAAGTTCGAGTGATAAAAATATAAATCAGAACGTAGATAAATTATTAAATGCCGCAATCTCAACAAATTGTGGGCGAGATTTATCTACTGTAGTGGTGCCAAACTGGTTAAATGCAGTCAGTATTCAGCGAGTTATTGTTCAAAGTCCTGGCCGCTTGCATCATCGATTTGTTGTTAAATTCGATAGTAAGAAATCAATCAAAAAATTGTCTTTTGTTAAATGGCCTGAAGACGAACAATTTACTAATCCATCGATTGGAAGAATACCGACTCAAGATGAAAGCATTACACAATATATTTATGCGAGTGAATCACTAAACAATCGTGTTAATAATGGATTATATAAATTAAAGATTACTGCAAATGATAAAGATAGAACACAATGGGAGAGTTGGATAATATTAACTAAGCCTAAAATTGAAATGAAAGTTGCTTGGTTAGGCAAAGAGAAATGGAAAACACATCAAACGGGCTTATTGAGATCAAATTGTCCATTGCCAGAGATGGCTGTTGGTGTTTATGATCATCAAGATAATGATTATATGAAACTTTGGGAAAAAACATATGAGGAAAAATTCCCTCAAAATTTGCCTGAAACTAATGTACTTCCAGGAAGTTATATATTGAGTGTGTCATTTAATCATAAACGTTTTCAAGGTCCTATCTCAATTCAAGAAATACAAGCCATTACCAAAGTCATCAATTTTGATGCTGAAGAAGTAGAGAGAAAGTAATGTTAGATTTACCAACGTTAACCCATGAAGAGCAGCAACAAGCGGTAGAAAAAATACAAGAATTAATGCGCCAAGGAGTAAGTAGTGGTGAAGCCATTAAAGTAATCTCAGATCAAATTCGTGCAGAAATTGCAAAGAAAGAGAAGAAATAAGCGATTTATAGCAACCTAAATCAGTCTGACTTATTCTGATAGAAATTATGACTAAACCGAGACCAATGTATCTCGGTTTTTTATTTATTCACCCTAATATTATCTATACGATGCAAGCATACATTTTAAAAATAGATAAAAAGGCTATTTATTTCTTAAAGTTAGGCGGAATATAGCCGATAATAGAAGTAACTATCTCGATTAGGTTTATAAAAATGAAACAGTGGATAAAAATTGGCTTACTTTCGTGCGCTGCAACAACATCATTACAATTACATGCAACCAGTTACAGTGTTGATGGTCGTACCGATGCAATGGGTGGTGCAGGTACAGCTTCTGCTGATTATCTTACTGGTGTTTTTTATAATCCTGCGTTAATTGCTATTTATAGTCGTAAAGATGATGCTGGTTTACTGCTACCGAGCGCAGGTGCTCAATATATGGATAGTGGTAAAATGGTTGACGATGTTGAGTTCATTCAAGGAGGCTTTGATAAATTACCGACTGATCCTGTTGGAGGGGCGGCAGATATTGAAGCTGGTTTATTAAGGCTTGATGGCGACGTGCTAAGTTTTAGTGCTGGTGGTGGTGCAGCAGTAGCTATACCTAATCGCTATTTATCTACTGCCTTTTATGTTAAAGGATCAGTAGAAGGATTAACCTTACCTGATGTCGAAGCATTAGGGGCAACAGGTAATGCACTTGAAATGGCTGATACCACAGCGATTGGAACGGTTGCTTTAGGTTTAATGGAAGCAGGCGTTGCATTTGCGGGCTATACTAATTTCTTAGGACAAAATATCACGCTTGGTATTACACCTAAATTCCAAAGTTATTTAACTTATACCTATGTAGAAGCCGTTAATAATTTTGATTTTAAAGATTATGACAAAAATAAAACCACAGGTAATGCGTTTAATCTTGATGTAGGTGCTGTATGGTTTTATGGCCCTTGGCGTTTTGCAGCGGCAGGTAAAAACCTAATTAAGCATGAAATAGAAACAACCTCAGTCAATGTTACTTTTAATAACTCGCAAGGTGCTGGAGACTGGGGTAATAAAACCTATCAATACAATTATGAATTAACACCGACCTATACCGCAGGTGTTGCCTTCATGATGAATTATTTTATTTTAACAGCAGATGTTGATCTTAATGAGCAAGAGCGTTTCATTGGCTTAGATGACAATGTTCAAATGTTTAGAGCCGGTGCCGAAATCGATTTGTTGTATCAAGTTCAATTACGTGGTGGCTATAAAACAGATTTAGCAGGAACGTATGATGATGCGTTTACCGCAGGTATTGGCTTCTCGCCACTAAATATGTTTCATTTTGATTTAGCTGCAATCTATTCTGTAGATTCGACTTATGGTGTTTCAGTCAATATGGCTTACGAATACTAAATCTGTAATAATACCGTTACGTTACCTTAATAAGATTGAAATTATGACAACTAAAGCAAAAATTGGCATTGTAACAGTTAGTGATCGCGCAAGCGTTGGTATTTATGAAGATATTTCAGGACCTGCAATTATCGCAACACTGAATGATTACCTAAAATCTGAATGGGAACCAGAATATGTGGTTATCCCTGATGAGCAAGATATCATTGAAAAAACATTAATTGAACTGACAGATGAAAAAGGCTGCTCTCTGGTTGTTACTACTGGTGGCACTGGGCCAGCAAAGCGTGATGTGACTCCAGAAGCAACTGAAGCAGTATGTGATCGTATGATGCCAGGCTTTGGTGAGTTAATGCGTGCAGAGTCTCTAAAGTTTGTTCCAACAGCCATTTTATCTCGTCAAACTGCAGGTCTGCGTAAAGATTCGTTAATCGTAAACTTACCAGGTAAACCTAAATCAATTCGAGAGTGTTTAGATGCCGTATTCCCCGCTATACCATATTGCATTGACTTAATGGATGGTCCATTTCTTGAGTGTGACGAAGCTGTGATTAAGCCTTTCAGGCCAAAAGCAAAATAATAATTGTTAAAACAGTAAAGCCAGCAGAGTATGCTGGCTTTATTGTTTTAACATCCTTTTTCCTTACGCAGTTTTTTTAATGCTTTCTTTTCTTTTAACTTTTCTTTGTACTCTTTTCCTTCACTAAAGCTCAGCACTTTTGTTACGTGTGCTAACGTGGTATTTAGCGTTTCACATCGTTTAGATTGATGCATCTTATAATAAGAATTAACACTTTTTGCCAATAAAGTAGAAGAGAATAAATAAATTGTTAAAGCAACACATATCGTTAGTTTCATATAATTCAATTAATATTATTAGTGTGTATTTATCTTAACTGATTCTTTTTATCAATAGGGAGCAGATTAAGCATGTTAGAACTATGATTGATATTTAAGCAAGTTACGCTGTTCATCATTGAGTTAATGTTAGTTAGATCACCTTGTTTACCAATTGTAAAAAAAATAACAGACGGTATAGTGTACTTTAAGTTATACTTCTGTTAGTTAGGTTAATTGGCACTAAAATATGAAGCACACACGATTATTCTTTTACATCACATTATTTTTTAGCTCACCGGTAGTTTTAGCATCAATAGATCCAGATCTTGATGCTCTTATGTCAATGAGTTTAGAAGACTTATCAATGCTAGAAGTTAATGTGACCAGTGCTTCAAAGCGAGAGCAACATATTAGCGATATTCCTGCTGCTATCTATGTAATTTCTAATGAGCGGATCATTCGTTCTGGTATGAAAACCATTGCAGATATCCTTTCTCTTGCTCCAGGCATGGACGTCAGTCAATTTAATGAATCGAATGATATTATTTCAGCTCGAGGCTTTCATGATGGCTTATTTAATAAAATGCTAGTAATGATTGATGGACGAAGTGTATTTAATCCTATTTATGGTGGGGCATATTGGGAAGATATTGATTATGTCTTAGCTGATATTGAGAGAGTTGAAATTATTAGAGGCCCTAGTGGAACTATATGGGGAGGGAACGCTGTAAATGGCGTCATTAACATTATTACTAAATCCACAAGTGATACATTAGGTAGTTATGGCCAAATTGCATATGGTCAACATGGATATAAAGAAGTTTCAGTTCGTCATGGATTGCAGTTTAATGATAGTGTAACAGCAAGAGCATTCTATAAATCAAAAGAGGCTTTTTCTGTGATCGACGAGTATCAAAAGAATTATGATACTGATGAATATAATACAATATCAAATCAAACAGCAGGGGTTAAGTTCCAACTTGAAGAGGGCAATCAATCTTGGACTTTTTCATTTGGTGGTGAGAAATCTGAGCAATATTATGATTGGCTTACAATTGATTTAAGTGATCCAGTAAGAACAAGAACCGATTCATTTAAAAATGTAAAAAGCTCTTCATTTTATAGTCAAGTGACTCATCATGCCGATTATGAAGAATCACAATGGCAAACTAATTTATGGTACTGGCATGATTATGATAACTCTTCTGATGCAAATGGAGAATTCAACGCCATTGATTTAGATACAGTGCTTACTGTTGACGTTACACCATCAATAACGGCATTATTTGGTGGTGGTGTTCGATATGTAGATATCCAATTACAAGATGGAAACGAATATGATCATAGTAATATTGATTATTATAATCGCTTCTCTGACGACTCTAGTTTATACGATACAGTGAGTAACCTTTATACTCAATTTGATATTGAAATAACTGAAAACTTGTCAGCTCAAATAGGAATTAAAGCTGAATATTTTACACTAAATGATTCTTTTGAAGTCTCTCCACAGTTTCGCTCTCTTTACCGTATTAATCAAAAGCAAAAATTATGGTTAGGCATTGGTCGTGCGGTTGTTTCTCCTTCTTACTTTGAGCAAAAATCTACCTATTTTTCAGTGTATCTTACTGAATATGATGACTATCAATATAATGATGGTTTAAATATTTATTTACCTAATGAAAATCTTAAAAATGAAAATGTCGTTACATTCGATATCGGTTATAGATATGAACATTCAAAGGTGAACTTTGATGTAACGGGATATATAAGTAAGTATGAGCATGTTAGAGGAACAGATTATACGGGATATGTAGTTGATAATAATGGCTATGAATATCTGTTTTATGACACAAATGATGATTATGATGCGACAATTTACGGCGGAGAAGTTGCAATAGAGTGGCATATTAATTCAGTTCTTAAAAACTATACTAGCTATAGCTATTTTTCATTTTCACAGAAGCGTGTTGAAGGAGATCTAGCCGTACCTGATTCTGATGATTATTGGGAAATTGATCACCAAAATATGCTGTCTAGCCAATTATTATGGCAATTAAATGAGCACATTCAGTGGGATTTTATACTAAAATATAAAGATATTGACTATAAAGATAAAGGTGTGGATATAGATAATTTAGTATCATTAGACACAAGAATTGGTTGGAAAAAACATAAGAGTGCACCATTGGTCGAGATTATTGTGACCAATATTGGTATGTCGAATAAATGTGAGTTAACAACGTATACTTTTGACGGTTCATGCCATGGTTATCAAACCGAGCAATCAATCTATGGTAAGGTGTCTTATGAATTTTAATTGGCTAAAGTCATTCTTTGTTGCTTATCTTTGCTTTTTTTCTAGTAGTTTTGCAGTTGAAGCTGCTTATCAACGACATCAGTTAGAAGCCGTCTATATTTTTAGAATAGCTAACTTTATACAGTGGGGAGAAGAGAAACGCTCAGAACTCACTTTCTGTGGAGATAAACAAGATCCTGTCGTACAAACATTGATTGTCATTAGTAAAAATAAAAAAATTCAAGGGCAAAATGTTAGTGTTAAACCTCAAGAGAAATCTATATTAAATTCTGAGTGTAATATATATATAGCAAATGAAAATACGTCTTCTTTTTTCTTAAAAAAACTTAATAAAAATACACTTACAATTAGTAGTAAACCTAATTTTACAAAAGAGCTTGGGATGATTGAGTTAAGGCTGGTACAAGGTAAAGTGAAACCAGCGATTAATTTAGATAATTTAAATAATGCCTCGTTCAAGATTAGCTCTCAACTGCTTCGTTTATCGATCATTGAAGGGAGTAATCACTAATGAAATGGATAGAAAGAGCTTCTTTACGTCAGCGATTATCAATACCGATCATTGTGTTTACGATGGTGTTATTTATTCTTTTCCAAGGTTATAACTATATAAGTACCTATCAAATTCAGAAAGATAATCTTATTAATCGAATTAAAGTACTAACAAACGGTGTAAGTGTAAACCTGCAAGCAGCATTGCTATTTGATGATGAAATAACCGCACAAGAAGTTCTTAGTGCATTTAGCGTTGATGCTGAGATTTTGCAAGCTCGATTACTAAAAAGTGATGGTTCAGTGTTTGCAGAATACCACCGAAACGGGATAATAATGAAAGCCCCAAGTCTTGTTTTACAAGAGGAAGTTGTCATTAATGGTTTTGCTATTGGTGATACAGCGATCTATATTTTGATCCCTGTAACATTAAATAATGAACAAATTGCTAAAATACGATTAGTTGTATCAAAACAAGAATTAACACAAATGAGGAATAAAACCTTACAGATATCTTTTTTCATGTTTGGATTAATTATTGTTTGCGGTTATCTATTTATCTTAAAAATTCATCAATGGATTATTACTCCAGTTTCAAAGTTGAACCAAGCAATGCAAGGTATTATAACCAAAGGTGAATTTAATGTTAGACCTTCAGTGATAACGCACGATGAGTTGGGTGATCTTACTTTATCATTTAATAAAATGGCAGATAAACTTGAAGAGCGACAAAAACAGTTAAATATTGTTTTGGGGAAAGTTGAGCAAGAAAGAGATTTTGGTGAGCAAATCATTACTGCCGTTCAACATGGTTTATTTGCAGTAAACAATCAAGGTAAGATACTTCTTTCTAATGATGCGTCAAAAAAATTATTTCCTCAAACACTAAACCTTCCACTTAAAGATTCTTTGCTTTCTGACATCATAAAGCCTCTAGAAGAAAATATGCTGTCTATGTTAGTTGAAACCAGTACTGAAGTTGATGACTTATTAATTCATACTAAAGATGGTGTTGCATTGCAGATCACGACTCGGAGTCTATCTAACAAAGAACAGTTATTGTTATCTGTGGTGGATGTGACAGAAGCAATAAAGAGCCGAACTCAACAAAAATTAGCAGCGAATGTATTTAAAAATAGCCAGGATGGTGTGCTGATTTTTGATGCAGATGGCAGCTTAACATTAATGAATCCTGCATTTACGGCTATTTTTGGTTATGAATTAGAGGAATTAATGAAGTTATCGATGAAAGAGTTGTTTGATGGGCATCATTTTAGTACATCAACAGATCTCATTACAGAATCTATATATCGATTCGGCCAGTGGCATGGCGAAGTATTAGAAAAAAATAAACTTGGTGAAGAGCTGCCACTTTATGTTAAAGCAAGCAAGATAATTGATGATGAACAAACAGGTCAAGACAGCTATATTTTCATTTTTACGAACTTATTTGATGTTAAAGAAAAAGAGCGCTTAGATTATCTAGCTCACCATGATTCATTAACAGGCTTACCAAATAGGTCAAAATTTTATCAAATAGTAAATAAAACCCTTGCTGTGAATAAAGATTTCTTTGGACAAATAGGGCTATGTTATTTAGATCTTGATGGCTTTAAAGCTATTAATGATAATTATGGTCATGATGCTGGTGATGAAGTACTGAAAGTAGTAGCGAAACGTTTGGAACATGCCGTGAGACAAGAAGATTTAGCTTGTCGATTAGCCGGAGATGAATTTGTACTTTTTATCAACGCAGTACAAAGTATAGAGCAATTAACGATGCTATCTACACGAGTAATAGAGGTGATTCAAAAACCAATCTCGTATCAGAATGAGCGGCTATCAGTAGGCATTAGTATAGGTATTACTGTTGCCCAATATAGTGATGAAAAAGACATCGATGTTTTATTGAAAGAGGCTGATAATGCAATGTATCAAGCAAAACTTTCAGGTAAAGGACAGTTCAAATTTTACAAACTATGACAATTTTTTTACAAAATTGATTTAAATCTATTTACCTAATTTGATTTGATGTTATATTAGTCGCGTTATTTACTTTTACAGAAATAGGATAAGTTTAATGGAAATTTTATTATTAGTTGCTTTTGTTATCGCCGGTGCAATTATGGTAAAAAAAGAAAAATCAGAGCAACCAAAATAATATAGATAACCTTTTTTTAACAATTTTATATCTATATAGGCCAAGATAAATAAAGCATTTATCTTGGCCTTTTTTCTATCTGAGTTAAGAGTTAAGAGTTAAGTGCATTTCAGCAACACCATCTTCCATTTGTATATCAATAGAAAAACCAAAATGCTGCGCTAAACCTATCATCCCTCTATTTGATGGCATTGTCATTCCAGTCATAAATTTTATTCCTTGATTACGACAATAACGGATGATCTTCTCCATTAATATTTTACCTAACCCTAATCCCTTAAGATCAGATCTTACTAAAATTGCAAATTCGGTATTATTTTTATGAGGATCAGATAAGGCACGAGCAACAGCAAGAATAACTTCTTCATTATCAACTCTTTTAGTAGCAACAAAAGCCATTTCACGGTCATAATCAATTTGAGTGAAATTAGCTAAGGCTTCGTGGTTAAATTCACCTACGTCAGAAAAAAAACGTTTATATAAATCTTCGTGTGATACCTGTGAAATAAATGCAGCATGTTTTGGCTCATCTTCAGGAAGAATAGGACGAAGTAGTACTGAAGAGTGGTCTTTTAACTCAGCATATTCTTCTAATTCATTTGGATAAGGTCGAATAGCTAAACGCTTATGTGCATCACCAGAAAATGATGATAGCTTCATTGAAGAATCAATAATTGTTAGGTCTGAGCCTGAAATTAATAGTGGGTGAATATCAAGCTCAATAATTTCTGGACAATCAAGTATCATTTGAGAAATTCGAACAAGGAAGGCACTCAAATCAAATATACTCATTTTATTTGGTGAATTTCGATTGTGAATAATATCTTCTTTGATTGCGTATTTTATTAAATTTTCAGCTAATGCCATATTAAGTGGCGGTAGAGCTACGGCTGCATTATTGTTAAGATCCCATTCAGAGCCGCCTTCACCTAAGAAGATCACAGGCCCAAAGACAGGATCTTGACACACCTTAACTCGTAACTCTTGAGCTCCGGATCTCAGAGCCATTTTTTGTACACTTAAGCCTACGATCCTAGCAGATGGATAACTGATCGAAACTCGATCAATAATAGATTGAGACGCCTGAATTACTTCTTCTTTCGTATTTAAGTTTAACATCACCCCTTGCACATCTGACTTATGAGCGATATCTGGAGATCTCAGTTTTACTACAACAGGGTAACCAATATTTTCAGCTACATATCCTGTTTCAACGGGTTCTTCTGTTATCCAGGTATCAAGAGTATTAAAACCATAGCACGAGTAAAGTGTTTGTGTTTCGTGTGTATCTAATTCAACCAGATCCTCAGAAACGCAGCTATCTAGCCATTCTCTTGCTTTAATCGCATCATCTTTATTGATATGCCCTGATGAGACGGGGGTTTCAATTAAGAGCTTTTGATTGCGATGATATTCAACCAAATGAAGAAAAGCAGATACAGAGCTTTCTGGTGTTCTATAGGTAGGTATAGAGGCTTGTGTAAACAATAAGCGGGCTTCTTTTGAAGAAGCTTCTCCTGACCAATTAGTTAATATAGTAAACTTCAATTTACGTTTGTGGTTTTTGATTAATTCTATAAGTTTTGATGCGGTTTGTGTAGAATTTGAGACCGCTGATGGACTATGCATTATAAGGATGGCATCGCAATCATCGCTGTCTAAAAGTGTATTGACAGTCTCGCAGTATCGCTGCTCATTTGCATCTCCACCTATATCAATAGGATTAGCATGAGACCAATTATGCGGTAATATCTGATTTAGCTTTTGAAGGAGAGGGTCAGTTAATGATGCTAATTTACCTCCTTGTTGCATTAAGCTATCGACAGCCATAATTGCAGGGCCACCACCATTTGTGACTATCGCAAGTCGGTTACCTCTAAATGCAATAGGATGGGCAAGAGTTTCTACTGCTGCAAATAATTCATGAGTATTTGATACTCGTAACATACCTGCACGCCTTATTGCCGAATCATAGACAGCATCTAAGCTTATTTCGCCATTAGTATGAAGCTGTGCCGCTTTACTTCCTGCCACTGAACGACCACTTTTTACAACTAAAATACGTCGGTTACGCGCAGCCGCTCTAGCTGCAGACATAAATTGACGCGCATCCTTTATTGAATCAATATAAAGTAATATTGCATCAGTTTTAGAGTCGGTACAAAGAGCATCAAGCAATTCGCTAAAATCTATATCAATACCATCGCCTAAAGATATAAAAGCAGAAAAACCAATATTTTTCTCTTTTGCCCAATCTAATATAGTCGTACATACTGCTGCTGATTGCGATATAAAAGCAATATTTCCTTTATTAGCCTCAATTGGTGAAAAAGAAGCGTTAAGGTTTAGCCAAGGAAGTATTATGCCAAGGCTATTAGGCCCTAGTATTCTCATATTATATTTTTTGGCAATACACGCTGCCTCAAGAGGTAAACGCTCTCCTGAGTCATTAAAATGAAGGTTCATATCTGAAGAAAGAATAATTACTAGCTTAACGCCTTTTTCACCTAACTGTTCTAAAATCTTAATATTTTTGATTGCAGGCGTACATAAAATAGCAAAGTCAGGCGTAATTGGAAGGGAAGGTATATCACTGTAGGCTAATATGCCGCACACAGAATGATAAATTGGATGAACAGGCATTATTGGCCCAGTAAATTCCCCTTCTAAAAGATTGCGCATTACAATATGTCCCGCACGATCAGAGTGAATTGAAGCTCCAATCACAGCAATAGAGCGAGGTCGTAGAAGTTGTTGTAAATCAGACATTGCAGCTCCTTTAATCTTCAGATAAGAATAAGATAACTGAGTATGGATCATTTACCTTTGTTAAATTGATATAAACAGAATCCAGCGCACAAAAACACATTAATTATTGGTAACAGTACACAAATCAGAGACTAATTGTACGGTTACTTAGGTTTAGACTTGATTGTGATTAACATCAGGTGCAAAATTAGAGAATCAGTAGGACCATAAATGTGAATTAAAATGAAAAGAATCATAACTATAACGCTAACCGCGCTGCTAGCAGGGTGTACTAGTAGCTCGTATACAACAAACATTACAACAGAATCTTCTGAAGAGGTTTATCAAGTCTCTCAAACTATAGAGCAAGAAGTTACCACTTTTGAAGAAACAGAACTCACCGCAGAAGTTGAAAAGCCTGTGGTAAAACTTACACCAGAAGAAACAGTAATGGTTAAAAGTTCAGAGTCTGAGATTAAGATCCTACCACCAACTCAAAAACAAAAAGAAATGCATAACCGCTATGGTTATACACTTCAGATTTTAGCTTTAAGTCGTAAAACGGACCTTTCCTCATATACAGGAAAGCTTCCTAGTGATCAGCCTGTATGGATGAATAGAAAAACAGTTAATAATATGCCTTGGTATACCATTTTATACGGTGACTTCGCTACACCTGCAGAAGCACGTAAAGCGATTCATCGACTACCTGCTGAAATTCAAGCATATGGTCCTTTTGTCCGTAGTATTAACAGCATTAAAAGCTCAGATAACCCAGAGCTACATAAGTTAAATTAATTTGAATTGGTGCACATTCCCGTGCACCAATTATTTCCTATAGTGATTAGCATGACTCATATCCTTTTACTTTGTGGCGGTGGCGGTACCGAACATGAAGTTTCATTAGTATCATCAAAATATATTTATCAGCAATTGTCTGAACTAAATACATTTCAAATAACTCACCTAGAAATTAAAGATAATGGCTGGTTTCAAATTGATTCAGACCTAAAATATGAATTACGTTCTGATAAATCATTAGTTTGCGATAATGTTGAATGCGGCCGTATAGATTATGTTATTCCTTGCATTCATGGATATCCAGGTGAGACAGGTGACATTCAATCTATGTTGGATATGCTTCACCTTCCTTATTTAGGCTGTGGTGCTGAATCAAGTACAAACAGCTTTAATAAAATCACTTCAAAATTGTGGTATGACGCGCTTGATATTCCCAATACCCCTTATCTATTCTTGACAGAAAATAATGAAGATACACATGCTTCAGCATTATCAGCGTTTAAAGAATGGGGTGGATTATTTGTTAAAGCGGCTTGCCAAGGCTCATCCATTGGGTGTTACAATGTAACTTCTGAGGATGAGTTAGAGAAAGCGATTAATGATGCTTTCGGGTTTTCTCAACAAGTACTTATTGAAAAAACAGTGAAGCCAAGAGAGTTGGAAGTTGCAGCCTATGAAATTGACGGCAAGCTATTTACAACCCCTCCAGGAGAAGTTATTGCTCCTGATGGTGTTTTTTATACTTATGATGAAAAATACGGTAGTGGTAGCCATTCAACAACCACATTAACGGCAAGCAATTTATCTGATGAACAAATTAATTTGATCGATAAATACAGCCAAAAAGTATTTAAACAAATGAAATTAAAAGATTTATCTCGCATCGATTTTTTCTTAACAGAAGATAACAAAATTTATTTAAACGAGGTAAATACTTTCCCTGGAATGACACCAATCTCAATGTTCCCTAAGCTATTAGAGCATAATGGCGATTGTTTTAAAACATTCCTAGAGAAAGCAATTCTTAACGCTCTCAAATCATAAAATTATTAAAAAGACATATCAAAGCCTGATTATCTAATCAGGCTTTTTAGTTTTGAAAAGCTGCTTTTGTTGTTCTGAGCGTTCAATATTGCCTATATATTGATTTGGCATTGCAGGGCTTACCCAACGTCCCATAGCTTGAATTTCATGGATTGAATATCCACTTTTTGACAATTCTTTTGTTGCACCAACACGAGCAGATAAGCCAGAAAAGTGTACTTCGAGATTAAGTAATTCATTTGCTCGACGAAAAATACGATAAATGGATGAGTCGTTGAGCTTCTTTTCTGATACATTTTGATGACGATCTATAGCTCTAAATAAATAACCATCAAAGATCAGTGAGGTATTCAACCATTTAGCTAGCAATAGGCCAGTCTCGTGTGATAATGGATAATAGTTTTGTTGAACTTGGATCATATATTTACCTGACTCATCAAAGCAGATATCTTTTAATTGCAACTCTCTGAGCTCACCACGTTTAAGTAATAGCTCAAACATTACATGCCAAATAGCTAAATCTCGAATATCTTTCAATTCATCAGATAGAGCTAACTGAAGAGCTAGTGTTTCTAGCATATTTACCGTAATACCTTCAGTCTGTTTACTATCATCTTTCTTATCTATTTGAATTTTTCCTAATGCCGATTTCACTTGTGCAGTTCGTGTTGGATCTTTAAAACCAAATGCAGAGTGAATATGAGAAATAGAAATTAATGAGCGCTTAATAGAAGCTAATTTTTTCTCTTTTGCTTGTTTCTCTATAAAAATACGAATAGCAGTGGTCGACGCAGGTAAAGCAATAACTTGATGTGTCTGGCAAAATACAACAAAGTTAACCCAATCATTTTTAAACGAGATCAGACTATTGTCAGAATACTGCTTTTTCAAATACGATGATAAGGTTTCTACATCAAGTTCACTTGTAAGGAAAAGGCTTTTGTCCATCTCTAATACACCATAACTATTCTAATCTTCTTAACTATAACACATTGTATAAAAACGTAAATATGGTCACAAAATCGAAACTTTTAACTAGAATAATTGAATAAAATAATGAATGCTTATTAAGTGTCTATAAAGTATATAAGTAGTAGTATGCAGAAGTCATTATACAAAGGTTTTTTCATAGAAAATAAGACAGGAGTTCCTGATGATTGGAAGGTCTTAATAAAAAACAAAGTGTTACACGGTCACTTAAGTGCCATCAAAAAAAGCATCGATTGGTGGAGTGAAACTGGCACGATTATCAAACCTAAGGTTTTTGGTGATATGGGTGAAACGGAGGTGAATGATAAAAAAAGTAAAATTCAAATCGATAATCACCTCGGTTTCTTGATTAAGAACGATACAGGTGAACCTAAAGAATGGTATTGCATGTATGATGGAAAATTACTTAAAGGTTTTTTACCTTCAATAAAATCCTTTTTGGATAAACACGAAAAATAATTTACAATTCACCATCATTTAAAAGCGAGATTAATTATGTCTTTAGTATATTCAACCGATATTGGCCGCATTAAACAAGAAGAAGTAAAACAAGAGCGTCCAAAAGGTGATGGTATTGTTCGTATTCAACGTGAAACTAAAGGCCGCAAAGGCAAAGGTGTTTGTGTTGTTACTGGGCTCGATATGGAAGATGCACAACTTAAGCTACTAGCTGCACAACTTAAAAAAGTATGTGGTTGTGGCGGCGCAATTAAAGATGGCAACATTGAAATCCAAGGCGACAACCGCGAAAAGATTAAAGAATTTTTAACTAAGCAAGGCCATACGGTCAAACTAGCCGGCGGTTAATCTAAAGTATAAATCAGGCTAATAATTACACGATAAATACGAAGTATTATTTAGTGATTATTAGCTATTTTATGGTAAATACGATTATGGTTAAATTACTTGTTATTGAAAGAATCAACAGTGAGGGGAAGAAGAATCATGCGGTCATTGAGCATCACCAAACCCTATTTAACATAAGATATATAATGCGCACTAGCGTATTAATTTAATTCTACGAGCTTTCCTATCTATCAGATAGAAAAAACGCCCATTCCTACAAATACATTGAACACTCATAAACAAACCTCAACACGTTTAAAACCTATCTTTAATGCAGACTCACAAGCAGCGTCAATCGTTTTATAAACACGGTCACCGCCTCTCTGAGTCTGAAGAACATACTTATCAATTAAAAGGTTATAACCAAAACCTAAAGGATTAATCACAACCTTCGCTTTTTTCAACGAACCTGCATCAAACAACATAATCAAATCTTTAATTTGCATAATCATTTCTCCATTTTGATTGATAATCATAACACGAATTTGACTAATCAAATATTAAATTTGATTGCAAGCATCACATAACTATATTAAATCCACACCCAACGCTTCAATGCCAGTTTTTGGAGCTGCTATCTCACCGCACGTTATTAAACCAACGTATTCGTTATAACTAATCTCATAAAAACAATCTGTCATTTTTTTAAACGTATAACCGAGCTTTATCAAATCATGCTGATTAACTGAAAATAACTTGTTTATTATTTTCATAAACATCTATATAAACTCTATAAAAATTTAAAGCAGAATCTGGAATGTCATCATCTCGATGACTTGCTCTTACAAATTGTTTAGATTGGCCTGTAACGAAGAAAGTAAATTTTTCTAACGGATGAACTGGCTTCTTAAAATCAACTTGGTCTATTTTATCTTTAGTCGCAACTTTAATTTCAATTTGCTGTAGTTCTGGAGTCTTAACTGCTATCTCTTTCTTATCTTTAAAAATAATAAACAAAACTAAACAAAATGCGATTGAAAACATAATACCCGCGCCAATAACTGGCCAACGCTTCCACAACGGAGTTATATCACCTGCCAAATCTTCAATTACTGCACTATTTGAAGCCGTATGACTTTTGTAAAATTTAAAATAATCAGGCTTATATTTTCTAATTGATGTATTTACAACTTCACCAGACACGCCTTGTTTAACTTTTCTTGTATATGAAGTTTGAGATCCAATTGCTGTATTTTTCTGACAAATATATTGAATCTCAATCATATCTCGAATGTCTTTGTGCATTTTCCTAACATTCTGAGTTATCAAAGTAATATCAATACCGTAATGCCGATGCAAGGAATAAAACTCTAATATCTTAGAGTCTAACTTCTTATTAGGTAGCACCATGTGACATTCATCGACTACATATAATGGCGCTTGACCTTGCTCATTTTTCCATTCGTCAAGATAATCCTCATGCTTAGCAAAGGGTCTATCCATAGACCCGAAATCATTTAACTGACCATCGACAACCTTAATTAGTTCAAGAACCTCAGCACCAAATATCTGAACAAACATATCAAGCTGCAAAGGTAGATTAGTAATAACTTTTCTACCACGTTCTAATGCAGGCAAGATATGAAAAGCGACGGCTTCATAACTTTTACCGCCCCCTGGTCTTCCGGTTATTACATTAATCATATTATGAACCCAATCTAGTAAAAGGAATTAGTTGTAATGTCAAACGAATAACAATTGCAGTACCGATAATTAGCAAGCAATTAGGCAAACCAAGTTGCATAAATACCCAGCTAACATTAGGCGGTATTGAAGTTAAATACTGACTAACGTCAATCGGTGCAAATAAAGATAATATTAAATTACCGAGCCATTCAGCAAAACCAAGAAATTGCTCTACAATCCAAAAAAATAAATCTTTAAACATTCTTGGAATACTAAGTAACGATGAATAAGCAAAAGAAATTATTATATTAAATAAACTAACTAACCATTCCATATCAACCCCCAAATACTATTTTTCGTGCTGTCATTACTGAAGTGAAAATAAATACAAATCTAATAAATGACCAAATCCAACTAAAATCTTTAAAAAAATCAAAACAACCGAAATCAACGAAACCAAAATCAAAACAAGCATTGGTATCAGGCTTTTGAGCATTCGATATATTAATATTTACAAAATTATCTACAACTTGTTTTATTACACCACTCGAAATATCAGACATTTTCTCATCTATCATTTCAGTCATATTTTCATATTCTGGATATTCAGTTTCATATAATGACGTACACGAATTAGAAGAATAACAATCTGAAAAATTAGCACTAGAAATATCAGTGCCAGTTATAGAATTAACACCGTTTTCTATTCCAGTTAATGATCCCTCTATATTTGATAAATCAACGTCAGGTATATTTATGCCAGTAACAGCAGAGGCAACACTATCAAACCCCTCTTTATTACCATCGACAATTCTATCAAACCCATCTTTATTACCATCAACAACAGCTTGAAATCCAATCTTTTGATTTTCATTTATCAAATTCAAATTAGCATTATTATCAGCATTAAAATCTCTAATTGATTTTATAACACCGTCTAAATCAGGCTGTGGGACAGTTGGATCTACACCATCATCACCATCACCAGTTCCACCAGTTCCACCAGTTCCGCCATCACCATCACCGCCAGTTCCACCAGTTCCGCCAGTTCCGCCATCACCATCACCGCCAGTTCCACCAGTTTCTTTATCTGGATAAGTTCCACCGTTACAAGTCAAAGTATCACCATCCCAAGAGCATTCGCCATCAGGGTCTTCGGTTCCGTCAGGGTCTGGCTCGCCATCGCCATCTGCATCACCATTACAGACTAAAGTTTCTTTATCTCCAGTCCCTTGCCACTGGCAACCATCTGGCGGGGGTGTTGGATGGTCGCCACCAGAATCTAAACCATTTCCGCCCCCAATCGAGCACTGCTTGCCGTTTGATGTGAAATCACCAGTGCAACTATTACCATTTGTAAGACAAAGAGAAACACCTCCAAGCCCATACTCACATGACGAAAGGCACAGCGTAGGATTACTACCATACTTAGAATATGGCCAAGACATGACACCAGTTTTAGATCCTTTCTGACAAGGCGGTCGTTCTTCACATAGCCCAGTTTCGTCATTGATTTTTTTCGGAGCATCACAAGTAGCTTTCATAAAGCTGCCCCTCCCTGAAACATAGCGACCTCTATATGAAGATAGATATCTAACATTAATAGACGTTGTAATAACAAGTGATTCAAATGTATATGTCGTTCCGTCCGAATCGTTCGGCATTTTTTTCGGACAAGATTTAATTTTACTATCAAAAACAGTACCAACAGGCAAACCGCAGCCAACAAGTAAATTGCCGTTGGTTCCAAGCGAACTAACAACAAAAACTTCAGCACTAGAATAAAAAGAAACTAAAATCAAAAATATTAATAATACTTTTTTCATAATTTAGACCAAAAAAAAGCAGTCCTAAGACTGCTAAATAATTAATTTAATCTAACCGCGCATATTATATATCATAGCGAAGCCAGACAATCCGCCCAAAATAACATAAGTAGATATAATCAAATCATGTATTAATTGAGCCATACCATTAAGCTTTATCTACAGCACGTTTGCCCAGAGTGATTGCTTTCATTACCATTGCAATACCGATAATCAAAACTCCGACAGCGCCAACCGATGCAGCAATGCTTGATAAATCAATAGCACCAAAAATTGCGTCGACTTCACCTGCCGCCATAGCTTGACCAGATAACATTGAAGCAGTAAGAACGCCAGCAACTAAAAGTTTATTTTTCAAAATATTTTTTTTCATTTTAAATTTTCCTAATTAATTTCAATCCAATCCCAACCGCATAAGTTTGTAAATATCCCATTCCAAATACAATAAATATTCCGAATGAAATAGCCGAACCTATGTCAACTGGGGTTATCGTTAAAGCATCAAACCAAAACGAATAATCTTGTTTTGATAGCAATATATAATCACTACAAGTTTCTAAAGTATCAGCAGTAACTTGTAGTAAATTCTCTGAATTAATAACTACACAATTAGCCATAATTCACCTTTAATACTTTATTTTTTATTTTGAGGAACTGAATCCCAAATAGTACAGACAACATCTAAACCAATAATAATATTTTTCGTTGGATCTTCTGGCAATGGTTCTGTTTTTAAATCAACTAAAGCCGGGAAAGAAATATTTTTTATTTTATTTAAAAGTTCAATATTCGATTCAAATGGCATTTCAATAGATTCATGACCAGACGCTTCACCTACCCCATGTTCATTAGTCCATTGTCTTAGTGGCTTGCCGACAAGTAGATTCTTAATATCATAAGGCTTTCCATTTTTTTTAGAATTACCAACAGAATTAGAATAACCAAACGCAACAATTTTCATAATTTATTTCTCCAATATTTCATTCATTAATTTTTTATAAACATTAGGCAAAACGAACTTATCATTAAGCCGTATACTGTCACCGTCAGGATTTCCGTTTGCTAAAATACCGAACGTTTTTTCTAAATCACCATCAAAATGCTTTGCTATATCAAAAAGAGTTTTTCCGACTTGTCTACGCGCCCATCTAATTTGTGAATGAACATCTAGACACGCTTTTTTTTTAGTCGAAATAATTTTAACTGGAGTACTAGAAATGATACTCGCAGAATATGCACAGATTCCTGGCAAAATAACCCGAAATATTCAAAAGAACATCAATCGATACTTTTTTTAATTCAACTTCTGAGCGAAACCAAAAAAAATCTAACCCTAATTGAGCCGCTTTATTATAAATACGCCAGTAAATAGTTGATTGACGATTTCCAACTTCAAATGATTCATTAACAATTCGACCGTTTGGTTCTTTAACAAGACGTTCACCGCCGTTCGGAGCACGACCAAAGGGCGATGTTCTGAAAGCATTATCATTGAAAGCTGTTTTTGCATATTCACGACCAAACATTTCGTGAAAGTCATCAATGGCTAAATCAACTCGTGACAAACGAACTACACCTAAAAGTTTTAACCACCAGTGCAATCTAAAACCATCTATTTGATTAAATAAATGCTTGCAACCAGTGCCGTCAATATCAATACAACAAGTGCCGTTATTTCCACCTAAAGCAACAAAGCCCACGCGCTTAGTAGTGTTAGGAATAAAAAGACCCGCTGAATTTTCATAACCATTCAAGCCCTTTTCACGCCAGTTACCAAGGCGTAAGCCCAAAACAACTAAGCAAAAAACCTCTAATCGATCGTGCAACATGACATTAAATTGTTGTTTGTAGACTTCTTCAAGCTTGCGTTTTTTTTCTTCATCGTTTTTTACTAGCTTGTAATTAGGTCTAGGCATCTTGCGAAACTTTAATTTTTTCTTGCTTGGATGAACTGGAAGCGGAGCAAATCGCATATCTGACAAATCAGACTTATGAAGATGACGCAAATCAACATAAGGAAATGTAAAACGTAGCCAATCGCAGAATACGTAAGGACTGATAGACGTATCTATTTCCTTAATTTCTTCTAAATCCACTTCTTTTTTCAACATCTCAAAAACCTGTCAAGTACATATTTTCGTATACGATAGATACATAAAAACGTAAAGTCAACTAAATGTATAAAAAAACAGTAGTTATAATTAAATAAATACAGTTACTGTGAGATAAATTTGATGATTAATGAAAGAATTAAAGAGTTCAGACTTCTAGAAAATTTAAAGCAAGATGAACTTGCAGAAAGAGTAGGAGTAACACAACAAACGATACTTAAGTGGGAAAAAGGAGAATCAGAACCTAAAGCAAGTCAAATATTAAAATTAGCTAAAGCACTAGCAAGACCTACAGTAGACTTACTCGATAACGTAAGTGAAGATCTAAACGAAAAAATTAAAGCAAAATTGCACTTAATAGAAAGATTAAACGAAGATGAAAAAAAAACAATAATGACAATACTTGAAGCTCTAGTTATAAAAAGTCAAAACGATAGAACAAGAGAAGAATTTAGCTAAAATAGCGCATTGAAAGGACGTACCGCGTTGATAGTTGGTCTGGTTTACCCCCGTAATACCCCCGTAATACTAGACGGGGGTTTTATCTCGAAAATCTCGATTCATTCAAAAAATTATGGGACCCTCTCCCCAGAGGGGCCCCTTTCCCATCATTTTTGATTCATCTCGAAACAAAAAAATCCATTATCTAGCATTATTAAAAAAAGACTTAAAAGCGATTCTGCAGGGTGGCGGATAATTAATGCTTTAATAATGCACTTGGGCTTGTAGTTGAAATACATTATTAAATGGAGTGAAAGCGGTTGACGCTCCGCTCTATGCTACGCATGAAGATCCTTTTTCACACGTTCAAAAGACACAAGAGCTAAGAACTGGAGACAACAAAACCCACGCAAAAAAAAGTATGTCATTTTTTGACATACCAGTATGTTATCGATAACAAACTAATTCGCATTATACTCATTATGTTACGGTTGCTGTATGCGCTGGCGCTATTGTGCATACAGCAATCTCAACATAACATTGTATATAATGCGCACTAGCGTATTAATTTAATTCTACGAGCTTTCCTATCTATCAGATAGAAAAAACGCCCATTCCTACAAATACATTGAACACTCATAAACAAACCTCAACACGTTTAAAACCTATCTTTAATGCAGACTCACAAGCAGCGTCAATCGTTTTATAAACACGGTCACCGCCTCTCTGAGTCTGAAGAACATACTTATCAATTAAAAGGTTATAACCAAAACCTAAAGGATTAATCACAACCTTCGCTTTTTTCAACGAACCTGCATCAAACAACATAATCAAATCTTTAATTTGCATAATCATTTCTCCATTTTGATTGATAATCATAACACGAATTTGACTAATCAAATATTAAATTTGATTGCAAGCATCACATAACTATATTAAATCCACACCCAACGCTTCAATGCCAGTTTTTGGAGCTGCTATCTCACCGCACGTTATTAAACCAACGTATTCGTTATAACTAATCTCATAAAAACAATCTGTCATTTTTTTAAACGTATAACCGAGCTTTATCAAATCATGCTGATTAACTGAAAATAACTTTTTATTATTTTCATAAACATCTATATAAACTCTATAAAAATTTAAAGCAGAATCTGGAATGTCATCATCTCGATGACTTGCTCTTACAAATTGTTTAGATTGGCCTGTAACGAAGAAAGTAAATTTTTCTAACGGATGAACTGGCTTCTTAAAATCAACTTGGTCTATTTTATCTTTAGTCGCAACTTTAATTTCAATTTGCTGTAGTTCTGGAGTCTTAACTGCTATCTCTTTCTTATCTTTAAAAATAATAAACAAAACTAAACAAAATGCGATTGAAAACATAATACCCGCGCCAATAACTGGCCAACGCTTCCACAACGGAGTTATATCACCTGCCAAATCTTCAATTACTGCACTATTTGAAGCCGTATGACTTTTGTAAAATTTAAAATAATCAGGCTTATATTTTCTAATTGATGTATTTACAACTTCACCAGACACGCCTTGTTTAACTTTTCTTGTATATGAAGTTTGAGATCCAATTGCTGTATTTTTCTGACAAATATATTGAATCTCAATCATATCTCGAATGTCTTTGTGCATTTTCCTAACATTCTGAGTTATCAAAGTAATATCAATACCGTAATGCCGATGCAAGGAATAAAACTCTAATATCTTAGAGTCTAACTTCTTATTAGGTAGCACCATGTGACATTCATCGACTACATATAATGGCGCTTGACCTTGCTCATTTTTCCATTCGTCAAGATAATCCTCATGCTTAGCAAAGGGTCTATCCATAGACCCGAAATCATTTAACTGACCATCGACAACCTTAATTAGTTCAAGAACCTCAGCACCAAATATCTGAACAAACATATCAAGCTGCAAAGGTAGATTAGTAATAACTTTTCTACCACGTTCTAATGCAGGCAAGATATGAAAAGCGACGGCTTCATAACTTTTACCGCCCCCTGGTCTTCCGGTTATTACATTAATCATATTATGAACCCAATCTAGTAAAAGGAATTAGTTGTAATGTCAAACGAATAACAATTGCAGTACCGATAATTAGCAAGCAATTAGGCAAACCAAGTTGCATAAATACCCAGCTAACATTAGGCGGTATTGAAAGTTAAATACTGACTAACGTCAATCGGTGCAAATAAAGATAATATTAAATTACCGAGCCATTCAGCAAAACCAAGAAATTGCTCTACAATCCAAAAAAATAAATCTTTAAACATTCTTGGAATACTAAGTAACGATGAATAAGCAAAAGAAATTATTATATTAAATAAACTAACTAACCATTCCATATCAACCCCCAAATACTATTTTTCGTGCTGTCATTACTGAAGTGAAAATAAATACAAATCTAATAAATGACCAAATCCAACTAAAATCTTTAAAAAAATCAAAACAACCGAAATCAACGAAACCAAAATCAAAACAAGCATTGGTATCAGGCTTTTGAGCATTCGATATATTAATATTTACAAAATTATCTACAACTTGTTTTATTACACCACTCGAAATATCAGACATTTTCTCATCTATCATTTCAGTCATATTTTCATATTCTGGATATTCAGTTTCATATAATGACGTACACGAATTAGAAGAATAACAATCTGAAAAATTAGCACTAGAAATATCAGTGCCAGTTATAGAATTAACACCGTTTTCTATTCCAGTTAATGATCCCTCTATATTTGATAAATCAACGTCAGGTATATTTATGCCAGTAACAGCAGAGGCAACACTATCAAACCCCTCTTTATTACCATCGACAATTCTATCAAACCCATCTTTATTACCATCAACAACAGCTTGAAATCCAATCTTTTGATTTTCATTTATCAAATTCAAATTAGCATTATTATCAGCATTAAAATCTCTAATTGATTTTATAACACCGTCTAAATCAGGCTGTGGGACAGTTGGATCTACACCATCATCACCATCACCAGTTCCACCAGTTCCACCAGTTCCGCCATCACCATCACCGCCAGTTCCACCAGTTCCGCCAGTTCCGCCATCACCATCACCGCCAGTTCCACCAGTTTCTTTATCTGGATAAGTTCCACCGTTACAAGTCAAAGTATCACCATCCCAAGAGCATTCGCCATCAGGGTCTTCGGTTCCGTCAGGGTCTGGCTCGCCATCGCCATCTGCATCACCATTACAGACTAAAGTTTCTTTATCTCCAGTCCCTTGCCACTGGCAACCATCTGGCGGGGGTGTTGGATGGTCGCCACCAGAATCTAAACCATTTCCGCCCCCAATCGAGCACTGCTTGCCGTTTGATGTGAAATCACCAGTGCAACTATTACCATTTGTAAGACAAAGAGAAACACCTCCAAGCCCATACTCACATGACGAAAGGCACAGCGTAGGATTACTACCATACTTAGAATATGGCCAAGACATGACACCAGTTTTAGATCCTTTCTGACAAGGCGGTCGTTCTTCACATAGCCCAGTTTCGTCATTGATTTTTTTCGGAGCATCACAAGTAGCTTTCATAAAGCTGCCCCTCCCTGAAACATAGCGACCTCTATATGAAGATAGATATCTAACATTAATAGACGTTGTAATAACAAGTGATTCAAATGTATATGTCGTTCCGTCCGAATCGTTCGGCATTTTTTTCGGACAAGATTTAATTTTACTATCAAAAACAGTACCAACAGGCAAACCGCAGCCAACAAGTAAATTGCCGTTGGTTCCAAGCGAACTAACAACAAAAACTTCAGCACTAGAATAAAAAGAAACTAAAATCAAAAATATTAATAATACTTTTTTCATAATTTAGACCAAAAAAAAGCAGTCCTAAGACTGCTAAATAATTAATTTAATCTAACCGCGCATATTATATATCATAGCGAAGCCAGACAATCCGCCCAAAATAACATAAGTAGATATAATCAAATCATGTATTAATTGAGCCATACCATTAAGCTTTATCTACAGCACGTTTGCCCAGAGTGATTGCTTTCATTACCATTGCAATACCGATAATCAAAACTCCGACAGCGCCAACCGATGCAGCAATGCTTGATAAATCAATAGCACCAAAAATTGCGTCGACTTCACCTGCCGCCATAGCTTGACCAGATAACATTGAAGCAGTAAGAACGCCAGCAACTAAAAGTTTATTTTTCAAAATATTTTTTTTCATTTTAAATTTTCCTAATTAATTTCAATCCAATCCCAACCGCATAAGTTTGTAAATATCCCATTCCAAATACAATAAATATTCCGAATGAAATAGCCGAACCTATGTCAACTGGGGTTATCGTTAAAGCATCAAACCAAAACGAATAATCTTGTTTTGATAGCAATATATAATCACTACAAGTTTCTAAAGTATCAGCAGTAACTTGTAGTAAATTCTCTGAATTAATAACTACACAATTAGCCATAATTCACCTTTAATACTTTATTTTTTATTTTGAGGAACTGAATCCCAAATAGTACAGACAACATCTAAACCAATAATAATATTTTTCGTTGGATCTTCTGGCAATGGTTCTGTTTTTAAATCAACTAAAGCCGGGAAAGAAATATTTTTTATTTTATTTAAAAGTTCAATATTCGATTCAAATGGCATTTCAATAGATTCATGACCAGACGCTTCACCTACCCCATGTTCATTAGTCCATTGTCTTAGTGGCTTGCCGACAAGTAGATTCTTAATATCATAAGGCTTTCCATTTTTTTTAGAATTACCAACAGAATTAGAATAACCAAACGCAACAATTTTCATAATTTATTTCTCCAATATTTCATTCATTAATTTTTTATAAACATTAGGCAAAACGAACTTATCATTAAGCCGTATACTGTCACCGTCAGGATTTCCGTTTGCTAAAATACCGAACGTTTTTTCTAAATCACCATCAAAATGCTTTGCTATATCAAAAAGAGTTTTTCCGACTTGTCTACGCGCCCATCTAATTTGTGAATGAACATCTAGACACGCTTTTTTTTTAGTCGAAATAATTTTAACTGGAGTACTAGAAATGATACTCGCAGAATATGCACAGATTCCTGCAAAATAACCCGAAATATTCAAAAGAACATCAATCGATACTTTTTTTAATTCAACTTCTGAGCGAAACCAAAAGAAAATCTAACCCTAATTGAGCCGCTTTATTATAAATACGCCAGTAAATAGTTGATTGACGATTTCCAACTTCAAATGATTCATTAACAATTCGACCGTTTGGTTCTTTAACAAGACGTTCACCGCCGTTCGGAGCACGACCAAAGGGCGATGTTCTGAAAGCATTATCATTGAAAGCTGTTTTTGCATATTCACGACCAAACATTTCGTGAAAGTCATCAATGGCTAAATCAACTCGTGACAAACGAACTACACCTAAAAGTTTTAACCACCAGTGCAATCTAAAACCATCTATTTGATTAAATAAATGCTTGCAACCAGTGCCGTCAATATCAATACAACAAGTGCCGTTATTTCCACCTAAAGCAACAAAGCCCACGCGCTTAGTAGTGTTAGGAATAAAAAGACCCGCTGAATTTTCATAACCATTCAAGCCCTTTTCACGCCAGTTACCAAGGCGTAAGCCCAAAACAACTAAGCAAAAAACCTCTAATCGATCGTGCAACATGACATTAAATTGTTGTTTGTAGACTTCTTCAAGCTTGCGTTTTTTTTCTTCATCGTTTTTTACTAGCTTGTAATTAGGTCTAGGCATCTTGCGAAACTTTAATTTTTTCTTGCTTGGATGAACTGGAAGCGGAGCAAATCGCATATCTGACAAATCAGACTTATGAAGATGACGCAAATCAACATAAGGAAATGTAAAACGTAGCCAATCGCAGAATACGTAAGGACTGATAGACGTATCTATTTCCTTAATTTCTTCTAAATCCACTTCTTTTTTCAACATCTCAAAAACCTGTCAAGTACATATTTTCGTATACGATAGATACATAAAAACGTAAAGTCAACTAAATGTATAAAAAAACAGTAGTTATAATTAAATAAATACAGTTACTGTGAGATAAATTTGATGATTAATGAAAGAATTAAAGAGTTCAGACTTCTAGAAAATTTAAAGCAAGATGAACTTGCAGAAAGAGTAGGAGTAACACAACAAACGATACTTAAGTGGGAAAAAGGAGAATCAGAACCTAAAGCAAGTCAAATATTAAAATTAGCTAAAGCACTAGCAAGACCTACAGTAGACTTACTCGATAACGTAAGTGAAGATCTAAACGAAAAAATTAAAGCAAAATTGCACTTAATAGAAAGATTAAACGAAGATGAAAAAAAAACAATAATGACAATACTTGAAGCTCTAGTTATAAAAAGTCAAAACGATAGAACAAGAGAAGAATTTAGCTAAAATAGCGCATTGAAAGGACGTACCGCGTTGATAGTTGGTCTGGTTTACCCCCGTAATACTAGACGGGGGTTTTATCTCGAAAATCTCGATTCATTCAAAAAATTATGGGACCCTCTCCCCAGAGGGGCCCCTTTCCCATCATTTTTGATTCATCTCGAAACAAAAAAATCCATTATCTAGCATTATTAAAAAAAGACTTAAAAGCGATTCTGCAGGGTGGCGGATAATTAATGCTTTAATAATGCACTTGGGCTTGTAGTTGAAATACATTATTAAATGGAGTGAAAGCGGTTGACGCTCCGCTCTATGCTACGCATGAAGATCCTTTTTCACACGTTCAAAAGACACAAGAGCTAAGAACTGGAGACAACAAAACCCACGCAAAAAAAAGTATGTCATTTTTTGACATACCAGTATGTTATCGATAACAAACTAATTCGCATTATACTCATTATGTTACGGTTGCTGTATGCGCTGGCGCTATTGTGCATACAGCAATCTCAACATAACATTGTATATAATGCGCACTCATAGAGTGATTCTTCAGACCCTGAAAACACACCAAGTAAGCCCATAAAACTAATGCTAAGCATCTGTAATCCTTGGTTATTCACTGTTTATATTGCTAACTTCATATTCGCCTTCGACTTTAATTCCAGAATATTCATAAATAATCTTGGGTCATTAATGTCCTTCAACATTGAAAGATCAGGTAAACAATCATCATCAACATAATCAACAAAATCACCCGACGGATCAAAGACTAAGATATCGAATGCTAATCTATCTAACCCATACAGTCCACGATGGATCATATCAGCAGAAAAAACTAACATATCTCCAGCAGCTAAGTTAATGACCTTGCCACCTGAAATATCTTCATGGCTTTCTCGGCCATTTTCCTCCTGTCTAACATCATACTCTTCTTCATTATCCCAGCGTTTATGAGTTCCTGGTATTAGCTCCATACCTCGTTCATCAAATAAAGGTACTCGTAGATGTACAACTTGAGTCTCGTGAATCACAATTTTTTGAATATCCACATCATGGTCATACTGACAGTCTCGATGCCAGAAATCTTTTTGTTTAGGATTCACTGGATTAAAAAATAGCTGAGTATTCATAAATGCAGGCTTAGCTGCTATTACGGACTCGACAGCATGCATCATTTTTCTAGAACTAATAAAATTAAAAAGTTCTAACCTATCATTACTTTCTAGATACTGACTGCCTGTAATTAACGAGGAATTGAAGGCTTCTTCTTCATGGTAAAATTCTGAATTATCTTGCTTCCATGACTCATGAAATTTCAATATTACTTTTCTGAGTGATGAAATTTCAGTCTGAGTAAAATAATTTCTAATGACAAAATAGCCCTTATCTTCATAGCTTTTTTGCCATTGATTTTGATTGTCTACCATCTTCCGATTCTTGCCTCTGTGTTGTTTCTTACTCTAGATGCGCATAATACTGCTAAATCTGGACCATTCAAGCTTAATGAAAGAATAAACGCAAAATAGAGTCAGAAGCAATTTTTGTGCTTATCATAATTTGAAATTGTAACGCCATTTACGATTATGTTTTACCTCTTTGAAATCCTATGTTTACCCTTGTGATACCAAACCTAATAATTACTAATTAAATTACAGTATTCTCACCGCATTCCTTTGTCTTATGGTATAAACTTGGCATAATACAATCACAATTAAATAAACAGGCATAATTATGAGCACTGAAACAACACTATTAACTCGCTGCGATTCTAAATGTGAACTATGTGGTTCTGCAAACTCTCTTGCACCATTCGCAGTTCCGCCAAAAACGGACATCAATGTGGATAACTGTGTAATGATTTGTGATACATGTACTGCACAAATTGAAGATTCAGAAACAATGGATGTTAATCACTGGCGTTGTCTGAATGACTCTATGTGGAGCCAAGTACCTACAGTTCAAGTTATGTCTTACGTTTTACTAAGCAAACTAGCTTCTGAATCTTGGGCTCAAGATTCTTTAGATATGATGTACGTTGAAGAAGACGTTAAAGAATGGGCTGAAAAAGCACTTCTTGCTGACGGCGAAAAACCACGTGACATCAACGGCGTTGAGCTTAAAAAAGGTGACGACGTAACAGTTACTAAAGACCTTCCAGTTAAAGGCACTAACCAAGTTATCAAACAAGGCACTGTTATCCGTGGCATCAGCCTTGGTGACGATCCTCGCTTAGTTTCTGGTAAAGCTAACGGCGGTCAATCTATGTATGTAATCGCTGAATTCTGTCGTAAAAAGTAATTCGATACTTCAAATTCTACAGACTAAAAAAGACGCTTAATTGCGTCTTTTTTTATGTCTGGAAGTTCTCAGTATTCATTTTTTTAAGTATATATGCAAAATATAAATTAAAACCCCGAGATATTTCTAACCAATGTATATATTTATTCATATAAAGTTTAGGTTCTCACTCGCTTTTTTCAAACGCTCAAATCCACGTTTATCATACTTTTGCGTGGTAATTATACTTGCATGCCCCATTGCATCTTTTACCGTTGATATATCTTCACCATTATCTAGCAGCATTGATGCGAAGGTTCTTCGACAATCATGCGGAGAAAATGCCTTTATCCCTGCCTGTTTTCGTCTTTCATTTAATATGTGTAATATCGCTTGTGAGCTTAATTTATCAGTAGTTACCGTATCAAAACGTCTTATACGCGTGAATAAAGCACGATTATTTTCGCCAGGAACTGTGGTAAGCCAAAGGCTTAGCAGAGCTAAAGACTGCTGTGGTAAATAGCACATACGTTCTTTATTACCTTTACCAAGTACCCGCAATGACCCTTCTTCTGCATTAAAGTTACCAATAGAACAATCGACAATTTCAGACCGTCTTAAACCACAGCCCAATAACACGCCTAAAATAGCACTGTCTCGAATACCTTTAATGGTTTGATCATTACATGAAGAAAACAATAATTGGATTTCACTACTCGATAAAGCTCGACCTTTGGCTAAGCGTGAGCCTTTCATTTGCTTAATGTGTTTAATTAATTGATAGTTTTCTGTCGTTATTTTTTTGGATAGCCATAATTCTTGAGCTACACCTTTAATACCTGCAATGTAAGTATTGATTGTCGCGGACTCTAATTTTTCAGATTTTAGTGCTTCAATAACACCAAGTACATAATCACGATTTAACTGCTCCCAAGGGCAATTATTTAGATCAAACTTACCTAATAGATAGGCGATCTTGTTTAGATTTGATCTCATGGTTGATCGACTGTTCTCTGAATTTAAAGAGAGCAAATACGCTTGAGCAGCATTTAAACTACTCACTTTAGGCATGGATAATCCTACCGAGATCTCATTAATCCCAAGTGTTACGTTGTCACCAACCATGTAAATACCAATTATTTCCTACATATATGTATTATATGATCTTTCTCTACTTTTCCAAAGGTACATTTTAATAAGTAGAGATCCATTTTGGATCTTTTGAGTAGATATTGATGATAAAAACACCATCAAGATCTGTTTTATCTGGATCGTTATCGCTGTCTAAAATGAGTGCTGAGTAAGTATGTTAGGTATACTAAGGAAAGATTTTAAGAAGACTGTGATTGGTATTATTATTGTTGGAAAGCAGATGAAAAAAAACCGAGTACAAAATACTCGGTTTAATCTATTTAATAAACACGTTTAATTAAAGATGTTTACTGATCTCAACACATGTCTCTTTCGCATCACCAAAAAGCATTTCAGTGTTTTCTTTAAAGAACAATGGGTTTTGAACACCAGCATAACCTGTGTTCATAGAGCGTTTAAATACGATTACGTTTTTCGCATTCCACACCTCAAGAACAGGCATACCTGCGATTGGACTATTTGGATCTTCCATCGCTGCTGGGTTAACTGTATCGTTTGCACCAATAACTAGAACCGTATCTGTTTCAGATAAGTCATCATTGATTTCATCCATTTCAAGAACGATATCATACGGTACTTTTGCTTCAGCAAGCAGTACGTTCATGTGACCTGGTAGACGACCCGCAACTGGGTGAATACCGAAACGAACGTTAATGCCCTGTGCTCGCAGTTTTTCAGTAATTTCATGAACTGGATATTGAGCTTGAGCTACTGCCATGCCGTATCCTGGAGTAATAACTACTGACTTAGAATTTTTAAGCATTTCGGCTACTTCTTCAGCCGTTGTTTCACGATGCTCACCCTGTTCTTCATCACCTGAAGAAACCACAACATCTTGACCAAAACCACCAGCAATAACACTGATGAAAGAACGGTTCATTGCTTTACACATGATGTAAGAAAGGATCGCACCTGAAGAACCAACTAACGCACCAGTCACAATCAGAAGATCATTTGATAGCATGAAACCTGCTGCTGCTGCTGCCCAACCAGAATATGAATTCAACATTGAAACAACCACTGGCATATCTGCGCCACCGATTGAAGCAACTAAATGATAACCAAATGCAAAGGCAATAAGAGTTACTAAGATAATTGCGAACATGCTGCCTTCAACACTAACGAAGTAGTACAGAAGTATTGCTGAAGCAACTAATGCTAATAAGTTTAATTTATGGCGATGTGGTAATTGAAGCGCAGATGAATCAATAACACCTCGTAATTTACCAAATGCCACTAAAGAACCTGTAAATGTAACCGCACCGATGAAGATACCTAAGAACACTTCAACTAAATGAATATTTAGTAGTGCACCCGTTAATTCACCATGGTCGATATAGCTATTATAACCAACAAGCACCGCTGCCATACCAACAAAGCTGTGAAGAATTGCCACAAGTTCTGGCATTTCTGTCATTTCAACTTTCTTTGCATAGTAAAGACCAATCGCACCACCCATAGCCATCGCTACGAGGATCCAACCTGTACCCGCTGAATCAGGACCAAAAATAGTCGCGATTAAAGCGATAGCCATACCTGTAATACCGTAGTAATTACCATTACGAGCGGTTTCTTGTTTAGACAGACCTGCTAAACTCATGATAAATAGAACGGCAGATACAATATAGGCTGCTTGAACTAATCCTGCTGACATTATTCTACCCCTTACTTATCTTTACGGAACATTTCAAGCATGCGCTTGGTTACAGCAAATCCACCGAATATATTAATACTCGCGATCAGAACTGCAATAAATGCTAAAAATGAAACAACGCCATTTCCCTGACCCACTTGCAGCAATGCGCCTACAATGATGATTCCTGAAATAGCATTTGTTACTGACATTAATGGTGTGTGCAATGAATGACTCACATTCCAAACGACATAGTAACCAACAATACACGCCAAAATAAATACGGTAAAGTGAGCTAAAAATGCAGCGGGAGCAACAGAAGCAACCCAACCAAATGCAGCAATACCAGCCCCGATCATCCCGAATTTCTTAACCGGAGACATTGGCTCTTCCACTTTAGGCTCAAGCTTGGCTTTTGGCGCTGTTTTTACTTGAGGTTGAGCTGATACTTGAATTGGTGGCGCAGGCCATGTTACTTCACCGTCTTTAACAACAGTCACACCACGAAGAACTACGTCTTCAAAATCAATGTTAATGTTACCGTCTTTTTCTTTAGATAGAAGTTTAAGAAGGTTAACTAGGTTAGTGCCATATAGTTGAGATGATTGCGTTGGCAAACGACCAACCATATCTGTATAACCAACAACTTTAACACCATTTTCTGTTGTGATGACTTGATCTTTTACTGTGTATTCACAGTTACCGCCATTAGCCGCTGCCAAGTCAACAATCACACTGCCCGCTTGCATGCTATCAACCATCGCTTTAGTAATTAGCTTTGGTGCGGGACGACCAGGAATAAGAGCGGTTGTAATGATGATATCAACATCTTTAGCTTGAGCGGCATATAGCTCTTCTGCTTTTTTGTTGAACTCATCAGACATTTCTTTTGCGTAGCCATCACCAGAACCAGAGTTTTCTTTGAAATCAACTTCAAGAAACTCTGCTCCCATTGATTGCACTTGTTCTTTTACTTCAGGACGAACATCAAATGAGCGAACGATGGCACCAAGACTACCCGCGGCACCAATAGCAGCAAGACCTGCAACCCCTGCGCCGGCAACAAGTACTTTTGCTGGTGGAACTTTACCTGCTGCTGTAATTTGACCTGTGAAGAAACGACCAAATTCATGTGCAGCTTCGACTACTGCACGGTAACCCGCAATGTTTGCCATTGAACTTAATGCATCCAATGCTTGTGCACGAGAAATACGAGGAACCGAATCCATCGCCATTACATTAATTTTTTTTGTCGCTAATTTAGCAAGTAGTTCTTCATTTTGAGCAGGCCAAATAAAGCTGACGAGGCTAGTTCCATCTTGAAGAAGCTCAAACTCATCAACACCGGTTTCAGCATTAAGCTGAGGTGCATTTACTTTGAGGATAAGTTCTGATTTCCACACATCATCACAAGACACAATCGTAGCGCCGGCTTTTTCAAATGCAGAGTCATCAAAGCTTGCTAGAATACCGGCGTTAGTTTCTATCACGACGGTAAAGCCAAGCTTTAATAGCTGTTCAACAGTTTTAGGGGTCGCTGCGACGCGAGTCTCCCCTGTGAGTACTTCTCTAGGTACACCAATTTGCATAGTTATTCCTTTACTATTGGCATGAATTAATACTTTAGTTGTATCGAACATACGATATTAATTCAAGTATTTTGTAATAAAATGACACAATTCTATTACATTAAATAAATATCTGGTTATTCTCGCTTCAATCAAGTAAAAAAACAACATTCTATGACAAAGCAGAGGTCAAACCACTTTATCTTACTGATTGATTTGAACAACAAGTATAGAGTGAAAAACAAACACAACTCTAATCTATATCAATTTCGTTACGTTTATTTAAAAATTGACTCACCCATTTGATCAATTAACATCTTCGCCTTGCGAAGCATTAGTTCATCAGCATCATTTTTCGAAGAGATAACATCGGAACGTATAAAACGGTGAGATTTTAACTCTCCATTTATTTCTTTTGTTATTTGTCCAGCAATGCGAAATTGAGCGCCATCTGCCTCTGAGTTTGGATAGATAAAAAAAGTATTATATTCAATTGCTTCAATGATAGGTTCTTGCTTAGGAGAAGAACCAAATAGACGTGAAAAAAGCCCCATTTCATTTTCCTTTTTGAAATAAGGCTTTATTATACCCCAACGATAACAGGTTTGAGTAATAACTATTTAGTTATAAGTTAGGTAATTATAAATCATGAGTTATTGTTGAATAACTCAGTAATTGGCGTTATACGTATTTCAATGCGACGATTTCTCTTACGACCATCTTGATTTTTATTTGAAGCGATAGGCTCTTCTTCACCAAAACCATAGGTATTCATTCGAGTTAAACTCACGCCTTGCTCTTCCAACAGCGCTTGAACTGAATCGGCTCGTTTGTTTGATAACGCCATATTAAATTGTTTACTTCCACGGCTGTCAGTATGTCCAGCAATGAATATTTCTGATTCTGGCTTATCTTTTAATAATTGAGCAAGTTTTGATAATACCTCTTTACTTTCTATTTTTATTTCCGTACTACCTGAATCAAAACTTTTATCACCATTTAGCAAAAGAATAACTTCACCTTTAGATGTAGCAATACTGCCAACATCACTGGTGATAAATTGTTGTAGTTCACGATCATGATAGTTAATAAAGGTTTCTATCGTTGTTGTATCATCAATAACTAAAGTCTTATTATTTGGCGCACTTTGACAGCCAACTAAAAAGCTTGTTGCTATGATTAATCCAAGTATCTGTTTTTTCATTAGTAAATATCCCTAGTCCAACGTAGAGTTAATTTAACAAACTTCTCTTACAGTTACCTGCTAAGTAAAAATCAAATCGAGACACTTCAAGATCATATGAAACTATGCTGTTACTCAGTATCAGATTTAAGATTACTTTTTCTTATATACTAATAGGATACAGAATGAATAAATCACACATAGTCCATAAAGCCCACTTATATTTGGTTGTATACTTTGTAGCTCTGCACCCTGCTGGTTTAGTGTTAGAAACCCATTAATGGCAAACCCACTTGGTAATAGATGCATCACATCTGTTAATAGAGATGGAATTAATTCTGTTGGCCAAATAAACCCAGCACTAAAAATAATAGGCATTGAACTAAATAAGACGACTAATAGAATACTTTCAGGTGTGGGTAACAACCAAGCAAGCAGCATTCCAAATAAAATAACTGAAGAGATAAATGGTATCAGTAAGATTAAAAGATCTAAGGGTGAAGAAAATCGACCTATATTATAAAAATCAAAAACATAACCAAAATAGAAACAGGCTAAGACTAATTCACTGCATAAGAAGATTGTGAATCTAGCGCTTAAATGAGCGATCGTATTTTCATTTACGCTCGTTGCTTTTTGTCTAACACCTACAGCCATTAATAGTGTTTGTTGTAAAATGAGAACAAATACAGCAGGCACTACATATTGTACATATCCCATATTATGATTAAATACAGGAACATAATTAGATTTAAAAGGTTGAAATGTATTAATTGCACTATTGATTGGAGTTCCATCAATAGTCATATGAGCAACTTTATACTCAGCAGCTACTGTCCCCCCAGCCTTCATTAACCCCTCGATAATAGTTCCATAAATTAAAAAATATGAAGCATCGCCAGCATAGGCTACAGTGGGTGCATGACCTAATTGCAGTTCTTTAGTAAAATTATCAGGGATCACCAAAAAGCCACTTACTGTATTATTTAGAAACTGTTGTTTAGCCTCTTTAACACTCTCAGCTTGTGCAACAACATTAACTTGTTGCGAGACATTTACCATTTGAATGAATTTTCGACTAAGAGCAGACTTATCCATATCCACCACGGTAATTTTTTGCTCTTCAGGACTCTGTTGCTGATAAGGCAATGGATATAAAAAAGCATAAAACAATACACCGCCGATCATTGCCATCACAATAGTAGGATTAGTAAAAATAGCTTTTGCTTCATCTTTTATTAACTTAAGAAATGACATACATTACTTCCTTAATCGAGCAATAAGCAATAGTAAAGGTAAAGTGAATAACATTAGAGCTGCCAGATTGGGCGCTGTTTGTCCAAGGCTATAACCATAATTAGTTTGTTCAATTTGAGAACGTACAAAATGGCTTGCTGGTAAAATAGAATGCCAAAACGTTGCTAGGCTATTCATGTCAGAAACAGGGAAAGTAACACCTAAAAAAGCAAAGCTTGGTGCAGTATATGCACCAGAGATACTCATCGCTTTTACTATATCATTAGTGGCATAACTGATAACTATACCTAAACTAATACATGCAGCTGTCATTGCGCTCATACTGAGTAAAAATGTAGAGAGTTGAGAATCAAAAGGGAAATTCAAAATACCGTATAAAAAATAAAATAGAACCACACCGAGTCCCATCCCAACCCAAAAATAAACACTCATAAATTGAATCATTTTTGTGGTTGTTTGTGAAGTAAACCATGCTTGTATATCATGACTCCCACTTCTTACCATCTCATTTTTCATAGCCCAAATCATGCCAACAATAATCGCCATTTGCCAAATAGCAGGTAAAATAGCAGAAACCAAAAATTGATTGTAATTGCTGCCAAGATTAAATAAAGGCGTTACTTGTACTTTTATTGGAACTGCAGAATTAATTGCCTGCGTCCAAGTTGTGTCTTTTGTTGTTAAGGTTTTTACCGTGGCTAATTTAGCTTGGATTGTCATATCAGTTTGCATTAACGCTGAATTGATCTGTTTCGCAATCAAAATAAATTGTGCGTTATAAAAACCTGAAACTTGAGGACTTCTCCCTAGTAGAACATCTCTTTCAAAGTGTGGTGGAATAATAACATAGCCGTAATTATCACCTTTTTTAAGCGCTTGATTAGCCATTTGGTTATTAGGTTGAACAGAACGAATTTTCAGTGTTGGAGTCGCATCATAGTCACGAATGATCATCCTAGATAAGCTAGATTGATCAAGATCCACCACATCGATCGGTAATTCTCGAACAACCGAAGCTGAAAATACCCACCAAATTAGTAAAGATAATATCAAAGGTAAACCGAAAGTAACGGAGATTAACCATGGATTTGAGTAATAAGAGCGCCAAAATTCTTTCATAAAATCAACTATAACCGATTGATGTAATACTAATTATCAAGTTTAACAATTGCACTCATTCCTACACGTAAATTAGGAATAGGATTTATAGGACGAGCTTCGATTTCAAATGTTTTCAAATCAAAACCTTGGCTGTTATCTGTCGCGCGCCACGTTGCGTAATCACCCATAACGGCAATATGAGTGATCTTAAACGGAATGGTTTGATCAAGCGCTGGTAAATACACATCAATTGATTGATCTTTCTTATATTCTTTTAATCTATCTTCTCTAACATGAAACACCGCCCATGCTTGGTTAATATCAATCACACTAACAACAGGGAAACCTTGAGGTGCAATTTCACCAGCATTAAGCATTACTTGAGATACCTCTCCGTTATACCAACTGTCAATTTTAGTATCTGCCACATAAGCTTCTACTTCAGCAACCGATCCCATGGCCATTTTTACTTTTTCATTAGCAGCACGTTTAGTTTCAGCCCGGGCTCCTTCTTTTGCCATTTGATACATTTGGAAAGCAGCACTTTCTGTATATTTAGCCGCTTGCCACTGCGTAAAGGTTTCATCCTTTTTTTGCTCAGCCACAACACCATCATGATATAAATTATTTACACGGGCATAGGTCTTTTCAAGTAATTGACTTGCTGCTTTTGCTTTCTTCCACTGATCTTTGGATGCCGCAATTTGTTGAGATCTTGCACCTTGCTCTGCTTCTTCTGCTAATGCGCTTGCTGCTGCTTCACCTGCTTTTGCTTGAGCAAGTTTAGCCTCTATTTCAGGGCTATAGAGAGAGAAAACCGCTTGTCCTTTTTCTATCATTTCCCCCTTCTTAACGAAGATATTTTGAATACGCCCAGGGACCTTAGAAGAGATATTATATTGCTCTGCTTCTATTTGCCCCTGCAATAATTCAGGTCGAGGTTGATATGCAGCCCAAAAGCTATAACCTACCCAACTGACTATCCCAATAACAGCACACGAACCTATAACCTTTTTTGCAGAACTCATTATATTACCCTTGTCTTGCTTGCAGTTGATAGTCAACAAACGTTTCAGTTTGATTACTTAATGCTAATAATTTAACTAATGAAAGTACATAGTTAAAAGAAGCCAATGAACGCTGTGTTTTAATACTAGCAAGATATAACTCAGCATCAACAACATCCAGTGACGTTGATAAGCCTTGCTTAAATGCTTTCTCTCGTAAAACTACGTTTTCTTTTGCTAACTCAATACTAGATGCTAAGCCATAATATTCATCTATCGCTTGAAGTGCTTCTCTGTATGTCTTCTCAACTAATAAAGAAAGATCTTGTCTGGCTTGTTTTTTTAAGTATTGAACTTGTTGTATAGCGCTATGTGCCGCTACAACTTTGTCAGATCGACCATGATTATCAAATAAAGGGACATTCACACCCACACCGACCATCCAATCTGGCGCAATTTCTGCGGATAAGCTATCACCTTCATATAAGCTATAATTACCGTATAAGTATACTTCTGGGTAATATCGCCCTTTTTCGGCTTTCACTAAGCTTTTTGCTTGTTCCTCTTTTGCATCTAACAACGCTAAGCCTGGATAGGTATCTAACGTACTATCAACAAACGAGGTAAGTTGAGGAAGTGATTTATTAATAAATAGCCTTGTCTCTGGTATGACTGTATCGTTGGATTGCAACATTCTTAATAAAGCTGCGTTGGCAATATCACGATCTTGCTCTGCTTTATGTAAATCTACTTTTGCTTTGTCGTAAGAAGCATCAGCTTGTAAACGCTCAACTTTTGCTATTTGCCCTTGCTCTTGTAACTTTAATGCATTATTTCTATGCTTAGCTAAGCCTTGCTCTACTTCTGAATACGTTTGAACAACCTCACTAGCTAATACAACACTAAAGTAATATTTGGCTAAATCTTCATAAGAGCCTTGTTGTTTCATTAACAGCTGATTTCGAGCTTCGTTTGCTTTTCCTTCAGCTGCATTTTCAGCTGCTGAAATTCGACCACCAGTAAAGATTGGCCATATAGCTTTAATTGAACTAGTGAAGATATCACGCTCGGTAAGTGTTGATGTGAGATTTGGCAAAGGAAATGGAAGAGGAGGAAGTGAAACATCTGTACTATTTAACAGTTGCTCACTTGAAACCGTCACGTCATCATCAAGATAAGTATAGTTGGCGCTTAATGAGATCGAAGGAAGGTGTAAATCTGAAGCTCCGGCAGCTAATGCTTCTTGGCGCTGTACATTCATACGTTCCGCAGCAATGCCGTTATGATTTTTAAGTACATTCTGCCATGCGTTATCAAAATCGACTGATTGAGCGCAAACAGAGACAGAAAGTAATGTAGATAATAAAATTGATATACGTGTTATTTTAAGCATAACCCCTCCAATCAATAGAGTATAAACTCTAAACGGTTTTGGATGCAAAAAAAAAGCCTACCGAGCAATATCGATAAGCTTTTTAGACAGTAACAGTGATTACTTAGTCATACGGATCAGAGAAAGGCCAATTAGCCATTCAAGATCTTTACGGCTTTCTTCACCATATAGGTCTTCAATCATGCCATATAAACGCTCAATACCATTGCGCGCAAATTCATGTGCATTTGCAGAAGTCACAATGTGGTGGAACAATAAACGTAAAATAGCGCGGAATTGTTCATCTTCTAGAGAAGAAATCCAACTATCTATAAATGCTTGCTTATCACCTTGCATTTCAAGACGTTCAGCGAAAAGACGGAAGATACGACCATCTAATGCTGCAGTAAAATCTGTCTTTTTTGGAAAGTGGTGACTAATACCGGTTCTTGATACACCAGTCTGTTGACTTAGTGTTGTATATGACATTTTGTCATAGCCTAAGCGTAATAGTTGATCAATAACCGCATCCATGATCTTCTGGATGGTGATTTCAGTATCTTCTTTACTTCTTTTTGGCATAATAAAACTCTTCTATTTAGTAATTAGTCCATTAAATATTTATCTTAGTAAATCCACTAAAAACATTTCTAGCTGATTTGTAAGATTGAAATCCATTTATGTAATTATTTTTATAAAATCCAACACGATAAATCAAATATAGCAGCCTGTTAATTAAAAGTCACCCTCAAGCATGAGAAATCAAACGGTTAATCAAACACAGTCCGCTGTTTATCTATGCAGTTTGCTAGCTTGTTAACACATTCTCCTTTATACGGTACGGAATTACAATACAGCAGCCCCAATTCTTACAAAGATTTGTCATTAGAGCTCATTTTTTGAGAGACTGGTCCCAGGTAACGATACTGTAACTAAAAAGAGGTAAAAATGTTGCTTCACCTATAGTAAAAAAAGATATAGAAAAATAGTAGAGTTATTAACTAATCCTCTTTAATATAAACGAACTACTAATTATTAAGGATATATCAATGAGTTCTGAAGTTGAGCAAAATGTACCGTGTGATGCGTGTGATGCGTGTGGTTGTAGTGCAGAAATGGGTTTTATTATAAAAGAAGGTGATGATGTTGCAGAAGTAAGCATTTTTGCTGATAATAAAACGCAACTAGAGACTGAATTCACAAATTACTTAGCATTAGCTAAAGAAGTATGTGACAGCGTTGAGCATAGCACAAAGATATCTGAAGATGAAAAAGAGCTACACGCTCACTTAAAGTTCTCTTGCAGTGCTGAAAAGCTAATTTATGAATTAAAAACACGTTCGCTAAGACGATAACGATTTTAATAACTAGATATAAAAAAGGCTTTCGTCAATGAAAGCCTTTTTAATATTTATTAAGTCGATATGTATTAGTTTACTTGAATATTTGTAGCTTGAGGGCCTTTCTGCCCTTGTTCAACATCAAAAGTGACTGTTTGGCCTTCTTTTAACGTTTTGAAACCTTCTGATTGAATCGCACTGAAATGAGCAAATACATCAGGGCCATTTTCTTGAGTGATAAAACCGAAACCTTTATCTTCGTTAAACCATTTTACAGTACCAGTTGTTTTAGACATTACACACCCTTAAGATTTATAAATTAAGTTGTTTGCGAAGTTTTTATCACTGCGGTATCAGTACCGAATTTCACTATATCAAATGTATTTTTATAATAAAAACGTAAAAATAGGACTTATATCACTGATCTGAAATTAAACTTATTTTGGATTTTGTCGATAACTTAATAGAGTTTCTCAACCTAAGTAAACCTATGCCTAAATTAAATATTGTAATAGCTATCGCGATGCTCTCAACTCTTATTTCATCGCCTTCACTAGCTGAAAAACTAAATAAACATCGCCTTATTAATCATATTGATAGCTATGGAAATATCAGTTTAAGAAACACAAATTATACTGAACTACCAGATAATCTAGAGCTTAAGGGCAATGTAGATCTTGCTAATAGTAAAATTAAGAAACTACCTAAAGGACTTGTTGTTGATGGAGACTTAAATTTAGCAAATACTATTATTAAGAAAGTTCCAAAGGGTACGAAAGTGAAAGGTTACTTAAACCTAGCTGGAATGACTCAATTGAAACGATATACTCGTGGTATAAAAGTTGCTGGTTTTATCAATTTTGCAGGTTCTGGTTTAACTGAATTACCTCAACGATTAACGGTGAATGGAGATCTAAGTGTCATACGAACCCCTCTAAGCACTCTACCACCTCAGTTAGTTGTTAAAGGTAATTTGTATCTTGGTTACTCTAAAGTCACAAAATTACCTGATGATCTCGTTGTTAATGGAAATATTTACCTTGGAGGTCAAGCTATTACTGAGTTTCCTGAAACGATAAATGTAGGTGGTTATATTTTCAAGTAAGATTATCCAAAGACCAATAGTTAAAGAATTTTATATTAGGATTTAACATGTTAGACAATCTGCATCAAATGGTAATTTTTGCAACAGTGGCAAACGAACTAAACTTCACACGTGCGGCTGAAAAACTGGGGATTTCAAAATCACACGTATCTAAACAAATAAAAGCATTAGAAACACGCTTAGACTGTCAATTAGTTCAGCGCAATAATCGTTCGGTTTCTATTACTGAACTAGGCCAACATTATGCAGAATACAGCCAGAAGTTGATTGATATTGCTTATGAAGCAGATGCCCTACTTGACGCCCACCACGGTCGTATTTCAGGAGTGTTTAAAGTGGGTATCGCACAATCTTTTGGTAATAGCCATATTATTCATGCGCTAGCTGAATTTCAGGAACAATTTCCAGAGGTTGAATTAGAAGTTAGCCTGTTTGACCATAGACCTAAGTTACTTGAAGATGGGTTAGATTGTTGGATTGCCATTCATGACGACATCCCTGAAGGTATGGTAGCAAGAAAAATCGCTGATTGTCGTTTTATTGTCGCCGCAGCGCCCAGTTATATCAAACTAAATGGTTTACCCTCACGCCCTGCTGAATTAGCACAGCATAAGTGTATTACTTATCACAGTAATGAACGTAAATTTAATGAATGGGAATTTACTAAAGATAATATTCATCAAGTGGTTAAAGTTCAAAGTAATTTTAAGATAGATAATGCATCTGCAATATTAGATGCAACCAAAGCTGGTGCAGGCATTGCTTACCTAGCAAGTTATCTACTTGAAGATGAGTTTGAAAATGGCAGTTTAGTTCAACTTTTAACTGAATGGAAAGCAGATATGGAACTCCCGATTTATGCGGTTTATCCTAGACGCCAGCACTTACCACCTAAAGTTCGTACCTTTATTGACTTTTTATCCCAACAAGTTGGTAATCCACCTCATTGGGATAAAAAACTTTTTAATTAGTTCTAATTTCAGTACTAATTTGCGTTCTTCACAGGGTTTGCATAGAGCGCTCGCAAAAATGATTGCTCTTCGGGGGATAGGAGTGACAATTTCTCCGCTAAGTCACGCTTAGCCTCTGGAGTCACTTCTTTTGATTCAATACCTGCTGCTGCATAATTTATTGGGAATAAATGATAATTTTGATGAATCTGCTTATCCATTTCTTCAGCTAGTTCATCAGCCGTTTCTGGTGAAGAAGTAACAATGTCACCAAAATGAATGTGGATACGCTTTTTGTCACCAATAATTCCTTTAATGATACTATCAATATCTTCAAACTCCCCTTTTTCATATGAGCCTAGAGTTGCAATCGCATTTAACTCTTTTGCTTTTTGAATATCTAAAGGATCATTTTCATAAGAAATAGACACCGGTACAATATTTAAGCTGTTCATGTAATCAGCAAAACTTTCTTTACGTTTACGTCCTTCAACATGAAACATTTTTAAGATAGCAGGATCTGTGAAATCATTACCGTCTTTTGCTCGCCCTTCTTTTTGAGCAATCCAAATAGAGTTCTTGGTTTCTAATGAGTGTTTAATATAAGAGGATAATAACCCCAAAGCTTTAAGCATTTGGCGAGGAGCTTTCACTGAGCGTTTTACAATAAAGCTCTTGTTTAGCTTCATTAATTCTGTGCTACTTGGTTTTTTCAATAAGTTGTCACCAATAGCGATTCTCACCGTTTGCATATTATTGTTGTATAAAACCCAATTCATTAAAGCAGGGTCCATCGCTATATCACGGTGATTTGATACAAACAAATATGCTTGTTGAGGATCGAGTTTATCCACCCCTGTGTAAGTAACACCATCAGTCGTTTTTTTTACAGTTTTATTCAAATAGGTAACAACATTTAACTGGACATCTTCTACTGTTGTAATTTTTGATAGAGAGCGACGTAACTTGAATCTAAGTAATGGTGCTAGAAACCAAAATAAAAACTTAGAAGCAGATGGAAACTTATAATGCAGAATAGCGGTAATGAATTCATCATCAGAAATTAAACGTTCAATTGCATCTGGAACTTCGTCATCATTGTACGGGCGAATTTCTTGATAGATATCTTGTGTGGTCATTTTTAGACTTCTGGTTACCAAAAAGGAATAAGTCCGTATTCTACTTGATTTTATTGCTCTTGTACGTGATCAATTACAGAGGTCATACCATTAATGATGTAATATCGTGAATATGATTGAGAATGCGTTGATTTTTTAACTAGAACCAGTAAAGTTACGAACTCAAATTTAGAGGTTACTATGAAAAACGCAATTACTTTCCAGTCAGAGACACACTCGCATCTTTTCTATACTGCGCGTAAAAAGAAAAACCATTTTGAATTAATTTCTGTTCAAACAGGTGCAGTATTAATACGTCTAGGAAAATGGGAGCATTTATTATTACCTGGTGAATTGTTTTGGCTCCCTTTTGATTCATTAACCTCTATGACTGTTGTACCGAACTCAATCGTATCAAGCGTTAGATTTTCTATCCGAACTAGAGAAGCGTTACTTCTACAAGGTGGGTATGTCAATACAAGCTCTTTTCTTACTGCCGCTTTAGATAAATTACAGTCAGGAACAATGTCTGAATTGGCTGAACAACGTTTATTGTTAGTGATCCAAGACGAATTATTAGAGGCTTCTGTTCATACTGAGTTATCAACAGAATCAAAAAATATTAATGCTTATTTGTCATCTCTTACTGAAAACCAAGACTCTCGTCGTTATGACGTTTCTCCAGATATGATGATGGCATTAAAAGTTAGAGAAGCAGATAAGATGCGAAAATCAGGCGCAAAAAATGAACTTATCGCAAAAAGATACTTTTCAGGTAATGTCGAATTATTAGAGCAAGCATGTTCTTTATTAGCTTAATTTTTACTTAATTTATTATCTATCGTTGGTTGAATATTATTGAAATGGAATTTCAAACTGCATAAATAGTTGATCATTCGCACGTTCATGCCAACGATAATCAATACGGAAACGTGTTTTTTTGCCTTTCTCCTCACCACCAAATGCTAAGCTTAGCTGTAAACCATGACTCTCTAACCAATCGCCATATGAGTCAAATTCTTCCACTTTTTTATCATAGAACTCTTCTGGCTGCCAAACTGTAAATCCAACTGCACTATCACTTAAATACCCTGTAAGTAATGGATCATCTCCTGTGCTATAAGCCCATTTATCCCAAAAGCTTTCTTCAAATACTTCATCTTCAATCTTTTCAGTTATTTGAGTCAGTTGATTTATAAACTGGTTTACTTCAAAAAGGGGAACCAGACACGTTGAGTCTTGTGAGTAAATTTCACGGGAGTAACTATCATAGCTTTCTTGCAAACACGTCGATCTATCCTCTGCATTCACATGCAATGGTATAGCGATTATAATCCCCAATAGACTGACGTGTGTTTTCATTATTAATACTCGTACAAGTTGTGCGTGTTGATGTAGTTTACCACGCTTTTGGTTGTTAAGTGAGCAATACTCTCACCCTTACTTATTGCATCTCTAATCATTGTACTTCGAACTGGCACGGTTTCCGGACAAGCCATTACACTCCATCGTTGTACAATTTCATCTGACTTATAAAACTTACCAAATTGCATTAAGTTATCAGGCCCAATGATAAAAGTAATATCGGCCCCTTTTTCTAATTCTTGAAGAGAACTTAATAAAAAATGTGTCGTAACGCTACTCTCAGGTATATAAATGTCTTGTTCAAGCATCGACAGCTCGACATTATTCATATTTAGATCGTTAATGAATGCAGCTATCATTTCTAATCGAGTATTATAAGGTAGCATACTCTTTCCCCAAGCATGAGATATGCTAGGAACTAACAATATCTTATCAAAATGCCCCAAACGCTCGATGACACTTTTATGCCCTAATGAAGGAGGATTAAAAGCACTACCAAAAACAGCGATATTCATTATTACCTTCCACTTTTTACTAAGAATAAAGACTAGCTCAGCATAAGTGAATTTTTTGTCGATAGCTATCCCGTATTACTATTCACTGTCATTAATTGGTTAAATTCAGTATGATTATTCCAACTAATTGTTAACTGTCTCCATAGAGTAAAGGAATGAGAATGCAACAGCAGATTGTTGAAGAAATGAAAGTAAAGGCCACAATTGATCCGGCTCAAGAAATACAACAACGTGTCGAGTTTATTAAATCTAAACTTACTCAATCTCATTGTACATCTTTGATCCTAGGTATCAGTGGTGGTGTAGATTCAACAACATGTGGACGTCTTGCACAGATTGCAGTTAATGAATTAAATCAAGAACTTGATTCTGACCAATATCAATTCATTGCCGTTAGACTTCCTTATGGTATTCAGCAAGATGAAGATGAAGCCCAACTCGCTCTCTCTTTTATAAAACCAAGTCACTCCATTAGTATCAATATCAAAGATGGTGTAGATGGATTGCACTCTGCTAATCATTTTGCCTTGGAGCAAACGGGTTTACTTCCAACAGACAAATCTAAAGTAGACTTCGTGAAAGGCAATGTGAAAGCCCGTGCACGTATGATTGTACAATATGAGGTTGCAGGTTATGTCGGAGGACTTGTACTAGGAACAGATCACTCAGCAGAAAATATTACAGGTTTCTACACAAAGTTTGGCGATGGTGCTTGTGATTTAGCACCACTCTTTGGTTTAAATAAACGTCAAGTTAGAGAGATTGCGGCGATTCTTGGGGCTCCTGATCAGCTAGTCAAAAAAGTTCCGACTGCTGATTTAGAAGAGTTAGCTCCTCAAAAAGCAGACGAGGATGCTCTAACAGTCACTTACGATCAAATTGATGATTTCTTAGAAGGTAAGAAAATTGATGCTGAAGCAGAAGCTCGATTAATTAAAATCTATCAACTATCTCAGCATAAACGCTTACCAATACCAACAATTTACGATTGATTCTCAAGGCGTGGTAAATTCATAGTTTGATTGACCAAAGCTTCTTTAGAGGCTTTGGTCATTTGTTTTATGCGATATTCATATTTTAAAGCTAATGATTTCGACTCTACAGAGCATGACCAAACTAAGGACAATGGCCCTTTTCCTCTTAAGTACTTTGCACCTTTTCCGTTCTTATGCATTTGAAGTCGATGTTCGAGATCATTAGTAATACCGCAATATAAACTGTTTAACCGTGTCCTTATGAGATATATATGCCATTCTGTATTTGATTCATTCATTTTCTTAAGAAAGAACTTCGGTGATCAAAGCTTTTAGTTCTTTTACTTCAGTGCGTAATTCAAAAACTTCTTTTTCTAACTCATCAATACGGATATTAATTATTTTTGGGTTTATATCATTGTTATTTGATGGCAGTGGAGGTGTGATCGCATTATTAAGCTCAGAACAAGATAACTCTCCGCAAAATAAGTGTCCGTATCGTGCTTCACGCTTGCCTGGCTCTTTAATAAGTTTACGTACTTTTGGGTTTCCTTCATCTTCTGCAAGCTTATTCAAAACACTTTCAACTTGAGCTACATTTTCAAATTCACATAAACGTTGGGTTCGAGTGCGGAGTTCTCCAGGAGTTTGAGGGCCACGTAAGAATAAAATACATAAAACTGCAATTTCTTGTTTAGATAATTTAAGACTACCAAATTCTGTATTACAAAAACGATGCTGATATTTTGCGACTCGTGCATTACCTCGAGTCTCATCAGTAACAATATGCTCTTGGATAAGTGTATTCAACGTATCTAATACCTGTGAATCACTAAACGATACGACAGGCTCTCGATTACTTTTTTGATTACATGCTGTAGTTAATGCATTTAACGTTAGTGGGTAATATTCAGGTGTCGTGATCTCTTTCTCTATCAGACAGCCAATTACGCGGATCTCTTCTTGGTTAAATATTCTCATTATTTATCAATCCTTTCTTTTCTCAAAGTTCCCATACGATAAAAAATGTGAACTCTGTTACTAAATACAGCTGTTAACCATATAATTAATGGTCATCCCCTATTCTATCCATGATAGTATTCTTTCGTTAGTTTAATATCAATTGGAGAAATATACATGGGACTTTTTAGTAGTCGCTCTACTACCGCATCTTTATCTATTATTGCAAAAGGGTGCCGTGTTACTGGAAACATTGAGTCAGATCAAAGCATTCAAATTGATGGCTTTGTTCATGGGAACATTTCTACCGATGCTGAAGTTATTATTACCCCAACAGGTCGAGTGCAAGGTGACATTAAGGCTGGATTGGTATTAATTAACGGCTTAGTTGAAGGAACCTGTCAAGGTAATGAAGTAAACATTCAACCTAAAGGTAAGTTCAAAGGAGCGATGCAAACACAACAGCTAACCATTGAAAAAGGTGGCTTACTTATCGGTGAAAACCGTGAAGTTGTTGAAGTAGAAAAAGTTACGAAGATTTCTTCAACCGAAACAGTATCAAAAGAAGAAGATAAAGCAGCTTCTTAATCGATTAAATTTATTTTTTTAGCACTGTATTGATCTTGTTATTGTTTTCATTGCTATATTTGTGATTTAATCAAGAAAGTGACTATTAAATATTATAGGAAATAAAAATGAACAACGTTTTTGAAATCATCAACCAAGCACGCCGTAAAAATAAACTTAAACGTGAGCTACAAGATAACCAAAAGAAAATTCGTGATAACCAAAAGCGTGTAATTCTACTAGAAAACATGTTGGATTATATTCACCCTTCTATGTCGACGAGCGAAATCATTGCTATCGTAGAGAATATGAAAGCCGATTATGAAGACCGTGTTGATGACCACATCATTACCAGTGCTGAAATTTCAAAATCACGTCGTGATATCAGCCGTAAGATCCGTGAGTTAACTGAAGCTGACAAAAAAGCGAATAAATAATATTAAATATAATGAAAAATGGAGGCCTATTCGCCTCCATTTTTTTATCCTACTTTTCAATTTTATATATTTGCTAGCTCAGCTAATGCCTCAGAAGTTACATCCTCAACAGCTAAAAACATAGACTTAATTTCCCCTGTTGTACTTCTCATGGGGTTTAACGTGACATTTTGGTACATAAATTCACTTTGTTGAGTTATTGGTCGAACATTACGACAACGAAATAGATAAGGCCTTTGTCGCCAGATAACAAAACTGCGTGTTCCTAAATCAAACACTGGTTTAGATTTTGCTTTAAACCATGCCCCATCGATCTCAGGAAAAACATCAAATAATGATTTCCCCATCACATCATGCGATTGCTTTCCACTATGGTGAGTCATGAACCCATTCCAAAGATGAATATTAAAATCTTTATCGAGAACAATCAGGCCAACATCAACATTTTGCACCATGTCGACCATCCAATGAAACTGTTCAAACTCCGCAGGGATCCCATTCATCATTCATCATCCAGTAAATAAGCAAGTTTATTATCTAAAATTGGCAGTGATTCATCAACAATCATTAGGAGCATGTCGCACTTTATCTCAGTGCCATCGATGTTGTAGCTAACTTCAAACGCCATTAATCGATTAAACGAACCTTTTGTTGATTCAACCACACTATCAACAGAAATATGCTGACCAAGTAAAACTGGTGCACTTTGGAAGAAACGCACTTCAGCTTGCTCTCCAATACCTTTTAAAAATGCACCAACCAAAATATTGGAAACATCCATAAGCAATTCTAATTCTAAGCTGCTGTTATCTGATTCTGGATAATCCATTAACTTAATGAGATCAGTAACACTAGAATCACTTAATAATACTAATGCTTCACCTGCAATACCCTCACCACTAAAGCCTTGGCAAACTCCTGACATGTCCTGATTACTTGCTAAATGACGCAGTGTCATTTGTAATTCACTCATTTCAAATAAATTCACATTTGGTAAGGGCATATGAACAAAAACATCAAAATGTCGAGCTAATGAGTCAGCAGCACGACCAATTGCAACATTGGCAACTTCTAGATAAATATCACGACGTCTAAGTTGGATTGGTGTTATTGGTTGTGGGGAGTAAACAGCCTGTCGCTCTGGTTGTATACCAATAGAATCAAGTGTAGATACTAATGTCGGTTTATCTACTGGTTTTTTTATAAAGGATTTTGCACCCAGATCCGCCACTCGTTGTTGTGCTTTTGGTTGAATATCACCAGAAACTACCACCACTTGTGTTGGAATACCACGACGTTTCATTTCCTCCAACGTGCCGTAACCATCCAGCTCAGGCATTGTCAGATCAAGGAACAATAAATCATATGTGTTAGCTTCTAGTTTCTCAATTGCATCCCAACCATGTTGAGCAAACTCAATAGTTGCACCCCATGAAGAAGGTATCACACGAGCTAATTGTTTTCGAGCTAATGCAGAGTCATCGCAAATTAAGATGGATATTGCCATCTGGAGTACCTTTTTAAATAAAACTAACTTTAGTATAACAAGGAATTAGCTCTATGAATACAGTATGGCATATACAAAAAAGGAACCCGAAGGTCCCTACTTATCTATCTAATTGATTTTATTGTATTATGTCTTCTTAAGTAATGGCGCTGATATTTTTGCATCTTTTAATTTGAACCAAAGATAAGTAGCAACAATAGAGAAAAATAAATATGAAACCGAGAAGATAAATGGAGAGGTGATTAGCTCAGACTGCATACCTAAAACAACACCGACAATCGTCACAGCCATTTTAGCAAATAAACCTAATAGAAGAAGTAACAATGCTAATTGTGGGTATCGAGTTGTTCTAAAAGCAAACCAATGGCAGCACCCGACTGCTAACGTAGCAATACTTAGTCCTAAAATAAAAGAATGTAAATGCTCAGCAGACGCAACGCCACCTAATGTAGAGACTAAAAAAATAAATAGTAATTTCATAACATACCTCGAAGAAAAATTGAGAGCATCCGTTCATTTTTGGAATCTTTGTTTTCGTTATATTCTATCGCTTTTTATTTTGAATTCAACTATGTAAAAAAACCAACTTGTAACTATAATGTTACAAACTAAAAGGGCTATTTATAATTTTAGGGAGCAAAGCTTATACAAAGGCAAATGGTCTTATATTTAAAACACAAAATGTAACAAGACAGTTAAAATTGGTGTTTTGTTTTCAATGTAAAAAATTTTGTAAAAGATCATTTCTTTGATATAGGTATAAAAAAAGCACTCAGTATTGAATGCTTAAAGTGAATATGGCTTGTTATTTATATCTATTAAGCCTGTGTACTAGATACGTAATTATCCAATTCTGTAACCTTTACTATCGTGATATATTGTCCATCAAGATAAAAAGCTACACTGTCTTCTATTTTCTCGCCACGTAAAACTTGTTGAGTTCCGTCCAATAAAGAGATATGCATTTCTAAGGTATTTTCATCAAGTTGCTTAACTGAAGTGCTTTTAATATTATTCTTCACTTGAAGAGGGGCGATTGGTGCTTTTGTCATTGATGAATCAATTTTATCATTAACCTTAAATACAGCACTACCAACATCTTTATCTACTAATGCTGGGCTCTTACCTGTAATGATATTTTTACCAGTCCAAAATTCAATGGAATTAAAGATAAATAAGTCAGCTGCTGCGGTAATACCATAAACAGGAGCAAGTAAAATATATAATCCGGCACGGCCATAGCGATTATCTACTGCTTTTAAATTACCAAAAGTAACCAGTTGAGTAACTCCCATCTGACCCATGCAGCCAGTCAATGTAGTGATACCTAACGCAACTGCCACTGCAATTTTGATTTTTTTAACGTTCATAATGTTCTCATTGTTTTGTTTATATTTTAACGCCGCGAATAATATCAACCAATTTTTTTTAAAAATAGACTGTAGATCATGATTTTACAGAAACCTGACAGAAAAACGTCATAATTAGTCATTTTTATGACCATGACAAATATGTAATGTTAGATTGAAAAAATGTGGTGTAATTTTCATACAAGCTATTCCAAAACATATAAAGTGCTGATAAACTCCGCGCAGATTAACGTGACCTCTGTCATGTTTCTTTAAAACAATCAAAAAATACATACATTAAATTGTAATAAACTTTCAACTCACTGAGATTGCGATGAAAAATATCGATAAAGCAATGCGTATCCTGCTTGCAGGCTTTTGTATTAACCTATGTCTAGGAATTCTTTACGCATGGAGCGTATTCAACAAAGCTCTTGTTACTGATATGGGCTGGACGGCGTCACAAGCCTCTCAACCTTATGCAACTGCAACAATCACTTTTTCTATCTGTCTTTTAGTTGCAGGTATCCTTCAAGATCGCATGGGGCCACGTCTAATTCTTATTTTTGGCACGATTTTAGTTGGTCTTGGCATGATCGCATCAAGCTTTGCTGATACTGTATTAATGCTAAACCTAACCTTTGGTGTTATGACAGGTGCTGGTATTGGCTTTGGTTATGCGTGTCTTGCTCCTTCAGCGATGAAGTGGTTCCACCCTTCTAAGAAAGGTATGGTTAACGGCTTAATTGCTGCAGGCTTTGGTCTTGCTGCTATTTACCTAGCGCCTGTTACTTCAGCGCTAATCTCTATGTATGGTATCCAAACAAGCTTTTTAGTACTTGGTGTCGCTATTCTTATCATAGCGGTTCCACTAGCGACTACAATTACTAACCCACCAGAAGGCTACACTCCAGAATTACCAAAAGTAAAAGCAGGTAAAGCGCCTATTTCTACTCGCCAGCCACTTGATCTTAATTGGAAGGCAATGCTTAAAACGCCACAATTCTATTCGTTATGGATTATGTACGCATTTGCTGCTTCTGCAGGTCTTATGATCATTGGTAACATTACAACAATCGCAAGCATGCAGGCTAACTTACCAAATGCAGTTTACCTAGCGTCTATCCTTGCTGTATTCAATTCAGGCGGCCGTGTAGCTGCTGGTATGCTTTCAGACAAAATTGGTGGCGTTAAGACTCTACTGATTGCTTTTGTTTTACAAGCTGCAAACATGGCATTGTTCGGTACATTTGATAACGAAGTTATGCTTATCGTTGGTACAGCTATTGCGGCTGTAGGCTACGGCACGTTACTTGCCGTATTCCCATCATTAACTGCTGAATTTTACGGTCTGAAAAACTACGGTACTAACTATGGTGTTCTTTATACATCATGGGGTATTGGTGGTGCTATCGGTGCAGCTGTTGTTGGTTACTCAATGACACAAGGTGGCGACTATGCTCTTGCATACACTATTTCAGCAGTTATGGTTGGTGTTGCAATTGTACTTGCTCTGATTACTAAGCCTATTTCTGAAGAAAAAGCACAACAACTGGCCCCTGCTAGTGCTTAACTTTTCTTAATGAAATCAAGCCCGCTTGCCATATGGTGAGCGGGCTTTTTTGTGTTTTATACTATTTATTATTACAATAAAGCTATTATTTAATGTTATGGATATGTTTATGCTTTCTAAACGCTCATTACTTATCTTTATTTCCGTTATGTTTTCTGGCTGTGCAACTTATGCTACTTATAACTATGATCAATTATTCGGAAAGCAAAATGTCCAGCAAAGAATTTATGAGTATCGCTCTCCTGAAAGCTTAAATTATTTAACAGATATAAAACCTCTCATTGATCAACGCTGCGTTGTTTGTCATGCATGTTATGATGCGCCTTGCCAATTAAAAATGTCGTCGGCTGAAGGAATAGATCGTGGTGCTCACAAATCTCCTATATATCAAGGGACTAGACTAATTGCAGCTAATCCTACCCGCCTATTTGAAGATGCTCAAACAACTCAAGAGTGGCGTGATGTTAATTTCTCCCCTATTTTAAATGAAAGAGAACAAACAAAGATTGCCAATACTGAAGCGAGTGTAATGGCTCGTATGCTTAACTTAAAACAAGATAATCCACTAGCAAATGAACAACAGCTAAGTGGCTTTGATTTCTCGATAGATCGAGAACAACAATGCCCTACAATTGAAGAGATGTCTGACTATGAATCACAGTACCCAAGCTGGGGGATGCCTTATGGAATGCCTCAGCTAAATCAATCAGAGCATGATTTACTTATTTCTTGGCTTGAGCAAGGTGGTAAAATGAGTGATATCTCCCCACTGTCTCAGTATGAGATAGATCAGATAACTTTATGGGAAGATTTCTTTAATGGGAATTCATTAAAACAACAATTAACTAGTCGGTATCTTTTTGAGCATTTGTTCTTAAATAATATATATTTCTCAACTGACCCAAATACATTACGATTCTTTAAACTCGTTCGTTCTGCGACACCTCCTGGTGATGATATCGAGCTGATCGCAACACGCCGGCCTTATGATGACCCAAAAGTTAAACGCGTATATTATCGCCTAACCCCTGTTCGCAGTACAATTGTAGATAAGACTCATATGCCTTATCTACTTGATCAATCTCGTTTTGAAAAATGGGATAAGTGGTTTGTTAAGGCTGGTTACAACGTCACTAATTTACCTAGCTACTCTACCGATGTTGCAGCTAATCCTTTAACTACTTTTGTGGATTTACCTGTTAATTCACGCTACAACTATTTGTTGGATGAAGCTCAAGATACGATTCAAGGGTTTATTAAAGGCCCCGTTTGCCGTGGTCAGTTAGCCTTAAATGTAATAAATGACCATTTTTGGATATTCTTTGTTGATCCAGATAAAATTGATAATCCTGATGTTGTTAAGTTTTATAGAGAACAAAAAAATAACCTTGCACTTCCTGCTGAGTTAGACAGTACAACGGTACCTATTACTAGTTGGTTACAATACTCTCGAAATCAAGCTAGATACTTAGAAGCAAAAAATATATATTTAAATCAAACATTTAATAATGGACAACACTTAACTTTAGATTTGATTTGGAATGGTAATAACAATAATAATAATGCTGCATTAACTATTTATCGTCATTTTGATAGTGCTTCTGTTATTAAGGGACTTAATGGTCCAATACCAAAAACCGCTTGGGTTATTGATTATGCATTACTTGAACGTATTCATTATCTTCTTGTTGCAGGATTTGATGTTTATGGGAATTTTGGTCATCAACTAATGACGCGTATGTATATGGACTTTCTGCGACTTGAAGGTGAAAGCAATTTTCTAACTTTATTACCAAAACAAGTTCGTCAAACTGAGTTTCAAAGTTGGTACCAAGATCCATCGCCACAATTAAGTGAATTTTTACAAAGAGATATACAACCTTTTGAGCAACCAACCAAAATAAATTATCATTCAAATAATCCAAAAAATGAGCTTTTTACTTTTTTGAAGCAACACATTGGCTCTAATTTAGCAATAAGTTACAATGTAACCAATTCGAAATTAAGTTCACTATCACATAATATATTAGCGGAGATTGACCGTATTCAAGGCTCAGGATTACAGCACCAGCCTCAGATCATGACACTGAAAGTAGTTGCTGACTCTGATAAACGCAGTGAATTTTTCACTATCCTTAATACCAGTGCACATAAGAATATTTCATCGTTATTTAATGAAGAAAGCAATCGGATCCCAAAATCAGACCGTTTGTCTATTCTCTATGGCGTTGTCGGCAGCTACCCTGCTGCTTTTTTGGAGGTTAAGGAATCTGAACTCCACATTTTTGTTAACCAACTAAGTAAAATTAACTCTGAAGATGAATATATACAGTTACTAGATAAATTTGCAGTAAGACGTAGCTCTGATCGATTTTGGGCTTATAGTGATGAGTTATCTCAGTGGTATAAGAGTCATAACCCTATTGAAGCTGGTCTTTTAGATTACAACCCGATTTGAAAATCGTTAATCGCCATTATTGATTAAAGGCAGTATTATTCGCTTATGACTGGCTTTTAAAAAGGATATTTTATTTGTTAAAACAATTATTAGAGCAAACATTGAATGCCTTTGGTGAAGATTATAAGGCCTTTTCTAAACATCATTATCCTACGATTCATAACCGTGGGCTATCTCTTGAACATCTTAGTTCTGCATTTCTTCGACGCCTTTTATCGATAAGTAAAGAGTTTACACAAGATACCACCGCTATACTGTTCTCTAATGATGTTGCACATCAACCAAGTGTCTATTTATTCACGTTTAATAATGAAAAAGTATGGTGTATCTTCCCACCTTTTTTGAATGCAAAAACAGAAGCAAAATCTCAGATATATTTTGGTATTGAAGCACTAATAGCCACTAATCAGGCTAAACCTAATGATCACTTTATAATTTTATGTGATCATTGGTTTGATAGAACAAAAAGCAGTAAAGCTCTTTATTATTGGTGGACAGGTCACCAACCTCTTCTAATAAATGATTATTTAATTCAAGGAATACACCCTTTAAAAACACCAGAACTGTTATCTGATGTATTAAAAGTACAGTATGAGATGGAACCTATTACGTTATCAATCACCCATCCAATTGAATCAAAACAACATCAATCTTTACTTAAATATTTTTTATGCTTTGCATTACTTCAATACAAAGCACAGCCCTCTTTTCCAAGCTAGCCTAATGAGTCATTTCCATCTTTAGCAATATGCTCTAATTTAATGACTCCTTTACACCCTAGATTTTCAATTTGAGTTTTATGTAATTGCGTATTTAAATAAAATCCATATTGATAATGTACTTCTCCATTTTCTGATGCCACTTCTTTACGATAAACAATATCACCTAACATTGCAGGAAAAGAGCGAATTCTTAACTCACAGCTACCTTCTAGTAGTTTTCTTTCGCTAGTAAAACCAAATCCCTTTTTAGAGACATCAACAAGTTTCACACTCACAAAAGGCATGAGTCGATGAGCCCAGAAAACTTTTGCGTTAACCGATTTTTTACATTCAAATCTAGGCCAACGACGTTTCATTAAAAAATCCACATATCACCTTAACGAAGTCTTTATAGTTCTATTCTCAACAAAAAAAGCAGATAATTCAATAAAATTATCTGCTTTTTTATAATGGAATGACAAACGGTAATATGGGTTACCTAAAGTTTACTAAATCAATATACAACTCATATGTAATTAAAATAAAACATTTATACAAATTATTCACATTGTTCTTTTTTTGCATTAGTTTGTGGTAAATACCATTCAGCTAACTTAAATTGCAGATCATTTGCAGCTTCGATTGATGTTTTTTGCTTCATCATTACACTGTATGTTTGATTCCAAACTTCATCTTCTAAATTATGTTTTGGCGAAGATAAATTCTGTGCCGTACTTCGTATTGTAGAGTCACACTCAGTTCGCCATGACATCATAGTCGCTGCAGTTGGATCGCTCACTTCAATAAAATGATTCGAAAGTGAAAAGAAACCTGGTAGTGAGTTAGTTAGTCGCTCTGCAAACTCAGCAGTCGTCATCCAATTAAGCAATGTCATAGCCGCTTCTTTATTTTTCGAGTGAGTATTAACACCTATACCTATATCAGTATGATCACCGATATAACACTCATCCCCTTTACGCGCTACTGGTGGCTTAAATGCCCCTAGTTCGATTTCATTTCTAAAGGTCGGGATCCCCCAAGAACCTGCAGGATAAACTGCTACTTTACCTGATTTAAAGGCATCAATACTGTCACCATAGCTCACACTTTGGTAATCTGGCCCCAAATAATTAACCCATCGGCTTAGTTCTGCAAAAACTGATTGATAAGGTTTATCATTTAACTGTTCTGTTCCTTCAACAATACCAATTCGACCATCTTCTCCTTTCCAATAATTTGGTCCGATATTTTGAAAGCCTAGTGTTGCTGGCACCCACTTATCTTTGACAGACATACTCATCGCTTGATAGCGGCCATCAGATTTAACTTTATCAAGTAATTGGTAAAACTCACGGCGGGTTTCTGGTTCTTTTAAGCCTAGCTCTTTAAATACGCTTTTATTATAAAAAAAACCATGGATAACTGAAGCCATTGGTAAACAATAAGTTTGAGCTCCTGATCGTGTTTGCCATGGTGATTGTGCAAAACTTGGAAAGTTTTCAATGCCATCCATTTCTGTAATTTCATCAAAAACACCAGCTTGGAAAATTTTTAATGAAGAGTCGAATGGGCGACACATTGCCAAATCACCCGCACGTTCTTTATCTTGCAACAATAAATCATATTTAGAGAAATCTAGTTGGCGAAATTCTACTTTAATACCAGGGTTTTTCTTATAAAATGCAGGTAAGATCTTTTCTTGCCAAATGTCACCTTCATTACTCCAAGTATCAATAGTGATAACAGTTGTTGCTTGTGCATTCATCGCCAAAGCCGATAAGCCTAGGGCAAGTAGTATTTTTTTATTCATGCTTATTCCTACACTTTAAACTTGGATATTAATGCTTCTTGATCGCTTGCCATCAAGGTAAGTATTTCACTACTCTCTGAAGACTGTCTAGCTTCTTTCTCTGCATCAAAAGCAACTTCTGATATATTACTTATATTTTCAGCTACGTCTTTACATACCGCTATTTGCTCTTCTGTTGCTGTAGCAATTTGCTGTGACATTCCTTGTACTTGCTGCAATTGTTCATGAATAATATCAAAGGCTTGTTCTGTTTTCTTAGTCTGAATAACACAATCTTGAGTTTGTGCATGACTACTATTCATTACCGACACAGAAGCGCTCACTGATGCTTGAACATTTTCAATCATTTTTCGGATCTCTTCTACTGATTTACCAGAACGGTCAGCTAGCCCGCGAACTTCATCAGCCACCACAGCAAATCCTCGGCCATGCTCTCCTGCTCGTGCGGCTTCAATTGCGGCATTTAAGGCCAATAAGTTAGTTTGTTCTGATATATCACGAATAACATCTAAAATATCACCAATTTCATTACTGTATTTAGCAAGGTTCTCAGTAATTTCTACCGCACCTTCAATATTTTCAGCCAGAGATTGAGTCAAATCAATAGTAGTATTAACTTGAGATCGCCCTTCAGCAGCGGCATCCTCTGCTTTAGTCGAGATATTTAATGCACTATCGCCATTACGAGCTATTTCTTGAGCACTTAATTCCATTTCTGCAATTGACGCCGCCACATTATCAGTACGCATTTTCTGGTCTTCAACACGATTCATTGCGCGAGAACTGATCTCAGATGCTTTATTTGCTTCACTTACCAGTTTGTGTGAGCCTTCATTAATCTGTTTTAATAAACTGGTCATTACATCTGCTAAATGATCTACATAACGGGATACTTCACCAAATTCACAACCTGTATTATGATTTGTACGTAACGTCATATCTCCATTTGTCATTTGATTTAATACATTATTAATCTTTTTCAGAGGTGAATGTATCTGAAGAGAGATCCTTGCCGCAATCACTATCGCAAGCACTAAAGATAATAGAGTGACAACAACACTAACTAATGTCGCCTTCCCTGATGCTTCTTCTGCTTCTTCTACATTTAATTGTGAGATATTTTGAGCATAACGCTTATATTCTTGAATTTTATTTTGACTCTTTACTACCTTTTCATAGGAAAGCTTATCAAGACGAGCGGTCTCTTGTTGAAGATGTTGTTGGCGCTCTAACGCACTCAGTAACCCTTCTTCATGAAGAACCAATTCCGAAATACGATTTAGGTTTTTTATAAAGCGTGACTTTACTTCATCGTCAATATTGATGATAGCTAAACGTTGATTTGCAATTTCAATATCTTTCGTTAATACTTTTCGAATTTCAACCAAGTCGGTTTCTGGAGTTACACGCCTAATATTTTTTAGATCACGCGTGATCCCACTCGTAATCAGCTCTGCTCGATTATATAAAGAGCGCTTAACACTCGCTTTTTGCAATAATAAATTTGCGGCCCACTGGTAGGTATCTTCTAAACGGACAAACTCATAATTCAATTGTGTTATTTTTTCATTTAAAATAACAAGTCGTTTATGATCTGAAATTACTTGATCTGCGATACCAAAAAACTCTTCAGTAGTTTTAAGGACATCATCAATTAACCTTGAAGAATCAGCGGTTGGTGTATATGCATGCTTATCTTGTTTTGCTTTCTCTAAACTTACTTTCTTTTCATCAAAAGCTGCTTTTACTTGTGCTAATTGGCTTGATGACAATGTTGTTCTGTACTCTAACAATCTTAATCTGCTTTCTAAAATACCAGACTGTAATTGTGACGCGGCATTTACCATTTTCGATGAAACATTCGTAATTTCATCTATACTGTGTTTCATATTTTGATTATTAAAATAACCTATACTAGCGATACCTAATAGCATCGCAAACATGACACAAAAGCCTAAAATAGTCCTTTGTACAATTGATAATGTCATGTAATTTACCTCTCTTAATTTGATACATAGTAAGTTACTTGAAATCAACTTGTTAATACAGCGTTAATTGTGGGGTTTTTGCGACATAAATCACACTTTAAGTCTAACCGCACTTCATATTATTAATTTCAAGTTATTCTGAATAACTTGAAATTATGGCAGAGTATTAATAGGTTTGTGCAAGCTCCATAGGATAACCCCTTTGTTCTGCTAGCACCTGAGCGAGACTCTCAATATCTTCTTTTTCTATTAAAGGTAAAAAAGTTATTTCTCGATCCAATTTAAGTACTTTTCTAATTGCTTTTGCACATTCTATTCCTGAAGAAGCCTTTACTATTTCAGCCCTAAAATACCCATCACCAGTATAGACTATATTTGCAGCCCTTAATGTTGCATCATTCCCTGGTATCTGTTGGGCACCATAAAGAGGCTTACCAAAAGGGATGGCTTTATTAAATTGGGGCATAAATTGGCTAAGGTGTTTAATCGCTCGCTCTGTTCGTTCTGTTTGAATTGATGTATCCCACCCTAGAGTTAATTTTCGCTTTAAATTATCAGCTATTTTAGGTTGAGATGACACTTCACAAGATTGAGACAATCCATTTCGAAACAAAGTGATCTCTTCTGTCATTCCATGTAATTGAAAATAACCATTTGGATACGGTGTAAATTGAGCCATTCCTTGAGGTGTTCCCCGTTTTCCATGAAAAATAATTTCAGGCCACTTTCCATAACTATCTTCTTTCCAATGGGCGACATAAGCAGCTTTAAATTCAATTAAACGTTTCACTTTTTTCTGTACTAGATCATCAATAATTCCAGTTTTAAAGCCAGCACTGTTAACAATATAATCAAAGTGACTAGTATATTGCTGTTCTGATTGTATATAAGATAGATCCCAAGACGGTTCAATGTGAGGTTGATTAGCTTTCTTAATGCTGTTCACATGAGCAAGCAGTTTAACTGAAACATTCTCTTGTTGTTCAAGTGTTAATTGAGCTGTTGCTGCCATTCTAAATACACTCAACCCGTATTCTTGAACCAACACAACAGGATACTTCAATTCATCTAAATTAACATGATGAACAAATGGGATCATCCATTCCTCTGCTGTTTGTGGGGTACTTGTTGGTTGATATTGAGCAATACGTTTAAGATCAGCTTTTGTATAATGATGAAAATAGTCGCTTGCTGGTCCAAAAACTTCATTCTTTGGCTCGTTTTTAATCAGCTGGGCATAGGCTTTTTGTAATAGATGCAAACGAGGAAGCAAATCCGTTGGATCGCCGTCATCACTCTTAGGTACAGCAATAATGGTCGGGCGCATATTCATGGTATGAGGGAAAAATCGAACCGTCTCTACTGATTCTCTTAGTAGTGTTAAGCATTGTTCATCTGAGATTTCTCGATAAAGGTTGCCTCCTGCATGCAAATGACAAATTGGAGGGCCATTAACTAAACTGTTTCCTTGTTCAAATAGCTGGATATCAATATCAAACTGCGATAAATACATCGCAATACTTGACCCTGCAATACCACCACCGATAATGGCCACTTTTTTGCGTAACTGCTTTTTATCCATATTATGTTTATCTATCCAAAGCGATTTTTTATTGACTTAGGTATTTTACTTCGCGTCACAAAAAAATAATAGGATATCATAAAAAAAAGCTTGATTAGTTTATATCTCTTTTAATAATCAAGTAGATAAGTATTTATTCAATTAGTTACCCACAGAAATTGTGGATAACTGTGAGTAAATCTATCCCCAGAAGGTTAAATTAAAAATTCTTACTATTACGCCAAGAACCAAAGCACTTACGCCTATGCGGTACCATTTATGTTCTTGAAGCGATAAATCGATCCGTTTAACAAATAAGATGCAGGCACCTCCCCAATCAGAGGTTCTTCGTCCATATTGAGTAATTGTAAGTAATAAACATAAAATCCCAACGCCAATAAATAGATGTTCTATAATAGATACCATTACATTCATGAATGTACTCCTTTACGTCTTAATCACTCTACTATGACTTAAAAGAGATAAATAAGTAAATTAGCCAATAGTCTTAGAGTTATTTTCAATATACATAGGAAAGAAGTTCTTATTCTGACTTGGTTTTTGTTATACTGCTCACAACTTTATTTGATAATGTGAATGTAATGGAACAGCTTGAAGCCAAACTAAAAAAATTAGAAAAAAGAAATTACCGTAGCTACACCTCTATTAAAGGTGAGTACGATTTTACCGACTTCACTTTGTATATTGATAATGTCCAATCAGATCCATACGCTCCGCCTTCTCGCCTACGAGCAAAGCGAGCATGGTCATTAACTCATCTTCAATGGCTACAAGAAACCTCATTAGATTATCAACGTGCTGCAAGAGATTTTCTTGCTCGTCATTTCAGCGAATTACTTGAAAAAGATGCGACGTTATCTATTGCTTTATCTGGGCAAACAGTCTTAGACCATACCTCAGTTGTGTTTGATGATGAAGGCATTGAGCTTCGTTACAATATGAATCTGCCTGCGGACGGTCGCGAGATCTTAGCAAAAAGAGCCATTAATATTTTGACATTCCATATGCCAAAATACATCCGTCGTACTTTATTAGCTCGTGAACTTCCGATTGAAGAGCTGAAAGAACATTGTAAAGTGATTGTCGACCAAGTTGCACTTCGAGGTCAACTTGCTGAGCATAACCTTGTCGCGTTTGTGGCAAATGGTAGTATTTTACCTAGAATTGCAGGTAATAATGATCGTCCGATGAAAGACGCGATTGCTTTTCAAAGCCCTGCTTCTTTAGAGGTTGAGTTATCAGCCCCTAACCGTGGTTTAATTAAAGGTATGGGTATACCTAAAGGGATCACGCTTATTGTAGGTGGTGGTTTTCATGGTAAATCAACCCTACTGAATGCATTAGAACGCTCTATTTACGACCATGTCCCTGGCGATGGCCGCGAATATATTGTTTCAGAAGCTTCTACAACAAAAATTCAAGCTGAAGATGGTCGTTGTGTTCATAATCTAAACCTTTCAAATTACATCAACCATTTACCTATGGGTAAAGATACTACCTGTTTCTCTACTCAAGATGCATCAGGCTCAACATCACAAGCTGCATGGCTTCAAGAATCATTAGAAGCTCAAGCTAAAACGCTATTAATTGACGAAGATACTTCTGCAACTAATTTCATGATCCGTGATGAGCGTATGCAAGCATTAGTGAATAATGGTGCAGAGCCTATTACTCCATTAGTTGATCGTATTGGTCAATTACGTGATGAATTAGATGTATCAACAATTCTTGTTATGGGTGGTTCTGGTGATTACCTTGACGTTGCTGATACTGTTATTCAAATGCACGACTATCAAGCGGTTAATGTCACAGAAAAAGCAAAAGAAGTTGTAGTAAGCCATCCAACAACTCGTGTAAAAGAAGGATCTGAACACTTATTACCAACTCAAACACGTCAATTAAATCGCTCTGTCTCTTCAAGGGATTTTACAAGAAGGGAAGTTCCGTATCCAAGCAAGAAATAAGAATACCTTACGATTTGGTCGTGAATTAGTTGATATTACGGCTGTATCTCAGCTTCAATCTTCTGCACAAGTCCATGCCATTGGTTGGATGTGGTTTCAGCTATCCCAAACTCCAGGCTGGGAATTAAACCCTGTTGAGTTTATAGCCCAACAGCTCCATGATAATTGGTATGATTTAATGCCTAAACACGGCGATCTTGCGAAACCTCGTGTTATTGAAGTTATGGCTACACTTAATAGAATGCGTATCGCTGATTTTAAATAAATCACTGATTATCGAAGCCTCCATAACGGAGGTTTTTTTATGACAAATTCTGTTTTATAGATAAAAAACAGTCAATATGAGGGCATCACTCTATAAAACCCATTCATATACTCCAAATAAAAATGAATAATTACTTTTTTTTAATGAATAGTATTCCACTTTTAAAAAAAACAGTGTACTCTCCTGATAACTGAATGAATACGGAAGTTTAGTGAATAATAATGCTAAGGATTAGCTTTTATTAACTAGTAGTAATTGAGAGATTTATGCAAAGTTCAATTGAAAATACCCCAATGAGTAAGAAGAAAAACCTTCTTATGTTCCTTATCCCGTCATTAATTGGCTTGTTCCTTTTTATGGCTCCAGTAACTTATAATGGTGATATCACCATCCCTGTTGCTGTGTTAGCAAAATCTATCCAGGCTTTATTTGGTGAACACCTAGTCGCAATTGTGACCGGTATCATTATGTTTATGTCTGTTGCAACGATTATTGCGAAAGTAGTAAAACCAACATTTATCACAAATAACAACTTTTTATATGGCTTACTAAGCCCTACTCCACTTTGGTTTGTGGTTCGTTTAATTGGTGGACTTGCTGCTGCTTCTGTATTTTTTCAGGTTGGTCCTGAAGCAGTATGGGAACCTAACACTGGCGGCCTTGTTCTTAATGATTTATTACCTGTACTTTTTTCTGTCTTTATTTTTGCAGGTTTACTATTACCTCTACTTTTAAACTTTGGTTTACTTGAGCTCTTTGGTACGCTACTAAGTAAAGTAATGCGCCCTGTATTCAACCTTCCTGGTCGTTCCGCTATTGACTGTATGGCTTCTTGGTTAGGTGATGGCTCTGTTGGTATTCTTCTAACAAGTAAACAATACGAGAATAAATTCTATACTCAACGTGAAGCCGCTGTTGTTGGTACGACATTCTCGGCTGTATCTATTACATTTAGCTTAGTTGTCATTGCTCAAGTAGAGCTTGAAAGTTACTTTCTTCCATTCTACCTAACAGTATGTTTAGCTGGCTTTGTTGCTGCGGTTATCATCCCTCGCCTTCCACCTCTTAGTTATAAGAAGGACTTATTTATTGATGGTTCTGAACGTGCAGCTGATGCAGAAGCTATCCCAGAAGGTCATTCAACCTTCTCATGGGGTATTGCTCAAGCAATGGAAAAAGCATCTAAAGTAACCTCTATAAAGAGTGTTTTTGGTGAAGGTGTTAAAAATGCTATCGATATGGTGTTTGGTGTACTACCTGTTGTTATGGCTTTAGGTACTATTGCTTTAGTTATTGCTGAATACACATCTGTTTTTTCTGTGTTAGGCCAACCATTTATTCCATTCTTAGAGTTACTTGGTGTTCCTGAAGCTGCTGCTGCATCTAAAACTATCGTTGTAGGTTTTGCTGATATGTTTATTCCTGCAATCCTTGCATCTTCTATTAATAGTGAAATGACTCGTTTTGTTATCGCGGCAATGTCAGTAACCCAACTTATCTATATGTCGGAAGTTGGGGCATTATTACTTGGCAGTAAGATCCCTGTAAACATCTTTGAATTATTCGTTATCTTTATCTTACGTACCATTATTACTTTACCAGTGATTGCAGGTGTCGCTCACCTTATTTTCTAATAAAACAGAATATAAGTATAAAACTAAGGTAACTTCTTATGAGGTTACCTTTTCCGATTTCTAAATTGTTTGTAATGTAAGCATAAAAATGAAATCCTTCAGAGCGTTCCTGGCTTACTCAACTCAATGATACGAAGTAGACACGCATCGATACCTTTGATCTAATGAATATCGCCAAACACACATTTTAATCAATTGGACGGTACGATGCGCGATATTCAGATTCTACACCAAACTATTCAGAACCAATGCCCTACAATTCACAAAAAACGCCTTAATTCTCTAATACTTGCCACAAAAAGTGTGCTTAGGACCCCGATTTAACTCTAACCAAGCTGGGGCGACAGCTCGACACCAATACCACCGTTAAACATGCCATTAAACGCGTAGATAGATATAAAACTCTATCCTTCTCTGTTGGGAAAATAACTCTAACTTCATAAAAATTATTGCTCTTTGCCTTTTCAGAGCTAAGCGAAAAACGATCGGGGCAAGCATTTTTCGCAAAATACGCTAGTGCCCAAAAACGCAACTTTTCTGATATCACCGAACCTCCTAAACTGTAATGGTCAACAAAAACCGGACACTAGATCTCGTGTTTCTTTCTCATATTGGAGCTGTGACAGATACCCATTAGCTGTATGTGGACGCAATCCATTGTAATAGGCCAAGTAATCTAAAATACTTAGCTTAGCTTCTTTTTTAGTTTTAAATGTTTCATAATTCAATTGTTCGTGCTTGAGACTGCGAAAGAAACGCTCTGTAGGAGCGTTATCCCAACATTCACCTTTTCCACTCATGCTGATATTCATTTTCATATCGTTCATTAAAGAACGATACTCATAGCTTGTATATTGACTTCCTCTATCTGAATGATGCAATAAACCAGCGGGTGGCTTTCTTTGCCAAAAAGCCATTTGAAGGGCTGAGTTACAAAGAGATGTTTTCATGTGGTCTGCAATCGACCAACCAACAATTCGTCGTGAATATAAGTCCATAACAACAGCAAGATAAATAAAGCCCTGATGTGTATGGATATAGGTAATATCTGTTGTCCAACAAGTATTTACCTTATTAACTAAGAACTTACGATCTAACCTGTTTGGTTCAATCCTATTATTATGAGTGCTATCAGTAGTTACTTTAAATTTCTTAGGATACCTCGGCACAAGCCCTAATCTGCGCATCGTCATTCTTGCTTTGTAACGTCCAATAATGATCCCTTTTTTAGCTAATTCAGAAACCATTCGACGACTACCCAATGTCATTTTATGCTCTTTAAAGGTTTCTTTTACAGCCACGTCAAACTGAAACCTATTGATATCAATGACGTTTTTTGGTTTCTTTTGCCATGTATAAAAAGAACTCGTACCGACATTCATGACAGCGCAAAGTATTGTTATTGGCCAGTCTTCTTTATGCTGTTGAATAAATTGATATCTTATCCGTTTTCTTTCGCAAAGAAGACTGCGGCCTTTTTTAGGATATCGCGCTCCATCAATAAGCGTTGATTCTCTTTTCTTAAGCGCTCTAATTCACTACGTTCTGAAAGGTTTAATGTAACTGATTTAGCTTCTTTTGAATCACCTATTGGTGATTCTTGCCTAACCCAAGTAGTGATAGCGCTTAATGATATACCTAAGCTGTCAGCTGCCTTCTGTCTTGAATAGCCTTGCTCTGTAACTAATTTAACTGCATCTTGTTTATACTCAAGAGTAAACGTTCTACGTGTATTTTTCTTATCCATATTCACCTCTAGTGACATAATAACTAAAACTTATAGAGGTGTCCGGAACTATTAGACCACTACAGTTTTTCCTCATCCCATTCATCTTGATGCATTTCACGTTGGATTTTATCGTCCCAACCAAACACAGCCTTAATTGGCTCAAATTCAGCCGCCTTTTTAAGTTCAAATAAGAACTCAAAATCACTATCTTTCGCTGAACGCGTAGAAAATTTCAAACCTTTACCTCTGGCTCAAATAACCTTAATAAATCGGTGCTTATAACGCCGCAATAACACGTTTACTACGACACAGACTTAACTGAATTTTACCGCCTTAATCACTGAAATTAAAGGCAAACCCACAACGCCGAATGTAGTAAATCGTGTTGATTGCTTTGTTAAACGCAGCCAAAAAACAATGCAGGGCTGATATTATATTTAGATGAAATGGCTTGAATATGCTCTTTTGTTAGTTTGCGAGAACCGTTAAGGATCATTGAAACCAAGCTTTTACCACCAATTACATCTTTTAGGTCATCAGCTTTAAGTTGATATTGATCCATTAATACACGCAGTGTTGCTACTCCATCATCTAAATTCTCAATACGAGCATTAAACTCTGCAAATTCATCTGCACGCTCTTCCCAGCGCTCAATAGATACTTCCAAAACCTCAATTAATGGTTTGTAAATATCGTATTCTTCAATAAGATCTTCCATTAACTCCAAGGCTTCAGCATATTCTTCCTCTGTTGAAATATGACCAACAAAACTAGCCATTGAAAATAATTGTAATGCTGTTGATTTAACTTGATTAAAATTTTTCATTTCGACTCCTTTGCGTATTTGGCGCATAACTTGTCATATTCAGCGTGAGGAACAATATGCTTAACAAACATTCTATTATCTCGAAATTCGATAAAGGTCATTAATCGTAAATTATTCCCACCGATATCAAGAACATACCATTTATCTTTATACTTAAAGTTATCTAAGCTTGGGTAAACATTTTTCATATCCAGTGGATTTGAAAAGTTATTATTTTTTAATGATTTATATAGCGCATCAATTGCCGCAGCATCATTCGGATATTTTTTCGCTGCATCACTAAATGGTTTTCTTGATATTACGTGCATAAACACCTCTAAGTTCACTATATGTGAATATAGCACCTACAAACCAAGTTCACAAGCTGTGAATTTACAAAGAAGCGTTTAACGCCGCAATAACACGTGCGAAAGACCGACTTACCAAACCAATTATACTCTAAACCGCGAATGCCGAGTGTAATAGCATCGTGTTGATTGCTTTGTTGAACGAAGCCGCTTCGCGGCAGAGTGAAGCCTGCATCGTCCATACTTTCTGTACCTCCATCATTTTGATGGCGGATAACAGGAGTGAACACCATGAGCCCAACTGAACTAGAGCGATATCATCACTTTTATGAATTACACCTTACCAACTTAACTCTTCAAGGTAAACGACCTGCTACCATCGATGCCTATTCTCGTGCTGTACGTCGGATTACCGAGTTCTTTGACCGTTGTCCCGATACATTAAGTACGGCTGATTTAAAAAGCTTCTTCGCCAATTTGATTAGCACTCACTCGTGGAGCACCGTTAAACTCGACCGCAATGGCTTACAGTTTTTCTATCGCTACACTTTAAATAAACAGTGGGTATGGCTTGATATCGTTAAGCCCCCTCAATCCCAAAAACTGCCCGATATCATGACGCCACAACAAGTGGCTCTACTCATTAGCAGGACTCGACAACGCCGCTATCAAACCTTCTTTCTGACCTTATATACGATGGGACTTCGCTTGAGCGAAGGGCTTAACTTAACTATCCACGATATTGACGCCCACACCTGCAAGTACACGTTCGAGATGGTAAGGGGGGTAAAGACCCAGGGCAAGAGCGTGAGTGTCTAATTTTCAACCATTCCGGTCTGGGTGCCTAAAATTTCATCAAGATATGCTGTATCAGCATATGCTCTACGTTGTTTACGTCTAATGCTCTTATTTTCTCTTTTCTCATTTCTTAACATATTTAATGCTGCATGCCTCAGTACGCCTAGGTTTTCTGCGCTATTATCTTTATAAATCTGATACTTATCCTCATTCATTGTAACGTCTAAAACCCAATGGAGTTGATTTTCTATCATCCAATGATTACGAACTGCTTGTGCAAATTTTTCACTCGTTAGGTTTGCTGAACTAATATAATATCTAAACTCGAGTGAGGTCGTCTCTATTCCTCGAGATTGAAATCCAATGGCAACTCCGACGGTTTTTAAACCAGTCCATTCTGGAAACTGTTTTGATAGCTTTTCAGCGTCTAATACATAATATTCCCTAACGTCTAAGCGGCCATGCTGCTCTTCTATAGTCATTGGCGAGCTTGTATTTAATACCACGTCACTAAGCTGCTCTTTGACCGCATCATGAAGTTTTCGTTGGTTTCTTTTGAGTGCAAGAAGGTAATCACCTCCATTATCAACAATGTTATTTGCAATTTCTTTTTGACAACCCATCGCATCGATTGTAATTAAACATCCTTTAATATCAAGTTGTTGGAGTAACTTCGGGATTGCAGTAATCTCATTTGATTTCTCATTAGTTTTAATTTTTCCTAAAACTAATGAGTTTTTTGTAGCAAAAGCGGTAACCATATGAACACAGGACTTTCTGTCATTACGGTTATATGAGCTACGTAATGTTTTCCCATCAATAGCTATTATTTCTGAATTAAAGGCATGTGATATATCAAGCATCCAATTAATGAAACACTGATTAAATTCTTCTGGTTCAAGCCTTGCGATTATACGAGCAATAGTATCGTGAGCAGGTACACCATCTGGCAGTAATTTTTTTGATTGAAGCCAGTTTAAATGTAGATTTCCAAAGTCTTCAATATCTTCCCAGCCTTCAGCACCGGTGATAACGGAGCATAGAGTAAGAAATATGACATCAAAAAGGGAATAAGTAACTTTAGCTTGTTGTCGAGGGTCATTGATAGAGGAAAAACGCTTAGAAAATGCTGATATCACAGGGAGTAACTCCTTAAAAGGAGTATAAGATCATAGTCAGGTTAACTCGTCAATAAAAATTAATTGCTTAAAAAACGTTCGCGATCTCGCCCTGATTATAACGGTCTTATAAATCAAGAATCGAAGCATAAGTACTTATCTGAGCAGGCACGTAATTTTTTGAGACTATTTATTAAGCAATATGTCCAAGTAACTGAGCAGTTTTGGGTACGTCCTGTTACTGAAACTGAATTATTAAGCTACGACATTGAAGCCATTTTAACAAATATGCAGAAATCGGTTCTCAAAGTACCTATTGCTGAAATGATAGATACAAGACCCGAAAGCCACTACATTTCTGAGGATAAAAATAACGAGCTAAAAGTTGCTTTAAAAAAACCTAAGAACGATAAAGTAAAACAGTTAATACTGTCTGCAGAAAACTTCAAATTATATGAAGAAAATGAACTAGCAATAGTTCAATGTGCTTTAGCGTTCGAAATGTATATTTATAATCAATTAGAAATTGCTATTGATAAAAGTATCACGACAAAGTCCCAAGTAAACAAACACAGGAAAAAAGACAAGAAGGCCGACGGCTGTTCATGCCATGTTGGAATACAAAAGATTTGCGAAGTCGGATTAAAAAAAATGCTAGATATAGACTTTGGTTCGACTACTGAATTTAGCGCAATGAAAGACAACGTAATTAGACTTCGAAATGACATTGTTCATGGCAACGATATTTCTGTAGATTCAGTCACTGCAGAGTTAGCTATATCAGCGACCAAAAGTGCTCTAGAATATTTGAATAAGGAATTCATACGTATTGGTTTTTAAAGCATATAACGCCTGCATAACACGTTTACTACCATACAGACCTAGCTGAATTTTAACGCCTTAATCACTGAAACTAAAGGCAAACTGACAACGCCGAGTGTAGCAAATCGTGTTGATGCATTTGTTACACGATCTTTGTCAACGCTTCGTTTTAATTGGTAAAGAATTGATTTACCGATATTTACTGTAAATTGAGTTTAATTAGACTGGCTCAATTAAGCGAGTAAAATATCATTTCAGCGACAATAACTGTGAAACGAAACAATCCCTTTTTCTTACACCATTTGTACGATTTGATTTCAGCAAGTTTTGAGCTGATAAACTAAATATCCTAACCACAATTGGGATTGAAAATGTGGCGAGTAAAACACTGACACAGGATAAAATGAGGCAAAACCATGAACAATTGAAGCGTGAATTAGCCGCTGAAATCCATGAACTTTTGGCAATAATGTTCAATTGCCGAACCTGATGAAATGAAAACTCAAAGACAACAAAGAAACAGGAAATTCACCCTACTTTCACGCCTAAAAAACTAACGGTTCAATCGTTGAACTGAGCCAAAAAACTGCGATCTTAGAGTTCGTGTAACGCCGCAATAACACGTGCGAAAGACCGACTTACAAAACCAATTACACTTCAAACCGCGAATGCCGAATGTAAATAGCATCGTGTTGATTGCTTTGTTATACGAGCCTTGCTTTCGCTCCGATAAACTTGGTAAAGAACTGATTTACCAAGATTTGCTGTAAAACGATTTTAATTAGACTGGCTCAATTAAGCGAGCAAAATATCCAATCAACGGCAATAACTGTGAAACGAAACAATCCCTTTTTCTTACACCATTTGTACGACTTGGTTTCATCCCGTTTGGAACTGATAAACCAAATATCATTGCCACAATTGGGATTGAAAATGCTGAGAGGAAAATACTGATGCAGGCTAAAATGAGGCATAACCAAAGAACAATTGAAGCGTAAATTAGTTACTGAAACGCCTGAATTTGGGGCAATAATAGTTCAATGCCGAACCTGATGAAACGAATACCAAAAGGCAACAAAGAAAAAGGAAAACCACCCTACTTTCACGCCTAAAAAACTAATGGTTCAATCGCTAAACTGAACCAAAAAACTGCATTCTCAGAGTTCGTATAACGCCTGCATAACACGTTTGCTACGATACAGACCTAGCTGAATTTTAACGCCTTAATCACTGAAACTAAAGGCAAACTGACAACGGCGAGTGTAGCAAATCGTGTTGATGCATTTGTATGGATAATAAACACTCAATTAGGGTAAAGTGAGACCCAGACTTTAGCTGCAACTAAAGTTGATTTATACAGTAGTTCGGTTGATGCATGGATCCTCTATCGAGAGACCGATAACAAACGCGAACGCTGTATAAACTCCAAGCCTACACTCGAATAGTCGACTGGGTCTCGAACCCGTATTATAGCAAACAAGAGTAAGCTTATTATGAATAATCCTACATTTCAAAGCATCAATGTCGGTGTTGATACCGGTAAAACTCAACTAGACATTTTCATCAGACCTATAGGTCTATTCTTTTCTGTTTCTAATGACGCTAAAGGCATCAAAGAAGCCATAGTAACCATTAAAAAGCATCAGCCAGAACGTATCGTTATTGAGGCAACAGGCAGACTTGAAGTTCCCTTCGTTCTTGCTTGCTCAAAAGCTAAGCTTCCATACGTTGTTGCTAATCCTATTCATGTAAGACGATTTGCTGGCGCTATTGGACAAATAGCCAAAACAGATAAATTAGACGCCCAATTAATTGCCTTGTACTCGGAAAGAATTGCCCCCCCACTGTCAACTCTAAAGCCTGAAAACATAAGGCTAATGAGCGACTTAGTCATTCGTAGAAATCAATTATTATCCATGCAAACTATGGAAAAGAATCGCCTTCAAATACTCCCTAAAGAACTAGCGATGACCATTAAACCAATCCTTACGGCCTTTAAGAATCAAATCCAAAAAATAGAAGAAAAAATCATTAAACTTATTGAGTCTTGCGATGAATATAAGCATAAAAATGACATCCTTCAGAGCGTTCCTGGCATAGGCAAAGTTGCCGCTGCATCGCTAATAAGTAATCTCCCAGAGCTTGGAAGTATTAGTAATAAAAAAGCGTCTGCTTTGGTTGGAGTAGCTCCTATGAATAGGGACAGTGGCCGCTACAAAGGTCACCGAAAAATCAAAGGAGGCCGGAAGCAAGTGCGGACGGTTCTCTATATGGCCATGATGTCAGCAATGCAATGTAACCCCGTTTTTAAGTCGACTTACAATCGCCTCGTCGCTGAAGGAAAACCCAAAAAACTCGCTATTATTGCCTGTGTTAGAAAGATGGTTGTCATACTCAATTCAATGATACGAGATGGTGTCATGTGGGATAAAAACCACGCTAACATTTAGTTATTGACACCATAGTCGTTTGTTATGTTCTAAATTCAAGCACCTACTGTGTCAACTATACCCCTACACACAAGAGTTCAGATTAGTGATATGATCATCCTATCAATAATAAAAGGCGTTTTAATAATGATTAATACTGATGAACTATTTAACCAAATGAACCATGAATTTGATATTGACCACTTAGCTAAGCTAGCAAAGAAATTAGGCGTAGCTCTTAATGAACGACAATTAAAACAAGAAGCCAACGCTCGATTTGGTCAGTGTGCATTCAACGCTTGGAGCAAATCTAAATTCCCAAATAGAAAGTCAAACCAACGAATCAAAACTCGATAACAATCAATTTAAGCTATAAGTGAGAGGTGTATCTTGACCTTAAGTAATATTGTTCATTTTTCTTCAATTGTTTGCGTAGGTATTGCGTGCACAAGATTACTTTGGCTTAAAGATTTCTCTCTCAAAGCTGTCCCTCTTGATTTATTGATTATCCACGCTCAATCTGCAGCGATATTACCAATGATATTTATTTTAGCCGTGGCCAGTATAAAGCCAGATATTACCTCTAAAATTAATGGCTTAAATGCTCATTATTTAATTGCAGCAATATCTTTAGCATATGTATCTATCAAATCACTTACCCTTTGAGAAGCACTAGAACATAACGCCGCAATAACACGTGCGAACGCCTTACTTTCCAAACCAATTATACTTCAAGCCACAAACGCCGAGTGTAATTAGCATCGTGTTGATTGCTTTGTTAGCTTTCTGAACTCAAGTTCGAACCTTTCACTACTTGGCATTGCTTCGTACAGTTCAACATGTGACAAATTACTTATTGACTGAAGCTTCTCAGCAACCATTACTTTATCTGCCTCGCTAACTCTACAACCAAGGTAAATAGCCTTTATTGCTTTTGCTGGAACTTTATACAGAAAAACTGTCGATGGGTCTTCTGATATTTCCTTTAGATATTCAAGATATGTCGATTCAATAAAACTATATTTCAGATATTCATCTGGTAATGACATTTCATAGCCACTCCTCAAAAACCTATTTCCATCCCGTTCAGTTACTTCTTTCAAGTTTATTAAGTACATACTGTTTCCAATATTGGTTTTCTCTAATTCATCACTGTCATAAAGTGTAAACTCAATTTTTTCCAAATATTTTTCATGAACAATTAGCTTTTCAGCAGCAACTAGTGGAAGAATAACACGATGCTCTTTTTCATAGATCCACTCTTCACTTTTGACCAGAAAATGCTCCAATATATTCTCATAATTTTTAAAACTCGGTCTTCTAGAGTTATACCTGACCCTTTGAATTTGACCTGTATTTATAGATTCTCTTCGCTTACTTTCATCTTCATCGAGTACTTCAATATACTCACCGTCTTCTTCGTCCAAAACCGATTTAGTTGCTTTATAAGATTGATATCCATCAAATATTGGCTGTGTCAAATCAAACTCTATTATCATGCCTTTATGCTGTTCTGCATAATGTGACCACATTAATAAATTGTTATTAGTTTCAGACAATGAGACAACTGAATAATCAAAATATGATGCCTCTGATACTTTCTTACCACGAATCCCACCATAACCTGGTCGTAATTCAAATGGATCATTTAAGGCATATTTTTGACTAGCTCTAATTAATAAATTATCAAAGAATTCAACTCGAAGCCCGGTATACTTAAAAATTTTATTTAACATATCTAATCTCAAAATTTTGGGGGAAGCTAACGCCTGCATAACACGTTTGCTACGATACAGACCTAGCTGAATTTTAACGCCTTAATCACTGAAACTAAAGGCAAACTGACAACGCCGAGTGTAGCAAATCGTGTTGATGCATTTGTTATGCGTAAATTCTAACATCCATTACCATTGATATTTCGGAAATTGATTTTCCATCTATTCTATAACAATCAGGGCATTCACCAATTATTTGAAAGCCGCTTTTAAGATATAAACTCTTTGCAGGAAGATTACACGAAAGCACATTTAGATCTAACCAATCTATACTTTGATTTATCATACAAAAATTAACCACTGTATCAATCAGATTTAAACCGATACCTTTTTTACGATAATTGGTATCAACTCCCATACCTAACAATACTCGATGGTAACCATATTCATTTCCAGAATGGCGAAGATCAATATGTCCACAAATATGCCCTACTTGGTCTTTGACTAACCATAACTTCCTCCAAGCAGAATTGCCTAAATCTACATCAAAACCAATTCGAAACTTATTACGAAGTTGATCTGATACTTGGCAATCTTTAATAGCGATTGGTTGAAAAAGATCAAATTCATCCGAGCCATTTTTCTCTAACTGTTTATCTAGATAATTAAAGAACAATTCTAAATCTGATATTTCTGCTTCTACTATATTCACGTGAACTCCTTTTTACGCATAACGCCTAGAATAATGCGTGCAAACGACGGATTAATAGCGCTAAATATACTTTAAACCGCGAATGCCGAAGGTTACAGCATCGCATTGATTCGATTGTTAAATTTGCCGATTGTGATGTGGTTGCAGCAGCTGTTAAATTTTCCGAGCAAGCCTGCGCCGATGTCTTTGTGATTTCTATATACTAAAACAAGAAAAAACACACTTTTCACAATCTAAAAAAACATCCCATTTCAAGCATATAAACCAACTAACACACGATAACTGGAACAGCTTGCAGCAGCAAGCTTTCTACACGAAATAGAATAATCCCTATCACATTTTCGATGAAAAAATAAATTCACCGTTTATCACTCTGAATCGAGCTAATACCGTAACCTTGCCTCCGCATTCATCGCAACATGGCACTTGCCCTTTGCTTTCCGCGTATTCTCGCCATAATAAAGGACTAATGTCCTTTATCCGCTCTTGGCCAAGATACTGTCGAGCTTTATTCAACCTCTCTCTACATCGATTATGATACAAACCAACAAAGTGATATTGCTGTTTTTTCGGTATCGCTATATGACTCAATATACGCTCAATAAATTGATTAGGCTTTAGCCTAAGCATTTCTGTTTTCTTTGTTTGATGAGACTTATACCTAACTCGCACTTCCTTGCTTGATACATGCATAATTTGACTGTTTTTTATGGCTCCGCCACGGACATATCTCGCTAAATATTTAACGACTCCAGCGCCATGGGAATACGGTTTGGTACAATGAACTACCCAATCAAAAACGCCCCATTTATTAAAAAGATTAAGTATATTTTGCTTAGAAAGTGATTCAGGGTAATTTAACTCTCCTTTATTCATTGCTGCGCGTAGCGCTGCAATGAACTTACCGCGAAAGAGCTTCATCATAACTCTTGCAGGAAATAGAATACTTTTTTGGGGCTCAACCCAACCGTCATTGCCTAATCCACCATGGGTAACCAAACAATGAATATGAGGATGGAAAGTTAGGTTTCGGGCCCAAGTATGTAGGGCCAAAACACACCCAACCTTAGCACCTAGAAATCGCTCATCCGCGCTTAATATTTGAATCGTTTTACGAACAGAATCAAACAGTGTTTGCTGACATAACGCCCTATTATATCTCCATATTTCATGTAACTCATGCGGAAGAGTAAATACCCAATGATGATGAGAAGTATCTAAAATAAACGAATCTACTTTTTTAAGCCATTGCTCTCTTTTGAGAGCACCACACTGTGGGCAACTTCGATGCCCACAGCTGTTGTACCAATAACCATTGAGATGACCATTATCACAATACAGCGCATGACCTCCCATCGACGAAGTTCGACAAGATGAAAGCCGACTGATCCCCTTAAGTTGATATAAAGGTAGTCGATGGTTCTTCGAATATGATTCAAACCTTTTTTGCAAAAAGGTTTGAACTGTATGTTTACTCATACAGTAAACATAGTAAATCTAACCAGAAAGGAGATGTTTAAGAAGGAGAATTACGAGGCAGCGCACTCTTCGAGCTTGCTCGGCAGATTTAACGCCTGCATAACACGTTTACTACTATGCAATCATACTTGAAATTGACGCCTTAAAACGAGAAACACCCGACAACCTGAGATGCCGAGTGTAGTAAATCGTGTTGATGCGATTGTTAACTGTACTTCTTACACCAAGCGAATTTCTAATTTTTTACCTAATGCTGAAGCAAAACGTTCAAGAGTTGATAATTTAACATCATCTGAATGGTTTTCAATTCGTGATATAGCACTTTTTTGTGTCTGGAGCTTTGATGCTAGATCGACCTGAGTTAATCCTGCATCTTTACGCGCTTCTTTCAACAAAGCACCAAATTTAAACGATTGGTAACCTTCTTCATATCCGTCAGAAAAATCGATGTCGTTTGCTTTACGGTTAGCTAAATATTTTTTAAAGTCACTCATTATTATTTCCTCGCTAAATAGTCTTTACGACGATTTTCTGCAATTTTGATTTCTTTTGGTGGCGTTTTTTGTGTTTTCTTTTGAAAACCATGATTGAGAACAACTAAGTTATCACCATCAAAAAAGCCTAATAAACGAAATATATTCCCACCAACTTGTACTCTCACTTCCCAGATATTGTCAGTATTAACCAGTTTTTTAAGGTAAGTCGTTGGGATCTTGTCCAATTCTTCAATTAACTGAAGCACCCAAGCTACTTTCTGCGCTTGCTTACCCGAAAGTGAATCTAAAAATTCAGCTATCGGACATTTACCGTCTTCGGTAGTATAAAAATCAATATTTCTCATACATAAAGGTTAACATCAATGTGAACTTTTGCAAGCTGGAATTTTTCGCTTTGTACAGTTAACGCCGCAATAACACGTTTACTACGACATAGACTTAGCTGAATTTTACCGCCTTAATCACTGAAACTAAAGGCAAACCCACAACGCCGAATGTAGTAAATCGTGTTGATTGCTTTGTTACATGCGACTCAAAGAATGAGCAGATACTCTATCTTTAGCCAACTCAATTACTGCATGCCCTAATTGAACCAAAGTACCAAAACTTGGTGTCGTTTCAGGTTTTAATGAACGATAAGCACTCGTTCTACTTTTAATTCCTGCACGCTCAATTACAACACTGTGGCCAAATTGTTCAACATAAGAACGAATGGCCGCTTGCAAAATGTCAGCTCGACCTTCTTGCATTGAATCCCATGAAGCCTGCTTGATTACCATTTCCATTTCTTTAACGTCAAAAGGCGTTAAATCAGATTCAGTATAACTACCAACCGTGATTTCTTTTAACGTTGCAGCAGATAATTCAGCACCACTCCAATCAAGAGAGCCGTCAGCCGTTAATGCAAACTTTTGAAAATTAGCCACATGGCTAAATGCTTCTTTTTGGAAATACTCAGTTAAGTTTGCTTCACCGGTATAACCGTCACTAAAAGTAAGCTCAAGTGTAAAATCAGCTACCAAATCAACATCAATTACTTTCAACATACGTCACCTATAATTTACCCGGATTAATACCAGCAACTGCTTGTTTCCACATTGCCATCAATTTTACTCGATTATTTTCAATGTGAGCTTCTGCTCGTTTTCGTTGCTTATTTGGCAAATAACCCTCCAAGCACTCACCTGTTTCAATTGCTATGATTAACTCATAGCTACCATATTTGACATGAATATGAGGTAATTTATGCTGCTTGTTATCAAAAAAATACAAACAAAATGAAAGCCCAAGCAATGCATCTATCTCTGGCATAGCAACCTCTAATTATCAAATCTGGTTAGACTATAGCACCGTATCTCAAAAGAGACAACTTTAGCATGTAACGCCTGCATAACACGTTTGGTACGATACAGACTTACCTGAATTTTACTGCCTTAATCACTGAAACCAAAGGCAAACTGACAACGCCGAGTGTAGCAAATCGTGTTGATGCATTTGTTATATCGTGTACTTAATTTTGAACTGGTACTGCAAAAAGAGTATCAATATACGCGTTAACTGGCTCAGGTAATAAGTCTTGAGGATGATCGCCACCCAATGTTGCAAGTCCGCTTGAACCATCAATAATCGCCGAGCTTAGTTCCACATTATTTTTAATATCCCAAGTTACAATTTTCACTTCAACTTTATCGGCTTTAGCCGACCATTCCGTTGCACGATCTTCCCAATGCATAATTGTTGGGTAAAACAAATAATCTGAACCATTACTTTCAGCAAGCTTAATCGATTCTTTAAATGATCCAGCTTCGTTAGCAACAGTGATATCGTTCATTTTAGTAAGTAAGCCAGACTTAATAACATTACTTAACAATACGCCTGAACCTTTATAGTCTTTCTCGCCATAACGTCCATCCTCTGATAATGCGACATAAACAGATGAACTTTCTGGTATTTTATTAACTACTTCGGTATTAGAAACATTTAAATTATGAGAGTCAGCGCAGCCCGCTAGAGTAGCAATAAAACCTAGAACCAATAATTTTTTCACAATAGTATCCTTATAAGAATTAGGGCTAAATATTACCACACAATACAGTTGACCAAAAAACGATATAACGCCGCAATAACACGTGCGAAAGACCGACTTACAAAACCAATTATACTCTGTAATGGTCAACAAAAACCGGACACCAAATCTCGTGTTTCTTTCTCATATTGGAGCGGTGACAAATAACCATTAGCGGTATGTGGGCGCAATCCATTGTAATACGCCAAGTAATCCAAAATACTTAGCTTAGCTTCTTTTTTAGTTTTAAACGTTTCATAATTCAATTGTTCGTGCTTGAGACTACGAAAGAAACGCTCTGTAGGAGCGTTATCCCAGCATTCACCTTTTCCACTCATGCTGATATTCATTTTCATATCGTTCATTAAAGAACGATACTCATAGCTTGTATATTGACTTCCTCTATCAGAATGATGCAATAAACCAGCGGGTGGCTTTCTTTGCCAAAAAGCCATTTGAAGGGCTGAGTTACAAAGAGATGTTTTCATGTGGTCTGCAATCGACCAGCCAACAATTCGTCGTGAATATAAGTCCATAACAACAGCAAGATAAATAAATCCCTGATGGGTATGGATGTAGGTAATATCTGTTGTCCAACAAGTATTTATCTTATTAACTAAGAACTTACGATCTAGCCTGTTTGGTTCAATCCTATTATTATGAGTGCTATCAGTAGTTACTTTAAATTTCTTAGGGTACCTCGACACAAGCCCTAATCTGCGCATCGTCATTCTGGCTTTGTAACGTCCAATAATGATCCCTTTTTTAGCTAATTCAGAAACCATTCGACGACTACCTAATGTCATCTTATGCTCTTTAAAGGTTTCCTTCACAGCCACATCAAACTGAAACTTATTGATATCAATGACGTTTTTGGGTTTCTTTTGCCATGTGTAAAAAGAACTCGTACCTACATTCATGACCGCGCAAAGTATTGTTATTGGCCAGTCTTCTTTATGCTGTTGAATAAATTGGTATCTTATCCGTTTTCTTTCGCAAAGAAGACTGCGGCCTTTTTTAGAATATCGCGCTCCATCAATAAGCGTTGATTCTCTTTTCTTAAGCGCTCTAATTCACTGCGTTCTGAAAGGTTTAATGTGACTGATTTAGCTTCTTTTGAATCACCTATTGGTGATTCTTGTCTAACCCAGGTAGTGATAGCGCTTAATGAGATACCTAAACTGTCAGCTGCCTTCTGTCTTGAATAGCCTTGCTCTGTAACTAATTTAACTGCATCTTGTTTATACTCAAGAGTAAACGTTCTACGTGTATTTTTCTTATTCATATTCACCTCTAGTGACATAATAACTAAAACTTATAGAGGTGTCCGGAACTATTAGACCACTACACTCAAAGAAACCTTGAATGCCGAATGTAGCAAATCGTGTTGATGCGATTGTTATATGCTTAACTCATGAAGCTGAGAGATCGTTCTAAAATTGGAGTGACTTTCTTTTTCCAAACCTCGATAGTTAAACCAAACCGCATTTAAACCAGCCTCAATCGCTGAAATAACGTCTTTTTCAAGTGAATCACCAACCATTGTAAGTTGACTAGGTTCAACACCTAACTTATTCGCTATTCTTTGATAAAATTCAGAACTGTTTTTTGATAAACCAAGATTTGATTTACAGAAATAGCCTGAAATGAATTGAGACAACCCGACTCGTTCAAATGCCAATTCAATATCCTGAACACTGGAATCATCAGCACCAGTTGCAACATAAAGTAAATGTCCTTTTTGGGATAACGAAGCTAACATTTCAGAAGCACCATCTACGGCCTGAACTGTTTCCCAATCACACATTTTTCCTAGAGTATTTGGAAAGTCGACCATTAAAGTGTCACCCCAATCGAACAGATAAGCTTTTTTCATAATGCCTCCTTGCATATAACGCCTGCATAACACGTTTGCTACTATACAGACCTAGCTGAATTTTAGCGCCTTAATCACTGAAACTAAAGGCAAACTGACAACGCCGAGTGTAGCAAATCGTGTTGATGCATTTGTTATGCGATTACTCTGAGGCATCACTCACTTTATTTTTATGAGTAAGATTTACATACAAAATGTTCTCTATTGGAGCTGCAAACACACTTTCTGTAGAATGCTGATAAAACAACATGAATGTATCTGTCGCTGTGATTAAGCTAAGGTCGTTTTCTTCTGTTATTAATTTAGCGCCCTCAGACCTCAAAGTTATTGAAGCAAATTCAGTTGGATTATCTACAATTTTTGCATATTTTTGTTCTGCTATATTAAAAATCCAAAATATTGTAGCACCCACAATTATTACGGCAGTAATGTCAGGTAATAATACATAGTACCACTTATTTTTTGTTCTCTTAGATGCTGTTTTCTCTATAATCCTAAGTCTAAAAAAACCACCAACAGCCAGTGCTATAAAAACGATTATAACTTCGGGAGACGTAATGCCTGCGAGTAAAAAATACTCTACCGAAGCAAAAGTACCAATATTTAAGCCAAACTTATTCAATAATGCATATTCAAGGCCAAAGCCAATCGCAGCACACACCAGAGTTGATGCTGTCACGACCAACAAAGGGTGCTGCTTAAAATATGTTTTTACGTTTTCTGTACTCAATTAATTCTCCAATCGCATAACGCCGCAATAACACGTGCGAAAGACCGACTAACAAAACCAATTACACTTCAAACCGCGAATGCCGAATGTAAATAGCATCGTGTTGATTGCTTTGTTATACGAGCCTTGCTTTCGCTCCAATTAACTTGGTAAAGAACTGATTTACCAAGACTTGCTGTAAACTGAGTTTAATTAGACTGGCTCAATTAAGCGAGCAAAATATCCAATCAACAACAATAACTGTGAAACGAAACAATCCTTTTTCTTACACCATTTGAACGATTTGGTTTCAGCCAGTTTGGAACTGATAAACCAAATATCCTAACCACAATTGGGATTGAAAATGCTGAGAGAAAAACACTGATGCAGGCCAAAATGAGGCATAACCAAAGAACAATTGAAGCGTGGATTAGTTTCTGAAACGCCTGAATTTGGGGCAATAATAGTTCAATGCCGAACCTATAAAACGAACACCAAAAGGCAACAAAGAAAAAGATAAACCACCCTACTTTCACACCTAAAAAGCTAATGGCTCAATCGCTGAACTGAACCAAAAAACTGCATTCTCAGAGTTCGTATAACGCCTGCATAACACGTTTGCTACTATGCAGATAAAGGCTAAATTTACCACTTAACTCGGTAAACCCAAAGACAATCTAGAATGCCGAATGTAGCAAATCGTGTTGATGCGATTGTTAAATGTGACTCAACGAAGCCTGCAAACTAAACGCAACATGTCCTTGTGCTGAATTCCATTCTCAAATATCTCATTATCATAATTGTCGAGGAAGAAATCCTTTAAAATGGAATCGACTCTGAAATCGTGACGTTGATAAAACGATAATTGATACCCAAAACTACCAGTCCCAAGCTCAACTTTACTATAACCAATCGTAGTTAATTCTTTTAATACAAATTGGAGTAGTTTTGAACCAATACCTTTCTGCTGATATTCAGGATCTATTGCTATATTAAAAATTTCAGAAGTAGAAATATTCAATGACTTACTAACGCAAACACCAATAATTTCATCACCATCAAACGCACCAAAACAAGCTGAATCCGCTAAGTATTTTTTGATAGCAATTTCAGACGGATCAGCTTCAAGCAATAACGTCATTGGCACTGATTCAGATGATATTATTTTAAATTCAATCAAGCCACTTTCCTCTTAGAGCCCAAGAAACATTTAACGCCTGCATAACACGTTTGCTGCCATGCAGATTAAGCCAAAATTTACCACTTAACACGGTGAACTCAAAGAAACCTAGAATGCCGAATGTAGCAAATCGTGTTGATGCATTTGTTATATGCTACAGACTTAGTTAGCTTGATTTAACTGCAATAAGTCCCATTTTGTACCGTATAAGTCTTTAAATACAACAACTGTGCCGTATTCTTCAACACGTGGCTCTTCAGTAAACTCGACACCTTGAGCTTTCATAAAATCATAGTCACGCCAGAAATCATTAGTTTGAAGAAATAAGAAAACACGACCGCCAGCTTGATTGCCAACTGATTTTAATTGGTCATCATTACTTGCTTGAGCCAATAGTAAATTTGTACCCGTTGAATTAGGTGGAGATATTTGAACCCAGCGCTTACCACCGCCTAAATCCGTATCTTCGACCAGTTCAAATTGAAGTTTTTTAGTATAAAATTCAATTGCATCATCATAATTTTCAACAACTAAGGCGATGTTACCAATTCTTTGCTCGATGGGCTTATTCATTTGTGGCTCACTACAGTTCAAAAATAGAATTCTACCCTATTTAGCTCATAAACTCATTTTTGCATATAACGCCTGCATAACACGTTTGCTACGATACAGGCTTAGCTGAATTTTACTGCCTTAATCACTGAAACTAAAGGCAAACTAACAACGCCGAGTGTAGCAAATCGTGTTGATGCGATTGTTATGTGTGTTCTTATTGAACCAATGAACTTTTAAGTACGAAATGATCATCGACCGTTTCAATTACTGTCCATTTTAGATTTGAATACAATGCAGGAATATGAGTAAAAACCAGCAACTCTGGTTCAGCAATTTCACTAACCATTTTTTCAGCATGATTAATCAATTGTGAGCTAATTCCTTGCTTACGATTTTCAGGTTTAATAAAGACAGCATTAATCCAAACTGCCTGCTCTTGAGTAATTGGAGATAGAAAACGAGTAAAAACTAAACCACCAATTAATTCACCATTTTCTAAGGCAATAATAGGATTTGGGATTACTTTTCCATCTTTTGTTGTAGCTAGTGGTTCAACATCATCCCACTCACTTTCAAACCATTGATACAATTCAGTTAAATACGTTGAGTTACTTTCAACCGTTTGAATTAAAACCATAATTACTCCATTAAACCTATCATTTCCGTAAAAACACATAACGCCTGCATAACACGTTTACTACTATGCAGACTTAGCTGAATTTTAACGCCTTAATCACTGATACTAAAGACAATCTAGCATGCCGAATGTAGTAAATCGTGTTGATGCATTTGTATGGATAATAAACACTCAATTAGGGTAAAGTGAGACCCAGACTTTAGCTGCAACTAAAGTTGATTTATACAGTAGTTCGGTTGATGCATGGATCCTCTATCGAGAGACCGATAACAAACGCGAACGCTGTATAAACTCCAAGCCTACACTCGAATAGTCGACTGGGTCTCGAACCCGTATTATAGCAAACAAGAGTAAGCTTATTATGAATAATCCTACATTTCAAAGCATCAATGTCGGTGTTGATACCGGTAAAACTCAACTAGACATTTTCATCAGACCTATAGGTCTATTCTTTTCTGTTTCTAATGACGCTAAAGGCATCAAAGAAGCCATAGTAACCATTAAAAAGCATCAGCCAGAACGTATCGTTATTGAGGCAACAGGCAGACTTGAAGTTCCCTTCGTTCTTGCTTGCTCAAAAGCTAAGCTTCCATACGTTGTTGCTAATCCTATTCATGTAAGACGATTTGCTGGCGCTATTGGACAAATAGCCAAAACAGATAAATTAGACGCCCAATTAATTGCCTTGTACTCGGAAAGAATTGCCCCCCCACTGTCAACTCTAAAGCCTGAAAACATAAGGCTAATGAGCGACTTAGTCATTCGTAGAAATCAATTATTATCCATGCAAACTATGGAAAAGAATCGCCTTCAAATACTCCCTAAAGAACTAGCGATGACCATTAAACCAATCCTTACGGCCTTTAAGAATCAAATCCAAAAAATAGAAGAAAAAATCATTAAACTTATTGAGTCTTGCGATGAATATAAGCATAAAAATGACATCCTTCAGAGCGTTCCTGGCATAGGCAAAGTTGCCGCTGCATCGCTAATAAGTAATCTCCCAGAGCTTGGAAGTATTAGTAATAAAAAAGCGTCTGCTTTGGTTGGAGTAGCTCCTATGAATAGGGACAGTGGCCGCTACAAAGGTCACCGAAAAATCAAAGGAGGCCGGAAGCAAGTGCGGACGGTTCTCTATATGGCCATGATGTCAGCAATGCAATGTAACCCCGTTTTTAAGTCGACTTACAATCGCCTCGTCGCTGAAGGAAAACCCAAAAAACTCGCTATTATTGCCTGTGTTAGAAAGATGGTTGTCATACTCAATTCAATGATACGAGATGGTGTCATGTGGGATAAAAACCACGCTAACATTTAGTTATTGACACCATAGTCGTTTGTTATGTTGCTACCTAACAGCTCATGAAAAACTTCAGCCGAAAACGCCCACTTAAACTCTTTTTGAGGTTCCCTATTAATTTGAGCTGCAACGTCCAACAAATCACATTCCCCTAAACCACCATTTCTACATACTGATTCTTTATATTTCGTCACCTTATTATTCACTCGAGCAAGTAATTTATTGCCCACTGTTTTAGTGAATTGGACGCTTGCTGGAGCATTTTGAAAAGAAGACAAAATATCTAAAGGTATACCCTCTGACTCTAACAATTGAAGTAATCCATTTTTAAATATTTCGTTGATATTTCCTGTATCTACTTTTTTAAAATCAACTAAGATAAAAGACATAAATGTACTTTCTTCTAAGAAAAATAAACAGTTACGTTCGTCTTGAATAAAAGTATGCATGTACCAATTACCTAGCACATGGGATTCATCTGTAACCTCAGACAACTCACAAGGGTCTAATTCGATAAGGTCTTGGGCTTTCTGAGTACAGCGTAATTGATACATATTAATTTTCTCTAATTATCATGACTTAATGAATATCTATTTGAACACAAATTGCAACATAACGCCTGCATAACACGTTTGCTACGATACAGACCTAGCTGAATTTTAACGCCTTAATCACTGAAACTAAAGGCAAACTGACAACGCCGAGTGTAGCAAATCGTGTTGATGCATTTGTATGGATAATAAACACTCAATTAGGGTAAAGTGAGACCCAGACTTTAGCTGCAACTAAAGTTGATTTATACAGTAGTTCGGTTGATGCATGGATCCTCTATCGAGAGACCGATAACAAACGCGAACGCTGTATAAACTCCAAGCCTACACTCGAATAGTCGACTGGGTCTCGAACCCGTATTATAGCAAACAAGAGTAAGCTTATTATGAATAATCCTACATTTCAAAGCATCAATGTCGGTGTTGATACCGGTAAAACTCAACTAGACATTTTCATCAGACCTATAGGTCTATTCTTTTCTGTTTCTAATGACGCTAAAGGCATCAAAGAAGCCATAGTAACCATTAAAAAGCATCAGCCAGAACGTATCGTTATTGAGGCAACAGGCAGACTTGAAGTTCCCTTCGTTCTTGCTTGCTCAAAAGCTAAGCTTCCATACGTTGTTGCTAATCCTATTCATGTAAGACGATTTGCTGGCGCTATTGGACAAATAGCCAAAACAGATAAATTAGACGCCCAATTAATTGCCTTGTACTCGGAAAGAATTGCCCCCCCACTGTCAACTCTAAAGCCTGAAAACATAAGGCTAATGAGCGACTTAGTCATTCGTAGAAATCAATTATTATCCATGCAAACTATGGAAAAGAATCGCCTTCAAATACTCCCTAAAGAACTAGCGATGACCATTAAACCAATCCTTACGGCCTTTAAGAATCAAATCCAAAAAATAGAAGAAAAAATCATTAAACTTATTGAGTCTTGCGATGAATATAAGCATAAAAATGACATCCTTCAGAGCGTTCCTGGCATAGGCAAAGTTGCCGCTGCATCGCTAATAAGTAATCTCCCAGAGCTTGGAAGTATTAGTAATAAAAAAGCGTCTGCTTTGGTTGGAGTAGCTCCTATGAATAGGGACAGTGGCCGCTACAAAGGTCACCGAAAAATCAAAGGAGGCCGGAAGCAAGTGCGGACGGTTCTCTATATGGCCATGATGTCAGCAATGCAATGTAACCCCGTTTTTAAGTCGACTTACAATCGCCTCGTCGCTGAAGGAAAACCCAAAAAACTCGCTATTATTGCCTGTGTTAGAAAGATGGTTGTCATACTCAATTCAATGATACGAGATGGTGTCATGTGGGATAAAAACCACGCTAACATTTAGTTATTGACACCATAGTCGTTTGTTATATGCTACAGACTTAGTTAGCTTGATTTAACTGCAATAAGTCCCATTTTGTTCCGTATAAGTCTTTAAATACAACAACTGTGCCGTATTCTTCAACTCTTGGGTCTTCAGTAAACTCGACGCCTTGAGCTTTCATAAACTCATAGTCACGCCAGAAATCATTAGTTTGAAGAAATAAGAAAACACGACCGCCAGCTTGATTGCCAACTGATTTGCTAGATCGTAACAATAACCGACACACGCTTACCGCTTAAAAACTCACTCGGACTCAGAAAATTTAATGCCTTTCTAGGTCTCGAATTAATCAAAAACTCTGCCTGTTTAACCTCTTTTGCAGCAAGTTCTCCAATGGCCATTCCCTTTGGGAAAAAACGCCTTAGTAAACCATTGGTATTTTCATTCAAACCTCGTTGCCAGGAATGGTAAGGTTTAGCAAAATAAATTTCACAGTTCAGATGCTTAGCTATCTTAGCATGACCTGCAAACTCTCCGCCATTATCAAATGTGATTGTTTTGCAAAGTTCTTTAAAGGGCTTCATCATGCGATTTATCCCACGAGTGACTGCTTTTTTAGACTTGCTACGTACTTTGCAAGTAACTAATAGCTTAGATACTCGCTCTACCATAGTGACTAAATACCCATCTTGACCATAAACAGTATCACCTTCCCAGTGGCCAATTTCTGAGTTATCGTCAACAATAGCAGGCCGGAGAGAGATATCAGCACGGTTGGGAATTAGTCTTGCTCCAGCTTCTACACCTTTACGCTGTTTGTATTTTTTACCTTTTCGAGCAAGCATTCTTTGCCAATGCTCTCTTTTAACTACATTGTAAATAGTACTGCAACATATTGTATTTTCTATTTTTTCTTTATGCATTCGTCCAGATATTTGCTCTGGGCTCCAACCAAGTTGTAGGTATATTTGAATTATTTTCTTATTCTTTTGGCCACACTTTGTGTGCTTAATTGAAAGTGTTCTTTTTTGAAAAGCATGTTTATGCGCTTGCTCGGCAGAATAACTTCCAACAGGACAGCGTCGTAATTCCCTTGAAATGGAGCCATTGCTCCGTTTTAATTTTTGTCCTATTTCCCGAGCAGAAATACTATGTGTATTCCAAGCTTCAATCTGGTATCTTTCACTTAGTGTCAGTTGCTTATATTGGTGTCCCATGTGGTTACCTTAGTTGATTGTGTGAGAGCTTGAAGCTTATAGGCAACTGACTCTCTAATCTATACCAAAGTGTGTCGGTTATTCTTGGGATCTAGGAAGTGTTTTTCTTCCAACCATTGCTCCCAGTTATTTAAATTTAACCTTTTTTGAGTCCTTTTCACTTCAAGAGCTAATATAAAACCTGTAGTAACGCCATAAAATAAAGCACCGTACAACTGATAAATCGTAATATCGTAAAACGGCCAAAAAAATAACCACATCAACAAACCCCATGTAATCGAACCAAATACTGCTTGTAGAAAAAACAATTTTAAAGGTAGTTCAAATACCTGAGGCTTTAAATTTTTCTTAGTCAATTTTGATAATGAGAATATAAAAGGCTTTGTAAGTTGAGTTCTTACCCCTTTCTCTTTTAAATATAATTGAATAAATTCGAACTTTTCCATAAAGCACCTCAACAATTTGGTGTTACTTTACATCAGAATTAAATCACGAATTGTGATATCACCATCGATTATTGAAGGATTATTCAGCACCATAACGCCTGCATAACACGTTTGCTACCATGCAGATTAAACTCAAACTTACCACTTAACACGGTAAACTCAAAGAAACCTAGAATGCCGAATGTAGCAAATCGTGTTGATGCGATTGTTATGGCAGTTCTTAAGGCGGGTTAAGAACTAATCTTTATCGAAGATAATACAATCGTTTTTATTTGATAATGCACATTTATTTCGACTTTCATTCTTAACCTTATCTGAGATATCCATTGACTGCCATTCAGGATCCTCTGGATAACGAGTATCATCCATAAGAATTAAAAATGGAGCTTCTTTATCCATTGTCCATATCGACTGTTCATAATTAAAAGAATCACTGATGGCTTTATCCTTGCAATTCTCGTAATTAGGGCTGTTCAAAGGGAAAGAACAAGGATTAGACAGCATAGAATTAGCTTGGGCAGTAAAATTTAAACAGAAAACAGCCAAAAAAATTGAGACTGAAGAAAATACTCGATTCATAATTAAAACCAATAGTTAAGTAATTGGCAATGATATTATAAATACAAACACAATTGCCAACATTTTAGAAATTTAGCTTCATGATTAAGATATAGAATACTCACCTTTAAACAATCAAATGCCATAACGCCGCAATAACACGTGCGAAAGACCGACTAACAAAACCAATTATACTCTAAACCGCGAATGCCGAATGTAAATAGCATCGTGTTGATTGCTTTGTTATGTGCTTATGTAGACATATTCCACATTATTGCACAAACACCAAGTACCCAGCTAAAAGAAGTTAGTGTTCTCAAAACTAGCTGGTAATTATATTCATTGTCTCTTTTGTCATAGTGATCAACCACTATCGAAATTAGAGATAAGCCAAAACAAATAAAAGCCCCAAGCATAATCAACGCAGATTCATCTTTTAGTAAAACACCATCACTTCTCTTACCCGGTATATACAACCCATTCACGTAAACTCCGTATACACCATATAAAAAGAATAATAATGCTATTGATATAAAAGTTATTCTCAAATGTTTCGGTAATTCATTAGGTTTGTAATTTTTACCTGGAATAAACCTTAACTCCTTACCGTATCCATCAATATAATTATTATTTTTCAATACAAAGATAACTGTTCTTTCTTCTTCCTTTGTATAATAACCAGTACCAATTCTTGAAAATAACTTTTTGGCCGCTTGCTTTGATACTTCCAATCGCCCAGAATATAAAATCTGTCTTTGTTCTACATAAATAAACAATGAACTTAGCATGTTAACTTTCCATATTTTTTGCACATAACGCCTGCATAACACGTTTGCTACCATGCAAATTAAGCTCAAATTTACCACTTAACACGGTAAACTCAAAGAAACCTAGAATGCCGAATGTAGCAAATCGTGTTGATGCGATTGTTAACCTTCTTCTAACATCACATGCGATGCTGAACCTAACCAAAAGAAAACTATCGTTGCTATACAAAAAAGAGTTGTTTGTAAATACACTAAAAACAATGATGCTCCATTATCTATTAGTATCAAGGCTAGTGTAATTAAGCATGGCACCAAGCCAAGGACTAAAACTAATGAAAACAATAGTACAACTCTTTGCCACTTCGCTTTTTGATGAATAACAGAGCCGGAAACAAGCTTGACCAACACTTGCCCAAACAATATTGATGCTGCAAAACTCCAATCTGCGGCTTTAAAAAAAGAATCCAAATCTGAGGTATATATTTTAATAATGCCAATAACCACAAATGGTAAAAATATGAATAAATACTCAGAAAGTAAAATAATACGAGCATTTGTATATGATGATTTATCGCTCATATTTAATCTCTTGCTGAACAGTATTTACTTCCACTTTCTTATGAACTTTAATAACTTCATATTTTGTATCAATTAGATTATCTTTTTTATCAAAATATGCAGTAGTTACCAAGTCACATAATAAACCATTTCCTGGTGCTACTGTTTCTGTTCTAGAGTGAAATTTTTCTAACCAGTTTTCATCCGTAATTCTTGCTGATATGGTCGATTTTTTCTTGATAAAATCCCACATTGATTTACCAATGAAATCCGCCTTTTTTATAACTAAGGTTTCTTTTGTTGTATTTTTTTCTATCTTTTCGATTAAGAGTGCATCTACGTCATCAACAGTTAATTTAAATTGTTTATTTACTTTACTTGATTGCCCTTTCGAGTTGAAGAATACCTGATCAACATCATTAAGCTCCGTTGTTGATTTTGATAATTCTGTATACCCTTTCAATAAACGATGTCGATCAAGTGAAAATACATTAGGAAAAACTTCCACATCGAATTCATTAGCTGCTTTTGCAATATCACCTTCTAGTGCTTCTAATTCTTCTATTGAATGGATAGTGTTCCGCTCTCCAATAAAATTAATAACTAAATCTGTACAATAATTAAGAAAGCTACTTAAACGTGTTTTTTGATTATCATCAACATTGCCATCAACTTCTGGGCATAACCAAGATTTAATTGAGCCTTCATTAATATCAGAAAGCAAAAATTTAGATTTTGTTTCGGCAGAAACAGAACTTAATAAACATGAATGAAATTCTTCAATCGAAGATATTAGATGACTCATCGAGTTGAACACTCTTTGAGGATTTTCAGAATTACGTTCAAAATCAATTTTTATGCAGACATTGTTATTTTCTTGTGCTGCCTCCATTTTTAGCATTTTACTTTCTCTAAGATAAACAAATAATTATCTATTATAAACAATAACCACAATTTAAATAAGCTGATTATTCATACAGTATTCGAGAGAGGGTTAACGCCTGCATAACACGTTTGCTACGATACAGACCTAGCTGAATTTTAACGCCTTAATCACTGAAACTAAAGGCAAACTGACAACGGCGAGTGTAGCAAATCGTGTTGATGCATTTGTATGGATAATAAACACTCAATTAGGGTAAAGTGAGACCCAGACTTTAGCTGCAACTAAAGTTGATTTATACAGTAGTTCGGTTGATGCATGGATCCTCTATCGAGAGACCGATAACAAACGCGAACGCTGTATAAACTCCAAGCCTACACTCGAATAGTCGACTGGGTCTCGAACCCGTATTATAGCAAACAAGAGTAAGCTTATTATGAATAATCCTACATTTCAAAGCATCAATGTCGGTGTTGATACCGGTAAAACTCAACTAGACATTTTCATCAGACCTATAGGTCTATTCTTTTCTGTTTCTAATGACGCTAAAGGCATCAAAGAAGCCATAGTAACCATTAAAAAGCATCAGCCAGAACGTATCGTTATTGAGGCAACAGGCAGACTTGAAGTTCCCTTCGTTCTTGCTTGCTCAAAAGCTAAGCTTCCATACGTTGTTGCTAATCCTATTCATGTAAGACGATTTGCTGGCGCTATTGGACAAATAGCCAAAACAGATAAATTAGACGCCCAATTAATTGCCTTGTACTCGGAAAGAATTGCCCCCCCACTGTCAACTCTAAAGCCTGAAAACATAAGGCTAATGAGCGACTTAGTCATTCGTAGAAATCAATTATTATCCATGCAAACTATGGAAAAGAATCGCCTTCAAATACTCCCTAAAGAACTAGCGATGACCATTAAACCAATCCTTACGGCCTTTAAGAATCAAATCCAAAAAATAGAAGAAAAAATCATTAAACTTATTGAGTCTTGCGATGAATATAAGCATAAAAATGACATCCTTCAGAGCGTTCCTGGCATAGGCAAAGTTGCCGCTGCATCGCTAATAAGTAATCTCCCAGAGCTTGGAAGTATTAGTAATAAAAAAGCGTCTGCTTTGGTTGGAGTAGCTCCTATGAATAGGGACAGTGGCCGCTACAAAGGTCACCGAAAAATCAAAGGAGGCCGGAAGCAAGTGCGGACGGTTCTCTATATGGCCATGATGTCAGCAATGCAATGTAACCCCGTTTTTAAGTCGACTTACAATCGCCTCGTCGCTGAAGGAAAACCCAAAAAACTCGCTATTATTGCCTGTGTTAGAAAGATGGTTGTCATACTCAATTCAATGATACGAGATGGTGTCATGTGGGATAAAAACCACGCTAACATTTAGTTATTGACACCATAGTCGTTTGTTATATGCTACAGACTTAGTTAGCTTGATTTAACTGCAATAAGTCCCATTTTGTTCCGTATAAGTCTTTAAATACAACAACTGTGCCGTATTCTTCAACTCTTGGGTCTTCAGTAAACTCGACGCCTTGAGCTTTCATAAACTCATAGTCACGCCAGAAATCATTAGTTTGAAGAAATAAGAAAACACGACCGCCAGCTTGATTGCCAACTGATTTGCTAGATCGTAACAATAACCGACACACGCTTACCGCTTAAAAACTCACTCGGACTCAGAAAATTTAATGCCTTTCTAGGTCTCGAATTAATCAAAAACTCTGCCTGTTTAACCTCTTTTGCAGCAAGTTCTCCAATGGCCATTCCCTTTGGGAAAAAACGCCTTAGTAAACCATTGGTATTTTCATTCAAACCTCGTTGCCAGGAATGGTAAGGTTTAGCAAAATAAATTTCACAGTTCAGATGCTTAGCTATCTTAGCATGACCTGCAAACTCTCCGCCATTATCAAATGTGATTGTTTTGCAAAGTTCTTTAAAGGGCTTCATCATGCGATTTATCCCACGAGTGACTGCTTTTTTAGACTTGCTACGTACTTTGCAAGTAACTAATAGCTTAGATACTCGCTCTACCATAGTGACTAAATACCCATCTTGACCATAAACAGTATCACCTTCCCAGTGGCCAATTTCTGAGTTATCGTCAACAATAGCAGGCCGGAGAGAGATATCAGCACGGTTGGGAATTAGTCTTGCTCCAGCTTCTACACCTTTACGCTGTTTGTATTTTTTACCTTTTCGAGCAAGCATTCTTTGCCAATGCTCTCTTTTAACTACATTGTAAATAGTACTGCAACATATTGTATTTTCTATTTTTTCTTTATGCATTCGTCCAGATATTTGCTCTGGGCTCCAACCAAGTTGTAGGTATATTTGAATTATTTTCTTATTCTTTTGGCCACACTTTGTGTGCTTAATTGAAAGTGTTCTTTTTTGAAAAGCATGTTTATGCGCTTGCTCGGCAGAATAACTTCCAACAGGACAGCGTCGTAATTCCCTTGAAATGGAGCCATTGCTCCGTTTTAATTTTTGTCCTATTTCCCGAGCAGAAATACTATGTGTATTCCAAGCTTCAATCTGGTATCTTTCACTTAGTGTCAGTTGCTTATATTGGTGTCCCATGTGGTTACCTTAGTTGATTGTGTGAGAGCTTGAAGCTTATAGGCAACTGACTCTCTAATCTATACCAAAGTGTGTCGGTTATTCTTGGGATCTAGGAAGTGTTTTTCTTCCAACCATTGCTCCCAGTTATTTAAATTTAACCTTTTTTGAGTCCTTTTCACTTCAAGAGCTAATATAAAACCTGTAGTAACGCCATAAAATAAAGCACCGTACAACTGATAAATCGTAATATCGTAAAACGGCCAAAAAAATAACCACATCAACAAACCCCATGTAATCGAACCAAATACTGCTTGTAGAAAAAACAATTTTAAAGGTAGTTCAAATACCTGAGGCTTTAAATTTTTCTTAGTCAATTTTGATAATGAGAATATAAAAGGCTTTGTAAGTTGAGTTCTTACCCCTTTCTCTTTTAAATATAATTGAATAAATTCGAACTTTTCCATAAAGCACCTCAACAATTTGGTGTTACTTTACATCAGAATTAAATCACGAATTGTGATATCACCATCGATTATTGAAGGATTATTCAGCACCATAACGCCTGCATAACACGTTTGCTACCATGCAGATTAAACTCAAACTTACCACTTAACACGGTAAACTCAAAGAAACCTAGAATGCCGAATGTAGCAAATCGTGTTGATGCGATTGTTATGGCAGTTCTTAAGGCGGGTTAAGAACTAATCTTTATCGAAGATAATACAATCGTTTTTATTTGATAATGCACATTTATTTCGACTTTCATTCTTAACCTTATCTGAGATATCCATTGACTGCCATTCAGGATCCTCTGGATAACGAGTATCATCCATAAGAATTAAAAATGGAGCTTCTTTATCCATTGTCCATATCGACTGTTCATAATTAAAAGAATCACTGATGGCTTTATCCTTGCAATTCTCGTAATTAGGGCTGTTCAAAGGGAAAGAACAAGGATTAGACAGCATAGAATTAGCTTGGGCAGTAAAATTTAAACAGAAAACAGCCAAAAAAATTGAGACTGAAGAAAATACTCGATTCATAATTAAAACCAATAGTTAAGTAATTGGCAATGATATTATAAATACAAACACAATTGCCAACATTTTAGAAATTTAGCTTCATGATTAAGATATAGAATACTCACCTTTAAACAATCAAATGCCATAACGCCGCAATAACACGTGCGAAAGACCGACTAACAAAACCAATTATACTCTAAACCGCGAATGCCGAATGTAAATAGCATCGTGTTGATTGCTTTGTTATGTGCTTATGTAGACATATTCCACATTATTGCACAAACACCAAGTACCCAGCTAAAAGAAGTTAGTGTTCTCAAAACTAGCTGGTAATTATATTCATTGTCTCTTTTGTCATAGTGATCAACCACTATCGAAATTAGAGATAAGCCAAAACAAATAAAAGCCCCAAGCATAATCAACGCAGATTCATCTTTTAGTAAAACACCATCACTTCTCTTACCCGGTATATACAACCCATTCACGTAAACTCCGTATACACCATATAAAAAGAATAATAATGCTATTGATATAAAAGTTATTCTCAAATGTTTCGGTAATTCATTAGGTTTGTAATTTTTACCTGGAATAAACCTTAACTCCTTACCGTATCCATCAATATAATTATTATTTTTCAATACAAAGATAACTGTTCTTTCTTCTTCCTTTGTATAATAACCAGTACCAATTCTTGAAAATAACTTTTTGGCCGCTTGCTTTGATACTTCCAATCGCCCAGAATATAAAATCTGTCTTTGTTCTACATAAATAAACAATGAACTTAGCATGTTAACTTTCCATATTTTTTGCACATAACGCCTGCATAACACGTTTGCTACCATGCAAATTAAGCTCAAATTTACCACTTAACACGGTAAACTCAAAGAAACCTAGAATGCCGAATGTAGCAAATCGTGTTGATGCGATTGTTAACCTTCTTCTAACATCACATGCGATGCTGAACCTAACCAAAAGAAAACTATCGTTGCTATACAAAAAAGAGTTGTTTGTAAATACACTAAAAACAATGATGCTCCATTATCTATTAGTATCAAGGCTAGTGTAATTAAGCATGGCACCAAGCCAAGGACTAAAACTAATGAAAACAATAGTACAACTCTTTGCCACTTCGCTTTTTGATGAATAACAGAGCCGGAAACAAGCTTGACCAACACTTGCCCAAACAATATTGATGCTGCAAAACTCCAATCTGCGGCTTTAAAAAAAGAATCCAAATCTGAGGTATATATTTTAATAATGCCAATAACCACAAATGGTAAAAATATGAATAAATACTCAGAAAGTAAAATAATACGAGCATTTGTATATGATGATTTATCGCTCATATTTAATCTCTTGCTGAACAGTATTTACTTCCACTTTCTTATGAACTTTAATAACTTCATATTTTGTATCAATTAGATTATCTTTTTTATCAAAATATGCAGTAGTTACCAAGTCACATAATAAACCATTTCCTGGTGCTACTGTTTCTGTTCTAGAGTGAAATTTTTCTAACCAGTTTTCATCCGTAATTCTTGCTGATATGGTCGATTTTTTCTTGATAAAATCCCACATTGATTTACCAATGAAATCCGCCTTTTTTATAACTAAGGTTTCTTTTGTTGTATTTTTTTCTATCTTTTCGATTAAGAGTGCATCTACGTCATCAACAGTTAATTTAAATTGTTTATTTACTTTACTTGATTGCCCTTTCGAGTTGAAGAATACCTGATCAACATCATTAAGCTCCGTTGTTGATTTTGATAATTCTGTATACCCTTTCAATAAACGATGTCGATCAAGTGAAAATACATTAGGAAAAACTTCCACATCGAATTCATTAGCTGCTTTTGCAATATCACCTTCTAGTGCTTCTAATTCTTCTATTGAATGGATAGTGTTCCGCTCTCCAATAAAATTAATAACTAAATCTGTACAATAATTAAGAAAGCTACTTAAACGTGTTTTTTGATTATCATCAACATTGCCATCAACTTCTGGGCATAACCAAGATTTAATTGAGCCTTCATTAATATCAGAAAGCAAAAATTTAGATTTTGTTTCGGCAGAAACAGAACTTAATAAACATGAATGAAATTCTTCAATCGAAGATATTAGATGACTCATCGAGTTGAACACTCTTTGAGGATTTTCAGAATTACGTTCAAAATCAATTTTTATGCAGACATTGTTATTTTCTTGTGCTGCCTCCATTTTTAGCATTTTACTTTCTCTAAGATAAACAAATAATTATCTATTATAAACAATAACCACAATTTAAATAAGCTGATTATTCATACAGTATTCGAGAGAGGGTTAACGCCTGCATAACACGTTTGCTACGATACAGACCTAGCTGAATTTTAACGCCTTAATCACTGAAACTAAAGGCAAACTGACAACGGCGAGTGTAGCAAATCGTGTTGATGCATTTGTATGGATAATAAACACTCAATTAGGGTAAAGTGAGACCCAGACTTTAGCTGCAACTAAAGTTGATTTATACAGTAGTTCGGTTGATGCATGGATCCTCTATCGAGAGACCGATAACAAACGCGAACGCTGTATAAACTCCAAGCCTACACTCGAATAGTCGACTGGGTCTCGAACCCGTATTATAGCAAACAAGAGTAAGCTTATTATGAATAATCCTACATTTCAAAGCATCAATGTCGGTGTTGATACCGGTAAAACTCAACTAGACATTTTCATCAGACCTATAGGTCTATTCTTTTCTGTTTCTAATGACGCTAAAGGCATCAAAGAAGCCATAGTAACCATTAAAAAGCATCAGCCAGAACGTATCGTTATTGAGGCAACAGGCAGACTTGAAGTTCCCTTCGTTCTTGCTTGCTCAAAAGCTAAGCTTCCATACGTTGTTGCTAATCCTATTCATGTAAGACGATTTGCTGGCGCTATTGGACAAATAGCCAAAACAGATAAATTAGACGCCCAATTAATTGCCTTGTACTCGGAAAGAATTGCCCCCCCACTGTCAACTCTAAAGCCTGAAAACATAAGGCTAATGAGCGACTTAGTCATTCGTAGAAATCAATTATTATCCATGCAAACTATGGAAAAGAATCGCCTTCAAATACTCCCTAAAGAACTAGCGATGACCATTAAACCAATCCTTACGGCCTTTAAGAATCAAATCCAAAAAATAGAAGAAAAAATCATTAAACTTATTGAGTCTTGCGATGAATATAAGCATAAAAATGACATCCTTCAGAGCGTTCCTGGCATAGGCAAAGTTGCCGCTGCATCGCTAATAAGTAATCTCCCAGAGCTTGGAAGTATTAGTAATAAAAAAGCGTCTGCTTTGGTTGGAGTAGCTCCTATGAATAGGGACAGTGGCCGCTACAAAGGTCACCGAAAAATCAAAGGAGGCCGGAAGCAAGTGCGGACGGTTCTCTATATGGCCATGATGTCAGCAATGCAATGTAACCCCGTTTTTAAGTCGACTTACAATCGCCTCGTCGCTGAAGGAAAACCCAAAAAACTCGCTATTATTGCCTGTGTTAGAAAGATGGTTGTCATACTCAATTCAATGATACGAGATGGTGTCATGTGGGATAAAAACCACGCTAACATTTAGTTATTGACACCATAGTCGTTTGTTATGTGGTTTTTATTAAAGATTTCAAATCCTCCACTTTTAAGTTTTTTCCTCCTCGATGAAGCATTGAATGACAGTTTGAACATACTGGGATCAAATCTATTTCAGGATTAACTCTATACCCTTTTCCAAGCGTATGTAGAGGTTTTATATGATGAACTTCTATAAAATCTTGACCATGTAAGCCGTACTTTTTAACAAAGTCGAAATTACATATTTGGCATGTATAACCAAATTTATCTAAACACTTTTTACGAGCACGTGAATCACGTTCATAGCGATTAACCCATACTTGCTGTGATGCGCCCTCAATATAGATACTTTCAGGATCTAACAAACCGGTATTTAAGTCGATATCATCAAGCATAGAAAAATAGATATCATCTATCTGCTTTTGGAGACTTACTGGATTGCCAGTAGTCTTAATATAGCAACCAGCTGAATCATGAGGAGTCCAGTATACATTAGTCATAACCACAGATTTGCCTGTTTTAGTTACGAAATGTTCTCCGATTAAAAACTCACGTTCTATGGTAGTACAACCATCATACACACGTTTAACACGTACTCCATCTTGAAGACGAGTATAAGTGTAGGTCGGCTTTTCATCGCGAACTCTTTTTGTACGTGTAAAACTAAAACTTTCGTTCATAACCCCTCCTGTTATTACCAAGTATCACACGGCACCACATAATGTAGTGGTCAAGTAAAACTGGCCACCGTTTTATATTCTAACCAATATTGTTGCTCTGCAAGGTTAGGTGGTAATCCATCATTGTGCTGATGAGGCCTGATATTACTGAAGTAACCAATTATATATTTGGTTATTGAATGTTTTGCTTCAGCAAAACTTTTATATCCATTCTTAGGAACCCATTCACTTTTTAAACTTCTAAAGAATCTTTCCATTGGACTATTATCCCAGCAATTACCACGACGACTCATGCTTTGAGTTATTTGATATTGCCATAATTTTTGCCTGAACTTTAAACTTGTATAGTGGCAACCTTGATCGCTATGGAACATGACATTTGATGGTTTTCCTCGTAATTCATACGCTATTGAAAGTGCTTTCGCTGTAAGGTTACTATCAGGTGAAAGTGACAATGACCAACCAATCGGTTTTCGTGAAAATAGGTCAATAACAACAGCTAAATAAGCCCACCTTGTACCAATCCAAATGTAAGTGACATCACCACACCAAATTTGATTTGGTTGCTTAACGTCAAATTGTCGTTTCAATAAATTAGGGGCAATAATACTCTCATGATCCGCTTTCTTATAATTATGCTTCGGTAATTTGCGTGCTTACTAAATTAAGCAATTTCATTAACTTAGTCGCACGATAGCGGCTAAGTGGTATCCCTCTTTGGGATACCATTTTTGCTATACTTCTCGCCCCAGCAGAGCCATTACTAATGCGATGTACTTCTTTAACTTCTGAGTATAGCTCTAATAATTCACCGTCAATATTTCTTGGTTTTGCCTTCCAATACTTATAACTACTCCGATGAATACCAAAGGTTTCACAAAGAATGCTTATACTGTGGCTCTGCCTGAGTTTATCTATTAATGCGAATTGTTCAGTGAGTCTGACATCAACAGAGCCGTAGCCTTTTTTAGTATTTCATTATGCTCCTCGAGACGAGCAAGTTTCTTTTTTAACTCGCGAATTTCTATTTGTTCGGGAGTGATGGGAGATGCCGCTGGCATCACTCCACTTAACTCATCTTTTAGCTGCTGAACCCACTTAGTCATCGCGGATTTACTTACGTTCATAACCTGGGAAGCTTCAGTAATTGAGTATCCTTGCTCAATGACTAACTGAGCGGCTTCTAACTTGTATGTTGCGCTATAGTTCTTTCTTGGACGTTTTGTCATTATGTACACCTATTTAATTCTGAAATGATTATATCATTTCTAATTAGGTGGCCAAATTCACTATGCCACTACATAACGCCGCAATAACACGTTTACTACAACATAGACTTCGTCGAATTTTACCGCCTTAATCACTGAAACTAAAGGAAAACCTGCAATGCCGAATGTAGTAAATCGTGTTGATTGCTTTGTTATGCAGCTGTTGTAGCCTAGATCCCAAGAATAACCGACACACTTTGGTATAGATTAGAGAGTCAGTTGCCTATAAGCTTCAAGCTCTCACACAATCAACTAAGGTAACCACATGGGACACCAATATAAGCAACTGACACTAAGTGAAAGATACCAGATTGAAGCTTGGAATACACATAGTATTTCTGCTCGGGAAATAGGACAAAAATTAAAACGGAGCAATGGCTCCATTTCAAGGGAATTACGACGCTGTCCTGTTGGAAGTTATTCTGCCGAGCAAGCGCATAAACATGCTTTTCAAAAAAGAACACTTTCAATTAAGCACACAAAGTGTGGCCAAAAGAATAAGAAAATAATTCAAATATACCTACAACTTGGTTGGAGCCCAGAGCAAATATCTGGACGAATGCATAAAGAAAAAATAGAAAATACAATATGTTGCAGTACTATTTACAATGTAGTTAAAAGAGAGCATTGGCAAAGAATGCTTGCTCGAAAAGGTAAAAAATACAAACAGCGTAAAGGTGTAGAAGCTGGAGCAAGACTAATTCCCAACCGTGCTGATATCTCTCTCCGGCCTGCTATTGTTGACGATAACTCAGAAATTGGCCACTGGGAAGGTGATACTGTTTATGGTCAAGATGGGTATTTAGTCACTATGGTAGAGCGAGTATCTAAGCTATTAGTTACTTGCAAAGTACGTAGCAAGTCTAAAAAAGCAGTCACTCGTGGGATAAATCGCATGATGAAGCCCTTTAAAGAGCTTTGCAAAACAATCACATTTGATAATGGCGGAGAGTTTGCAGGTCATGCTAAGATAGCTAAGCATCTGAACTGTGAAATTTATTTTGCTAAACCTTACCATTCCTGGCAACGAGGTTTGAATGAAAATACCAATGGTTTACTAAGGCGTTTTTTCCCAAAGGGAATGGCCATTGGAGAACTTGCTGCAAAAGAGGTTAAACAGGCAGAGTTTTTGATTAATTCGAGACCTAGAAAGGCATTAAATTTTCTGAGTCCGAGTGAGTTTTTAAGCGGTAAGCGTGTGTCGGTTATTGTTACGATCTAGCTAGTACTAGTTTGTAACTGCAAAATTGTCTCTAAAATGTTTTTTGACTACAAACTGAATCGAACTATTATCATAATCTTTAACTTCAATCACAGCACCTTTATAGTTGATAATATTAGATTTTTTCATATCATACTCAACATTATTGGTAAATGCGTCACGAGCCATACCACTAGAAAATTCTCTATAAGAAATGTTGATTTTGTCGCCGACAGAACCGTTGTAAATCAAAGTCTGTTTAAAAGAGCTACCGGAGTGCACTGTTTTATTGGAGATTTTAGCATTATCGTTTTTATAGCATTGAGCTGGTTGATAAGAAACTGTAGTAACACATACCCTGTCATTCTCTAGAGATAGAGCGATTGGAGGTTCAAACAAACCTGCAATAAAATTCACTCTAGTATTATTCTTTGACGAAATTGCGAAGTACTCTACATCTTTATGATGACCGATTTGTACATATTCACCTTTTGGAATGTCATATGCTGCACCGTCGATAGTATTCCCTACAGAAAGGTATTTCATTGTTATTGCTACACCTTGTTCGATCATGTGGTCACCAACATATGACGTGGTAACTTGATCAAGTTCTGGTAAAGAATAATGATTCTCTACTGTATCTGCACCGTACTTGATAGTAGTACAGCCAGTCATGCTAAGAAGGAATAAAGGTAATAATAATTTTTTCACAGGAACGACCTCAATGTTTAATTTCAGAATTGTATTCCATAAAATAATTAATTACCACGACCTAGATCAACTGAATTATTCTTTCTGCATAACGCCGCAATAACACGTGCGAAAGACTGACTTACAAAACCAATTATACTCCAAACCGCGAATGCCGAATGTAAATAGCATCGTGTTGATTGCTTTGTTATACGAGCCTTGTTTTCGCTCCGATTAACTTGGTAAAGAATTGATTTACCAAGATTTACTGTAAAACGATTTTAATTAGACTAGTTCAATTAAGCGAGCAAAATATCATTTCAACGGCAATAACTGTGAAACAAAACAATCCCTTTTTCTTACACCATTTGAACGATTTGGTTTCAGCCAGTTTGGAACTGATAAACCAAATATCCTAACCACAATTGGGATTGAAAATGCTAAGAGCAAAACACTGGTGCAGACTAAAATGAGGCATAACCAAAGAACAATTGAAGCGTAAATTAGTTTCTGAAACGCCTGAATTTGGAACAATAATAGTTCAATGCCGAACCTGATGAAACGAACACCAAAAGGTAACAAAGAAAAAGGAAAACCACCCTACTTTCACACCTAAAAACTAATGGTTCAATCGCTGAACTGAACCAAAAAACTGCATTCTCAGAGTTCGTATAACGCCTGCATAACACGTTTGCTACTATGCAGACCTAGCTGAATTTTAACTCCTTAATCACAGAAACTAAAGGCAAACTGACAACGCCGAGTGTAGCAAATCGTGTTGATGCATTTGTTATAAGCAAGTTTTTGCGTAAACCATTGTGCTATCCAGCTCACCTGAAACTAGACGACGAGCATTTAAAAGTTTGCCCTCGAACTGATAACCGCCACGCTCTGCAACTGCACAACTTTTCTTATTTTTTGATGCCGCTGTAATTGCTACCCTATTTGCTCCAAGCTCATTAAATGCATAACTTTCAAGTAAAACCAACGCTTCAGATATATAACCCTCACCTGTGACTGAAGTTCTCAACCAATAACCAATTTCAAATGCTGGCACCGATTTATCTCTAATCATTAGACTAATTACACCAAGAAAATACCCGTCTGACTTTCGAACTATTGAGTAACGAAGTTCATCGGTAAAACTATTGAAACTGTCTATTGCCTTTTGAGTATTTGAGATTGATCCTGACTCAGTTAATGCAAAATCAACCCAAGGAAGGAAATCACGTAATTCACGCTCACTTTCAAGTATGGCTTCCAGCATTGAATTGGCACCTTCCATTGAAGGCGGCTCAAGTTTGATTCGTTTACTTTCCATATACTGCTCCTTGCTTATAACGCCTGCATAACACGTTTACTACTATGCAATTATACTCAATATTGACGCCTTAAAACGAGAAACACCCGACAACCTGAGATGCCGAGTGTAGTAAATCGTGTTGATGCGATTGTTATATTTTACTACGCCATAGCAAAATTGATCGTGTGCACTTTAGCTAAATTCACGTTTTGTTTTGCTTGCCATAGATCGTAATTATCTTGCATTGTTAACCAACTTTCAGGCGTACGACCTAATGATTTGGAAAGACGTAATGCCATTTCAGGTGAAATTGAACTCTTACCCTTTATCACTCGATTTAGAGTTGAAGCCGCAACATCAAGTTGTTTAGCAACAAAGCGACAACTATAGCCAAATGGTTCCATATAAACGTCATGGATAAACTCACCTGGATGTGGGGGATTGTACATAGCCATTAATGGTAATCCTCGTAATTTAAAATGTAAGCATTACCATCGACAAACTCGAAAGTAACACGCCAGTTACCATTTACTGTAATTGACCAAATTCCATCTCTATCCCCTTTCAGAGGATGAAGCTTGAAGCCCGGCAAATCAACATCATCAATAATGGTTGCAGTATCTATCGCGGCTAATTGCATTCTCAATTTGCGATCATGTTTCGCTTGAATGCCCGCTTTACTGCCAGTCTCAAAAAACTTTTTAAGACCTTTGTGCTTAAATGTTTTAATCATACGAAGAGTGTAGCGCGCTGCGCATTATGACGCAAGTTTCAATAAAAAATATAACGCCTGCATAACACGTTTGCTACGATACAGACTTAGCTGAATTTTACTACCTTAATCACTGAAACTAAAGGCAAACTGACAACGCCGAGTGTAGCAAATCGTGTTGATGCATTTGTATGGATAATAAACACTCAATTAGGGTAAAGTGAGACCCAGACTTTAGCTGCAACTAAAGTTGATTTATACAGTAGTTCGGTTGATGCATGGATCCTCTATCGAGAGACCGATAACAAACGCGAACGCTGTATAAACTCCAAGCCTACACTCGAATAGTCGACTGGGTCTCGAACCCGTATTATAGCAAACAAGAGTAAGCTTATTATGAATAATCCTACATTTCAAAGCATCAATGTCGGTGTTGATACCGGTAAAACTCAACTAGACATTTTCATCAGACCTATAGGTCTATTCTTTTCTGTTTCTAATGACGCTAAAGGCATCAAAGAAGCCATAGTAACCATTAAAAAGCATCAGCCAGAACGTATCGTTATTGAGGCAACAGGCAGACTTGAAGTTCCCTTCGTTCTTGCTTGCTCAAAAGCTAAGCTTCCATACGTTGTTGCTAATCCTATTCATGTAAGACGATTTGCTGGCGCTATTGGACAAATAGCCAAAACAGATAAATTAGACGCCCAATTAATTGCCTTGTACTCGGAAAGAATTGCCCCCCCACTGTCAACTCTAAAGCCTGAAAACATAAGGCTAATGAGCGACTTAGTCATTCGTAGAAATCAATTATTATCCATGCAAACTATGGAAAAGAATCGCCTTCAAATACTCCCTAAAGAACTAGCGATGACCATTAAACCAATCCTTACGGCCTTTAAGAATCAAATCCAAAAAATAGAAGAAAAAATCATTAAACTTATTGAGTCTTGCGATGAATATAAGCATAAAAATGACATCCTTCAGAGCGTTCCTGGCATAGGCAAAGTTGCCGCTGCATCGCTAATAAGTAATCTCCCAGAGCTTGGAAGTATTAGTAATAAAAAAGCGTCTGCTTTGGTTGGAGTAGCTCCTATGAATAGGGACAGTGGCCGCTACAAAGGTCACCGAAAAATCAAAGGAGGCCGGAAGCAAGTGCGGACGGTTCTCTATATGGCCATGATGTCAGCAATGCAATGTAACCCCGTTTTTAAGTCGACTTACAATCGCCTCGTCGCTGAAGGAAAACCCAAAAAACTCGCTATTATTGCCTGTGTTAGAAAGATGGTTGTCATACTCAATTCAATGATACGAGATGGTGTCATGTGGGATAAAAACCACGCTAACATTTAGTTATTGACACCATAGTCGTTTGTTATGCGCGCTCTATCAGTTGCCCACTATTTTACTGGACCTTTATCGAATTGCTTAAGACCATCATTAATATCAAACCAAGATGCTTTTGAAGCAACAAAAGATATGAAAGTTAGGTTTATGCGTTGGTGTGCTGTCCAGAATACCTAAACGGATATTATGTTTACCACCGGTGATTTTTCTAGAAAATAAGCTTGAACCGCAACACTTACAAAATGCTAGTTCCGTTTCCTCACTTTTAGAGTAAATGGAAACAAACTCCTCACCTTTTGTAAAAGCAAATTTTGACGATGAAACCCCGCCAACTGATGAGTAGTCTGAGCCAGTAAATTTACGGCACTCAGAGCAATGACAATTTCCCATATAATCAAAATCATCTGGGACTTCAATTCCAATTTTTCCACATAGACATGAGCCAGTTAACATTTCCATTTTTCCTCCTAAGCGCATAACGCCTGCATAACACGTTTGCTACGATACAGACTTACCTGAATTTTACCGCCTTAATCACTGAAACTAAAGGCAAACTGACAACGCCGAGTGTAGCAAATCGTGTTGATGCATTTGTTACACGATCTTTGTCAACGTTTCCATTAACTTGATAAAGAATTGATTTACCAAGATTTACTGTAAACTGAGTTTAATTAGACTGGCTCAATTAAGCGAGCAAAATATCCAATCACCGCCAATAACTGTGAAACGAAACAATCCCTTTTTCTTACGCCATTTGTACGATCTGGTTTCAGCAGATTTGGAACTGATAAACCAAATATCCTTGCCACAATTGGGATTAAAAATGCTAAGAGGAAAACACTGATGCAGAATAAAATGAGGCAAAATCATGAACAATTGAAGCGTGAATTGGTTTCTGAAATCCATGAACTTTTGGCAATAATAGTCAATTGCCGAACCTGATAAAATGAATATTAAAAGGCAACAGAGAAAAAGGAAATCCACCCGACTTTCACGCCTAAAAAACTAACGGCTCAATCGCTGAACTGAGCCAAAAAACTGCGATCTTAGAGTTCGTGTAACGCCTGCATAACACGTTTGCTACTATGCAGACCAAACTGAATTTTACTGCCTTAATCACTGAAACTAAAGACAAACTGACAACGCCGAGTGTAGCAAATCGTGTTGATGCGATTGTTATGTGATTTTAATTTAGGCAATTCGATACGTTGTTTATTTGATAATCGTTTAATGAGCCTAGTTTAAATTTAAAATCAACATACTTGCAAAAATGCTGATCTTCGACTGCATATTCAATTGTCCCAACAGTATGCACAGTATCTCCATCTTCAAAAGATGACTCGATATCCCTAGATAATACAATTGAACCATCCATAACCTTAAAGGCATCAAACCATTTTTCTTTAATGCCAATTTGTGCAAGTATACTCTTAGATGAATTATCCAAAGCTTTAGGTTTAGCAATAAATGAGTCATAAGCTAAATATGACATTAACCCTAATGAAACCAAAGAGATCCCGACTACTTTATTCATAATATACTCACCTTAAAATCACATAACGCCTGCATAACACGTTTGCTACCATGCAGATTAAGCTTAAATTTACCACTTAACTCGGTAAACTAAAAGAAACCTAGAATGCCGAATGTAGCAAATCGTGTTGATGCATTTGTTAGGAGAATTTTTTCAACACGTTACGCCCTGCTTTAATAACAATATCCTGCCCACCTAGCAGATGATAATTATCTGGTTTATCACAAATAGCTGATTGGATTAAGCTAGCTAAGTTACTAACAGCATTGTTAAGCTCAGCTTCTAACCTGCATTGTTCAGGATTTAAAATCAATTGTATTTTATGAACTAGTTGTAATGTTTTTTGATAATCAAATTTAGCATGAGCCTCTGGGTCTGCTAAATAAATTAGTTCAGGCAGCCATTCAAGTAAATATTTACTTTTTAACTCATACGATGATTTCTTTTTATCTGCAATAATTTGAGTTCGCAATTTTTGAATATCATTTTGAAGCTGTTTTTTTGTATTTAAATACTGGAAACCACCGGCAAGTAAGGCTCCAATAACAACCCCTATAAACGGGTATAAATTTTCAAACATTTATTTCCACCTCAATTCTCCTAACGCCTGCATAACACGTTTACTACTAAACAATTATACTTAAAATTGACGCATTAAAACGAGAAACACCCGACAACCTGAGATGCCGAGTGTAGTAAATCGTGTTGATGCATTTGTTAAGTTTCTAGACGCCATATTTCAAATAATGAGTCATGTTCCCGCAAAGGTTTTTGTAGATGCTCACCATATGTCAAAAATGTAATATCAATTTCAACATTCCATTTTTTTGACAGCTGTTTCAATTTCTCTCTACAGCTTTTGTATGTGCTCAAAGGTGAAGTTGCATCTAGCGTAGAAACTAATAAGATATCAATGTCATTATAGTCCCCTCCACGAAAAAATGAACCGAAGCCATACACTCCCCAAAGATCATTCTTCGCGGATAAAGCTAACCTTATTTCCGTCACGATCTTTCTTGAAGTAATTCCAGAAGTCATCTTTCCATAGTGCTCCAGACATTTCGTCAGATACGTAAATACCAATATTATTATCTATACCGTATTGTTTGGCATCCGTTGTACTTGCATTCCAACCACCACCAATATAAATAATATCAAGATCCCCAAACTCTTCTTGAGCTCTTTGAACCATTGTCAGACCCATAGTATATTCACGCAAACAAAGAACCTTAAGAGTGTCGCCCTGTGCTTTCCTTGTGATTTCGAAGAATATATCTTTACTACGGTTAACACTTTGAACATTGCTGTGATTGTTTAACAACCTATCAAACCATGTAATTTGGCTAAAAGGTACACTCCAATCATTATTACCATTACTCATAACCCAAACACCTCTGAAAATTCACTAGGAAATGTTACATATTGATCGACTCGCTCATATTGATTCAGCTCAAATGAGTTCACATGACTTTTAAAGGTTGCAAAAACCTTTAAAACAGAGACTTCAAGTAAGTGTTTATTAGCTTCGATCATGTTAACGATTTTTCGATTATTCGGAATAATTAAATCTAGTTTACGCAACGCCCATACTTTATGTGTATTTGAGCCCGGATCTTCAGCAGCTTTTGACTGAGGACCAAAATTTTCCCATGCTGAGTTGTTATCAATTAAAAGCATTGCTACTTGACGCTTTAACTCTTCAAACGTTTCAAATGTTTTGTCGCTAAATAAAGATCGTATTGCCTGCTCGTGGTCATTTTTCCAACCGTGGAGCTGTTCGACTGTAAAAGTTCCCTCAGGTGACTTATCAACGTGTCGATGGCAAGTTGGGCACAACAAAACTAAATTTTCATACGTATCTGCGCCACCGCCAGTTGCTCCTCTTGGACCCTGCTCACTTCTTGCAATTATATGAGCCATTTCTCCAACATTGTAGCTTCTAGCCTCTTCCAGCACTGCTGTTAAGTCAGCTCTACAATCTGGATTCGAGCAAATACCGGCTGCCCGTCCCCATAAGAGTTTCGCATCTCCATCTGATATTGCCATTTTACCTCCTAATTTATGGTGAGACTTAACGCCTGCATAACACGTTTACTACCATGCAGATTAAGCCTAAATTTACCACTTAATACGGTAAACTCAAAGAAACCTAGAATGCCGAATGTAGCAAATCGTGTTGATGCATTTGTTACACGATCTTTGTCAACGCTTCCATTAACTTGGTAAAGGATTGATTTACCGAGATTTACTGTAAACCGAATTTAATTAGACTGGCTCAATTAAGCGAGTAAAATATCACTTCAACAGCAATAACTGTGAAACGAAACAGTCCCTTTTTCTTACACCATTTGTACGATCTAGTTTCAGCACGTTTGGAGCTGATAAACCAAATATCCTCGCCACAATTGGGATTGAAAATGCTGCGAATAAAACACTGATACAGACCGAAATGAGGCAAAACCATGAACAATTGAAGCCTGAATTGGTTTCTGAAATCCATGAACTTTTGGCAATAATAGTCAATTGCCGAACCTGATAAAACGAATATTAAAAGGCAACAAAGAAAAAGGAAAACCACCCTACTTTCACGCCTAAAAAACTAACGGCTCAATCGCTGAACTGAGCCAAAAAACTGCGATCTTAGAGTTCGTGTAACGCCTGCATAACACGTTTGCTACGATACAAACTTAGCTGAATTTTAACGCCTTAATCACTGAAACTAAAGGCAAACTGACAACGCCGAATGTAGCAAATCGTGTTGATGCATTTGTTATGAGAATGTCTCACCCAGTGTGCACGACATAAATTGGCTGTGTGGATCTGGTTTGTAATCGGCAAAGGGATCACAATATTGAAAACCAAATTTTTCATAGAGATTACGAGCTGGTTTGAAGAACTCTTGTGAACCGGTTTCCAAGCTAATTTTCTTATAACCCCTATCCGATGAAACATTTAATACATGATTGAGAAGAAGCGTACCTACACCCAAATTTCGCGCATGATTAGAGGTTCTCATTGATTTCAGTTCCGCATGGTTTGAATCCAATTCCTTAATTGCTGCACAACCTAATAACTGCTCACCTTTCCAGCAGCTAAAGAACGTAATCTCAGGTACTTTTAGAGCGCTGACATCTAATGCGTGCACACTTTCAGGAGGAGACGTTGCATACATATCTTCCAGGTGTTCTTTTAATAACTGAACAACTTCACCGCCATTCAAATCATCTATTTTGATATCCATATTTAAAATTATCCCTTAATTCTCATAACGCCTGCATAACACGTTTGCTACGATACAGGCTTAACTGAATTTTAACGCCTTAATCACTGAAACTAAAGGCAAACTGACAACGCCGAGTGTAGCAAATCGTGTTGATGCATTTGTTATATGCGTTCTAAAATTGATTAAAAACAGCTTCTATTTTGTTGCCATCTAAATCCAGAACATAAGCTGCATAATAACCTTCACCATATTCAGGCCTTAGATTAGGCTTACCAGAACAAGTAGCTCCATTTTCAATTGCTACCTTATAGAAATTATCGACGGCTTCAGCATTTGGGGCATTAAAGGCGACATGAGAGCCATTACCATTAGTCGGACTATTTTCACAAGGACAACCAATCCAAAATTCAAAGCTATCACCATAAGCTGCTGCAATTCCATCAATATAATGGGAGCGTTTTATTGATAGCATTTCAAATACCGCATCATAAAATGTCACTGCCGCTACTACGTCTTTTGTACCAATAGAAATATGATTAATGATCACGTCAATCTCCTTATTAATTTTTAATCCTTTCAAGCATATAACGCCGCAATAACACGTTTATTACTACGACGACTTAGCTGAATTTTACCGCCTTAAATACTGAAACCAAAGACAAACCTACAATGCCGAATGTAATAAATCGTGTTGATTGCTTTGTTATATTGCCTATTGATAAACGACATGAAATCGTTCCAATACAAGAACCATGTCCTCACTAGGCTCAATATTTAACTCTAAACATTCAGCACCAAAGAAACGCCAATGAGCTTCACGCCACCATTTTAATGAACGGTCGCCCTCGCCTTCTGCATGAGCGAACTCAGCCGTAACTTCGTTATATTGACACATTTCAACTGAATCAATTTCAATGATACAAATTGGTTTTCCATTCCAATCAACAACCACTTGTAAATGACCAACGGTTGGCATTGGTTCTTCACCTGATTCATACCAAATATTTAAGCTACAAGTTGCTGTCTTTTGACCAATTCGGATTAATTTCGCACATAAATTGGCATTATGCTCATCAGCACAGAAATAATCTGAACTGAATGATTGATACTTGTTACGCTCAATTTCAGAAAGTGAGCTTAGATACTGATCCAAGTAGATTTGAGACTGTTCTTCCATGAAATCCTCTTAACTATTTTTGCAATATAACGCCGCAATAACACGTGCGAACGACTGACTTACCAAACCAATTACACTTCAAACCGCGAATGCCGAGTGTAATAGCATCGTGTTGATTGCTTTGTTAAGCGTCTAGTCCAGCGAACTCGTTCTTATTTTATCGGATAGTTTATCAAAAATTTTTCGAGATTCATTGTCCATATAATTGTAGAAGTCTTCTTGTTTGCCAAAGATAAGATCTAATTGCTGCTCAGTTAAATGAACAGCCTGAGCTGCACTTCGTGATACCTGAAGAAATTGACTCGCCTTATTTCCTAAGTCAATTGCTACTTCTTCTAATTCATCTGCGATTTTTTTTGGTATCCAAATTTTTTTAACGTCATAAGTATCACGAAATTCCTCAATCGCTGCATACAAATTCTTACCATACTCTGGGTTTTGAGCATAATAAACTTGTCTTGCACACTTTTTAATTTCAACTAACTTTGAAAACACCAACTCTATTGCTTCCAACGAGCGAACATTAAAATCTGACATTTTTATCTGATAAACAATATTTTCTTTTTCAAAGTCTTGTTTTATTTGGGTCACATTTTCTGTCAATATTTCTTGCTGTCTTAGCAGCTCATCAAAGTTATCGTTAACAGCTTTAAGTTCACCACTTTTTTTAGCACCAGCCCCTAGATAAGTACCGACTAATGTTACAATAAACAAGATTATATATGCCCAACCATCTATCAACTGATAGTTAAATACTTCTTTTACAATTTCGACTACTTGTTCTTTTTCCACACTCATACCCTTAATATTTCTTATTGACGCTTAACGCCTGCATAACACGTTTGCTACGATACAGACTTAGCTGAATTTTAACGCCTTAATCACTGAAACTAAAGGCAAACTGACAACACCGAGTGTAGCAAATCGTGTTGATGCATTTGTTAACTGAATTTCTCCATCACGTAATTAACAAGCTTTTCACCACGAACTTCAATAGTTTGCTCATTAACCACAGTAAAACCAAAATATTCATAAAATGGTTTGGCTGTAATGCTTACTTCGGAATAAAAACGAGTAATGTTTTGAGTTTTTCCTTTGGACATTACGTGATCCATTAAAGCACGACCAACGCCTCTACCTTGAAATTCATAATGGCAAAAGAAATGGTCAATTAGCCCACAATTTTGCAAATCAGTATATCCAACAATTACGCCGTCAATTTCTGCGACAAATGGGTTTATCGTTCTCATTTTCGTTTTCCAAACTGAAAAATCAAATGATTCTGGAGCCCATGCTTCAACTTGTGATTGAGAATAGTCACGAGAATTGATATTTCGAATGGTATTAAAAAAGATGTTCCAGAGAGCTTCTGCATCATTTTCAATGTAATGTCTTATTAAAACCATAGAACCTCACTTGAATTCAGTTAACGCCGCAATAACACGTGCGAAAGACTGACTAATAAAACCAATTACACTCCAAACCGCGAATGCCGAATGTAAATAGCATCGTGTTGATTGCTTTGTTATACGAGCCTTGCCTTCGCTCCAATTAACTTGGTAAAGAACTGATTTACCAAGATTTTCCATTAACTGAGTTTAATTAGACTGGCTCAATTAAGCGAGCAAAATATCAAATCAACAGCAATAACTGTGAAATGAAACAATCCCTTTTTCTTACACCATTTGTACGACTTGATTTCAGCCAAATTGGAACTGATAAACCAAATATCCAAACCACAATTGGAATTGAAAATACTGAGAGGAAAACACTAATGCAGACTAAAATGAGGCATAATCAAAGAACAATTGAAGCGTAAATTAGCTGCTGAAACGCCTGAATTTAGGGCAATAATAGCTCAATGCCGAACCTGATGAAACGAACATCCAAAGGCTACAAAGAAAAAGGAAAACCATCCTACTTTCGCGCCTAAAAAACTAATGGTTCAATCGTTGAACTGAACCAAAAAACTGCATTCTCAGAGTTCGTATAACGCCTGCATAACACGTTTGCTACCATGCAGATTAAGCCTAAATTTACCACTTAATACGGTAAACTCAAAGAAATCTAGAATGCCGAATGTAGCAAATCGTGTTGATGCATTTGTTATAACGCAGTTCTCAATTTTGCCCAATGACCCAGCCAACCTTTCGACGTTACGCGGTCACTGAAGATTTCTAAAGAACGCTTAGGATTATGTGTAACTTGTAAATGGAACAATGATTCAAAGCCAAACGCAGAAATACATTCGTACTTACCATTGTCTAATTTTCGTATCGCTACAGCCGTTTCTTTTTCTGGCCAGTAACTCATTGCGTCGATAATATTTAAATACGGTTTATCACCATTTCGTTTGTGCATAATTGCTTGATTACGCACTTCCCAATTCAATTCTGGCATCAGCGCAGAAAGCTGAGATTCGATTGACTTGTAGCTTTCAGGGATAGATTCAGTTTCATCGAAATAAATAACGTCAACGTCATTCAAAGGCGTTGATACTGATTTTTGATGCAAATGATCCCACACCAAATTTCGGACGAAACCTGCGGCTAAATAACAATGAGGTAAATTGAGTGCTCGAACACAATCAAGAGCCTTGACCCTCAATTCATCTTTCTCAATTAATGTGATGATTCTATCCATATCCACCCTGCGTTATAACGCCTGCATAACACGTTTACTACTATGCAATTATACTTAATATTGACGCCTTAAAACGAGAAACACTCGGCAAACTGAGATTGCCGAGTGTAGTAAATCGTGTTGATGCATTTGTTATATTTTTTTACCTGAAAACAACGCAACACATCCTATAACTTCCACTTTTACATCAGTAAAGTGTTTATTTAACGATAACAGCAATGAGTCTAGATCATCGTTGTTATTACTAAATATTCCTTTCTTATTGTAAACACCCATCAATTTTTTAGCGAAAAAATTTAGTTTTGTACCCTTGCCCAAAATTGTACTACCAAACAATACCCCACCATCGTTCAGATGTTCTTTTAGATGCTTAAACATAATACCCTTATCAATCAAATTTCCAGGCAAACAATGAAGCAAATAATTAACACTAATTGAGTCAAATTTATCGACATTTAATTCAAGAGGCTCAAGTACATCCCCGCAGTAAACTTCCGGTTGGAAATGATTTATTGCTTTTGAAGTTGTATCAAGACTATTTTGATTCAAATCTAGCAAAGCGATACGTTTTGTTGATTGAGGTAGATATTTCTTAAGGTAATAACCTGAGCCAACACCAACATCTAAATGATTAGATGAAACTAACATTGAAAATTGCTCACTAATAAATCTAGTTGGGCATTTCCAAAAATAGTTATTTGAGACTCCTAAAACCCAGAAATCGTATATTGAGAGTACTTTCTTCGAGTAGACAGCTTGTCCAGCAACTGTGGATTCTTTATTCATTTTTAATTTCATATAGTTATAAATTATCAGCCTTCAATTTATACTAAAAAATAGAGATAGCAAATCTTACCAGAGATAAAAAATATAACGCCTGCATAACACGTTTACTACTATGCAATTATACTTAATATTGACGTCTTAAAACGAGAAACACCCGGCAAACTGAGATTGCCGAGTGTAGTAAATCGTGTTGATGCAATTGTTAGGCATCGTACTAATATTTTAAATACCTAGCTCTGTATAACTCAGCCTTCAACGATTCAGAAGATAATAATATTCGTCTCATTTTTGTATAATCATCTGCTTCTTGATGGCTATTTGAATCTAAGCTTTTATAATCACAGCGACACATATGTGAAAAATTTATATAAGCGTTTTTAATTATTTCCGATTTAAATCCTTGAAAATCAGTATTAAGCTCACCGATAAAGAAAGAAAGTCGAGAAATTTGAGCTTCAAGATAGTCAGGACTATTGTCAAGAGCTTCAGTACATGTTGAATTTTTTATTACCTTGCATCCAATAATGGCAATTTCATCAATTATAAATGCCAAATGTTCCACTTTTTTAGAAAAATCGGATGATTTCACCGTATATTTAGTTCGCCAAATAGTAACAAATGTACCCGCAATAAATCCACAGATACCTGTAAACAGCATTTTGGTAAGATCAAAATATAAATCATTCATTTATTTTTAACTCTTTAAATAATAATTAGTTAATTATACTTATTTTTCATGAGATTAGCTATTATCCTCATAGAGGCCTAACGCCGCAATAACACGTGCGAACGACCGACTTACCAAACCAATTATACTCTAAACCGCGAATGCCGAGTGTAATAGCATCGTGTTGATTGCTTTGTTATACGAGCCTTGCTTTCGCTCCAATTAAATTGGTAAAGAACTGATTTACCAAGATTTACTGTAAACTGAGTTTAATTAGACTAGCTCAATTAAGCGAGCAAAATATCCAATCAACAGCAATAACTGTGAAACGAAACCTAGATCCCAAGAATAACCGACACACTTTGGTATAGATTAGAGAGTCAGTTGCCTATAAGCTTCAAGCTCTCACACAATCAACTAAGGTAACCACATGGGACACCAATATAAGCAACTGACACTAAGTGAAAGATACCAGATTGAAGCTTGGAATACACATAGTATTTCTGCTCGGGAAATAGGACAAAAATTAAAACGGAGCAATGGCTCCATTTCAAGGGAATTACGACGCTGTCCTGTTGGAAGTTATTCTGCCGAGCAAGCGCATAAACATGCTTTTCAAAAAAGAACACTTTCAATTAAGCACACAAAGTGTGGCCAAAAGAATAAGAAAATAATTCAAATATACCTACAACTTGGTTGGAGCCCAGAGCAAATATCTGGACGAATGCATAAAGAAAAAATAGAAAATACAATATGTTGCAGTACTATTTACAATGTAGTTAAAAGAGAGCATTGGCAAAGAATGCTTGCTCGAAAAGGTAAAAAATACAAACAGCGTAAAGGTGTAGAAGCTGGAGCAAGACTAATTCCCAACCGTGCTGATATCTCTCTCCGGCCTGCTATTGTTGACGATAACTCAGAAATTGGCCACTGGGAAGGTGATACTGTTTATGGTCAAGATGGGTATTTAGTCACTATGGTAGAGCGAGTATCTAAGCTATTAGTTACTTGCAAAGTACGTAGCAAGTCTAAAAAAGCAGTCACTCGTGGGATAAATCGCATGATGAAGCCCTTTAAAGAACTTTGCAAAACAATCACATTTGATAATGGCGGAGAGTTTGCAGGTCATGCTAAGATAGCTAAGCATCTGAACTGTGAAATTTATTTTGCTAAACCTTACCATTCCTGGCAACGAGGTTTGAATGAAAATACCAATGGTTTACTAAGGCGTTTTTTCCCAAAGGGAATGGCCATTGGAGAACTTGCTGCAAAAGAGGTTAAACAGGCAGAGTTTTTGATTAATTCGAGACCTAGAAAGGCATTAAATTTTCTGAGTCCGAGTGAGTTTTTAAGCGGTAAGCGTGTGTCGGTTATTGTTACGATCTAGCAAACAATCCTTTTTTCTTACACCATTTGTATGACTGAGTTTCAGCAAGTTTTGAGCTAATAAACCAAATATCATTGCCACAACTGGGATTGAAAATGCTGAAAGGAAAACACTGATGCAGGCTAAAATGAGGCATAACCAAAGAACAATTGAAGCGTAAATTAGTTTCTGAAACGCCTGAACTTGGGGCAATAATAGTTCAATGCCGAACCTGATGAAACGAATACCAAAAGGCAACAAAGAAAAAGGAAATCCACCCTACTTTTACACCTAAAAAGCTAATGGTTCAATCGCTAAACTGAACCAAAAAACTGCATTCTCAGAGTTCGTATAACGCCGCAATAACACGTTTACTACGACACAGACTTAGTTGAATTTTACTGCCTTAATCACTGAAACTAAAGACAAACCTACAACGCCGAATGTAGTAAATCGTGTTGATTGCTTTGTTATATTACGATGCAATCAATTCTTTGAATCAATAAGAAAACTTTAGCTTTCAACTGAATATCTGTTGATCGAGTTAATGAACAGTACATTACAACCAGCCTATCTTTTATGAATAGAAGCATATTCAGGTATAAATCTCTATGAAGCTCATGGTATTCAAAGTTAGTTTCTTTATACATCTGAGTATACCCAGTTAAATTTCGATAAAAATGCTCAATCATGCTTGGTTCTTTTTGTAGCTCTCCTATTACAGCGTCTTCAATTGGAATATTTTCTCTTTTAAAATGCTCTATAAATTTTGTTAATTCATATCGATATGGATTTAATTTTAGATCGCATTGATAATGCTCTAAGTAACCACTTAGTTTTACAAACTCAGAGATAGCTGAATCTTGTTCTGGGTGAAGTTTAACAAAATCAGTAACATCATTAATACTTTGTATTTCATATTCTAAATCACTTGCGATATCTCTGACTTTATTAAGCCAGTCATAAGTGACTTTTTGATTTTCTAAGGTTGGATCTGGTGTTTTTGAAAATTCGATTTCTTCATCAGAAGCTTTTCTAACGGCTCCTTCTACTTCTTTAAGAAATGATGAATTACTTAATGCTTTTGGAGAGCAATAATTTGGATTTTTTACTAAATTAATATTCTGATACCCATAAGATTGGGCGACTAACCTTGAACAAAATTGCATATTAGTTTGAGCATCAGCTTGCTTATTGCTGTGTTTTTTCGTGCGTATAGCTTCTTTTACAGAGTAAATGGTTCCAGTAAGGCTTCTAGCATAATCACAAATTGAACTTAATGTCGAAAATGGTACGCTATCTTTTAGGCGTAGCACTTTGACATGTTTTTCAGATTTAAATAATTCTCTTTGAGGGTTTTTCGAAAAAACACCACCTTCAGGAATAGCATGAATCATTGTGTAGCCTACATAAAGCATCGCGTGAGTATCTTTGCTCCATGTTCCAAGCTTTATGACTTGGGCACCTAAAGTTGAACCTGAGCTAATCACTATATCGCCAAGTTGTACTTTATTAAAATCTAGTATGTAACTCATAACCACCCTTAGTAATATAACGCCGCAATAACACGTTTACTACGACATAGACTTAGCTGAATTTTACCGCCTTAATCACTGAAACTAAAGACAAACCTACAACGCCGAATGTAGTAAATCGTGTTGATTGCTTTGTTATATCGAGAATGCTAACTTACTATTTTCTTTGACATATTGTAGCCAGAAATAGAAAAACCAACCTCTTGATACAGTTTTAACGCTCTTTGATTTTGGTATGCAACTCGTAATTTTATTTGCTCAATACCAATCGATTTCAATTGTGATTCAAGAACAGTAATTGCCAATTTCCCATAGCCATTATTCCGGCAATTTGGAAAAATGAAGAAATCATAAATAAAAGTCGATTTATCATTTGCGTTAGTCGAGTGCCACAAATAACCAACCAATTCTGAACCTGATTCAATGCACAATAATTCATGCTCATTAATTTCCAAACCATTAGGAAAACTACGAAAAAGATCCTGGTTAGCCAATTCGAGCGCCCTATCCATTGAGTGACCATAGTTTTCAGCTATTTCACGGCTATAATCATCAATGAAATAATCACAATACGCAGGATATTCATTTGTGGTCATTGGTCTAAGCTGAATCATATTTAATCCTTTAAAACGATGTACTTAAAAAAACGATATAACGCCGCAATAACACGTGCGAACGACTGAATTACCAAGACAATTACACTCTAAACCGCGAATGCCGAGTGTAATAGCATCGTGTTGATCCTAGATCCCAAGAATAACCGACACACTTTGGTATAGATTAGAGAGTCAGTTGCCTATAAGCTTCAAGCTCTCACACAATCAACTAAGGTAACCACATGGGACACCAATATAAGCAACTGACACTAAGTGAAAGATACCAGATTGAAGCTTGGAATACACATAGTATTTCTGCTCGGGAAATAGGACAAAAATTAAAACGGAGCAATGGCTCCATTTCAAGGGAATTACGACGCTGTCCTGTTGGAAGTTATTCTGCCGAGCAAGCGCATAAACATGCTTTTCAAAAAAGAACACTTTCAATTAAGCACACAAAGTGTGGCCAAAAGAATAAGAAAATAATTCAAATATACCTACAACTTGGTTGGAGCCCAGAGCAAATATCTGGACGAATGCATAAAGAAAAAATAGAAAATACAATATGTTGCAGTACTATTTACAATGTAGTTAAAAGAGAGCATTGGCAAAGAATGCTTGCTCGAAAAGGTAAAAAATACAAACAGCGTAAAGGTGTAGAAGCTGGAGCAAGACTAATTCCCAACCGTGCTGATATCTCTCTCCGGCCTGCTATTGTTGACGATAACTCAGAAATTGGCCACTGGGAAGGTGATACTGTTTATGGTCAAGATGGGTATTTAGTCACTATGGTAGAGCGAGTATCTAAGCTATTAGTTACTTGCAAAGTACGTAGCAAGTCTAAAAAAGCAGTCACTCGTGGGATAAATCGCATGATGAAGCCCTTTAAAGAACTTTGCAAAACAATCACATTTGATAATGGCGGAGAGTTTGCAGGTCATGCTAAGATAGCTAAGCATCTGAACTGTGAAATTTATTTTGCTAAACCTTACCATTCCTGGCAACGAGGTTTGAATGAAAATACCAATGGTTTACTAAGGCGTTTTTTCCCAAAGGGAATGGCCATTGGAGAACTTGCTGCAAAAGAGGTTAAACAGGCAGAGTTTTTGATTAATTCGAGACCTAGAAAGGCATTAAATTTTCTGAGTCCGAGTGAGTTTTTAAGCGGTAAGCGTGTGTCGGTTATTGTTACGATCTAGCGATTGCTTTGTTAAACGTACATCTAACGGCTAGTGCGATACTTAACCAATGACGGACTTTCACAATCTATTGTTTCTATGTAGATATTACGTTCCTTCCACATAACTTCAATATCATAAAGGCAAAACGAATATTTAGTTGGATCTACAACCCAAACCCCATTAACTTGAACTGATACTGAGGTAAATAGTTCATTATCATTACCCCACCAAGCTAAAACCAAATACTTACAACTTTCACCATTATGGAAAATAACGAACGCAGCAGTTTGATCCCATTCGAGAGTTATTTCAGATTTAACCTCTGTTAGTCGTTGATGAAAAGCGACCATATTGATTGGTTCTTCATTTGCTGAAATGGTATAAATCTTAACTCCATCCGCATCTAGCCAATCTTGCTCACCTTCCAGTTTTCGTAATTTATACATTGTACCTCCTTGTACGTTTAACGCCTGCATAACACGTTTGCTACCATGCAAGTCAAGCTCAAATTTACCACTTAACACGGTAAACCAAAAGAAATCTAGAATGCCGAATGTAGCAAATCGTGTTGATGCATTTGTTATGAATTTATTTCTTCAGATACTAATTTAGCTGCCTTTTCGTGATAAGACTTGGCTATTAATGCCGTAAAAACACTTAATGTAGCTGTAATAATATTGATCATGATAAATAGCAGATTCATAAAACAACTCTCTAAATCTGAAAATTGTGATGAAAACCAGTATGCTAAATTTTTAGAAGTTAGATACCTTACAAAATCCTCGATAACCGGAGTTGAAAAAAAGAAAACCATCGACATAAGAGAAAATGATAAAAAACTAAAAATGCCAACAATGGTACATATTTTCAATATCTTATACATTTTAAAACTTAATATATCCATGAGAAATCCCTTTATATTCCTGATTCATAACGCCGCAATAACACGTTTACTACGACACAGACTTAACTGAATTTTACCGCCTTAATCACTGAAATTAAAGGCAAACCCACAACGCCGAATGTAGTAAATCGTGTTGATTGCTTTGTTAAACGCAGCCAAAAAACAATGCAGGGCTGATATTATATTTAGATGAAATGGCTTGAATATGCTCTTTTGTTAGTTTGCGAGAACCGTTAAGGATCATTGAAACCAAGCTTTTACCACCAATTACATCTTTTAGGTCATCAGCTTTAAGTTGATATTGATCCATTAATACACGCAGTGTTGCTACTCCATCATCTAAATTCTCAATACGAGCATTAAACTCTGCAAATTCATCTGCACGCTCTTCCCAGCGCTCAATAGATACTTCCAAAACCTCAATTAATGGTTTGTAAATATCGTATTCTTCAATAAGATCTTCCATTAACTCCAAGGCTTCAGCATATTCTTCCTCTGTTGAAATATGACCAACAAAACTAGCCATTGAAAATAATTGTAATGCTGTTGATTTAACTTGATTAAAATTTTTCATTTCGACTCCTTTGCGTATTTGGCGCATAACTTGTCATATTCAGCGTGAGGAACAATATGCTTAACAAACATTCTATTATCTCGAAATTCGATAAAGGTCATTAATCGTAAATTATTCCCACCGATATCAAGAACATACCATTTATCTTTATACTTAAAGTTATCTAAGCTTGGGTAAACATTTTTCATATCCAGTGGATTTGAAAAGTTATTATTTTTTAATGATTTATATAGCGCATCAATTGCCGCAGCATCATTCGGATATTTTTTCGCTGCATCACTAAATGGTTTTCTTGATATTACGTGCATAAACACCTCTAAGTTCACTATATGTGAATATAGCACCTACAAACCAAGTTCACAAGCTGTGAATTTACAAAGAAGCGTTTAACGCTTGCATAACACGTGCTGACGACCAATTTTCCAAACCAATTACACTTCAAACCAAAAACGCCGAATGTAATAAGCATCGTGTTGATGCGATTGTTGTGCGTGCTTACTTTCGGATTGGCCAGCTTGATAAAGAACTGCCCTGCCAAGATTTTCTAAGCCCTGATTCTAATTTACCGATGCCAATTAAGCGAACAAAATGTTCTTAAAATGCGAGATAAAGTAAATGGAAAACCAATACATTTTTTACGCCATTTGAACGACTTGGTTTCAGCGTATTTGGAACTGATAAACAAAATATCCTTTCCACAACTGGGATTGAAAATGCTGCGAGCAAAACACTGATGCAAGCTAAAATGAGGCATAACCAAAGAACAATTGAAGCGTAAAATAGCCTCTGAAACGCCTGAACTTAGGGAAATAAGGGCTAATTTTCCGAACCTGATAATACGAAAACAAAAAGGCAACAAAGAAGAAATTTACGCTTACTAAGCCGAAACTACGAAAGCATCGGATCTATTGATGAACCGTGCAAAAAATTTCGGACTCAGTACGCACAACGCCTGCATAACACGTTTGCTACTATGCAGACCAAACTGAATTTTACTGCCTTAATCACTGAAACTAAAGACAAACTGACAACGCCGAGTGTAGCAAATCGTGTTGATGTGATTGTTATGTGATTTTAATTTAGGCAATTCGATACGTTGTTTATTTGATAATCGTTTAATGAGCCTAGTTTAAATTTAAAATCAACATACTTGCAAAAATGCTGATCTTCGACTGCATATTCAATTGTCCCAACAGTATGCACAGTATCTCCATCTTCAAAAGATGACTCGATATCCCTAGATAATACAATTGAACCATCCATAACCTTAAAGGCATCAAACCATTTTTCTTTAATGCCAATTTGTACAAGCATACTCTTAGATGAATTATCCAAAGCTTTAGGTTTAGCAATAAATGAGTCATAAGCTAAATATGACATTAACCCTAATGAAACCAAAGAGATCCCGACTACTTTATTCATAATATACTCACCTTAAAATCACATAACGCCTGCATAACACGTTTGCTACTATGCAAATCAAGCTCAAATTTACCATTTAAAACGGTAAACTCAAAGAAACCTAGAATGCCGAATGTAGCAAATCGTGTTGATGCATTTGTATGGATAATAAACACTCAATTAGGGTAAAGTGAGACCCAGACTTTAGCTGCAACTAAAGTTGATTTATACAGTAGTTCGGTTGATGCATGGATCCTCTATCGAGAGACCGATAACAAACGCGAACGCTGTATAAACTCCAAGCCTACACTCGAATAGTCGACTGGGTCTCGAACCCGTATTATAGCAAACAAGAGTAAGCTTATTATGAATAATCCTACATTTCAAAGCATCAATGTCGGTGTTGATACCGGTAAAACTCAACTAGACATTTTCATCAGACCTATAGGTCTATTCTTTTCTGTTTCTAATGACGCTAAAGGCATCAAAGAAGCCATAGTAACCATTAAAAAGCATCAGCCAGAACGTATCGTTATTGAGGCAACAGGCAGACTTGAAGTTCCCTTCGTTCTTGCTTGCTCAAAAGCTAAGCTTCCATACGTTGTTGCTAATCCTATTCATGTAAGACGATTTGCTGGCGCTATTGGACAAATAGCCAAAACAGATAAATTAGACGCCCAATTAATTGCCTTGTACTCGGAAAGAATTGCCCCCCCACTGTCAACTCTAAAGCCTGAAAACATAAGGCTAATGAGCGACTTAGTCATTCGTAGAAATCAATTATTATCCATGCAAACTATGGAAAAGAATCGCCTTCAAATACTCCCTAAAGAACTAGCGATGACCATTAAACCAATCCTTACGGCCTTTAAGAATCAAATCCAAAAAATAGAAGAAAAAATCATTAAACTTATTGAGTCTTGCGATGAATATAAGCATAAAAATGACATCCTTCAGAGCGTTCCTGGCATAGGCAAAGTTGCCGCTGCATCGCTAATAAGTAATCTCCCAGAGCTTGGAAGTATTAGTAATAAAAAAGCGTCTGCTTTGGTTGGAGTAGCTCCTATGAATAGGGACAGTGGCCGCTACAAAGGTCACCGAAAAATCAAAGGAGGCCGGAAGCAAGTGCGGACGGTTCTCTATATGGCCATGATGTCAGCAATGCAATGTAACCCCGTTTTTAAGTCGACTTACAATCCAGGGCAACCGCATGAGTGGTTAAATTTTAACCTCTGAGAAAAAACCTGCCGTTAAAACAGATTCAAGCATTGAAGTATTCATCATGCATCGCTTTTGTTTACCCACGATACTCAGTTTTGTGGGCTCAGCTCTGAGCATGTTCAAGCTCATGTGTCGTAAGCAGGAAAGGTTTTCGGCACCATTATCTTTGAATATAGAGCAAGCATCTTCATTCATGCTGACATCGAGTACCCAGTGCATTGATTCGATCCCCCAATGCTCTCTGACCGCCACTGCTGCTTGCTCTGCACTTAATTCTTTTGAGCTAATGTAATAACGATATTCTAGACTGGGCTGTTTTCCTTTAATGGCACGAAAGCTTTCAATCATGATGATACTTTTTAAGCCTTTCCAACGAGAAAAGTTACCTTCTAGAGCTGTACTTGGTAATACATAACTTTGACGTGATTCAATACGGCCATGACCTTGCTCAAGGTTAATGAGTTTGTTTACTGTAGAGCGTTGATTTGAAAATGCTTTTTCAACAGATTTGCGTAGCGAGCCTTGATTGTTTTTTACTGCTAATAAGTAGTCTGCGCCCTTATCTATTATGACTTTGGCTATTGCCGTTTGGCATGCCATGGCATCAATAGTCACTAATGCGCCTTTAATATCAAGCATCTTAATAAGCTCTGGAATAGCTGTTATTTCATTACTTTTTTGCTCTGTTTTTAACTGCCCTAAAACCAATTTGTTTGAAGAGGCGTAAGCACTCACCATATGGATAGTACTTGAGCGGTCGTCTCGATCATAAGAGCCACGAAGTGTCTTGCCATCAATAGCAACGACTTGGCCTTGAGTTAAAGAATGCACTGAAGACATCCAAGAGACGAAGCATTGATGAAATTGCTCTGGTTCAATATTTGAAACAATCCTAGCAATCGTATCATCGACAGGAATGTCATTTAAAAACATACCATTACGTTCAAACCAAGCGTGATGACCAAGAATGTATTCTCTAATATCAAACCAGCCTTTTGCTCCTGCAATAACAGCACACATTGAGCCGAATAGAACTTCAAAAAGGCAATAGGTTACTTTTGCACCTTGTCTTTGGTCTGTTATTTCATGAAAGTGTTCTTTAAAATGGTCAATGTGCATCGAATTCTCCTCGTTAAAGGAGGTATATGATCACAGGTAAATCTGATCGTCAAATCGATCGTTTAATTGATTAAAAAACATTCGTGATCTTGCCCTGGTAGGTGAAGGTGCTGCGGGTAAAACATCTTTAGTTAATAGGTTAATAGGTAATGGATATAATGCTCATGAACCTCAAACACATGGTATTAAAATTAATAAATTGGAAGGTGAAATGGCAAGATTTTGATGTCAATATGAATTTTTGGGATTTTGGTGGGCAGGAAATAATGCATGCTACACACCAGTTCTTTTTGTCAAAACGAAGTTTATATATTCTAGTTCTTGATGGACGAAAAGAAGAGAAAACAGAATATTGGTTAAAGCATATTGATAGTTTTGGTGGAGAATCTCCGATATTAATTGTGATTAATAAAATTGACGATAATCCTTCATTTGATATTAACCGTAGATTTTTACAAGAAAAATATAAGAATATTATTGGTTTTTATCGTGTATCTTGTGCGAAAAACCAAGGTTTTTCTGAACTTCAACAAGGTTTAATTGAATCACTAAGTAAGGTTCAAGTATTAGGAATGCAATGGCCAACTAGTTGGTTTAATGTTAAATCATATCTTGAAAATATATCTGATCACTATATTTCATACGATAAATATAATAAAATTTGCTTGAAAAATAAACTTGAAGACGAAGAAGTAAACGAAACATTATTAGATTTTTTACACGATTTAGGTGTGGTATTACATTTTAAAGATTTTGGTTTATTAGATACTCATGTATTAGAACCTGAATGGGTAACTCAGGCGGTATATAGAATTATTAACTCGAAGTTACTATCGGATAATAAAGGGTTACTCAAACTAAGTGATTTGAATGAGATTTTAAAAGCAAATCCAAATGATAAATTTTCATATCCTAAGAGTAAGCACAAATATATTGTTGAATTAATGCTAAAATTTCAATTATGCTATCAGGTTACATCTGGTTCATTGCTTGTTCCTGACTTGTTAGAAGTACAAGAACCTGAAATTAATTTTGATTTTAGCTCAGCTTTATCATTCGTTGTATCATATGATTTTTTACCAAAATCGATTATATCTAGATTGCAGGTTGCTTTAAGTAAGGATATTTTTGATAGGAAACAGTGGCGAACAGGCATGCTTATAAAGGATGATGCAATTGGTGCGACTGCAATTATTAAATCTGATAATAGAGAGAGTAAGATTTATATATGGATTAATGGCGCGGCAAGACGAGAGTACTTAGCTGTTATACGTCACTTAATTAAAACAATTAATTATTCATTCAGTAAACTAAAACACACGGAACAAATTCCGTTACCAGACAATCAAGATGTTTTAATTAGTTATGATCATTTGCGAAAATTAGAAGATATGGGGAAGAAAACTTATTTTCCTGATGGTGCTAATAAAGAATATAAAGTTAGCTCTTTATTGGGGAATATATATATTAATAATGAAAATGAAGAGATGCTTTTAGAAGTTTTAAAAAAATTAAAATCAGACAATGATTCACAAGAAACATTAGCAAAAAAAGCAAATGATATTATTCAATTGCAACCTAATTTCTTTGGCATTGGTGTTAATGTTAATGCGCTAATAAGTAAGGTATTCCCAAACAGCTAACAAATGCATCAACACGATTTGCTACATTCGGCATTCTAGGTTTCTTTGAGTTTACCGCGTTAAGTGGTAAATTTAGGCTTAATCTGCATGGTAGCAAACGTGTTATGCAGGCGTTATGTCAAAAGGAGGTAATGGTGAGCCACAAATGTTCGGAGTGTGGATGGTCTGATAAACCAAGTCATAAAAAATATTATACTAAGAGAGGCTTGTGCAGACCTACTTGTTCATTGTGTAATCCTTCGTTAGAGCAAAAAGTAAAAAGTAAATTCAAAAACTTACCTCATCGACTTGTGTATACTTTTTTTTATGGATACGGTGCTCGCCCACCAGTTGCTTCTATCCCATATGTTGTAGTGTTGTTTTTTTTATTAATGTATCTAGTACCTAAAAAGGTTATAACTTTTTTAGGTGAAGATGTTGTGCTTCTTATTGTTTGGCTAATTTCATTCGTATTACTTAGCTATGGAAGCATGAGGTTTTCTAAACTATTAAAAAATAGAATGGATAATAAAGAGAAGTATTCTTGGTTGGTTCTCATATTTTATCTGCCGTTAATAATTATCATCTCGGTGTGGGTATATTTATCAACACATAGATATTGACATAACAATCGCATCAACACGATTTGCTACACTCGGCGTTGTCGGTTTTTCTTTAGTTTCAGTGATTAAGGCGTTAAAATTCAGCTAGGTCTGCAAGTAGCAAACGTGTTATGCAGGCGTTATACATATTAGGGGAACAAAATGGCTTCGTATGTTTTTACTTGGAATCCAGAGCGTTGGAATTGGTTAGATCTTCAAAACGCAATTTCACTTGTTGCAAATGGTGAAGAGTATATCTTTAAGTGGAGTAGTGGAAATACAAAGAAAATTGTACCAGGAGATACTTTCTTTCTACTTAGGCAAGGTGAAAACCCAAGAGGAATTATTGGTTTCGGAACTGTAGTATCTAAGTCATATGATTTCCCTCATTGGGATATAGATAGGGCTAAAAATGGTGATGTTGCTCCTCGGAATGATTTATCGTTCAAAGTGTTATCTGAATTACCAATTATTCCTCTATCGGATTTAGAGTATCGTTTCCCTGAATATAATTGGTCTCCAAGAGTTGGTGGCTTATCACTCTATGATGATATTTCACATATTATATCTTGTGAGCTTGAAAGCCTGATTACGAATAAAATACTTGAAACTAAATACACAGAGGGAGGCACTAGAAAAATTACGATTACAAAGTATGACCGTAGCCCTCAAGCTCGTGAAGATTGTATTCAGGAATGGGGGTATGCCTGTAAAGTGTGTGGTTTTGATTTTGAAGCTGCTTATGGTGAATATGGTAATGGATATATAGAAGTTCATCATTTAAAGCCAATTTCTAGTTATTCGGAGGTGCATGAAATTTGCCCAAAAGAAGATTTGAGACCTGTTTGTGCGAATTGTCATCGAATGCTACATAAAACTAGAAATACACTTTCAATTGAAGAGCTAAAAAAGCACTTGCTTGCTAGATCGTAACAATAACCGACACACGCTTACCGTTTAAAAACTCACTCGGACTCAGAAAATTTAATGCCTTTCTAGGTCTCGAATTAATCAAAAACTCTGCCTGTTTAACCTCTTTTGCAGCAAGTTCTCCAATGGCCATTCCCTTTGGGAAAAAACGTCTTAGTAAACCATTGGTATTTTCATTCAAACCTCGTTGCCAGGAATGGTAAGGTTTAGCAAAATAAATGTCACAGTTCAGATGCTTAGCTATCTTAGCATGACCCGCAAACTCTCCGCCATTATCAAATGTGATTGTTTTGCAAAGCCCTTTAAAGGGCTTCATCATGCGATTTATCCCACGAGTGACTGCTTTTTTGGACTTGCTACGTACTTTGCAGGTAACTAATAGCTTAGATACTCGCTCTACCATCGTGACTAAATACCCATCTTGACCATAAACAGTATCACCTTCCCAGTGACCAATCTCTGAGTTATCGTCAACAATAGTAGGCCGAAGAGAGATATCAGCGCGGTTGGGAATTAGTCTTGCGCCAGCTTCTACACCTTTACGCTGTTTGTATTTTTTACCTTTTCGAGCAAGCATCCTTTGCCAACACTCTCTTTTGACTATATTGTAAATTGTACTGCAACATATTGTATTTTCTATTTTCTATTTTTTCTTTACGCATTCGTCCAGATATTTGCTCGGGACTCCAACCAAGTTGCAGGTATATTTGAATTATTTTCTTATTCTTTTTGTTGCATTTTGTGTGCTTAATTGAAAGTGTTCTTTTTTGAAAAGCATGCCTATGCGCTTGCTCGGCACAGTAACTTCCAGCAGGACAACGTCGTAACTCCCTTGAAATGGAGCCGTTGCTCCGTTTTAATTTTTGTCCTATTTCACGAGCAGAAATACTATGTGTATTCCAAGCTTCAATCTGGTATCTTTCACCCAGTGTCAGTTGCTTATATTGGTGTCCCATGGGATTACCTTAGTTGATTGTGTGAGAGCTTGAAGCTTATAGGCAACTGACTCTCTAATCTATACCAAAGTGTGTCGGTTATTCTTGGGATCTAGGCTTAAAGAATATGTATAACAATCGCATCAACACGATTTACTACACTCGGCATCCTCAGGTTGTCGGGTGTTTCTCGTTTTAAGGCGTCAATTTTAAGTATAATTGCATAGTAGTAAACGTGTTATGCAGGCGTTATGTGTTTCCGATGGAAATAGGCTTGTTTTGTCGTAAATCTTCAATACGTTGATTGCTCAATATGTAACAATTCAGACTTATTATTAGATTAAACAATTAGTTGAGAGTAAAATGATCCGACAGTATACTTCGCAAGATATCAATTCAGTTTTAGATATTTGGCTTACCTCTTCAATTAAAGCGCATGATTTCGTGCCAGCTGAATTCTGGGTGTCACAAGTTGATAATATGCGTGATATTTATATTCCTGCATCTAAAACTTACGTGGCCGGGCTAGACTCAAAAGTCGTTGGATTCTATTCCTTGTATGAAAATATGCTAGCTGCAATTTTTGTATCACCAGAGTATCAAGGTAAAGGGATTGGTAAACAGTTAATTGCCCATGCCAAAGAGCAATGTCCAGTACTTACTCTAAATGTATATACTGAAAATGTAGCAAGCTATCAGTTCTATTTATCTCAAGGTTTTACTGTAGTCAGTGAGCAAGGGTGTGAACATACAGGGCACATGGAATACACAATGAATTCAAACACATAACAAATGCATCAACACGATTTGCTACATTCGGCATCCTAGGTTTCTTTGAGTTTATCGTATTAAGTGGTAAATTTGGGCTTAATCTGCATAGTAGCAAACGTGTTATACAGGCGTTACACGAACTAAAGATCGCAGTTTTTTGGCTCAGTTCAGCGATTGAGCCGTTAGTTTTTTAGGTGTGAAAGTAAGGTGGGTTTCCTTTTTCTTTGTTGCCTTTTAATATTCGTTTCATCTGGTTCGGAAATTGACCATTATTGCCAAAAGTTCATGGGTTTCAGAAACCAATTCACGCTTCAATTATTCATGGTTTTGCCTCATTTCAGTTTGCATCAGTGTTTTTCTCGCAGCATTTTCAATCCCAAGTGTGGTTAGGATATTTGGTTTATCAGTTCCAAACTTGCTGAATCAAAGCCGTACAAATGGTGTAAGAAAAAGGGATTGTTTCGTTTCACAGTTATTGCTGTTGATTGGATATTTTGCTCGCTAAATTGAGCCAGTCTAATTAAACTCAGTTTACAGTAAATCTTGGTAAATCAGTTCTTTACCAAGTTAATAGAAGCGTTGACAAAGATCGTGTAACAAAGCAATCAACACGATGCTAATTACACTCGGCGTTTGTGGTTTGAAGTATAATTGGTTTGGAAAGTAAGTCGTTCGCACGTGTTATTGCGGCGTTATGTGTTTTTACGGGAATGATAGGTTTAATGGAGTAATTATGGTTTTAATTCAAACGGTTGAAAGTAACTCAACGTATTTAACTGAATTGTATCAATGGTTTGAAAGTGAGTGGGATGACGTTGAACCACTGGCAACAACAAAGAATGGAAAAGTAATTCCAAATCCTATTATTGCCTTAGAAAATGGTGAATTAATTGGTGGTTTAGTTTTTACTCGTTTTCTATCTCCAATTACTCAAGAGCAGGCAGCTTGGGTTAATGCTGTCTTTATTAAACCTGAAAATCGTAAGCAAGGAATTAGCTCACAATTGATTAATCATGCTGAAAAAATGGTTAGTGAAATGGCTGAACCAGAGTTGCTGGTTTTTACTCATATTTCTGCATTGTATTCAAATCTAAAATGGACAGTAATTGAAACGGTCGATGATCATTTCGTACTTAAAAGTTCATTGGTTCAATAAGAACACACATAACAATCGCATCAACACGATTTGCTACATTCGGCATTGTAGGTTTCTTTGAGTTTACCGTATTAAGTGGTAAATTTGAGCTTAATCTGCATAGTAGCAAACGTGTTATGCAGGCGTTATGTTCTAGTTTGAGGGATATATTTTGGCAAAATCTGGTTTAGAATTCGAATTTTTAGTTCGCTCGATTTACGAACAAGTTTTATCGCAAGAAGATTTTAACAATATAGTAGTGCAACATGATGTTAAGAAAGAAGGTCGCTCAGGCCAGAGACATCAAGTAGACCTCTACTGGGAATTTGAGGTTGCGCATACGGTGCATAAGGTGGCAGTTGAGTGTAAAGAATATAAAAACTCCGTATCAATTGGAAAGATTCGCGATTTCTATGGCGTTCTTGAAGACCTAGGGAATACCTCAGGTGTTTTTGTAACAACAAGTAATTATCAAAAAGGAGCCATAACTTACGCAAGAAACAAAGGAATCCAGCTTAAAGTAGTTGAGACGCAGAATGATGACCGAATTGATACTTATACTACAAATATTAATATGAATAATCTTTACAATGTTAAGGCTAATCCAAAGTTAGACATAGATTGGTTAATTGATGTGGCTGGAATTGAAGAAGGTACGCCTATTCATATCGAAGCACCAACAGATCAATTACTACTGTTAGATTTACATGGGAATCGGTTAGATTCATTCTATGATTTAGAGTGCAAGCTTCCTAGGATGAGTGTGAGTAGTGAAAATTTAAAACATTCGTATCAGTTTACTGATACATTTTTGACATGGCCTAATACCTCTTTCCCTCCTCTAAAAATAAAATCAGTAGATTATACCTACGACGAGATAGTAAATACTACTAGTTCGGTTAGTCGATTTAAGGTGGTTGCTGAAAAGTTATTAAAGGATGTCATGAGTGACAAATTGTTTTTGTTTAACAAAACAGTCGAGCCTCTTCATGAACATAACAAACAATTTAAGAGTGACTCCTAACGCGTGGCGGTTTCATTCCGGTTTGAATTTTGTGTTTACGGTGCAATGGCTTAGTTTGGGTGTTATAGCGTTGTCGCACCTTAATTGGGCGTTATGAGTTAAGGCTAAATAAGGAGTAATTTATCAATCATCTATTATCGAGATCTGCTGAGTTAGAAAAAGAACTTTTAGTTTTCCTTGCTTTAGCTCCTTGTAATATGTCTGAACGAGTACGTGTCAGCAAAATTATGTGTAGTATTGCATTTGAACATGCAGAAAGCGCAAAAATATTATTAGCGTCTGGAAATTATACCTCGGCATCAGGTCTTGTTCGATTGCAGTATGAAGCTTTTGTAAGGGGTATGTGGTTACTTTATAGTGCTTCTGATGTAGCGGTATCAAAATTAATGTGTGAACTTACTGCTGAATCAGCTCATAAAGCAAATAAACTACCGATGCTAAGTGAAATGTTAACTAAACTTGAAGGTAAGGCTCCCCAAGAAGCTTTGGATATGCTTATTGAATTTAAAGAATACTCTTGGAAACCATTAAGCTCTTTTGTACACGGCGGAATACATGCGGTGAACCGACATAATAAAGGTTATCCAATTCGCTTTCTTGAGCAAATGTTGATTATTTCTAATGGGGTATCAATTATGGCTGGAATGTTATTAATTATTTTACACGGCGGCGGTGAACATATTGGTAAAATCCCTCCTATCCAGCGTCGATTTGCTGATTGTTTACCAAAACCGAAAGTATAAACTCATAACAATCGCATCAACACGATTTGCTACATTCGGCGTTCTAGGTTTCTTTGGTTTTACCGTATTAAGTGGTAAATTTAGGCTTAATCTGCATGGTAGCAAACGTGTTATGCAGGCGTTACACGAACTAAAGATTGCAGTTTTTTGGCTCAGTTCAGCGATTGAGCCATTAGCTTTTTAGGTGTGAAAGTCGGGTGGATTTCCTTTTTCTTTGTTGCCTTTTAGTTTTCATTTCATCAGGTTCGGCAATTGACCATTATTACCAAAGATTCATGGGTTTCAGAAACCAATTCACGCTTCAATTGTTCATGGTGTTGCCTCATTTTAGCCTGCATCAGTGTTTTTCTCTCAGCATTTTCAATCCCAATTGTGGTTAGGATATTTGGTTTATCAGTTCCAAACTTGCTGAAACCAAATTGTACTAATGGCGTAAGAAAAAGGGATTGTTTCGTTTCACAGTTATTGACGTTGAAATGATATTTTGCTCGCTTAATTGAGCCAGTCTAATTAAACTCAGTTTACAGTACATCTTGGTAAATCAATTCTTTACCAATTAAAGCGAAGCGTTGACAAAGCTCGTGTAACAAAGCAATCAACACGATGCTATACACTCGGCATTCGTGGTTTGAAGTGTAATTGGTTTTGTAAGTCGGTCTTTCGCACGTGTTATTGCGGCGTTAACTGTCTTCGGTAGAGGTGTATTATTAAAATTTATATTTATTTAGGCGCTATTGCATTTGTTTCATTATGCGTCGTATTTTTTGCTCCCATAAATGAGTTATTTAAGGGTGTTTCAACTATTCCCTTTATCGGGGCATTACTTGCAACTATTTTTCAACTTATTCGTGATAATGCAAATCACGAACGTAATAAAGAGTTAAACTTACAAAAGGAAAACCTTTCGTTAGTATCATCCTCTCATATGGCAAATACTGTTTTTGATAAACAAGCAGAATTCTCCGATAAATATGTGAGCCTTGTCTTAAAGGCGTTTAATCAACTCAGAGTTATAGACGATTCTGACGAGGCACATAGTTTTGCGGCGGAATTGACAATATTAAGACTTGAATATATGAATTGGTTAACTGAAGAAATTGATAGTAACTTGGAAATATTTGAGCGCCAATTAAGAAAGTTAGGTGCTAATTCCCTATATAGCAAAATGCCAAAAAATAATGGTACGAATCAGAAGCACAGGGATACTGCCGTTGAAGAAATGTATGAAATTCATTCAGCCTTGACACTTGTGCTTGATAAAAATACGCATAATCATGAAGCCTCCTTGATTGCATTATCAAAAAAAATGAGATTAATCCTTGGTGTCGAAGATCTTGCTCATCATAAAAATAAGATTCTCAAGCATTCTGGGATTGACAGTTAACAAAGCAATCAACACGATTTACTACATTCGGCATTCTTAGTTTGTCTTTAACTTCAGCGATTAAGGCGGTAAAATTCAGCTAAGTCTATGTCGTAGTAAACGTGTTATTGCGGCGTTATGGTGCCGAATCATCCTTAAAAATTGATTACTTTATCGCATTTTATTTCGTGATTTTGATGTAGAGTGATATAAAAATTAGGAGGGTGTTTTCATGGATCAAGCTGATTTTATACAACTATATTTAAAACAAAAGGGTGTAAATACATATCTTACTGAACCTTATCCGACACTCTTAAAACTGGTTAAGAAAAATCCTAAACCACGCCTATTCGAATCTCCATTTAAATTATTCCTTTTACAAGCCGTATTTGGTTCAGTTATGTGGGGGGTATTTATGTGGTTAATAGTTTGGCAATTCCAAGGATTCTCTATTTATCAGTTATATGCTTCCATCTTTTTTGGTGTTGCAACGGGTCTTCTTTTAGCAGTTAGTGTTTCAATGACTCAAAAAAGGTTAAATATATCAAGCTGGGATAAATGGCTGAAAGATAATCACTTTGATTAAGCACCATAACAATCGCATCAACACGATTTGCTACACTCGGCGTTGTCAGTTTGCCTTTAATTTCAGTGATTAAGGCAGTAAAGTTCAGCTTGGTTTGCATAGTAGCAAACGTGTTATGCAGGCGTTAGCTCTTAATCGTTTAACCCTTTGAGATATACTGTTATAATTGTTTATATATAATTTTGGAGAAAGTTGATTCTTATGAGTTTTACATTAGAAGGTAGTGATTGTATGCCGCCAATTTCAGGTGGTTATTTAATTGTTTTTCGGGGCACTGAAGAATTAACCGTAATTAGTGTGCCTTCGCCAAATTTTATAGCTGATAGATATAGAGATAGTGTTAGTGAAAATCACGATTCATTTGAAGATGATAATGGTAATGAATTTGATATTTCTATTTGCTCATCAAATGTTGGGGTTGATTGGTCTATACAAGTAACAACAACAAATGATAATTTAGAAGATGAAATCAAAGTGGAGTATCATGCCAATGAATTCTGATGATTTTCTAACTACATTTAATGATGGAATAACTCATATCAAAGCACAAGAAAAAGATGATTTTCATAATCAACTTTACTTTTCTAATGTGATTAGTTTAATGGAACAATATTTATCAAATCTATTTATATTTGAAATTACAACATATCGTGATTCTCTACAGAAGTTAGCTAATCATGATAAATTTCGTTCAGCGACTGTAACGGTACCATTTGCATTAAATAATTCAATGGACACTTATTTAGTGCGATCGATGAAAGCGTTAGTTTGGCATCGTTTGAATGATGTTGAAATGTTTTATAAAAAAGTTTTAGGTATACGATTTAATATTAGTCGTGAATTATTAAAACAATTAGAATTACGTCATGATTTAGTACATCGTAATGGTTACACATTAGATGGTGAAAAAGTTAATATTGATAATACGGATCTTGAGCGGTGTATAGAGCTTGTTGAGTCATTTATTTTTGACGTTAAAACTAAATATGCGACTGCAAAAAGCTAACAATCGCATCAACACGATTTGCTACATTCGGCATTCTAGATTTCTTTGGGTTTACCGTATTAAGTGGTAAATTTGGGCTTAATCTGCATGGTAGCAAACGTGTTATGCAGGCGTTATGAGCTAAATTAGGTACATTGGAGAATAAATGGAATATCTAAATAATCCTGCGAAACGGGTATTAAATCTCGTAAATCAGGTAAAATCTAAAAATGATAGTGTAACTATGTCTGTTGCATGGGGTGAAGTGTTTGGTTTAGATATTAATGTTGTCAAAAAAGATCCTCATGAAGTATATAGTAAACTGATGCTAGTTCGTAAAGAAATTGAGTTGCTTGAATCTTTAATGCAACAAACAAGTTTTAGTAGAAATCTCTATCAACCATATTTGGATCGAGTTAAGAGTACAATTTCAGTAAATAATCTTTCAGCGACGTGGACTAGCTATAAAAATAATTTGAGCACGGATACGATATTAGCATTAAGGTATTGTAGTGAAATACTAGAAGATGAAGATGAAGATGCAGTTGATAAAGATGAGCTGGAATCAATTTTAAACTCAGTAAGGGCATTAAAGGAAGAGATTGAAACTAGTTCGCTTTCTCCTGGAATGCATGATTTTTTAATTAGCCAACTAGATATTATTGAAAGTGCAATTCAGAGTTATCCAATTACAGGTGGCTCAGCACTCAAGAAGGCTTTTTCTCAAGGATTTACTGATTTAGCTTCGAGGGTAGATGATATTTCTGAAAGTACTGACGATGATCATGATGAAGCATCAAAAGTGGCTACGGTTTGGGGTAATTTAAAAACGGCTAGTAAAGGTATTGCTGAGACTGATCGTATGGCAAATGCACTGATTGGATTATATGATAAAGGACAGAATGTCGCTGAACCACTATTGAGTCTATTCTCTGGCTCATAACAAACGACTATGGTGTCAATAACTAAATGTTAGCGTGGTTTTTATCCCACATGACACCATCTCGTATCATTGAATTGAGTATGACAACCATCTTTCTAACACAGGCAATAATAGCGAGTTTTTTGGGTTTTCCTTCAGCGACGAGGCGATTGTAAGTCAGGGCAAGATCACGAATGTTTTTTAATCAATTAAACGATCGATTTGACGATCAGATTTACCTGTGATCATATACCTCCTTTAACGAGGAGAATTCGATGCACATTGACCATTTTAAAGAACACTTTCATGAAATAACAGACCAAAGACAAGGTGCAAAAGTAACCTATTGCCTTTTTGAAGTTCTATTCGGCTCAATGTGTGCTGTTATTGCAGGAGCAAAAGGCTGGTTTGATATTAGAGAATACATTCTTGGTCATCACGCTTGGTTTGAACGTAATGGTATGTTTTTAAATGACATTCCTGTCGATGATACGATTGCTAGGATTGTTTCAAATATTGAACCAGAGCAATTTCATCAATGCTTCGTCTCTTGGATGTCTTCAGTGCATTCTTTAACTCAAGGCCAAGTCGTTGCTATTGATGGCAAGACACTTCGTGGCTCTTATGATCGAGACGACCGCTCAAGTACTATCCATATGGTGAGTGCTTACGCCTCTTCAAACAAATTGGTTTTAGGGCAGTTAAAAACAGAGCAAAAAAGTAATGAAATAACAGCTATTCCAGAGCTTATTAAGATGCTTGATATTAAAGGCGCATTAGTGACTATTGATGCCATGGCATGCCAAACGGCAATAGCCAAAGTCATAATAGATAAGGGCGCAGACTACTTATTAGCAGTAAAAAACAATCAAGGCTCGCTACGCAAATCTGTTGAAAAAGCATTTTCAAATCAACGCTCTACAGTAAACAAACTCATTAACCTTGAGCAAGGTCATGGCCGTATTGAATCACGTCAAAGTTATGTATTACCAAGTACAGCTCTAGAAGGTAACTTTTCTCGTTGGAAAGGCTTAAAAAGTATCATCATGATTGAAAGCTTTCGTGCCATTAAAGGAAAACAGCCCAGTCTAGAATATCGTTATTACATTAGCTCAAAAGAATTAAGTGCAGAGCAAGCAGCAGTGGCGGTCAGAGAGCATTGGGGGATCGAATCAATGCACTGGGTACTCGATGTCAGCATGAATGAAGATGCTTGCTCTATATTCAAAGATAATGGTGCCGAAAACCTTTCCTGCTTACGACACATGAGCTTGAACATGCTCAGAGCTGAGCCCACAAAACTGAGTATCGTGGGTAAACAAAAGCGATGCATGATGAATACTTCAATGCTTGAATCTGTTTTAACGGCAGGTTTTTTCTCAGAGGTTAAAATTTAACCACTCATGCGGTTGCCCTGCTTCACCTACCAGTAGAACCTTAACTTCATTTAAGGTTGTAGCATTTTTATCTTTATCTTTAAAATAAGCTTTAACGGCTCTATTACCATTTTGAATTATTTCTATTGGCGGCTCTGATAATGGCGCATCACACAATGCTATTCCCGTATAGTTACGACTATTAGTGATGGATACATTCAATCCCATATCAAAAACTTCAGGATCGATTCTCTCTACAACACAATCTCTAAAAATTTCAAAATATCTTAAATTTATTAATTTTGTAAATTCTTTTGGTATACTAGTGATTGCCGCTTCATTCATATAAAGAGTTACTAACTGGTCCAATTCAAAAAGCTCACTTGGCATAACAGCTTCAGTTACATTAGGTATTGATAAAAAAGTAACCCTTCCATCATCATTTAAGGCATACGCGGCATATGTATATTTAACTGATTTTCTTTTAGGTATCCTTATCCCAAGTTTTTTTCCTAGGTCTAATACTATTTTTTCATCTATATTCAAAATTTCATCCTTAATATAAAAATTGACAGCTAACGCCTGCATAACACGTTTGCTACTATGCAGATTAGGCCCAAATTTACCACTTAATACGGTAAACTCAAAGAAACCTAGAATGCCGAATGTAGCAAATCGTGTTGATGCATTTGTTATGCATTACAGGCCACCAGTTAAATCCAAGTAGTTCCCTGTAGAAAATGATGATTTGTCTGAGGCTAACCAATAAATGGCTTCTGCAACCTCACTTGGTTCCCCGCCTCTTTGAAGTGGAATTATACTTTTTAACCTTTCGATCCTCTCTGGCTCTCCACCATCAGCATGCATATCAGTATGAATCAGCCCAGGACGAACACAATTAACTCGGATACCTTCAGATGCAACTTCCAGTGATAAACCTTTCGTTAAAGTATCAATTGCTCCTTTCGATGCTGCATAATCAATATATTCGTTTGGTGAGCCTGAACGAGCAGCACCAGAAGAAACATTAACAATTACGCCACCAAAACCACCATTTCGTGTCGACATTCGCTTTACTGCTTCTCGACAGCATAGAAAATAACTTGTGACATTATTAGTAAGTATTGAGTTGATTCGTTCGGCACTCATATCTTCTAAGCGTGATTGCTTTTTTAAGATCCCTGCATTGTTAACAAGAATTGATATTGCACCTAATTCGCGGTCAACAGTGGAAAACATTCGGATCACATCATCTTCGCAAGAAACATCAGCTTGAACAGTAATGCACTTTCCACCCTCAGCCATTATTGATTGAGCTAATTTATTCGCTGAGTCTGAATTGGATTTATAATTGATGCATACAGCGTAGCCTTCTTTCGCAAAAAGTTGAGCCGTAGCCGCTCCAATTCCTCGCCCGCCACCTGTAATAATTGCCACTTTTTGAATACTCATAAATCAATCCTTATATTCTGAGTTAAGGGAATGCATAACGCCTGCATAACACGTTTGCTACCATGTAGGCTTAGCTGAATTTTACTGCCTTAATCACTGAAACTAAAGGCAAACTGACAACACCGAGTGTAGCAAATCGTGTTGATGCGATTGTTATGTGTGTTCTTATTGAACCAATGAACTTTTAAGTACGAAATGATCATCGACCGTTTCAATTACTGTCCATTTTAGATTTGAATACAATGCAGGAATATGAGTAAAAACCAGCAACTCTGGTTCAGCCATTTCACTAACCATTTTTTCAGCATGATTAATCAATTGTGAGCTAATTCCTTGCTTACGATTTTCAGGTTTAATAAAGACAGCATTAACCCAAACTGCCTGCTCTTGAGTAATTGGAGATAGAAAACGAGTAAAAACTAAACCACCAATTAATTCACCATTTTCTAAGGCAATAATAGGATTGGGGATTATTTTTCCATCTTTTGTTGTAGCTAGTGGTTCAACATCATCCCACTCACTTTCAAACCATTGATACAATTTAGTTAAATACGTTGAGTTACTTTCAACCGTTTGAATTAAAACCATAATTACTCCATTAAACCTATCATTTCCGTAAAAACACATAACGCTGGCATAACACGTTTATTACCATGCAGACCAACCTGAATTTTACCGCCTTAATCACTAAACCTAAGGCAAACCCAGAACGCCGAATGTAATAAATCGTGTTGATGCGATTGTTGTGCGTGCTTACTTTCGGCTTGGTCAACTTGGTAAAGAACTGCCCTGCCAAGATTTTCTAAGCACTGATTCTAATTTACCGATAGCAATTAAGCGAACAAAATGTTCTTAAATTGCGAGATAAAGTGAATGGAAAACCAATGCATTTCTTACACCATTTGAACGGCTTGGTTTCAGCTAGTTTGGAACTTATAAACCAAATATCCTAACCACAATTGGGATTAAAAATGCTGAGAGAAAACACTGATGCAGACTAAAATGAGGCATAACCAAAGAACAATTGAAGCGTAAAAATGCCTCTGAAACGCCTGAACTTGTGGAAATAAGGGCTAATTTGCCGAACCTGATGAAATGGAAAGCAAAAGGCAACAAAGAAGAAATTTACGCTTACTAAGCCGAAACTACGAAAGCCGCGATCCTTTTGATGAACCGTGCAAAAAATTTCGGACTCAGTACGCACAACGCCGCAATAACACGTTTATTACTAGGACGATTTAACTGAATTTTACTGCCTTAAACACTGAAACCAAAGACAAACCGACAACGCCGAATGTAATAAATCGTGTTGATTGCTTTGTTATATTCATTTATCAATGCGCTGCTTCTTTTGCGATCTTATCCACAAAATCAGTATTTTTAATTTTATACTTTGCAAATACCGATAACGCCTTAACTTTAAAATCATTTTTATCGCCAAACTTAAATTTTTCTCTTTGTTCTAGAAAAACATTAAAATGGTATAGTAAATCTACCGATAAAAAGACTATGTCTTTAGATTTAGCTTTTGAGACATGATAAATACTAGTGCCTTCAATTTTTTCAACTCGCCCAATATCCAACTTGCACACTCTTTTCCATTGGGAACTTACATTATGCACAAAATGACGTTGATCAGAGCTAGGTATAGTTCTTGTTTTGTAAAGCTCGATAAGTAACGTATCAAACACGCTAAAATCCAAGTCTAGTGGACCACTAAAACTATCATTCTTATCAACACCTATTTTTGATTTTTTCATACTCTGAAACTACAGAAACCAAATAAGATCCCATGATTTGAGAGAGATACTCAGCCTCTTTGTAAAATGCATTCTTAACCTTATTTTCTCTTTTTATATCAAGGGATAGGCTAGCTAGAAAACCAAATAAAGCCCCAACAAAAGCACCAATTAATGCCCCAAAAATAGACCAAAAACCATCATTTGACAGCCTTTGTATTAATACCTCGATCATTTTACTTACCTCAATGAATATAACGCCGCAATAACACGTTTACTACGACATAGACTTAGCTGAATTTTACTGCCTTAATCACTGAAACTAAAGGCAAACCTACAACGCCGAATGTAGTAAATCGTGTTGATTGCTTTGTTATATCGAGAATGCTAACTTACTATTTTCTTTGACATATTGTAGCCAGAAATAGAAAAACCAACCTCTTGATACAACTTTAACGCTCTTTGGTTTTGATACGCAACTCGTAACTTTATTTGCTCAATACCAATCGATTTCAATTGTAACTCAAGAGCAGTAATTGCCAATTTCCCATAACCATTATTGCGGCAGTTTGGAAAAATAAAGAAGTCATAAATAAACGTCGATGCATCATTTGCGTTAATCGAGTGCCACAAATAACCAACCAATTCTGAACCTGATTCAATGCACAATAATTCATGGTCATTAGTTTCCAAACCATTAGGAAAACTACGAAGAAGATCCTGATTAGCCAATTCGAGCGCCCTATCCATTGAGTGACCATAGTTTTCAGCGATTTCACGGCTATAATCATCAATGAAATAATCACAATACGCAGGATATTCATTTGTGGTCATTGGTCTAAGCTGAATCATATTTAATCCTTTAAAACGATGTACTTAAAAAAACGATATAACGCCTGCATAACACGTTTACTACTATGCAATTATACTTAAAATTGACGCCTTAAAACGAGAAACACCCGACAACCTAAGATGCCGAGTGTAGTAAATCGTGTTGATGCGATTGTTAGGCGCTTTCTTTCGATGATACGTAATCCACACCAGACTTAATAAATTGTCTAAATTCAAACTCAGTCATTTTATTATGTCCGGCATCGTAGGCATCATATTTACCTCGAATCTGATTATAAATTGACTCAGTGCAAAAGAAGACAAAAGAACCATTTAAAAACCGTTTTACTCTACGAGCTGAATCTGGAAGAGATTTACCTTCATATTCATTGTACTCCCAAGCTGACAAATTATCATAAACACCGGGATAAACTTCTGTTAATTCCTGAGCAATATTGTCGTAACCAATAGAATTAGAAATTTCAAGAGGTTCAACATTATCCGCCTCAAGCCTAAAGTAATCCCACGATGGGTCAAAACCAAATGATTCATACGTTAATTTTTTAGGTTTAATTAATTCAACCATTTTTTCACTAACATGAAGAGCAATAAAACCCGATTCATGAGCTTTTGAAGCATCTATCACAGTGTGTCCACCGCCATCAGGAAAAAACATATGATTCAGGCGACTTTGATTTTGATAATTCTTTAATTACCATAATAATCGAGTCTGAATTTGTCCATGACGCTTGTTCTGGGGATCCTAATGGAAATAGTGAAGATTGAATCTCAAACCATTCCCTCAGGTTTCGTTGTTCAAAATTTCGATTTAAAGTCAACCATGTATCTAGTTCAACCAAGAATTCATGTATTGATGGACGAACATCGGGATCATTATCTGTAGCAATGACAAGTAAATCATCCAGAGACTTTAAATAAAGATCTTTATGATAATTCTTTAATCCTAATATTCCATTAGGAATATATTGTCCGTCAAAACCTCTTGCTTCTCCAGAAAGAGCAATCCATAAACTTTTTGCAAATGAGTATACGTCCGCAGCTTTTCCATCTGCTTTACTAGCAAAACGCCTCATTTCAGGTGCCATAGTAAATTTTGCACCTACGTCACGTTTGATTGGCGTTAATGATTCTCTTTCAGGGTATTTAACTAAACCAAAATCAGTAAAAACTAATCGTTCATCAAGGTGCAAAAGGTTTTCAGGCTTTATATCCCTATGAGCTATATTTCTTGAATGAAGCTCTCGTAAAGTTTCTCCCAATATAACGAAATCATCAACTATATCTAAATCTTTTACTTTTTGTTTGTATTCATCAAATGATTTCGCTAATTGTAGTGGCATAGTGAATTTGGCCACCTAATTAGAAATGATATAATCATTTCAGAATTAAATAGGTGTACATAATGACAAAACGTCCAAGAAAGAACTATAGCGCAACATACAAGTTAGAAGCCGCTCAGTTAGTCATTGAGCAAGGATACTCAATTACTGAAGCTTCCCAGGTTATGAACGTAAGTAAATCCGCGATGACTAAGTGGGTTCAGCAGCTAAAAGATGAGTTAAGTGGAGTGATGCCAGCGGCATCTCCCATCACTCCCGAACAAATAGAAATTCGCGAGTTAAAAAAGAAACTTGCTCGTCTCGAGGAGCATAATGAAATACTAAAAAAGGCTACGGCTCTGTTGATGTCAGACTCACTGAACAATTCGCATTAATAGATAAACTCAGGCAGAGCCACAGTATAAGCATTCTTTGTGAAACCTTTGGTATTCATCGGAGTAGTTATAAGTATTGGAAGGCAAAACCAAGAAATATTGACGGTGAATTATTAGAGCTATACTCAGAAGTTAAAGAAGTACATCGCATTAGTAATGGCTCTGCTGGGGCGAGAAGTATAGCAAAAATGGTATCCCAAAGAGGGATACCACTTAGCCGCTATCGTGCGACTAAGTTAATGAAATTGCTTAATTTAGTAAGCACGCAAATACCGAAGCATAATTATAAGAAAGCGGATCATGAGAGTATTATTGCCCCTAATTTATTGAAACGACAATTTGACGTTAAGCAACCAAATCAAATTTGGTGTGGTGATGTCACTTACATTTGGATTGGTACAAGGTGGGCTTATTTAGCTGTTGTTATTGACCTATTTTCACGAAAACCGATTGGTTGGTCATTGTCACTTTCACCTGATAGTAACCTTACAGCGAAAGCACTTTCAATAGCGTATGAATTACGAGGAAAACCATCAAATGTCATGTTCCATAGCGATCAAGGTTGCCACTATACAAGTTTAAAGTTCAGGCAAAAATTATGGCAATATCAAATAACTCAAAGCATGAGTCGTCGTGGTAATTGCTGGGATAATAGTCCAATGGAAAGATTCTTTAGAAGTTTAAAAAGTGAATGGGTTCCTAAGAATGGATATAAAAGTTTTGCTGAAGCAAAACATTCAATAACCAAATATATAATTGGTTACTTCAGTAATATCAGGCCTCATCAGCACAATGATGGATTACCACCTAACCTTGCAGAGCAACAATATTGGTTAGAATATAAAACGGTGGCCAGTTTTACTTGACCACTACAAATCGCATAACGAACCAAGGAGTACCTTCTGACTTACTTTCTGGTATAAATGAATCAACAAGTTTAATTACACCATTAATATTAAGTTCTCTTAATATATTTTCTTCAATTTTAAACCTTGTAAAAGTATCTGCATCAATATTCCTAAGGACTTTAAGAGCAAATTCTTCTCCATTTTTATTTTTTACTTTCCATACATCCCCATTACCACCTGCCCCTAATTTTTCAATTAACTGCCAATCACCAACCTTACGTCCCCGCTTAAATTTTAATTTGGCCATTAATTTTACCCATAAGTTAAATTTATTTACGCACACCAGCGCCTAACGCCTGCATAACACGTTTGCTACGATACAGACCTAACTGAATTTTAACGCCTTAATCACTGAAACTAAAGGCAAACTGACAACGCCGAGTGTAGCAAATCGTGTTGATGCATTTGTTATATGCTACAGACTTAGTTAACTTGATTTAGCTGCAATAAGTCCCATTTTGTACCGTATAAGTCTTTAAATACGACAACTGTGCCATATTCTTCAATACGTGGTTCTTCAGTAAATTCGACACTTTGAGCTTTCATAAACTCATAGTCACGCCAGAAATCATTAGTTTGAAGAAATAAGAAAACACGACCGCCAGCTTGATTACCAACTGATTTTAATTGGTCATCATTACTTGCTTGAGCCAATAGTAAATTTGTACCCGTTGAATTAGGTGGAGATATTTGAACCCAACGCTTACCACCGCCTAAATCCGTATCTTCGACAAGCTCAAATTGAAGTTTTTTAGTATAAAATTCAATTGCATCATCATAATTTTCAACAACTAAGGCGATGTTACCAATTCTTTGTTCGATAGGCTTATTCATTTGTGGCTCACTACAGTTCAAAAGTGGAATTCTACCCTATTTAGCTCATAAACTCATTTTTGCATATAACGCCGCAATAACACGTTTATTACTACAACGCCTTAGCTGAATTTTAACGCCTTAAGCACCGAAACCAAAGACAAACCTACATTGCCGAGTGTAATAAATCGTGTTGATTGCTTTGTTATACAAATTCATACGTGCAGCACAACGTTACCTTTTGCAACATAATGCCTTTCTTGGTTAGTTGAAGGAATAGAGTTGGTAAATTTCAAGTGATTTAGAGCGTATACGAACCTACCATAGAAAACACTATCGCCTTTACCTCTTGCAAGATTATTTAATTTCGTTCGAAGTTCTGGATATCTATTTTTTAAGTATTTTAGTGCTGGTTCATTCCAATCATTTCTAAAAATGAGAACATCCGTCCCCTGAGTTAATAGACCTCCTAAGTTTTGACCATTAAAGCAACTCAGAGCAACGGGAAGTCGAGGTCTATGGAAAACAAATTCAAAGCTACCGCTAAGCCTAGACTCTGTCCTTAAACTTAATTGTTTAGAGTACTTATTGTTCGCTAATTGACAGCAGTAAACATAAAATGCGGCAGAAGAAGAACAGGCCTTACCATTAAATACCAAATCTATTTTCTTACCACTTTTTAATGCATTCCTGAGTTCTATTTCTAATTGACTTAATAAAGAAAGCTCACCACCTCTATGTTCAAAAATGCGAACATCTAAGTTTCTATAAACTGGATCTTTTAATATACGGATAAGGTCATCAACACAGCTTTCCCCTGTCAATCTCGTATTCAATGTCGTTAAATATACTATATGCAAACCTGAATCCTCTGTATTTGTATAACGCCGCAATAACACGTTTATTACTACGACGACTTAGCTGAATTTTACTGCCTTAAACACCGAAACCAAAGACAAACCTACAACGCCGAATGTAATAAATCGTGTTGATTGCTTTGTTATATTGCCTATTGATAAACGACATGAAATCGTTCCAATACAAGAACCATGTCCTCATTAGGCTTAATATTTAACTCTGAACATTCAGCAGAAAAGAAACGCCAATGAGCTTCACGCCACCATTTTAATGAACGGTCGCCCTCGCCTTCTGCATGAGCAAACTCAGTCGTAACTTCGTTATATTGACACATTTCAACTGAATCAATTTCAATGATACAAATTGGTTTTCCATTCCAATCAACAACCACTTGTAAATGACCAACGGTTGGCATTGGTTCTTCACCTAATTCATACCAAATATTTAAGCTACAAGTTGCTGTCTTTTGACCAATTCGGATTAATTCCGCACATAAATTGGCATTATGCTCATCAGCACAGAAATAATCTGAACTGAATGATTGATACTTGTTACGCTCAATTTCAGAAAGTGAGCTTAGATACTGATCCAAGTAGATTTGAGACTGTTCTTCCATGAAATCCTCTTAACTATTTTTGCAATATAACGCCTGCATAACACGTTTACTACTATGCAATTATACTCAATATTGACACCTTAAAACGATAAACACCCGACAACCAGAGATGCCGAGTGTAGTAAATCGTGTTGATGTATTTGTTATGCACCTTTGCTGATAACTCGATACTTAAGCATTGTCTGCATACCTAAATTAGTTAATAGCCATTGTGCTTGTGGATGTTCGTTATCAATTTCAATTAATCCCAAAGCTAAGAATTGAATTCGAATCGTATATAAATCCTGCTCATTTATCAATAATGAAGTCATGTGAATATTATTACAGTCAACCTTACTAAATTGTTGCGCAGTAAATTGATTAACATCACTATCAAAAGCTTTATCTGCTATAAACGGTGATATAGCACTAAAAATTTGGCTCCACGAAACAGAATTATGCCATTTACAATATTGAGTTTGTTGCCCCATAGATCTTGCATATAAACTATACGTACCATTTATCTCAATAGTACTATCCCAATCGGCTAATTCCTCTTTTGGAATCAGTGGTTGAGATAGCTGACTTTCCTGAAGTTGCAATTGCAGTTCATCATTACGTTTTCGTAGGTTATTAATTTCAATGAGTAACTCAGGGGAAGCTGCTGAATCCCCTCTAACCCAACCAACTGCTGGAAATAATCTCATCGTTTTATTTAAACTGAGTGATACCTCTCCTGGTAATTGAGCTGCATTATCCCAAAACCTAACTAATCGACCATCACTAACCTTTGATCTAAAACTTTGGAGTTTATTATAATTATCTTCTTCTATTTCTGATTTTGAACGAGGCAGGTCATCTGGTGATTTATGCAATAAAGCAATTACTTTAATACCTTTACTCACGGCATAATCAAATTCTTTTTCGGTATAACTGAGACCGTCATCAGCCGTAGAACCATATCGACCACCAATGATAAGTAAGTAATAATCACAATCATCAATTATACGTTTAATGAACTCCCACTGTTCCTCATCTGCAGCTGGAAATAACTCCATACCAGCAGGAATACAATCCATTTCCATTAATGTTTGTAAAACTCTTTGCCTTTCTTCCTGAAGATCAACATAAGTTGAACTTACAAAAACTTGATAACGCTTATCCATATATTCTCTTCATTTATTTGATTAACCATCACCATATGGCTCTGATGCATAACGCCGCAATAACACGTGCGAAAGACTGACTTACAAAACCAATTATACTCCAAACCGCGAATGCCGAATGTAAATAGCATCGTGTTGATTGCTTTGTTACACGATCTTTGTCAACGCTTCGCATTAATTGGTAAAGAACTGATTTACCAAGATTTACTGAAAACTGAGTTTAATTAGACTGGCTCAATTAAGCGAGCAAAATATCATTTCAACGGCAATAACTGTGAAACGAAACAATCCCTTTTTCTTACACCATTTGTACGATTTGGTTTCAGCAAGTTTGGAACTGATAAACCAAATATCCTTACCAAAATTTGGATTGGAAATGTTGCGAACAAAACACTGATGCAAGTTAAAATGAGGCAAAACCATGAACAATTGAAGCGTGAATTGGTTTCTGAAATCCATGAACTTTTGGCAATAATGTTCAATTGCCGAACCAAATGAAATGAAAACTAAAAGGAAACAAAGAAGAAGGAAAACCACCCTACTTTCACATCTAAAAATCGAATGGTTCTATCACCGAACTGAGCCAAAAAACTGCTATCTTTAGTTCGTGTAACGCCTGCATAACACGTTTGCTACCATGCAAACCAAGCTGAATTTTACTGCCTTAATCACTGAAACTAAAGGCAAACTGACAACGCCGAGTGTAGAAAATCGTGTTGATGCATTTGTTATATTGCCTATTGATAAACGACATGAAATCGTTCCAATACAAGAACCATGTCCTCATTAGGCTGAATATTTAACTCTGAACATTCAGCAGCAAAGAAACTCCAATGAGCTTCACGCCACCATTTTAATGAACGGTCGCCCTCGCCTTCTGCATGAGCAAACTCAGCCGTAACTTCGTTATATTTACACGTTTCAACTGAATCAATTTCAATGATACAAATTGGTTTCCCATTCCAATCAACGACTACTTGTAAATGACCAACGGTTGGCATTGGTTCTTCACCAGATTCATACCAAACATTTAAGCTACAAGTTGCTGTCTTTTGACCAATTCGGATTAATTCTGCGCATAAATTGGCATTATGCTCATCAGCACAGAAATAGTCTGAACTGAATGATTGATACTTTTCACGTTCAATTTCAGAAAGTGAGCTTAGATACTGATCCAAGTAGATTTGAGACTGTTCTTCCATGAAATCCTCTTAACTATTTTCGCAATATAACGCCTGCATAACACGTTTGCTACCATACAGACTTAGCTGAATTTTAACGCCTTAATCACTGAAACTAAAGGCAAACTGACAACGCCGAATGTAGCAAATCGTGTTGATGCATTTGTTACACGATCTTTGTCAACGCTTCCATTAACTTGATAAAGAATTGATTTACCAAGATTTACTGTAAACTGAGTTTAATTAGACTGGCTCAATTAAGCGAGCAAAATATCACTTCAACAGCAATAACTGTGAAACGAAACAACCCTTTTTCTAGCACCATTTGTACGATTTGGTTTCAGCAACTTTTTAGCTGAAAAACCAAATATCCTTGCCACAATTTGGATTGAAAATGCTGTGAGAAAAACACTGATACAGGATAAAATGAGGCATAGCCAAAGAACAATTGAAGCGTAAATTAGCCGCTGAAACGCCTGAATTTAGGACAATAATAGTTCAATGCCGAACCTGACGAAATGAAAAACAAAAGGCTACAAAGAAAAAAGGAAATCCACCCTACTTTCACGCCTAAAAAATTAACGGCTCAATCGCTGAACTGAGCCAAAAAACTGCGATCTTAGAGTTCGTGTAACGCCTGCATAACACGTTTGCTACCATGCAGATTAAGTCTAAATTTACCACTTAACACTGTAAACTCAAAGAAAACTAGAATGCCGAATGTAGCAAATCGTGTTGATGCATTTGTTACACGATCTTTGTCAATGCTTCCATTAACTTGGTAAAGAATTGATTTACCAAGATTTACTGTAAACTGAGTTTAATTAGACTGGCTCAATTAAGCGAGCAAAATATCCAATCAACAGCAATAACTGTGAAACGAAACAATCCTTTTTCTTACACCATTTGTACGACCTGGTTTCAGCCAGTTTTTAGCTGAAAAACCAAATATCCTCGCCACAATTTGGATTGAAAATATTGCGAGTAAAACACTGATGCAGGATAAAATGAGGCAAAACCATGAACAATTGAAGCGTGAATTGGTTTCTGAAATCCATGAACTTTTGGCAATAATGGTCAATTGCCGAACCTGATGAAACGAATATTGAAAGGCAACAAAGAAAAAGGAAATCCACCCTACTTTCACGCCTAAAAAACTAACGGCTCAATCGCTGAACTGAGCCAAAAAACTGCAATCTTAGAGTTCGTGTAACGCCTGCATAACACGTTTACTACTATGCAATTATACTCAATATTGACGCCCTAAAACGAGAAACACCCGACAACCTGAGATGCCGAGTGTAGTAAATCGTGTTGATGCATTTGTTATACAAATTGTTTCGTCAAATGAACAACGTACGCATACCTTTGACCATCATTTTTCTTAATACTCTGGCAAAACTTTAACTCTAAATTAGCATTTAACCCTTTTTCAATTAGATCCAACGCATTTACTGGACTAACTAAAAGCGAATGATATTCCTCACCAACTTTCACCTTATATTCCGGAAACTTTGCTGTATATTCTGGTTCAATATCCGCAATTATAAGTGAACCATTAGGTTTCAATAAAGATGAAACTTTCTTTAAATCGAACGGATAAGGGAGAGATGTTAGGACAAAAGAAACTACGATCGCATCAAATTTTTCATCGCAGATATTCAAGAAATTATTAAGGTCAGACATTTTTGTTGTGTGTTTGAAATCCGCCATTTCTACATTTTTTTCAAATGCGGTTTTCATTTCTGATGATGCATCAACGTAATGCCATGTAACATTACTCCGATTAAAGAAATGTGCAGCAACATTGATACCTGTACCTCCACCTAAGTCGAGCACTGATGCTGAATCCAATTCATCAATAGCCTTTTTCAAGTGCTTAACCGTATTGATATGCGATTCTTTTAAAAACTGAGTATTCCGCGCATCATAATCCTTAGCTATTTCTCCATAGAATAGTGAAGCGTCTTCACGACCATAAGTTGTGGTCTTTGTCTTTCCTCTAAACACAACACCGATAAATGCAATTGCACTACCAATCGTGACAATTAAAGGTTCATAGGTAAACTCTGCCCAAGCCCAAGCGACTGAAATAAAGAATGCTAATGCTGATAATGACTGAATAATAACTTTCAAAATACTCTCTACTTAATAAATTTGTATAACGCCTGCATAACACGTTTACTACTATGCAATCATACTTAAAATTGACGCCTTAAAACGAGAAACACCCGGCAAACTGAGATTGCCGAGTGTAGTAAATCGTGTTGATGCGATTGTTAACTGTACTTCTTACACCAAGCGAATTTCTAATTTTTTACCTAATGCTGAAGCAAAACGTTCAAGGGTTGATAATTTAACATCATCTGAATGGTTTTCAATTCGTGATATAGCACTTTTTTGTGTCTGGAGCTTTGATGCTAGATCGACCTGAGTTAATCCTGCATCTTTACGCGCTTCTTTCAACAAAGCACCAAATTTAAACGATTGGTAACCTTCTTCATATCCGTCAGAAAAATCGATGTCGTTTGCTTTACGGTTAGCTAAATATTTTTTAAAGTCACTCATTATTATTTCCTCGCTAAATAGTCTTTACGACGATTTTCTGCAATTTTGATTTCTTTTGGTGGCGTTTTTTGTGTTTTCTTTTGAAAACCATGATTGAGAACAACTAAGTTATCACCATCAAAGAAGCCTAATAAACGAAATATATTCCCACCAACTTGTACTCTCACTTCCCAGATATTGTCAGTATTAACCAGTTTTTTAAGGTAAGTCGTTGGGATCTTGTCCAATTCTTCAATTAACTGAAGCACCCAAGCTACTTTCTGCGCTTGCTTACCCGAAAGTGAATCTAAAAATTCAGCTATCGGACATTTACCGTCTTCGGTAGTATAAAAATCAATATTTCTCATACATAAAGGTTAACATCAATGTGAACTTTTGCAAGCTGGAATTTTTCGCTTTGTACAGTTAACGCCGCAATAACACGTGCGAAAGACCGACTTACAAAACCAATTATACTCTAAACCGCGAATGCCGAGTGTAATAGCATCGTGTTGATTGCTTTGTTATACGAGCCTTGCTTTCGCTCCGATTAACTTGGTAAAGAACTGATTTACCAAGATTTACTGTAAACTGAGTTTAATTAGACTGGCTCAATTAAGCGAGCAAAATATCCAATCAACAGTAATAACTGTGAAACGAAACAATCCCTTTTTCTTACACCATTTGAACGATTTGGTTTCAGCCAGTTTGGAACTGATAAACCAAATATCATTGCCACAATTTGGATTGAAAATTCTACGAGGAAAACACTAATGCTGACTAAAATGAGGTATAACCAAAGAACAATTGAAGCGTAAATTAGCTGCTGAAACGCCTGAATTTAGGGCAATAATAGCTCAATGCCGAACCTGATAAAACGAACACAAAAAGGAAACAAAGAAGAAGGAAAACCACCCTACTTTCACGCCTAAAAAACTAATGGTTCAATCGCTAAACTGAACCAAAAAACTGCATTCTCAGAGTTCGTATAACGCTGGCATAACACGTTTATTACCATGCAAACCAACCTGAATTAACCACCTTAATCACAAAACCCAAGGCAAACCCAGAACGCCGAATGTAATAAATCGTGTTGATGCGATTGTTGTGCGTGCTTACTTTCGGCTTGGCTAGCTTGGTAAAGAACTGTCCTGCCAAGATTTTCTAAGCTCTGATTCTAATTTACCGAGAGTAATTAAGCGAACAAAATGTTCTTAAAATGCGAGATAAAGTAAATGGAAAGCAGATACATTTCCCACGCCATTTGAACGGCTTGGTTTCAACAAATTTGGCACTGATAAACCAAATATCCTAACCACAATTGGGATTGAAAATGCTGAGAGGAAACACTGATGCAGACTAAAATGAGGCATAACCAAAGAACAATTGAAGCGTAAAAATGCCTCTGAAACGCCTGAACTTGTGGAAATAAGGGCTAATTTGCCGAACCTGATGAAATGGAAAGCAAAAGGCAACAAAGAAGAAATTTACGCTTACTAAGCCGAAACTACGAAAGCCGCGATCCTTTTGATGAACCGTGCAAAAAATTTCGGACTCAGTACGCACAACGCTGGCATAACACGTTTATTACCATGCAGACCAACCTGAATTTTACCACCTTAATCACGAAACCCAAGGCAAACCCAGAACGCCGAATGTAATAAATCGTGTTGATGCGATTGTTGTGCGTGCTTACTTTCGGCTTGGCTGACTTGGAAAAGAACTGCCCTGCCAAGATTTTCTAAGCCCTAATTCTAATTTACCAATAGTAATTAAGCGAACAAAATGTTCTTAAATTGCGAGATAAAGTGAATGGAAAACAGATACATTTTTTACGCCATTTGAACGACTTAGTTTCAGCAGATTTGGAACTGATAAACCAAATATCCTTGCCACAATTGGGATTGAAAATGCTACGAGCAAAACACTGATGCAGAATAAAATGAGGCATAACCAAATAACAATTGAAGCGTAAATTAGCCTCTGAAACGCCTGAACTTAGGTAAATAAGGGCTAATTTGCCGAACCTGATAATACGAAAACCAAAAGGCAACAAAGAAGAAATTTACGCTTACTAAGCCGAAACTACGAAAGCCGCGATCCTTTTGATGAACCGTGCAAAAAATTTCGGACTCAGTACGCACAACGCCTGCATAACACGTTTACTACTATGCAATTATACTCAAAATTGACGCCTTAAAACGAGAAACACCCGACAACCTGAGATGCCGAGTGTAGTAAATCGTGTTGATGCATTTGTTATAAATCTCTTTTAAATAGAAACTTAAAATAAAATTCACGGGCAGCCATGTTGGTAATATCCAAGTTACCATTACATAACTCGGCTTTAGCCATGTCGATTGCATTAAAAACTAGCTCTTTGAGTTTTTGGAGATTTATCAACGTGAGATATGGGGTTAGATCATTTTGATATTGCCCATTCCATGGAGTAGCAGGGAAAGTTAAAAGGTTGGTTGCAGTTGGATCTGTTCTAAAGATTACATGAGTTCGACCGTTTTGACTATGGCTAATCAAGCTACCATCATGCAGTAAACCATTACGTAACGTAACTAAAGATTCAATTTCAGCTCTATTACAGTTCGAGAAATAGCTCAGTGCTCGTTTTATACCATTTTGATAGGTACAGTTCTGCTGTTGAATAGCATACAAATTACCTAATTGATCCAATATCGAGAAAGATACCATCATTGGTACATATTGATTAGTCCGCACATTGTTAAACGAAGCTGACAAGGATTCTTTAAGGTCGTATAAGCTAGAACTCACCCAACCGTCCTTTACACGATGTCGCGCGTATCTTACATCTAAATGAAAGTAAGCCAGTTCAGTTAACGATAATTGGCTTACGAATTTTAACTCAAAATACTCATCTTGCTCTATAGGGCTCATTTGATTATATAACACGATACCTCCGAGATTTATAACGCCTGCATAACACGTTTGCTACGATACAGGCTTAGCTGAATTTTACTGCCTTAATCACTGAAACTAAAGGCAAACTGACAACGCCGAGTGTAGCAAATCGTGTTGATGCATTTGTTAGTTGCGTACTTGAATTGTACTTTCAAACTCTGACACTTTTAGTGACAACTCAGAAATTAACCTTGGTTGCAAGATTCGGATACCACTTTGATTTGAAAAGCCAATTCTCATATGTGGATCTCGAAATTGAACATACATGGATACAATTTTCTCGCGTTTAGACTTTATATCGTTGTACGCTATCCGCCTTTTCTCATCGCTATCATGATAAAACTCATACTTGTCGTATAACCTCTCAAAATCCGACCATGCTTGCCTTTCATTATCGTAGAAATGACCTACATTCGCCGAAATAACATTAGCTGTATATAAACCAGCCTCGGTTGAAATTTCTTTGAACAATAATTGAGCATCCCTATCCCACTTCCTGAGAGATAATTTTAAATCAACAGCGGCGTCACTTATCTTTGGTTTTAGCCAATCATGTCTTGCCAGCATCAAGAAACCTAAAGTTGCTAGCGTCACCACCGCTGAAACCATATTAGAAATGGCTATTAACATAGTAAGTGCGTTTGTTACTCCAGTACCATCAAAATATGGCCATGCTCCACCGTATACATAACCAGCCCCGAGAGCTGCTACCATCGATAATAACCAAACGATCAAAATTATCGCGTATTCTATTCTAATTTTTCTCACAAATTCTCCACGTAAATAAGCAACTAACGCCGCAATAACACGTTTACTACGACACAGACTTAGCTGAATTTTACCGCCTTAATCACTGAAACTAAAGACAAACCCACAACGCCGAATGTAGTAAATCGTGTTGATTGCTTTGTTATAACGCAGTTCTCAATTTAGACCAATGACCTAGCCAACCTTTCGACGTTACACGGTCACTGAAGATTTCTAAAGAACGCTTAGGATTATGTGTAACCTGCAAATTAAACAACGATTCAAAGCCAAAAGCAGAAATACATTCGTATTTACCATTGTCTAATTTTCGTATGGCTACCGCTGTTTCTTTTTCTGGCCAATAACTCATTGCATCGATAATACTTAAATACGGTTTATCGCCATTTCGTTTGTGCATAATTGCTTGATTACGCACTTCCAAATTCAATTCTGGCATCAATGCAGAAAGCTGAGATTCGATTATTTTGTAGTTTTCAGGATTAGATTCAGTTTCATCGAAATAAACAACATCAACGTCATTCAAAGGCGTAAATACTGATTTCTGATGCAAATGGTCCCACACCAAATTTCGGACGAAACCAGCGGCTAAATAGCAATGAGGTAAATTGAGTTGTAGAACACAATCAAGAGCCTTAACTCTCAATTCATCTTTCTCAATTAATGTGATGATTCTATCCATATCCACCCTGCGTTATAACGCCTGCATAACACGTTTGCTACTATGCAGATTAAGCTCAAATTTACCACTAAATACGGTAAACCAAAAGAAACCTAGAATGCCGAATGTAGCAAATCGTGTTGATGCATTTGTTATATTTAATTTCCATTGAAAAACTCATAGAAGAACTTCTCTATGATATTGCAAGCATATTCTGAAAAACCTCTTTTTAGTATTATCTTGTATCCAACGAGTTCGATGTAACTAGAATGCCTAATATAACCGAGCAATGCAGTGTTACCGCTTTTTACAACGCCATTATTATGAACAAGAGCATTTCTTATCTGCTGGATTTTTTCAATCTCTTTCCACGTAGGATTTTGCGCAGGAAAATTTAGCTTTAAAACTTTTACTAAATAGATTCTGGCTCTTTCGATTAAGTTCGTGCTCACTAAATCAGTTAATACAATATCACTATCGCTGTATCTTGAGCCTGCCTGACACAGAAAATTAAGACTATTCTCTAAAGTCAAGTAAAGACTAATTAAGCTAGATGTTCGCTGGAGTTGAGGGAATGTATGCTTAGTTTGTTCGATTCTGAAACGTTCCGACTCCAGAAAATCATCTTTTTCCATATAAGACATCCCAGCCACTTCTGAATTCAGCTGAGAATCAAGATCTACGGTCTCTTGAGCTAAATAATCCTCAATTTTCAACATCAACGCTCTTTGATGCTGAAGATTAATCTCTATATGTATCTGTTCAAATATGAATTTTCTCACGGAACCTCTTATTAAATATAACGCCTGCATAACACGTTTGCTACGATACAGACCTAGCTGAATTTTACTACCTTAATCACTGAAACTAAAGGCAAACTGACAATGCCGAGTGTAGCAAATCGTGTTGATGCGATTGTTAAGCTGCAAATACCCACTTGAATATCAGCCCAAATGGTATGCCATACCCATAATTCAATTTGTTTAGGAAATTATGCCATGAGCTTTTTTGCATCACTAGCCGCAGAACTTGTAACTAACGTTTTATCTGATGAAAAAACTAGAAACGATTTGATTCAAGGTAGTAAAAATATTTTTGCTTCAATTTTTGATGAAGATGAAAATGGTGAACTAGATGAAGGTGAATTAGATAATTACATATATGCTGAATTATGTGATATAGCAATGCTAGGTCATGTAGCTCTAATCTCAAGCGAACCAAGTCAATTTATTGAAGACTATGCTATTGGAAGCATAGATGGAAAGCTTGATGATGACGGTACCTTTACTAGCACTTTTATTGAAAATAATGGCCTATCAGGTAGAAAATTGAAAAAAATGCTTAGTGAAGCGTTTGATGAACCTGACTCTATCAACGATATTGTAGAATTTTCAGAACATTTTGAACTTGAAGAACATTACTATCGTATGGCATCTAGATTGGTTATGTTTAATGCTATTGACCGTGACGAGTTAAATTCAGATGAAACGGCTTTCCTTAATCAAACAGCTAAATCATTTGGATTATCAAGATTAGAAGTTAGCTCAATAAATAGAGAATTACTCTTAGAAGCTAAAGAATGGAAAAAAGAAAACGAAGTATAAACCACCTCTGATAAAGGCTAGTAAATTAACTAGCCTTTGCGGCTTAACGCCTGCATAACACGTTTGCTACCATGCAGATTAAGCCCAAATTTACCACTTAATACGGTAAACTCAAAGAAACCTAGAATGCCGAATGTAGCAAATCGTGTTGATGCATTTGTTATGTTTCTTTTCAGCCACCGATTACCATGAAGTTTTATTTCCAATAGCACATAGGATCTTTTTGTCCCCATAATGCATGATTTATAACTCGATATGACCCATTCCCATGACTAGTTATCATTTTTTTAATAGCTTCAGGCATTTCAGATAAATACTTTTCTTCTTGGAAAAATAAGGCGTTACTAGTGCTTGTTACTTGATTTGAAAATAAAGTGATATAGGTATCCTCACCATTGCCCTCTTTATTATTAGAGTAAACAAAAGAATCAAAACCATTATTTAAAGCCCATGATTTAAGTTTAAACGTAAAATCCAGCCAAACAATTTCTTGATATTGAGCTTGATTAAAATCCTCTCCGACTGCTTTTGAGCGGAATTTCCGTTTTTTAAACTCCGCTTCAAAAAACTTATTACCTAGATATCGACGCTTAATATTCTTAATATCTTTTAGAGACATAATACTTAATATCTGCGGCGGATAAATAACCGAAGAAAATGGGTAAAAAAGCTTTTGAATATCTTCGGTCTGGGATGAAGTTAGTTGCTTTGTATCCACAACTTGTGGCCCAGCACTACCAATTGGATCATCCCCCCATAAATCAAGCAATCTGAGGGGGTTCTTAACTGCAATAGAATACTCCGAAATAGAAAATGTTTTCGCATAATCACAGAAAGATAGCAAATGCTCATTAAGCGTTTGAGATGCAATAATTTTACCTTTTCGATCGTGTACATTTACTGAAAGATCAGGGTTAAACGAACACATGGCTTGATGGGCAAACATCCCTTCAATTCTCTCAGCAGCAGCTACTGATGATATACCTAAGTGCTTTAGAATAAAGCTTCTATTTTTGACATTTATTCTGTCAGCATTGTAAACATTAACCATAAAACCTCTAATACCAAAATTAATTGAACTACATATTGAATAGAAAAAGCAACATAACGCCGCAATAACACGTGCGAAAGACCAACTTACAAAACCAATTATACTTCAAACCGCGAATGCCGAATGTAAATAGCATCGTGTTGATTGCTTTGTTATACGAGCCTTGCTTTCGCTCCGATAAACTTGGTAAAGAACTGATTTACCAAGATTTGCTGTAAAACGATTTTAATTAGACTAGTTCAATTAAGCGAGCAAAATATCATTTCAACGGCAATAACTGTGAAACGAAACAATCCCTTTTTCTTACACCATTTGTACGAATTGGTTTCAGCAAGTTTGGAACTGATAAACCAAATATCCTAACCACAATTGGGATTGAAAATGCTGAGAGCAAAACACTGATGCAGACTAAAATGAGGTATAACCAAAGAACAATTGAAGCGTAAATTAGCCGCTGAAACGCCTGAATTTGGGGCAATAATCGTTCAATGCCGAACCTGATGAAACGAATACCAAAAGGCAACAAAGAAAAAGGAAAACCACCCTACTTTCACACCTAAAAAAACTAATGGTTCAATCGCTGAACTGAACCAAAAAACTGCATTCTCAGAGTTCGTATAACGCCTGCATAACACGTTTGCTACTATGCAGACTAAGCCTAAATTTACCACTTAATATAGTAAACTCAAAGAAACCTTGAATGCCGAATGTAGCAAATCGTGTTGATGCGATTGTTATATGCTTAACTCATGAAGCTGAGAGATCGTTCTAAAATTGGAGTGACTTTCTTTTTCCAAACCTCGATAGTTAAACCAAACCGCATTTAAACCAGCCTCAATCGCTGAAATAACGTCTTTTTCAAGTGAATCACCAACCATTGTAAGTTGACTAGGTTCAACACCTAACTTATTCGCTATTCTTTGATAAAATTCAGAACTGTTTTTTGATAAACCAAGATTTGATTTACAGAAATAGCCTGAAATGAATTGAGACAACCCGACTCGTTCAAATGCCAATTCAATATCCTGAACACTGGAATCATCAGCACCAGTTGCAACATAAAGTAAATGTCCTTTTTGGGATAACGAAGCTAACATTTCAGAAGCACCATCTACGGCCTGAACTGTTTCCCAATCACACATTTTTCCTAGAGTATTTGGAAAGTCGACCATTAAAGTGTCACCCCAATCGAACAGATAAGCTTTTTTCATAATGCCTCCTTGCATATAACGCCTGCATAACACGTTTGCTACGATACAGACTTAGCTGAATTTTAACGCCTTAATCACTGAAACTAAAGGCAAACTGACAACGCCGAATGTAGCAAATCGTGTTGATGCATTTGTTACACGATCTTTGTCAACGCTTCCATTAACTTGGTAAAGAATTGATTTACCAAGATTTACTGTAAATTGAGTTTAATTAGACTGGCTCAATTAAGCGAGCAAAATATCATTTCAACGGCAATAACTGTGAAACGAAACAATCCTTTTTCTTACACCATTTGTACAACATGGTTTCAGCCAGTTTTGAGCTGATAAACCAAATATCCCAACAACAATTGGGATTGAAAATGCTGTGAGCAAAACACTGATGCAAACTGAAATGAGGCAAAACAAAGAACAATTGAAGCCTGAATTGGTTTCTGAAACCCATGAACTTTTGGCAATAATGGTCAATTGCCGAACCTGCTAAAACGAATATTAAAAGGCAACCAAGAAAAAGGAAATCCAGCCTACTTTCACGCCTAAAAAACTAACGGCTCAATCGCTGAACTGAGCCAAAAAACTGCGATCTTAGAGTTCGTGTAACGCCTGCATAACACGTTTGCTACCATGCAGGCCTAGCTGAATTTTAATGCCTTAATCACTGAAACTAAAGGCAAACCGACAATGCCGAGTGTAGCAAATCGTGTTGATGCATTTGTTATGTCACGATATCTGAATTTTTCCCAATTTGTTCAGTGCACTATGTAATAGACTAATTGCTGATTCAGATAATTCAATTGATGCGACTGTTGATGATTTCAAATCACCTATTATTTTAGGGAACCTAGTTTCCATGTCTTTTTCGAAATCTTGATATGTGTCGTAGTCGCCAAGTTCGGTAAATACATTTTGATAATCATCAGAATGGAAGTCTGACCTTTCGTTTATAACCGCAATGGCTTTCGTATATTGCTCTTCAGCTCTAAATGCTTCAAACAAATCTAGCTCATTGGTCAAAATTAGGAATGAAAGGCTATCGTAGTTAATATTACCTTCGGTCATTTCTATATGTTGCAACGGTTTCATTTTGTACCAAGAATGGAAGTCGTGCTTCCATTCTTTTAAATGCCCGTTATAAAGCTCCTTCATTCGATGCAACTTTCTATTCAAAACAAAACGAGCTAGCATCAGGCTAGTTTCATTATTTTTTCTTTCTCTTTCGGCATCTAGCCTTCGATTGAACCTAAATGCCAATAGTGCACCAAGCATTACGCCAAGTACGTTTGTAGCAAAACTCAAAAAGTAATCCCACGTTTTTGGAATCACTGCATTTTGGATAGCCAAGGACGAAAAATACCATAAAGCAAGTAACAACAAGCCAAATAATGCACCATAGATATAGTCTCTATAATCTTTCACACTTTCTCCTAGTGACATAACGCCTGCATAACACGTTTGCTACGATACAGACTTACCTGAATTTTACTGCCTTAATCACTGAAACTAAAGGCAAACTGACAACGCCAAGTGTAGCAAATCGTGTTGATGCATTTGTTATAACACTTACGCCTACTTATCTAATTACTAACTCGTGAGTAGTTGTATCGAATACGCCAATACAATTTTTATCGAAGGGCAATTGAGCAATAATATCACCATGACTTGAGATTACCTTACTACCACCTAACCCATTATCATTGGGGTTATTCAAAGAATTAGGCCAATTACATTGAATAACCATAGCAGAAAGTGATTGAGCTATCTTTTTTGAACCCGCGTCATAATTTGTACTTTCATCATTTATTGACGATTCAGCTTCCCCAATATAACTTGGCCATAGAATGTAAGATAGCGATTGACTTGATAATTGCTCAATAACCCAATTAACATCGCTTGCCTCACGGCACAAATAAGAACTGAACGTTCCTAGTGGATGTTCCAAAACACTACGTTTATCGCCAGATTCAAAAAATGTGCACTCACTTGGAGTTAGCCCTACTTTTCGCCAAACTATCGCTAAAGTGCCCTGCTTATTTATAGCAGCATACGCATTATAAACCTTATTATTTTCATTTAATGGGTAGCCGATAAAAACCAATGTATGTGATAGTTGGCATTGAATTGAAATTTCATTCAGTGCATTTTCGACCAAATGCTGCTGTGCCTGATTTTTAATATCTCGATGGAAGCCAGTAATTGCCAGTTCAGGAAACACAAGAACATCCAAATCATGATTCTTGGTAACGATATTACAAATCGTTTTTGTGTTCCCCTCAACAGTCCAATCCATGGGCATTTGAGCTATACCTACTTTCAACGAGTACCTCACTAACTATAAAAAATGAACCAGTGTTATAACGCCTGCATAACACGTTTATTACTATGCCAACCAACCTGAATTAACCGCCTTAATCACAAAACCCAAGACAAACCCAGAACGCCGAGTGTAATAAATCGTGTTGATGCGATTGTTAGCCTACTTTATCCGCGAATACTCTCATAATTCTTTTTGATAGAGCACCCAAATCTTGATAAATATGATCTTCTCTAATTCCAATAGTAAATAATGATTCTTGAATATTCTTTCGAGTATTTTTTCCATTAATTTCAATTTTCACCATTTGATCTGTAGTCTGAGAATCAATCATATACTTATCAATTGGTTTACTTATATCGCCATGAACAGTAAAGCCACCCTGCTGAGATGCTATACGCTTATTACTAGGCCTTACAAACAAAGCAATTGGTTCGTCGGGTAACTCACTTTCTTCCGACTTTAAAGGAATTGGTAAATAACGATCTAGCTCAAAAACATTTATATCTTCTAAGTTTTCAGAAAATATCATATTTTCTGCCCCCTGAGTAACCTCATTAAATATATGAGGATTTAACACCCATACAACCCTTCTCTCTCTTTCTTCATCTTGCTCAAGGGCAAAAAATAACGCTGTAAGTGGAGATAAAGACCAATCTAATAATCTTGTAGGCAAACCATAATGTTGCATTAATGCATACGTTTCAAAACTAGTAAGTTGACTTATATCTTGATATAAAACACTACCAGATAAAAATTCATCAACCATATCACGGTGAACTTCTTCATCTATATTTCGCCATTTAATTCCCGGAACTAATTCATAGCTATCGTCTGATATACCTCTGTACCATACATCAGAAGAATGACAGTCAAAGGTTTTTGACACCCTTTCTACAACTTCAATATATTCACTTAATGTTTTAACTTCTATTGTTTCTATAGACAAGTTCTATTCCTCAAAATCTAAACCACTGCTTGTGGGCTAACGCCGCAATAACACGTGCGAACGCCTTAATAACCAAACCAATTACACTCCAAACCGCGAATGCCGAATGTAAATAGCATCGTGTTGATTGCTTTGTTATACGAGCCTTGCTTTCGCTCCAATTAACTTGGTAAAGAACTGATTTACCAAGATTTGCTGTAAAACGATTCTAATTAGACTGGCTCAATTAAGCGAGCAAAATATCCATTCACCGCCAATAACTGTGAAACGAAACAATCCTTTTTTCTTACACCATTTGTACGACTTGGTTTCAGCCAGTTTGGAACTGATAAACCAAATATCCTAACCACAATTGGGATTGAACATGCTGAGAGCAAAACACTAATGCAGGCTAAAATGAGGCATAACCAAAGAACAATTGAAGCGTAAATTAGCCGCTGAAACGCCTGAATTTAGGGCAATAATAGCTCAATGCCGAACCTGATGAAACGAACACCAAAAGGCAACAAAGAAAAAGGAAAACCACCCTACTTTCACACCTAAAAAGCTAATGGTTCAATCGCTAAACTGAACCAAAAAACTGCATTCTCAGAGTTCGTATAACGCCGCAATAACACGTTTATTACTACGACGACTTAGCTGAATTTCACTGCCTTAAACACTGAAACCAAAGGCAAACCTACAACGCCGAATGTAATAAATCGTGTTGATTGCTTTGTTATAACGATTACGCTGTAGCTTCCATTTTACCTACCACTTTGATTAACACTCTTGGTATTGCTGATTGATTTAAACTACCTGCGTCGAAAACATGAGATTTGACACTTTGAAATAAACAATGAAAATCACTCTGTTTAGTGAAAATTACGCGAGGTAAATTATATCCCTTCTCGTTAAATTGGTCTGCTGTAATATCAATAAGGTAGCCATCACAAATAAGCCATGCATGAGATTGATTTGGGTTATCTCCAAGCCCAACACCACAAACATAGGTTGAACTTTTATTATGATACTTACTTATATAAAGAGCCAATAAATCTGTGGCATCTCCGCAACAACCTCTTGGAAATCCAGAAGAATGATAAAAACTAGACATTGAATCAAAATCTGACTTTTCAAATGAATCTAAAACATCACGGATCGTATTAATTTCTAATTTTAATTGTTCATCCATTAGGAGCCTCCTTACTCAAACAACGTTATAACGCCGCAATAACACGTGCGAACGCCTTAATTACCAAACCAATTACACTCCAAACCGCGAATGCCGAGTGTAAATAGCATCGTGTTGATTGCTTTGTTATACGAGCCTTACTTTCGCTCCGTTTAAATTGGTAAAGAACTGATTTACCAAGATTTACTGTAAACTGAGTTTAATTAGACTGGCTCAATTAAGCGAGCAAAATATCATTTCAACGACAATAACTGTGAAACGAAACAATCCTTTTTTCTTACACCATTTGTACGATTTGGTTTCAACAAGTTTGGAACTGATAAACCAAATATCCTAACCACAATTGGGATTGAAAATTCTACGAGGAAAACACTGATACAGGCTAAAATGAGGCATAACCAAAGAACAATTGAAGCGTAAATTAGTTTCTGAAACGCCTGAATTTGGGGCAATAATAGTTCAATGCCGAACCTGATGAAACGAACAGCAAAAGGCAACAAAGAAAAAGGAAAACCACCCTACTTTCACACCTAAAAAACTAATGGTTCAATCGCAGGACTGAACCAAAAAACTGCATTCTCAGAGTTCGTATAACGCTGGCATAACACGTTTATTACCATGCAGACCAACCTGAATTTTACCGCCTGAATCACTAAACCCAAGACAAACCCAGAACGCCGAATGTAATAAATCGTGTTGATGCGATTGTTGTGCGTGCTTACTTTCGGCTTGGCCAACTTGGTAAAGAACTGCCCTGCCAAGATTTTCTAAGCCCTGATTCTAATTTACCGGTAGTAATTAAGCGAACAAAATGTTCTTAAATTGCGAGATAAAGTGAATGGAAAACAGATATATTTTTCACTCCATTTGAACGACTTGATTTCAGCCAGTTTGGAACTGATAAACTAAATATCCTTGCCACAATTGGGATTGACTATGCTACGAGCAAAACACTGATGCAAACTAAAATGAGGCATAGCCAAAGAACAATTGAAGCGTGAAATAGCTTCTGAAACGCCTGAACTTGGGGAAATAAGGGCTAATTTGCCGAACCTGATGAAATGGAAACCAAAAGGCAACAAAGAAGAAAAGAACGCTTACTAAGCCGAAACTACGAAAGCCGCGATCCTTTTGATGAACCGTGCAAAAAATTTCGGACTCAGTACGCACAACGCCGCAATAACACGTTTATTACTACGACGACTTAGCTGAATTTTACTGCCTTAAACACCGAAACCAAAGACAAACCTACAACGCCGAATGTAATAAATCGTGTTGATTGCTTTGTTAGTTGCCTTTAGCGCCTAGCTCAAAATAGATAAACATCTATTCAGCACTTGTTTATTTCCTATTATTACCAACTTTAACCTCTTTCTAGTGCGAGTGATATTTTGAAATAGCATCTTGACTGAATCATAGTAAGTCCTAGATTTATAAGTCAACATACCATTAATGTCGTAAGAGAAATACTCATCGATAACAACAGCAACATTATCGAATTCTTGACCAATTACTTTATGAGAACTTTTGCTATACACGTCTGAATATGATTCATGATGCTCTTTATTATATTGTGATGGTGTTAGCCTCAGAACTTCCCATCCTTCATTACCAATTAATCGGATATAATCTTTAACAGTGGGTAAATCAGTAAAGTAATCCCTAGATCCCAAGAATAACCGACACACTTTGGTATAGATTAGAGAGTCAGTTGCCTATAAGCTTCAAGCTCTCACACAATCAACTAAGGTAATCCCATGGGACACCAATATAAGCAACTGACACTGGGTGAAAGATACCAGATCGAAGCTTGGAATACACACAGTATTTCTGCTCGTGAAATAGGACAAAAATTAAAACGGAGCAACGGCTCCATTTCAAGGGAGTTACGACGTTGTCCTGCTGGAAGTTATTGTGCCGAGCAAGCGCATAGGCATGCTTTTCAAAAAAGAACACTTTCAATTAAGCACACAAAATGCAACAAAAAGAATAAGAAAATAATTCAAATATACCTGCAACTTGGTTGGAGTCCCGAGCAGATATCTGGACGAATGCGTAAAGAAAAAATAGAAAATACAATATGTTGCAGTACGATTTACAATATAGTCAAAAGAGAGTGTTGGCAAAGGATGCTTGCTCGAAAAGGTAAAAAATACAAACAGCGTAAAGGTGTAGAAGCTGGCGCAAGACTAATTCCCAACCGCACTGATATCTCTCTTCGGCCTACTATTGTTGACGATAACTCAGAGATTGGTCACTGGGAAGGTGATACTGTTTATGGTCAAGATGGGTATTTAGTCACGATGGTAGAGCGAGTATCTAAGCTATTAGTTACCTGCAAAGTACGTAGCAAGTCCAAAAAAGCAGTCACTCGTGGGATAAATCGCATGATGAAGCCCTTTAAAGGGCTTTGCAAAACAATCACATTTGATAATGGCGGAGAGTTTGCGGGTCATGCTAAGATAGCTAAGCATCTGAGCTGTGACATTTATTTTGCTAAACCTTACCATTCCTGGCAACGAGGTTTGAATGAAAATACCAATGGTTTACTAAGGCGTTTTTTCCCAAAGGGAATGGCCATTGGAGAACTTGCTGCAAAAGAGATTAAACAGGCAGAGTTTTTGATTAATTCGAGACCTAGAAAGGCATTAAATTTTCTGAGTCCGAGTGAGTTTTTAAACGGTAAGCGTGTGTCGGTTATTGTTACGATCTAGCATCAAAGTCGACATTACCACAATTTTCAAAAGCAACATCTGTCCTTCTACTATTAAATAATACTTTGATAAAGCTAGCTATTTCCTTGTTTGTTCTTATTTTATCCGACAGTTTAAACTTAACAATACCACTGATAGCATTGATTTTACTTTCAATATCCGCTAATCGCTCCTTAGTAGATAGAGTTTGTTGCTTATCATACGAAAGTATACAAGATGTATTACTAGCTCTTGCATCAATAACTAGTTGTTCTAATTGATTAACATATATTCTTTGCGTTTCATCAATTACAACCAAATCTACATTAGATAGGTCATAGTTTCTAAAGCTCTTAATTGGAATAATATTCCAACCTAATTGAATTAACCTATGGTGCCCTTCATTTAATTGCCCGCAATGTACTATTAACGTACTCTTGTTATTTTTCAAACACTTAACTACATCATATGTCAAAAGTGTTTTACCAGTTCCAGGGCCACCATTAATTGAAATAAATGCCGCAATGTCTTTAGTAACTAGACTGACAACTTGTGTTCTAATATCCTCTTGCTGATTAGTAAGAAAATACTGACTATTAATAAATTTCTCCGTAGAGTTAAACGGAGAAACCAAATAATCAGATGGATTAAATAAAGAGTCAGGATTATCAAGACTCATTAGATTCTGATTAGTTAACAATTGTGTCAACAAAGAAAAATCCACTACTTCCAATTCATCATTATTATCAAGTTTATAAAGTTCGTTCTTTTGGACGACATATGTAAAATTATGTACAACCTTATTAATGTGGCTTAGATAATATTTATTTCTTACTAATTGTGTTTTAATTTTATCTTCTGTACTGTTACTTTTTAGTTCGATATTTATAGTGTAATTACTACCAAATCTAAGTAAATCAAACTCTTTACTAATATGCTGTATTTTATACCCTACATAGAAGTTATTAAATATATTAACGAAAGGTAGTATTTCATGCATGTTTAATGCTAAATGTCTAAGATCATCAACCTCATTATTTTTGATGTCTATACCGTAATGTTTGATATAAGCGCTATATTCAGTAGGCTCAAGGTTCGAATGGGCTTGGACAAGAGATATTATGTTTATACTTTTCATTATATTATACCTAGCGATTGACATTGCATTCAATTTAAACCGATGAAACTTTATAGTCCATCATTTTAGGGGTTACACTTCGCGAAATTTTCAGTTGGCAACTAACGCCTGCATAACACGTTTACTACTATGCAATCATACTTAATATTAACGCCTTAAAACGAGAAACACCCGGCAAACTGAGATGCCGAGTGTAGTAAATCGTGTTGATGCATTTGTTATACGCAATAATCATAATTTCTTAATTAGTTCCCCAATTATTGGTCTATATTTATTAGATATTGATGCATATGTTCCCCATTCATTAAGCATTATAAATGGCTTCTTATCTTCACCCCATTCAACAGCACCATAGAACATAATGAATCTTCCAAGGCAAGTTTCGTTAAAACCTTTTCGCTCATCCCATTCTTTATTTGTATACAAATATAAACTCTTGCCATTATTACATTCAATTTTTGTTCTATTACTCAAGGCTTGTCTATGAAAAGATAACATCTTGCCATAAAATAATTTTGGGTTATTACTAATATTTCTTTTAATTAATTTTGTATAATACAAAAGATCTTTTAATGGTAAAGTTACAGACATATTGGGGAATGTGAAACCAACATTTAACAACTTATCTATATTCCAACATATAAATTGCACAGTTTCGATATTGGAACCTTTTTTAACTTTGTTACCCATATAACGAGGTAAAGGAACCTCACTTATATCCCCTTCTGGGTCGTGATTTACGCCATCATAAGTAATTTGTTTGTTGCTATCCATTAACTTTTCTGGCGGAACTTCAGCCCATGATTTTACTGTTTTAAATTGTAGATCTTCTTCAGTTTCACTAGTCAATTCATCATTAAGGTAATTTAAGCCTTGTTTTTTGATTGTATGATAGGGACACGGTATATGTTTGAAACTTGGTAAGTGTTTGTAATGTGCTTTTTGATTTTTTTTATTTATATTTTTTTTGCTTGGTGATCTCGATAAAGGAGTAAAGCACTTAGGGCAATAAATAGATCCTTGCATAAACTGTTTATAATCTTCAGGAGTCACATCAGATGAGCCAACTTTTAATAAAATTTCATTCGTACCATACCTCCACTGACTATTAAAAATTGCATACGTAATACTTGATTTTCCGCCCATATTATCCTCATATATACAGACCAATTCTTTGATTAAATTACCACTTAAAAGTATAGCAAACTGTAGCCTAGATCAATTAATGATAACCTGAATATAAAATTGCGTATAACGCTGGCATAACACGTTTATTACTATACAAACCAACCTGAATTTTACCGCCTTAATCACAAAACCTAAGACAAACCCAGAACGCCGAATGTAATAAATCGTGTTGATGCGATTGTTGTGCGTGCTTACTTTCGGCTTGGCTAGCTTGATAAAGAACTGCCCTGCCAACATTTTCTAATGTCCTGATTCTAATTTACCGATAGCAATTAAGCGAACAAAATGTTCTTAAATTGCGAGATAAAGTAAATGGAAAACAGATACATTTTTTACACCATTTGAACGGCTTGGTTTCAGCAAGTTTGGAACTGATAAACCAAATATCCTTGCCACAACTGGGATTGAAAATACTACGGGGAAAACACTGATGCAGGCTAAAATGAGGCATAACCAAAGAACCATTGAAGCGTAAAATAGCTTCTGAAACGCCTGAAATTAGGGAAATAAAGGCTAGTTTGCCGAACCTGATGATACGAAAGCAAAAAGGCAACAAAGAAGAAAGGAACGCTTACTAAGCCGAAACTACAAAAGCCACGATCCTATTGACGAACCGTGCAAAAAATTTCGGACTCAGTACGCACAACGCCGCAATAACACGTTTATTACTACGACGATTTAGCTGAATTTTACTGCCTTAAACACCAAAACCAAAGACAAACCTACAACGCCGAATGTAATAAATCGTGTTGATTGCTTTGTTATACCAATTATTCCAACAAGTACGTTGGTGGTTCCATCATCAATGATTCCACAACTTCAAATGCAGCTTGTTTCTCTGAAAATGTAGCCTCTTCTGCCATACCTCGTAGGATAGTGTCTCTTTCTGCCGCAGATACAATTACCGTGGGGAAAATTGCGTCCAAAATAGTAGAAGAAAACATGTATCCACTAGACTTTTTTATATAATAGAAATCATATAGTTTCGCAAGAGTTAACAATTCTTTCACTGCGGAACCCAATCGGTTCTTTACTGCAAATCCATTTAAGCGAGCATAGTCCCCCATTGTCATTAAATTAGGTGAACCTCTTTCACTTTCAATTACTTGCCCAAATTCATCCCAACTAATAAACTTAATTCTATTCATAATATTCCTTATTTAAAGTTATCCGATTATTGGTATAACGCCTGCATAACACGTTTGCTACGATACAGACCTAGTTAAATTTTAACGCCTTAATCACTGAAACTAAAGACAAACTGACAACGCCGAGTGTAGCAAATCGTGTTGATGCATTTGTTATGTGCTAATTTTAGCTCCGAGCTACTCTTCAAATAGATCCATTTCTTGGTTAACGAAATCCATTATTTGATCATAGGTAAACTCATCTATTTTCCCTGCTATCACGAAACAAATTAGATAAGATGATACGAAATGGAACTTATAATGAAGTTTAGAGTTAGGATTATATAACCTATCAGACTTAACCTGTTCATCAATTTCATGATTCATAGCCTCAAACAATGAGCTATTATTCATATGATTGCGCTTTGAGTAGAAAAGTGATGCTAACTGATATAGATTTTCTTGTGGTATATCGTCATTTGAAATAGCTTTCAGTGCTTCACTTAATGCTTCTTTTACCTCTATTAGCCACTTTTCCATATATCATTTCTCCATACTTTCCTAATTTGCACATAACGCCTGCATAACACGTTTGCTACGATACAGACCTAGCTGAATTTTACTACCTTAATCACTGAAACTAAAGGCAAACTGACAACGCCGAGTGTAGCAAATCGTGTTGATGCATTTGTTATAAGCGTCTTTCGTCTTACCACTTTTTATCCAAATCCTTCGCATACAATAAAATAGCTCGCTGATATTCTTTAATTGCATCACTATTTGTTGTTGAAATTAAAAGTTCAAGTAACAAAGAAGTGGCTTCTCTATGCCGACCTAAATTATATAAACACATGGCGTAAAAAGGTTTTACTTCTATTGAATCTGGGTATTCAATCATCGTTTGTTCGAAATAACTCAATGCTTCAGAGTAATTACCAAGACTTCGATAAGTACTAGCTAAGCCAAATAAAGCATCAAAGCGTTCTATTGACGACAACGTACCTGTTAACGATAATAAATAATGCTCAATAGCTTCTTGCTCTTTACCTTCATTATCATATGACCAAGCTATATGTAGGAGAGCTTTCGCTGCGTAGTTTTCATTTTTTAATAACGTTTTCAGCAAAGTACGAGATTCTTGATACTTAGCTTCTTTTCGTAAATCAGTTGCTTGTTTGATAGTTGCTTCCATAATTCCCTCTAAGCTTATAACGCCTGCATAACACGTTTACTACTATGCAATCATACTTGAAATTGACGCCTTAAAACGAGAAACACTCGGCAAACTGAGATTGCCGAGTGTAGTAAATCGTGTTGATGCATTTGTTATGTTTTGATTATCAGCAAATTGAAATGACAAACTCTGCTAATTTGTCTTAATACTTAGTATTAATTATCTTCATTTTTAACCGTAAAATATTTAGTTAAATAACTAAATGCACATGCTTTCCACCAGCCTTGATAATTCTAAGCAGACTATCTGTAGATTTACCCTCTAAATTTCTAAATGTAACAACGTTGCCAGCTAAGGTAGCTACTTTGGCTATTCTAAGAATGCTTTCTGTCGATTTCCCTTTAGCGTCAACACTTAAATTTCCACCAGCCTTTACAAGTCGCATTATACTTTCCGTTGATTTACTCATAAGTTCCTCCTAAGAACAAATATAAAAACTAATAACGCTTATTCGTTACCCCTAAAGAGTTAGGGCGAGTGCTGTAATTTTCAACCCATACAGTACGATTCTTGTGAAAAACATAACGCCGCAATAACACGTTTACTACGACACAGACTTAGCTGAATTTTATCGCCTTAATCACTGAAATTAAAGACAAACCTAGAACGCCGAATGTAGTAAATCGTGTTGATTGCTTTGTTATATTCACTCTTACGTCTAAGTGAATAACTGACCGACTGTTTTCATTGGAATGAACATTCTTACACGACCATTGATTTCACAAAGAACCTCGAAACCATATTTTGCGTAGAATGACTCCGCTTGTTCAGTTAAACAATCAACAACAATGGCATAAGCTCTCATGTGAGAGTTAATTTCCCAAAGATATTCTAGGGCTTTGATTAAGCTAACTTTACCTAACCCGCTCCCATGAAATTCTTTATGGACTGCCAGTTGAGCTAAAAGAAAAACAGGGATTGGATAGCGCGGTAATTTTTTAGCCATCGCTTGTGGCAACGTATCACGGCTAATTGAACTTGGTGCGATACTATAAAACGAACAAATTGGATATTTTTGATTTGGCAGTGGCACAGAAGCAGGCAAAACCATAGTGCGGCTGATACCTGCTTGCATATGTTTAGCTGCTTGAGTTTGGATAAAATCATTTAACTCTTTTTCACCGCAGTCAAATGATGCTCTATCGTGTTGTGATTTATCCAATTCTTTGAAAGTCTTGGAATAACTCACTTAAACTCACCACTTTTAGTAAATGCAGCGGCTTCAAGTAATGCTTTATTCGGAGCTTTAGCCTCGTCACAAGCAATCATGAATTGGTCAAATACATTTGCTTCAACAGTGATACTTTCATGCTCAGAAATCACCTGTGTTGAATCTTCGTCCATTAAACGAACAACATATTCAGTTAAGCTTTTTAAACCAAGCAAAGCTGATGCCTTCTCAGCCTTAGCTTTGATTTCTTCATCCAAGCGGATATCAAGTCTTGCAGTAGCCATAAAACCTCCAATCGTACGGAGTAATTCCGTAATTAACCTGAGTATAAGATTTAAACAACCAAAGTGCAACTTGTACGGAGTTAGTACGGATTTAATTTTTAAGCTTTGTGAATATAACGCCTGCATAACACGTTTGCTACCATGCAGATTAAGCCTAAATTTACCACTTAATACAGTAAACTCAAAGAAACCTAGAATGCCGAATGTAGCAAATCGTGTTGATGCATTTGTTATATGCTACAGACTTAGTTAGCTTGATTTAACTGCAATAAGTCCCATTTTGTACCGTATAAGTCTTTAAATACAACAACTGTGCCGTATTCTTCAACACGTGGCTCTTCAGTAAACTCGACACCTTGAGCTTTCATAAACTCATAGTCACGCCAGAAATCATTAGTTTGAAGAAATAAGAAAACACGACCGCCAGCTTGATTGCCAACTGATTTTAATTGGTCATCATTACTTGCTTGAGCCAATAGCAAATTTGTTCCTGTTGAATTAGGTGGAGATATTTGAACCCAACGTTTACCACCGCCTAAATCAGTATCTTCGACAAGCTCAAATTGTAGTTTTTGGGTATAAAATTCAATTGCATCATCATAATTTTCAACAACTAAGGCGATGTTACCAATTCTTTGTTCGATGGGCTTATTCATTTCTGGCTCACTACAGTTCAAAAGTAGAATTCTACCCTATTTAGCTCATAAACTCATTTTTGCATATAACGCCTGCATAACACGTTTGCTACTATGCAGACCTAGCTGAATTTTACTGCCTTAATCACTGAAACTAAAGGCAAACCGACAACGCCGAGTGTAGCAAATCGTGTTGATGCATTTGTTATATTTACTTATCATATTCCCAATATGTGGTCCGTGAAACCAAAGAGCCATCATTATGATCCGACTCTAATGTTTTAGTCTCCAAATTGTAAACATTATGAGTAACCTCATAGGAATCTAATTCCTCTTCACTTAATGGATGTTCTGCGAATGGATTATAATAAATATGCAAACCATCTAAATGCGTTTCTTCATACACTCGTTTTTCAGATAATTGATCAATATAACCAAACCAACCATCACCACACTTATAGCGTCTTGATGATACGGTACAGTTATTAGTAAAGTCACTTTGAACTAATGCCTTACTAAATGTTGCTGTCGTTGAAAAAATGACAGCACTAATCTCTTTGAATTTATCGCTAGTAAAAATACCAAGATCTAATTTAGTACCATTTTCTTTTTGCACCTTATCAACTTTTACATTTGAAAATGTAACATTTCCATTTGAATCATTACCATCTATTTTTGGAGCATCACAACCATACAATACTCGATTTATTGCTTGATTATTTTGCCGAGCAAAACCCGGTTGCTCAAATGGTGCAATCGCTAAAATAAAAGGATTACCTTTAACGTGTGATTCTTTCCCGTAATTTTTTAGATACTTTTTATATTTAAAATCAATTGCATTCAACATTCTAATTGATGCATATTCTAGTATCTCATTTCTTGGTTTATTTAAATGTTTGCGTAATACTTCATTAGAAGCCCATTCTGGTTCGTCTTTTTCAGCATGATTGGCTGTAACGGCTTCAATATTTAAGTAGCTTCCCTTTAAGGTTTTAACAGTAAAATCTGGGCTAGCTTGTGAAAAATCAACTTGCATCCCATATTCTTTAAAACATTGATACAAATACAATTCCCAAAACGATGAGTTAAATGTCGTTTGAAATTCTTCAACTAACTTCTCATCTCTATCGACAAAACCTTCAGCCCAAGAATTAATCGTCGCTCGTATAGCCTTTGATGAATTTAGTTGAAGAATTTTAAAATGAGGATGAAGTCTATCCTCAGAAAATATAGGTGTAAAAAGATCCACAAATAATACCTCTTAATTTAATTGTAAATATAACGCCTGCATAACACGTTTGCTACCATGCAGATTAAGCCTAAATTTACCACTTAATACGGTAAACCCAAAGAAACCTAGAATGCCGAATGTAGCAAATCGTGTTGATGCATTTGTTATATTGCCTATTGATAAACGACATGAAATCGTTCCAATACAAGAACCATGTCCTCACTAGGCTCAATATTAAACTCTAAACATTCAGCACCAAAGAAACGCCAATGAGCTTCACGCCACCATGTTAATGAACGGTCGCCCTCGCCTTCTGCATGAGCGAACTCAGCCGTAACTTCGTTATATTGACACATTTCAACTGAATCAATTTCAATGATACAAATTGGTTTTCCATTCCAATCAACAACCACTTGTAAATGACCAACGGTTGGCATTGGTTCTTCACCTGATTCATACCAAATATTTAAGCTACAAGTTGCTGTCTTTTGACCAATTCGGATTAATTCCGCACATAAATTGGCATTATGCTCATCAGCACAGAAATAGTCTGAACTAAATGATTGATACTTGTTACGCTCAATTTCAGAAAGTGAGCTTAGATACTGATCCAAGTAGATTTGAGACTGTTCTTCCATGAAATCCTCTTAACTATTTTCGCAATATAACGCCTGCATAACACGTTTACTACTATGCAATTATACTTAAAATTGACGCCTTAAAACGAGAAATACCCGACAACCTGAGATGCCGAGTGTAGTAAATCGTGTTGATGCATTTGTTATAAGTACATCACACCGCAAAACCAAAGTGACTACCATCTGACATTTCAACATCAAGACGTAACTTGCCACCCGTTGCTTCAATATATTTTTTTAGTGATGACAATTTAATATCTTGCCCTACTTTTTCCATACCAGAAATAGTCGGTTGTTTTACACCCATAGCTAGAGCTAATTCATTCTGAGTTAAAGCCGCTCTTTCACGTAACTCTGCTAAATGAATGTTTAATAACATTTCTGTTGCCAATTCTTGAGCTTGAGCAACAACTTCTGGCTTTTCATTCGCCATTATTTCTTGAAGTGTACGAGCCATATTATTACCCTCTATTATTCAAATGAGCTTGAAATTCTTGATCTGCTATTGGGATCATCTGTTTGTAAAAACGTTTTTCATTACCGCCTTTGTTACCAGCACATAATAAAATACCTTTACGCTCAGGATCGAAAGCAAAAAATGCTCTCAATGGATCACCGTTACTTTGAACACGAAGCTCTTTCATATTTGTAAACTTCGAGCCATAAACAGTATCAGCGTAAGGTCTAGAAAGATGCGGACCTTTATTTTGAAGTAACAACATACCTGCGATCACATTTGCACGTTCTGAATCGTTTAGTGAATCAAACCATTCATCAAATGTATCCGTAGTAATAACTTCCCACATAATAACTCCCTACAACCTTAATATAGGCTACATATTATATAGGATCAAACCTATGATCAAGTATTGATGCAAATTTGTACTTATAACGCCTGCATAACACGTTTGCTACCATGCAAATTAAGCCCAAATTTACCACTAAACACGGTAAACCCAAAGAAACCTAGAATGCCGAATGTAGCAAATCGTGTTGATGCGATTGTTAGGCGATACTTTCAAAACCAGTTGTACGTAAAAGTTCCCAGAAGGATTGATGAAGTGACTTTAAAGATTCACGTAATACGTCTAAACTAACATTATTTTCAAGCTCAATAATAGCACAACCTTCGCTTTCAATTGCTTCCTTAACAATTTCAAAATTATTAATTTCTTCTACAAATGCAGATACATAAGAATCGTAATTTTCGTTCTCCGGCATAAATGGGCAATCAATGCCAATATCTGATTCATTAATCGGTCTTAAGCCTAACTTATATTTCATTTTATTACCTTGTAATCTATTTAAGTATTAAGAAGATAGTTGATCTAATTTACAAAAGTGTACATTCTGAATATTTCAACTTCAAACTTTTCTCTATCGATATTCGAACTTCATCTTTTGTCATTCCTATTTCTGCGGAAGAACAGTTTATTTTCCGACCTTTATCCAGTGCTTCGCATACCCGAGCTGTAATATTGGTGTCATCATTCATTGGTCCGGAAATAGAAAATTTTCCCTGTTCAATGTCTGTTACTACTACATAAAATGACTTCATATATACCTCTATGATAAAAATTTACGATTTCGCCTAACGCCTGCATAACACGTTTACTACTATACAATTATACTTAAAATTGACGCCTTAAAATGAGAAACACCCGACAACCTGAGATGCCGAGTGTAGTAAATCGTGTTGATGCATTTGTTAGCTTTATCTAAGCAACACGTCATCAATACGAATTTGTTCAACACTTTCATCTGTTAAATTAAGAACACCACTACCTGTAAAGTATGTTCTCGGATACCTGTACACAAACGTAATATCATCGTCAATTTCAACAGCAGAGCCGATAAATACTTCATTTATACCTGACTTATTTACAATATAATCGCTAGTATTTAGCGAAAACTCTAATGTACAACGTCTTAAATTAAAAGAATATTCAAATGCTATCTTGTCATCATCAATTTTGAAACACCTAAAAACTGATGGATCTTCCATCCCTTCCCAAACCTCAAACCGTGAAGACTTCATAATATCAAGATAATCAGTTCTCCAATTAGAATCAGAAAATATTTCTTTTATCGTATTAATTTCTAGATTATTCATAAAGCTAGTAGCAAAACTTTCGAATTCCTCTTCAATAATTTCGCCATATCTTTCCTCTAATTCATCGCTATCTTCATGAACAAAACCATGTAATGCTTCATTTACATTTTCCCCAATAAATAATTTTAGTGAATTATATGCTTTAAAGTTATTGTTTAAGCTTAATTCTTCGAGATCGTCCAACAGATCTTTATGAAGTTCGAAATTCTCGCCATTTTTAACAAAAAAATCTGAAGAATTATTTGTTATTAACACGATGTCGTCTGGCACTGTATTTTCTGACAAATAATTTATCAAAGAATGCCAAATAACAGCATCACGATAACCTTTTTCATTTTCTCTAAAAGGTCGTTTTATAAGGATAGCTTTTTTAACTAGCTTTTCATTATCGACACTTTCACATGAAATTGTTCTAAAATTAGGGAAGTTGTTACGAATAATTGTTTCAAAATCATAAGAATCACTTGGGAGTTGACTCATATCAATGGTGAAATGTGACTCTGTAAACTGGCCTACTTTACTTGCTAAATGCTCCAACTCTTTTTTTGTTTTTTCTAATTCTCTTTTAAACTTATTTTCAGTCTCTTTTATAACAACGTCAGAAACAAGTAAGGTACAATCAGTGTTTAACACATAATTTGAAAGAAGCTGAAAGTGAGCACCTCTAAGCATTGTAGTGGTCAAGTAAAACTGGCCACCGTTTTATATTCTAACCAATATTGTTGCTCTGCAAGGTTAGGTGGTAATCCATCATTGTGCTGATGAGGCCTGATATTACTGAAGTAACCAATTATATATTTGGTTATTGAATGTTTTGCTTCAGCAAAACTTTTATATCCATTCTTAGGAACCCATTCACTTTTTAAACTTCTAAAGAATCTTTCCATTGGACTATTATCCCAGCAATTACCACGACGACTCATGCTTTGAGTTATTTGATATTGCCATAATTTTTGCCTGAACTTTAAACTTGTATAGTGGCAACCTTGATCGCTATGGAACATGACATTTGATGGTTTTCCTCGTAATTCATACGCTATTGAAAGTGCTTTCGCTGTAAGGTTACTATCAGGTGAAAGTGACAATGACCAACCAATCGGTTTTCGTGAAAATAGGTCAATAACAACAGCTAAATAAGCCCACCTTGTACCAATCCAAATGTAAGTGACATCACCACACCAAATTTGATTTGGTTGCTTAACGTCAAATTGTCGTTTCAATAAATTAGGGGCAATAATACTCTCATGATCCGCTTTCTTATAATTATGCTTCGGTATTTGCGTGCTTACTAAATTAAGCAATTTCATTAACTTAGTCGCACGATAGCGGCTAAGTGGTATCCCTCTTTGGGATACCATTTTTGCTATACTTCTCGCCCCAGCAGAGCCATTACTAATGCGATGTACTTCTTTAACTTCTGAGTATAGCTCTAATAATTCACCGTCAATATTTCTTGGTTTTGCCTTCCAATACTTATAACTACTCCGATGAATACCAAAGGTTTCACAAAGAATGCTTATACTGTGGCTCTGCCTGAGTTTATCTATTAATGCGAATTGTTCAGTGAGTCTGACATCAACAGAGCCGTAGCCTTTTTTAGTATTTCATTATGCTCCTCGAGACGAGCAAGTTTCTTTTTTAACTCGCGAATTTCTATTTGTTCGGGAGTGATGGGAGATGCCGCTGGCATCACTCCACTTAACTCATCTTTTAGCTGCTGAACCCACTTAGTCATCGCGGATTTACTTACGTTCATAACCTGGGAAGCTTCAGTAATTGAGTATCCTTGCTCAATGACTAACTGAGCGGCTTCTAACTTGTATGTTGCGCTATAGTTCTTTCTTGGACGTTTTGTCATTATGTACACCTATTTAATTCTGAAATGATTATATCATTTCTAATTAGGTGGCCAAATTCACTATGCCACTACACATCCAATTATTAAAAAATATGTTTGTATCAATAAAAATTTTCATAACACCTCTTTAAGAGAAATTTCCACAAAAGTAAGGATAGAGCTAACGCCTGCATAACACGTTTGCTACCATGCAAATTGAGCCTAAATTTACCACTTAATACGGTAAACTCAAAGAAACCTAGAATGCCGAGTGTAGCAAATCGTGTTGATGCGATTGTTAGCTTGATTTTTCTTATAGCTAGGCTTAACGGGTATACTTATTTATATATAAAGTGGATTCAAATATAAATTAAATCCACTTAGTTAAAGTATGTTAGATTATACTAACTCTCCAGCGGTTATATCAGCCAAAAAGTCTTCTAGTGTATTAACGTCCATTGCTAATAATTTCGGCGCTTGCTTTTTTTGACCATTCAAAAAATCAATTGCACGCCTAACTAACTTATCTCCGCCACATACTACCCAATAACGCTCATAGTCAGTACGAGCAGCATCTAGAACGGTATAACCTAATTTTTCAATTGCAGTGCCACCAACTTCTTGCCATTTGGCCATAACTTGAATACGTTCAGTCGCTGTATACAAGATAAAATGTGCAGTATCATTTTTATCATCAATTAAACTAGGATACTTAATTGAACGTTGGTAAGTCATTGGATGTTGATTGCTTGATTGAGCAAAGCCATAGCTTTCTATGATATTAGTAATATCACTTAATAGATCATTTCTAGACATTCTAACCTCACATTACTTATTCACGTTATTAGAGTTTTGTGAGTCAGGATTTGCACGCACATAATCTTCACCATTAATATGAACAACATGATGCCTTGGATGTTGTCCATTACGTGTTTCCTGAACTAGAGTCCCACGATTCACAACTCCTCGGCCAGCAATTGTGTACGAATCATTTTCACCGTTACTACCATCATTATTACCACGAATGTTCTTAGCCATAAAAACCTCAACTGATTTAAAAGTGAGACAACCATAGTCTCACAAATAGATATGGTGTTAATTTGTACCAAAATCAAGATGAGATGTAACTTTTGATGAAAAATTGAGCTAACGCCTGCATAACACGTTTGCTACCATGCAGATTAAGCCTAAATTTACCACTTAATACGGTAAACCAAAAGAAATCTAGAACGCCGAATGTAGCAAATCGTGTTGATGCGATTGTTAGGTGTTATTCACCCATTTTTTCCATAATAAATGTCACTACACTATGAGCTACATTTACAGCTAAACGAGCTTCCGATACTGAGATTTGAGGCGGGGAAATCCCTCTCCCATGAGCAGAACCTATATGTGATCTAAACGCACCTACTCCATCAATAATTGATGTTATACCTGTTAATATTTTATTTTGGTCATCGCTCAGTTGTACATCTGAATTTAAAGCCAAATCTTGTCGGACAGTTTTCCATAAAGGAGCAATGTTCATTTTCCTTGGCATTTCCAGTGAACGAGTTTCAATATAATATTTTAAAACAGCCTCGATAATTGAACTAGCAGCTGTAACTGATGCATGAGGATCAGTATTTATATTACGTAAAGCACGCTCAAACTCTTTTTCAACGGAAGAAAAATCACCTGCTTTTAGGTATTGCTCTAGTGTTTTTGTTATAACCGTCGAACCGGATTTTACAATATAACCATTCGTCTGATAGGTAAGCTGATTCTTTTCTAACGAGCTAATAATCCTAGCCTTACCTTCTTTTAATTCATCGACCTCATTAGCAAACAATGATCTAGATGTAACTTCAGCGTCCATGTAAGCCTGAATAACACCGCCAAGAACAATAAAACCGTCAACCGCAGGGTCGTCATTGCATCTTCGCAACCAAGCTGCACATTTTTTCTCACAGTTACCTTCAGGTACATCTCCAGGTGCACCAAACTCCATAAACAAACTTTCTATTTTGCTATGACTGTAATAATGTTTAGCAATAACACTAGAAACAGCCCCTATAACTGAATTAGGGATAATATTTTTCACATTTCCTCCTTTACACCTAACGCCTGCATAACACGTTTGCTACCATGCAGATTAAGCCTAAATTTACCACTTAACGCGGTAAACTCAAAGAAACCTAGAATGCCGAATGTAGCAAATCGTGTTGATGCATTTGTTATGAGAATGTCTCACCCAGTGTGCACGACATAAATTGGCTGTGTGGATCTGGTTTGTAATCGGCAAAGGGATCACAATATTGAAAACCAAATTTTTCATAGAGATTACGAGCTGGTTTGAAGAACTCTTGTGAACCGGTTTCCAAGCTAATTTTCTTATAACCCCTATCCGATGAAACATTTAATACATGATTGAGAAGAAGCGTACCTACACCCAAATTTCGCGCATGATTAGAGGTTCTCATTGATTTCAGTTCCGCATGGTTTGAATCCAATTCCTTAATTGCTGCACAACCTAATAACTGCTCACCTTTCCAGCAGCTAAAGAACGTAATCTCAGGTACTTTTAGAGCGCTGACATCTAATGCGTGCACACTTTCAGGAGGAGACGTTGCATACATATCTTCCAGGTGTTCTTTTAATAACTGAACAACTTCACCGCCATTCAAATCATCTATTTTGATATCCATATTTAAAATTATCCCTTAATTCTCATAACGCCGCAATAACACGTTTACTACGACACAGACTTAGTTGAATTTTACTGCCTTAATCACTGAAACTAAAGACAAACCTACAACGCCGAATGTAGTAAATCGTGTTGATTGCTTTGTTATATGATTTTTCTAACCACTACGTGACAAGCTTTACTATTATGCCCTGTCATCGTTTGATTATTAACAATAATAGACTTTTCTAGTACAGACCCATCAACTATATTTTCAATTTCAGCTTGAGATCCGTGCCACATTGGAACCCCAACACCAGAAGTAAAAAAAACACTTTCATCAGAGCAAAATTCAGCTAAATAAATGACTCCATTTGGTTTTAAAATTCTTAGTAGCTCAGAAACAACATTTACCCTAGCTTGCTCTTCTGGAATGCACGTAAAAACGGCACATGTAACAATAGCATCAAAGGAAGAATCAGAAAAAGGAAGCGGTGAACCTTTTGAGTAGTTCAGCTCTAGATGCGGGAATTCATTGTTCCCACGATTAATCATTTCCAATGAAGAATCAACACCACAAATACTTTTATAACCTAAGTCATAGAGCTCATTAGTTACTCTTCCATACCCACAACCAAAATCAAGAACTTGGCTAGAATATGGAACTGTATTAATAAGTAACTCGCTGATTAATTGAAGATTAAACTCAACGTTACCAGCAACATCATCCCAATTACTCAAAGATTTCTCCTTAAATCATATAACGCCTGCATAACACGTTTGCTACGATACAGACCTAGCTGACTTTTACTGCCTTAATCACTAAAACTAAAGGCAAACTGACAACGCCGAGTGTAGCAAATCGTGTTGATGCGATTGTTAACTGCGCTTTTCAGCTTTAGTTACACAAACAGAAAACAGCTCTTTCATTGGCACATAATTACAATGATAACCATGGATATTTGCAGATACCCATTGCTCAGACGTAATGCCAAAAAAATTAATATTGTAACCACAATTAATTGCAATGTACTCAAACAACAAACGCTGAGCACGACCATTACCTTCTCGAAATGGATGTAGAACGTTAATGTCGCAATAATACTCAGCTAATTTAGTTAGAAATTCATCGTATGAAAGGTCAACTAAATACTTATCTTTTTCTAACATTGAAAACAGATTATTCGCTTCTTTTTCAATCCTAGCTACATTACAGAAACGTGTATTTCCCTTTGAAATATCAATCGTTCTTAGTTCGCCTGCCCATTCAAATAGATCGGAGAACAAAATGTGATGAATTGAACGCAGGTAGCTGAAATCGTAAGGAGGTAATTGAAACTCCACATACATTGCAGCTAACGTTGTTAAATCACGTTCAGCAGCCTCTAATACTGCTTCATTGCTGATATTGAGCTTATTAACAAGAACCGTACTATTTTCGTAAGTATAAGGATCTTGAGTTGTCCCATATTTATCAACCATTGAGCGCCTCTAACGAATTTACGTTTGAGTATTTGTTTAACAGAATTTGACGTTGTTCTTCTTTGTCGAGTGATAAGTCGAAACCACTGGCAACATAATGTCCCTCTAAACGCATACTTTCTTTAAAGTTATCCATTTTGACTTGCTCGAAATAGGCATGTTTTTCTTCGTAAGAAGAAAGCATTGAATTACTTGGCATAACTAAATCAATGTCATTAAGTTGAGATTGAATCGCTTTCCCTGACTCAAAAACGCCCCAGCTATTAATAGAAAAACGGAAGGTTCGCCCTTGGCGCTCTCTTTCAATATTTAAGCCTAAATTTTCAACTAATGAGTTAACTACGGATTGTACTTTACGTTCAGAGATCCCAGTTGCAGCCACGATAGCTTGAGTATTTGGAGATTCCAATCGTGTCATTGCAGCTAAAACTAATAATTCGTACTTCATGCTTACCTCGCACATTTATGCGGAAATAATATTAGTCTACTACTCAAAGAGAATGATTACCATATTTGAAAGCTAAATTAACAAAGAAGCAGTTAACGCTGGCATAACACGTTTATTACCATGCAGACCAACCTGAATTTTACCGCCTTAATCACTAAACCCAAGGCAAACCCAGAACGCCGAATGTAATAAATCGTGTTGATGCGATTGTTGTGCGTGCTTACTTTCGGCTTGGTCAACTTGGTAAAGAACTGCCCTGCCAAGATTTTCTAAGCCCTGATTCTAATTTACCGATAGCAATTAAGCGAACAAAATGTTCTTAAATTGCGAGATAAAGTAAATGGAAGACAGATACATTTTTTACGCCATTTGAACGGCTTGGTTTCAGCTAGTTTGGAACTGATAAACCAAATATCCTAACCACAATTGGGATTGGAAATGCTGCGAGCAAAACACTGATGCAAACTAAAATGAGGCATAACCAAAGAACAATTGAAGCGTAAAATAGCCGCTGAAACGCCTGAACTTAGGGAAATAAGGGCTAATTTGCCGAACCTGATAATACGGAAACCAAAAGGCAATAAAGAAGAAAGGAATGCTTACTAAGCCGAAACTACAAAAGCCTCGATCCTATTGACGAACCGTGCAAAAAATTTCGGACTCAGTACGCACAACGCCGCAATAACACGTGCGAAAGACCGACTAACAAAACCAATTATACTCTAAACCGCGAATGCCGAATGTAAATAGCATCGTGTTGATTGCTTTGTTATGTGCTTATGTAGACATATTCCACATTATTGCACAAACACCAAGTACCCAGCTAAAAGAAGTTAGTGTTCTCAAAACTAGCTGGTAATTATATTCATTGTCTCTTTTGTCATAGTGATCAACCACTATCGAAATTAGAGATAAGCCAAAACAAATAAAAGCCCCAAGCATAATCAACGCAGATTCATCTTTTAGTAAAACACCATCACTTCTCTTACCCGGTATATACAACCCATTCACGTAAACTCCGTATACACCATATAAAAAGAATAATAATGCTATTGATATAAAAGTTATTCTCAAATGTTTCGGTAATTCATTAGGTTTGTAATTTTTACCTGGAATAAACCTTAACTCCTTACCGTATCCATCAATATAATTATTATTTTTCAATACAAAGATAACTGTTCTTTCTTCTTCCTTTGTATAATAACCAGTACCAATTCTTGAAAATAACTTTTTGGCCGCTTGCTTTGATACTTCCAATCGCCCAGAATATAAAATCTGTCTTTGTTCTACATAAATAAACAATGAACTTAGCATGTTAACTTTCCATATTTTTTGCACATAACGCCTGCATAACACGTTTGCTACGATACAGACTTAACTGAATTTTACCGCCTTAATCACTGAAACTAAAGGCAAACTGACAACGCCGAGTGTAGCAAATCGTGTTGATGCATTTGTTATGTGAATTGCCTAATTGATCCCATGAGTCTTTTTAAAGCGTCTTACTTTTGTTCTCATATTTTTCATTGGTGACGACGTATTAAATTGGATCATTCGTCCTAACGTCCATTGCTCATACCACAGGATTTCATATAAAGCATAATTATCAAGGCTATTAATTAGATCTAAAATTTCTTTAGTTGTCGATTTAAACTCAAGCTGTAAATCAACGAAATCCCAATCTTTATAATGAGCTTGGAAGCTTTGAGCTAATTCACCTAGTTGATTCCATTTATAACCGGTTTCAGGGAAATCTACAGGCTTTCCATCTGATTTTAGCTGATACCATTTAAGAACAAGCTTACCCCAACCTATTAAATATGAAAGAGTATCGCAAACACTAACTTTTGTATTTTTTACGTTTCCTTCAATTTCCAAATCACGAGATAACTCCAATGGAATAGATTGATAATCAACTAATAATTTAGATGAAATAGAGCTAATCGCATCAACTAACTCATCTTTATTTTTTGGGACTGAGGACATTTTAGACTCCATTCACATAACGCCGCAATAACACGTTTATTACTACGACGCCTTAGCCGAATTTTACTGCCTTAAACACCTAAACCAAAGACAAACCTACAACGCCGAATGTAATAAATCGTGTTGATTGCTTTGTTATACAAATTACAGCTCATTCTTCAGGTTGAAGTAACTGAACGTTTTCTCAAGAGTAAAGGTTAGAGCACCATTTTTAGTAAGTAATCCTACTCTGTCGCCATTCCTAACAATGATGATGCCAGTATACTCAACGCCATTAACTGAAACCGATATACATTTGTTATTCCAATAAAGATTATCTTTTACGCATAATTGCTTATAGTTACCCATTTGTTTTTGAGCTACCGCCTCTCCATGCTCAAATGCGATTGAGGGAAGAAAAACCCAAATAAGGACAAAAAGACTGAATAGCCAAACTGCTACCATAAATGCATATGAGCCAATCATAGAAATGAATAAATTGTCTTTTAAAGATTTTTCACTGTTAGTTTTTTCAATTTCTATGTCATTGCTAGATCTAGGGTAGTACATGCTAAATAAGACACTAAAAAATAAAACAATTGCTATCATAATAAACTGTAAGGGACTTATTCCAAGAACTCCTAAAAATTTTGTTCCTAGGTCTTGGCTAGCAAAGTAAGCCCATAAAGCAGTATCCCCCCAATCAATCGGAAATAAATAGTATTCAAGGCCGTGGCCTTCAATAAAGCCTTCATAATATCCTAAGCCGTATAACTGTACTGCCTTCGCAAACAAACCTGTACCAAAAATAGCTAATAAAGTTGCCTTTATTGAAGCAAATACCTCTAACTTCATTATTTCCTCATTATTCCAATTTGTATAACGCCTGCATAACACGTTTGCTACGATACAGACTTAGCTGAATTTTACTGCCTTAATCACTGAAAATAAAGACAAACTGACAACGCCGAGTGTAGCAAATCGTGTTGATGCATTTGTTATATTGCCTATTGATAAACGACATGAAATCGTTCCAATACAAGAACCATGTTCTCATTAGGCTGAATATTTAACTCTGAACATTCAGCAGCAAAGAAACGCCAATGAGCTTCACGCCACCATTTTAATGAACGGTCGCCCTCACCTTCTGCATGAGCAAACTCAGCCGTCACTTCGTTATATTTACACGTTTCAACTGAATCAATTTCAATGATACAAATTGGTTTCCTATTCCAATCAACGACCACTTGCAAGTGACCAACGGTTGGCATTGGTTCTTCACCAGTTTCGTACCAAAAATTTAAACTACAAGTCGCTGTCTTTTGACCAATTCGGATTAATTCAGCACATAAATTGGCATTATGCTCATCAGAACAGAAATAGTCTGAACTGAATGATTGATACTTGTTACGCTCAATTTCAGAAAGTGAGCTTAGATACTGATCCAAGTAGAGTTGAGACTGTTCTTCCATGAAATCCTCTTAACTATTTTCGCAATATAACGCCTGCATAACACGTTTACTACTATGCAATTATACTTAAAATTGACGCCTTAAAACGAGAAACACCCGACAACCTGAGATGCCGAGTGTAGTAAATCGTGTTGATGCGATTGTTATATGCTACAGACTTAGTTAGCTTGATTTAGCTGCAACAAGTCCCATTTTGTACCGTATAAGTCTTTAAATACAACAACTGTACCGTACTCTTCAATACGCGGCTCTTCAGTAAATTCGACACCTTGAGCTTTCATAAACTCATAGTCACGCCAGAAGTCATTGGTTTGAAGAAATAAGAAAACACGACCACCCGCTTGATTGCCAACTGATTTTAATTGATCTTCATTACTTGCTTGAGCCAATAGTAAATTTGTACCCGTTGAATTAGGTGGAGATATTTGAACCCAACGCTTACCACCGCCTAAATCCGTATCTTCGATAAGCTCAAATTGAAGTTTTTTAGTATAAAATTCAATTGCATCATCATAATTTTCAACAACTAAGGCGATGTTACCAATTCTTTGTTCGATGGGCTTATTCATTTGTGGCTCACTACAGTTCAAAAGTGGAATTCTACCCTATTTAGCTCATAAACTCATTTTTGCATATAACGCTGGCATAACACGTTTATTACCATGCAGACCAACCTGAATTAACCGCCTTAATCACGAAACCCAAGGCAAACCCAGAACGCCGAGTGTAATAAATCGTGTTGATGCGATTGTTGTGCGTGCTTACTTTCGGCTTGGCTAGCTTGGTAAAGAACTGCCCTACCAAGATTTTCTAAGCCCTGATTCTAATTTACCGATAGCAATTAAGCGAACAAAATATCCTTAAATTGCGAGATAAAGTAAATGGAAAACAGATACATTTTTTACACCATTTGAACGGCTTGGTTTCAGCTAGTTTGGAACTAATAAACCAAATATCCTAACCACAATTGGGATTGAAAATGCTGCGAATAAAACACTGATACAAACTAAAATGAGGCATAACCAAAGAACCATTGAAGCGTAAAATAGCCTCTGAAACGCCTGAATTTAGGGAAATAAGGGAAAATTTGCCGAACCTGATGAAATGAAAACCAAAAGGCAACAAAGAAGAAATTTACGCTTACTAGGCCGAAACTACGAAAGCCTCGGCTCTATTGATGAACCGTGCAAAAAATTTCGGACTCAGTACGCACAACGCCTGCATAACACGTTTGCTACCATGCAGACCTAGCTGAACTTTACTGCCTTAATCACTGAAACTAAAGGCAAACTGACAACGCCGAGTGTAGCAAATCGTGTTGATGCATTTGTTATACGGCTAACTATAGCGCGAGGCTAACTTCTTATAAACTGCATCTTTGTCCCTTTTACCAATAGCTAGGACATAAACAACAATTTCATCATCAATGACTTCATAAGCTAAACGATAGCCTGCTGTACGTAATTTGATTTTATAGACTGAATCATAACCGCGTAATTTTGATGCCGGTACATGAGGATTTTCGAGACGCTCAATTAACTTCTTTTTAAACTGGCTTTTGATCGGCGGAGCTAATTTGCTCCACTCTTTTTGTGCTGCCGGTAGGAATTTTAATTTATAAGTCATCGATATTTACTTCCACAGCATCTGATAAATCAAGTCTGCGGCTTTCAACAAGCTGAGATAGCTCGTAATCATCTAACATATCCATTAGAAATTCGTAAGTTTCAGCAGGAACTAGGTAAGCCGCTGGTTTATTGTGATTTAAAATAGCTATAGCAGAGCCATCAGCTTCGTTCAAAAGAGCTGTAGGATTTTTCTTTAACTCTGAAATACTTGCTGAACAATCAGCTAGAACTTGTCTCATAACGCCACCAAATTAGTATTAAATTAAGAGCTAATTTTAGACCTTTTTAATGTGAACTGCTACTTTTTTCTTTTTGCCGTATAACGCCTGCATAACACGTTTGCTACTATACAGACCTAGCTGAATTTTAACGCCTTAATCACTGAAACTAAAGGCAAACTGACAACGCCGAATGTAGCAAATCGTGTTGATGCATTTGTTACACGATCTTTGTCAACGCTTCTATTAACTTGGTAAAGAATTGATTTACCAAGATTTACTGTAAACTGAGTTTAATTAGACTGGCTCAATTAAGCGAGCAACATATCCAATCAACAGCAATAACTGTGAAACGAAACAATCCTTTTTCTTACTCCATTTGTACGACTTGGTTTCAGCCAGTTTGGTGCTGATAAACCAAATATCCTCGCCACAATTGGGATTGAAATATTGAAAGTAAAACACTGACGCAGGATAAAATGAGGCAAAATCATGAACAATTGAAGCCTGAATTGGTTTCTGAAACCCATGAACTTTTGGTAATAATAGTCAATTGCCGAACCTGATGAAATGAAAACTAAAAGGCAACAAAGAAAAAGGAAATCCACCCTACTTTTACGCCTAAAAAACTAACGACTCAATCGCTGAACTGAGCCAAAAAACTGCGATCTTAGAGTTCGTGTAACGCCGCAATAACACGTTTACTACGACACAGACTTAACTGAATTTTACCGCCTTAATCACTGAAATTAAAGGCAAACCCACAACGCCGAATGTAGTAAATCGTGTTGATTGCTTTGTTAAACGCAGCCAAAAAACAATGCAGGGCTGATATTATATTTAGATGAAATGGCTTGAATATGCTCTTTTGTTAGTTTGCGAGAACCGTTAAGGATCATTGAAACCAAGCTTTTACCACCAATTACATCTTTTAGGTCATCAGCTTTAAGTTGATATTGATCCATTAATACACGCAGTGTTGCTACTCCATCATCTAAATTCTCAATACGAGCATTAAACTCTGCAAATTCATCTGCACGCTCTTCCCAGCGCTCAATAGATACTTCCAAAACCTCAATTAATGGTTTGTAAATATCGTATTCTTCAATAAGATCTTCCATTAACTCCAAGGCTTCAGCATATTCTTCCTCTGTTGAAATATGACCAACAAAACTAGCCATTGAAAATAATTGTAATGCTGTTGATTTAACTTGATTAAAATTTTTCATTTCGACTCCTTTGCGTATTTGGCGCATAACTTGTCATATTCAGCGTGAGGAACAATATGCTTAACAAACATTCTATTATCTCGAAATTCGATAAAGGTCATTAATCGTAAATTATTCCCACCGATATCAAGAACATACCATTTATCTTTATACTTAAAGTTATCTAAGCTTGGGTAAACATTTTTCATATCCAGTGGATTTGAAAAGTTATTATTTTTTAATGATTTATATAGCGCATCAATTGCCGCAGCATCATTCGGATATTTTTTCGCTGCATCACTAAATGGTTTTCTTGATATTACGTGCATAAACACCTCTAAGTTCACTATATGTGAATATAGCACCTACAAACCAAGTTCACAAGCTGTGAATTTACAAAGAAGCGTTTAACGCCTGCATAACACGTTTGCTACCATGCAGATTAAGTTCAAATTTACCACTTAACACGGTAAACCTAAAGAAACCTACGATGCCGAATGTAGCAAATCGTGTTGATGCATTTGTTATATCACATCTATTGTGGTTCTAGGATTGTTATGGATTCCAGACGTTGGGTCACAGCATCTGACAGTTCTGATATATCACTCCACGGCATAGCCCCTGAAGGCAACTCAACGCCATTTATTTGCAGTATTCCATCAAGCAATTGTTTAACTAACTGATACTTTTCTTCATCTGCTTTTAGGTTATTCATACAGTTTTCTGGCTTGTCACTAGCAACTGTTTCAGAAAAATAAGCATCTTCAAAATTCACTATAGATGCAACAACTCGCGCATGCTCCACCATTTGGTCTGAAATCTTTGTGTTATTAGTCCATGCTGGATTTGCCATTATGAAACTATCGTAAACTACAGCACCATCGACACTTTTCTTTTTATTTTTTCTTTTAGATAGGCACGTTTGAACATCGGTATCATGCAGAACATAATATTTATTCTTGAAATGATTAAGTACTTTCATCATAGAAGCAACGGTAACCTTACCTCGAGCCCTAATGATATTTAAATCGTGATATTCATTATTGCCTTCACTAAGTTCCTTGGCTTTGATGTAATTAAACGCAGAGTATTCTGTATCTCCTTCAACCACCAATGTTCTGCCACCAAAAAATGCTTGCGAAATATGAGAGTCAAACAAATTCATTAGCTTTAAGTTCTCTTTGTCATCCTCATCGAGTTGAGCTTCATCTGGACGATACAAAGTTGTAGTTTGTATTGCATTATATTCATCTTTGTCTACGCGAATGACTGTCGTGTGATCCTTAGTCAAGTCAATAAAGTTTGGAGAATGAGTTGCGATCATAACTTGCCAATTTTCACTATCTGGCAATGAATAAAGTACATCTCGTGCATTCTCTATAGCTGTTGGATGTAAGCTAACCTCAGGCTCATCTAAAAGTAGTACATGGGCTGTATTTTGCCCCAGTGACTCATGTTGTGACTTTGCTTTTGCAGTAACTTTCTTAGCTTTCATTCCTTTATCAGCTAGTAACTTGAGAATTGTCCAAAGTGCAGTTCTTCGACTACCACTACCTTGTTTTTCTAATGGAAATTTCTCACCACCTATTGAGCCCATTTCAACGTTGAACTCATCACCGAGTAAAGTGATTGATATTGGAGTACTGCTCTCTGGAGAGGATATTTTCAGCTCATGATTAGGGAATATTTTTCCAATGATTTCATTTGCGCTAACTTCAAGAGCGCTAACATTTTCTCGTTGAGACACTTTAGTTTGATCTCTTAATGACTTTAGGTCAGCTAGCACAGACTCATACTTAGTGAGCTCGTCTTCTTCGTTTTCTTTGTAGCTCTTGATATTGTTCTCTAATAGACTTTTAAGTAATGACTTAATCGCTAGTGCTTGAACTTCAGGATCATCAAATGTGTTTACACGGTGGGGTTTAGGTCTTTTAGATTTAGCTAAATTGTTCATCCCCCATGGCATCGTTTCATCATCGCCATTCTGAGCCCAACGCCCAAGGCTAACGTTGTGGCCAACTCTTGTTGGCTCGCGGTTGGTAGCATTCCAAATCCATTTTTCTTTAATTAAAATACTTCCATCTTCTTGTACATCACACCATTCATCACCCGGCTTATTTTCTTCTGTACACACCGTATGAACATGGATTTCTGGGTGATTGTCAGCTGCGACTTGCTTATTGTGAAAATCATCTTGCTCAAGCTTTAGAGAATCTGTTACCGCTTCATACGCACGAAGTATTGTGCTTTTACCAGCATTATTAGCTCCTACTAAAACAACAATATCATCAATCTCGACTTCTAATTGCTGACTCCCTATACACCCAAAATTCTTAATAACTAGCTTTTTAATTTTTGGAACTGACATGAATTACCTCGATTGTTATTATTTTTCGCCAAGTGATATAACGCCTGCATAACACGTTTGCTACTATACAGACCTAGCTGAATTTTAACGCCTTAATCACTGAAACTAAAGGCAAACTGACAACGCCGAATGTAGCAAATCGTGTTGATGCATTTGTTACACGATCTTTGTCAACGCTTCTATTAACTTGGTAAAGAATTGATTTACCAAGATTTACTGTAAACTGAGTTTAATTAGACTGGCTCAATTAAGCGAGCAACATATCCAATCAACAGCAATAACTGTGAAACGAAACAATCCTTTTTCTTACTCCATTTGTACGACTTGGTTTCAGCCAGTTTGGTGCTGATAAACCAAATATCCTCGCCACAATTGGGATTGAAATATTGAAAGTAAAACACTGACGCAGGATAAAATGAGGCAAAATCATGAACAATTGAAGCCTGAATTGGTTTCTGAAACCCATGAACTTTTGGTAATAATAGTCAATTGCCGAACCTGATGAAATGAAAACTAAAAGGCAACAAAGAAAAAGGAAATCCACCCTACTTTTACGCCTAAAAAACTAACGACTCAATCGCTGAACTGAGCCAAAAAACTGCGATCTTAGAGTTCGTGTAACGCCTGCATAACACGTTTGCTACGATACAGACTTAACTGAATTTTACTGCCTTAATCACTGAAATTAAAGACAAACTGACAACGCCGAGTGTAGCAAATCGTGTTGATGCATTTGTTACACGATCTTTGTCAACGCTTCTATTAACTTGGTAAAGAATTGATTTACCAAGATTTACTGTAAACTGAGTTTAATTAGACTGGCTCAATTAAGCGAGCAAAATATCCAATCAACAGCAATAACTGTGAAACGAAATAATCCTTTTTCTTACACCATTTGTACGACTTGGTTTCAGCAACTTTTTAGCTGAAAAACCAAATATCCTAACCACAATTGGGATTGAAAATGCTGAGAGGAAAACACTGATGCAGATTAAAATGAGGCATAACCAAAGAACAATTGAAGCGTAAATTAGTCGCTGAAACGCCTGAATTTGGGGCAATAATAGTTCAATGCCAAACCTGATGAAACGAACATCAAAAGGGAACAAAGAAAAAGGAAAACCACCCTACTTTCACGCCTAAAAAATTAACGGCTCAATCGCTGAACTGAGCCAAAAAACTGCGATCTTAGAGTTCGTGTAACGCCGCAATAACACGTTTGCTACGATGCAGATTAAGCTCAAATTTACCACTTAATACGGTAAACTCAAAGAAACCTAGAATGCCGAATGTAGCAAATCGTGTTGATGCATTTGTTATAACGCAGTTCTCAATTTAAACCAATGACTCAGCCAACCTTTCGACGTTACACGGTCACTGAAAATTTCTAAAGAACGCTTCGGATTATGTGTAATCTGCAAATTAAACAACGATTCAAAGCCAAAAGCAGAAATACATTCATATTTACCATTTCCTAATTTTCGTATGGCTACCGCTGTTTCTTTTTCTGGCCAATAACTCATTGCGTCGATAATACTTAAATACGGTTTATCACCATTTCTTTTGTGCATGATTGCTTGATTACGCACTTCCCAGTTCAATTCTGGCATCAATACAGAAAGCTGAGATTCGATTAGTTTGTAGTTTTCAGGATTAGATTCAGTTTCATCGAAATAAATAACATCAACGTCATTCAAAGGCGTTGATACTGATTTCTGATGCAAATGATCCCACACCAAATTTCGGACGAAACCAGCAGCTAAATAGCAATGAGGTAAATTGAGTTGTAGAACACAATCAAGAGCCTTAACTCTCAATCCATCTTTCTCAATTAATGTGATGATTCTATTCATATCCACCCTGCGTTATAACGCCTGCATAACACGTTTGCTACGAGACAGACCTAGCTGAATTTTACTACCTTAATCACTGAAACTAAAGGCAAACTGACAACGCCGAGTGTAGCAAATCGTGTTGATGCATTTGTTAACTGTGTTCAAAAGTATATGGCGTAGTTTTCGTAATAAATTGAAAACCATGCTTTTCTATAATTGGCTTACTCATATTGGAAGCATCAATAATTAAATATTGAACATCACGTTTCATAGCATCATCAATTCGCTTATGTAAAAGATTCGAGTAATAGCCTTTACCTCTATATTCCTTGAGTGTACTACCGCCCCAAATCCCTGCAAATGGACTATTTGAGGTATAAACAATCCATCCTGACGCAACTGGTAATGCGCTTTCGTAAACTACATATATCGTTAAATCATCTGGTGCTAATTTTTTCGCATTGATAAGTTGAGCTAATTGCCCACTAAAATCCCCGCCCCATACTTGTTCTTGTACAGAAATAGCATCTTTTATCCCTTGTTCATCAATTACTTCTACACATACGTTATTATTAATACTCACCATAGGTAAAGTATTTAAACTAAGAGCCATAAAGGATTCAGATTCACCCTTTTCAAACCCATGAGATATCAATTTTTCACCAATATTAATTGGTAAATCTGTATCATAAGTTTTCCATTCAAACGACAAACCAAGCTCAGTAAAGTAAGTAATTTCACTTTCAATGGCCCTGTCTACATTTTCATCATTCAGTTCAGAGAATGAGATAAAACTACCATATTGGGTATCTGAAACAAATTTCACCAACTCAGGCGTAACAATTTTTGTATAACCACCAAGAGAGCTTCCCTTTCGTTCGTATTTATTATAAATACGCATAACTTCCTGTATATTCATATTTCCCTCGAAACAGTTAACGCCTGCATAACACGTTTGCTACGATACAGACTTAGCTGAATTTTAACGCCTTAATCACTGAAACTAAAGGCAAACTGACAACGCAGAATGTAGCAAATCGTGTTGATGCATTTGTTATGAGAATGTCTCACCCAGTGTGCACGACATAAATTGGCTGTGTGGATCTGGTTTGTAATCGGCAAAGGGATCACAATATTGAAAACCAAATTTTTCATAGAGATTACGAGCTGGTTTGAAGAACTCTTGTGAACCGGTTTCCAAGCTAATTTTCTTATAACCCCTATCCGATGAAACATTTAATACATGATTGAGAAGAAGCGTACCTACACCCAAATTTCGCGCATGATTAGAGGTTCTCATTGATTTCAGTTCCGCATGGTTTGAATCCAATTCCTTAATTGCTGCACAACCTAATAACTGCTCACCTTTCCAGCAGCTAAAGAACGTAATTTCAGGTACTTTTAGAGCGCTGACATCTAATGCGTGCACACTTTCAGGAGGAGACGTTGCATACATATCTTCCAGGTGTTCTTTTAATAACTGAACAACTTCACCGCCATTCAAATCATCTATTTTGATATCCATATTTAAAATTATCCCTTAATTCTCATAACGCCTGCATAACACGTTTACTACTATACAATCATACTTGAAATTGACGCCTTAAAACGAGAAACACCCAGCAAACTGAGATGCCGAGTGTAGTAAATCGTGTTGATGCATTTGTTATATGCCTGCACTCACCTAAGCAATGATTCAAAAAACTCAGATATGATAGAAAACCTAGCTGAAAAAACACAATAAATGAACAATGACAAATTCAACATAACAGGAATAGACAAGTCAAATGTATCTTTATTACTTAGCAACAAGGTAAAGTAGTTTCTAATAGTACGAATTCCAATTAAAAGCCTAAACCATACACTTTTAATTTTACGAGATACAAAAATTGGTTCTTCATCATCAACAACAAATAGAGACATCCCCCATTTATCTTGTATTTCTTTTTTTCTGAGGGTTATCTCATCAATAGTATACTGAGGATGTTCGGAATAAACTATCTCGCCAAAAGAGTAATCTCTAGTAAATCCTAGATCCCAAGAATAACCGACACACTTTGGTATAGATTAGAGAGTCAGTTGCCTATAAGCTTCAAGCTCTCACACAATCAACTAAGGTAACCACATGGGACACCAATATAAGCAACTGACACTAAGTGAAAGATACCAGATTGAAGCTTGGAATACACATAGTATTTCTGCTCGGGAAATAGGACAAAAATTAAAACGGAGCAATGGCTCCATTTCAAGGGAATTACGACGCTGTCCTGTTGGAAGTTATTCTGCCGAGCAAGCGCATAAACATGCTTTTCAAAAAAGAACACTTTCAATTAAGCACACAAAGTGTGGCCAAAAGAATAAGAAAATAATTCAAATATACCTACAACTTGGTTGGAGCCCAGAGCAAATATCTGGACGAATGCATAAAGAAAAAATAGAAAATACAATATGTTGCAGTACTATTTACAATGTAGTTAAAAGAGAGCATTGGCAAAGAATGCTTGCTCGAAAAGGTAAAAAATACAAACAGCGTAAAGGTGTAGAAGCTGGAGCAAGACTAATTCCCAACCGTGCTGATATCTCTCTCCGGCCTGCTATTGTTGACGATAACTCAGAAATTGGCCACTGGGAAGGTGATACTGTTTATGGTCAAGATGGGTATTTAGTCACTATGGTAGAGCGAGTATCTAAGCTATTAGTTACTTGCAAAGTACGTAGCAAGTCTAAAAAAGCAGTCACTCGTGGGATAAATCGCATGATGAAGCCCTTTAAAGAACTTTGCAAAACAATCACATTTGATAATGGCGGAGAGTTTGCAGGTCATGCTAAGATAGCTAAGCATCTGAACTGTGAAATTTATTTTGCTAAACCTTACCATTCCTGGCAACGAGGTTTGAATGAAAATACCAATGGTTTACTAAGGCGTTTTTTCCCAAAGGGAATGGCCATTGGAGAACTTGCTGCAAAAGAGGTTAAACAGGCAGAGTTTTTGATTAATTCGAGACCTAGAAAGGCATTAAATTTTCTGAGTCCGAGTGAGTTTTTAAGCGGTAAGCGTGTGTCGGTTATTGTTACGATCTAGCAATTTAATTTCAAAATTAGCCATTAGTTCAGCTCCTTGAGAACCGTATTCTTCACCATAATCAAAATGTTTAATTAAAATACTAGGTAATGATTCCGAATCATCTAAAACCTCTATTTGATGGCTTAGATTTTTTGCATAAATCGTATTATCTATGAAAGACTTCCCAGCAGAACTTTTTAAAAATAGACAAATAGCCCTAAAATACGACTCTTTAAATGGACGAATATTGTGAAGCATATATCTGTATATTGTAAAAGTGACAAGCCCCCAATATAAATATGAAAACCTGTCAGTATTCGGAAAGTTTATTGATGGCAACCAAGGAATCGCTATCTCAGTACTTGTTAAGTCAACTCCAACAACGGTATGAATCAGGCCAATACAAAATAATGTAAGTAGCCCTTTAGAAGAGTTTGTAAATGTAGGGTCTGTGATTTTATCAATTGGATTCATATAATTACTTCTACTTTATGGGACAATGGCATATAACGCCTGCATAACACGTTTGCTACAATGCATACTTAGCTGAATTTTAACGCCTTAATCACTAAAACTAAAGGCAAACTGACAACGCCGAGTGTAGCAAATCGTGTTGATGCATTTGTTATATTTTTATCTAACCTAGTGCTAGAAACTTAAAATCAATTCTCGTTCACGACCATCGATAAGGCTACCTGATAATCGAAAACCCAAACTTTCATAGAACCCTAATGGGCTATTTTCACTTGAAACAATACTCGTTGTTAATTGCGATGTTCCAAATTGATTTTTTAACTCAATCAATAACAGCTCAATTGAGCGCTTACCTAATCCAAAACCTTGATACTTTGCATCAATCATAAAACGCCAGAGATAATACTTATTTTTATTTGGTTTGGCATCAACCATAACGAAACCAATGGCTATATCATTAAGATAAATACCTTTGAACCAAGCACTTTCAGAAAATGAAGCTTCAGCAATAGAAATGGCATTTGAATCTACATGATTAACCTGCTCAGGTTTAACTGAAAGTAAGCATACAGCATAAAAGCTATCCTTAGTTAAATCTCGTAAATTCAAACTGTTAGTATCAATTTTCATAAGTAATCCATTACCATTTCAAAATTTCGTGGAAAAATATAACGCCGCAATAACACGTTTACTACGACATAGACTTAGCTGAATTTTAACGCCTTAATCACTGAAACTAAAGGCAAACCTACAGTGCCGAATGTAGTAAATCGTGTTGATTGCTTTGTTATGTGCATTATTAGCTATTTAGAAATCCTATAATTGCATATATAAAGTAGATAGCAATTACTAAAACAGCAATGACTACTGCAATATTCACTATCCAATGAGAAAGTAAAGGGCTGATAACACTAACAGCAAAACCAATTACAGCGATAAAGGCTGAGACTACTAGATATGACAATGGATGTTTTTTTAAGAAACCAATTCTTTGCCACCCTACAACCATATACTCATTAATAATAGAAATAAGCCCTAATACAACTAAAAAAGCCACTACATAACCTAAAATAGCTAACATGATAACCTCTTAAATTCTTACCACTTAGGCTTCTTTACTTTGCTTGTAAAACCTAGAAACTTTCCAACTGTAGATAGTGGACCGAGTTGGCTTGTACAATCTGGGCAGTAAAAGTCGTCCCATATATCTCCCCAGCGAGCTAAATCATCACAGCCTGGGCTATAACAGACCAACACTTGTTTATCACAACTTTTCTCACCACAGCGATAAATGTTCCTCCGAGGAGGTACATTTCTTTCAGCAAGATAAGCATGCGTTTGTTTCTTACACCAAGGACACTCACCTTTAGGTAAAATATCTTCATCAGAACTATTTTTCATAGGATCACCAAAATAAACCAGAACACATAGAAAATAGCATACTATAAGTTATTTTGCACGCTTAGGCACATAACGCCTGCATAACACGTTTGCTACGATACAGACCTAGCCGAATTTTAACGCCTTAATCACTGAAACTAAAGGCAAACTGACAACGCCGAGTGTAGCAAATCGTGTTGATGCATTTGTTATGTTTATGTATCCACCCGAATGTCACCACAAATAAGATAACGATATACTGATATTAAAGCGTCAAAAAGGTCGTAACAATCATCAGCTACTACAGGAGCATGAGGAAACTCTCCAAACCTTGATGAAGGATGAAATGCCATTATTCGTCTTTCATAGTAATCTTGAAAATACCTTTCTGGACCATCAATATCAAATACATTTGATATGTATTGAGATGCGTCCTTTGATGATGGACTTGGATTTCCACATTCTTTTAATTTTCGTTGAACTAATGAAAATGATGCGTCCATTGATATGAAAGTTGAATTAATTGCTTCTTCAAGAAGATATGAGTAACACATTAACATTGAGCTTCTCAGCAATGTTGCTAATGCTCGCATTAATAAATTATCAAGAATATTGATCTCAACATATATGTTATTTTGAATAGTCTTATTAATACTCTTTTCTATAAACCTGTAATTCACTTTTTTATCAAAATCAGGGAGCTTAATAGAACTATGTACATGATAAGGGTTTTGAGTAACAAACTTGTTACCTTTATGTTCATGTTCCATATCTTGAGCACTAAAGGCAGATCTAAATAATGAATAAACAGATTTAATGCAATCTTCACTGACATTTATCGTATTTAGTTTGATGTAATGAACATTTGGGTGAGGATGGAATAAATACATACCTTGGTCATTACTAAGCAGAATAGATGACAGAAGTTTAATTTCATTTAGATTAAGCCAAGCCACCTCTGAATATTCTATTTCGACGCTGTCAATTGGCGTCAAAATAAAGCATAAATCCGAACCAAAATATGCAATAGAATCACTATGTATTAACACATCCTTTGGATACAGACCTAAAGGAGAAAGCAATCTAACTGTATGAGTGGCTAAATTCCTATTTTGATACTCTAACTCTTCAAACACGTAATTCTCCAAAATAAACATAACGCCTGCATAACACGTTTGCTACCATGCAGATTAAGTCTAAATTTACCACTTAACACTGTAAACTCAAAGAAAACTAGAATGCCGAATGTAGCAAATCGTGTTGATGCATTTGTTACACGATCTTTGTCAATGCTTCCATTAACTTGGTAAAGAATTGATTTACCAAGATTTACTGTAAACTGAGTTTAATTAGACTGGCTCAATTAAGCGAGCAAAATATCCAATCAACAGCAATAACTGTGAAACGAAACAATCCTTTTTCTTACACCATTTGTACGACCTGGTTTCAGCCAGTTTTTAGCTGAAAAACCAAATATCCTCGCCACAATTTGGATTGAAAATATTGCGAGTAAAACACTGATGCAGGATAAAATGAGGCAAAACCATGAACAATTGAAGCGTGAATTGGTTTCTGAAATCCATGAACTTTTGGCAATAATGGTCAATTGCCGAACCTGATGAAACGAATATTGAAAGGCAACAAAGAAAAAGGAAATCCACCCTACTTTCACGCCTAAAAAACTAACGGCTCAATCGCTGAACTGAGCCAAAAAACTGCAATCTTGAGAGTTCGTGTAACGCCTGCATAACACGTTTGCTACGATACAGACTTACCTGAATTTTACTGCCTTAACCACTGAAACTAAAGACAAACTGACAACGCCGAGTGTAGCAAATCGTGTTGATGCATTTGTTACACGATCTTTGTCAACGCTTCCATTAACTTGGTAAAGAATTGATTTGCCAAGATTTACTGTAAACTGAGTTTAATTAGACTCGCCAAATTAAGCGAGCAAAATATCCAATCAGCGACAATAACTGTGAAATGAAACAATCCCTTTTTCTTACACTATTTGTACGATTTGGTTTCAGCAAGTTTTGAGCTGATAAACCAAATATCCTCGCCCAATTGGGATTGAAAATACTACGAGCAAAACACTGATGCAAACTTAAATGAGGCATAACCAAAGAATAATTGAAGCGTAAATTAGCCGCTGAAACGCCTGAATTTAGGACAATAATAGTTCAATGCCGAACCTGACGAAATGAAAACCAAAAGGTAACAAAGAAAAAGGAAATCCACCCTACTTTCACGCCTAAAAAATTAACGGTTCAATCGCTGAACTGAGCCAAAAAACTGCGTTCTTAGAGTTCGTGTAACGCCGCAATAACACGTTTATTACTACGACGACTTAGCTGAATTTTACCGCCTTAAACACCTAAACCAAAGACAAACCTACAACGCCGAATGTAATAAATCGTGTTGATTGCTTTGTTATATTGCCTATTGATAAACGACATGAAATCGTTCCAATACAAGAACCATGTCCTCATTAGGCTTAATATTTAACTCTGAACATTCAGCAGCAAAGAAACTCCAATGAGCTTCACGCCACCATTTTAATGAACGGTCGCCCTCGCCTTCTGCATGAGCAAACTCAGCCGTAACTTCGTTATATTTACACGTTTCAACTGAATCAATTTCAATGATACAAATTGGTTTCCCATTCCAATCAACGACTACTTGTAAATGACCAACGGTTGGCATTGGTTCTTCACCAGATTCATACCAAACATTTAAGCTACAAGTTGCTGTCTTTTGACCAATTCGGATTAATTCTGCGCATAAATTGGCATTATGCTCATCAGCACAGAAATAGTCTGAACTGAATGATTGATACTTTTCACGTTCAATTTCAGAAAGTGAGCTTAGATACTGATCCAAGTAGATTTGAGACTGTTCTTCCATGAAATCCTCTTAACTATTTTCGCAATATAACGCCTGCATAACACGTTTGCTACGATGCAGACTTAGCTGAATTTTAACGCCTTAATCACTGAAACTAAAGGCAAACTGACAACGCCGAATGTAGCAAATCGTGTTGATGCATTTGTTATATGCTTAACTCATGAAGCTGAGAGATCGTCCTAAAATTGGAATGACTTTCTTTTTCCAAACCTCGATGGTTAAACCAAATCGCATTTAAACCAGCCTCTATCGCTGAAATAACGTCTTTTTCAAGTGAGTCACCAACCATTGTAAGTTGACTCGGTTCAGCACCTAACTTATTCGCTATTCTTTGATAAAATTCAGAACTGCCTTTTGATAAACCAAGATTTGATTTACAGAAATAGCCTGAAATGAATTGAGACAACCCGACTCGTTCAAATGCCAACTCAATATCCTGAACACTGGAATCATCAGCACCAGTTGCCACATAAAGCAAATGTCCTTTCTGAGATAACGAAGCTAACATTTCCGAAGCACCATCTACGGCTTGAACGGTTTCCCAATCACACATTTTTCCTGGAGCATTTGGAAAGTCGACCATTAAAGTGTCACCCCAATCGAACAGATAAGCTTTTCTCATAATGCCTCCTTGCATATAACGCCTGCATAACACGTTTGCTACTATGCAGATTAAGCCTAAATTTACCACTTAATGCGGTAAACCAAAAGAAACCTAGAACGCCGAATGTAGCAAATCGTGTTGATGCGATTGTTAGCTGTATTAATAGTACCACTTTACTCTTGAAACATTAGTAACTTGATTATCTATTAGCTTGATAGCTGCTCTTATATCGACGGTTCTTGTCATTGTAATGATAGCAATTGCGCCAAGTATTAAAGCGACTAACAATATGAAAAGCATCCAAACAATATTGAACGTAATAAAATGTACTTCAAACAATTCATTTACTTTAAAGTAATCAAAAACACCTAATATTAAGGTCAATGATGACACTGACGTTATTATATACAACGCTAAACTTTTAATTTGATACGAATACCTTTCTACTTTTTGTTTTCTTTTTGAACGATACTTCTCTTTAAGATCAAACCTTCCTGAGCTAATTTCGAGATATTTTTTTCCATCCTTGAACAACTCAATCGACTCTGATGGATTCAACTGAGTAAGAAGCGTCTCTATTATTTCAAATTTCACTTTAACCTTAAAAATTGAATAAAATAGATGTTCAACAACAAGGCGGTTAGCTATGTTAGATGGACTCGCCATACATGAATGCAGTAACTCAATATTACGAATTTTGAAATATCGTCCGGAATAAAGCCGCTCACTTAAATATTGTAATATCGGTAATATACTAACCAAAAATGCTATTAATGCGACATAGTCAAAATGCTGCATGAAACCTTCGAACATTATTAACTTCCCTTAATATAGCTAACGCCTGCATAACACGTTTACTACCAAACAATTATACTCAAAATTGACTCCCTAAAACGAGAAACACCCGACAACCTGAGATGCCGAGTGTAGTAAATCGTGTTGATGCATTTGTTAGCTGTATTTAAAAGTTTACACGATAATGCTAAATATCCGCTATAATAGACTAGAACAAAACTGACTAACTCAGATTAGTAACTACTGCTTAGGAGTTACATTTTCAATAACCTTATTGGCCTCTTGAGAGAGCACGCTTGTGAATATCTCCGTTACCCCTAAAATATCTGCAATAAAAGCAATTTCAAACAAAATCATCAATGTAGGTATAATATATGGCAATGAATAAAGCAAATATGCCTTGCCCAAAGTAAATACCCTTATAATCCCCGTCAAATCGAAGTCAGAACGAGACTCTAAGATAGTAAAAAGATAGTCAGCACGTCGATGATTTTCTGGTTCTGTTGAAATAACATGATAATCAGCGTGATATTTTTCTAGATCAACACTTATCCCCCCCATTTCCAATTCATTGATATCTCGCCTTAACTTTCGAATCAGTTCCTTTAACTGAATACCACATTCATCTAAAGACTCAGCGCGTAATTCATATTTCGCGGTGCCATTTACAACAGAATAAACAAGTACTGCAACAGCCAAGAAAATTTGAATGATACTAAGCACTGAATTGCTATAAGGTAGCGGTAAGCCTGAGCTTTGATACAAAGGGATGAAAATCAAACCCAAAGATAGAAATGTCGTAGTTAAAAAAGAATAACTACTTACACCTTTAAGCCTATCTGCGGCATTGAAGCGACACTTACTAGTAACTCTGATACTCTTTAATAGTTTTTTTGCTGGTTCTTTTTCTTGAGCTTCTAGCGGTTGCATGGAAAAAAACCAACGAAATGGCTTAATAATACAAACTGTAAAGAATTCGTCTAACAAACTGATAACCTTATTGAATTTAGTATTCATTAATTATATCAGCACAATGAATGCATTGAAATCCACTTATACAGCTAACGCCTGCATAACACGTTTGCTACTATGCAGATCAAGCCTAAATTTACCACTTAACACGGTGAACTCAAAGAAACCTAGAATGCCGAATGTAGCAAATCGTGTTGATGCATTTGTTATGTGCAAATCACCAACTACCATTTTAACTATTTTTGTGGAAATAATTCGAAAAGAATAACTTCTAACGATGACAACTCTAATAAGAAGGTGTTCTTTTGAGTTGTTTTTAATAGAATGGAATCATGTCCAGATAGATGACTATACCTTTTATCTAAGTGCTGTCCAAAAGACTCCTCAAGTCTAATTAAACACTCCTCTAACAAAGTAACTTCCTTTGCCAGAATTTCTAACAAAGTAAAATATTTTGCCAATATAACTGTCATTTTAGTCAATACAAGTTCACGCATAGCTCTAATAGTTTCCTTTTGCTGTGGTGAGTTATGACTAGATACATTATAAATAGAATATTGACTTTCAAAGTCAGCTTTTATTCCATCAAGACTATCAATATTAGTGTTTATGATTTTTCTTATGTTGCTTGAATGTAATTCTCTACAAAAATTACCAATACACTCATTGATGATAACTTGATCGTAATCCTTTTTGTTTTCTTTAAATTCAGGACTCGATATTATTTTTTGAGAAAAAACACCTAAGTCTAAGCTAATTTCAAGCTTACTTGTAACATCTTGTTTAGATAAACATAAATAGTGAAACAGTTGATACAAGTCTTGAGCACCAAGTTTATGTATCTCGTTAGTTATTTTTGACGTAAAAATGTGACTATTGGAAACATGGCGTTCTTTTTTGAACATTTTTAACCAACTTGAAAATACTTGATCTTCTTTTTTGGTTTTATATGCTATTTCTAGTAGCTGATAAATGGTGTTGAATTCATTAGACTTATCAACACGATGCTGGCTTAATATAAATATTAATCCATTATATTTATCTATTTGATTGTTAGCTTCAACTGTTTCTTCTTTTCGGTCAAGATTATCCTGACGTTTACTAAGTTTAGAGTTTTGATATATAAGTAAAATCAATGTAACAAAACCACTTATCGACGCTAACCAAGTGCCATAGTTACCAAATTCACTTGTTGTTGTAAAAAATGACTCGGTTAAGGCTTGATCTGAAAACCGACCGAGAAAAAAGAAACCAAATAAAATACCAACAACACCACACAAAAAGCTAACCAGATATAGCACTACAACCTCAACTCAAAATACAATCAACCAAAGACTCTTATATTAAAGCAACCTATAAGTACAACCAAATGATTATTCTAGCAAGGTTAACGTTCACAATTAGCACATAACGCCGCAATAACACGTTTGCTACGGCACAGACTTAGCTGAATTTTACCGCCTTAATCACTGAAACTAAAGGCAAACCGACAACGCCGAATGTAGTAAATCGTGTTGATTGCTTTGTTATACCCGTACTAAAATCGCCCTCAAAACTAGGAAGTAACCAATAATAAAATACTACCTAAGAATGCTGGTATTCCTGAGATAAACATAACCAAACCAAACTGATAATTCAGCCTTTTTTGTTCATGAAAATCAGACTCAAAATCATGATTAGAAACCATTTTCATTGTTTTATTTGAAGCTGGGTCTTGCGCCCAATTACGACTTTGGCTATTTCCATCCCAAGTTAATCTAGCTATTCCCCAGATAATAATCACGATAAAGAATAGAAAATCCATCAAACTTGTTGAGTTGAAAAAGGCTACATATTTGGAAAGAATGAATACGATTAAAGCCGCTAATAGATTAGTAATAACAACCACTTTCAACAGATTTAGCATAGATATTCTTCCTCAATTGACCTTTTAGGGTATAACGCCTGCATAACACGTTTGCTACGATACAGACCTAGCTGAATTTTAACGCCTTAATCACTGAAATTAAAGGCAAACTGACAACGCCGAGTGTAGCAAATCGTGTTGATGCATTTGTTATATTTTTATCTAACCTAGTGCTAGAAACTTAAAATCAACTCTCGTTCACGACCATCGATAAGGCTACCTGATAATCGAAAACCTAAACTTTCATAGAACCTTAATGGGCTATTTTCACTTGAAACAACACTCGTTGTTAATTTCGATGCTCCAAATTGATTTTTTAACTCAATCAATAACAGCTCAATTGAACGCTTACCTAATCCAAAACCTTGATACTTTGCATCAATCATAAAACGCCAGAGATAATACTTATTTTCATTTGGTTTGACATCAACCATAACGAAACCAATGGCTATATCGTTAAGATAAATACCTTTGAACCAAGCACTTTCAGAAAATGAAGCTTCAGCAATAGAAATGGCATTTGAATCTACATGATTAACCTGCTCAGGTTTAACTGAAAGTAAGCATACTGCATAAAAGCTATCCTTAGTTAAATCTCGTAAATTCAAACTGTTAGTATCAATTTCCATAAGTAATCCATTACCATTTCAAAATTTCGTGGAAAAATATAACGCCTGCATAACACGTTTGCTACCATGTAGATTAAGCTCAAATTTACCACTTAATACGGTAAAATCAAAGAAACCTGGAATGCCGAATGTAGCAAATCGTGTTGATGCGATTGTTAGTATCGCAACTTGAAGAGCTAATTTTAATCGCTAAAACGGAATATCATCATCAAATTCCTGTTGAGGTATAACTTTTGCCTGTTGCCCCCAAACTGGCTGCACGACTTGTTGTGGTAACTGAAGTACTTTACTTTTACATTTTTTGCATCCCTCACTTGTACTTTTACCCATATCAAATTTTGTCAAATAGGAACCACATTTTTCACATTCAGGAACTTTAAATAACTCCTCACCACAACCTCCGCAATATGGTGTATTTGCTATAGGGTAACCGCAAACACATTGATAAATTAATTTATTCCCACAAGCGGTACAGTGAATATCAGTACATTCCTCGATAAAATAAGCTCCTTTATAGTACCCATTCTCAGACCATTCAGCATGAGAGCATTTTTGATTATTACAAAGAGCTTTACTTGGGTGATTATTAATTGACTGACTTATACCTGAGCAGCTTTGCAATTCGCGAAGGAATTCACTTGCGCTAGAATAACGATCTTCCTTTTTATATTCACATGCTTTCGTTATTACTTTTTTAAGAGTAAAAGAAACTGAAAATTCAGGTTTATCAAACATCAATATCGATGGAACACCAGTTAATAATTTACATAAAACAAATCCAAGTGAATAAATATCAGAGCATTCATCAACATTTTTCATATTTTGGCCTTGCTCTGGTGACATATATTCAGCAGAGCCTAAATGATCACCAGTTCTAGTTGAACGAGTAAAATTTTTCACGCCCAACGATGAAAAACCAATCGAAAAATCAATTAAGTAAGCATGACCTGATTTAGAAAGCATTATATTCGACGGTTTTATATCTCTATGGATAATGCCTTTAGAGTGCACAAGAGCTAAAGCTTCTAAGATTTGGCAGGCAATATTGATCACTTGCTCTTGTTTTAATGCCCCATTTTTATAAATATAATCTTCAAGATTTGAACCATCAATATATTCCATCACTGTATATGGAATTGTCCGCTCACCATCGATGATTTCACCATTAGTTAATACATATGGAATAGATGGATGTTGAATTTCAGCAAGAATAAATGCTTCTCTTTTAAACCTTTTGCGAAGATCTTCATTATTTATATTAAAAATGCTATCAAAAAATTTGACGGCAACAAATCGTTCAAGTGAATATTGGCGTGCTTTTTTAGTCTTACCCGATAACCCAGAACCTATATCTTCAAGCAATTCAAATCCATGTCGCTTTAGATGATTTTTATAAATACTCAATTTCTACCTCTGGATTAATTTTGCGATACTAACGCCGCAATAACACGTTTACTACGACACAGACTTAGCTGAATTTTACCGCCTTAATCACTGAAACTAAAGGCAAACCTAGAACGCCGAATGTAGTAAATCGTGTTGATTGCTTTGTTAAATTTCTACGTGCTTTAGTGTATATCTAAAATCTGCCGCAGTTTTCCAACCAAGTAACTCAATAAAATGGGTAGCTAGATTCTGTGGTAAATGCTGCCCATTGTAAAAATCAAGATGAACGTTTGGTTTATATAAATGCTTATTTTCAATTAATTTATGAATAATTTCCTTTGTAGGTCTACGTAAATTCTCACCTTCCTCTAGGTGATTATAATGATTTCTACCTGCATAAATAATTAATCCCGAAGGAATATCTCGAATTAATTCACCAACAGCAAGCTTATTGACTTTAGGTGTAAAATTAGAAAAATGAAGACATTCCTTTTCATTTTCAGAATACAATTCAAAACCTTTGCATGCTATTTGAAGCAAAGAGCCATCAATTATGGATAATGCAAATTGCTCATTAGCTAAAGCTTCTAAGGCTTGAGATGACCTAGTGAAATGTTCTTTTATTGCCGGTTTATTTTCCCAAACATTCCTATCTCTATCAACCACATCTCTAGGGTTATGCCTATTAAAACAAAATATTGGAGGAAGCGATTCTGTAAATAATTGGCCTATTAGCTCTTGATAATCCATACGAGCTTCAAGCAACCTAATCACCGCGCTATCTACTGCGTCTAAATATGTATTTATTGTCATATATTCTCACCTAGAAATTTAACGCTGGCATAACACGTTTATTACTATGCAAACCGACCTGAATTAACCGCCTTAATCACAAAACTAAAGGCAAACCCAGAACGCCGAATGTAATAAATCGTGTTGATGCGATTGTTGTGCGTGCTTACTTTCGGCTTGGCAAACTTGGTAAAGAACTGCCCTGCCAAGATTTTCTATGCCCTGATTCTAATTTACCGGTAGTAATTAAGCGAACAAAATGTTCTTAAATTGCGAGATAAAGTGAATGGAAATCAGATACATTTTTTACACCATTTGAACGATTTGATTTCAGCAAGTTTGGAGCTGATAAACTAAATACACTCGCCACAATTGGGATTGAAAATGCTGTGAGGAAAACACTGATGCAAACTAAAATGAGGCATAACCAAAGAACAATTGAAGCGTAAAATAGCTTCTGAAACGCCTGAACTTAGGGAAATAAGGGCTAATTTGCCGAACCTGATAATACGAAAACCAAAAGGCAACAAAGAAGAAAGGAACGCTTACTAAGCCAAAACTACGAAGGCCGCGATCCTTTTGATGAACCGTACAAAAAATTTCGGACTCAGTACGCACAACGCCTAGAATAATGCGTGCAAACGACGGATTAATAGCGCTAAATATACTTTAAACCGCGAATGCCGAAGGTTACAGCATCGCATTGATTCGATTGTTAAATTTGCCGATTGTGATGTGGTTGCAGCAGCTGTTAAATTTTCCGAGCAAGCCTGCGCCGATGTCTTTGTGATTTCTATATACTAAAACAAGAAAAAACACACTTTTCACAATCTAAAAAAACATCCCATTTCAAGCATATAAACCAACTAACACACGATAACTGGAACAGCTTGCAGCAGCAAGCTTTCTACACGAAATAGAATAATCCCTATCACATTTTCGATGAAAAAATAAATTCACCGTTTATCACTCTGAATCGAGCTAATACCGTAACCTTGCCTCCGCATTCATCGCAACATGGCACTTGCCCTTTGCTTTCCGCGTATTCTCGCCATAATAAAGGACTAATGTCCTTTATCCGCTCTTGGCCAAGATACTGTCGAGCTTTATTCAACCTCTCTCTACATCGATTATGATACAAACCAACAAAGTGATATTGCTGTTTTTTCGGTATCGCTATATGACTCAATATACGCTCAATAAATTGATTAGGCTTTAGCCTAAGCATTTCTGTTTTCTTTGTTTGATGAGACTTATACCTAACTCGCACTTCCTTGCTTGATACATGCATAATTTGACTGTTTTTTATGGCTCCGCCACGGACATATCTCGCTAAATATTTAACGACTCCAGCGCCATGGGAATACGGTTTGGTACAATGAACTACCCAATCAAAAACGCCCCATTTATTAAAAAGATTAAGTATATTTTGCTTAGAAAGTGATTCAGGGTAATTTAACTCTCCTTTATTCATTGCTGCGCGTAGCGCTGCAATGAACTTACCGCGAAAGAGCTTCATCATAACTCTTGCAGGAAATAGAATACTTTTTTGGGGCTCAACCCAACCGTCATTGCCTAATCCACCATGGGTAACCAAACAATGAATATGAGGATGGAAAGTTAGGTTTCGGGCCCAAGTATGTAGGGCCAAAACACACCCAACCTTAGCACCTAGAAATCGCTCATCCGCGCTTAATATTTGAATCGTTTTACGAACAGAATCAAACAGTGTTTGCTGACATAACGCCCTATTATATCTCCATATTTCATGTAACTCATGCGGAAGAGTAAATACCCAATGATGATGAGAAGTATCTAAAATAAACGAATCTACTTTTTTAAGCCATTGCTCTCTTTTGAGAGCACCACACTGTGGGCAACTTCGATGCCCACAGCTGTTGTACCAATAACCATTGAGATGACCATTATCACAATACAGCGCATGACCTCCCATCGACGAAGTTCGACAAGATGAAAGCCGACTGATCCCCTTAAGTTGATATAAAGGTAGTCGATGGTTCTTCGAATATGATTCAAACCTTTTTTGCAAAAAGGTTTGAACTGTATGTTTACTCATACAGTAAACATAGTAAATCTAACCAGAAAGGAGATGTTTAAGAAGGAGAATTACGAGGCAGCGCACTCTTCGAGCTTGCTCGGCAGATTTAACGCCTGCATAACACGTTTGCTACGAAACAGACTTAGCTGAATTTTAACGCCTTAATCACTGAAACTAAAGGCAAACTGACGACGCCGAGTGTAGCAAATCGTGTTGATGCGATTGTTAGTAGCTTATATCACAGAACACTGCCAAATCTTCTTTTATAGAATCATCAAGATACTTTCGAGGAGCAATGAATTCCTTTTGGTTTTCCTGAAATTTCCGAGAACGAAAATAATGAATCCAATTTGATGTAGAATAGCGAGAGCCAAGTCCCATTAAAGGTAATAAAAACTCAGGTTCTTTAACTTTAACAAAATGCTGCAAACGAAGTTCCACTTTATCGTGATAATGGCCTTCAATAATTTTCATTAAAACTTTAGCCGCAGAAGCTTGAGTAGTTTTATTACCAATAACCCCAGAATTTTTAAGTGTTAGAATTCTCAAATCAGTATAAAAATACTCAATATCTAGAACAGTGTCCCTAACCGTAAATATTTTTAAAATAACGCCGCCACTAATTCCCGTTCCGTCCATACCTCCCCAAAAAGAAACATCATTAATCTCATGTTCAGTTGGTCTTAACAGCCCCTTACTAACAAACCAACTTTTAGTTGTAGCTTCTGAATTCTTAGATTTAACTTGAAGCTTCTTGGAAACCATCTCAGTATCCAAAATCAAATCGTAGCCGTTATGATCAACATCTACCTCATATGCCATTAAATATGAACCATCAATTGCAGCTGCGAGTTGCAAATCAAAGGTTAGACGCTTCATTAACAAAGATTCTCGACCTTTTGTATGTCGTGGTTCTGACATAAATTCACTTAACCGATTAGGGAATACGTCCATTATGACCTCCTGAGCTACTAACGCCTGCATAACACGTTTACTACTATGCAATTATACTTAAAATTGACGCCTTAAAATGAGAAACACCCGACAACCTGAGATGCCGAGTGTAGTAAATCGTGTTGATGCATTTGTTATGTGAATTTTTGATTTATATATGCACACAACCCTGATAAATCAGGAAACAAAGTACTCTTATTTATCCCACATCGGTCTAAATTTTCTAATAAGTTCTTTTTGATTTCTTTCGGAATACGATATTCCAATAAATTAGAATCTTCAAGTTCCTCTAACGGAATAAACCTTTGTTGCTCTTCATCGTAATTGTGTAGAGTGAACCAACCATGCTGAGCTGTAACACGTTCATTGGAAAAACTAGGTTGGTAAATACACACATGAGGTTGCTCAAATGGTGATTTAGATTTATCCGGTAATGCTCCAAAATCTGCTGAAAATAAATAAACATATGAATCTTCATCAATACTATTGTCACAAGCAAACCAAAGTGCGACTAAAGGGTTTGAAGTCCAATCTAAACATCTTGTTTTTAAATCAAAATGTTGTGCTTTAATTAATAAATTCCATTCATTGTGATCATTTTCAGATAACTTGCTAGAACCAAGTAATAATAATTGCTCTAGCATTTTTTTTTCATTGCCTGTTGTATTCACATGACTATCTTTACGAGCAATACTAGGTAAAAGATTACGATACTTTTGTTTGCCCCCGAAATAGAACTTTATTCCCCATCAAAGGAGCAATTTCCATTGCAGAAACATATTCACCAAAGCTTCTAATATCTATAACACTAATCATTAATTTTACCTGTAACTTAAGGATTCCACTTATTCACATAACGCCTGCATAACACGTTTGCTACTATGCAAACCAAGCTGAATTTTAACGCCTTAATCACTGAAACTAAAGGCAAACTGACAACGCCGAGTGTAGCAAATCGTGTTGATGCATTTGTTATACGAATTTATACTGTTGAACTAACTTTATAAACTCTTGGGAATAATCATCTGCTAGCTTGGTGCTGTATGATATATTTAGAGTTTCTCTATTACTTGTTGCAGCTCGATTCGTCCAATTATATGAACCTTGCAGAACTACCCTAAAATCAACTATACAAAACTTATGGTGCATTAATTGCCTTTTGGGATCAACTGCTATGAGTTCTATAAATGGATTTAGATAATTACCGATACGATCATTCTTTGAATCTTTGCTCATAACTACACGAACATTAAGCCCTTGCTTTACTTTTTTCACTAGTGCATCAGCTAGATCTCTATCAGTAAACCAAGCAACCGCAACCCAAATAGAAAATTTTGCAGATTCAATTACTTCTAAAAGCTTTTCTTTGTGACCTATAAAATACTGTTCTGAAAGCAAGTCTTCACTCCGATAAAATCCAGATTCAGGATTATCAGCGATTTCATATAGATGATCGATTAATGCAAATACACTTGTTTTTAGTTCTCGAGCCTCCCACATATGGCGTACATTCGTATTGATATTATCTGCATCAGCAAGTAACGCTGCATTGGGAACACGCTTTACACTGTACAAAAATCGATTAACAACCTGAACAAAGTCTCTAACGTGACTTTCTTGAACATTTAAAAAATCATCTTCGCTACAGCTATCAAAAGGAAATTCAACGACTTCATTTGCTAGGTTAAAAATTTTCTGATCTATTTTCATACTCATCACTTATTTTATTCGTATAACGCCTGCATAACACGTTTACTACTATGCAATTATACTTAAAATTGACGCCTTAAAATGAGAAACACCCGACAACCTGAGATGCCGAGTGTAGTAAATCGTGTTGATGCGATTGTTAAGTGTTTATCCCTTAGGTGGATATGGATCATTCCCATGACTATCTTTGATAGCTATTTTACCGTCTTTATTATGAATCACTAATTCTGATTGTTGATTCTGGCTAATTGTTCTTGCACGATCAACTGCTTCTTTTTTAGTGCCAAAATGACCTGAAGATCGTTGTCCTCCACTCTGTTTAATATCCCAACCACCTTCAGCATTTGAAACTACATGAGTACTTTTTGTCATTGCTAACCCTTTCTATATTCAGTATGAGCACATTTAGGGCAAGGAGGAAGTGTGTCGGAGTGATCATCTAAATCGACTCTTTGACCACATTTCTTACAATAGTAAGTACCTTTACCAGGTTTTTCACCAGTTGTTGCCATAATTTAATTCTCCGTATTTAAATTAATAATATTAACCACATTAAAATAGCGGTTAATATTATTATGCGCTTAAATATAGATTGGTTTTGAGATGGAAGTCTTAGAACTAAACAGACACTTAACGCCTGCATAACACGTTTGCTACGATACAGACCTAGCTGAATTTTACTGCCTTAATCACTGAAACTAAAGACAAACTGGCAACGCCGAGTGTAGCAAATCGTGTTGATGCATTTGTTATAAGCACATACTGAACGTGTAATTTAAGCTTAAATCTTTACCAATTACAAAAATTCGGTTCATAAACGTAATGATACTTCATTCAATAATGTGGCCGTGTATGCATCCCAATCAACACCTTTACCTTCAACAAAATACTCAACTAATTGTTCTTTCAAATCGTGATCAGCTTCAGGCAGCATCGCATCGATAAAATCTAATAACTCTTGCTCACGATATATTAAAGGAAAGCCTTCAGATTTAAAATATTCAATTTTTTCTACGATATCTTTATGTTTTGTATGTGATAATTTCATATTCTGCTCAATGCTATATCAAAAGGTATTTTTAACTCGAATTCATTTTTCTGGCAAGTTTAAATGCAATTGGGTGCTTATAACGCCTAGAATAATGCGTGCAAACGACGGATTAATAGCGCTAAATATACTTTAAACCGCGAATGCCGAAGGTTACAGCATCGCATTGATTCGATTGTTAAATTTGCCGATTGTGATGTGGTTGCAGCAGCTGTTAAATTTTCCGAGCAAGCCTGCGCCGATGTCTTTGTGATTTCTATATACTAAAACAAGAAAAAACACACTTTTCACAATCTAAAAAAACATCCCATTTCAAGCATATAAACCAACTAACACACGATAACTGGAACAGCTTGCAGCAGCAAGCTTTCTACACGAAATAGAATAATCCCTATCACATTTTCGATGAAAAAATAAATTCACCGTTTATCACTCTGAATCGAGCTAATACCGTAACCTTGCCTCCGCATTCATCGCAACATGGCACTTGCCCTTTGCTTTCCGCGTATTCTCGCCATAATAAAGGACTAATGTCCTTTATCCGCTCTTGGCCAAGATACTGTCGAGCTTTATTCAACCTCTCTCTACATCGATTATGATACAAACCAACAAAGTGATATTGCTGTTTTTTCGGTATCGCTATATGACTCAATATACGCTCAATAAATTGATTAGGCTTTAGCCTAAGCATTTCTGTTTTCTTTGTTTGATGAGACTTATACCTAACTCGCACTTCCTTGCTTGATACATGCATAATTTGACTGTTTTTTATGGCTCCGCCACGGACATATCTCGCTAAATATTTAACGACTCCAGCGCCATGGGAATACGGTTTGGTACAATGAACTACCCAATCAAAAACGCCCCATTTATTAAAAAGATTAAGTATATTTTGCTTAGAAAGTGATTCAGGGTAATTTAACTCTCCTTTATTCATTGCTGCGCGTAGCGCTGCAATGAACTTACCGCGAAAGAGCTTCATCATAACTCTTGCAGGAAATAGAATACTTTTTTGGGGCTCAACCCAACCGTCATTGCCTAATCCACCATGGGTAACCAAACAATGAATATGAGGATGGAAAGTTAGGTTTCGGGCCCAAGTATGTAGGGCCAAAACACACCCAACCTTAGCACCTAGAAATCGCTCATCCGCGCTTAATATTTGAATCGTTTTACGAACAGAATCAAACAGTGTTTGCTGACATAACGCCCTATTATATCTCCATATTTCATGTAACTCATGCGGAAGAGTAAATACCCAATGATGATGAGAAGTATCTAAAATAAACGAATCTACTTTTTTAAGCCATTGCTCTCTTTTGAGAGCACCACACTGTGGGCAACTTCGATGCCCACAGCTGTTGTACCAATAACCATTGAGATGACCATTATCACAATACAGCGCATGACCTCCCATCGACGAAGTTCGACAAGATGAAAGCCGACTGATCCCCTTAAGTTGATATAAAGGTAGTCGATGGTTCTTCGAATATGATTCAAACCTTTTTTGCAAAAAGGTTTGAACTGTATGTTTACTCATACAGTAAACATAGTAAATCTAACCAGAAAGGAGATGTTTAAGAAGGAGAATTACGAGGCAGCGCACTCTTCGAGCTTGCTCGGCAGATTTAACGCCTGCATAACACGTTTACTACTATACAGATCAAGCTGAATTTTACCGCCATAAACACCGAAACTAAAGACAAACCTACAATGCCGAATGTAGTAAATCGTGTTGATGCGATTGTTATGTTGCATAGTTAAAATGTAAGTATCTACGAAATTGGAACCTGTTATAATGCGCGCCTCAACATTTTCATTAAAGAGTTCCTATGCGAGATTTCATAAACGGTATCTTTTGGTTAACTAGTATTGCTTATGGTGCAACCATCTTTTCGGTGCCATATGTCGGTGTCTATTTAACCTATGTTGCAGTTCCTATTATTGTTATTTCAGGTTTAATTTTATGGCTAACTCGAAACAGTAAAGTCGATGTAAATGCATTACGATCTCAAATAAACCATCTTGAACAGACATTGGATACTGTTATAGAGCAATCTCACATTTTATCTCAAGAAAATACAAAACTACGTGAAGAAATGGAAGAACTCAAGAAAACAGCTCTTTAAACAGCTACCCACGGCAACATAACATTTTATTGTACCTACCAAATTCGTAATTTCTACCGAATATATCTCAATACCTATAATTCACGATATTTTACTTAAAAACCAATACACTAACAGTTAAATCTCATATAACCTTAACTAAATATATCGAAGTAGTTCGTATATCCCATTTTTTATACATATTTTATGTAACTGATTCATTTAACAATTCCATTAATTTTATAGACTCATTACAAATATACGAACTAACATTGCTACGTCAACTTAATCGATTACAATTTAATCACATTCACTCAAAACATTAATCATTGCTTATGGATATCCCTATAAATATAAAACCAAACTCTCAACGTTTCATTGATAAAATACGTATTTTTATGCGCTCGAGGTTATTAGCTTACAACACTGAAAAACAATATATCTACTGGATAGGATGCTTCATTCGCCATAATAATTACAGTTCAAAAGAAGATATAAATGCCTTCGACATCCCTGATTATCTCGATCATCTTGTCGTAAAACAAAATGTTTCTCCAAATACTCAGAAAGTAGCACTCAATGCACTTATTTTTCTTTGTCGAGAATTCTTGCAACAATCAGTTGCCCATTTAGACTTTAAACGATCCAAAAAAGCCACAAAGTTACCAACTGTCTTTACTCATAGTGAAGCCGTCTCTGTAATAAATGAACTAACTCATCCAATAAAATTAATCGCACAACTCATGTATGGTAGTGGACTACGAATTAACGAAGCGTTAAAACTTAGGGTTGATGATATCGATCTAATCCATAAAATCATCACCGTACGTAATGGAAAGGGAAATAAGGACCGAACAACAATTTTACCTGAAAGTATAATTCCAGAGCTTAAAACTCAACTAGCCTTTGTAAAGCAGCAACACAAAATGGATGCCATCAATGGCGATGATGAAGTTTACCTTCCCTTTGCGATTGCAGAAAAATACCCCAACCGCGCAAGGAGTTATGGTTGGCAATATCTATTTCCATCGAAACAATTAAGTAAAGATCCACGTTCAGGGAAACGTCGTCGCCACCACATATTAGATCGAAGTGTTCAAAAGCAAGTAACGAAAGCTATTAAAAATGTTGATATCGATAAAAAGGCCAGCAGTCATACCTTCCGGCACAGCTTTGCAACAAGAATTTTAGAACGAGGTGGAGATCTACGAACAATACAAGAGTTACTGGGTCATTCTGATATCAAAACAACCCAGATTTACACACATGTTATTGGTTTACACTTCTCAGGAACAAAAAGTCCACTTGATTTTGATTAAATCATGACTACATTTCATATTGGCGATGCTTTAGTGAATAAAAGATAGCTTTTATCGCTTTCGCCAAAAAAAACACAGCAAGTACAACAAAAAGTTTGCTGACCATAAAATCTGTAATTAAATAAGAAACAATAACACAAAACGCACCAATAAGTGCCGATAGCATCCACTCTTTTTGCATGCTTAAATCACCAATCGAGCCATTTCAGCACCCGCACCTCTGACTGCCTCAATATGCTCTATAATCGAAGTATCTACTTGTAATATCTCAGCTTCAATTTGTTCAGATAACCATACAGATTTAGCATCCATAGTCGATAAGCTATCCCAATCACGATTAATCGCGTTAGCTAAACGTACTGTAGCTGCTAATGGCGAGTAAATATTATCGACTTTAGGCTCAAACTGCTCAGAAATCGCAAAAACTAACTCTTCAGAAAAAGACCAGCTCTCTGCTAATTTAGCACCAAGATCAGCACTGTCTGTACCAATAGTTGAACGCTGCGCAATTACTTTAGATATACCCGCTTCTATTTTTTCAAAAATAGTCGGTACTTGCTCTGCCATAACAGTGTAAATCATCAAGTCACCGATATTATGCAACATGCCTGCTGTAAATGCGGAGTTCGGATTAACATCACAGCTTTGTGCAATCGCTTTACTTAATACAGCGACTTCAAATGTCTCTTGCCAAAACTCTTCTAGATCAATAACTTCAACATAAGGGAATGCACTTACCAAAGAAGAGGCTATAATTAATGTCTTTAATGGTTCTAAACCTAATCGTACAACCGCTTGATCAACTGAAGAAACGCCCTTACCACGAGAAAAATGCGCAGAGTTAGCCAAACGAATAACACGAGCACTAACTACTTGTTCCATAGAAATAGTACGAGCAAGTTCTTGCAACTCTACTTCGGGATCATTTACCAGCTCCATCATTTCTCGGATCACTTTAGGGATCCTTGGTAGCTCATGAGCGTGGCTTAAAATTTCATTCTGTTCCATGTTCTTCTCCACAACGAGTCATTACTTTTTTTGTTTCATCACTGCAACAGTAAAGCGGCAGGTACAAACTAAACGTTCTCGTTGATCTTTAATATCAATTAGCCAAACCTGAGTAGTTGCACCTAAATGCATTGGTTTTGCTGTAGCGTAAACAGTACCTTTTCGTACTGCTCGAATATGATTAGCATTAATATCTAACCCGACACAATATTTTGTTTCATCAACACACCAATTAGCCGCAATAGAAGCAACAGATTCAGCCAATGCAACAGAAGCTCCTCCGTGTAGCATTCCTAATGGTTGATGAACTACTGAGCTTACAGGCATTGATGCGGTAATGGAATCCTCATTATAGTGACAATACTCAATATTTAATGCTTCCATCAATGTATTTCGTGATGTGGCGTTTAATATTGCCAAATCCATCGGACGCTTCCAAATACTCATCATCTACCTCTAATGTGCTAACTTACTTGTGTCTGAGCTCAGTTTACACTCAACAAAGCAGATCAAAAACACATTTTCACTTGTTGTCTGCTTTTAGTAGCTGATAAACTTCGCAAAATTTTTATTCTCTATTTCGTAGGCTTGATATGTTAAATAAAAGCATGATCACTAATCTAATCTCACTACTCTTGTTAGCTGTTGGTTATTATATGCAACAAAATATACTGTACTCTATTGGCTTATTTGCTTTTTCTGGCGCATTAACAAACTGGCTTGCTATTCATATGTTATTTGAGAAGGTTCCTGGCTTATATGGCTCTGGTGTTATTCCTGCTCGATTTGAAGAGTTTAAAGCAAGTATCAAGCATTTAATGATGGAACAATTTTTCACAAAATCAAACGTAGATAAATTTCTGTCTAAAGAGATGGCTTCGGCAACCAATATCAATCTTGAGCCTGTAATTGAGAAAATAGATCTCTCTCCTGCCTTTGACTCTTTAGTTGAAGTGATCATGAACTCTCAATTTGGTGGCATGTTAGCAATGATGGGCGGCAGTGAAGCGATTCAACCAATGCGTGAACCTTTTATTGAAAAGATGAAAATATCGATCACTGAAATCAGTCAACAAGATCAGTTTAAGAACGCACTAAAAGAAGAATTAGAAAGCCCTGAGATGATGGATGATATTCAAGTCACTATCGAGGAGATCATTGACCAACGTTTGAACGAGCTTACACCTAAGTTAGTCAAAGAGATGGTTCAGGATATGATTAAAAAACATCTTGGATGGCTTGTTGTTTGGGGCGGTATCTTTGGTGGTGTGATTGGTCTTCTATCTACTCTAGTACAGTAATTCCAAACTACAAATATAAAAATGCCAGCAGTTCAATTAAAGTGCTGGCATTTTATTAGATAAAACATACATTCAACAATTAGTGAATTGGCGCTTCATCGTCTGTATTGAATTTACCAAAATGCGCTTCAAGAATTTCAGGTGTCAATTCACCCGCTTCTTCAAGGCGCTTAAGCTCTGCAACAATGGCTTTTTGCTCTTCAATTGAAGGCAGTGCCACTTCTGGTTTATCTGATTCTTGTTGAACCATGTCTTGTAAATCTTTTTCAACATCACTCATGATTATTTTCCAATTCATTAAAACAATTGAGGCGATTCTACAAGAGATCGCCTCAAAAGGTAAACCTAAAGCCGCAAGTTATACTTTAAATGCACCAACTAATTGATCTAATCGCTGTGAAAGTGCATTCAATTGCTGGCTTGAATCTGCCAACTCTTGTGCTGTAGCCGTGGTTAACTCATTAATACCATTGATCTCTTCAATATTTTGATTAATGGTGTACACCACGGTTGATTGCTCTTCTGTTGCGGTTGCTACTTGCGTATTCATGTCTGAAATATCAGTAATACTTAATGCGATACCTGCTAGAACGTCCGTTGCCGTGTCTGCTGATTTAACACCACGAGCGGTTACTGCATGACTTGCTTCCATTGCGGTTACGGCATTTTTTGCTTCGGTTTGCAGTTGATCAATCATTTTCTGAATTTCATCAGTAGATTCAGACGTACGACTTGCTAGTTGGCGAACTTCATCAGCCACCACAGCAAATCCTCGACCATGCTCACCTGCACGTGCAGCTTCAATCGCCGCATTCAGTGCTAACAAATTCGTTTGGTCAGAAATACCACGAATAACATCAAGGATAGAACCGATATCCTGTGTGGTACCAGCAAGCTGTTCAACAACATGACTCACTTGAACCAAGTCACCTTCAAGTTGCATAATAGCATCACGAGATTCAATTACCGTTTGACGTCCATTTTGTGTACTACCTTCGGCATTACTTGCTGATTGGGCAGCACTCGCGGCGTTAGAGGCGATCTCATGGATGGTTGAACCCATTTGGTTGATAGCAGTTACCACTTGCAGAGTTTGATCACGTTGCATTTCACTATTATCACGAGTCGATGTTGCTTTTAATGCGACATGCTCAGCTGTTGTATGCAGTACATGACCAGTTTCAACCACTTCTGATACAGTGTTGTGAATTTTCTCTACAAAGCTGTTAAAGCCTTTTGAAAGCTCTGCAATTTCATCATTGCCTTTAATTTCGATACGATGAGTTAAGTCTCCCTCACCTTCACCTAATTCACGAAAACGGCAAGCTAGTTCGTTTATCTTGCTAGTAATAGAACCCGCACCCCAAATTGCTAACGTAATAAAGATAGCAATAATCACCATGATTGACATGATGATTTCTTCTGTTGAACTATGTAAGCTTTCAAATACTTCATCTACAGGCACTTCAGCAACGATGAACCACTCCATTGACGGAATGTAATGCGATGCAATAAAGATCTCTTGACCATCTTTCATTATACGGCTCAAGTTAAATTCTTGCTTAGTAAGTAATGCCGATGCCTCAGCGCCAACCACATCACGAATAGATTGCTTACCCATAATACTGTTATTTTTATGGATTTTGATGTCACCATTACCATCCATTAAATAAACAAAGCCTGTTTTTTCAATCGTAAAACCATTTAACAATGACACCATATCATCAAGCGATTTAGAAAAACCAGCCATTGCAGTACCATTTAATTGCTGAAAATTCACAAACAGTTTCACATCACCATTTTGTTCTGTGAATACATTCAGCATACGCTCAGGGCCGCTTTGGGTAAAACCAAAGAACCAACCATCTTGCTGCTGAGTTAACTGACGTAAAAATCCATCTTGATTCCAATAATTCGCATTATTACGGTTAGCTACTGACGCATCATTCAATTGGTGTTGTTGCTTTAATTGCTTAAGTTGTGCAATAAGAATAGTTTGATCTTCCGGAGAGATTGTTGGGTCAGAAATGGCGTCAATGATGAAAGGGTTATTTGCCATTTGTTCAGCAGCAGAAGAAATCACAGCGACTTCAGCATCGACCTCTCCCCCAATTTGTTTAAGAATAGTTGGTAGTTCAAGGGTGGTTAACCGCTCATCTAAAGTTTCGAAAGCTTTGGTTTGGGCAACAATACCCACAAGTGAAGTAGATGCAATAATCGCAATCACGATCCCTGCAACCAGTTTTTGTTTTATTGTTAGATTTATCATATTAATTCCACAGATTTAAATAGACATTTTATGTATCGATAATAAGCATAATAGCTTTAATAAATAGTTACAAATTTATTCATCATTTAGATAGTTGAATTATCTCAATTAACCCTCACTTATTAAGGAACTAATGTGATTTTCATCAGTCACAAAGAAATAATTACTAAGTAATCCAGAAAATGGGTGATATATGCCAGCGTTAAAAATCCAACAGTTACAAACTTATCTTGAATCTCAAGTCATTGGTCAACCTGCGCTTGTTAAGCAGTTATTGATTGCTTTGCTTGCCGATGGTCATATTTTAGTTGAAGGCCCCCCGGGCTTGGCTAAGACTCGCGCAGTAAAAATCCTTGCTGACTCTATCGAAGGAGATTTCCACCGCATTCAATTCACGCCAGATCTATTGCCTTCAGACTTAACGGGAACGGATATTTATCGCCAAGAAACTGGAGAATTTACCTTCCAGCCGGGTCCTATTTTTAACTCATTGGTTTTAGCTGATGAGATCAACCGTGCGCCAGCCAAAGTACAAGCCGCAATGTTAGAAGCGATGGCCGAAAAACAAATTTCAGCGGGTCGTAAAACGTACCAATTACCTGATCTTTTCTTGGTAATGGCAACACAGAACCCGATTGAACAAGAAGGGACATACCCTCTACCAGAAGCGCAACTTGACCGTTTCTTAATGCATTTGGATGTTGATTACCCAGGCGCAGAAGATGAATTAGCTATCCTGCGTTTAAACCGTGGTGAAGCTTTAGGTGAGCAAGCAGTAAAACCTCAGCCCCTAGCGCAAAGTGAAATTTTTGCCGCGCGTAAAGAAGTGCTGTCTATTTATATGGCACCTGAGATTGAGCAATACATTATCCGCATTACGATGGCAACCCGTAAGCCAGAGCAATATTGCCCTGAGTTAGCTAAACAATTAGAGATGGGCGTGAGTCCTCGTGCCACATTAGCGCTTGATCGCTGTGCTCGCGCTCATGCATGGTTAGCAGGTCGTGATTTTGTTAGTCCTGAAGATGTGCAAGCGATGGCCTACCCTGTTTTACGTCACCGTCTGTTATTGAGTTTCCAAGCGCAAGCAGAAGGCACAACGGCAAATAAAGTGGTTGAACGATTATTACAAATGGTTGCGGCTTCTTAGTCGTAAAATAAAGTTATGAATAAGATGACTCTCTCACTACCACCACACAGTAATGGCGTAACATTGTCACTTAATGAATTGGTTCACTATAAGAATCATTCATTACAGTGGCTACCGCCTGCACAATCGGTGTGGTCAAAAATGAATGGCAGCCACCAAAGCCGACAAAAAGGTCGCGGTATGGATTTCTCAGAAGTACGTCAATACCAACCGGGCGATGATATTCGCTCGATTGATTGGCGCGTTACTGCACGTACAGGCAAAACCCACACTAAACTCTACAGTGAAGAGCGTGAGCAACCGACCATGCTCTTTGTCGATGTCAGTGACACCATGCGTTTTGGGTCTCAACTGCTGTTTAAATCAGTTCAGGCCGCGCATTTTGCTAGCCTACTCAGTTGGATAACGTTGACCGCAAAAGATCGTGTCGGTGGAATTATCTTTGATGGTATTTCAACGCTCGATTGCAAGCCCTCTTCTCGCCAGAAGGTAGTGTTACAATTTCTTCAAAAAATCATTGAGAAACATAACACCAATAGTAACTCTGAACCTCAGGATACAGCGCAACAAGTCAGCTCGTTTGTTAAAGGGTTAAGCCAGTTGCAGCGTTTATGTCCTAAAGGCAGTGAGATTGTGATTATCAGCGATTTTTATGCTCTGACCGATGAGTGTAAGGCGATCTTCAGTCAGCTAAGTAAACATAATCGTATTCAATTTGTGATGATAAGTGATCCTCTAGAGCAAGGCTCAACGCGTTTTAATGGTTCTGAATATGTATCAGACAACAAGCGTTCTGCGTGGCTTGATTTCTCTTCATCGTCTACAAAAAAAGCGTTAGAACAACAAGCCAATCTTCATAAAGCGTATGTACAGAATATGGCGATGCAGCTGGGGATTAAATTACACAGTTTGTCTTCAGGCTTGCCACTATTATCGCAACTGACGTCTTCACAAGATCCATCACAACAAGATAAAGGAGTCATGTAATGTCTTTATCTTCAGCCCAACAAGCACCAGCAAGTAACATATTGCCATTGGCGGATATTCATTTACCTGCTGCGCCATCGTGGGGATTATCTCTACAAGGTTATGGTTTGGTTATTGGGTTACTACTACTTACTGCAGCTATTGTGTGGTTTATTCTCCGTAAGCGAAAACAAGGTGCACTTAAGCGTTTGGCACTCAAGCAATTAGCGAACTTAGCACCACAACAAACCAGTGACATTGCGCGATTATTAAAACAAGCGGCATTGAGTCATTTCCCTCGTGAACGCATTGCCTCACTTCATGGTTTAGCGTGGTGGCATTTTGTTGAACAACAGCTACCTGTGAAAAAACAAGCCAATGTCCATTTCTCATCTCGTTCTGACATGTTAGAACAAGCTTTGTATGGACAGCAGCCTTTATCAGAAACCAATCAACAACGTTTCTATGATGATGTGCGTTATTGGTTATCTCATGCTTTGCCTGCAAAAAAAGTAACAATGGCAACAACACAAGGAAATCAAAATGCTTGAATTCGTTTGGTGGTGGGCATGGTTTTTACTGCCTATTCCCTTCCTGTTTTACTTTTTTGTGCCTGAAAAAGACGTAGGTACAGCGATTCATCTTCCTCGACTGCCAGAGCAAGGGGAATATAAGCAACCGAATAAACGCATTAATATCGGTTTATTGTCTGTCGCTTGGCTGTTATTGATTACCGCGTTAGCTCGTCCGGTGTGGTATGGCGATCCGGTTGATATTCAGCCTGAACACCGTGACATGATGTTAGTGGTCGATTTGTCTGGCTCAATGGCGGAAGAAGACATGAAAACCGAGAATGGGGATTTTGTTGATCGCTTAACCGCGGTTAAAAAAGTCGTGTCTGATTTTATTGACGAGCGTAAAGGCGATCGTCTTGGTTTAGTACTGTTTGGTGATCACGCTTATCTACAAACCCCGCTCACCTTTGATAGAAAAACAGTTGAAGAACAACTGGATCGTACTGTCCTAGGCTTAGTTGGGCAAATGACCGCAATGGGTGAAGGCTTAGGGTTAGCTACCAAAACCTTTATCGAAAGCAATGCCCCGCAACGAACCATTATTTTATTAAGTGATGGCGGCAATACTGCCGGTGTATTAGAGCCATTAGAAGCAGCGCAACTTGCCAAAGACAATAACGCCAAGATTTATACGGTTGGTATTGGGGCTGGTGAAATGCAGGTTCGTGGTTTCTTTGGTAATCAAACCGTCAATACCGCGCGTGATTTGGATGAGAAAACCTTGACTGAAATCGCAACAATGACGGGCGGGCAATATTTCCGCGCACGTAACGCCGATGAGTTAGCGCAGATCTACCAAACCATCGACAAACTAGAGCCCATTACTCAAGCAACACAAACGTGGCGACCACATGAAGAGTGGTTCCGCTATCCGTTAATGGGATATCTATTTTTCTTCTTTATTATTGTGGGAGTAAGAAAGCGTCATGGCTAATTTTACTTTTCTATATCCACTGTGGTTCTTAGCCCTTATCCCTCTTGGGATATTGGTGCTTATTCAACGTAAAAACAAAAACACCACAGGGTTGATCGCTCCGCACATTGCCAAACAATTGGGAATGACTCAAAAAACACAAGGCAATGGCTTTACCCTTGGACTTGTATTAGCGTGGTTATGTGTGACTACCGCCCTCGCGGGGCCAAGTTTTGGTTATAAAGACTCACCGAGTTTTCAGCTCTCTGGTGCGCGAGTACTCGTGATGGATATGTCTCGATCAGTGTATGCGACCGACGTAAAACCTAATCGCCTAACCCAGGAGAAATACAAAGCGAAAGATCTACTGCCCTATTGGAAAGAAGGCATGACTGGCTTAGTTGCTTATGGCGCTGACAGTTACTTAGTGAGCCCACTAACTGAAGATAGCCAAACGCTCAATAACTTAATCACTAACCTATCACCAGAGATCATGCCTTATAAAGGTAAAGGCAGTAACTTGTTAGCCGCGGTTGAACAAAGTATTGAGATGATGAAAAAATCAGGCCATCAACAAGGTGACATTATTGTTTTGACTGATGGGATCTCAAATCAACAGCTAGATAAAGTGATAAGCCGCGTTAAAGGCACCAAATGGCGTATCAGTTTATTAGGTATAGGAACTAAAAATGGCGCTCCAATTGAATTGCCTTCTGGTCAGTTGTTAACAAACGCTTCAGGTAAAACGGTTGTGGCGACTTTAGATTCCGATCCTCTAGTAACACTGGCGCAAGCAACCAATGGTGTGGCTCAGCTTATTCAATCGGATAACAGTGATATTGAAACTATTGCTCGCTTAACTAAAACGCCATTAGAGCAAGTAACACAAAACAGTGATACACAAGTGAACAGTCGTGCCAATCATGGCTATTGGCTACTCTTCCCATTAGTGTTGTTTTCATTGCTGTCTTTTAGAAAAGGAATGTTCTTAGCATTATTGTTGGTGTTATTGCCTGTCGATAAGTCCATGGCAAGTACTGATATATCAAGCCACTTACTTTCTGATGATTACACAGCGCATCAACAATTTGAGCAAAAGGACTATAAGGCAGCAAGCGAGCAGTTCAAATCCAAACAATGGAAAGGAGCCGCTCAATATAAGGCGGGAGATTATAAAGGGGCTATTGAGAGCCTAACGGGTCTTGAAGATACTCAATCACAATATAATCTTGCTAATGCCTTGGCGCAAAATGGTCAACTGGAAGAAGCAAAAGAGAAGTATGAGTCTTTATTAAAAACTGCCCCTGATATGAAAGATGCGAAGAAGAATCTTGATGTCGTCAATAAAGCGCTAGAGCAAAAACAGCAACAGCAACAGCAACAGCAACAGCAAGACGATAAGAATAAACAATCGGATCAAAATAAAGACGACAAGCAAGATAAAAAACAGGATAAACAAAACCAAGAGAATAAAGATAGCAAAGAAGGCTCTGAGCAATCTTCAGATTCAAAAGACTCACCATCTCAAGATCCACAGCAGGATCAGCAGAAAAATGAATCTCAATCTGATGATAAAGCAGAGTCTGATAAACAAGATAAGTCAGAGGCTTCTTCTCAAGAACAGCAACAAAAAGATCAAGCTAAAAAGGAACAAGAGAAGAAAGACAAAGAGCAAGCCGCACAAGCTCGTGATGAGAAAGATAAGCAACCTAAATCGGACGAAGAAAAAGAGCGACAAGCTCAAATGCAATCACAACAAGCAAAAGCCGACAGTGACGCAATTAAAACCGATCCTCGTTTACAAAAGTTAGAACAATCAGGCGCAAAAGAAGATGAACTGCTGCGTGCCCTATTGTATCTCCAAGCAAAACAACAAGAAGCACCACAAGCTTCTGAGAATGAATGGTAATTTAAATGAGTATAAGACAAACCAGTCCCTACTCTACTGTAAAGAGTTCGACAATGAAGGTTTCTATGAAAAAGACAGCGCTAATAAAAAAAGTGTTCCTATTCGCTACCTTATGCGTTAGTGGTATTTCGGCAAGTTACGCGCAAGCCATTGCGACAGTGAGTAAAAACCAGATCACTGAAAACGAAGTGATTCAATTAATGGTCTCTGTTGATAAAAATGCAGATCAAAGCAAGTTCGACCCAAGCCAACTCGCGCCTGATTTTCGCAGTGGCCAAGTCAGCTTTGGCAGCTCTCGCTCATTAATCAATGGTGATTATAATGTACAGAGCCAGTGGACTGTAACTATTACTCCAACCAAAATGGGCACGTTAACCATTCCTAGTATGAATGTCGCTGGTGAGCAAACTAACCCAATAACGATTCGTGTGACTAAAGACGCGACCGCGCCAAAAAGCAGCGATGTCATTAAAGTAAGCGGCTCGCTAACTAAAGATGAATTGTATGAAGGTGAGACCGCTCAATTTGATGCCAAAATTGCTATCTTTGCCGATATTCGTCGTTTAAAAGATCCTAACATCATCACGCCGCAAGGTACTGGTATTGAGTTCTCCCCTATTGGTGAAAGCAAACAGTATCAAACCGTGATTGATGGCTTGCAAGCTACTGTCGTTGAACAAGCTTTCAGCGTCAGTGCAAGCCAAGCAGGTAAATTACATTTTGATGGCTTAGCCTTCACTGGAGGATTAGTGCAAACCGAACGTTATGGTCGCAGCACGAAACTGATCCCATTAAACATCAATCCTAAACAGTATCAATTAATGGTACTAGCAAAACCTGCTGATTTCACAGGGACTTGGTTACCGACTACGGATTTAAAACTAGGACAACAATGGCTAGTTGATGGGAAGCCATTATCTGATACTACAATAGAAGCAGGTACTGCCATTACTCGTCAAATAACGCTAATGATGGCTGATGTCCCACCAGAGAAATTACCAAAGCTTGATATTGATTATCCTAAGTCAGTTCGTATGTACGATGAGAAACCTGTAATAGGTAAAGATAGCCAAGGCAATAGCGTGATGACAATTAAACAAGTGATCATTCCTCATAGCAGTGGTTCGGTAAAATTACCTGCGGTTTCAATTCAATGGTGGAACAGTAAAACACGACAATCTGAAGTAGCAAAATTAGATTCATTGGCACTAACGGTGACACCAAGCACTCAAATTAGTGAGCAAAAGATCGACCACCAATCAAATGCGCAGACAGAAACCATAGAAAAACGTGAAGTTGATCATGGTTTTTGGCCATATACAACGCTAGTTTTTGCTCTTTTGTGGTTATTGACTGCTTTTGGTTGGTGGTCAAGTCGTGCAAACGCTCATAAGGGAAGCACGCTACATAATAATCGTCCAAAGGTATTAAACAATGACAGTAAAGCGTTAATTATTGCATTAAATAATAACAATACAATTTTTGCTCATCAGATCTTAGCAGACCATAATCAGCAGTGGATGCAGCAAGGTATTGATGTTGTTAGAGTTAAAGAGTTAATCACTCAACTAAGCCAGCAACAATATGCTGAAAATAAGGGTGATTACTCTACAAAACAAATCATTAGTACTATAGAAAAGATACTTAAAGTACCTACTTATTTTCCTACTCACAACGCTGAACTTGAAAGATTATAACGGTTTTTATTTTCAGTTATATTAATTAAATAGGGATGGCACGCTCTCAATACCATCCCTATTTTTATCTTGCTCAAACACAATTTTCTATTTTCCAAATCTAACTCTACGTCTTGCTCTACCTACTCTGCTTTATTCTCCATAAAAATTAAGCCAATGCTCATTTTAGTTAATGGTTTGCGCAAACGATCCCCCTCAAATATTCACATGAAAATCCAGCAATTCTCACACTATTGTCGATTTACCATTGACATATTGGTCAGAAAACTCAATTATCACCCTATCAAATGTTCACTACCATCGCATTTGCTCAGTATCATCTGAAACGGTGGCAGCGAGACGAACTTTAAATGAAGATGCTTATACAAGCATGTGATCAGTAAGGGTAAGTAGTATGACAACTAAATTAGAACAACTTCGTAAACTAACAACAGTAGTAGCAGACACTGGTGATATTGAAGCAATCGCAAAATACACTCCAGAAGATGCAACCACTAACCCTTCTCTAATTTTAAAAGCAGCTCAAATCGCAGAATACGCTCCACTGATTGATGCTTCTATTGAATACGCAAAAGCGCAAAGCACTGACAAAGCACAACAAGTTCAAGATACGTGCGACATGCTTGCTGTTAGCATCGGTAAAGAAATCCTTAAAGTCGTTCCAGGTCGTATCTCTACTGAAGTAGACGCTTGTCTTTCTTACGACACTGAAGGCAGCATTGCAAAAGCGCGCCAACTTATCAAAATGTACAACGATGCTGGTATTACTAACGATCGTATTCTTATTAAACTGGCGTCAACGTGGGAAGGTATCCGCGCTGCTGAAGTTTTAGAAAAAGAAGGCATCAACTGTAACCTAACGCTTCTATTCTCTTTCGCTCAAGCGCGTGCATGTGCTGAAGCTGGCGTGTTCTTAATCTCTCCTTTTGTTGGTCGCATCATGGACTGGTATAAAGCAAAAGAAGGTCGTGATTTTGAAGCAAGTGAAGATCCAGGTGTTATCTCTGTTGCTGGTATCTACAACTACTACAAAGAACATGGCTACAACACGGTAGTAATGGGCGCAAGCTTCCGTAACATCGGTGAGATCCTTGAGCTTGCGGGTTGTGACCGTCTAACTATCAGCCCTAACCTACTTCAAGAGCTTGAAGAAGCAACTGGCGAAGTGGTTGAAAAACTGATTGATACTAACGGCAATAAAGAACGTCCTGCAGCTATGACTCACGCTGAGTTCTTATGGGATCACAACCAAGACCCAATGGCTGTTGAGAAACTGGCTGAAGGCATCCGTAACTTTGCGGTTGACCAAGGTAAGCTAGAAGACATGATCGCTGCTAAGCTATAAAACTAGAAACTAGAAACTAGAAACTAGAACGCTTCGCTACTATAAGAGCAAAAGCAATCACGTTATAAGTAACACTCTCAACGTGCGTATTCCATGCTCTTATAGTTTCTAGAAGCGAAGCGTCTATAGTTTCTAGCTCATCACCATATTCAAATCGGGTTGAACCTCTCAACCCTTCATTTTCAAATATTCGAGTTAATCATTATGAATCGTAAACATTTAGCAAATGCTATTCGTGCTCTAAGCATGGACGGCGTACAACAAGCAAACTCTGGTCACCCTGGCGCACCAATGGGCATGGCTGACATCGCTGAAGTTCTTTGGCGTTCACACCTAAACCATAACCCTGCAAACCCTGAGTGGGCTGATCGCGACCGTTTTATTCTTTCTAACGGTCACGGCTCTATGCTGATTTATTCTCTGCTTCACCTAGCAGGTTATGAATTACCAATTGAAGAGCTGAGAAACTTCCGTCAACTGCATTCAAAAACTCCAGGTCACCCTGAGTACGGTTACGCACCGGGTATCGAAACAACAACAGGTCCATTAGGCCAAGGCATCACCAATGCCGTTGGTATGGCAATGGCTGAAAAAGCACTTGCTGCACAGTTCAACAAAGAAGGTCACGACATCGTTGACCACTACACTTATGCATTCATGGGTGATGGTTGTCTGATGGAAGGTATCTCTCACGAGTCATGCTCTCTAGCAGGTACATTAGGTCTTGGTAAGCTGGTTGCTTTCTGGGATGACAACGGTATCTCTATCGATGGTGAAGTGGAAGGTTGGTTCTCTGACGACACACCTAAACGTTTTGAAGCATACGGCTGGCACGTAATTCCGGCTGTAGATGGTCACGATGCTGATGCAATCAATGCAGCAATCATCGCAGCTAAAGCAGATCCTCGCCCTACTCTGATTTGTACTAAAACTATCATTGGTTTTGGTTCTCCAAACAAACAAGGTACACATGACTGTCACGGTGCTCCACTAGGCGCTGAAGAAATTAAAGCAGCGAAAGCACAATTAGGTTGGGAGCACGACGCATTTGAAATTCCGCAAGAAGTTTACGCAGAATGGGACGCGAAAGAAGCAGGCGCAACTAAGGAAGCGTCGTGGAACGAGAAATTTGCAGCTTATGAAGCAGCATACCCAGAGCTTGCAGCCGAGTTTACTCGCCGCGTAAACGGTGATTTACCAAAAGAGTGGGAAGAAAAAGCATCGGCAATCATTGCTGATCTTCAAGCTAACCCTGCAAACATCGCATCACGTAAGGCATCTCAAAATGCACTAGAAGCATTTGGTGCTATGCTACCTGAGTTTATGGGCGGCTCTGCTGACCTTGCACCTTCTAACCTAACTATGTGGTCTGGTTCTAAGTCGCTTGAAGCTACTGACTTCTCTGGTAACTACATTCACTACGGTGTGCGTGAATTTGGTATGACAGCTATCATGAACGGTATCGCTCTGCACGGTGGTTTCGTACCATACGGCGCAACGTTCCTAATGTTCATGGAATACGCTCGTAACGCTATGCGTATGGCTGCTCTGATGAAAATTCAGAATATCCAAGTCTACACACACGATTCTATCGGTCTTGGCGAAGATGGTCCTACTCACCAACCGGTTGAGCAAGTCGCTTCTCTACGTCTAACACCAAACATGAGCACATGGCGTCCATGTGACCAAGTTGAATCTGCAGTTGCTTGGAAACTAGCAATTGAACGTCGTGATGGTCCATCAGCACTTATCTTCTCTCGTCAAAATCTTGCACAACAAGAGCGTGATGCAGAGCAAGTGGCTAACATCGCTAAAGGTGGCTACATTCTTAAAGATTGTGAAGGCCAACCTGAGCTTATTTTCATTGCTACTGGTTCTGAAGTTCAATTAGCGGTTGAAGCGGCAGCTCAACTAACAGCAGAAGGCAAAGCGGTACGTGTTGTATCAATGCCAGCAACTGATGCATTTGATAAGCAAGATGAAGCTTACCGTGAATCAGTACTTCCATCAGCAGTAACAAAGCGTGTTGCTATTGAAGCGGGCATTGCTGACTTCTGGTTCAAGTATGTTGGTTTAAACGGCAAGATCATCGGTATGACAACGTTTGGCGAATCAGCACCAGCTGACGAGCTATTCAAAATGTTTGGTTTCACTACTGAAAATGCAGTGAAAACAGCAAAAGAGCTTTTAGCTTAATTGTTAATACTCAAGCCAGAGTCTTAAATATCTAAAACTCTGGTAACAAAAAAGCCTCATCTTCGTTTCATTGAAGATGAGGCTTTTTTAGATCTCTAATTCTATATATCTTGAACTCTGTCTAAATATTATTATTTTAAATGAAATTATTTATCTAAATCATTATTTATTGATTCATATAGCTCTTTTAAAAGAGTTGAATCTATATTAATCAAGCCATCAGAGAGATGTATATAATTACCTTTAGTCACATTTAGTAAAATATTCTTTCTAATACTTTCACTATCTTTAGATTCTTTATTTTGAAAATGAAAATGCTGAACTTTTTCATAGACCATTTCTGATATTTGATCTATTTGCTCTTGTGTTAAACAAACACGAGACATTCCTACTTCAGGTCTAGATACTTGCTCTAACACTTCAACTCGTAATTTCTCGGTAAATAGGCTGTCTAACTTAGAACCTTCAAAGAAGGTGTAATATGGTGGCGTAAGAAAGAAGGGAACCCCATCAGAGCGCAATTCTAAAATCCCCATTATTTCTAATGATCTCAAATAGATATAAACACTTTGTTCGGTTAAATCATTCTCTAACGCAACCTCATCAATGGGACGCCCTTTCACATGTATTTCGTAGAAAAAATCGTACAAGTATGGATGATTAAAAAAAACCTCATCCAACACCTCTGTACGAGTTCCCTCTTCACGATTATAGATATCTTTCGCAATTTGAGACAACTCTTCTAGACTTGTATTTAATACTGTTGCATATTCCATTAATTTATCGATACCAATCGAATTACTATGAAAATGGCGCTTCAATGTTGATATTGGTACATTTACTTTTAATGACAATTCATTATAAGTAAGATCATTTTCTTTTAATTTCACACGTAATGCATTTAATAATAAACTCGCACAAAATCCCATAACTACTTCCTTGCTATTACTTCATTTTTAAGCTTCAACGTTACTTTATATCATTCTTAATTACCAGTTCAGTTTCACTTTTTGACGTCAATGAACTCACAATTTAAAACCAAACTATCAACAGAACTATAAACTATTGCAGAGAATTGCATCAAAGGTTACAAATATGTTGCAACGTCAATATTGTGACGAATAATAAAAAGAACGCTATCTTGCTCATGATGAGTATTTACCATTAACATGGAAGTCATTTATGCGTACCAGAACATTTACAAAGTCAATGCTATCTAGCTTTATTGCTTGTACTTTTGCACTAGCACAATATGCGCACGCAGAAGACAATAGTGATACAGAAGCAGTAGAAAAAATAGAAGCAACAGAAAATAGTGACACAGAAATCGAGAGTAATTGGAGTGGCTCATTATCTCTTGGTTATGATAGTAACTTTTTCTCATCATCAGATTATCGTTCAAGCCGAGCGATCTCTACGCATGGTTCTCTCTATTACTCTATTGCTGATAACTACTCCCTTTATGCGAGCACCGGGGGTTATCGTACCTTACAAAGAGCAGAAGGCTTTTACTCTACAGACACTGTTGTAGGTTTATCGCGTTCATCATTATTTACTTTTGGTGAAACTGGGAAAGTATCAATCAGTGGGCAATTCTCATTACCTACATCAGAGTCATCACAAGACGCTCATTTAAACACAGCATTTCGGGTACAAACTCCAATCTCGTTCAAACTTGCTGATGTCGGCATTACCGTCGCACCAAGAATAAGAAAAAACTTTCATGAATATACGACTTCACCATCAGGTAATGTCAATACCTCGTGGGGTCTCTCTCTTCTCCTTGCTGCTAACTATTCTTATGGTGATGCATTCTTCTCTGCATCAGCATTAGGTGGAACAACCGTAAATTATAACAACCGTTGGGCAGATGGATACAGTTACGGAGGCAGCCTTAGCTCAGGCTATAACCTAAGTGATGCACTCTCTATTTCATTAACACTTGCAACATCAGGTCTTTACACAGATGCAGCCCAAGGCACATTAGGAAGCTTCGATCTCTTTGATGATGCGAAAGCAACCTATTCACTTGGCATGACTTACTCCTTTTAGGGATATAAAAAATACTAATCTACATAAGTAGAACAACAGGATGTGAACAATATGATATTTAGAAAACTTTCTTTAGCCGCGGCGATTACCGCTACTTTAGCTGGCTGTGCGCCAGATGAACAAGAGTATGATGCTCTGGATAAGGACCTTACGGAAGTTCAGGTTCAAGATCTTCGCCTTGATGGACGTTGGTTTTATGCACCAACTACAGGTGCAGCACCTCGCTTTGCCGTTACCCAATTTCCATTTCTACAGGGCATGGGACGCTACGTTGAATTATGTTTCTCTAATGAGGGGCTAGAGGTTCGTGGTTATGATAATAATAACCCTGAGCTAGTACTTCCAAAAGACAAGCAAGGTTTCTGTTTACCTCAAGATGAAAACAACATAGGCTCTGATGATCAGGTAAACTTCCCCCACGTAATGACTATTCCTGGTAGCTACGCAAAATACCAGTGTCGTGAAGATAGCTACGGCGACTGTACAAATGTTGAAGAAAAAGATTCTGATCCAAACCTTGATAATACTACCTTTAGACAGAATACTCACTTCACTCCAGATCCAGCATCAACTCTTGTTAGTGACCTAAATTGGGATGAATTATACGGAACAAAAGATGGTCTAAACCCTCAAGGGGATCCAGAAGTTATCTCATGGGATTTCGATCCTGTTAGCGGTGTTTTGAACTTTGAATTAGAGCAAACCTTTGCAATCGACTTTGATAAGCTATCACGCTATATGGATTGGTCTGCAATGGAAGAAGAGATGGCGAAAGGCTCATTTAAAGCTCGCTTCTTCTACTCATTGGTTCATGAAAGTCATTTAGCATCTGAAGATTATCAACCAATTTTATATCCTGTTAATGATGAAAATGATATCGGTTTCTTCACGACGACAACAAAGAAAAAAGATCCAATTACTAACAAGTATGATTCAGTTACCTATTTAAATCGTTTTAATCCAAATAAAGAAACAATCAAATACTACTTGTCAGATAACTTTTTTGAAGAGAAAAATAAGCTCTTCTTAGACTCAACGATTAATACAATCAACAAAATGAACGATACATTGCGCTTACTTGAGCCTAATTCAAGTAAACCTATGTTAGAGATTGCGAATAAAAGCGAAGCCCTTGGTATCCATGCCGGTGATTTGCGCTATAACGTAATCAACCTTGTTGATGAGCCTCTAGATAATGGTTTATTAGGTTATGGGCCATCTATTGCGAGCCCTGTTACTGGGGAAATCATCAAAGCGCACGTAAACCAATACGCAGGGGTTGCCCGTACTGGTGTTCCTTATTATTGGGACAACATGGCTCGTTTATACAACCGTGGTCAACTAGAGCTTAACGGTCTTGATTCTGACGCTACTCCAAGTGTAGCTTCTCGTGTAGAGCTACAAACCAATAAGAATGTATCTGAAAATCTACAAGCGAATCACTCTGAGCATAATCATGCAACGACCTCTGTAAGCGAGCAAGATGTAGTTCAATTTTTAGCACAACAAAGTCTACAAAATAAATTGAAAACAGCACCAACACAACTTGGTGATGTGCATGATGAAATGGGATTAGAAGAAATTGTACGTGCTGAAGAAGAACGTATCGCTTTCTGGAGTGAAAATAACGTCTACCCTATCGAAGCATCGTGGGTGTCTTCATCAAGTAAAGCGGTAATTGACAACTTACCACTGACTGATGAAGGTTACTTCACAAACATTACCGATCCTGAAACAGGAGTAGTCACAAAAACGCTAAAACCATGGGCTCTACTGCCTGATAACCTACAAGCTATTGCAGCAGATGCGATTACAGTAACAACTTATGCAAATACACTAGTTCACGAACTTGGTCATAACGTAGGTTTACGTCATAACTTTAAAGGCTCAAATGATATTGATAACTACTTATCAAAAGAGCAATCTAAACTTCTTGGATTAAGTAATGTTCCTGCATATAGCTCAACAATGGATTACGCACCAAGCATGCTTGATGAGATCCCAACATGGGGCCTATACGATCTAGCTGCATTTAAATTTGCTTACGCTCGTAAACTTGATCTTGTTGAAGCTTCACCTATGAGTACCGAACAGCAAGCAGCTGAAGGTGGTGAAGCCGCTTATGCTGATTCATTCTACAGCAAATATGGAGCAACAGCAGAAAACGAATCTCTTATGGTTTGTGCTGAGCAATCACCAGTACTTGATGACCAAGGGCAGCCAACAGGTCAATCAAACTATACTTGTGACTTCTCTCGTTTAGATACAGCGGCACTTAATGGTGATCCTCTTGCTGAACACGGTGTACTTTACTATCTAGATGACATTCTTGGTTTTACTCGTAAAGCTTATGGTTTCTGTACCGATGGTAACGTTTCTTTAAACAGTGATTGTAACCGTTTTGATGAAGGGACTAACCTACAAGAAATTGCAACCTATAAATGGCAGCAGTATCTTGACAGTTACGACTCTAGAAATGCGGGATTATACCGTGACGGTACTTACAACTCTGATTACCCTTCATATATCATTCGTCGATTCAGAGAAATGAATACGATTCGTGACATGATTGAAGATAATGAGCGTATTGATCAGTTGTTCCATGACTATGGTGATGCCTCTTCATCAGATAAACCAACTGAGTTCTTACATCAAATAGCTTCAAACCCAAGTACTTGTGTTTACTCTGAAGATCGCGAATTAACGGCGAGTAATTCATGGTTATGTGATTATGCGTATGGCTCTAAAAAAGCATCAGAGTTTTTCTTAGATGTTTTAAGAACTCCTGAATCTCAGTGTATTATTACTGACCGAACTGGTGCAATGCGTAGTATTTCTCTTGGTGAGACGTTAAGTGCTCAAAGCTATAAGATCCCAAGTGATTACGATATTACACGTGCTGATTGTTTTGATGATGTAGCAAAACCAATTATCGAATCATTACACGGAGCTACTGCTATCCACGCAAGCTCAATTAACTCTAAGTTCTTAAACTCAGTAGGCTCATTTGACCCTGCAAACCCATACTCAAATGCAGTTTCGATACTTGGTATGTGGCCTGATAAAGGCTTGGCAAGTTACCAGTTAGCTCGTCGTTATTCATTACGTTACACAGATGAAGGCGCGTTTGCTTCACTACTAGACTTACCGGGTGTGAAGGCAGAATACGATGCAATCATGGCTCATTTAGTTGCCAAAGAGCCACTTGTTAATGCTGTAGATTTTGTAGACAGCACAGGTGCAGCTTATGAACCAACGATTGATGTAAACTTACATGTCACTCAACTGGTTGAGGCATTGCCACCACTGCCACGAGGTATCTTAAACTTTTATGGTTTAACTACATCAGCACGTACAGACATGTCAAACATGATCTTATCAATGGGTACAAAGCAAATGGTAACGGCAGATTACATTTTTGCTGAAACAGCACTGAAGCAAAGAAACAGCTTATCTAAGCAACTTGACCGTTATAACCTATTACAAGGAGATGCATTCAACGTTTCTTTAGAGGGTATTAGCTACAAAATCAATAAAGATAATGTACTAGCAAATCGTGTTGCTTCTAAGTTGTTTACTAGTGATGGATATGATGCAAAAGTAGCACTAGATAACACAACTAGTGACGCTCTTGATAGTATCTTAGTCGCATGGCAACCTGTTGCAGGCTATAAGTCTACGTTCCATACACCAATCCTAGCTCTTGATGCTCCTTTAGTTGAAGTTATTGTAAATTCATATAAAGCACAATTAACCTCAGGAGCAGTAGATGTAAGCGATGGCTTAAGTAATGATGAGTTTAATATCGTAATTAGTGGTGTATTAGCTCAAGATGGTGTTGTTTATGATAGCGTAAGCGGTACGGTAACTTACAATAATGGTAAGGTTCACCAAACTAGTGATGTAATTAATATTATTGATTATACTATGGCATATGTAAACGCTGGTTTAGATACGACACTACTTGCTGTTAGTTATGATTTCTATAACGGCTACACTAATGCAGATGCGTCAAATAAATTTGCATGGAGCCTTTCTCATGGAATGATTAAAGCATACCTTTCAGGTGATTACACAAATATGGTTGGCGAGCACTACGATACACTTCGTAAGCTACCAGTTAAAAACGTGTACTAATTTTTAGAACCTGAAAATAATCACGCAATGAACAAAGCCAGCTTAATTTGAACTGACCCCCAATAATTGGACAACCAATTACTGAGGGTCTTTTTTATGTCCAAATATAGTCGTGAGCTAAAACTAATTATTGCTAAGCAGTGCTTAGTTAGTCGTACATCAATTCAATTATCTAAAGAATATTCGATATCTGCTCGTCAGATACGATATTGGACTCAAGTATTTTCTATCCATGGTAAAAACTCATTTTTACCAACTACACATGCCGATAATGCCAAAACAAAATTACAAGCATTGAAATTAATGTGGACTAACAGTTGGTCTCTCACTCACACTAGTGCAGTATTAAACTTATCCTCCCCTGGCACGCTATCAGTCTGGCTTAAAACATATAATGAAGCGGGGTTTAAGGGACTCAAGAATAGCAATATAGGAAGGCCTTCAATGAAATCATTATCCAATACTACACAAAAATCAGATGACGAAATGACCATTGAAGAGCTAAGAGAAGAGTTAAGTTATTTACGAACAGAGAATGCTGTTCTAAAAAAGTTCGAAGAGCTGAAACAGAAAAAACGCCAACAAACAAAGAAAAAGCGTTAATTGTTTTAGCTCTCAAAGCTAATTACCCTTTAAAATATTTACTTCGTATCACCAGTTTGGCAAAAAGTGTCTTCTATTATCAGGCTCAAATAAGTAGAAGGCCTGATACTTATGAGCATGAGTTAGAGATGATTGAGTCTATCTACCATGAACATAAAGGACGTTATGGCTATCGACGGATCCATTTAGCTATGCGAAGAAAAGGTGTAGAGCTGAATCATAAAACAGTACAAAGGCTGATGGCGCAACTAAACCTAAAATCTATAGTAAGACCCAAAAAATATCGTTCTTATCGAGGAGAGGTGGGTAAATCAGTCCCAAATGTACTTGAAAGGGATTTTAGTGCTACGAAACCAGATGAGAAATGGGTAACCGATGTAACAGAATTTAAAGTTAACGGACAAAAAGTTTACCTATCGCCAGTGGTTGATTTATTCAATCAAGAAGTTATCGCTTATAAAGTGACAAAGAATGCACGTTTACCGCTAGTCACGGATATGCTTAAAGAAGCAATAGGCAAACTAAGTAAGGGCTCGAAGCCAATTTTACACAGTGATCAAGGTTGGCAATATCGACATAAGACTTATCAACAGGAACTTGTAAAGCATAGGCTTCAACAAAGTATGTCTAGAAAAGGAAACTGCTTAGATAATGCAGTAGCTGAAAATTTCTTTGGTTTACTTAAAACTGAAATGTATCATGGATACATCTTCAAGGATGCAGATGAGTTAATAGAAAAGATCGAAGAATATATCGAGTATTACAATACGAAGCGGATTAAGGTAAAACTAAAAGGCCTGACTCCGATAGAATATCGAAACCAGGCCTTACAAGCCGCTTAACTAAAATGTCCAACTTAACGGGGTCACTTCAATTGCTGGCTTTTTTTGTTTTATGTCGCAGGAAGATTAAAGCTGCATTTCAATCAAATTTGCTAATAGAGTTTCACGAGGCTTTTTTATTTCTTAATGATAAATAATCCTTATCGTTGCTAGTTTTTAAGCGTACGAACAGTAATTTCAGAATATTTGGAATACTCCTGATACGTCATAAATGGAACTGGAACAACGACTTGAAATGACAAAGGGTTATTCATGGTGGTATCCTTTTGGGTTACTGAATACTTATTAATGCTAACAAAAACCGTGACATCTCATTTCATGATCTTCCAGAAAAAGCACTTGAAGAAAAAGAACAAGATATAGGTAAAATTTTAGATACTATGGTGGTTCGTTCTTCCGATATAAAAGATGAACGTAAATTCTTTGAAACTGATTCAGGGGCAATTAAAGATAAAGTGAAGTTTTGTGATATGTAGTGGCATAGTGAATTTGGCCACCTAATTAGAAATGATATAATCATTTCAGAATTAAATAGGTGTACATAATGACAAAACGTCCAAGAAAGAACTATAGCGCAACATACAAGTTAGAAGCCGCTCAGTTAGTCATTGAGCAAGGATACTCAATTACTGAAGCTTCCCAGGTTATGAACGTAAGTAAATCCGCGATGACTAAGTGGGTTCAGCAGCTAAAAGATGAGTTAAGTGGAGTGATGCCAGCGGCATCTCCCATCACTCCCGAACAAATAGAAATTCGCGAGTTAAAAAAGAAACTTGCTCGTCTCGAGGAGCATAATGAAATACTAAAAAAGGCTACGGCTCTGTTGATGTCAGACTCACTGAACAATTCGCATTAATAGATAAACTCAGGCAGAGCCACAGTATAAGCATTCTTTGTGAAACCTTTGGTATTCATCGGAGTAGTTATAAGTATTGGAAGGCAAAACCAAGAAATATTGACGGTGAATTATTAGAGCTATACTCAGAAGTTAAAGAAGTACATCGCATTAGTAATGGCTCTGCTGGGGCGAGAAGTATAGCAAAAATGGTATCCCAAAGAGGGATACCACTTAGCCGCTATCGTGCGACTAAGTTAATGAAATTGCTTAATTTAGTAAGCACGCAAATACCGAAGCATAATTATAAGAAAGCGGATCATGAGAGTATTATTGCCCCTAATTTATTGAAACGACAATTTGACGTTAAGCAACCAAATCAAATTTGGTGTGGTGATGTCACTTACATTTGGATTGGTACAAGGTGGGCTTATTTAGCTGTTGTTATTGACCTATTTTCACGAAAACCGATTGGTTGGTCATTGTCACTTTCACCTGATAGTAACCTTACAGCGAAAGCACTTTCAATAGCGTATGAATTACGAGGAAAACCATCAAATGTCATGTTCCATAGCGATCAAGGTTGCCACTATACAAGTTTAAAGTTCAGGCAAAAATTATGGCAATATCAAATAACTCAAAGCATGAGTCGTCGTGGTAATTGCTGGGATAATAGTCCAATGGAAAGATTCTTTAGAAGTTTAAAAAGTGAATGGGTTCCTAAGAATGGATATAAAAGTTTTGCTGAAGCAAAACATTCAATAACCAAATATATAATTGGTTACTTCAGTAATATCAGGCCTCATCAGCACAATGATGGATTACCACCTAACCTTGCAGAGCAACAATATTGGTTAGAATATAAAACGGTGGCCAGTTTTACTTGACCACTACAATACTGCTGTTTTTATCATGCAAGAAGATAAAGACTGGGAGCGAACTCCAGAGCTTGAAGCTCTCTGCGACACTCTATGGTCATTTGTCGAGAGAAGTAATTAAGTGATATAAAAAAATTAGAATTTTTTATCATATTTATCTAAAAATTTTTCAGATAATCCAATAATTCGACCTGCTGTAATATTTTTCTTTCGAAGATTCGTATTTTGATCATTAGTTAATAACTGGCGTAGATCTCTCATAAGTATGGGATCTACCGAAGGGTAAGATGAGTCAACTTTTCTAATCCTTTTTATCAAAAAATTAATTTTTGATATTAAGGCAACTCTTTTTTGATAACTGTCTGTAATTGCTTCATCCGTTAGCCACTCATCACTAATATGGATCATTAACTCATCAAATACATCTTCAATCTTATCGATCAAGCGATTAACTTCAGAATTCTTTGCTTGACTCTTTGTCCGTTGGTCTTGTGAGCGACTAGCATATAGCCAGCCACTAACAGCAACGATAACATTGATAACTGCTATAATAATCTTTGTAATATCAAAATCATCAGGCACTTAGCTTTTCCCTAAAGCATCATCAATATATTCATGAATTTCTAAAATTAAACTCGGATCATCTTCAGAAATTAAATTATTTCTTACAAATAAAACTTTGTCTCTACTGATTTTAGCTCTAATCAATCCACCAAAAACTTCTTCTAAAAAAGAAGAACCAAAGCCAAAAACTCCATCTAAATTAACTATTACATCATTTTCTGCCAAAGCAGGAATAAGAATAGTATCTCGAAATTCTTCACCACTGTAGTCACCAAGTTTAATAAATCTTGGACCAGGGAAAGCTGAAAAATCTTGAACGTTTATAGTTTTAGTCATTTAGTTGTACCATCGTTTAACTTTATACTCCAACCCGTAACAGTGCCTTTAATTGACACGTCATTATCAAAGCTCCGTTCTTGTGTCTTTGCTGTATCTGAAGATGTTTTAAAAGTATAAGTACCTCTATTTGAAAGCACTTGCAGCGTTGAATTAGGTGTACATTCAACAATGGCCCTTAAATCTTGACCACCTTTACCTCTAAATTCTTCAGCTGTTCTTGTCTTTTTCACAAACAGAGATGCTTGAATATAATCAGAATCTTTCGTAAATGTTCGTTCTAGTCGATTCCCTAAACGAGTAATCATACTAGGTGATTGTGTCCTTGGTAGAGTATAAGGAATTCCGACACCTAAGTCACATACTATTACAACTAAGTGGCCATCAACAACTGCTGATAAAGACCACCATTTCTTATAAGTTTTCTTTGTATCATTACAGAATTTATCATCATACCCATGTTCAACACTATTGCACATTGCTTCTAAAGCTGGGCGATATAATTCACCCTTACTTACAACTTCTTTAGGTAATGATTGAAGCATCTCTCCAAGAACAGCACTTTCAACCGACTCTCCGGATGTAACTTGCCAGCAATCAACATGATTTAATTTCTTATACTTAGGGCTAGCGACTCCAATCAGTTTAAAAAAACCAACTTGGCTAAGTACACTTGAAACAACTGATATACCATTATTACCATTTTGAATATAGGGCACTGTAGGTGGATAAATCACTTTATATTTAGTTTCTGGATATTGAGATTTTAACTTATCAACAGTTGCAAGTAATAATGCACAAGCTCCAGCAGTTATGGCTCCAGAATTCCTAAAGCAAATACAAACCACGGCCCCTTTTGATGCCCTAGTTTTTTCTTCTAGATCTTCAATAAAGTGCATCGTCTTTATATGATTCTGCTTCTTATATATACATATAAGGTTAGGAGCAATAACCTTAAGTACTTGTTTATACTTAGGTTTTTTGGGCGGTTTTTTCTTTGCATAAGAGTTTTTACGAGCAGCACCATCTCTTTCACAGCGAGCTAAGTTAGAATGATAATTTTTTCTAGAAGCTCTAGCCAAAAGAACTTTTTTACTTTTATTGTTATTGTTATTGCGCAAATACCACCTCCTAAATGATCGCATCATCTTAGCTTATATTTCTATATACTGCACTATTTCTTGTTTAATAATCATGATGTTAAACATTGCTTTTCACTGCTCACCTTCACACTCTATATAAAAACAGTATAAAGGTATTTTCATGGCTATCCGCAATTTAAAAGACAATTCAAAGAAACCTTGATTATGTGAGTGCTACCCTACTGGCCGCGAAAGTAAACGTATGGCTGGTGAAATTATCTTTGTAGATAGTAAATGGCAAAAAGGCGCACCAAGTATTTCAACATTAAATTCTGAATTGGCACGTTTTAAAGCGGTATTTGAAAAACTTAAAGAACCTGGGCGAATGGAAAGGTCCAAACCCATTAGAAAGCATTAAGCCATTTCGTGATCACGAAAGACCAATGAGCTTTTTAGCAAAAGAAGAGATCGCCCTACTTCTTGAAAAAGTATCTGAACACAAACGCCAAGATATGCTGAAGATAGTAAAGGTGTGTTTAGCTACTGGTGCGCGTTGGAATGAAGCAGCACAATTAACTGGTAATCAACTTTCTAAATTCAAGATCACTTATACCAATACAAAGAATAAGAAAATTCGCTCTGTTCCCATCACTGAAGAGTTGTATAACGAAATCCATAAACCAACATCGGGTAAGCTATTTGAAGAGTGCTATACCCCTTTTTGCTACATTTTAAAGCATAAAATAGGTATTGATTTACCAGCTGGTCAAGCCTCTCACGTTTTACGCCATTCTTTTGCAAGTCACTTTATGATGAACGGTGGAAACATATTAGTTTTACGTGACATTCTTGGTCATGCAGATATCCAAATGACCATGCGTTATGCTCATTTTGCACCTGATCACCTAACTGATGCGATAGCAAAGAACCCTCTCTCAAATTTATAGTTTATGCACTTTTATGATTAAAGAGTGCATATTCACTTTTAACCAGAAGATAAAAACAAAATAACTGTCGCCACTTTGTCGCCATTTTTCATTTTTAGGCCAAAAAAAAGGCCGCTAAATGCGACCTTTCATTATTCGGTTTTTCCGAGGTATCGAGTTATCACTCTTTACCGTAAACGTTGTTCTCTTGCTCTTGTACTCGGATGAAAGTAGTACGCTTAGTTAGCTCTTTAAGCTGCGCCGCGCCTACGTATGTACAAGTTGAACGTACACCGCCAAGGATGTCAGAAATCGTTGTATGAACTGAACCACGGAATGGTAATAGTACGGTTTTTCCTTCAGCTGCACGGTACTTAGCAACACCACCTGAGTGCTTGTCCATCGCGCTTTGTGAAGACATTCCGTAGAATTTCATGAATTGCTTACCGTCTTGCTCGATAACTTCGCCGCCTGACTCTTCATGACCTGCTAGCATACCGCCAAGCATTACGAAATCAGCACCGCCGCCGAACGCTTTAGAAACGTCACCAGCACATGAACAACCGCCGTCACCAATGATACGACCACCAAGGCCGTGTGCTGCGTCCGCACATTCAATGATTGCAGAAAGTTGTGGGTAACCAACACCTGTTTTAACACGTGTAGTACATACAGAACCAGGGCCGATACCTACTTTAACGATATCTGCACCAGCTAGGATAAGCTCTTCAACCATATCACCAGTAACAACGTTACCAGCAGAAATTACTTTGTCTGGGAATTGTGCACGTACTTTTTCTACGTATTGAACTAAATGCTCAGAATAACCGTTTGCGATATCAACACAAATAAAGATCAAGTCATCAGTTAATGCCATGATGTCTTTTGTCTTTTGGAAATCAGCGTCAGAAGTACCAGTAGAAACCATTGCATTTTTAAGAACAGATGCATCGTTCTCTTTTACAAAACCAGCCCAATCTTCAACCGTATAGTGCTTATGAATCGCAGTCATTACACCGTGCTCAGAAAGTGCTTTTGCCATAGCAAAGCTACCAACAGAATCCATATTAGCTGCAATTACAGGTGTACCAGACCATTGACGACCACTGTGTTTAAATGTAAAATCGCGGGTTAATTCGACTTGAGAGCGACTTTTCAGTGTTGAACGCTTAGGACGAAATAGTACATCTTTGAAGCCTAACTTTAATTCTTGTTCGATACGCATGATAAATTCCTCGTATTATCGATAATGGCTCTACTATCTCTTGTTGCCTTTGGCAGAAGGCAGTTAACAAACCAAGATGGCAGGCACAAAAAAACCGGGGCGCTGGCAGGCGCTCCGGTTTTCAGTATTATAGGGCCGGAAACTTATTCTGCAAGCCTGATAATTCATTTTTTTTATGATACTATTGATAAATCTGCAAACAAAAGCCAACAAACAGAACGTTTCACCTACATTCAGAACACAATCAGCATATAACTCTAATTTAAAACATAAAACCCACTTTTTATACGGGCTGGCATACTACCGGTAAAATCACTTTTTAAAGAAAGGTAAACGTTTGCGGTAATCGATTGAGAAGCTTGGGTGATCTATATCTCATTTTTTTAATCGATTGATGAATGTTAATGAAAAAACTTGTGATATAATCTCGGAAAATTCACTTATTAACTGATCTTTAATTCATGAAGTTTCCTGGCCAACGTAAGTCTAAACACTATTTTCCTGTTCACACTCGCGATCCATTAGTGAATCAAATCAAACAAACCCCTAAGCTTGAGCGCACCCACCTTATTGGTGTTGGTCAAACTATCGTCGATATCGAAGCTAAAGTTGATGATGATTTCCTAGCGCGCCACCAATTAAGTAAAGGTCATTCATTGGTTCTTGAAGAATCGAAAGCAGAAGCCTTATATAAAGAACTGTTTGAAAGAAACTTGATCAGTCATGAGTATCCTGGCGATACGATTGGTAACACCCTTCATAATTACTCTGTTCTCGCAGACAGCAAGTCTATTCTGCTTGGTGTAATGAGTGAAAATATCAAAATCGGTTCTTACGCTTATCGTTACCTATGTAACACAACAAGCCGAATGGACTTAGATCACCTACAACCAGTTCAAGGCCCTATCGGTCGTTGTTACACCTTGATCTCTGAAGATGGCGAACGTACGTTTGCGATCAATGAAGGTGACATGAACCAACTGTGCCCTGCTCACGTTCCTGAGCACATTTTTGAAAAAGCCTCTGCATTAGTGATTTCTTCTTACCTTGTTCGTGGTAAAGAAGGCGATCCTATGATGGATGCAGTTCAAAAAGCAATTGATTGTGCAAAATCTCATAACGTCCCTGTAGTTCTTACTTTAGGCACTAAGTACGTTATTGAAGGTAAAGCAGAATGGTGGCAAACGTTCCTAAAAGAAAATGTAACCGTTGTTGCGATGAACGAAGGAAGAAGCCGAAGCTCTTACTGGTGAGAAAGATCCCCTACTAGCAGCAGATAAAGCGTTAGAATGGGTAGATTTAGTACTTTGTACTGCTGGTCCAGTAGGTTTATACATGGCTGGCTTTACAGAAGAAAGCATTAAACGCGAAACTGATAAGCCACTTCTTCCGGGTAATATTCCTGAATTCAACCGTTTTGAATACAGTCGTCCGATGATGAAAGCACAGTGTACTAAGCCAATTAAAGTGTCTTCTCACATTGCCCCTTATATGGGTGGCCCAATGGAGATTAAAAACACCAATGGCGCTGGTGATGCAGCTTTATCTGCTCTTCTTCATGATATGGCAGCTAACCACTACCATAAAGAAAACGTACCAAACTCAAGTAAGCACGATGCTGACTATTTAACTTACTCTTCTTTCTCTCAAATTTGTAAGTACTCAAACCGTGCAAGCTACGAAGTATTAACTCAACACTCTCCACGTTTATCTAAATCAATGCCAGAGCGTGAAGATTGCTTAGAAGAAGCCTATTGGGAGCGTTAAGCTACTTGGCTTTATTCTATAAATAATAAAAATCCGACGTTATGCGTCGGATTTTTATTATTTATACTGTTTTTTAAGGTTATAACTTAAGTGCGGTAAAGCACCTTAACCACATGCCAACCAAATTTAGTTTTCACTAGGTGTGGGACCAATGTTTCACCACTAAAGCACACTTTATCAAACTGTGGTACCATTTGACCTTTCTTAAATTCACCTAAATCGCCGCCTTTTTTACCAGAAGGACAACTTGAATATTTCTTTGCTAATACGTGAAATTTAGCACCTTTTTTAAGCTGCTGAATAATATCTTCTGCTTGTTCTTTATGCTTAACAAGAATGTGTAGCGCTGCTGCAGTGCTAGCCATGAATACCTCAAAATGATCCTAGATAAATTTTCTCTAATTATATCGTTTATTCTGCCTCAATTGATAGCCTCTCCTTTAAAAATTGTCTCAAAAAAACTACAATGAGTTTATAAAAAATAAATACTTTACAAGGCCATTACTTATGAAAAGCAAAGCGAACCAATCACAAGGAATGCTGCTATTTAAACTGACCCTCACGCAACGCTTTGCCATCGGTACTTTAAAAGTTCGTGAGATAGTTCCTTTTCAAACTTTAACTGCTATTCCTTATTCTCACCATCATGTATTAGGAACAGCAACTATTAGGAACATGGCAATTCCAATTATCGATATGTCAGCAGCCGTTGGATTTAGACCTCTTCAAGAAGAAGAATTAAAAAGCTGTTATATCATCATTACCGATTGTATGCGTACAGTGGTGGGTTTTGCTATCAGAAGCATTGATAAAATCATGGAGTGTGACTGGAAAGCAATTGAGCCTTCACCTGAAACGGCAGGAGCAAATGTCTTTGTTACTGGGATCACTCGCTTTGAAGATAACATTGTTCAATTATTAGATGTTGAATTACTTTTATCTAAAATTTATCCTGAAGACACTTCTAATTTATATCCTATATTAGCCGATGTCGAAAGAGAGAAGCTTAAAGCCCTAAATATTTTACTTGTTGATGATTCATTTGTTGCACGTAAACAGCTGTCAACAGCACTAGATAGCATAAATATCCCCTATAGTGTAGCAACTAATGGGCTAGATGGTTATGAAATGCTAAAGGCAGCTTCTGACAAAGGAGCTCCTTTTAATATTGTCGTTAGTGATATTGAAATGCCAGGATTAGATGGTTATGAATTAGCCTTTGAAATTCAAAATGACACTAAATTAAAAGATGCTTATATTATTCTTCATACCTCTCTATCAAGTGAGATATGTGTTGAACAAGCTCATCAAGTAGGAGCCCATGAAGCATTAACCAAATTTGAGGCTACTGAACTGGTTCAAGCAATGCTTAGAGGTGCAAACCATAATAATAAACAGTTGGCTTAATAATTTATGATACAAAAAATGGCGCGTTACCTATAAAGGTAACGCGCCATTTTGTATCTCTAAATTCAGAGTATAAACTCTTAATAAAACAGAAACTTAAAAGTATAATCGAATGACAGACACTGCAACACAACCTGGGCGTCGACATTTCTCTATCTCAACTTTTACTTCTGTTTCAATTTCTAAACCACGCTTGATCGGTGTTACCGACATTAATGTACTTCTTGCTCTAATTCTCTTACCTGCTTTAACAGGGTATGGAAAACGAACTTTGTTCAAGCCATAGTTCACGGTCATTTTAGCCGTAGGGAAAAGTAAATTGTCACTTCCCACATTATCTGTCAGTTTCGACAACATAGACAGCGTTAAAAATCCATGAGCAATCGGCGTTTTAAACGGTGATTCCGCAGATGCTCTTTCTGGATCAGTGTGAATCCACTGCATATCTTCAGTAACAGCACCAAAATTATTAATGCGTTCTTGATCCATCATTGCCCAATCGCCAACGTGGATTTCTTCGCCCAAACGAGCAGTTAATTCTTCAAATACAGCTTGAGTATCTAAGTTCATTTCAATTGGCTCAGGTTGAACAACCTCGTTCTGCTGTCCATTAGCAGTTCGTTTGTGCTCTTTAACCCACGAAATAATGTGAATATTGTTGGCTTTATTTAAAAATTCAATCCAGTAATCTTTAATGGTTGGTGACATCCAGTCTTTTAATTCAAACGGATGTTTAGCCAGATATTCACGCTTATGCTTTAGAAAATCGACAACCTTCATAAAAAACCTTATTTGATATCTAATCGTAAAAACAATGCTTAAGTGCCAGAATCATAATTGTGTTACAGGTCACGTTTTTTTGCAAATACTTTCCGAGCATACACACGTTCGCCGAATGGCAATAAAACAATTAAATTCAATTAGATATCAGGATATGCACAGTGTTCAATTAATTTCAAAAATCAGACCTATCTTCAATTTTAGAACAAGAAATCACCACCAACACTTTTTTCAGGAACAAAAAAAAGAGCATAAATATATGCTCTTTTCATCTTATTCATTCATTTATACCAATATGATTAATTAACTTATTAGTTCTACATTAATCTCTGGCTATAAATTAACCTCTGTAATAACGCTGCGGTACGAATGGCATTTTTTCTACTGTCATTGCGAGCTTTTTACCACGAACTTCAGCGAATACTTCGGTACCAATAATCGCCAAATCCGTTCTTACATAGCCCATAGATACCGGTTTACCCGCTGTCGGTCCTGCTGTACCAGAGGTTACAATACCAATTTCATTATCAGCGGCATCAAATAACTTACAACCTTCACGCACTGGCGCTTTACTTTGACCCACTAAACCAACACGTTTACGATTCACATCTTTAGTTTCGATTTGCTTTAAGATGATATCTGCGCCTGGGAAGCCACCTGCACGCTCACCGTCTGCACGACGATTTTTGCTGATACCCCATAGTAAACTTGCTTCTACTGGCGTTGTTGTTGTATCTAAATCATGCCCGTATAAACATAAACCACATTCAAGACGCAGCGAATCTCGCGCCCCAAGACCAATCCACTCCACTTCTTCAAATGACGTTAATGCTGTTGCAAGCTCTGCGGCTTTATCATTTGGCACTGAGATTTCATAACCATCTTCACCAGTGTAACCAGAACGGCTGATGTAGCACTCGATACCATTGATATCAATAACAGCCGTATCCATAAACAGCATAGAAGCAACCGATGGCTGAAGTCGTGATAATACGTCCGCCGCTTGAGGGCCTTGTAATGCTAATAAAGCGCGATCTTCAATCACTTCAAGCTCAACGCCTTCCGGAAGGTTCGCTTGTAGATGAGCAATATCTTGTTCTTTACACGCAGCATTCACAACGACAAATAGGTGATCGCCAAAATTAGCCACCATTAAGTCATCCATAATACCGCCCACATCATTAGTAAAGAATGCATAGCGTTGTTTCTGAGAAGGAAGATCAATAATATCAACAGGCACTAGTGCTTCTAGCGCAGCGGCTGCACCATCACCTTTTAATCGAAGTTGTCCCATGTGCGATACATCAAACAGACCAGCAGCATCACGTGTGTGAAGGTGTTCTTTTTTTACGCCTAATGGATACTGAACAGGCATTTCATAACCTGCAAATGGCACCATTTTTGCGCCAGCAGCGACATGCATATCAAAAAGAGCAGTTTTGTTTAGTTGTTCTGACATTCTTCTTTCTCCATTTGCCTGATATTGGCTAAGTGTGTCGGTTATTCTTGGGATCTAGGTTTCTAATAAAATAGTGGATTGTGCTTTCAGCTACGCATTACTTTGCCGTAACCCAGAGGATATGAGCGTCTTCCTCACTAATCGATATAAGTACGTGTCCCATACTTGCATCGTAATAAACACTGTCCCCTATTGCTAAATTAACTGGCTCGTAGAATTCGCTGTAAAAACAGACTTCACCTTCTAGAACCAATAAAAATTCTTCTCCATCATGACGCACCCATTCAGCATAAGCATTAAAGTCTCTCGCACGAATACGACTCTTAAATGGCATCATCCTTTTATTGGACAATTGAGTTGCTAACAATTCATGCTCATAAGTGGCCGTTGGGTGAGGCTTACCTTGTTGTGAAAGCGTAATATCTCGACGCCCTACCGCCCCTTTTTGTTTTGGCGGCTCAAATATTTGAGGTATCGCGATATCTAACCCACTTGCGAGTTTTTGTAATGCTTGAAATGTGGGTGAGATCTGTTCGTTTTCTATTTTTGAAAGCGTTGAACGCGCAAGCCCCGTTCGCTTACTTGCCTCTTCAAGAGTGAGTCCAAGTTGAATACGAATGTCTTTTAATCTTTTCCCAAGATCAAGCGGAGCAATCGGTTGCTCTTCGTTATTCTTCTCTATTTTGACGACTTTTGCTTCTGCCATTACATTTTGAGGTTTACTCAAACGGCGCTCCTTGCTCATTAAGTATTCAATCTACCTTTGTAATACTCATCTTATCGGCGGGAAATTGCGAGAGAAAAAGCAACAAGAATGCTGAAAGAGTGCGCTAGGTAACAAAACGGGAAACAAAGTTTCTTATTGGAAACTTGATGGTTGAATGTTGCATTTCACACTTGTATGTTTAGCTAATGTAATGTGATGGTCGTTATTAATACAGATAACACCTCGTTGATCTCTACTTAATATAATTTCGCTTAATACTAATTTTGCTACAAGCATTTGGCTAAAAGCCATTTACTAAAAACAATTCACACTGGAGAAGTATCATGGAAAAAGATCTTAAATTTACAGCAAGCCACGAATGGGTACGTGAAAATGGCGACGGCACTGTAACGGTTGGTATCTCAAACCACGCTCAAGGCCTACTTGGTGATGTTGTATTTGTTGATTTACCTGACGTTGATGATGAAGTAACTGCTGGAGAAAACTTCTCTTTGGTTGAATCTGTTAAAGCGGCTTCAGACATCTATGCGCCTGTTTCTGGTGTGATTGTTGAAATTAATGAAGAACTTGAAGACAGCCCAGAGCTTGTTAATGAAGAACCATATGAAGGCGGTTGGATTGCTAAAATCAAACTGTCTGATGAAGGTCAATTAGAAAGCCTAATTCCTGGCGATCAATACCTTGAAAGCATCGAAGAAGAATAAAAATAATATAAAGGATTAAGATCATGAGTCAGCTTCTTCAACAATTAGGCACGGATAACGAGTTTATTCGTCGCCACAATGGTCCCGCTTCTTCACAGCATCAACATATGCTCAATACGGTTGGCGCTGAAACACTAGAAAAATTAATCGAAGAAACCGTACCAAGCTCAATTCGTTTACCTCAGCCAATGCAGTTACCTCACGGCCTTTCTGAAAATGCCATGCTTGCTGAGTTAAAACAGATCGCTCAACAAAACACGCTCAATACAAGCTACATCGGCCAAGGTTATTACAATACGCACACACCTAATGTAATTTTACGTAATGTATTAGAAAACCCAGGCTGGTATACCGCATATACACCTTACCAACCTGAGATATCTCAAGGTCGTTTAGAAGCTCTGCTAAACTACCAACAGATGGTGATGGATTTAACTGGTCTTGATATTGCAAACGCCTCTCTGCTTGATGAAGCTACAGCAGCAGCAGAAGCAATGACGCTGTGTAAACGCGGTGGAAAGAGCAAGAGTAATATCTTCTTTGTGGCAGACGATGTTCACCCACAAACACTAGCTGTAATTAAAACTCGTGCGGAGTTCATCGGTTTTGATGTTGTTGTTGATACTGACTCAAATTTAGATTCACATGATGTGTTTGGCGCTCTACTTCAATACCCTGGCACAACGGGTGAAGTAAAAGATTTATCAACATTGATTGAACAAGCTCAGGCGAAAAAAACCTTAGTTGTTGTTGCCACTGACCTTCTTGCTTCTGTGCTTCTTAAACCTGTTGGTGAAATGGGCGCAGATATTGCGATTGGTAGTGCTCAGCGCTTTGGCGTACCAATGGGATACGGCGGTCCGCACGCGGCATTCATGGCAACGCGTGAGAAGTTAAAACGCTCAATGCCTGGACGTATTATTGGTGTCTCGGTTGATTCAAAAGGCAACCAAGCACTGCGTATGGCAATGCAAACACGTGAGCAGCACATTCGTCGTGAGAAAGCGACATCAAACATTTGTACTGCACAAGCATTGCTAGCAAACATGGCCTCTTTCTACGCGGTATATCACGGTCCAGAAGGATTAAAAACCATTGCTCGTCGTGTACATCACTTCACAGCCATCGTTGCAAAAGCATTGCAATCTGCAGGGTTTGAATTAACACATCAGAGTTTCTTTGATACGTTAACGGTTAAGACTGAGCAACAGACAGATATTCTTTATACCAAAGCATTAGCAGCAAGCATCAATTTACGTAAATTTGATACTGAACTTGGTATTAGCTTTGATGAAACCACCACGGTTTCTGACTTAGTTGCACTACTAACAGTATTTGGTGTTGATAATGCAGAGTGTGATACGCTTTCTAATGAAGTTGGTGCAGATGAGTTTGCCGCTATCCCTGAAGCGTGTCGTCGTACTTCTTCATTCTTAACACACCCAGTGTTCAACACGCACCACAGCGAAACACAAATGCTGCGTTACTTGAAAAAACTGGAGAACAAAGATTTCTCATTAACTCACGGTATGATCCCACTGGGCTCATGTACGATGAAGTTAAACGCTGTGGCAGAAATGCTTCCGGTAACATGGCCTGAGTTTGGGGGTATTCACCCATTCGCACCACTTAACCAAGCGGCTGGCTATACGACGTTAGCCACATCTCTAAAATCGATGCTTTGTGAAATAACAGGCTACGATGAATTCTCGCTACAGCCTAACTCTGGTGCTTCTGGTGAATATGCAGGCTTAATTGCGATTCAACGTTACCACCAAAGCCGTGGTGAAGGTCAACGTAATGTATGTCTAATTCCAAGCTCAGCGCACGGGACTAACCCAGCAACGGCATCAATGGTGTCAATGAAAGTTGTTGTGGTGAAATGTGATGACAACGGTAACATCGACATGATCGATTTAGCTGAAAAAATCGCAAAACACCAAGAAAACCTATCAAGCATCATGATCACTTACCCTTCTACACACGGTGTATATGAAGAGCAAGTACGCGAAGTATGCGACATGGTTCATGAAGCAGGCGGTCAAGTTTACCTTGATGGTGCTAACATGAATGCACAGGTTGGTTTAACAAGCCCTGGTTTCATTGGTTCTGATGTCTCTCACCTAAACTTACACAAAACTTTCTGTATTCCACATGGTGGCGGTGGTCCGGGTATGGGCCCTATCGGTGTTAAATCTCACCTAGCGCCTTTCCTACCTGGTCACTCAGAAAACGGTGTTCAAGGTTCAGATTATGCAGTTTCTGCAGCGGATCTAGGCAGTGCCTCTATTCTTCCTATCTCATGGGCATACATTGCTATGATGGGTGAAATGGGCCTAACTGAAGCGACTAAAGTGGCGATCTTAAATGCGAACTACGTAATGGAGCGCTTACGTCCTCACTACCCTGTTTTATACCGTGGTACGAATGGTCGTATTGCTCACGAATGTATTATTGATATCCGCCCGCTTAAAGAAGCAACAGGGATCAGTGAAGAAGACATTGCGAAACGTTTAATGGACTTTGGATTCCATGCGCCAACCATGTCGTTCCCAGTAGCGGGCACGTTAATGATTGAGCCAACAGAATCTGAAGACTTGGCAGAGCTTGATCGCTTCTGTGATGCAATGATTGCGATTCGTGAAGAGATGAACAAGGTTCAACAAGGCGAATGGTCACTGGACAACAACCCACTAGTAAATGCACCGCATACTCAAGTGGATCTAATGTCTGATGAGTGGGATCACCCATACACTCGTGAAGTGGCGTGTTTCCCATCAACTCAAGCAAAAGCCTCTAAATACTGGCCAACAGTTAACCGTGTGGATAATGTATTTGGTGACCGTAATTTAATTTGTTCTTGTCCGAGCATTGAGAATTACGAAGAGTAACCCTCTAGTAAGGCCCAGTTTATAGATACAATAAAGGCAAGCCAATTGGTTTGCCTTTCTCATTTAAAGCATTACTGCGTTATTATACCAATTCCAGTAATTCTCTAGTCATTATTACTGGTTAAATCACATAATAGCTTCGTTAAAAATTATTTAAGTAGAATAACTACTTATCAGAATTTTTGCCTTGCTCTTAAGTGGTTTTCCTGCGTAATAAATAGACCATTTAATTAATGGCAATGGTATTATGATAAGACTTTAAAGTTAACCAATCACTTTAAAATCTGTTTGAGAAAGATCAAAAGCAGTACTAAGACTTACACAACGCTGGTATTGATTAAATTCTATTTTTTCTTCAGCGATAACAAATAGAGTCTCAAAAAGGTCTTCATTAATTTCACGCTCATAAAGCATAATAAACTGATCTAATTCGCTTTTCGGCTTGTCTTTTGTCCAGATAGTCTCAGTCATAGAAACTGGCTCATTATTATCCCAAGCTTTGTAAAACTCTTGAGAATCTAAATCCCAAGTATCTCTCACTAATTTATTATTTAGATAATTTTCCCATTCCGTTTGATTACTTATCGGTAACGTGTCGTAGTAATAGACCAACTTAACCTCTTCAACTCCTAGCTCTTCTGTTCCGTATTGCATTATTTGAATAAAGCCATCGTCATCCGTATAAAAACGCAATATCCGATTATTATCACCTAACTTAATTTCACCCACCGCTTGAATAAATTGCGTCGGTGCTGCGCCCTCAATAGTAAGTTCATCTTCTATCAATTGTAACTTCAATTTATCAAGTTCAATCGCACCACCTAAGCGTAACCCTAAAGCTTCAGGAATAACTTCTTCAATCTCTTTTTCTTTTTTAAACCAACCAAACATAATTTTACTCACATTAAAAAAGGCCATTGTTACAATGGCCATTTCATATAAACTACGCTTAAAATCTAAAGGTTACTTACCTAAGATTCTAGCAAGTTCATCTTCTGCAGAACTTCCATTTTTAGAAATACCCGCTTCTGCTAGCTTTTTATCTAATGAATCAGAAGACGACTCTTCATCTAGCTCTTGTGATGCTTCTAATTTAGCCGCAGTTTCAACTTGGCGTTGTTTAATACGATCCAGCGAATCCATTGCTGTATGCATTTTGTTATTACTACCAATGTTTGTTGAAGCTACCGTCATTTGCGCTTTTTGAACGGCTTCTGTTGCCTTAACAACATCAATTTGCTGCTCTAATTGACGCAATCTATCTTTTGCTTCACTGATTTTTTGCTTCATTGTTCCTTCTGAAGACAAAAATGTATCTAAAAACTGCTGCTCTACGTTTTGTTCATTACGTAAAGATGCCACGCGTTGTGCACATTCAAGAGCCAGCTCTTGTTGGCCTTTTTCCATCGCTTTACGAGCATGTTCTTCATACTCTGTAATACCACTATTAAAGCCATTTACTTTTTGCTGTGCTAATTTTCGTTTTGCAATAATACCAATTAATGCAGCATCAGAACGCTTAAGCTCTTCTTTTGCTTCACGAATTTCTTGCTCTAAAATACGAAATGCTTGATGATCAACAACAGCTTCTGCTGCATCATTGGCACCACCTTTAATCGCGGTTACTAATTTTTTCCAAACGCTCATAATTAAATCTCTTTTAGGTAAGATTGGTAAATATCTAAGAAGCCTTCCACATTATTAAATAATGTTGTGATCTCAATGTGAATACTTTCTTCAACAGAATGTGAAGATAAGGCACCAAATGCAACATAATAATTTCCTTGGTCAATCTGATTGATACCAATCGTTGATAACGGAAATAACTTATGAGTTTTCAAAATAAAGGCATTTAACCCTGTAATATCAGAAACACTCTCTTCAGAAAATAGAATAATCTCTACTAGGATTTGCTCTCCAGAAATAGCAAGAAAAGCTTCAACACCATCATTATTGGTAATTAAAATTGTATTATCATTTTCTTTAACATCCCAAAGCGGATCTTTACTTAATGCTTTGGTCAGTTCTGTAATATTCCATATCATACTATTACCTTAATTTAATTATTTATTCCAATGTATACATTCATTAACTATGCAGCAAGTTGCATCCTTAATTTTCATATCTAACCGTGAATAATATGTGGTACAAATAGAGCGGTGTCTTCTGTAATAAGCGTTGAACTCTCACGCACCGACATACCACCAGCTACTTTACCTATTACCCAACTTCCAATAACTGTAGAGCCACAACCTAAATTAGCTAGTGGGGCATACTCTTGAACAATAAACCCTTCTTCACCATAAGGACCATCACTTTTTTCAAGCTGAACTCCATTTTTCCAAATTTCAATATTACTCCCCTCACGACTAAAAATGGGTTTTTTAACTTTTGAAGTCATCAAAGCGACTTCTTCATCAGTATCAAAATATGCAGGAAGAATATAAGGACAATCCGGAAATAGTTTCCAGAGAATAGGTAATAACGCTTTATTAGATAAAATTGACTTCCATGCTGGCTCAAGCCACATTACATTTGCTTCTTCGAGATAGGCACCAAACTCTTCACGAAGCATAAACTCCCAAGGATAAAGCTTAAACATATTTACAATCGTTCGGCCTTCATCATCTAAAAACGTATGATCATAACTTAGCTCTATTGCTTCAACATCCATAACGTGGACCTCGAAACCTGCATCTATTGCACAATCAGCAAGATATTCAATGGTTCTTAAATCTTCTTCTGAATCAGTACACGCTGCAAAATGAAATAAATTGGAACGTAGATTCTTATCACTCTTAATTAATTTAAAGCGGTCAATTAATAACTCATCGACTAAATTAAATTGATCGGAATCTTTAGGCAAGTTTACGTTATCAACGTGTTGCTTTAACCAATCCCATTGAATTACAGAGCATTCAAATAATGACGTTGGAGTATCAGCATTGTACTCTAAGAGCTTAGGAGGGTGGATGCCATTCCAAGCAAAGTCCATTCTCCCATATAAATATTGCTCTTTGTTATTCCACGATGATTTGACAAAGTTTTGTGCTGATTCTGGAATTTGAAAAAGCTCCCACAGCTCATTATCAATCACATAGCCAACAGCCTTGAGACACAACTCATGCACCAATTCTGTCGCTTTATCAATTTCATCAATTTGAGCAGCATTGAAGCGATAATGCCGACCTTCGCACCAATAAGGTATATTTTCATCTACTTGATAAAAATTAAAATCGAACTCAAGCATGCGCTCTTGCCAATTTAAACGAGGCGCATTATCAACCAATAACATTTAACCACCCCAACTCGATTTTGAACGTGATGTACTACCAAAACCCTTCACTGATTTACTACTACTAAATGAAATGTTCTTAGCACTTTTCGTTTTGCTTAATTTACTATCTTCAAACTTAGGCTTTTTATATTTAACCACTTTTGAGGGTGTTGTTGTATTATGCAGATAACCATAACTATAATAATTTCGATGATCATCCCAATTATTATACGTTATCACACCTACACTATCGTTGTAATAACTGCCTGAACTGTGTTTTTTAAGGTATTCCTTTTCTAACATCGCCCCTTTTGGTAAATCAACCTTTGCATCATTTGCTAAGTTATATTTTCCAATATAATAGTTACGATAATTCTTATCAGTAAACATTAAGTAAGTAAATTTTGAACTACGTGGATTTGTTGATAGATACACAGGTTCAACAAACATTTTGTAGCTGTCTTTATTCTTATTAATTTGAGAATGACTCATTATCCAACCAAAATTATTCGGTTGATATTTTTTCTTGTCATTTAGTTGGCAGACACCAAATCCAAACTCATCAAAACATTCTTTCTCTGTTCTATATTCAAAACTTGCTTCTTGGGCTTTCTTTTCGGCAATTTGATAGGCTGATATACACTCTGCTTCATTAAAACGAGCGTCTTTTTTACAATCGCCTACACTTTCAAAAAAATAAATACTGTCATCATCACTACAGCCGCTAACACCTGCTGCTACTGCCATTAACGTTAATGGCTTCAAGTACATTGAATGAGGTTTTAAATGCTTATTAACTTCAACTTGACCTTTACGTACACTCATCATCTATCCTTAATACGTTAAGCCTGCGGCATTTAACAGACCAATCGAAATAGAAAATGCAGCCGTTATAATCGCCGCTGGAATTTCATTATCCTTAATACGTGAAACGAGATCTTTTAGTAACGTTACTCGCAATAACCAAAAGCCAAACACTTGAGCAATGGCCGCAATAACACCCCAAATGATGAAATCACTAAACCCAACAGAATTACTTGACGCAGAAGCAATAGCAATAGCATAACCAATTAATGCACCTGATAGCGTAATTGCAGCCGCACTGTTCTTTTCTTCTCGAATAAGCCTTAATTCATCATAAGGGGTAGAAAATAAGTACACGAATTTAAACCCAACTAAAAAGACAATGCTGGCGAAAAAATAGCCTAAAAAAAGCAATAAACCAGATACATTAATATATTCGTTAACCATAAGTTCCTCTTTTAAATAAAAATATTGTAAATACGCTGCATTTGTATCAAAAAAAATATAATTTTACAATTACTGTACTTAATTTTCAGTCTGATTTTACTAATAGACTTTTTTTAAATTAGCCACTTATCATAAAAATAACATTCAAATAGAAACAAAGAACAACAAATCTAGAATAATTAATCTATATTTAATTAAAAGAATTTTTTAAATTAATAAGAAAATATATACTATTCATCGCAATTCATTATTGCATTACCAATGAACTTACAGGACGAAGTGCTATTAAGTTGGCAGGGTAATAATCACACTAGATATTATGGATAAATATAGCTATCATTTCTCTTATGAAGATTTTATCTTTTCATCCTTACCAAAGAGCTAATATTAACAATGAAAATATTGATTCGTTTATTCCTTTTTTTAGTTTTCATTCCTCTTCAAGTGTCAGCTTCGATACTAAATACTGCTGAGCCTCATATTACATACCTTGGTAGCTATACACATAACAATTCACCCGCATTCATTATCCAATTTTCAGATTTAGCACCTAATCTTGATTTAATCAGCATTAGTGACACAAAAACGAAAAACATACTTCCTAATAACTGGATATTAAATAACAGTAAAACAGCACTAATTTATACTGATATTGATGTAGGTAAGCACTATACCATTACATTAAATGAACCTCTTAGATATAAGAAAAAAGTAAACCATGATGTCATTGTCTACGAGAAAGAACCTTCTGTTGAAGTGGTTGGCCGTGGTCCAATAGTCCCTATTTTTGGAAAACGTACACTGCCAATTTCAACCATGAACGTTGAGCAAGTTTCTGTTGAAGTTTTAAAAGTCACAGATCCTGCGATGCTACTAAATAGCGCACATTATTCAGAATCTCCAGGACGATGGGATCTTAGACAATTAACAAAAGCCACCACTCCTATAACGCACTTAAATTTTGATATTCTTAAAACAGAAAAAAATACATCACAATATACAGAGCTTTTACTTCCAAAATCTTTAGAGAGTGGTTGGTACTTACTCGCAATCAAACCTACAGGTAACTTTGATTACAATAGTGAAAAAGTCCTACAAGTTGCCTTAACCGATATTGGTATTCAAGCCAAAGTATTCCCTAATTCCCTCTCTGTTCAGCTATCTTCTCTATCAAATTCAGCTCCAATACAACAGGCTTCAGTAAGCATTTACCATAAAGATGGAAAGCAAACAGTACTTGGTCAAGTTGAAGACAGTTTAGGTAATTTTTCCTATACCGTTAAGCAAGGTGATATCTTATCTGTTAAAGAAGGAAAACAAGTTAGCTACCTTCCTTTACGTGAACTGCCTTTAGATCTTTCAGATTACGCAGTATCTGGTCGTCAGTATCAAGATATCGAAGTATTCTCTTACTCAAACCGAGACTTATTTCGTCCGGGTGAACAACTGCCTTTAAATTTATTGTTACGTAACAATGATGGCCAATTAGTTCAAGACATCAATAACCTTTTTATTGAATACATTAAACCTGACCAAACCGTTGCTCGTAGTCGATGGCTAAAACAAAAAGAGGTTAAAGGTTATTATCAAGATAAATATCAAATACCCGCTAATGCTCCAATGGGAAAGTGGACTGCACAAATTAAATTACATAAAGACGCAAAAAAGCCGATTGGGCAATTCGTATTTAATGTGAATGAGTTTGTTCCAGAGCGAATGGATCTTACCGTCGATTTAGCCAAGAAGATCACACCTAATGCAAAACAGGTCGCTGTCAATTTACACGGAAAATATCTATTTGGGGCTCCTGCCTCTAAAAATACGATCAAGATCAGTAGCCATTACCAGCCTACTCATTATTTTGATACCCCTTACCGCGATTATTACGTAGGCGAGTCATTCTCCATTTCTAGTTGGAATGATGTTCCTAGTGTTAACGACATTACATTAGATAATAATGGCCAACACACCTTATCACTCCCTTTACTTAAACCATCATTAATGAAATCTCCTGTTAATGCTCGTTTTACTTTTGAGTTACTTGAAACCGGAGGCGCTACGATTTCACGCAGCCAAAAACGTCAGCTTTGGTCAGATAAACCCATTGCAGGTATAAAATCACCAAGTGATGAGATTGACTCTTATTCTGATGTTTTATTTGAATTTGCCTTATTAACAGCTTCTGGAGATGCACTTATTTCTGGTGAGATTAATTACACACTAGAACGTAACATGGGTGGTTATTACTGGGTTTATAATGAAAGCTCAGGGTGGTCAATCCGTGGAGACAATGAATGGCGACCTGTTAGTTCTGAAAGGATCACAACAGAAGCTGGTAAAACCTCCCCTATCTCTCTTAACGTTGAATGGGGTCGCTACCGTATAACCTTAACTACTAAAGATGGCGTAACGACTCGCTTGCCATTTTGGGCAGGTTGGAGCAAAGATTCAACAACACAACCAGTGAAACCAAATCAATTATCTATTACTTTAGATAAAAAGCGCTATCAAGCTGGTGATGACGTTGCTGTAACTATTTTTAGTAAACAAGCTGGACAATTACAGCTAAATCTAGATGCAAATAAGACATTACAAAGTCAGATCCATAACGTTACCTCAGGTAAGAATACGTTTATCATGGCGATTAATAAAGAGATTGATCGTCACGATCTTTACCTTACCGCAACCTTGGTTAGCACACCTGGCTCTACGGGAGATAAATCAAAAACACGTCTCCCTCAACGATTTTTTGCTATTGCTCCCGTATTATTGGATCGCAGTGATCGCGTTCTGCCTGTGACGATCGAACACAATGAGAAACTACTGCCATTAGAAACAGCAAGTATAAAAGTAAAACTTGATAAACCAACAACAGAACCAACCTGGGTAACCGTCTCATTGGTGGATAGAGGGATTATAAATTTAGCTAATTATCATATTCCTCAAGTCGCACCTTGGTTCTTTGAACACCGACGCTACCAAGGGGATGTCATCGATCTTTATTCTCACTTTTATCAAACTCGACCAGATTCATTTATGACACCTCATCGCTATGGTGGTGATCAAGAGATGAGCCTAAATATCAATAATGATGAATTAGTAGAAAGCAAAACCATTACTATGATGTCTGAACTTGTGCAGTTTGATCATAACGGTGAAGCGATGGTTTCTTTTGATCTTCCCGATTACAATGGACAAGCTCAAATCGTTGCTATGGCATTTAATAGTAATCAGTTTGGTCAAGCAGAAAGTAACGTAACCATTGCAGCTCCTATTGTTGCAGAGCTGTCCATACCTCGATTTTTATCTCCAACAGATACAAGCCAAACTTATGTAGAAGTGTTTAATACTTCAGGGCTTTCTCAAACTATCACCACAAGCGTAACCGTTGATTCTCAATTAAACTTAAAAGGTGACAATTCGTTTACTATCAACTTAAAAGATGGCGAGCGCCATGGACAGTCTATTGTTTTTGATATTAAACCAATTACAGGAGCAAACGCTTCTACTACCCTCTCTTTGCATATATCGTCTGTTGATGAAGCAGGACAAACATACCAACAAACCCGTGAGTGGACTATCCCAATTAGAAGCCCACAACCCGTAATTAGCCAAAGAGAGTTAATCACATTAAGCACAAAAAATGACAAGAAAAATGCTCATGAATACCAGTTAATGAATGCTTTATGGCGAGACTACCTCCCTACAAACGATCTAACGGCTTTAGTCAGCTATTCACGCTCACCACAACTTAATATTAGTGATTATGCAGATGGTTTATTCAAATATCCTTATGGTTGTGCGGAGCAAACCACCAGTAAAGGAATGCCATGGCTATTAAATGATGCTTCTCTTACTCCATTTAAAAATTCAGTTCGAGATCAGCTTACAGATAAAGAGTTAGTGGAAGAATCTATTGCACATTTATCAACAATGCAAAAAGCCAATGGTAGCTTCTCATTATGGAGTAAATTTGGTGATAGTGACTCATGGCTAAGTATGTATGTGACTGAATATTTATTAATGGCAAATCAAGCTTTTCCTGATTCAGTACCAGCACAAATGCTTACTCTCACTAAGAATAATTTACGTAATTATATTGGTAAACAAAATGTGGTATCTCCAAGTCATTTCTATTCATTATGGCTAGGTGCAAAACAAGGGCTTGTTAATAACAGTCATTTACACAGTGCCGATAGAGCAATTGCAGCTAATAAAAACACGCATATATCTCGTCTCTCTTATGCACATATTGGTGGTGCTTATCTATTAAATGGTCGACAACGTTCAGGAGAGTATTTTTTAAATAAAGTGCTGACAGAAGCACAAGAGAAAAACCTCACCTCACACGAATATGAATACGGCAGTGAATTAAGAGATTTTGCGTTAACTATTACTATTCTAAATGATGTAGAACGTGTAATAAAACTTAGCAATAAGATGACCATCTTAAAAAATCGTCTAGCTATCGCTGCGATGGAGCTAGCTAACAAGAGAAACTATTTAAGTACTCAAGAGAGAATAGCTCTGATACGTGCAGGTATTGCATTAAGTCAGCACACACATGATCTTGTAGAACTTAGTATCAAAGATCAAAAGCAAGTGGCTAAAATTAGCGAAAAAGGCATTAATCAAAAACAACTTAACGCAGGTACAGTAATAACAAACACTGGTACTCAATCTGTCTTTTTACAAGTAGCAACCTCTGGACTAGTAAAAGAAGGGATGATTAAATCAACTCTAGACTTTAAAGAAGCAAGCCGTACTTATCGCTTTGAAAATGGAAAAGCTTACAATGGTGAGCCGTTAAAAGTGGGAGAAAAACTTATTGTTTCTGTAAATTACAAGCTTGATCAGCCAGTTCCCTTAGCGTTACTTGTGGAGTTTATACCAACTGGTTTTGTATTAGAAAACCCTGAATACACCAACAGTAATCAGATTATTAGCGCCGCTAAACTAGAGAAAAATAGCCAATGGTCCATGCTTGAATATCGCAATGACCGCTTAATTGCTTCTGCAGATCTCCAAAAGAATAGTATGTACGTCATTAATTATGTCTTACGAGCAGAAACTCCAGGGCTCTCTGTAATCCCTGCGTTATTTATTGAAGAAATGTATCAACCACAGAATATGATTTACAAACCATTCTCTGGCTTTACACATATTCAAATCATTCAATAAACACGTCTTAATGAAATCTATTTATTTGAGAATGTCTACTGTATTTCAGCAGCATTCTCTTTTTCATTGGAGCAGTAGAGCGATCATCATTATCGCTCTTTCTCTCACGGCTATTTTTTTTATCGCGAATTACCTCTCTCCACTAGATCTTAAACAACGCTTAGATAATGCAACAACGGTATACAGCAAAAATGGAGAGGTTCTACGACAATTTGCCAACTCAAAAGGCACCTATCGATTACCTATTACGCATATTGAGAAAGATGGGAAAATCATCCGCCCTATTTCTTCAGATTATTTAATTGCCTTATTAGAATATGAAGATAAGTACTTCTATTTCCATCCCGGCGTTAATCCATTATCTCTTGCAAGGGCTTTAGTGCAGCACGCCTTTTATGGTGAAATTATCTCTGGTGGTTCAACCCTTACCATGCAAGTTGCACGTATGTTTTATCCTTACAAACGTTCCTATTGGGGTAAAATTGAACAAATATTTCGAGCTATGCAAATTGAATTACATTTTAGCAAAGAGGATATTTTAGATCTCTATTTAACTCATACGCCGATGGGCGGCAATATTGAGGGGGTAGAATCCGCTTCTCGACGATACTTTGGCAAATCAGCCAATGAGCTAAGTACAACTGAAGCCATTCTTTTGGTTGTCTTGCCACAAAGACCAAGTGCAACTCGTCCAGACCGATACCCTGAGCGAGCATTAACAGCACGTAATAAAGTCTTAGTTCGAGCTCAACAAGCCCTTAAGATATCAGATCAAGACCTGCAAGACTTGATCACTGCTCCCTTAGAGGCAAAGCGTTATTATCAAGGTAACATGACGCCATTATTAGCTCGTCATTTAACGTCCGCAAAGCCACAACAACGCACCTTTCATACCTTTATTGAACATACCCTTCAATACAGTATTGATAAGCTTATTCTACAAACTGCATTACAGTGGCCAAGTCGCTTATCTAGTGCCATTATTGTAATGGATAATACAACGGGTAATGTCATTGCCTATAAAGGTTCTGCCGACTTCTCAAGTTTTGAACGCTATGGACATGTAAACATGGCACTAGCTATTCGCTCTCCAGGCTCTACATTAAAGCCATTCATATACGGCTTAGCATTAGATCAAAATATCGTACATAGCGGCAGTTTATTAATGGATATCCCCCACTCTTATGGTAATTATCAGCCTCAAAATTTTAATCGTTATTTTAGTGGTCCAATACGCTTAGATACCGCTTTACAGCTCTCCAAAAATGCTCCTGTTGTTCAAGTTTTGAACCACTTAGGTGCAGATAGCTTTATTACCTTGTTAAAGAAAACCAAACTAACGTTTGAAATACAAGACCCCAATTTAACCATTGCTCTTGGTGGTATTGGCACTAATTTAACTAGCCTTGTTAGCTTGTACTCTTCACTTGCTCGACAAGGAGAAACTATCCATCCAAAATATACTTCCTCATACAACACACAAGAAGCTAAAATACTGTCACCAGAAGCAAGTTGGATTATATTTGATACCTTATCTAAGATCCCACCACCGAGTCGCTTTAGTGCTGCACACCATAGAAAAATTGCTTGGAAAACAGGAACAAGCTATGGATTTAGAGACGCCTGGTCAATTGGCGTAAGTGCTCAATATACCGTTGGTGTATGGGTTGGGCGTCCCGATGGGGCTCCTAATGTAGGAAAAACGGGAGCGAAACAAGCAGCACCTATTATGTTTGATATTTTTGATTTACTGCCACCAGAATCAATGAATGTAACTAAACCAAAACTTGTTAAACAACAAACCACGTGTTGGCCAAGTGGCTTGCTATCCTCTCAGGTTAATTCTCAAGATTGTTTATTACCACAACCTGCATTTGTTATTGATAACCAAGCACCACCCACACTAAGAATGCAAGAAAACTATACTAATTTACACCAATGGCCTAATCCGTTACTGCAATGGTCACAAGCTCAGAATATTTCATTAGCATCTAAAATAAAAACTAATACAACGCAAATTAAAATAGTAACCCCTGAGAATAGCACTCAGTACTTCCCTTATTTAGGTCAAAAGCTTTCATTAAAATCAAACCATAGCTCTGTTAATTGGTTTTTAAATGATTCGCCTTTAGCACAACCTGAGATCAAATTTGATCAACTAAAAACAGGCCGCTACCAAATCACAGCCTGCAATACACAGTGTGATACCGTCACTATTAAAGTATTTAAATAGGAGCTAACAACAAATTTGTTCCTAAGCCACCTAAATACTAATCACCCCACGAACTCCAAATATCCACGCATCATCATTATTTAAGTTAAAAGGTAAACCATTTAGATATTGAATATTTGGTGTGATCGATAATGGACCAAAATCTGCTTTATAGTAAAATTCTGTATTCATCACCTCATCCACTGGAGCATTCGGTTTAGCCCAGCCTAATGCGACTCCTAACGTTCCTTCACCTAAGCCAAGGTAACCAGTCCCCATTACAACTGAAGATTTATAAAGATTTTCAGGCCCTTCAGACACACCTACTCGTAGGAATGGCATCCAATTGTCTGTCAAATAGATTGCTGATAGATTCGCACCATAATTCTCAGTAGGGCGAGCGGCTTTTCCATCACTATGCCATACAATTAAGTGAACATTTTGCACATAAAATACCTCTTTTGAAGGAATCCAACCGATTTCTACTGATTTAAAATAATGATTCTCATTTATGATGTTATCAATACCAGTAAATGGCTCTGTAGAGTCCGCTTTTGCATCAGAAAAACTAGCCAACGTATAGAAATTAGCTGACATCATATGTTTTACTGTCACTCCAAGTGTTGATTCATCAGGAATGGCTATCGCACCTGCCCCTGTACTGAACTGCACATTTGAAAATCCAGACCAAGGGTTACCCAAAGCATAGGTATCGATATAATCTGTACTGTCTAAAAATCCAACCATTAGCTCTGTATCTTGAGCGTTAAACTCCTGCCTCCAATACAAATTAGTCAACCGAAAACCAATATCGCTAAAAGCAGGCTGAATCAGCCCAAAGCCTCCTACATTACTCATCATAAAATCTTTAGGTGTAGCATCTGTGTAGCTATGCTTATGATCGAGTCTAAGTTGTAACTGCCCCGTATCCTGGTCACTCTCATCACGATAGCCCACCCAGTTAACTGTCATACGAGCAATACCAGAAAAAGCACCTTGATCTTTCCCCTCAATTACATCAGCTGAAGCTCCGCCATAAAAGAAATAATTTCCAGAAAATTTCAAGGGATCATTTTCTGTTGTTTTTAACTCCTCAGCATTTACTGTAAAAATAAATAGTAAGTAACAAAAAAGTGATTTCATATATTTCATAAATAGCATCCTTTCTATAAGTATAAGGGATAGGTTTAGATAGCACTTATAGAATGTGACTAAAAGAAGAAACAGTGTGACTAAATTATGATAAATAATATTTATATTTTAAAATACATGAACGAAATACAGCTCATATTAATAAGCAGTAATTAACCTTCTACTCTCAAGGCTAACCAATATAAATTACTTTAGCTAACCATAAGCAACAATGGTAACTTAACTTATTATTCTTATATCTGAACGCCATAAAAAACAGTTTATTTATTCGAATTTTTTTCTATGTGAAAACCAAAATATGTATTATTCTCTCGCCGAAATTTTCACATTGGTGAAAACATTAGGATCATAAGAACAATGCTGCAAAAGTCCCTTTCAAATTTAAAGACAAGATATCAAATATTAGTACCTGTTTTAGCGACTATCACCGTTATGATAATCGCCATCTATTTAGTAAACTCCAAATTAGAATCAACAAATCGTAATGTTCAAATATCCGATTACCGAAGTCTTCAGTTAAGCAATGTCTCTATCGCTGAGTCTAGATTGCTTTTCCTTAGACTAAGTGTCTCAGCAAGCTTTACTGACCTTGAATCACTAACATCCATCGACTTTGATGGAGTGACTTCTGAACTTCAATCTAACTTCACAAGTATGGTTAATCAACAACGAACGTTACAAGGCTTAGGAGCGGCAGTTAAATCACCAGAACAGCTTCAATCTGAAGTCAATGACATAATTTCACAACTTCACGATTATAAAAAATACGCCGATATTATCGTAGAACTTAATGATACAAAAAGTGATAAATGGGGAAATTCAATTTATTTAACAACACCTATTGAACAAGCAAATGAGTTAATATTGTCATCCTCATTAAGTGAAGAATCAAAGCTATACTGGGAGAAAATACTTCCTGAAGTTTATAGTAAAGCTGCCAGTATTGAGATCCAAATGACCTCATTGTTTAATGAAGATTTATATACTTCTGTCAGCAAAGCATCAAGAATTGATATTGTTCACCGAGAGTTCGAGGCTTTGTCTAAATTGATTGAACCATTAGAACATAAAGAAGCAAAAAATATTCTTGAAAATGCATTTAAAACACAATTAAACATGAACTCTATGCTTTGGACTGCTGTCAATAACATCAGTGAAAATAAAAGAGAATTAGTTGAACTTGGTAAAATAATTTATAAAGAGTTAAATGATGAGAGAACTCGATTAACAAAGATGAACGGTAAAATTTCAGAAGATAACATGCGACTAATATCTGAAAGCCAAAATCTATTGTTCATGGCAATAACCGTTACTATTATAATTTCATTACTGATTGGATTTATTATTGCTAAAATTGTGACTAAACCAATTTTAATTCTGCAAAAACAGATGTCAGATATATCCAATGGTCGTTTGGATTCACTAAACTATCAATCAAGTGATAATGAGATTGGTAAGCTGTGTACAAATACCGATAATACTGTTGTTCGTTTACAAAATATGATTGGTAGCTTGCGTAATGTAGGTGAAGAGGTTTCATCATCATCTACAGAGCTCGCCGCCATTATGGTACAAAGTGAAGCGAATGCATCTGATCAGAAATCACAAGTCGATTTGATTGCTACAGCAATTACGGAATTAGCTGCATCAGCAAATCAGGTAGATGCTTCAGCAAACCAAGCAGACATTACCGCTAAAGATGTACTGATGATGAGTCGCGGTGGAGCAAAATCTGCAGCCGAAGGGGTAAAATTAAGTCAAGATCTAGCACTTCAAATGGATGAAACATCATCTGAAGTGATGATATTGAAAGATCAGACAGATCGTATCAGTGAGGTTATTACCGTCATTGATTCTATCTCTGAACAAACTAATTTATTAGCACTTAATGCAGCTATTGAAGCGGCACGAGCTGGTGAAAGTGGCCGAGGATTTGCTGTTGTGGCTGATGAAGTTCGTGGACTAGCAGCTAAAACTCAACAATCAACCCAAAATATCCAGAATATTATTAATAATTTACAGAAAAAATCATTAAATGTTGTTGATTCTGTCAATCAATCAATAGAAATGATCCAGAAAACTGCTCAGATGAGCCTTGATACCAATAATCAGCTATTAAATATTTCTGATTCAATAGAACTTATCTCTCAAACTAATGCAGAAATGGCAACCGCAGCCAATGAGCAAAGCAGAGCAATTGAATCGATTAGTGAGAACGTTAATGTTATCACCGAAAGTATTAATCAAAATGTTGAAGGCATAAGAGAATCAGCTCAAGCAAGCCAATATTTATCTGAACTATCTGAAAATCAAAAAGAGCAATTATTATTCTTTAAAATATAAGTACGATATATCACCAAATTAGCTAGCCTGATATTCATAGCTTCAGGCTAGTTACTCCTAGATCCCTGCAATAACCATCACATTCTTATTCTTATTCTTATTCTTATTCTTATTCTATATTATTGCACAAGGCGTAGATTCATCGCCTTATGGCATTTGAGAGTGAACATCTACGTGTATTTTTCTTATCCATATTCATCTCTAGTGGCAAAATAACTCAAGCTCATAGAGGTATTCGGAACTATTAGACAGCGACAATATGGTTAATCAAACTATCGTATCATAACACCCCGTTGCAATATAACATGGTGACATACTGATAAACTTATAAAATGTTGCTAGGTAAAATGTATTAAATGTGTTTTTTGTAAGCTTACTACTACCCGCCTTCTACTTAAATAAGATATTATTTATAGACTACAGTACTGTTAATTACGAGAAGAAAAATGAAAAAAGACGATTTTAATGATATTTTTTCTGAAGAACCATTTGATGAAGATCTCTTTGAGACCAGTGCATCCTCTCAAGAAGTACAACCATTAAATACCACTCCCGATTGGGGTAATCTACAGGCCGGCTGTCCAGAGATCAGTCCTATTATCGTCGATGAGATCTGTAATTCTACTGGTGAGAGAGTGTCGAGTAAATGGTGTGATATTGAAGATATCCCTGAAGCATTTATTGGTAAATGGCGAATTATAGCTATCGAGAAAATAGCAACTGATATCATGTGGGCTAAATATTTAGACGCAGATCATTTTGCAAAAATCATTCAGCATCAAAAGGGAGAATCGATCCCTTATCAATATTCGCGCTCTCATTTATCACTCTCTGATGAAGAAAGAGAATATTTAATTAGTGACACGCTTCCTGCAAGTTACCAAGAGTTTCTTGATGCAGGAGTGGATGAGAAAGTGGCTTATAAATTTGCTCTGTATGAAAAGTTTGCATGCTATGGTCTGTATGAAGACACCACTCATTTTGTGTACCCTGAAGCTTCATCCAATCGCTTTGTTGAGTTTCCTATCCGCTCTTTAGTGACTCATGACATTATAGATTACAACATTATTTATTTTAAAGATGTAAAGACACTTCCTATTGGCCTAAACAATTTCATTATTGACTCAATACACAAAAATGAAAAGCCTTATTACACCCCTTTATTTATCGTAAATAGAGAAGCAGAAAACCATTATCGCCATAGCTATGATCCGTTCTACACGCAATCTTCAGTATTGATAAAACCACCACTATCCAACACTGAATATAACTGGAATAAGGTCGTTTTTCTAACCGATAAGCCGACTCACTTTAAGGTTGAAATAACATCGAGCAGTGCTAAAAACACATGGCAAGAGTTTGATGATGTGGCGTATATACCAAAAGAAGAAAGAGCCAATTTTACAGCCCAACTTCTTACAATAATGGCGACAAACCCTGTGTTTGCGGTAGCCCTAAATAAAGATGTTTTTTATCAATTAGAGGTTAAACCGCACCTACTGACAACGGATCAAGTGAATGAGTTTAATCATAATTTATGTAACCAGCATAAAAACTTCCCCTTTAAGGATCTCGAAAAAGAGGAGTTAGATTATCTACACAGTGAGCAACTGCCTGAAATCTATCATCGACTAATAAGTAAAGGGATACCCGACCCCCTCAGTTATCAATTTGCATTGTGTGCTAAGTTAATGAAGTATTCTTACTTTTTTGATGTATCTGGCGCTTACCAAAATGAAGATTACCCTTACCACAGAGCTAGGTGCCTCTAACACTGATACAATCATAAATGCGATAAAACGCTTTAATCATTGAAGATGTTTGACTAGATAGCAACAATAACCGACATACTCTTATTCTATATTAATGCACAAGGCGTAGATTCATACGCCTTGTGGACATTAAAACCCCTCTTCTCGCACAAGACTCAACATTTCAGCCGTATATTTGTTAATCTGAAGAAATTTTTTTTTATAAGCTTATTAAATATTTTGCTTATCGCATTACTAATACAGCGGCAATGGCTATTAGTATCAAGGCTACGATATCTTTACGCTTAATACCCTCTTTTAACCAGAAGAAGGAGATTAGCATGGTAAAAAATACTTCTACTTGTCCAAGTGTTTTTACAAGTGGCACCGTTTGTAAAGACATGGCACTAAACCAACCAAGTGAACCAATAAAGCTTGCGATACTGGTCATAATGACCAATTTAGGTTTTGTAAACATGGCCTTCAATGTCTTACGATCACTTAATAACATATAAGAAAGTAATAACACGGTTTGTAACAGAATAACCAACAGCAAAACCCAAGCTGCGCGGTGTGGAAAAGGCAGATCTAATGTAAGGCTCGCCTCCCTTATCCACAAAGAGGTCAAAGCAAAAGAAGTGCTACACGCAAGTCCAATCAATGCGGTTTTTAATGAGAGACTACGGAGCCCATTAGGACAGCTCAGCATAAAGACCGCAATGGCACCAACAATCACACCAACCCATCCCAATAATGACAATGACGTGCCAAAGAAAAGGACACCAAGAAAGGCAGCAACAGGTGCTTCACTTTTTGCAAGACCTGCTCCAATAGCGAAGTTTTTCTGCTTAAACAGCACCACCATTAAACCAGTGGCCACAATCTGCATAAGGGATGCACCAATAATGTAGAAGTAAGAATAGGTTGTAAAAACAGGAAGAGGAGCAGATTGATACCCGTACAAGATCAGCAGATAAATAGCAGCAAGCGGGCTCGCCCATAAAAAACGAGACAAGGTAACGCCAGTCACGTTCATCTCTTTACTTAAACGACTTTGAAACGCATTACGCCATGATTGGCTAAATGCTGCCAGTAAGGTAAATAGTATCCAGCTCACAGTAATCCTTTATAAATTATCCTTGTAGCCACATAGTACCTTAGCTGTTTTTAATTTGTTTGTTCTATTCATTTAGAAAATCATAAACACCTTTATAAGAAGCGTTCCAATCACTCTACGTAAAAGAAATACCTAATGTGGATAGTGATATTCTCAAACGCCGGATACGACAAAAAACACAACTAAGTGCTTAATTTTCAATAATTTTTGATTTTAAAACAGAAACAATCTCTTGAGGAGGTTAAAAAGAGATTGGAGCGTACAGCGGGAATCGAACCCGCATCATCAGCTTGGAAGGCTGAGGTAATAGCCATTATACGATGTACGCACATCGTCGAACGAGATAGATAATGCCACACTGAGCGCTGAGGTAAAGTTCTTTTTTCATTTCAATGAGTTGAACGATTGTTTTTTGTTCGATTGACGAGAAAATAGAGACAAAGATCACAAAACCCTATTCAAAAACCTATGCTGCTTTTGAATAGGGCTCTTTAAACCCTTTATATTTCTCTTTACGAGCGAAGCTCCCCTTTCCTTTTTTAGCTTTCATTACTCTTGTTGTAAATAATGGACTAGTAACAATTGCTTTTAAGGCGTTATCTTTAATTTTTCCTCTACCGTGTTCATATTCAGAAACAGGTAACACTTCTTTTTTACTTTTTTTCATAACTTCTCGCTATCGTCTTACTGTATAAATATCACACACATTGTCTTTTCTTTTACCTTTTAAGTCAAATTTGTTACTAATTTTTACTTTCTCCTATTTGTTTTAGTCATTTTGCTTTAGAATCCTTTCGCCTAAGCAAACGATTAACTCAATAAATTCTTAGGCTCTTATTTCTTTTTCTGGTGGGAGCAGCAAATGACAACTTTAACAATTACTCGTCCTGATGATTGGCATTTACATCTACGTGATGGTGACGTATTAACTGACACTGTACGTGATTCAGGCCGTTACAATGGCCGCGCATTAATTATGCCAAACCTAGTTCCACCAGTAACAACGACTGAGTTAGCCCTTAGTTATCGTGACCGCATTCAAGCTAAAAACCACTCTGATACCTTCTCTCCTATCATGTCTTTGTACCTAACAGAGAAAACAACATCAGAAGAGATCCGCAAAGCAAAAGCAACAGGTCATATCGTTGCTGCAAAATTATATCCTGCGGGCGCAACAACTAACTCTGACTCTGGTGTTAGTGATGTAAGTAAGGTTTACCCTATTTTAAAAACCATGCAAGAAGAAGGCATGTTATTGCTTATTCACGGCGAAGTAACAACTCACGACGTTGATATTTTTGACCGTGAGAAGACCTTCCTTGATACCGTGTTAGCGCCTATCGTTAATGATTTCCCTGAATTAAAAATCGTTCTTGAGCACATCACAACCAAAGATGCGGCGGATTTTGTTAAAAATGCAGGCCCAAACGTTGCGGCAACGATTACAGCTCATCACTTATTGTTTAACCGTAACCACATGCTTGTTGGCGGCATTAAGCCACACTTCTACTGTTTACCAATTCTAAAGCGTAATACGCATCAACAAGCGTTAATTGAAGCGGCAACAAGTGGTAATGCTAAATTCTTCATTGGTACTGACTCAGCGCCTCACGCTAAAGACAAAAAAGAAGCCGCTTGTGGTTGTGCTGGTTCTTACACTGCGCACGCTTCTATCGAGTTGTATGCAGAAGTGTTTGAGAATGAAGGCAAGTTAGAAAACCTAGAAGCATTTGCAAGCTTTAATGGTCCAGATTTTTATAATCTTCCTCGTAACACTGATACAATCACGTTAGTAAAAGAAGCGTGGATCGCGCCTGAAACGATGACATTTGGTAACGACTTTGTAGTTCCAATTCGAGCAGGTGAAGCAATTGAATGGCTAGTTAAATAAGTAACTAGTGAAATAAGTAACTAGTGAAATAACACATTAAACAAAAATGGGATGCTAAATTAGCATCCCATTTTTGTATAAATTGAATAACATCGCTGAATACCTAATATCAATTCCAATAAGTCTCTATACATTATGGTTAGTTAAATAGATCATATAACTAGTTGCATTGATATAATCAAATCTAGGAATAAAACTGGAAAATCAAGAGGATAAAAGTAGATTCAAAAAAAGCGGGCTATCAATGCCCGCATTAAAAAATTCTAAATTAGCGCATCCATGCAGCTGAGAACCATTACGAAACATAGAATAGCATTCTATATATAATTTACAAGCAATTTGTTATAAAAATTCAAATTAACGGTAATAGCTATTGCACTCAATATACGCTAAACGTAAAATGAAGTTCTTACATAATAAATAAGGTTTATAACATGATGATAAAAAAACACTTTTACGCCTTATTAGTGGCACTTATCTCATCAAATGCTGTCGCTGATATCGTTGCGACACCAGAAAATGAAGATATCTGTAAAGAGAAGTACGTCAAAGAAGTCTTTGATAATCAAGTACGATACAGTAATTCTCAAAATACACCTCAAGTTCGTAGAACTGCTGAACGCCACATTGATCGCTCTCGTGAGATTTATTATGAATCAGAAAGTTTCTGTGCTGCACTCAGCTATCTACGTAATGAAGCATCTGAAGATTTAACCGATGATTTTAAACGAGCAAAAGTCGGTGAGTCTCAATTTAAGTAGAAGTAGGCCCTCCTACTAAAATAGATAAGCATTACCAATACCATTAATTAGATAATCATTGGTATTGGTATAATAAATAACAGCTCCGTTTAGCTGAGCTAGATTTTATATTTTAAAGGTCGAATTACTTCGTCTAAGCCTTCAATCTTCATTGCTAAACATAATGCCATCAACTCCCCCAACTCTCCTTTTGGAAAACCATCTTTACGTTCAAACCATAAAAGATATTCTTCAGGAAGGTCAATCAAAACACGTCCAGCATATTTACCAAATGGCATTTTCATCTGAGTCAGCTTAAGTATTTGCTCTTTATTGAACATGTAACCGCTCTTTAACGATCAAATGCAATAAGAAAGTTTCACGCTCTATACTCATGCCTTTTTTCTCACTATGAGTAATAATATCTTCATTGTGCGCTATTGCTTCATGGATATTTATCCAGACTGGCTTCATACCATTACGGATCTCATAGCTTTCATAATTAGTATCACCAAGCTCTTTATCTGCATCACAGGTATAACAATACGAAATCATGTGCAATACATTACATTCATGCTTGTACCAAGGGCGAAACTCTTCATAGATGCCAAATGGCTCAATATTTGAAATATTTTTAGCGCCCGTCTCTTCTTCAATCTCTCGAACTAAACCTGCAATTACATCTTCACCATCATCAATACCACCACCTGGTAAAGAATAATCATGGTAACGCTCTGTATATAAGAGAAGGATATCCTCTCCTTTTAAGATAATTGCACGGGTTGCATTACGTTGAAGGATATTTTGATTATCTAGATGCTCTAGATCCGGATGCGTTGTAATATTTAAAATTCGCATAAAAACTGACAAACCTACTTGAAAAATAACTTGTCTATTATACGCAATTTACTCATAGATGCAGCAATCAAATCCCTCTGCTTTTTATAACACCCCTCTTTGAAATGTAAATTATGTGTAAATATTGCTCCGGCTGACTACCTCTTTTCTTAAACATTTCATATAATACTTATCTAAAATAATTACAATTGAAAATAACTACAATTCAAGGAAGTCTCAATATGAAAGCAATTCAATCACTGGTTATCGCTTCAACACTTCTCGCTTCAACATCAGTTTTAGCGCACACTTTTAATGAAGCCAATAAAGCCATTAAATATCGTCAAGCTGCTTTCACTATGATCGCTGGAAATGTCAGTGAAATGGGTGAAATGATAAAAGGAAAAACAGAGTGGAATGAGGCTACATTTTCTAAGCGTGCTGAGCAACTATCTCAACTCTCATTAATGCCATTAGACGCATTTGCCGTTGAAGGTTCTGATAAAGGAAAAACTAACGCATTACCTGAAGTGTGGAAAAACTTTTCTGATTTTGAAGCAAACTTTGTTCAATTTCAAAAAGACACGGCTAACTTAGCTAGTGTTTCTGAGACAGGTGATAAAGCCGCAATTCGTAAAGCATTTGGAAAAACAGTGAAAAATTGTAAAGCTTGCCATACTGATTACAAAGCTAAATAATTAAAAGGATAATAATGAAAATCTGGGACAGTTTTATCCGGGTTTATCATTGGAGCCAAGTGATCTTACTTGGCTCTCTTTGGTATACCGCTGAAGAAGGCTTAATGGAATGGCATTTCTCATTTGCTTATCTTCTAATGGCCTTTTTAATAACGCGAATTGTATGGGGCTTCATCGGCAGTGAGACTGCTAAATTCTCTCACTTTGTAACGACACCTAAAAAAGCGTTCAATTACTTAATCGCAATAAGAAATAGTAAGGTCTCACACTCCATCGGGCATAACCCTGCTGGTGGGTATATGGTGCTAGGATTATTTTCCTTACTCACATTTCAGTTACTCACTGGGCTATTCAGTAATGATGATATCCTCTCTGAAGGGCCACTAGCCTCTTTAGTAAGCTATGAAACCAGCAGCCTATTAACAAGCATACATCATCAAAGCTTTAATGTTCTTCTTGCCTTTATTGGACTGCATATTGCAGCAGTATTATTTTACCGTTTTAAAGGAATTAATTTACTATCACCGATGTTAACCGGTGTTGCTAAATTGACGGGAACAACACCAATAATGAAACATGTCATCATTGCATGGGGCATTTTTGCAGTCATATCATTATTTATATACTACCTTTGGGCAAATGAAGTGGTAAGCTATCTTTTTTAGAAATTAGAGACCTTTCAATGACATTCTTCCTAGATATATGGAATTCAATATTGGAATTTAAAGAGCACGATTGGGCACAAAATGTCATCGTGCTCTCTTTATTTAGTGCTTTTCTTTGGCTGTCATGGCGACTTATTGTAACTCGTCTTCATCGTATCGCAGCTAAAACAAAATTACCGTGGGATGATGCCGTTATTTCTGCAATCTCATCTCCTATCACATTAGTCATTTGGTTATGGCCTGCCAGCACCTCTTTAAAGATCATTCTCTCGAATCATACTCACTTAAGTACGTCATGGATAATAACCCTACAGATATTTATTCTTGTCTGGAGCTTTATTTGGTCGGCGTTACGCTTAACTACTTTGGTTGAGAAACAAGTACTTCTCAATCCGAAATATGATGAAACCACTATCCTTGCGGTAGGAAAAGTTATCCGGTTAATCTTTATCTCACTAGGTATCCTCTCTTTAATGCAAGGAATGGGATTAAGTTTATCAGGATTGCTCACTTTTGGTGGTGTTGGTGGCTTAGTCGTTGGTCTGGCGGCTAAAGATTTATTGTCCAATTTCTTCGGCGGTATGATGATCTATTTTGACCGCCCATTTAAAGTCGGCGATTGGATACGCTCTCCTGATCGCTCTTTAGAAGGAACAGTCGAATCTATTGGCTGGAGAATGACCATCATTCGCACTTTTGATAAGCGACCTCTTTATGTACCGAATTCCGTATTTAGTAGTATTGTGGTTGAAAATCCCTCAAGAATGCTAAATCGCCGCATTAAAGAAGATATTGGTATACGCTATAAAGATATTCATAGCATTGAGCTTATTGTAGATGACGTCAAAGCGATGTTAATTGCCCATAATGATATTGATTCTAATCAAACTTTAATTGTCAATTTTAATGGTTTTGGCCCCTCATCACTGGATTTATTAGTTTATACATTCACTAAAACAGTCAATTGGATTGAATACCATCATGTAAAACAAGATGTATTGATAAAAATTGGGAATATTATTACTCAACACGATGCTGAGATTGCATTCCCAACCCAAACATTGAAAGTAGAACAATTACCGATTAACTAAAAATTCAATAAATAAACCCTATTAAAGGCACCATACTTCTTGTGTGGTGCTTTTTTTATTTTTCTTGCCTCTATTTTGCCCTGTTTTTAAACGAAGTCACCTAAAGGTTGCGATTGCTCATTCAGTTTCAACAATATTAGTTATCAATAATAAAAATAATCAACAATCTGCGGTAAAATGTGACATAAATCTCATGACTCCTTAAAATATAAGCTTAGAATAGCTACATATCGAACAAGAACGTTCAACACATTTAGTTATACTGAATTTATATTTTAATTTGTTTATACCGGAGACCTTATTATGGCTACCCCACACATTAATGCACAAGCTGGTGATTTCGCAGAAACAGTTCTAATGCCAGGCGACCCATTACGCGCTAAATTCATCGCAGAAAACTTCTTAGAAGACGTAAAACAAGTATGTGATGTTCGTAACATGTTTGGTTACACCGGTACTTACAAAGGTAAAAAAGTTTCAGTTATGGGTCACGGTATGGGTATCCCATCTTGTTGTATCTATGTTCATGAACTAATTGCTGAATACGGCGTTAAAAATGTTATCCGTGTAGGTAGCTGTGGTGCTGTACATGATGACGTTAAGCTAATGGACGTTGTTATTGGCATGGGTGCATCTACTGACTCTAAAGTTAACCGTATCCGTTTTAATAACCATGATTTCGCTGCGATTGCTGATTTTGGCCTACTAGAAACAGCAGTAAGCCAAGCTCGTGAATTAAACGTACCTGTAAAAGTGGGTAACGTATTCTCAGCTGACCTTTTCTACTCTCCAGAAGCTGACCTTTTCGATAAAATGGAAAAATTAGGCATCCTTGGCGTTGATATGGAAGCTGCAGGTATCTATGGTGTTGCTGCTGATTTAGGCGCAAAAGCTCTAACTATTCTAACTGTTTCTGACCACATTAAACGTGGCGAGAAATTAAGCTCTGAAGATCGTCAAAAATCATTCAATGAAATGATGACTGTTGCTCTAGAGACAGCAATTAAACTGTAATTAAGTTTACGCCAGTATTTATTACTGGCGATTCAAATCTATAAGGGGTGTTAAGTGCCGACTGAAAAACTGCCGTTGGCTGCTAAAGGGTTACAACTCAATTTTTGTAAAACATTGGCGTGTGACAATTTTGGTAATAGCGATGAACAACATTATTTAGTTCAACGCACTAACCCTAAGCGACCTGCATTAGTTTGCCGGAAATGTGGTGCTTTTCCTCCCTTAATCAACAATAGTGAAGTGTTAAATGAACTTTCTCGTCAGCGTACGGTTCAATCACACTCATTACCTTCTTGTAATAATTCAACTTGTGACCATTTTGGCCTAGATGTCTTAACACATCGAGAGCTTTATCATGCCTTCGGTTACAGTGGTGATCGTCAGCGTTATCGTTGCAAAGCTTGTGCATCAACTTTTGTCGATAAATGGTCTGGTGAAAACCAAAAAAGTCTTATTCAGCAAAAGATTTTAGGTTTTTTATTTACCGGATACTCGGTACGTGAAATTTGCCGTCGTCTACATATAAATCCTAAAACCTTTTACGATCATATTAATCAAATCGCAAATCGTTGCCGTCGTCATATGTCATTATTTGATACTCGACTTCAACACGATAGAACAGAAATTCAACTTGCTTCCAATGCAACCTCATTACAGCCACTCAGTAATAATGGGGTTTTCTGGTATACCACAGCAGAAATGAACTCTGGCTATGTGATTGCTCAACATATTAATTATTCGGAATGTGATACCCCAGGTATACAACTAGATCATGACCCCTTCTATGATAATGCACAGTTTCTATCTAATTCATTTATTAGTGAGGCAAATTCACAGCCTGTAGAAACTGAACAATCTATTTTCAAGCGAGTGGATAATAAATATCAAGAGATTTTGGCACGAGCAAATGTTGAAGATCCACTAGGCAATTATGTCACTCTAAATTATCCATCAAAAGGGGCATTGATCCGACCTCCTTATACTTCATATGCACATTTTTTAGAAATACAACAAGCGTTTTCACATTGTGATTCTATTGAAATTTATATGCCTCAAGAACCAATGTTGCGCTCTGCTGCAATGTCGGTTTTCTTACAGCGCATTAAAGATAACAGCATTGACTTATTATACGTAACTCAAGATCCTATGTTTCCAACCGAACAAAGCGGTGAAAAAATAGACATTCATTTAGTGGGTTGGTGGCGTGATCGCTGGGCTTTTACTGAAGTAAATGGACTGCATAAAGGGATCTGTCATCTTAATGATGCTGAGAAAAATGAAATATATTGGTTGAAACGCGCCTCAGCGACTAAAGCCCAAGAATATCAAAATCGCTTTTATACGCAATTTACTAGTTTAGTTGACGAGCCAAGACGAAAACTTCGCCCAGCCAGTTTACTTCCACTACTCGATATATTCAGAGCATGGCATAATCTCTGCCATCAGGATAAACTTGGCACAACACCAGCGCAAAAGTTAGGATTAATATCAAAACCAATAACTCTTGCTGAATTATTAAGTTAGGACTAACTATGACTCAACTCCCTTCTCAAGATCAAACTGAAAACACAGATATGCTTACTGAAATTGCTATTCTTTATTACCAAGAAGGGGCAACTCAAGAAGAAATCTCAAAAAAATTTGGTTTATCTCGTGCCAAAGTAGGTCGAATGCTAAGAAAAGCACGAGAAGAAGGTATTGTTGAAATTACAGTAAAATTTCACCCTGTTTATAGTGCCCAGCTTGAACAAAAATTAGTTGAAACGTTTAACTTAAAACGTGCTTTGATCTCACTCGATCAACCTAATACTGATGAGCAACGAAAACAAGTCGCAGCATTAGTTAGTTCTTATCTTAATAATAACTTACAAGATGATATGGTTGTAGCAGTAGGTCAAGGTCAAAATGTCGCTGCTATTGCTGATCATGCTGGCATAGTATCTCACCGTAACGCTCGATTCGTCTCTGCAATTGGAGGCACACATCGCAGTGGTGATATAATCAATGCTGACCATATTTGTCGTCGACTTGCTAAAAAGTACGGCGGTAATAGTGAGACATTATATGCACCTGCCTATGTAAATGATCCTAACCTTCGCTCTGCATTTATGGAGCACACGACGATAAAAGAAACATTAAACCAAGCACGTAAAGCTGAATTTGCATTAGTGGGTATTGGTGATATGGATGAAAATAGCCATATGGTAAAATTAGGTTTCTTTACTCCTAAAGAGTTTGTTGAAGCTCGATTGAACGATGGTATTGTTGGGGATATCGGTGGTTTCGACTTCTTTAAATTAGATGGTACTAATGCTGATACCTTAATGCGTGGTCGTGTTATTGGCTTAGAAATGGAAGATTTACGTCAAATATCCAATGTCATCGCAATGGCAAGCGAAAGCCGAAAAGCCCTATCAATTATGGGAGCTTTACGTACAGGTGTTATCGATGTTCTTGCGACCAGTGTAAGTTGTGCAATGGCCCTGCTCAATCTTGCTGAAAATAATAATTAATCAACAAGTTATACCTACCTAAACTACGAATTTCACTTCCTTTCATTTAAGTTGATCGCATATCTACAAAATTGTTAGTGACACTTATATTGCATTCAGATTATATTGATTTAATGCATTAAGGAAGGATATCTGTGGATAAATCTAAAAATAAAATCATTTCTGACCTGAAAACATTAGAGAAATTTGTTGAAAATAATAGTGAAGAGGTTAAGAAAAAAGCGAAACAAACCTTACTATTGTCTGAAAAAATACACTTCAAATACGGCATAGCATACTCAAAGTTAATTATTACTCAAACTCATTGGCACTTAATGGAATATCAAGCTGGCCTTAAAGTTGCTAAAGATATATTAAGCAGCTATCAGGATCTTGAGGATGATGAACTGCTTCCCAGTATTTTGCACGCTTTAGCCCTGCATTCCTGGGGACAAGCAAAGCTTTTTTCTGCACAACAATATTGGATTCAAGCACTCGAACAATCCCTATTACTTGATAATAATAAAATCGAAGTTGAGTCTTTGATTGGCCTTGGAAATATTTGGCGCATGACCAACAACCTTCATGAAGCAAATTCGACTCACCATATTGCAGCCAAAAGAGCGATTCTTTATCGGATCCCGAATTTAGAAGCAAAAGCTTATATCTTACAGGCATGGGATAATTATTTGCTAGAAAATTATCAAGCCATGCTACCTATCCTAGATAAAGCTGAAAAGCTATTAACCCATAATACCAATTTAACTTGGCAAGCAGAAGTTTATGACTTTAAAGGTTTAGCACTTTTAGGACTTAACAACCTTAATGCTGCCTATAAATGCTGTAGCTTTGCTAGTCAACTGGCAAAGCAAAATAATCTTGTTTGGATGAATGCTCACTCCTCTATAAGCCTAGCCCGAATAGCTACAGCTCAATCAAATTATTCAGATGCTTATGAGTTACTCACTCAAGCTGAAGTAATCGCACAACAATTTGATAAAGGTGAGCTAAGATCTCAAATTTGTTTAGAACAATCTCGTATTGCTGAATGCACACAAGATTATGAACATGCTCTATATGCTTATAAAAGATACCGTCAATATCAAATTATGCTATTGCAAGAGCAATCTAGCAGCCTAAATAAAGACAAAATAAGTGCATCTAAAGAGCAGCTTGAAATCAGAGCAAAAAAACTTATCCAACGAATTAAAATACAAATAGATAACCATAGTATATCGTCATTAAGCTATTTAGTTAGAAATGATAAGTGGTTTCAAAATGTTGAAGCACTATCTTTATCAACAATAGAGCAAAAATATCAAATAGTGGTTATCAATGAAGAATCTATTGAAAAGTTAAATACTCTGATGGTATTGATTCACCAATACTGTAAAGATGGTGATCAAGTAACACAGCTAAATAAAAATACTATTACCTTACTAGTACAAGAATCTAAAGTTGAAACCTTAAAAATAGTCAATTCCTTAACGGCATTGTTCTCGACTTATCCCTGGCATCGCTATTCATTCACATCAACAAGACCGTCAGTTAGCTTCATGAGTCTTAATGAGTTTTTACATGACTCTCCATTCAATTTACTCATCGAGACATTATATGAATAGCCTATTAAATAAAATCGCCAAATATGATATAGATTTAATGAAGCTAAACTCTCAACAATGTTTAGATTTTTGGCTAATAGTTGCAGAACATCTAACAGAAAATGATGCTGAAAAAGCTTATGCATTATTGATGTGCTCTGAATACACAGTTGAATTTAATCAAACAGAAAAAAGCATTCAATATTTACAACAAGCATTATTATTATTATCACTGCCCAAAGATGTTGATATTATACTTAATATTTATTCGGCATTAAGCTATCGCTATACCGATACTGGTAATTACACCAAAGCACTAGAGCATTTACACTCTCTATTTACCTTAGCCGTTGAACATGGCGACTGTGAGTTTTATGTGCAAGCTATTTTGGGAGTTGGCAACCTTTGCTCTATTTATGGTGACCACCTAAAAGCACTTCGTTATTATCAAAAACTCGAGTCATTGAGCTCAACAATTCAAAGTAATAATCTAGCTCTACGTTATCGTTTATACACTATTGCTTGTCTACTAGAGCTAAATCGATTATCTAAAGCAAAAGACTTATTAGAAGAATGTAAGGAGTTAAAATACGTTTCAGACGACCCTCAACTGTCTTTTCAAGTCATGCTGTATTCTGCAAAGTTATTGCGTTTACAAAATAAACCTCAAGCAGCGCTTGAGCAACTGGTTATCTATCGTAAAGAAAACCCTGATCAACACTCATTCCCTTGGCTAAACAAGTTATTTGCAATAGAAGCTTCTTACTGCCTAATTAAGCTACAACGTGGAGAGATCGCTGACGTACTTATATCTCATCAACTAAAGCGAACTAAAAAGTATTCTCAAGGTTATTATATACGCCAACTATTAGAAGTTAAAAGTGATGCCCTAGCCTGCTTTAAAAACTTTTCAGGTGCACTTGAGTGTGAAAAAGAAGCCCAGAAACTAACCGTAAATATTATTAAAAACTTCCCTATTAATGATCTTGGAGGAAATTTTTTAAGACGTTTAACGCGTTTAGAGCTGCAACTACGATTGAATATTTCTGAATCAGAAAATCTAAAACTAAAAGAAGTATCAGATCAGCAAAAAGACACAGTGGCTAAATTACAACAAGATGTCTTTCATGACAGTTTAACGCAGCTTTATAATCGTCGTTGGTTTGAATCAACATTTTTAAAAGAAATCGTACCATCAGTTAATAACTACCAACTTTTAGTCATTGATATTGATGATTTTAAGTCGATTAATGATGAATATTCTCACTTAACAGGTGATGTAGTTCTAAAGCTAATAGGAAAGATACTACAACAAAGTAGATCTTCTAAAGATTATATCGTTCGCTATGGTGGTGAAGAGTTTATACTTATTATTCCTTCAGATGATATACAAGTAGGAAAAACAACAGCAGAAAAATGTCGATTAGCTATCGCTAACTTTGATTGGAAAGATACCTTAGATGAAAGAACAATTACCGTTAGCATTGGCCTCACTGTACATAAGAAGCAAGAAGATTATAAAGCCACTTTTTTACGAGCAGATAAAGCACTTTATCAAGCAAAGCGTTCTGGAAAGAATAAAGTCTGTGTTTATTAAAATATCATCTTAATTAGATCCATGCTTAGATCACCTAATTACGATATTCACATACGCAAAAAAGCCATTAAATTTTAATGGCTTTCTTATATTTCGTATTTAATTTTATTAAGCTGCTAATTCTTTTTTATATTGAGAACCGTTCACTTCTACTGGCCAACCAAGCTCTGCATATTCTGTCGCTAAACGCATTGCAATATCTCGAGATACTGTTGCTGTTGTCCAAGGCCCAAAGCCCATAACTTGATATTTAAGTTCCATTATCATAACTATTCCCCCCGAATTAATATGGGTTCAATTTACCACGCTCATTATTTATAAATTACCAATAAAGGTCTTATACTTTCAAATTTAGCTCAATAAGACATTTTTCTTACATAATTGCAATATTTGCTACATTTATGACCCATACAAAAAAACCAGCACTAAGGCTGGCTTTCATTACTTAATTCAAGTTATTAGTTATACAAACCAAGATCTTTTCTTAAGTGGTCAGATAGTTCTGAAGTGTAATGAGTTGATGTTACCTGGCCTTTGCCAAATAAAACATCAACTAAATGAGCAACCAATCCTTTGATTGTTACTGAATAGGCCTTCTTTTCCAAAGAAGAAGTAGCGATAGAATTAATGTTCATTGCTGCTTGTGCCATGATTGCCTCACTTAATATGTCATTTCGTTTTGATGCAGAAATAATATAACTAATTTTTCTGTACAAAAAATGACTTTTTCTCGGAAGTAATATTAGTTTTTATAATGTATGTGTTACATAAAACTACAAGCACAAATATTGAATATAAAATCACAATTGATTGATTATTTGAATAAATAATCAATTTAACACAAATTTAACGTTTCAGCATGACTATTTATTTTTTCAATTAATACATAAGGCCCCCTTTCTATGTTAAAAGAGGGCCTTATCTAATTATCTCAACACCACAAATTAGTAGGGCTAATCTTAACTCGCAAATGGGACAAAGTAAGCAATCACTGCCCAAGCAAATACCCAACTCACTGCTAATAATTTATCAGACCAATCGCTATCCATAATACACCTATAAACTTAACTGTATGACTCATCTCATATAAATCAAAGCAAACTCTATGCCACTAAATAACTACCTTGGTATTTTTAAGATATTGGTTCAAGTATGAAGTAGGCATAGTTAAATTAGGATAGTGTTGCAAGTAATCAATAAAACAATCAGCCATAGAAAATGGAGTGTTTATAATAGCTGTTTCTCGATTTAATAATGGAGCATAGCCCTCCTTGCCTTTTATGGTGTAAGCTGTTGATGTACCAAAGTAAATCTGCTCATCTTGTATATTTTTCCAACCAACAATATGGCTATAAATACTAAATTCAGTCAGACGTTGGCCACTAGGTTTACTTGCTTCGTAGCAATAGCGTAATTGTGATACATATGGAAAACTTCCTGAGCCACTACCAATTACACCATTACTCGTCGCATTATCAATCGCACCTTCTATTGCCGCTTTAAGGTATTTGCCTTTAATACTGTATATGACAATAGGAATAGAAAAAGGCAAGACACTTCCGGCAATGTCTGCATAGGTAATTTCGCCTTGGTTTAATCCAGAACGAACCCCCCCAGCATTATGCATTGCAAATTGAACTCTATGATCAATTTGATGCGCTTTAGAATAAAAGGATTCAACAACCCAGGGAGCAATATCACTCTGCCCTTTTTCATCAGGGATCCTACGGTGGGATAAATCAACTAAACAATGCCCAATCACCTGCTGCGATAGCTCCTCCACTTCTTGTCGGTACTTGTCGATAAGTAACGCTTCAATCTTAGGATCTTTTCGACAGAAAACTACACCTTCAAAAGATCTTAACTGCATGACGATATCAGATAAACTATGCTCTTCAATTGTATGAATACAAGCCTTATCTTGATAAGCAATATCATCCGTAAGTAATAAATTACGTCCATTAAAACGAATAAGACGGCCATCGTTAGCGTACTCTAAATCGCAGTAACCTAGCGCCAATGCATGACAACCTGACTGAACGATATACGTTCCATTAATTTTCTCACCATACGCTTCTCTAGACTCTAGGCCTATCTCAGTGAAATCACCTTGTAGGACATGACTATGACCACCAATAATTAAATCAACACCTGATATGGCTTCTGCTAACTGTTTATCAACCTCATAGCCAAGATGACTAATAATAATTACATTAGAGATCCCTTTTTTATTAGTTAGATAATCAATCGTGCTTTTTGCTGTTTCAATTGCTTTTAAAAATGGTGTATCTAAATCTGGACTCGCTAATATCTCCATTTTATCTGTTGTTAAACCAAAAATAGCGATATCTATATTACCAACCTGTTTCAGCATATAATTAGCAATATTCCTATCACGATCATAATCTAAAATTCTTGGTTGGTGCTTTAAGTTATGCCCTTTACTTGGGTCTTCCTGGCTGAGATCCCAGTTTCCCATTAAGATAGGAAAATGCGTATTTTCAATAAATTCACAGACCAATTCATTACCTAAATCGAACTCATGATTACCTAGCACCATCCCATCTAATGCCAACTGGTTCAATAAATCTGCATTGGCTTTTCCTTTATATAAAGAAAAATACAGCGTTCCTTGAAAGCAATCACCTGCATGAAAAAATAAAGTTTCACAACCTTGCTCTTTTGCTTCATTTTTTAATAAGGTAGCTTGATGAAAAACGCGTGAAAAACCACCACATTTAAGGTAGTATTTTCCTACTGAAGTATGCTTTAGTGCTATAACTGATTCATCAAAGTAAGAGTGCGTATCATTAATATGCATTACTCTTAATGTATTGCTCTTCTCAACTATCATTTTTTTCCTTACTAGAGCAATTTACTCAAGTTCACACTTACAAAATAACATCTTGTATTTGACTTCATAATATTACAGAATAGAAAACGTTATGAGAGAGTTACTTAAGGCTAAGTTATGAAACTACCTTCTAAAATACATTCTATAAGTAAAAGCATTAATACAAAGTTATTAGTCTTTTTATTACCGACTGTATTCGCTCCCCTCGCTTTAGTTGCCTTTCTCTCAATCACGACTATTCATCAACAGGCAGAACGAGCACATCAAGAAAAAACACACTTAATACAAGAACTTATTAAGTCAGAACTTAATGAGATGAAACAAGATATTAAGTCTAAAATAAAAATGTTAGTTACTCATTCTGATGTACGGCAAACACTAACTAATGAATTTAGCACTCCAGCTTCTCATCAGCAAACTGTTAGTTTATTGAAAAATATCGTCATGCTTGACGATCAAATCTTAGAGATCCAACTAAGCTCGCCACGACTTCATGTTGAGACCAAGTTTACGCAGTTTAGTAATGACTATCTATCCAACGACTATGTAAATAGCTTTTTAGAGAGCATCCCTTCTAACTCCACTTATTCGATGAAATTTTATTGGAGTGAGGTTAGCCAGCAATATCAAATGGTCTTTGCTCAAAAACTTCCTAATACCGACTATTTAACCAATAAGTTATCCTCTTGGGTTATCTTTCGCTTTTCATTCCATAACATCTATGCGCGTTTAAACAAGATATCAGAACTGCATGATATGTCATTTATGATAACAAACCAAAATTTACATCCTATCTATCAGAGCTTATCTTTAAGTCAACTCAACTTGGATAAAGACATATTCAATAAAACTGAATTTACGATAGATAATATTGAGTATCTTGCCTCGCATTATACGCTTTCAACCAATTTTTTATTGCACAGTTTTATCAAAAAAAATAGATTTTATGGCCATTTAGATGAGATAAAACTATTAACTAGTTTTACTATCCTTTTCTCTTGTTTTTTTATCATCATTTTTGCATATTATCTTGTTTCAAGATTGATTATTAAGCCAATTAATCAACTACAGCATAAAATAAAGAAAAGTGAATCAGGTGATATGCTTGAGTTTAATTGCATAACTAGCTGTGGTGAGATAAGTGATCTGCATAACAGCTACGCTTCAACAATTAAATCTTTAGCAGAAGCGAAGCAGAGCTTAAGTGAGATCGCTTACTATGATCATCTAACCTCTTTAAAAAATAAATCTGCATTTACTAAACATTTACATCAAGCACTTCAAGAACCAGCACAAGAGTTGGCTTCTATTTTTATCGAGATCAGCAACTTGCGTGTAGTTAACCAAACATATGGTTATAACATTGGTGATGAGTTTTTAATTTCTATTAGCCATACGTTAACCGCTCAGATAGAGAACCCAGATATTTCTGTCTACCGTATCGGTAATAACGTATTTGGTATTCTCTATTTACATGATCCTTGTGGCGAGCGAGCGAAAGCATTTAGTAAAAAATTAATATCCGTATTAAACTCGTCTCATATGGTATCAAAGTTAAAGATCCAGGCGAATGCTTATACTAGTATTGCATTAGGTTTTGCTTTTGAAGATCCCATTCATGTTTTTGAGCGTATTGAGTATGCCAAAGAGAAAGCATTAAACTCTCCTCAAAAATATGTTTTTTTTGATACAGACTTAAATAGACAGTTTAAGCGTCAATCTGACATTCGTAAATCATTGATCCCTGCGATTAATCGCAAAGATTTCACGATTAACTACCAACCTTTCTATCATATTGATACAAAAGAAATCGCTGGATGCGAAGCTCTTATACGTTGGACTCACCCCTCTCTTGGTTTTATTGGTCCAGATGAGTTTATCCCAATAGCTGAGAAGTTAGGGCTTATTTTTGATATTGACTTAATTGTAGCAGATCTGGTTTGTCACTATATCTCACAATTGCCAACAAAATTAATGCGTGAAATAAAGTTCTGTATTAATGCCTCTGCATCTGAGCTAGGTAATATTCATTACCCTAAAAACCTTATCTCTATTTTAGATAAGTATGATATATCACCAATGAATATTGAGATCGAGTTTACTGAAACAGCCTTTATTGAAATTAATAAAGAGAGTCAATCTATTGTGAATGAACTACGTTCTTTAGGTTTATCCATTGCTTTAGATGATTTTGGAACAGGATTTACCTCACTCAACCAATTGGTTAGACTAAATATTGATAAAGTAAAAATTGACCGAGAACATACTATGCTGCTACTTAAGCAAGACAGTTCTTTTGTTGATCTTATTATTAATATTGGTGAGCAATTTCACTTCAGTATTACCGCTGAAGGAATTGAAGAAGAGTGCCAATGGAACTACTTGCAGCAAAGAGGTTGTACTTACGGGCAAGGATACTTTATGTCTAAGCCATTAACAGAGAAGAATTTTACAGCGCTTCTTAATGAAAGCCAGCCTATATTAATGTCAATATAATCTATAATTGTGACACCTCTAATGCTTTACTTGACTCAGTTACTATATAGTTATTTATACAAGTATCTGATGAGGAAGCACTTATGCTCTTAGAACGAATTGAAGTTTCTGGTTTTCGAGGCATCAAACGCTTATCCCTTTCTTTTGAGCAATTAACCACGTTAATTGGTGAAAACACTTGGGGTAAATCGTCTCTTCTTGATGCTATTTCAATTGCATTACCTGTATCCGGAAAGCTTCATCAATTTACATTAAAAGATTTTCATCAAGACCATTCCATTTCTTACGCTCAAGATCAACATATTCAAATCATTATTACTTGGCAAACTACAGAAAAAAAAGAACACAAAGCTGGCCGCTATAGAAAATTATCAAGTTTATGGCAATCCAATCCTTGTGATCATACTCAGCGTATTTATTATCGGATCAGTGCAACTAACAATGAAGGTAAAATTACGTCATCACACTCCTTTCTTGATCATAACGGAAACGTACTTCGCTATCATAAAATAGAGAAATTAGTTACAGAACTAATCCGTTTACACCCTGTTATTCGGATCCGCGATTCACGCAGGGTAAGCCAACAAGACCCTCCCTCAACTCTCTCTAATGACAGAATTGAACGACGGATAAATAATACATGCCGCCGTCTTATTACCGCTCCTGGTCAGGTAAATAGTGGTGAGATAAAAAGTGCACTGCGTTCAATGCAATCACTAATCGAACACTACTTCTCTTTTAAGCACCACAAACGCGATACGCCACATAAAATCCATGATGATCTCTTTTTTGGGCAGAAGAATGAAGGCGTCTCTTTAACTCAATTTATAAGTAAAAATAAACAAGCAAAACTACTACTGCTTGGTTTACTAAATACCTATTTAAAAGCTAAAGGTCCAAACACCCTTAAACAATCAGCTAGGCCTTTGATGATCATTGAAGATCCCGAAGGTAGATTGCACCCAACTCAGTTAATTCAAGCGTGGACATTACTTAATCATATTCCAATGCAAAAAATTTTAACTACAAATAGCAGTGAATTACTAAGTGCAGTTCCTTTGTGCTCCATTCGTCGATTAGTCAGAGAATCAGGCTCAACATCTAGCTACTCTATTTCTCCGACCTGTTTATCCCAAGATGATTTACGTCGCATTACCTTTCATATTCGATTTCAACGCTCAAACGCTTTATTTGCGCGTTGTTGGTTATTAGTTGAAGGGGAAACAGAAGTCTGGCTATTTAATGAAATGGCACGGATTTTAGGCTATAACCTAGCAGCGGAAGGGATCCAAATTATTGAATTTGCTCAATCTGGTTTAAAGTCTTTGATTAAAATAGCTAAAGCTTTTCACATTGAATGGCATGTTGTCACTGATGGTGATCCTGCAGGTAAAAAATATGCTTTTGCTGTTAAATCTCAACTAGATAATGAACACCATCGTCATCGTTTAACCGAATTGCCTCATAAAGATATTGAGCATTATTTATACCATCATGGGTTTGAAGCTCTCTTTAGAGAACTGTCAAATATTGCAGTAGACCAACCTGTACCTCCTAAAAAGATCATAATAAAAACACTTAAGAAATACGCCAAACCTGATGTCGCATTAGCGATTGTTCAATATAGTGAAGAGCAGGGCCCTGATAGTATTCCTTTGCTGCTTCGCTGGACTTTAAAACGAGTAGTTACTATGGCTAAGGGACAGAATTAAAATAAAAGGGCGATAATCTTATCGCCCTTTTTAACTATTAACTATTAACAGTTAGTTTTTAAGTTCTGAATTGAGAAACTAATAAAGATAGCTCACCGGCAACAGTACCCATTTTTATGGAATTCTCTTTCGCTCGTTGCGACACATCATCGACCATAGCCGCATCATTATGAATTTGCTGAATATGACGATTAATATCTTCTGCAACCTGATGTTGCTCTTCTGCCGCAGTTGCTATCTGAGTGTTCATGTCATGAATATTAGTTACAGCACGAGAAATTCCTACAAAATTTTCACTCACCGCTTCAGTAATTTCAACCGTTTGTTGTGAAGCATGTAAACTGTCACTCATCTTCTCTGAGACACCTTGAGTTCGTTGAACTAAACGTTGCAATAACTCATTAATCTCTTCTGTAGAATCAGATGTACGTTTTGCTAATGCTCGAACTTCATCCGCCACAACAGCAAAGCCTCGACCTTGCTCACCTGCTCGTGCTGCTTCAATTGCTGCATTTAATGCCAGTAAATTAGTTTGTTCAGCAATACCACGGATCGCATTTAAGATGTCGGTAATACCTTGACTATCTTGCTCTAATTCAACAATAGATTTTGCTGAATCTTGCATAATATCAGATAAGCGAACGACACTTTGTACTGCATTATTAATTCGTTCTTGACCTTCTGTTACTAGGTTTTGGCCATCTTCAGCAGAGGTTGCTGCCACACTACAAGAATGAGAAACTTCATTCGCGGTAGCCACCATTTCATTAAATGCTGTCGATACCATTTCAACTGCTTGGTTTTGTCTCTCGGCTACATCTGACATATCTTGAGAAACTGAGATTGCTCGCTCAGAAGAAACTTGCATTTCCTTACCAGCGTCTGATATTTGAACTACTAATGTACGGATTGAACTTAAAAATTCATTAAAGTATTGTGATAATTTACCTGTTTCATCTTGAGAGCGAACATGGAGTGTTTTAGTCAGATCCCCTTCACCAGTTGCAATCTCATTTAAACTATCAGCAACATTAACTAAAGGTTTACTAATCACATTTGCAAAATGCATTGCACCAAAGATCAAAAATACAATTAACGCACTAACAATAAGCAAAATCGTAGTAATAACACTTTGAGTTTGGCTCATTACTTCAATTTTACTAATTAAGCCAATAAATTTCCAACCTAACCTATCAGAAACATACACATTAGCTTCAAATTCTTGACCATCAATTTCTATTTCAACTAAACCAGATTGAGTCGCCGCCAATTTTTGATAAGATGAATTTAATGTATTAATCTTTTTAAAATTATTATCTGGGTATTTTGAATCAACTAATATGTTTCCAGTATCTTCAACTAACATGAGATAACCAGACTCACCCAATTTAATGTCTTTTACTAGATTAGTTAATCCTTTTAAAGACACATCAGCAGCAACAACAGTACTATCGCGACCCAATGTTGAGCTTGTTGACAACACTGTACTAATAATTACAGCATCATCTGCAGCCCAATAATAAGCATCTGTTAGCTGCACTTGGCCTTTTGAAGACTGTGCTTTTTGAAACCAAGGTCGCTGACGAGGGTCATAATTCGCAGGGTTTGAACCAGCAGGCCATTGAATATAACCACCTTCAATCGTCCCCATATAAACATAGGAATAATTAGAATGAGATTGACCAATGCGATCAAAATCGTCAAAAATTTCTTTTTCAATCGTGTTATTTTCTTGTGGTGACATTCGTTTGGCAGGGCTATTAACATAAGACGTAATTATTTCATTAGCATTATGTACAGAGGGCAAAGTCGCCATCATTCTTACGTTATCTTCTAAGGCATCAAAATAAAGCCCCATTGCATTATCGACTTGACGCATTTCACGGGTACTTGTATCAACAAACTCAGCTAACGCCTGCGTATTTAATGTATTAACAATAAAAGTGGTCACAATAGCTACTGGTATCGTAGCTGCTAATAACAAGCTGATTAATAATTTTTTCCGGATACTTAAATTGATGAGCCATTTCATATACGATTACCAAGTTTATTAACAATTATATAAACATTCTAGCACATCACTTAAGGAATGCCATACCAAAAATGTGCAAAAAAAACCAATACTCGTGAAAGTATTGGCTATTAACTAACTTATATGGACTATATGTTCATATTTAATTATCGGTTACGACGAGCGCTCACTGCATCTGCCAATTGACGAAGTACGATTTCAGTATCATCCCAACCAATACAAGCGTCCGTGATAGACTGACCATAAGTTTCCACTTTGCCATTCACAAGATCTTGACGACCTTCGACTAGGTGACTTTCAATCATCACACCAAACACCGCGTCTTCACCACCTGCAATTTGACCACACACGTCATCAGAAACTACCATCTGACGTTTAAAGTCTTTTGAGCTGTTTGCGTGGCTAAAATCGATCATTACTTTTTCTGGTAATCCAGAAGCGGCAAGCTGCTCTTTCACTGGCTTAACGTGCTCAGCGCTGTAGTTTGGCTCTTTACCACCACGAAGAATGATATGACAATCAGGGTTGCCGGCTGTCTCAATGATCGCAGAGTGACCATATTTAGTCACAGATAAAAAGTGATGAGATGAACCTGCTGAACGAATCGCATCGGTTGCGATCTTAATGTTGCCATCGGTGCCGTTCTTAAATCCTACAGGACAAGACAGGCCTGAAGACAATTCACGGTGGACTTGTGATTCGGTTGTACGTGCACCAATCGCACCCCAACTGATTAAATCACCCATGTATTGCGGAGTGATCATATCTAAAAATTCACCCGCCGTCGGTAGCCCCATGTCAGTAAGATCAAGAAGCAGTTTACGACCAATACGAAGACCATCATTTAACTTAAATGAGTCATCCATATACGGGTCATTAATTAAGCCTTTCCAACCAACGGTAGTACGTGGTTTTTCAAAGTACACACGCATAACAACTTCAAGACGATCGCCTAATTCATCACGTAATGTATTAAGTTTAGCACCGTACTCTAACGCAGCTTTAGTATCATGAATTGAACATGGTCCAATAATAACAAGAAGACGATCATCGTCACCTTGTAAAATATTGTGGATAGCTTGACGAGATTCAAATACGGTTTTTGCCGCAACCTCAGTCGCTGGGAATTTTTCTAAAACAGCCACTGGCGGTAATAGTTCTTTTACTTTGTTAATTCTTACATCATCAGTTTGATACATTGCTATGCTTCCATTTATTTATGCAGCTTATACTCTATATTCTGCATTTTTATTCTCCATACTGTTAACGTAACGTGTCTTGTGATGTTGTGCAATGGTTAATTTAATATAAATTCTATCTCACCCTATATTTGACCTTAAGCACACATAAGCACTAATTTTGGTTAAAAATAAATCAACTACTGAATTATCACTTTTCTAGCTTTATGAATATGTTACAGTAAGTTTAGTAACTAAGTGCTAGGATGAATTGTGACTAATAATAATACAAAGAGACCCAATATCATTAGCTTTGAAACTGTTGATAAATACTACGGTCAATTTCACGCATTAAAAAACATCAACCTCACGATTCACGAAGGTGAAAAAGTCGTGATTTGTGGCCCATCAGGTTCTGGTAAATCTACCTTAATCCGGTGCATTAATGCGCTAGAATCAATTCAAAATGGTACTCTGACTCTCTTTAATCAGCCTCTCTCTTCTAAACAATTGATGAAGGGCCAAGTGGGAATGGTTTTCCAACATTTCAATTTATTTCCGCACTTAACGGTATTAGAAAACCTAACCCTTGCACCAATCAAAACTTTAAAACTGTCAAAACAAGAAGCTACACAACGAGCGCTAACTTATTTACAACGAGTCAACATAGCAGAACAAGTAAATAAGTACCCCTCTCAACTCTCTGGTGGGCAACAGCAACGTGTCGCTATTGCTCGTTCACTCTGTATGGAACCTCAAGTTTTATTGTTCGATGAACCCACGTCTGCTCTTGATCCTGAAATGATCAGTGAAGTATTAGATGTAATGTCGGATCTTGCTAAAGACGGCATGACGATGGTATGTGTAACTCATGAAATGGGGTTTGCAAAAAAAGTGGCCGATAGAGTGGTCTTTATGGATGAGGGGGAAATTGTGGAGATCGCAGAGCCTCTCGCATTTTTTGATAATCCACAACATCAACGTACTCAACATTTCTTAAATCAGATTTTAAGCTATTAATATTATGCGTCGTTTAACCGCCATTTTATCCCCTGTTTTTTCTGCCCTCTTACAAATATCTTTATTAGGTTTAGCCTTGTATTGGATATTAGACAGTGGCGCACAAGCCATGAACTACCAATGGCAATGGGATCGCGTGCCTGATTATCTGTTTTTCTATGAGGATGGTGAATGGTTCCCTGCCGAACTTATCGAGGGATTATTCGTTACGCTAAACATTTCGGCCATGAGTGCTATTGCTACACTCTTTATTGCACTGATTACTGCGCTGCTACGTCTGTCTGATTCTATTGTCGGGCGAAGTATTGCTACTTTTTATATTGAAGTAATAAGAAACACCCCACTATTAGTGCAAATCTACTTATTGTATTTTGTATTTGGTCCTTTTTTAGGATTAGAGAGAACGACTACGGCAATTCTTGCACTCGCCTTATTTCAAGGGGCGTATACCGCTGAGATCTTACGCTCTGGTCTAGTCAATTTACCCAAAGGCCAGTTAGAAGCGTGTAAAACCTTAGGCTTATCGCCATTCAATAGTTATCGCTATGTCGTCTTACCGCAAGTGATCAGAAATACACTGCCTTCTTTAACTAATGAATTAGTCTCTTTAGTTAAAAACTCTTCTATAGTCAGTGTGATGGCCATTTTTGATTTAACGACTGAAGGCCGAAATATTGTCTCAGAGACGGCGATGCCATTTGAGATTTGGTTCAGCGTCGCTGCCATTTATTTAATTATCACGTTAACACTTTCTGGGCTATCCGCTTGGTTAGAGCATAGAATGCATAATGCACATTAAGGGAGAAACATACGCATGAAGCAATTACTACTGTCATTTCTTAGCCTGAGCTTACTGTTTAGTAGCTCGGTATTTTCAGCACCCTCATCAGATAGCACACCAAATGTGGATAAAATTAAAGATCGAGGCACACTTAAAGTCGGTTTAAGCACTTTTGTTCCTTGGGCAATGAGAAATAAACAAGGTGATCTTATTGGTTTTGAAGTTGATGTCGCTAAGCGTTTAGCCAAAGATTCTGGTTTAAACATTGAATTTATTCCAACGGCTTGGGATGGCATTATTCCATCTCTTATCTCTGGTAAATTTGATGTAATCATCGGTGGCTTAACAATTACTGATGAACGATCTAAAAGTGTTCTATTCACTATTCCTTATTCTCATTCTGGCGTTCAAGTTGCCGCCAATAAGAAGATGACGGAAGGTTTTACTCGCGAACAATTTAACTCTCGCCGTGTAAAATTTGCCGCTCGTCGTGGTTCAGTAACTGTTGCTGCAATTAAAGCGCATTTTCCAAAAGCTAAAGTGCTTCAGTTTGATGATGATGCACAGGCATTCCAAGAAGTATTAAACGGTAATGCTCACGCGGTTGCGGCTTCTACACCAAAACCTGAATTCGACAGCATCAAATACTCTGATATCTTATATTTACCGTTTGAAGAACGCCTATCTCAAGGCAACGAAGCCTTTGCAGTACGTCTTGGTGAAGAAGATAAAAAAGCCTACTTTGATGAGTGGATAAAAGCTCGTACTGAAGATGGCTGGCTAAAAGAGCGTTATGATTATTGGTTTACTAGCCTAGATTGGCAATCACAAACAGCGAACTAAGCACTATGCAGCAAAGCGTTTCTTTAAAATTAAATCGATTAGATTGGACATTACTGGCTATTATTGCCAGTTTTGTTCTTTGGTTATGGGTAAAAGAGAGCGGTAGCCTTGCTTATCATTGGCAGTGGTCTCGTGCTCTTGAGTTATTATTCACTCGTAAATCAGATGGTTCATTGCCGTATTTTTTTGATGGGGTATTTTCAACATTACGATTAACATTTTGGGGAATGCTCTTTGCTCTCGTGTTTGGTGTTCTACTTGGCTTGGGGCGCCGCTCACCACTGGCTGTTATTCGAGCGATATCAAATAGCTATATTCAACTTATTCGCAATATTCCGCCGTTAGTGTTTATTTTTATCTTCTACTTTTTCATTGCGAATCAACTCGTTCCCCTATTCGGTCTTGAGTCACTACTTCGAGAGCACAATGGCGACATTAATGCCGTACAGTCTTTTTTATTTGGTTCTGCTAATTTATGGGAAAACTTAATTGCGGGGGTACTTTGTATCGGTATGATTTCAGCGGCCTATATTGGTGAAGTTGTTCGTTCTGGTTTAGATGCAATTCCTCAAGGGCAACATGAAGCAGCAAGAAGCTTAGGATTATCAACCTGGGATCGCTATCGCTATATTATTGCCCCTCAGGTATTTAAAGTGATTATCCCTTCTTTAGCTGGGCAGTGTATTTCTTTAGTTAAAGACTCTTCCATTATTTCACTTATCTCTATACAAGAGCTCACCTTTGTCGGTACTGAGATTGCAAACTCAAGTGGTATGATATTTGAGATCTGGATTGTTGTGGCACTTTGCTATTTTATCCTATGCTTTGGCTTGTCTCGTCTTTTTGCTTATTGGGAAAGAGATAACGTAATAAATCAATAATATATTTGGTTATACCAATACAAATAAGCGTGTGAGTCCTTACACCATACGACAGTCATAAAAAAGCTCAGGGTCATACCTGAGCTTTTTATTATGTCTATTTTATTCTAAATACGGTATCAGTTATATTGATACTGAAAGTAGTAATTACACTGTAAACTTATTCATGATTCTTTCTTGGCTTTCAACTAACTCTACTTGTTGATTAATCGCCACACCAGCCCCATGTGCCATTTCATGAACTTGTGTCGATAAATCTTTAATATTTACCGTCTTACCATTTATCTCTTCAGCTACATGGCTTTGCTCTTCCGCTGCGGAAGCTATGTGGATATTCATATCATTAATTTGCTGTATTGTCTCACGAATTTGAGCCAGCGCATCGGCCGTTTGCTGTGCTTTAGTCACCGTTGATTCAGCACGTTGTTGACTGCTTGACATGGCAGATGAGACTCTCGACGCGCCTGATTGCAGTTGTTCAATCATGGTTGCGATTTCAGTGGTTGATTGCTGAGTACGTTGCGCTAATGTTCTTACTTCATCAGCAACAACAGCAAAGCCTCGGCCAGCTTCTCCTGCTCGTGCTGACTCTATCGCAGCATTCAACGCCAATAAGTTGGTTTGCTCTGCAATATCATTAATTACACGCAGTATGGTTCCTATTCCATCCGTTGCTTTCTCTAGCGATTCAACTTCAGTAACAGCTTTATCTATATCATTCGAAAGCTCAGTGATCTCACTCGTCGATTGAGTAACTACTGTCATACCATTTTCAGTTGCATTATCAGCTTGCTTTGCAAACTCCGCCGCTTGTTGAACGTTATTAGCAACATCGACAGAAGTCGCAGCCATTTGATTCATTGCCGTCGCTAACTGTTCAAGTTCCATCATTTGTGTATTCATCGCATTTACTGAGCTTTGCGCACCAGATGAGATATCTTGTGTGCCACTTAATAATTGATGACTTAATGCTTTTGTCTCAGTAACTTGATTTTGCAAGTTTTCAATAAATTGGTTAAAACCACGCGCTAATGGCGCAAACTCTGGGTCTATTTTAGTATCTAAACGCTGAGTTAAATCGGCTTCACCTGAAGCAACATTATTAATCGCCTCATTAAGAGTTTGTACTGGCTTTATTAAGCGAGAAAGAACTACTGACATGATAATAATCGCAATAACAATGGCAATTATTGAATAGAAGATTGAGCTCGTACGCAGTTCATTAATCTGCTCAAACACTTTATTTTGATCTAATACCACACCAACAGACCAAGTTTGACCTTGTATATCTGTAAAGTTAACTGTGTGTGGTGAACCATCTAAATCAATGGTTTGCATACTTGAGTTTTGATTAACCTGAGGCAAAAATTCATTAAATGACTTACCGTTATAATCACTATTTGGGTGAGCAATAACCGTTCCATCTTGATCCACAATAAATAGATAACCAGCACCAAACAGTTCGACTTGGTTTACCAAATCCGCAAGGCCTCCAAGACTTAAATCAAAAAATATAGCTCCGTTGAAACGACCATTTTCTTTAACCTCTGTACCAATAGAGATCAATATCTGTTTAGTTGCTGCATCTTCATAAGGAGCTGTAATAATAGTTTTTCTTTCTTGCTTAGCCGCTTTATACCAACTACGCGTTCTTGGATCGTAACCTACAGGGTTCCAAGAAGGATCATTACTGATAAAATCACGTCCATCTTCAAAACCAATACCGGCAAGAATAAAGGAGTCTTTTATTTGTTGCTGCTTCAATACCATTTTAATTGAGCTTGGTGTGGGATCTTCTGAAATCATTGCAGTTGCATACTCTGCCAATTTAATTTTACCTGACAGCTCTGCTGTCACGGTATTTCTGACTCCATCGACTATCTCTAAAATGCTTAACTCAACTTGTTGCTCCACTTCTTTTTTCATGGTTAAGTATTGAACAATACTCAATATTGATAATGTACATAGCAAAATGATTGAAAATACTGTAATTATTTTGTGTCGAAACTTCATAGACACTCTCCATTTGTCATAAGAACCCTTTACTTAGACACAAAAAAATAACATCTACAATTTAATAATAAAGATAACATTAATCGTTTTGTAATCACGATCTCATTTATAATAAAAAACAGCCACTCTTTGGTAATTAGTGGCTGCTTTTATTCTATTTATTTAGGGAAGCTTTACTTAATTTAATAAATTAATTAAGCACTTACACCGTAAATTTGTTCATTATCCTTTCTTGGCTTTCAACTAAACTGACTTGCTCATTAATTGCTACCCCTACCCCCTGCGCAGCCTTATGAACCAATATTGATAAGTCTTTAATATTTACCGTTTGACCATTTATCTCTTCCGCTACATGACTTTGCTCTTCTGCTGCGGAAGCTATATGAATATTCATATCATTAATTTGCTGTATCGTTTCTCTAATCTGAGATAGAGCTTCTGCCGTTTGCTGTGCTTTTGCTACCGTTGATTCTGCACGTTGCTGGCTACTTGACATTGAGCTAGATACACGCGAGGCTCCAGATTGTAACTGCTCAATCATACTTGCTATTTCTGTCGTTGATTGCTGAGTTCGCTGCGCTAATGTTCTTACTTCATCAGCAACAACCGCAAACCCACGTCCTGCTTCACCAGCTCGTGCTGATTCGATCGCAGCATTTAATGCTAATAAGTTCGTTTGTTCAGCTATATCATTAATAACACGTAAAATAGTCCCTATTCCATCCGTAGCTTTCTCTAATGATTCAACTTCATGCACAGCCTGATCAATATTACTAGATAATTCACCAATTTCATCTGTTGTTTCACGTACGACATTCATTCCATTTTCAGTTGCATCATCCGCTTGTTTAGCATATTCAGCCGCACTTTGGACGTTACCTGCAACATCAACTGACGTCGCTGCCATTTCATTCATTGCTGTTGCTAATTGCTCTAACTCCATCATTTGCGTATTCATTGCATTAGCAGACTCTTGTGCTCCTGATGATATTTGATGTGTTCCCTGAATTAACTGCTGACTTAGGTTTTTAGTTTCAGTTACTTGGTTCTGTAAGTTCTCGATAAATTGATTAAAACCACGAGCTAAAGGAGCAAATTCAGCATCAATATTTGTATCTAAACGTTGAGTTAAATCCGCTTCTCCTGAAGCAACATTATCAATAGCCTCATTAAGAACTTGCACCGGTTGTATCAATTTCGATATAAAAATCAGCATTAATATGATCGCTATAATGACGGCTAACGCTGAATATAATAATGAAGAATCTCTTAACTCAACAACACTCTCAAAAATTTTCTCTTCGTTTAATACAACTCCGATAGACCATGTTTGGCCATCAATTGCTGTAAAGGTTACATTATATGGTGAATCATTCATTTCTATTGTTTGTGTGCCTGATTGCAACTGTACATTAGGCAGAAATTCATTATACGATTTGCCATTATATTTGCTCTCTGGATGCGCAATTACAGTACCATCTTGATCAACAATAAAAAGGTAGCCAGCATCAAACAACTCAACTTGATTAACTAAATCAGCTAATACACCTAAACTTAAATCAAAAAATAAAGATCCTTTAAATTGGCCGTTTTCTTCGACTGTGGTAGCAATAGATATGAGGATATCTTTTGTTGCGGCATCTTCATAAGGGGCTGTAATAAATGTTTTTCTTAATTGCTTTGAGTCTATATACCAACCTCTTGCCCTTGGATCATAATCTGTTGGTCTCCAAGAAGGATCATTACCTAAAAAACTCCCATCTTCAAACCCTATACCAACTAAAAGAAACAGCTGTTTCAGTTCGGGTTGACTCAGTATTGAGGTAATTTCTTCCGAACTATCATTAGTGTCAATTAAGCCAGTAACATAATCTGCCAACATCACCTTTCCTGCCAACTCGGCACTCACGGTGCTACGTACACCATCGACAACTTCTAAAATACTTGAATTAACCTGCTGTTCAACTTCTTGCTTCATATTCAGATATTGAAGCATACTTAGCATTCCCAGAGTACATGTCATGACCACAGAAAATGCAGCAATAACCTTATGTCGAAACTTCATAGCTACCGTCCATATTTAGCAAAAGATTCTTACATTATGGCACAAATTTTAACAATTAAAGCTTAATAACAAACAAGACATTAAATTTTTGTAAGCATCATCTCATTAATATCGTATAAAAAAACAGCTACCCAAGAAGAATAGCTGCTTTTAAAATATTATAATCTGCTTAATTTAAGAGCGAAGTCTTATCTATTTAACACTCGATGTGATTAGAATTAATTCAACTAATCTGCTGAATTTCTTCTAATCGCGTAGTATTAATAGTAAATACTCTAAAAATAAAAATGGTATTCATCATAGAAAGTATGACTTCTAAAATAGAAAAAATAAAAGACAACACTGGAGAGCTCAATCCTAAAAGACCTAAGGCATATTCAGATACCCAAACCAATCCTGTAGTCAAACCAAAGATAATGACTAGGCCTTTAAACAGAAGCCAGTAATTATCTTTGGTATCATTCCATCCTAATTTAATTGCATCCGTACTGCTTTCTTTATAAAGAACACAATAAATCTCAGTAAATGAAAAGCGCGCCATTAAATATAAACCAGGTAAAATCAGTGCAATAAAGCCGGTAAGTACAGCTAAACCTAGAATAATGTTCATGAGTACAAATGAAAACCATGTTTTGGCTGGTATTTGATATAACTGGCTAAATGGGACATGGCGACCATCAAATGAATAAGCGATATAGTACAGAATTGCCCCTTTATAGAATGGATAGATAGTTAGAATAAACAACATGTAAATAAAAAACTTACCTGAGCCATCCTCTTCATTAAAACTTAATGCTATTCCATTAGTAATTAATGCAAATGGCAAAACAAGTATACAGAAAGCAATAAAATGCGTTTTGAAGTAATTGAAGCTATCCATCAATAAAACTGATAAGGCTGGCATCTCTTTTTATCCCTAAATAATATAAGTCATGATTGTCTGTTCACGAGAATAGCAAATAACCAAGAAACTAAGAAGCCGATTTTTATAAAGAATGTTTAACGAATAACATTATGGTTCTTTATCATTCTAATTCCTTCTCGTCGAATACAACTACTTATTGGATTTTGATCCATACTGGCACGCCAAATAAACGAGAGTGTACGTTCCATATTTAATTCAGGAACATTTAAGGCAACCAATTCACCTCGCTCAATATACTTAACGACATCTAAATACGGTAAACAGCTTAAATATTGACCATTCGCGACTAACGTTCTCAGTACAGGAACATGTTCATACTCACGCCATACATCTAAATCCGGGATTTTGTCATGTATCGCACTATCAAAAATGGTTCTTGTTCCTGCTCCATGTTCACGTAGTACCCATTTAGCTTGCTCTAGCTGAGCTAAACTGACAGTTTCATGCTTTGCAAAAGGGTGGTGTGCCGCAGCTACAATAATCAAATGGTCTTTACAAAGCACTTCTTGATGAATTCGGTTATCATCACACCGACCCTCAATAATACCGAGTTCATATTTGTAATCTAACACGCCATTAATGATCCCTGAGGTATTCTTAACCCCTAAAGATATTCGAATTTCTGGAAAATCATTATCAATATTACTGATAAGGTTTGGAACCAAATGTTCTGCTGCAGTTTGACTTGCACCAAGTGACAATTCACCACTGATTAAATGCTGATCATAAAAGCCCAATTCTATCTGTTGTGCATCATGAATTAGTTTTTTCGCTTTAGGGCGAAGCCATACGCCCCAATGGGTTAACGCCATTCGCTTACCATTACGTTCAAATAACGACCGCCCTAACATTTTTTCTAATTGCGATAAGGACATACTGGTTGCTGATTGAGTTAACGATAATAACTCAGCCGCCTGACTGACGCTTCCTGTCGTTGCTACCGCATCAAAAACTGCCAACTGCTTTAATGAATATCGCATAACTATCTCTTTTATAAGAATTTATTTTCAACGAATCATACCATTTAAAACGCATCAATAAAACTGATATAGAACTTAAAAACAATCAATTTTACCTTAGGTTAATTTATCCATAATCTAAATGGGCTCAAGCAGAACAGGAATGAACACTACGCTTGAGTTTAATAATTGTTTATTTATCACTAATAACTTAAGGAGGACAAATGAGCGCTAATCTCAGTCCAAATACAAGTGGACAATTTAATCCCAGCGAAATGATGGATCAAGCGGCTTATTACGCTTTAGCTAAATCAAAGAAGCCAACAAGTATGGTGATTGGCTTAGCTGTTATGGCTGGTGTATTCATCGGGATCGCTTTCATTTTCTATATCACTGTAACTACTGGGAATGCACAAACAGGCTGGGGAATTAGTCGCTTTGCTGGAGGCTTAGCATTTAGCTTAGGGTTGATACTGGTTGTAATTGGTGGCGGTGAGCTTTTCACGAGTTCTGTACTTTCCGCTATTGCTGTTGCAAATAAGCAAATCAGTTTTGGAAAAATGTTAGGCATATGGGGCAAAGTTTATATCGGTAACTTTATCGGTGCGACATTATTACTAGCCTTAGTTGTTTCTGCCGGCATGTACCAAAACGATGGCGGTCAATGGGGACTCAATGCACTCAATATCGCACAACATAAACTGCATCATCAACCATTAGAAGCATTTGCTTTAGGTATTTTATGTAACTTATTGGTGTGTTTAGCAGTTTGGCTAACCTTCTGTTCTACCAATATGTTAACCAAAGCAATCATGGTTATTCTGCCTGTTGCTATGTTTGTTAGCAGTGGTTTTGAACACTGTGTTGCCAATATGTTCATGGTTCCATTAGGTATTGCCATTCAACAACTTGCACCGCCTGAATTCTGGCTTGCCGTTGGCGCATCACCAGAACAATACGCTGATCTAAATATCATTAACTTTATTACTGCCAACCTTATCCCTGTCACTCTTGGGAATATCGTCGGCGGTGCAGGACTGGTTGGTTTAGGTTACTGGACTATCTTCTCTCGCCCTCAACTAAATGCAGTACCAACATCACAAATTACCCCTCTTTTTACCGATTCAGACACAAAGGAAATAACTGAAATGAACGCGAATAAAACAGTAAATCAATTTATGGATATTAACGCTTACGTACTTCGCCCTGAAATGCCTGTTGAAGTTGCACTAGATAACTTATTAGAACGTCATCTTTCTGGTGCTATTGTTATCAACAGCCACAATGAAGTCGTCGGTTTCTTCTCTGAACACGATGTATTAGTTGAATTATGGTGTGAGGATTACTTACCAGAAAAAGGCCGCACTGTTGCTGACTTAATGAAAGCGGACATTACGAGTATTTCACCAAAAGATACCCTACTTCAATTGGCTGAGTTCTATGCGATTGATAAACCAACATTATACCCAACAACAGACATGGGTTATGCAACTAGCTACAGCACATTATCTGTCAATGATCGCGCTCGTGATATGCGTATAGCTAAACCACGCATCTTACCGGTAATTGAAGACAATAAATTTGTGGGTATCGTAACTCGTGGAGATGTAGTGGCTCAGTTACGTTCAATCTACGGCGAGCGTATGGAAGTGGTAAAAACACAAGAAGAAGAGATAGAAGCCGTTGTTGCTTAAGAGATAAGATTAGAAGATTAAAAATATAACAACGTTTTATGGCTAAAAAAGGGAGCTGATCATCAGCTCCCTTTATTTTTTATAATCCACTTACCCTAGATAAGATAAATCGATTAAAACTTATAAAGCACTTTTACTGCAGACGTTACATTAGCTTCTTCAGTATAACCAATCGCATCTGAGTTACTTGCTACTTCAGATACCATGCTGTCAAAGCTATCAACTTGAACTGGCGCTTCTGCTTTACCAGTAAACACCAAACGTGACCAAGCAGATTGCAATTGAGACTCACTGCGACCGGTTGCTAAGTCATGAAAAGCAACACGGTTATCATCACCATCTTCTAGTTCAACAATTTGAGCACTGTTACCATTGCTTAAACGTGTTTTTTTACCGAGAAACAGCTTTTTAACGTCTTTTTTCGATAACGCATCAACACCCGATGGATTACCAATCACAACCAGACCTGCTGATACATTCAATGAAAATAAAGCACCAAAACATAACGCTAATAAATTTTTCATATTCCTACTCCTTAGAATACAAAGTCAACGGTTGCTGAGTAGACAAACGTATCGTTTTCAATTGGTTGCATAGCAGCATCCATGTTATATGAGAACTTACCACCATGGGTGTCACCAAAATCAGCGTAGGTAACATCTAGCTTAAGTGCGACATTTTGAGCAAAATCCCAACGCGTACCTACCGAATAAGCCATAGATTCATAATCTAACCAAGACAGTTGAGGGTTCCCTTCACGTTTATTATTATCGGTTGTTTGGTTATGACTCACCATTACATACGGCATTACTGAACCAAAGCGGTATCCTGTTAATGCATAGGCAGCAAGCACATCCGTAAAGTCACCAGAGACCGTCGTTTGCGTCGCCTCTGCTAATAACATCAGGTCACCATCATCATATTGAAGACCCAACGCAATAAAGCTCGCGGTTTCGTCATCTATCGTTTGTGCTACGGGATTACCTGTATTACTAGTATCAAATTGAACTGCAGTTTGTGCCGTTATATAAGAAGTACGGAACGTCCAATCGTCATAGTATAAGTGCGCTGTTAAACCAAAGAACATATCAAGTTTGGTGTGACCAAAAGAAGAATCACGACCTTTAATTTCACTATTACCACCAAAAGGTTGCAGTAACAGTGTGCTTTCACCAATATCAAAAGGGATCAGCATATCTGCACCCGTGTATGATGACAGAATAATATTCTCATACATCTCTTGTGATGGGCGGATCATCGGGTAAGCATAACCTACATCAACATAATCAGAGAACATGAATAGAGGCGCTTTCATTTTACCCGCACGCGCTGTGAAACCATCAAAATCATAACTGATGTAAGCTGAATCAACATCAACTTCCCAATCGTAACGACCTGATGCGCTGATTTGCGTAACCACTTTTGCCTGATCATTCACTTTAAATTCAAATTGAAGACCTAAAATTGAATCAATATTCGTATCATAACGCTCATCAGTATAATGTGCATAACCTGCACCATTATTCGCTTTACCGACACCGACAGAACCAAAGCCGCTGATTTTAACGTTATCCGCCCAGCTTGATTCATTTTTCAAGCGTTTAACTTGTTTTTCTAGGTCCGTGATACGGTCAGAGTCTGCCGCAGATGCACTTCCCATAATTCCCATTAACGCAGCTGCTAAAAGTGTTTTCTTCATTACTTTCTATCCCTAAATTATAATTATGGTATTTCTTATTGTTATGTTTTTATACGTATTAACTCACCTTAAACTGGTTCGTCAACTCCGTTAAACTTGAGGTAATGGACTCGATATCATGTGACACAGAATCAACATTACTGACATTGGTTGCCGTGCCTTCCGCCATATTACGGATCTCAGCAACATAGCCTTGAATTTGGTGCGAGGTTAACTCTTGCTCTTCTGTCGCTGTCGCAATCATCTCGTTGCGCTGAGTAATTTGATTTACTTCACTTGTGATGCTTTGTAGTGACAATTCCGCAATTTTAGATTGTTGAACACACAACTCGGCTTTTTCACCACTGTTCGAAATAATACTTACCGCTTTCGTCGCTTGAGTTTGAAGCTGTTCTAATACCCTTTGGATCTCTTGTGTTGATGATTGCGTGCGTGACGCCAGTGTTCTTACTTCATCCGCAACAACCGCAAAACCGCGTCCTTGTTCACCTGCACGAGCAGATTCAATCGCCGCGTTCAACGCTAATAAGTTGGTTTGTTCAGCGATACTACTGATTGAGTCTAGAATTGAGCTCGCATCATGTGTATAGATATTAAGTTGCTTAATAACTTCTGACGCATTGTGAACTTCTTCAGTTAAGTCATGTACCGATTGAATGGTGTTTTGAACTTGGGCTTCGCCTTTTTTCGCTTCTTTGTTTGCGCTATTTGCCGCACTAGACGCGTCTGAAGCGTTATGTGAGATCTCTTTCACACTGGTAAATAATTCTTTAAGCGATAAAGTTACATCCTCAATGGCTTGATACTGTTTATTAGACAATTCTTTAGTGGTTTCACTGGCTGTAACCAAGGTGCCTGATACATTGCTTAGTTGACTAATGTTGGTTTTTGTTTGACTCACATTACTTTGCAATTTTTCAACAAACGTATTGAACCAATACACCAGATCAAACAACTCATCTTTTGTTTTATGAGTAATTCGCCCTGTTAAATCACCCTCACCTTCTGCAATGTCTTTCATCTTAAACGTGATGCGATTCAAGCTTATTTTAATATCTCGGCCAATCTTAAAGCCTGCAATAACGATAATAAACAAAGCTAACGCTCCAGCCGCTCTCATTAAATTATGGGCTTGCTTATTTTCTTCTGCCATTTGAGTTACTGAAATTTCAAACTCCATTTGGCGTTGGTCACTGAATGATTTTAAAGATTGCTTTAATTCATCCAATAATTGATTACTTTCAGAGGCAAGTGCTGACGCTTCTTTTAAAGACAACTCCTCCTCTATCATACCAAGCGCTATCCTATATGCTAGCTCAAAGTATTGAGAAGTTAATCTATTAGAATGCTGTATTTCATTAGACAAAGAAGGTTGAAGGTCAACCTGATATTTGAATGTATTGAGAATAGATTCAAATGTTTGTCTATTCATCTCAAGAAGCTCTTCATCGCCAATGGTCACGGCTAGATTAAATCGCTCAGATAACTGGTCTAATTGTACTTCGTTAATAGCCGCAGAGTTCATAACAGGATAATAAATTGCTTGTATATTAGCCACCTGATGTGAGTTCATCGCTAAAGCACTACCTGCTATATATAAGATACTAGCAAATCCAATAAAACTCATAAAAGTTAGGGCTATGATTTTTTGCTTGATTGTTAACGAAAACATTTTAATACCAAATGTTATAAATAGAAAACATAATCATAACAACTAGCAATAAACTTAACAATACTTCGTACTAATAAATGGGATTTACATTGAATTTTTGTGCGTAAACACTCAAATATACATGAAAGCAATCTAGCCAAACTAATTTAAAACAGGATAGGACGGCAAATATCCTTGCATACAGCAAGTAGTACTGTAAAATATTTGTTAACTACGCACCATTGAGTATTAATTTTGAATATACTTCCTATAATTTTAGTTTCTTTTGGCATCCTTTTTCTATGCTACAGTTGTCTTCCTGCATCTCAGATTTGTACCAGAACTAAAAATAAAGGATGGAAGGTATTACTAGGGTTAATTGGATTTTTTATTTTTGCTTACTCGGTTTTCCTATTTTACTTAATCTTTCAGCAAAGTTTATCTAGCGTTAACCTAGGTATTTCAGGGATTTTATGTAGTGGCAGTATTTTTGTTGTTGTTGTCATCAATTACAGCTTACAGTCCATCCGACAATTACATCAAATAGCAACAACTGAACGTTATAATGCCTTGCATGACTCCTTAACTCTACTTCCTAATAGAGTCTATTGTTTAGAGCAATTAAACCAAAAAATCAGTCTCAACCAACCTTTCTCTGTCATTACCTTTGATCTTCATAACTTTAAACAAATCAATGATGCAATGGGTCACTACTGCGGTGATGAATTGCTAGTTCAATTAAGCCAACGATTTAAAGACATTTTAACTGAACATTATTTTCTATCACGTATGGGCAGTGATGAATTTGTTGTTTTGTGCCCGCAACATTCAAATTCAGATATCCGAAAAATAATAGACAAGGTAGAATCCACTTTAGATAAACCTTTTAATATTCATGGTCATTGGATAATGAGCTCAATGTCTGCCGGAATAAGTATCTTTCCAACAGATTCACAAAGTGCAGATAAATTACTTCAACATTCAGATATAGCTATGTATAAAGCAAAAAAGATGGGACAAAGTTTCATGCTTTATCACCCAATGATGGATAATGATGTGAAACAAAAGCTAACGATTAGTAATTACTTAAAACCAGCACTAAGTAATAAAGAGTTTCGCCTTTTTTATCAGCCTCTTATCAATACGAAAAGCTCATTAACTCACGGTTATGAAGCTTTAATTCGTTGGCCTCAAAAGGATGGTTCTTTTATTCCACCCGACCTATTTATTCCTATAGCTGAACAATCAAATATAATTAAACAATTGACTCATTGGGATGTTGATTCAAGCATCAGAGGACTTAAAAGTATTTAACCATCACAATATTGATGCTTGTATTCATATCAATTTATCTGCCAAAGATTTATTGGAAAATGATTTAATTCTCCATCTTACTCATTTACTAGACAGTGGACGTATTCAAGCACACCAATTAGTCTTAGAAGTAACTGAAAGTGCAATGCTTACAGATTTGTCTGCTGCAAAAGAAAATGTGAGCCAACTGCAATCTTTAGGGTTCTCTATTAGCTTAGATGACTTTGGTACTGGGTTTTCTTCTCTTTCATTATTACGAGAATTTCCTATACATCAAATTAAGATAGACCGCTCTTTCATTATCGAGTTAGCTAATAATAAATTAGACCAAGCTATTGTTCGCTCAGCCATCGCTTTAGCTCATGGACTGGGCCATACTATCGTTGCTGAGAGAGTTGAAAATTCAGATTCAGTGGCCATTCTTAAAGGAATGAAGTGTGATTACCTTCAGGGGTATTACTTTCAGCGCCCACAATCAATCGAAAATATAATCAAATGGACAATCCAACATAACAATCAATACCAACAAAAAGACAATATTCACTCTATCTTTCAGCATGGTTAGTATATGAACTTGCTGGTATTGGAATAAGAACCGATTACCATACAACGGTAATCAGTTCTCAGATTTTTTTATTTATTGATTTTGTTATTTATCTTTTCAAGATATGTATTTTGAATAATATACATACGTTTAACATCGCTATAATCTCCATTTACAAAGATCTCTTTCACCAAGTGTCCTTCTTCCATAAAACCACATGTTTCATATAAATAAATAGCTTTCTCGTTATCTACTGCTACATGTAAATACACTTTATGAAGGTTTAAAATAGTAAATGCATAATTAAGTGCTTTGTGAATTAAACTCCTTGCATAACCATAGCCTTGAAAATCTGGTGCAATAATAATTTGAAACTCGGCATTACGATGAATTGAATTTATTTCAACTAACTCTACAAGCCCAATAGATTGTTGTCCTTCATTCTCAGCAATAAATCGCCGCTCGGTATTATCATGAATGTGCTTACGGAACAAATCTTCTAGCTCATAATAAGACTCATAAGGTTCTTCAAACCAATAAGACATAATAGAACGATTGTTATTTAATTGATGAATAAAACGAAGGTCAGTTTGCTCAAGAGCACGTAATCGAATTTGATTATCCATTTTGTTTTCCATTAACAAAAATTAGTAACTTCTCAGTAACCCTACTTAAGCATTACTGATTTTGAGAAAATACCATCATTTTATAAAAACGAAAACAACTATTTTAAGTCAATGATAATTATATTTACGCTAATAATTTTTCTACACTATATTCTAAACAATAGTCAGATTGTTAGTGAAATTGATATTACATTAGTATTAGAGCAACTGAAATAACAGGCATAAAAAAACCGAGCTACTTGAGCTCGGTTTTTATTATCAATAATCTATTGATTAGTCTTCGTTACGAGGTGTGCGTGGAGCACGGCTTGCGCCTGGAGCACGCTCGCCACGGTGACTGCCACGGTGATCACCACCTTTGTTGCGGTCAAAACGACGTTCGCCACCACGACCTGCACCAGCACCGCCTTCACGGTTACCACGGTAACCACCACGGCTGTTGCCGTTGCCGCCACGATTTTCATCACGACCAGCACCACCGCCAGTACGAGGACGACGATCAATTGTTAGGTCAACACCTTCAACAACAACCGCTTTCACTTCGTTTTGACGAATACGTAGTTGCTTAAGTTTGCTTGCAACGTCTGCAGACATTTTCTTAGGTAACTGTACATATGTGTGACCAGGAGCAAGTTTAATTGCACCGATAGCACCTTTAGTGAAGCCAAGTTCGTTAGCTAGAGCACCTACGATGTCTTTAACTTGAACGCCTTGCTCACGACCTACTTCTAGTTGGTATGTATCGAAATCAGCATTGTTATACTGACGACGCTCACCACGTTCTGGACGGTCACGACGATCACCACGCTCTGGACGGTCACCACGATCACTACGCTCTGGACGACGTTTAGCACGTTCCATTGCTGCGATCATTGGATCTGGACCTTTGTAGAATAAAGGACGCTTACCTTGTTGACGCTTAAGAAGCATTGCTGCGATTGTCGCGGCATCAACTTCTAGAGTCTCTTGAAGCTTAGTAATTAAGTCAGAGAATGCTTCTAGTGCAACGAATTCTTTGTCTGCTGCTAATTCAGCACCAAGAACCGCTAGACGAGCTTCTGCAACTTGATCGCGATGTGGAAGTTCAATCTCTTCCATAGACGATTTAGTTACACGTTCAATTGTACGAAGCATACGAATTTGGTTTGTGCGAACTAAAAGAATCGCTTTACCTTTACGTCCAGCACGACCTGTACGACCGATACGGTGGATGTAAGACTCAACATCGAATGGGATGTCGTAGTTAAATACGTGTGTAATACGAGGAACATCAAGACCACGAGCAACAACGTCAGTTGCAACTAGGATATCGATAACGCCACGTTTGATATGGTCAACAGTACGCTCACGTAGAGACTGAGGAATATCACCGTGAAGTGCAGCAGCTTTAAAGCCACGAGCAGATAACCAATCAGCTAGGCGCTCTGTATCTTGACGAGTACGTACGAATACGATTGACGCGTCAGTTTCTTCAGTTTCAAGAAGACGAGACATTGCTTCGTCTTTCTCTACGCCTTTAACGATCCAGAAGTTCTGTGCTACTTTGTCAACGGTGTGGTTAGAACCAGCAACATCAACACGAGCAGGATCACGTAGGTAACGGTCAACAATAGTCTTAACCATTGGAGGCATAGTTGCAGAAAATAGGATACGTTGAGCTGTATCTGGTGCTTTTTCAAGAATCCAAGTTACATCATCAACAAAACCCATTTTTAGCATTTCATCAGCTTCATCAAGGATGAACGTATGAACTTCGCTTAGGTTTAAACGGTCACGGTTAAGTAAATCTTTAACACGGCCAGGTGTACCAACGATGATATGAGCACCGCGGCTTAGAGCACGCATTTGATCAACGATAGAAGCACCACCGTAGATCTCTAAAACTTTAAGTCCCTTGATGTTACGACCAAGGTTCTTAACTTCAGCAGCAACCTGAATAGCAAGTTCACGCGTTGGAGCCATGATGATTGCTTGTGGGTTATGTTGCTTAAGGTTAATTTTGTTTAAAAGGGGCAAAGAGAAAGCAGCTGTTTTACCAGTACCTGTTTGAGCTTTACCAAGTGCATCACGACCAGCTAACAAAAGAGGAATAGACTCAGCTTGAATTGGCGTAGGTGCAATAAAGCCCATTTCGTCAAGTGCAGATAAGATAGTTTCTTCTAAAGCCAGTTGGCGGAATTCAGTAATAGTTTCTGACATTGGGATCCCAATAATTAACATATAAAAACGGTCCCATTTGCTCAGCAAGTTCCATACACACACACAAGCACTCGGGACAGGACGGTTTATCAACTTCATTTAAAATATAGAAGATGATTAACTCAGGGCGCGGATAATGCCTTAATACGTTAAGAATTACCAGAAAAAATTGAGCAACTTCACAAAATTAACCCTATTTTCTTATTTTTGGTAGTTTTTTGTACGTTACGCACGGTTTTTTCCATATTTAATCGGACTTTTGTAGTAATCAATTCAGGGCAATAGTAAAGTTAGCATGTTATTTCCCTTACTATGTATGAAGGCTTATGTTTCAAGATAACCCACTACTTGCTCAATTAAAGCAGCAGATACAAGAAAAACTCCCTAAAAAAGAAGGGACAGTAAAAGCAACTGACCGTGGTTTTGGTTTTTTAGAGTCCGACGATAAAAAGAAAAGTATTTTTATTCCACCAGCACAAATGAAGAAAGTGATGCATGGTGATAAAGTAGTGGCGTTAATCCGTACTGAAAATGATAAAGCACAAGCCGAGCCAGAACAATTGGTTGAACAATCAATCACTCGATTCATCGGCCGCATTCAAATGTTCAAAAAACGCTTGCAAGTAATGCCTGACCATCCAAGTTTGAAAAATGCCATCAAAGCAAAAGCTCGTAAAGGTGTAAATCCAGAAACCTTACAAGAAGGTGATTGGGTTGTTGCTGAATTAACTCAACATCCATTAAAAGGCGATCAAAGCTTTTTATGTGAAGTTACTCATAAGATCACTGACAGCGATGACAAGATCGCCCCATGGTGGGTGACTCTAGCACAAAATGATTTACCAAACTCTGAGCCTGAAGGCATAGATAATTGGGAAATCAAAGATGATGCAGATCTAGTTCGTATAGATATGACAGAAACGCCTTTCGTTACGATTGACGGTGAATCAACCAAAGACATGGATGATGCGCTATACATTAAAAAGCAAGAAGACGGTTCTTTTGAATTAACGATTGCGATTGCAGATCCAACCGCTTACATCACACCAGATGACAGCATGGATCAAGTCGCTCGTAAACGTGGCTATACTATTTACTTGCCAGGTCGCAATATTCCAATGTTGCCTCGTGATTTAAGCGATCAATTATGTTCACTTATCGAAAACGAAGAACGTCCAGCGATTTGTTGTACAGTAAAAGTAGCTACTGATGGCACTATTAATGAAGAGTCTATCAATTTCTTTGCTGCAACAATGAAATCTCACGCACGTTTAGCTTATGACAATGTATCTGATTTCTTAGAAACTGGCTCATGTGATAAATGGCAACCAACAGAAACGATCGCACAAGTGGTTACAGAGCTGCACGAATTTGCACAAGCACGCACCTTATGGCGTCAAACTCACGCAGTGATCTTCCCAGATCGTCCTGATTATCGTTTTGAGTTAAATGACGAAAATGATGTTGTTGCCATTCATGCTGATATGCGCCGTTGTGCAAACAAGCTAGTTGAAGAAGCAATGGTTACAGCAAATATCTGTGCTGGTAAAACACTTCGTAATACCTTTAACATGGGTGTATTTAATTCTCATGCTGGTATCAAATCAGATAAATTGAAAGATGTTGCTGAGATTGTCAACCAACTAGATAATGCAGAATTCACTGAAGAACACATTGCTACGTTAGAAGGCTTTAGTGAGCTACGTCGTCTTCTTGGAACTCAGCCGACTTCATACCTTGATGCTCGCATTCGTAAGTTCCAAACGTACAGCGAAACAGGTAACGAGCCATTACCCCACTATGCTATGGGCTTGGATATTTACGCGACATGGACATCTCCTATCCGTAAATACAGCGATATGATTAACCATCGTATGCTTAAAGCGCATATCTTAGGCAAAGAGCCTGTACAGCGTCCTGATGATATTGTTGGTGAAGAGTTGGCATTAAGCCGTCGTTACCATCGCATGGCTGAACGTAATGTAAGTGATTGGTTATACTGCCGAACGCTGATATCTGAAGTAGAAAAAGGTACTGAATTTACGGCAGAAATTTTTGATATTAATCGTGCAGGTATGCGCGTTCGTTTAATTGAAAATGGAGCAGCAGCATTTATTCCAGGTTCTTTAATTGTCGATAATAAAGAACGTATCGAATGCAGTGCGGAGCAGGGCTCTATTTCAATTGATAAGCATGAAACATTTAAATTGGGTGACCAACTTACTGTTATTTTAGCTGAAGTGAAGGAAGACACACGCAATATGGTAGCAAAACCATTACAAGCCTTCCCAGCTTTAATCAATGTAGAAGAAGAAGAAGATGTTAATCTTGAAGTTGAAATAATTGATACTGAAACCTCAATTAACACAGAAGAAAAAAGTGATTAATACCACAACACTTGCTCACTAAATAATAAAGCCCAGTAGAGAATGTACTGGGCTTTTTCATTTTAAACTGTTTACATGAATCAACTATATTAGGGTTTGTGGTTCATCTCTATAAATCCATTTTCAGATCACCAGAAAACGGGACTTCCTCATCTTCTAATTCAAAACGGTCTTTAGGCACGTATACAACAATATCTTCAAAATCATCATTACGTTGTCTTCTATCATTAAGGACCATTTTTTCTGCATTTTCAACAGCCGCTGCTACCATATTGTTATATTGTATAATTTTTTTCTGCGGCGTTCCCGCTAACATATCTAAGCTATAACGGATATAAAGTGTAGGAAGTTGATTCAAAGCGATACATTTCATGTCTGTAATTTGATCAAGCGTATAGATTTGATGAAAATCTAGCTCAATAAAACGCTTTCCAACCAGAACTTCCATATAATTATGAATGTTTGACTCCATAGAGATACCTTTACTTGTTGTTAATTCGATTAAGTACCGCTGATACCATATGCATAGAACAAAGTTATTGATAGAATAACAGCTTGTCCTGCTCATTCAGTGACATACTCTTTCTTTTTTTAGATTTATTAGGATTAGTTAAAAAACAATGTCTTTTAGCCTTCTGAGCCACCCATCACTTAAACTGCTATTGCCGATCATTATCGTTGTTTCTGTAATAACAGGCATGGATGGCATTATCCAACTATCCTCTGAAAATAAAGGATTCTCATACATCTTACCATACATAGTACTGTCAATTGTATTGATTTTAAGTCAGCCCTTTAACCAAGGGCGAGTTGGTATGATAGCGATAAGTATGGCAATTGCCTATTGGATCATTCAAGAACGATTGCAAGTACCGTTATCTCAAGGGACAACACGTATTGAGTTTACGCTAATTGCTTTCCTGCTACCGATCTCTATGATGGCGACCTTTATTTTCCCTGAGCGTCGTATTTTTTCAAAATATGGTGCTGGGTATGTTGGTATATTATTATTTATGTTCTTCTGGTGTTGGATCATTGTCTCTCATTTTGCAGAGACTGATATGAATCACATTTGGGAAACATACCTCCTTGCTATCCCTGAAATATCACCCTTACCTATTCTTATCGTCCTCTACAGCATAGTCATGTGTGGGCTTTCTGCCATTTTTGTTTTAACACGCAGTAATAGCACCGATTTAGCCTCTTATACTTGCTTACTCTATTCATCGCTGACTTTTGCTTTATTTAGTGTTGATTTTATTTCAAGTACCATGTTTTCAATTGCAGGGCTCTTACTGCTTTATTATATTATTTCAGCCAGTCATGAATTGGCTTTTATCGACCAACTTACAAGCATTCCCGGCCGTCGTGCACTAGAGTCAGAAATGAAGCACTTAGGCCGTCGTTACACTATTGCTATGCTAGATGTCGACCACTTTAAGAAATTTAATGATACCTACGGGCATGATACGGGTGATGACGTACTCAAATTAGTTGCAAGTATCATGGCTGAAACAGGTGGGAACGCTAAAGTATATCGTTATGGCGGTGAAGAATTTACCGTACTATTCAAAGGGAAAACCGCAGAGCAAAGCCTTGAGTACCTAGAAGAGCTGCGTGAAGATATTGCTAATTATGACTTGATTATCCGCGATTCTTCCACTCGCCCTAAAGATAAAAAAGAAGGACAAGCAAATCGTGGTAAAAGCAACATGACTAAGGTCGTTAACGTGACGATTAGTATCGGGGTTGCAGACAATTCCGAATTTAAAAAACCACAAGAAGTCATCAAAGCTTCAGATACTGCACTCTACCGAGCTAAAGATGGTGGGCGGAACTGCGTTAGCCTCTAACATTATGTATAAGTAGAAATGAATAACAATTTAAGCCAACATGAATTCATGTTGGCTTTTTTATTTTCCAATTAGATTATTTCTTGCGTATTCATCTAAGCAATGCGACACTCAAGTTACTAAAAAGTAACTGTTTTGTTACTAACTAAATAGTAAATTACAAGGATGCGTTTATGTTTTTAGATTACTTTGCTCTTGGGTTGTTAGTGTTTGTTGCTCTGGTTATTTTCTACGGGATCATTGTAATTCATGATATTCCATACGAAATTGCCCATAAGCGTGACCACCCACATTCAGATGCTATACACATTGCTGGCTGGGTTAGTTTATTTACGCTTCATGTTTTGTGGCCATTTCTTTGGATCTGGGCAACATTATGGCGTGAAGATCGTGGCTGGGGTTTTCATAAAATTGAAAACAATCAATTAGAACTACAAACTCGAGTTAACCATCTTAACGATCAAGTTGAGCTACTAACTGAAAAACTGTCTCAGCTAGAAGTGAATCAAGCAAAATCACCATCTAGTCAATCATCTCAAGAGGAGCAAGTATAATGGATTTATTGCTTATTCTTACTTATACCGCATTATGCATTGCGATCTTTAAGATCTTTAAGATCCCTTTAAACAAATGGACAGTTCCTACCGCTGGTCTTGGCGGGGTTATTTTAGTGGGTACACTCGTTTTATTAATGAACTATAACCACCCTTTCACTCAATTTGGTGGGCAATTTTATGTGACAACCCCTATTGTTCCTAGCGTTAAAGGTAAAGTAACTGAAGTTAATGTGATCCCTAACCAACCTGTTTCTGCTGGTGATATTTTATTTAAAATTGATGATATTCCATTTAAAGCAGAAGTCATTCGAAAACAAGCCTCATTAAGTGAAGCTGAACAAGCGGCCTTGCAACTGGAGTCTATCTATAAATCAGCTCAAGCTAATACGATTAAATCCGTTGCTGATAAAGATAAAGCGTATCGTGAGTTTAAGCGTTACGAAAAAGGTTATAAAAAAGGCGCATTCACAGCCCAACAACTTGATACCAGAAAACAGACTTACAAAGCAGCTAAAGCAACAGTAGAATCCATTCAAGCTCAAGAGCAACAAGCAAAACTGGCTTTAGAGTCTGAAATAAATGGGGAGAATACGACAGTCGCTCGTATGCGCGCTGAGTTAGAACAAGCACAGTTTAATCTAGATGAAACCATTGTTAGAGCACCAACAGATGGCTATGTAACACAAATGGCTCTTCGTCCTGGTATGATGGCTGTGCCTATTCCTCTTCGTCCTGTAATGACTTTTGTTCACACAGAAGATCAATATTTTGTTGGTGCTTTCCGTCAGAATTCGCTTCAACGTTTACAAAAAGGTTTCAAAGCTGAATTCTTATTCCGAGCGATTCCTGGCCGAGTATTTAAAGGCGAAGTTGTTGAAGTGATCCCCGCTATTGGTGAAGGTCAGATCCAAGCATCTGGCTCTCTACTTGGCACTAATGCAATCCGAACAAATGGACGAGCATTGGTAAAACTAAAACTAACTGATGATGTATCTGAGTTTCACTTACCTGCCGGCTCTAACGCAGAGATATCTGTTTATTCAGATAGCTTTGAACACGTTTCAATTATGCGTAAAGTATTAATTCGCATGAAGTCTTGGCAAAATTATCTATATTTAGATCATTAAAAAACATTAACCTTATAAAAACAGCACCTTAGAGAAATAAACTTTGGTGCTGTTTTTTTTACATTTTAAATAATTATTTTACTTAATTCTTAACTCTGATATTATTCGTCGCGAAAAAACGCTGTTCCTTAAATGTTAACAGCTTCTGATAGACTCCAATGGGAGCTATTAAATTTTTATGTGAGGACACATGAGTACTACGGATAAGTACAGCATTGACAGTACTGATTATGAGGTAGGCCAAGATAACGTACAAAAATGGGGGTTTGATATTCATAACCAAGTTTTTGGAATTAGCGCAGGCTCTATCATTTTATTTCTTACTGTGCTTCTTATTATGGATCCAACAGAAGCGAAATCCCTTCTAGACGGTGTTAAGTGGCAAATCATCAACAATTTTGATGGCCTATTTATGTGGTCTGGGAACATCTTCCTAATTTTCTGCTTAGCCCTAATTGTCTCACCCTTTGGTAAAATTCGAATTGGTGGTGATTCTGCAAAACCTGAACACTCTACTATCTCTTGGATGGCAATGCTTTTTGCTGCCGGGATGGGTATTGGATTAATGTTTTACGGTGTTGCAGAACCTGTAGCCTATTTTACAGACTGGTACGGCACTCCTCTTGGCGTTGAACCATTTACAGAAGAGGCAAAGAAACTTGCATTAGGTCGCAACTATGTACCACTGGGGTATTCACCCTTGGGCTATGTACGGTATCGTAGCTCTTTCATTAGCGTTCTTTACCTTTAACAAGGGCCTTCCTTTATCTATGCGTTCTGTTTTTTATCCTATTTTAGGTGACAGAACATGGGGTTGGTTCGGTCACATCATTGATATATTAACCGTTCTTGCAACCTTGTTTGGCCTAGCTACATCTCTTGGGCTAGGCGCACAGCAAGCTGCTGGTGGTATCAATCATGTATTTGGTACTGATGGCGGAGTTACCATGCAAATAGGAGTAATCGCATTTGTTACAATGCTTGCTATTATTTCTGTTATTCGTGGTATCGATGGTGGTGTAAAACTACTTAGCAATATTAATATGCTTGTAGCTGCAGCTTTACTTACTTTTGTTATTATTGCTGGATTTTCTTCAGTAATGGATGCACTACCACTTACTATCATGGGCTACATTGAAAATATCATTCCTTTAAGTAACCCACATGGTCGTGAAGATGAAACTTGGATGCATGGCTGGACAGTATTCTACTGGGCTTGGTGGATCTCTTGGTCTCCATTTGTAGGTATGTTCATTGCTCGAGTCTCTAAAGGCCGTACTGTTCGTCAGTTCCTATTATCTGTAATGATTATACCAACACTTGCAACGGCATTGTGGATGTCTTCATTTGGCGGTATTGCAATGGATCAGATCTCAAATAAAGTCGGTGAACTTGGTGCAAACGGTCTTGCTGATATTAATATGGCTCTATTTGATATGTACGACGCATTACCAATGAGTATGGTGTTATCTGTAATTTCTATTGTACTGATTATGGTGTTCTTCGTAACATCATCTGATTCAGGCTCACTAGTGATTGACAGTATTACAGCTGGCGGTAAAGTTGATGCGCCTGTTCCTCAGCGTATCTTCTGGGCTACTGTTGAGGGCTCTATCGCTGCCGTATTATTATGGGTTGGCGGTACAGAAGCAATGCAAGCACTGCAAGCTGGTACAGTCTCTACTGCATTACCTTTTACTCTGATACTTCTATTAATGTGTGTGAGTTTAGTCAAAGGATTCAGTACTGAGAAATTTGGTACCGTTCCTAAAACTGAAAAACAAAATATGGTTTAAAGCCATGAGGCTAAGTAGATAATACCAATCTATGTATAGCACCATTAGGTAATAAAGAAGCCCCAGTATGAGCTGTCTCATACTGGGGCTTCTTTCATTTTTCTCGTATATTTTTATTCATAAAATAATTTCATAGAACAATTATCAAAAATAAAATTAAATAAATTTTACAGATCTCTTTTCATCTAATATGCTTAAATTACTCGTTCTTACGATGAGTATGCTTAATAAAGTATCTAACCTGATCTCAATTATATAAATAACTGCTAGGAATTTATGCAACCAAGTTATAGAATGATTGACAGTATAATTTAAAAGAGCTTCAAATATGATCTTACATTCAATTCGCTGGAAAATAAGTTTAATAACTGGCTGTGTACTTTTGTTGGTTGCTGGCATCATGGCATTTGTTTCTATTCGCTCCAGCTTTACGACGCAACAACAAGTCAGTAACGAAGCGCTTAGCATTCTAACAAGTAAAGCAGAACAAACACTTTCACTTGCTGCGAAAAACCAAGCAAGTAAGGTACATAATGTTTTCAACAGTGCAAATGTTGATGCTCAAATCATATTGCATCAAATTTATGGTCTACAAGACCACTTTAACGAAAATGATATTGATTCAGATACTTTACGTGAAAGCTTAGTCACTCTATTGCATAAGCATACTGTACGTCTGCAAGATTATCTTGGTATTTATGTTGTTTTTGAGCCAAATAAATTAGATGGTGAAGATAAATTCTTTGCTAATTTTTCAGAGTATGGCAGTAATGAATCTGGTCGATTTAGTACGTATTATGCCCACGACAATAGTGAGATCGTCAGTGAGATTTTAATTGAAGATGATCTATTAGATACTGAATTAGAATCTAATGGTCACCCAGTTAATAGTTGGTATTCGTGTAGTATTACTTATAGTAGTGCGTGTATTCTTCAGCCTTATATCGATACTATTTCAGGTAAAGATCAGTTAATGACATCAGTCACTTTACCAATTTTAAAAAATAATAAAGCTATAGGTACTGTAGGGATCGACATAAAATTAGATCAAATTGCATCTTTTATTACTCAAGTTGATAACTATTTTGCTCAAGGCCAAGGCAGCGCTATTCTTGTTGATGAAGATGGTTATATTATTGCTGACGACTCGGGTCAACAAGGTATTAACGTCCGATTCGATTCTCGATATCCAAAACTGGCTCAATATTTAAGTAATAAGTCCGCCTTTTCACCGACATGGAGTGACGATAGCCTATCTATCGGTAGCGAAATTATACTTAATCAACATCAAACATGGACTCTTGTTTTGGATATTCCAAAATCTTATGTGCTTGCTGATGTTGGAAAGCTTGATTCAATTTCTGACCAACTAATGCGTGATAGCGGTAGAACCTTTATCCTAACCAGTATTTTAATCGTCAGCTTTTTTGGCTTTACAAGTAGTTGGTTTATTGGAGTAAGAATCGCCTCTCCTCTACAAAATCTTGCTCGTCGTTTTCAAGAAATTGCGAATGGTGATGGAGATTTAACTCAGCGACTTGAAAGTACACGAAAAGATGAATTAGGCGCTGTTGCTGATGGTTTTAACCTATTTCTTGAACGCTTACAAGGGACAATCTCACAACTTGTCACCCATGTAAATGACGCAGGATCTATGGCTAAAGAAACACAGAAACTATCACATAACAGTCACGATGAAATAGTAAAACAGGGTAATGAGGTTGATGCGGTTGCTACAGGCTCAGCACATCTGTCGAGTATTGCACAGCAGGTAGCAACTTATGCTAATGATGCCTCTATTGCTGTCGATGTTACTCAGGAAAGTGCTGAAAGCGGTAAGAGAGTAGTAGAAGAAACAGGACTAGCGATTTCACAATTAGCTCAGCAGATCTCTGAAAGTGTCCCTATTGCGAACCAACTAGCAAAAGATTCAGATAACATTGACTCAATATTACAAGTAATTCAACAAATTGCAGAGCAAACAAACTTACTTGCATTAAATGCAGCTATCGAAGCAGCAAGAGCTGGTGAAGGTGGGCGTGGTTTTGCTGTTGTTGCTGATGAAGTACGAGTGCTCGCAAGCCGAACACAAGAATCTATCGTGCAGATACAACAAGTGATTTCTACCTTACAATCAGGAACAAATAAAGTAGTTTCTGCTATTCAATCAGGCAATGATAAAGCAACTCAAGTTCATGAAATCTCTCAACAAGCAGAAGAAGCCTTAGAAGCGATTTTACGTGAAGTAGAGCAAATTCGCTCAATGAACTCTCAAATTACTGACTCAAGTTTAGAGCAACGAGATGTAGCACTACAATTAGATAGTTCAATTCAGCGTATCCGAGAAATTAGTACTGAATTAAATAGTGATGCCAAGGCGTCTTCAGAAATGAGTGAAGAGATGTCCCAATTATCTGAAAAACAGCAACAGTTAATAGGTAACTTTAAAGTATAATACCAATATACAAATGGCTCGCTTGAGAATGTATTCATTCTCAAGCGAGCCATTTGGCATCTATTTACGAATATTGGTATTAATTAACGCTTATTTTTACCACGGTTTGCATGAACTTTCATTTTTGCTTTCATTTTGCGTTTATCAGAAGAACGACCTCGACTTTGTCTAGGACGATCATCTCTCACTTGCGCATTTGGATCTGGTTCATAACCTTTCAACCACTCTTGGGGTAATCGTGAATCCAATAATGTTTCAATCGCTTTTAACAAGTACTCTTCATCTATACTCATTAATGAAATCGCTTTACCCGTATTCCCAGCACGACCAGTACGTCCAATACGGTGAACATAGTCTTCAGCTTTAAATGGCAATTCATAATTGATAACGCATTCTAATTGCTCAATATCAAGACCACGAGCAGCAACATCAGTAGCAATCAACGCACGGACTTTACCAGTTTTAAACTCTTCCAATGCACGTAGGCGCGCCCCTTGGCTCTTATCTCCATTAATAGAAGCGGCTTTAATACCATCTTTTTTCAGCTCTTTAACTAGATCATCAGAGCCTTGCTTCGTTTTAGTAAACACAAGAACTTGTTGCCAGTTACGTGAACCGATTAAATAAGCTAGTAATTCACTTTTACGATGCTTATCTACTGGATACACCATTTGCTCAACCGTATCTGCCGTACTATTTGTCGGTGTAACTTGAACTTCTTTTGGTTTATGTAACATATAGTAAGCAATTTCTCTTACTTTCTTGCTAAATGTCGCTGAGAAAAATAACGTTTGATGCTCTGCTGGCATTTTGCGCAAGATTTTTTTTATATCAGGGATAAAACCCATATCTAACATACGATCAGCTTCATCTAGTACCAAGTATTTAGCTTGATTTAGAGTGATCGTATCTATATGCACAAGATCTAATAATCGGCCTGGTGTTGCCACTAAAATATCAGCGCCACCCACTAAATTTTCTTTTTGCACATTAATGCTGGTACCACCATAAGCCACCACCACTTTCAACTCTGTATTTTTGGTATAGCTTACTAAACTATCAAAAACTTGCTGTGCTAATTCTCGTGTTGGTGTCAAAATTAAACTGCGAATAACTTTTGAATTAGCGCTACGCTGTTGTTGATTTTCAAGTAGACGTTGAATTAGAGGTAAGCCAAATGCGGCTGTTTTACCGGTACCTGTTTGTGCTCCTGCAAGTACATCATGCCCTTCTAATACGAGAGGTATAGCTTGTTCTTGAACAGCAGTCGCTTCTTTAAAACCCAACTCTGAAACGGTTTTAAGAAGTTGCTCAGATAACCCTAATGACGCAAATGACATGACGAACCTTTAAGTACTAAAATTTTTGCTGATTGTAGCAAATTAGTATTGGTTCCCCTAGTGGTAAGTTTCCTTACAGAACCCTCCACTAGGCATACCTATGTATTTCTTTCGTCCCTACAACTTAATCAATCATTAATGCTGCAATATCTACTTCGTCAATTTGCTCTGATTTTAAGTATTCCTTGGCGTAAGTTAGATAAGTTTTACTTTGTAAAAACAGATTAAAGACATTTTTATCGATATGTTCATCTAACGCCATATTACGCATAATTTTTAAAGATAAACTTATTGGTTTTGCTTTTTTATATGGTCTATCAGCAGCAGTTAAGGCTTCAAAAATATCAGAAAGCACCAAGATCCGTTCTGGTAGCGATAAATCATCTGCAGACAGTTTTCTTGGATAGCCTGTTCCCTTTAATGTTTCATGGTGAGTAGATGCATATCGCGGTACTCGTTGTAACTCAGGAGGGAAAGGAAGGCTATCAAGCATTTTAATAGTACTAATCATATGCTCATTAATTTTGAAACGGTCTTCGTTAGTTAAGGTACCGCGAGATATACATAAGTTATATATTTCCCCTAGGTTATACTGATGCTCAGGTACATCCATTTTAATACCAAACTTAGAGTCAATAACAAAATCGCGTTCTCGCTTAATAATATGCTCAGGCTTATCAGATAAAAGACTCTCTTTCATTGGATACTCTTGAGTAATGTTATTCAGTTTCAACTCTTCGATTGGAGATAAACCTAATGTATTATCAAAGTATCGATCCCACTGAATATTTGCAATATCACGAATTCGTTTCTGGTGCTCTTCACTCATGAATTCACCACCGACATTCGCTATTGCGACAAAGTTAAAGTCATCTTTTAACTTTTTCTGGATCTCATCTCGCTCAATACCCCAACGTTCTTGATTGTTTGGCTCTTCAGCCATTAATTTGTAATATGATATATCTGCATCACGCCATAATACTTCAAATCGCATACGGATCTCATGAATACGATTGTAATTTGTTTCTAATTTCGAACCTTTATCTACGATATGCTCAGGCGTTGTGATTTTTCCACAATCATGAAGCCAAGCTGCAATCCTAAACTCACGACGTTCATCATTATTTAAAAATTTAAATGATTTTATTCCATCAAGTTCAGATTCATGCGCAGCATTAGCTAACATCATAGCTAATTCAGGTACTCGGTTACAATGTCCAGCGGTGTACGGCGATTTATCATCGATTGCTTGTGCAATTAGTTGAATAAACGCTTCTACAAACTCTTCTTGCGTTTTTTCATGTTGTTTTAAGTCTTGTGCCATAGAAGCAATTGAAGCAGAAAGCTCCCAAACCTCTTTAATACGACTATCCACCTGCTTAACTTCATCATATTTTCTATTTTTTATTTTAATTGTTTCTTCTTCTAATTGACGAATAGGATTAACTATTGGAGCCCCAAATTTCCATGCTAAAGGTAATAACCCTCCCATTAAAACCATCGTAATTATTATAGATAGATATATCTTTTCAGTTACCTTTGAATAAATCAATTTCGATGGAATTACTACAGCAAAAAATTCATTATTATTAAGTTGACTAACAAAGAAATATTTTTCCTTACCATTAACTTCACGTTTAACCAACTTATTTTGTAGTGTTGATGCGTGGGCTAATTCAAACAATGCGAGATATGGAACAACGGTATCATTGTTACTTACTGATATTTCATCGATATTATACCATTTGTTTTCAAGTCTTTTTCTTTGCTCTAACGTAATACTCTCTATCGCTCTATTTATAATATTAACAATTTCAGTATCTTCTTGCTTCATCATTAAATGGAATACAGGAGAATACTCACCATCAAACCCTTCTATACCCTGATGTATTTTTAATCCCTCGATAAAATACTGCTTAATAGCATGCTGAATAATTAATGAAGGTTCAATAGCAGCAAATACTTTTCCTATATTAACCGCATACAATAATTCCTTTACTGTTGGATAAGTAACAATATCTATCTGGGGAAACTGTTTTTTAAGCATGGGAATAATGCTCCAGCCTTCCAACATTGCAATTTTTTTATCTTTTAATTCATCTATATTCTTAATATTATTAACACTTTCCTTAGTTACAATTGCAAATGGTAATTCATACAATGGCACACTCACTTGTTGAGTCGCTTCTCTCTCTTTAGTTTTCAATACTGAATGAAGTATGTCTAAGCTACCATCGTGATACCTTTCAACTAAATTAGACCAAGAGAATCCATTAATATATTCGAATTGTAATCCTGTTTTTTCAGAAATTATATTCATAAGGTCAATCGCATAACCTTGAGGCTTACCCGCAACGGTAAAATCAATTGGCCCCCATGACAATTGATTAGAAACCTTTAGTGAACGGCTTTTTTCTACTGTATTTTTTTCATTATCCGTTAATGTTAATGGCTCTATGTTTAACAGGGGTGAATATTGAGCAAGACCTTGATTAGAGGCTATAATATCGCCAGTTCTTTTATAAATAAATGCTTCTTGCTGAGTTTCACTAGCCTTACCTAATGATGAATTTAACATTGCATAAGAAATTGATGACAATACAATATCGACACCTAATACCTTATTTCTTTGTGGTATTTTAATTGAATACGTTTGTCCGGTTATCTTTAAATGTTGAAATAAATAAGGAGCAGACTTATATGCGTGGCCTTCTCCTGCTGATGAAAACCAAGGTCTCTGTGTCGGATAATAATTACTTTGTGATTCTTTCTTATAACGAAGTTTGAAGTCCTCTAGATAAAAATAATCATGCCTAACTCGTTTATCACCATCATTAAAGATTTTAATTAATACCCATCGGTCTCTATGTGTTGCTTCTATTTTTTCTCTTACAATAGAAGACGATTCCAAATTGATTAACTGATAAAAATCATCATTCTCTGAAGCAAAATACAAACTATAAAAGTGAGGGTTACTTTTCATGGCTTCTGCAAGAATTAAACGAATGTCTTCTTCAGATTTTTCGCCCTTAAACACGCTTGAGCTGCCCATTTGAGCCAATAAACGTGTCGTCGATATCGCATCTTGGTCTATATTTTGGATGTAACGGCTGACAGTCTTTGACATTGAAGAATAAGTAGTTAATGCATTCTCCGTTGCTATTTGCTTACTAAAATAAAACTGAAAACCAATTGCTATAGCCGCTGTTAATAACGTTGCGATAACAAACAAGCCACCTACAGTAAAGCGTATTGATACTCGCTTAGTATTAAAATCCTTTTTCTTACTCTTCATTATCATCCTAATAATATTTCCTAGCCACTAAACTATTAGTAGCACATCATACTCTAATATACCACAGTCTTAATTTATTTCGCAAAATAAGACTTATAGGCAATAAAAATCCATCCAATAAAATTTTTTATTCCGTCGTTAATCAACCATTAATGCTGCTATATCTACTTCATCAATTTGCTCTGATTGTAAATACGTTTCAGCGTAAACCAAATACGCTCCACTTTCTAAAAATAAATTAAACACTTCTTTATCGACATGATCATCAAGTACCATATTACGTATAATCTTGAGCGCTAAACTGATCGTTTTAGCTTTTTTATATGGTCGATCTGCTGCAGTGAGTGCCTCAAAAATATCAGATAGAACCAAGATACGCTCTGGAATAGAAAGGTCTTTCGCCATGAGTCTCCTTGGGTACCCCGTTCCTTTTAAAGTCTCATGGTGAGTAGAAGCATAGCGAGGCACGCGAGCTAGTTCCTGCGGAAATGGTAAGCTTTCTAACATTTTAATAGTGCTGATCATATGCTCATTAATTTTAAAGCGATCTTCAGGAGTCAAGGTACCACGCTTTATTGTTAAGTTATAAATCTCACCTAAATTATAAAGGCACTCAGGGACTTCCATTTTAATTCCAAACTTAGGGTCAATCATAAAATCACGCTCACGATTAATAATATGATTCGATTTATCACTTAGTAAGTACTCTTGTACTGGCAACGTTTCGTTATCACGTACTACTGATAAATCTTCAAGTGGAGATAAACCCACTTTATCATCAAAATAACGAGCCCACTTTTTCTCTGCTATTTGATGAATTCGAGCAATTTTATCATCACTCATGCATTCAGAGCCTACATTCGCCGCAGCTACAAATAAGAAATCGTCTTGTAGTTCATTTTGTGTTGACTCTAACTTAATTTTTAGTTTCGCCTTATCATTAGGATCAATAGATAACGCTTTCAAATATTTAATCTCTGCGTCTCTCCATAGCACTTCAAATCGCATACGTACTTCATGGATCCGATTATAATTGGCTTCCAATTTTGTTCCTTTATCAACAATATGCTCTGGTGTTGTAATTTTTCCACAGTCATGCAACCAAGCTGCAATTCTAAACTCTCGTCGTTCATCATCATTTTTAAATTTAAATGATTTAAATGCTTCGCTCGTTGACTCTTCTGCTGCTGAAACTAACAACATTCCTAATTCAGGAACACGATTACAATGTCCTGCGGTATAAGGGGATTTATCATCGATAGCTTGCGCGATTAGCTGAATAAAAGCCTCAACAAACTCTTCTTGCGCTTTTTCATACTTTTTAAGATCTTGAGCCATTAGAACCATAGATAATGACAATTCCCACACTTCTTTAATGCGAGTATCAACCTGCTGTACATTATCATAATCACGCGCTTTTATTTTTAGTGTTTGAGCCTCAAGTAAGCTTATAGGATTAACAATAGGGGAGCTAAAAATCCAAGCTAAAGGCGATAACATAGCCATTAAAAGTATGGTCACCGCTATCGAAAAATATATTTTTTGATTCACCTGATCAAAGACTAATTCACGAGGGATTACCACAGAGAACCACTCCCCCTTATTTAATTCCGATACAAAAAAATACTTCTCTTGACCATTAACACGGCGTTGAATTAAATGATTTTGAAGCTCAGGAGTCTTCGCAAGATCAATTAAAGGAAGATATGGAACAACATTATCTTCATCACTTCCTTTTTTATCACTGACATTATGCCATTTATCTATAAGTTGCTGCTTTTGTTCTTCTGAAATATTGGCTATGGCTTTATTCATTAAATTAATGATTGCAGCATCTTTTTTCTTCATCATGATATGAAACATAGGTACATTTTTATCATAAAAACCTTTCACATTATCCTGAAGTTGTAGCCCCTTAATAAAATATTGTTTCATTATATATTCGGCAATTAACCCTGTTTCAATAGCCGCATCGACTTCTCCATTAACTACTGCATTAAGTGAGTCTTTAATACTAGGATAAGGAATAACTTTCATATTTGGATAACGATCTTCAAGTGTCTTGATTATTCCCCAACCGGCTAAAATACCGATTTTTTTATTACTTAATTCATCAATATGTTGAATTTTAGGCTGGTTATCCTTGCTTAAGATCGTAAAAGGTAATTCATATAATGGTTGGCTCAATATTTGAGTCCGAGAGCGCTCTTTAGTCGCAACCACTGAATGAAGCACATCTATTTCTCCCTCATTATATTTTTCGACTAATTCAAGCCAAGAAAAGCCATTAATGTAATTGAATTTTAGCCCTGTCATGGATGAGATCATATTCAATAAGTCAATAGCGAAACCTTGAGGCTTCCCTGAGGCCATATAATCAACAGGTCCCCAATCTGCTTGATTCGATACTTTTAAAGCTCTTGTTTCATTAACTAACTGCTTCTCACCTGCTGTTAGTCTCATTAAGGGTATTTCTGTCATTTGGCTATCAAGACGTTGAGCACGATTTGATGCAATAGCTTCACCAGTACTCTTATAAATAAAGGCTTCTTGCTCTGTTTCTTCAGCCTTTCCTAATGAAGAATTACTTAAGGCATCTGAAATCGAAGATAAGACTATATCTAATCCCAAAACTTTATCACTATTGGGAATATGAATTGAATACGTTTGACCTGGTGTTTTTATATGGTGAAATAGATAAGGCTCTGTTTTAAGAGGTTTTTTATGGCCCGCGGTTGAATACCATGGTCGTTTCGTTGGATAATAGTTACTCATAGCTTCTTTTTTTAATCGAAGCGTAAAATCATCTTTAAAATAATATTGATGCTTAATACGTTGATCATCTTTTGTGAATACTTTAATAACTACCCAACGATCTTCTGGTGTAGCATTTATGTTTTTACGTACAATTGAAGATGATTCTAAGTTGAGTAATTGAAAGAAATTATCTTCAGGATCAGCAATATAGATACTATAAAAGTTGGAATGGTGTCTCATTGCTTCTGAAAATATTTGCAGTACTTCCGTTTCATTACTTACTAAATCGAAATTTCCCTTCCCACCAATTTTGGCAAGCAGCGAAGTTGTCGCTATAGCATCATCATCTATATTTTGAATAAAGCGTCTAACGGTTTGAGACATCTCTGCATACTGAGATAAAGTACTCTCTTTTGCTATCTCCTTACTAAAGTAACATTGAAAGCTAATCGCGATAAAGGCAGTCAATAATGTAGCTAAAATAAATAAGCCACCTACCGTAAATCGAATGGAAATCAGTCTAGCGCCAAAAGCGTTTACTCTATGCTTCATTCTATTTCCTTATGAGAACCAGAATCGTCCATTAACGAAACTACAACGATTCAATATGTTAGCTACATTTGAGTATAGTCGAAGAATTAAGGTTATTTTTAGAAATTTAAATTTCACAACAAGTGTAAACAGAGCGTTAATTTTATTGATATTTAGTAAGTAAAACTTTCCACCTCAAAATAATACGTATAAAAAACAAACATGCAGAATAAAAAATCGCCAAACGGACTTTTATTGCATTTTTATACTTTACACTAACGATGAATATACGTATTATTCACGGCATTGGAGGGATGGCTGAGTGGTCGAAAGCACCGATCTTGAAAACCGGCAACCGTTAATAGCGGTTCTAGGGTTCAAATCCCTATCCCTCCACCACATTCTAAGCCCTAGCAGAAATGCTGGGGCTTTTTTATTTTTGGGGCGGTATTAAGTCATCACATAGGATTGACTGAGACAATGCACCTTTTTCGTGCCCCAAGCTCGAGATAGTTTTACTTTGCGCGATACTGTTCGCCTACAGTTCAATAAGTGCGGACTACAAGTTCTCTACAATCACAAACAACTACAGCCCATCATCCTATGACGATAATCGTTGATATAGTACATTCAACATCTCTGTTTCGTGATGCTCAATATTACCCATACCAGCTGAAGTTCTTCCCCATTCTTGATAACTCATCATGAAGATTTGTTTTACACTTTCACTCTCTTTTTTATACTCAAAATACGTTTTTTTATCGGCAGGAGAATAATTGCTCAACTTGGAATTGGTGCTTGGTATTATTAAACATAAATTGCCAAAACGATCGACGAGATCCATCACTTCCTCTCCCCACGGATTGGTTTGTGGGAAATAATGCTCTACAGAAGTACGGTATGAGAATTGAAAATGTTCCGCACGTTTTCTGACATACCTTATATCCACACCACTTCCTTCGCCAAATGACTTATCATCACGCAACGCTTTCCACAGCAAGTAATCTAGGCGGTTAAATACAAAGTTTTTAACGGCAGTACCTTCATTAAGTGCTTCTTTGTTATCTTTATAATCTTCAAAGAAATATTCATCAGATAATGATTCTAATTGATTAATGTATAAATCTGCATCAATGCTCTGGCTATGATTATACTGAACAGTTAATGCCTTTAACGCAGCATTCAACCATCGTTTATATACCAAAGTAGGGTAAGAAACATGAAACATAGAAAGCAACATTTTCAATTGCTCCCCTTTTACCGAATCTTCAAATGAATTCACGTAACTAAAGGTAAGTGTTTTTTGATTACGATACGGTTTTAGCGTACTTAAACTCCAGCTCTCTTCATTTTCACGCTTAATAATATAGCGATCAAATAACATTCTTATTTTAAGTAAATCAACAATAAAGTCTTCTGCTGTAATGCTCTTACGGCTGATAGCACCATCAAAGGCTTTTAATAATTGCTTATCATCTAACGACACCTCTTCACTTGGCGCAACAATTTTTAGTACATGGAGTAAGAAGTTAGAAAAATTAATCACAGAGCCAAATGCACTGACTTTGCCTTCATTTTTCTCTGTTTTATTCAGCTCTGAGTAAAATTTACACCCTTTAATGATCGACGCTAAAGTATGCTTTTCCTCTTTCTTTTCTGAGGTTTTTTGCATGTTTTCACATAACACCTCAAACTTCGTAGGTAGCTGATTCCAATCAGATGAAAACACGTGATCACGGTATGCCGTTGAAACTCCAAGCTGAACATAACGAGTCATGTCTGCACAGGCATCCCAAATGGTTGCAAAGGCAAACTTCTTACTGCCATCAGCATCATTCGCTAATTCATTCATTAAGCGCGCTTTGAGTACTTCATGCTTTTCAAGTTGCTCGCCGCGATTATTCATAATTTCAAAGTAATGATTAAGATCGGTCTCTTTTGGTACCACCACTCGTAAAATCTGAACCTGATCTAATAGATACACACTGAATGTGTTTACATTTTCAGGCTGAATCGTGCTAACAATATATCGCTTTACAATATTGTAGGCTGAACGGATGGTGCTCTCTTCTGCTTCATCACTCTTATTATTAAATAGATTATCTAATGTGTGCGAGGATTTAGGACGACTATCAAACCCCAAGTTTAGATGGTCAATGGCATCAAGTGTGACTGAAAATTCATTTTTTAATACCGAAAGTATAATGCTAAGCGTGGTATGACGTTGCTGACCATCAATGGTTTCGAACAAATGAGGTTCACGTTGATCCGCCACTAAGCTGCCAATGTAATAAGCACTCTTTTTTTCGGTTGATTTCTTCGCTTCGTCCCAAATATCTTGCAGAAATTGCTCAATTTCAGCCTCACCCCATGCGTAATTACGTTGATAAATGGGAATGATATAGTGGTCTTGTTTGAATAATTCAGCCACCGACAAAGGGGTAATGCATTCTTTATTTTTATTAGTCATGGATGTGCCCTAGCTCTTTAAATTTGTCTTCTAATGATTCCACTTTTGTCGCGATCACTTTATTCAGCGGCGTAATCGAAAACGACAAAACATCATGAGGGTGCAACGCCTTTTTGATGGTACGAATTAAACTGTACTTTTCTGTTGCACAATTATCGATGGATTCAATCACCACACGCGATAAACTAAGGCGAACACGATAACTCCAGAAAAAGCACTTCCATGCCACTTGCTCTAACTCTGCATCACCAAACTTATCGTAATAATACATCACCGCACATTGGAACAGATTACGCACATAATGATCCCCCACTCTGTGTCGCCCGCCATAGTTGTTAAGCAATGCTTTCACCTCGGCGAGTTCGGGTTTATCTTCAATAAATAACTCTTTGTAAATTTGGGTGTAATGCTCGATGTATTCAAAGAATCGCTGTCCGTTGATCATCACTTGGTCAACCATAAAAGGATAACGGCGCTGCTGTTGATCCCATCCTCTTTGGCTGTCGCTGTTGTAGCTATCAACCAAATAGCTCATGGCTCTTAGTGGCTCGGCATAACGGTAAGTGGCATCTGATAAATTCACGCCCTTAAATACATCAATATGATGACGGGTGAAATATTTGCCTGATTCTCCATCACTCCAACGACGCAATCGAAACAACATATCACTCATAATGAAAGAGAGATTAGGCGTGGCATCATCAGGGCTAACCGCTTGCTCCCAACTGGCAACGGACGTCATTCTTTGCTGCTCGGTATTATGCTCCATCTCTCGCAGGTGAAAGGCTTTCAATAAATCGTATGGGGCTAAGGATTTGCCTCTCGCATTTTGGGAATCAAAAAACTGAAACGCTTCATTAAGATCATCCAACTGAACGTAAATTAGCTCACATTGGGTGAATACAAATTTAGCCAATGCGTGACGTGTCGAGCTATCCAGTTGCTTTAATCGGCTTTCAATAATGGCGGCATTGTGCTCTATGTTTTTAAGACTAATAGGAGATCCAAACGAATGCTCTAATAGGGTTAGAGATAATGACGCTTGGTCTTCTTCATTTAAAAAATGGCATAGTAAGGTTAAGGTGAGTAAACGTTGCTGCCCATCTACAATGCTGTATTGGTTTTTAGTCTCTTCATCATCATGAAACACCACAGTGCCTAGACGATAATGCGTTTTGTGGCGATGGTGAATAACATCATCAAGCAGTTGGTTTACGTGTTTCGCACTCCATTTGTAAGGGCGTTGATAATCGGGAATGCTTAATGGAAGTGCCAGTATCTTTTGTACTGATAACACTGCCATATTTTTAATAGCCATGTAAATTTACCTTTGTCGTTCTTATTTTATGTAAGGGTCTAGTCTAGATAGCACAACGCCAATCATGTGTGATGATTGGCGTTGGTTGGTTTAAAGCGCTTTGTCTATGATGGCGTCAGTGAGGTGTAGTTGAGTGGTTTGAGACTCTTTTAAGCGAGTTTTGAGTTGCTCACATATTTTAAAAAACGTATTGACTTTACATACAATTTTATCTTGCTCTTCTTTTGGTGGCAGAGCAACAATCAAGTTATTTATCTGCACTCTTGATACATTCTTCATAGAGCTACTTGTTCCCCCTGCAACTTCTGCATAGTAGTTTCGAGCAAAACCTGAATTATTAAACAAGTTAATATAATTAACCTCCAACGTTTCAGAAAAACGGAAGCGAATAATCTTGTCACTCATCATGAGCTTTTTAGGTGAACTAGGCGGGACAACAACAGCTTTGGCAACAAGTGCAGCTGTATTCGCTCTTGAAATCAAAAAGTCACCTGCTTTAACTTCAATTTGAGCTCTAGGTTCTAGTGAATTTGGTAACTCTTTATTTTCATCGGGATTATAAACACCCCATGTAACCGCACTAACCTTTAATACGCCCCACTTTCCAGCTTCTCTTGGTGTGCCTAAACATTTCGGACTCCAACCAGACTCCGAATTTAACGACAAATCAGCCACTCTACACCACTCCCACCCACTCGGCAGGTCAAACGGTTTCTCATCCTCAGTGATCTCTGGCAGTGCTTTTTGCTTCTTAATCTTCTTATCTTTGATTAATTGTGCTTTTTCTTCTGTAATTCGCTCTAACAGCTTCACCGCAGGTTCGTCATTTGGATCTTGTGGTACCAGCTTTCCCATTACAGCCAATTGCAGAATAGTTTGCTTTAATGTATCGATGCTTTTTTCTGTGGTAAACAAGGTATCAAAATGCTCACTGATACGCTGCCAGTTTTGCATTAACTCTTGTGCATTAGCACTTAATGTTAGTGTGTTTAATAACACCTCAACCAAGGTTTGATGTACTTCAATACTGGTTTCTGTTTGTTGCTCAAGTTGGTCGCAGAGTGACATAAGTTCGTCGACTTTTGCGACAATGCGGTGTTGTTCGCTTAATGATAAGCAGGGAACTAGTTTATGTTCGATATCTTTCTTGCTAAACCCATCCTGAGCCGATCTTGAAATTCCACCAAAATATGACTGCCCTAATGGGCTCTTAAGTAACAAATGTATAAACTCAGGTAAATAGGCTTCTAAATCATTATGAATTTTAATCAACGCTACATTATATGCCCCATCCTTTCCCCAAAAGACTTTTCCGACAGATGCTCCATATCGCCCAACCATAACATCCTGCTCTGTACAGAATTTAGAGGCTTTTTCTTTAGGGATATAAACAGGTTGTGGTTTCGGTCCTAAATCTCGAATTTGAATTAATTGGACATAACCCTCTTTTTTATTATCAGAAAAAAAACTTTTTGGAGGCTGCCCACCCCCACTAAAATCTAACAGATTAATGAAATGAGTCCACTCCCAACCAATAGGCAACTTTGATGATTCATTAGTCAAAATTTCTGGAAGTTCCTTTAGCGCCTTAATCTTCTTCTCTTTCACCAACTGCGCTTTTTCTTCCGCAATTCGCTCAAGCAAAACAGACGCAGGCTCATCCGTTGGATCTTGAGGCACTAACTTACCACGCACTGCTAACTCTAAAATCAGCTCACGCAGCTTTTTAATGCCATACAGCTCTATCTTCTTACTTGAACCACGACCAGAGGCTGATTTGGTTTTTACCGTCGATGTCCATACATCAATATTGTCAATTATTAAATGTTCAACAGACATTACTTATCCTCGCCTGTTGTGTTTGATGCCAATGCAGCGCCTAGAATATCTTTAAGCTGATTACGAAGCTGTGTGATCTCTTGTTGTTGCTGTTGGTAAGTTGCCAATAGCTCTTCTGGATCATGGCTTACTACTTCACCTTGATATGGATTTTTAATATCTAAGTTAAAGTTACGCTCAATGATCTCATCAATTGATACTTTCCATGCTTGGTTGTTCTCAGCACGGCTTGCAAAACCATCGGCTTCGTTGCCCCACCAATCTAGCTCGGTTTGGAACTCTTCAAACTTCATTGGTTTGGTTTTACTGTAGTTTTTCACGCCTGCTGGGTACGGATGCTCGTAGAACCACACATCCTTAGTTGGTGTGCCTTTAGTGAAAAACAGAATATTGGTTTTAATGCCTGTGTATGGGTTAAATACCCCATTAGGTAAACGCACGATGGTATGAAGGTTACACTCTTCGGTTAGCATTTTTTTGATTTTGGTTTTTACGCCTTCACCAAATAATGTGCCATCAGGCAGAACCACCGCAGCTCGGCCACCTTGTTTGCCATTTACAGGCGCAGCAAGCACTTCAATGATAAGTTGTAAGAACAGATCCGCCGTTTCACGGGTTTGCATTTCAGATGGGAAGTTCTTTTCTATTCCATCTTCTTCTGTGCCACCGAACGGAGGGTTAGTTACAATAACGTCAATCTCGTCATCCCAACTTGAAAGCGGTTTGTTTAGGGTATTACCGTGTTTGATTTGCACTGGTACTTCAATGCCATGCAGCATCATGTTGGTAGTACACAGTAAGTGCGGCAGTTGTTTTTTCTCTACCCCATGAATTTGCTTTTGCAGCGTTTCGTGATCGGTTGAGGTGTTTACGTAGTTCTCTTTTACATGATCAAACGAACACGCTAAGAAACCACCTGTACCACAAGCTGGGTCCATAATGGATTCACCCAATTTAGGATCAGCGACTTTTACAATAAACTTAGTAATCGCACGAGGGGTATAGAACTCGCCCGAATTACCTGCGCTTTGTAGATCTTTTAGAATTTGCTCGTAAATATCACCAAACAGATGGCGCTCACTAGAGTCTGTAAAATCAATTTCATTCAGTTTGTTGATCACTTGACGTAGTAACGTACCGTTCTTCATGTAGTTAAACGCATCGCTGAATGCTGATTTCACCACATAACCACGAGGATTAAGGTTGATTGGTGCTGTTAGGTTTTTAAGTTGCGGGAACAGTTTGTCGTTAACAAATTCAAGCAGTTCATCACCTGTGATGCCTTCGGCATTTTGCGCCCAATTACGCCATAAAAAGGCTTCTGGAATTGGCTCACGGTAGTCGTCCATTTCTAGCTCTAACTCTTCTTCTTGTACATCAAACACTTTTAAGAAAAGTAACCATGACATTTGCCCAAGACGCTGTGCATCGCCATCGATACCGGCATCTTTACGCATAATGTCTTGAATGGATTTAATAACTGAACTGATTGACATGTTTTTCTACTTTTAACTAACTGAAAATTGTAGAAGATTATAACGTAATTCGGAAGTTAGGATTAGTAGAGTCTGTCTTTTTAAGCGAATTTATTTCGTCGGTAGTCCCATAGATGATGGATGACAACCAGGTATTGTTGGAAATTCAGCAATTAGCAACTCCACCTCTTTCAACCAACATGAGCTTGGACCTATTTGTTCAATCAAAAACCACATCGCTCTAATTACGCCATATAAGCGAGTAAGCGTATTGTGATTACCTTTAATATCATCAAACATTTCATGAGAAGGTAAAGCCAGAATTTTTGAAGATGCTTGATTCCAAATTCGAGTATGGTGAGCACATCGGTTACGGAGAATATTCATTTCCATCAACCAAGATTGTAAAACATTCGTTTCTTTCTTATCTGTGATCCCTAAACGAGAACAAATACGCTGGCGATATTTATTATTAAGCATACCGTAATACTTAGACATGGTGCCGAAGTCCCAAGCCTCAATTACTACCCAAAAAGGCATTTCTTTATCATTACGCTTATGCCAAACAATGCAATCTTCGCGACTTCGTTCAATAAGTTTTCCATGCTTATTTTGCCACTCTTCCCATAAACTAGGTTTATGTCCACGCTTTTTTAAGAACTTTCCATTGATATAGTCAGGATCTTTCCACGCTAGTGGCTCTGGGATCTCTCGGCCTGTCCCTGCTTCTTTGGTTTTTCCTCTGCCTAGTTCATGGGCTATTACACTACGAACAAAGATTTCGATGCGCTCTAACCCATCTAACATGGCAATACGAAGTTTTTTATCAAGCAAATAGAGATTACAAACATCATTAAAATTTGTATTTGGCAAAAATTCATTAAGACGTTTAGGGTGCTTTAAATGAGGGCATTCAATCGCAGTCCCTTGCTCATCTCGCTCTATAACCCTTGCTGGATACCAAAAGCCACTTAATCGATAATAACCAACTTGAGCTAATTTTCTCTTCGCTCGTTCGCCATCTTCAATATGCATTCCTCGTTGAGATAGAATATCAACCAGTTCTTCATAGTGCTTGAATTCTTTTGGTGGGGTAAGTGCCATAACCATCCTTAGTTCCTAGGCTTACATTTCTTAGTGTCCATAAACGAGAACGCCCAGCCTTGACTCCAAAGTTATTTCTTAAGTAACTTCAAAGACAGGGGACTGGGCACTATTGGGTTTAGTATTATAGAAAATAACGCTCTAGTCAACCACAGGCTCTAATATTGCGAGTTAGATTAGGCGGATTGGTAAATCTCTTGTTCTAATTCACTTACCGCTTGTAAGTAACCATTTTTATCACCAAATCCTTTTTTGATGATCTCAAGAGGTCTACCCATTTCATCAAATGGTTTTACTTTAAGCACTTGGATATTTTCAATTTCTTGTACACCTTCATCGGCATATTTAACTAATAAATTGTCTAATACTTGTTGTGCCGTCTCTGAGTATTTCGTGAAGTAATTACGTTTTTTTACATTATCTGCACGCTCTTTACGCGTCAGTGGCGGTTGGTCATAAACCACATGACAAATGAGATCAAACGGGTCCATCTCTTTGCCGACTTCATCTTCTAGTGCTGACCAGATAATGCCCGCTAATTCTAGCTCTTTAATCACCGCTTCTTTACGGTCGGCCTCATTCCAACGTTTTACAAACGCATCTAATGAACTAAATTGCTTATGCATGGTTTTTCGAGTGTAATCTTTGAATGATTCTGTGACTAATTTTCCATCACTATCATAATATTGAACACGTTCTGCAACCTTACTGACACTTACACCAGATACGTGGTACTTCACCATTTTTGGTGTTTCTTCTTCCCACTCACCGTCGCCTTTTGGCTCATAAATACCTGTAGGATCATTTATCTCACCCGTTTGTTCTACTGATTCAGAACTAAAAGCATCACTTGATTCTTCAGTACTTTCCTCGGTTTCCATTTCTTCTAAATCAACGGTTTCATCTTCAATGATTTCAGGCGTGGTTTTAATCACCTTCTCTGGCGTTCCATCAAAACGTTCATCTGCAAACAACTCGGTCGCTTTTTTAAAATCAAGAATGGTGAACCACAGCTTGCCATAGCGATCATCAATACGAGTTCCACGACCAATAATTTGCTTAAACTTGGTCATAGACTTAATGTTTTGATCAAGCACGACCAATTTACAGGTCTTCGCATCAACGCCTGTTGTCATTAACTCTGAAGTTGTCGCTATCACTGGATATGCTTTTTTAGGGTTAATAAAGTTATCTAGCTGTCCTTTCCCTAACTCATCATCCCCCGTAATCTTCATTACGTATTTGTCATTTTTTGCCATTTGCTCAGGGTTAAGGTTGGCAATGGCTCTACGCATACGATCGGCATGATCAATATCGTTACAAAACACGATGGTTTTCGCCATTGGGTCTGTACGCTTTAAATAATCTGTTATTGTTTTAGCGACAAGCTCGGTACGCTCATCAATGATCATTGTGCGATCAAAGTCTTTTTGGTTATAAATACGGTCTTGAATTAACTCACCGTTATTATCAGTTTGATCTTTGATTGGTCGCCAACCTTGCAAATCAACATCTAAATCGACACGAACAACTTTATACGGCGCTAAAAATCCATCCTCTATCCCTTCTTTTAATGAGTAGGTATAGACTGGATCTCCAAAGTAATCGGAGTTGGAGACTTCATCGGTTTCTTTAGGGGTTGCGGTTAAGCCAACTTGCGCTGCTGATTTAAAGTATTCTAAAATTTCACGCCATGCGCTATCTTCTGCGGCACTACCACGATGACATTCGTCAATAATGATTAAATCAAAGAAATTAGGATCTACTTGTTTATAGGCTTTTTGACTTTCTTCTGGCCCTGTTAGTGCTTGATAAAGTGCCAAATGAATTTCAAAAGAGGGATCAACCGTTCGACCTGTAATTTTGGTCATTGCGGTACCAAAGGGTTGAAAATCATTAAGGCGAGTTTGGTCTACTAATATGTTTCGGTCAGCCAAGAAAAGAATGCGTTTTTTCGCTTTTGCTTTCCATAAACGCCAAATAATTTGAAAGGCGGTATAAGTTTTACCTGTACCTGTTGCCATTACCAGCAATGCTCGATCTTGACCTGCTGAAATGGCTTCTACTGTTTTATTAATAGCTTGTAATTGATAGTAACGAGGGGATTTACCACTGTCATCATCATAATAATCTTGAGTTATAATTGGCAGTTGAGCTTCGGTGTACCCTTTCCAGATACAGAATTTTTTCCATAACTCATCTGGACTTGGGAAATCTTCTAATCGAATTTGGCTTTCTAACTGATGTTCTTCAAAAGTGCCAAGTTTGGTTTTATCATGAAAAATATAACCGTCACCATTCGATGAGAAAATAAACGGTATATCCAATAAGCGAGCGTAATCTAACCCCTGTTGGATTCCTTTACCCACTTCATGTTTATTGGCTTTTGCCTCAACAACGGCTAATGGCATACTTGGTTTATGATAAAGCACGATATCTGCTTTTTTCACCGTTTGACGCATACCGACTTGACCACGAACGATTACTTTACCGTCTCGTAGCGCAACTTCTTGACGTATTTGACTCATGTCATCCCACCCAGCACTTTTGATGGATGGAATAATGAATTTTGTAATGATGTCTGTTTCGGTTAGATTTTTTTTATTTATTGAACCCGATGACATGGTTTCCCTCAACCTAGCTATAAACTGAACGACGTGGCGATTTTATCATAAATAGCTAACGAAAAATGTGGAATAATCAATAAAATTAATAAGTAAAAGGACAACATTAATTACAATCAGTAATAAATTTAACTTATATATGATCACTCTTTGTTGCTCTGATATCACTCGTAATCAACACACCAAAAGTGAGTTAGATTTGTTAGTTGATAGGTGTAGCATTAAAATTCCTATCCCTCCGCCACACTCTATTCCTTCGATTTACCTATCACTGATGCATCGTAACCACTAAGTGCTTGATAAGGGCGCAGACCAAATAATGGCATAATAGAATAAATATGGTCGAAGATATCGGCTTGTACGCCTTCGTAGAATACCCAGTCCGTATTGTTGGTAAACGCATAAATTTGTAGTGGTAAGCCTTCAGGAGTTGGTTCTAGCTGACGCACCATAAACATCATATAAGAATGAATGTCTTTATTAGTACGCAAGTAAGCGGCCAAGTAAGCACGGAAAATACCGACGTTCGTCATTTGTCGAATATTACCTAAATGAGGAATATCATCTAGCTCTTCATTAAAGGTGTCTATTTCTTTTGATTTCTCAAATAAGTACTCGCGTAAAATTCGAATGCCCTTGAGCGATTCAATTTCTTCATCTGTCATAAATCGAATTGAATTCACATCAATATTCACTGAGCGCTTAATACGTCTGCCGCCTGAATCAGACATTCCTTGCCAGTTAACAAAGGCATTTTGTACCAACGCATAAGCTGGGATCATACTCACCGTATTATCAAAGTTTCGTACTTTTACCGTGGTTAATGATATCTCCTCAACTGAACCGTTTGCTTTAAACGAATCCATTTCAATCCAATCATTCAAGCTGATCATACGGTTAGCGGATAGCTGAATACCGGCAACAAAACCCAAAATAGTGTCTTTAAATACCAACATAACAAATCCGGTTGCCACCCCTAATCCACTTAAGAAAATAACTGGGGACTCATTGGCTAAAATTGACATTGATACCAAAACACCGACAAAGAAGGTGAAAAGCTTAATTAGTTGAACAAAGCTCTTTATTGGCATTCGGCGAGTGATCCCTCTAACCGTTGCCACATCATTTAAGGCATCAAGTAATGAAAATAACATCCAAATAAAGATAACCAAAATTGAAATACTTAGCACTTTATCAACAACGCTTGAAACAACAGAGTAATTTTCAAGTGCAAGTGGTATCAGTAAATTCAGCACCATAATAGGTACAAGAAGGGTCAACTTTTCAAGAACTTTATACGTTGCGAAAGCTTCACCAAGGGTTTTGTTGGTTCGATGTAGAAGATTTCTGATGGTTCGAGCAATAATATGACGAGTCACAAGATCACAGATAATTGCCACACCAATAACCGCTATAATAAATACCACTGTAAGCTCTGCACCATAGGGATCGGTATTAATGCCAAGCGTACTTAATTTACTCACTATATAGTTACGAAGATGGTTTTCTATCAATTTCTTGCCCTTACTATTAAAAAGAATACAAATGGATACATAAAAACTGGATCTGATTTTATGCTCTTAAATTGTTTCTACAAACCTTAATTTACACACAAATTCTATTCATAATAAATAAAAAAAGCCTCTTAGGGGATTAAGAGGCTTTGTATTAGGAAGGTATTTTATATTTATTTAATATTGGCTTTCATTGCTTTTGATTTATCACCAGTCATTACAAAGTGTAATTTACCACCCGGTTTAATTTCTTCATGCTCAAAGGTATTAAATATATTTAACGGTTTTCCATTGATAGTCACTGATTTAATGTACATATTTTCTGAACTGTTATTTTCAGCCGTTACCGTAAACTCCCCTTTACCAATGTTCATCACCACTTTATCAAAAATTGGACGACCAATAGTATAAGTTGGATCTGTCGGGGTTACTTGATAGAAACCCATTGCTGACATGATATACCACGCCGACATTTGCCCCACATCTTCATTACCTATGATGCCATCTGCACGGTTTTTATAGAACTCTTTGTATACCTTATCTAAATACTCTTGTGCCTTATAAGACTCTTCAGTACGGTTATACAGGTAAATAACGTGATGAGATGGCTCATTACCATGAATATACTGACCAATGTAGCCTGTCATATCTTGGTGTTGATCACCTTCATTAGAGTTAGCCGCAAATAGGTTATTCAGTTTTTGATTAAGTCCTGCCGTGCCGCCCATAATTTCAGTGAGTTTATCCATGTCTTGCATAAACGACCATTGCCACTGCCATGCATTACCTTCTGTGAAATAGTAAGCATCTGCTTTATACGGGTCAAACTCTCCTGCTGCATATTTTAGAGCACAATTATCACCGTTTTCTTGAATTGTTGGTACAAAGAAACCAGTCTCTTTATCCCAATGATTCAATGAATAATATGAACGCTCGTTAAATTCAGCATACGCCCCCATATCACCTGCCACTTTCGCGATTTCACCAATCGTCCAATCGTAGTAAGAAAATTCTAGCGAGTAAGACACTGAATTCCAATTAGGGAAACGTACACATTGCTCTTTTTCATGATAACTCAACTGTCCTGCCATTACCGCTTGTAAAGTATGGTCTGGAATTTGTGGGAAGTCATAAGGTCGATAATACGCTGATTTTTTTGCGGCTTCGAGTGCATGTTTAGCATCGACTTCTAGCCCTTTAACTACCGCATCTCCAACAATTGCTGTCGATGGATAACCAATCATTGTACCTGTTTCTTTACCTCCGCCCTCCCATTTAGGAAGTAAACCAAACTCATCAGATTTACGCAGTAAGTCATTCGCATAATCTGTTGCACGTTGAGGCTTGATAATAGTTAACAATGGGTGAACTGCACGGAAACTATCCCACGTTGAATAAATTGAATAGTTCTTCGTTTTATCAGCTTTACGCTCTACGCCTAACATATCACGGTATGTACCATCAACATCTTGAAACTCAGCAGGGGCAATTAGTGCGTGATAAATACCTGTGTAGAAAATGGTCTTTTCATCGTCTGTACCACCTTCGACTTTGATAGTAGATAGCTCTTTCGCCCATAATTGTTCAGCGTTAGATTTTACTTTTTCAAAGTCATACGTTGGGGTCTCCGCTTTTAAGTTCTTTTCTGCTCCCTCCCAACTCACAGGAGATAAGCCAACTCGCATTTCAATTGGTGTATCGCCTTTACCAAAATCTAGGTAGGTGATTTGCTCTTTATTCGGCACATTAATAGATCCATATACCGCACCCATTTGCATTGAAGCCGCAGCTCCGCCATCACGAGCAATCATGGCACTAGCCACTGGCTGGCTAAACTTAGCGTAAAAGAAAATTTCTTGCCCCTGGAACCAACCCGTAGATTTGCGACGACCACGAAGCGTATACTCATCAACTAACTCGACACGATTTTGTAACGATTCACCGTTATTAGCCGCCAATGTATGAGCAAGGTCAATCTTAACTTTACGGTCTGCACCTTCAGCAAAGGTATAACGATGAATACCCACACGCGTTGTTGTTGTTAATTCAGCTTTAATCGCCCCTTCATTCAGTGTGACTGAATAATAACCTGCCGTAGCTTTTTCATTTTTCTTATCAAAGGTATTATTTTCACTGTCTGCATCATTTGAATAAGGCAGAACGAGAATATCCCCTAAATCTGTCGCTCCTGTTCCTGATAAATGGGTATGCGAGAAACCGTAGATATTTAAATCGGTATCAAAAATATCACCTTTTTCATAGTCACTTGCATCCCAATAACCAGAAGCGGAATGCCATGGGTTTTGTCCCGCTTCTGTATCTTGGTTTGTGCCTTTAAACGTATCTGGTGATAATTGAACCATACCAGAAGGAACCACCGCACCAGCAAAAGTATGGCCGCTTGCTGCGGTACCAATCATTGGATTTACAAACTTCAGTAGTGATTGGTCTACGACAATATCAGCACCATCTTGAGGGTGCTCCACATCAGGAACTTCAACCCCTGGAGTTTCAGGGTAATAGTTATTAATGGTTTCGTCGTTACAACCTGAAAGTGTTATCGCAATAGCAAAAGCAATCATTGTTGGTTTAAAAAGTTTCATGAGTTCATCCTTAATTTTAATAAAAAGCGCGATGTAATTACACCGCGCTTTAGTGTTAATTCATGTTATCTTGAATCAATGATAATGCTGTTTTCATTGCGCCTTTGGTTGAACATTCAACTTGACGAATATTGGTGAAACGCTCACCTTCTTTGACTGGAATATCGTGAGCAAGGATGATGAACTTAGCGTTCGCAACATCTTTTGCTGTCAGTTTATTCATTAGGCCATTAGAACCTTGAGTTTCAACTTTAATCTTGATACCTGCTGCTGCACCTGCTTTCTCTAGCGCTTTTGCCGCCATGAACGTGTGCGCCACACCTGAAGGACAACAAGTAACTGCAAGAACATCGTACTCGCCTTCACCAGCAACTGGTGCCACTGTTTGTGCTTGTACTGGTGTTGCTGCCACTGTTTCATCTTCTTCTACAACTGGTTTCCAGAAGCCAACGATAAGTGCTGTTGTTAATGAACCTAAAGCAATACCAACCACGTACATTGGGATGTTGCTAGATACCGGAGCGGTAATTAATCCACCCCAAGGAGCATGAAGTAACACATCAGTCATAAAGCCGAACACACAACCAACCATGCCACCAGCAACGATAGACGGAAGAACACGCATTGGGTCATTTGCTGCGAATGGAATAGCACCTTCAGAGATACCAATTGAACCCATGATTGCAGCGGCTTTACCTGCTTCTTGCTCTTCTTTAGAGAATTTCTTCTTGAACATAAAAGTAGCAAGTGCCATGCCTAGTGGTGGAGTACAAATTGCGATACCAACACCACCCATTAACCATGGTTGTGTGTTTACTTGTGTTTGAGCGAATAGTGTTGCTACTTTGTTGATTGGACCACCCATATCAAACGCCGTCATACCACCAAGAATCGCACCAAGCACTGCTTTAGAAGAACCTGCCATTGATGCAAGGAATTCGTTCATCGCAATCATGAAAGAAGAAATAGCTGCACCTAGGCCCCACATTACGATGCCCGCAGAGACTAATGTACCAACGAGAGGGTAAATAAAGTACACACCAAGCGCACTTAGATGAGCCGGAATAGGAAGCTTCTTAAGTTGAAGAACCACACCACCAGCGATAAAACCAGCAACGATACATCCAAGGAAACCACCACCTAAATCAGCCATAATGCCTGATGCAATAAATGCTGGCGCTAACGCTGGTTTATCTGCAATTGAGTAACCAATGAAGCCACCAAGAATGATAGGGAAAAGTACAAGGCCTTTGATCGCAATCGTAGAAATATCCGCTAAGATCCCCGTATCTGGTACAGCACCCTTACCTGTTGCCATTACCGCTAGAGCTAATAGAACCCCGCCAGCAACCACGAATGGAAGCATGTGAGACGTACCAAAAAGTAAATGACCTTTTAGTGTAGAAAGCGTTTTTTTCCAATCAGTTGGACTTTGCGTTGCAGTCATCGTTGACATAAGAAGTATTCCTAAAAGTGAAATTAATTAATCAATAGGTTTAAAATTTCTTGTTCCGTTGTCGCTTTTTGCATATCGGCAATTAAGTCATCACCGAATTTTTCAAATAACGCTTGTAGTGCATAAATGTGGTGATCACCGCTTTCTGGAGAGGCAATCATAAAAAATACGGTTGGTTGATCATCATCAGCACCGTATTCAATCGCTGTTTTTGCAACACCAATCGCAATTGCAGGTTCAATAACCGCGGCATTTTTAGTATGTGGATAAGCAATACCCATATCTGAAGTCACACACTGAGCTTCACGTTCATAAATACCCGCTAAAAATTTTTCTTTATTATCAATACGGTTATTTTTTAATAACATCTCAGCTAATTCAGAAAATACGCCATCTTTAGTCGTCGCTTCTAAATTCAGTTTAATTAAATTGGTGTTTACTAGTGTTGTGATCATTATATTTCCCTTAATAATAATTTTTACTTAATTCAAACTGCATTAAGTTGATGAGGGAATAATATGAATTAAACGACTTCTTGGTAAGTTGACATTTAAAGCATTTACTGGACTTTTGTACCCGAGAAATCAAACTGTGATGGCGATAACAAATCCACGACGATAACTGAACAAAAACCATTGACGCACTAAACCAATTACTTAAATCATATAAAAATCAGTAGAATATCTTATAACAAATAGCTTTTTGATTTATAAAAGTGGATAAGACACCAGAGGAAACAACTACGGGATCTGAATTGTGAACTAGACAACATTGCGAAAAGGAATAGAAAAGTGATGATTTAATCTGGTATTAAACACGAAAAATAGATGGGTTTACTTTATATTCCCTTTTCCATCGTTAATGAATGAACAATACAAAAGAAAGGGAAGTAAATAAAACAGATAATAACTAGAAAAATGACATTAAAACAAATGCCATTTATATTTTAGATTGATTACTTAGTATTAATAAACTAATTACTTAACCATGGCTCTATAATCTGATGGGGTATAACTAGTCTTCTTTTTAAATACACGATAAAAGTAGTTCACGTCTTGAAAACCACAACGTGTCGCCACTTCAGTTAAGCGGAAAGTATATTTCTTAAGCATAAATTTTGCACGTTCAATACGCACCCAAGTGATGTAATCCGCTAGCGTCATATGGCCCTGCTGTCTAAACATACGCGATAAGTGATTCGGTGAAATATTAAATCTGCTAGCTATGTTATTTCTATCAATACTACGGTGAAAGTTTTCCTGAATATAAATACAGATCCCTTGATAGAGATCTTCACTGCGCTTTTTCGGTGAGATCACCTCATTTGGCTCACCTAACATTGTTTTGCTATAACTCAACAACGCCAAAAGTAGATATTCATCAATCTGGTTTTTATTTGGTTCACGAGCGAGTGCATTTAAAGCTTCTAAAATATTGTCAATCGCATGACCTGTTCGAGTCTGAATACTGTACTTCTGCACATCATAGAAACCCTCTTCACCCTTGCGCTTACTCACTAAACTGAATCCCACTTGTCTGCGACCAAAAAGTAAACTAAGCACAGAGCAATCTTCACTCCAGTCGGGTTTATTCCAGCAGTTTGGTGGGATGTAGAGTGCATCTCCCGCCATGATTTTAACTTCAGTAATACCAATATCTGGATCTTCGATCTGATTTAGATACTCACCGCTGATCACTAACTCTAAACGAGGAAAGTTAACTTGATAACAACATGAGGGAGGCGTCACTTTATCGCCTGCAAACCAGATCTGATTGAAGCTTTCTCTTTCTGACAGTAGCGCCTCTAAAACAGTATTAAATACTAAACCCATGTTCATCACTTACTAAAATCAACCACACTTTTATCCACCAACCCCATCAAAATCAGGACGTTATTGATAAATAACCCATCAATAATCACACCAAAAACAACAAACTAAGTCATTATTTATTAAGTACTTTTTTGACTTGTGCATTATATCTTTTTGGTTTTATAAAAATCAGAGCTAAATCACACTTAGCTTTAGAGGATACAATAATCCAGTAAATGCATTTCTCGCACACTTACCAATAAACCTCATCAGAATCACACTATTCCCACACAAGACATTCACCCAAATGAGAATAACTTATGATTACTGACTTAATCAACGAACAGCTAATTTGCTTAGACCTTGCAGCAAAAACCAAAGACGACGTTTTTTCTGAAATGGCAGAACATCTTCTTCAACAAGGCCGAATCAATGACAAACAGGTATTTCTTAATGATATCTATGCAAGAGAAGAATTAGGAAATACAGGCTTTGAAGAAGGCGTCGCACTACCTCACGCGAAAAGCTCTGCGGTTATATCCCCAGCGGTAATGATTGGTGTTAGCAAGCAAGGCATTGAATACGGTGCAGAAGATGGATTACCGTCTAAGTTGTTCTTTATGATTGCCTCCCCTGAAAATGGTGCAGATCATCACATTGAAGTATTGGCTGAACTGTCTTGTAAATTAATTGAAGATGGATTTATTGAAAAATTCTTAGCGTCAACCTCACCAAAAATGGCGTTAGCACTGTTACTTGAAAAAACAGAAAACACCAACACAGGTGAAGCAAAGAATGGTTTCTTAATTGGTGTAACAGGTTGTCCAGCAGGTATTGCTCACACCTATCTAGCCTCTGAAGCACTAGAAAAAGGCGCGGCAGAATTAGGTTATACCATCAAGGTTGAAACTAACGGATCTATTGGTGTTAAAAACAGCCCTACCGCAGAAGAAATCGAAAAAGCAGAAGCAATTATTGTCGCGTGTGACAAGCAAGTAGATCTGACTCGCTTCGCAGGTAAAAAGCTAATCCAAACTAACGTTAAAGCACCAATTAAAGATGCAAAAGGCTTAATTACTCAATCTCTTACACAACCTCCTTTTGTTGCTGATGCTGCAAAATCAAGCTCAGAGAACAAAAGCAGCTCTTCTCAAACTCGCTCAGATATTTATCGTTACCTGATGAATGGCGTATCACACATGATCCCATTTGTGGTTACTGGCGGTTTATTAATTGCACTGGCATTAGCACTTGGTGGACAACCTACCGAAAGCGGCATGGCGATCCCACCGGGTAGCTTATGGAATAAAGTACTCGATGTCGGTGTTGTTGCCTTTACCTTAATGATCCCAATTCTTGCGGGTTACATTGCTTATGCGATTGCTGATCGCCCTGCACTTGCACCGGGTCTAATTGGTGGTTGGATTGCCAATAACGGTTCTTTCTATGGTGCTGAAGCCGGTACTGGTTTCATTGGCGCTATCATTGCCGGTTTGCTTGTTGGTTACTTTGTTAAGTTTATTGCCAACATCAACTACCACAAGTTCATTCAACCTCTTGTTCCTATCGTAATTGCACCGATTACGGGCTCATTATTCATCGCTTCATTATTCATTTTTGTTATTGGCGCACCCATTGCTGATTTAATGGACTCTCTAAACGTACTACTTACCAACATGAGTACAGGTAACGTCGTTCTACTGGGCATCGTTCTGGGTGGTATGGCAGGCTTTGATATGGGTGGTCCATTCAACAAAGTCGCCTTCCTATTCTCTGTTGGCATGATTGCAAGCGGTCAAACTCAATTTATGGGCGCAATGGCGTGTGCAATTCCTGTCGCTCCACTAGGTATGTCACTAGCAACGGTTATTGGTCGTAAATTCAACATCTTTGAAGAGTCTGAAATTGAAGCAGGTAAAGCTTCTGGTGCCATGGGTCTAGTCGGTATTTCTGAAGGTGCAATCCCATTCGCAGCACAAGATCCACTCTCTGTTATCCCTGCCAATATCCTTGGCTCTATGGTTGCTGCAGTCATGGCGTTCTCATTCGGCATTACTAATAGCGTTGCTCACGGTGGTCCTGTTGTTGCCCTACTGGGTGCAATGAATAAACCGGTATTAGCTCTGGCTTGTATGGCAGCAGGCGCAACGGTAACTGCATTGGTTTGTGTCTCTATCAAGAAAGCTCGCCAAGCGAAATCATTCTCTACCGCTGCGGCTTAATCTTCCCTATCTCCACTGTTTTCTTACTGGTAATACACAAAAAACCAAAGAAGAACCTCAGTGGAGACCATATTTTTTGATGACATCGAGTGCATTATGAATAAATCAACTCAACAATACTTCTACCCTATGACCAATGTAATTCAAGATTATGCATGGGGAAGTACGACTTCTATTGAAACCTTATTTGATATTAAAAACACCAGTCATAAACCTCAAGCTGAACTATGGATGGGCGCTCACCCCAATGGATGCTCTACCGTTATCATTAATGGTCAACCGATCTTATTATCTGACTTAATAAATCAAAACCAAGCAGCCTGTTTATCTTCACTAACTGCAGACCATTTTGGCGAACTGCCTTATTTATTCAAAGTGTTAGCTGCTGAAAAAGCATTGTCTATTCAGGTTCATCCTAATAAACAACAGGCTATGGCAGGTTATGATAAAGAGGAGCAATCTGGCGTTGCCCTTAATGCGTTTAATCGTAATTATAAAGACAACAATCACAAACCAGAATTGGTATACGCGTTAACACCTTACAAAGCGATGAATGGTTTTAGAGAATACCAAGAGATCATCAGTCTATTTAACCAAATGGCTCTGCCTTCTCTTGAAGAGATCCTTACAGCTTTTGAACAGCAACCAAACTCACAAGGATTAAAGTGTTTCTTTAAAGCAATCCTTTCATTAACTGATAACGCAAAAGAGTTAGCATTAACAGAGCTAGAAAACTTCGCCAGCAATAATAAACAAAATGATCTATTTGCTTTAATTGATGATTTATCAACTCAATACCCAAATGATATTGGTTTATTTACCCCATTAATTCTTAATGTCATTACTCTGCAACCGGGCGAAGCCATGTACTTAAATGCGTGCACTCCTCATGCTTACATTAATGGTACTGGGCTAGAAATAATGGCGAACTCAGATAATGTATTACGCGCAGGATTAACACCAAAATTCATGGATATTGATGAGCTTATGGATTGCACAGAGTTTGTTAGTATTCCCGCTGAATCATTGATTATGCAACCTAACATTATTAACGGTGGGATGAACTACCCTATTCCTGTGAGTGATTTTAAATTCTCTGTTTTTGCACCAGTAGACGAGCTGCCACTAGAAACACACAGTGCAGAGATCCTATTTGCAATTGATGGTGACATGACATTGAATCACTCAACAGGTGAAACCGTCAATGTACCGAAAGGACACTCTATTTTTGTTCCGGCTTACGCACATCAATACACACTAAAATCAAGTGGAAAAGTAGCGAGAGCATATAACTAACAATTAAATAAAATGGAATAGAATGGAATAGAATGGAATGATATACTGACTTAGCATTGTTGTTGAGTCAGCTTTTTTACTTATAACAACTGGCACATAGCGTATAGAATCAACGCCTGTAATCCCTTTGGTTGTCTTGTATTTACCAAACGTTGACTAAACTCCTCAGACAACATATTACGAGTTAAATAGGTCGCCGCCAATATCATAGGCTTGCTTGGTTTCTCAGGCAGAACCAATGCAATAATTAAATTTACTTCCCCCATTTTTGATGCCCAATCAACCGAATAATCACTACGAATGATCGCTATGGTTGGCTTCTCAACATAAGGAGAAATAACATGAGGTAAGGCGATTTGTTTTGCCATCGCGGTTGATGATCGCTCTTCTCGCTTTATCAAAGACAGCAACAATTCATCGGACTCTTGTGGGTAAATAAGCTGAGACAAGCCTTTTAAAATCTCGAATTTAGATAAGACGGCTTGTGCTTTGACGTAATGAAAATCAACTTCGCAATTAGGGGTTAATTGCGGACGGGTATTAACAATAGTTTCTGAGAAATCACACAGTTTATCAGAAGCAACAAAATCAAAGGTTGAAGCAAGTAAGTCAGTCAAAACAAAGTTAGCCCACTCCGCATCCATTCCTACCGTCACTAATTGGCAAAAATCTCCCGGCCTTAATCCTACTTTTAGTAAACCGAGTGGACTTGCTGCATCACTACTGAGGTTTTGAGTAATATTATCAATATAAACAAGGCTCTTAAACTTTTTAGCAAGTCGAGTAAGTTGACTCGCCACTTGAGGTGGCAAGCCTTGCTCATTTACAAAAAAGGTAATGCGATAGTCGATAATTGTCGACACCATTATGAAAGGTGTTTTCTCAAAATAGCATCGACATCAGTCAATATAGACTCAATACTGTATTGCTTAGTATTGATCCCTAAAAAACGACTCTTATTTTCAATTTCGATATCTGATGCAATGATGACAAGATCTGCATTCACAATATCAACAGGTGTGAGAACTTCTTCAACCCCCATTGCGCCTTGAGTTTCCACTTTGATTGACACTCCCAATTTCTCAGCCGCTTTTTTAAGCACATCTGCTGCCATGTAAGTATGTGCAATTCCGGTTGGACACGCTGTTACTGCCACAATTTTCATGATTTACTCTTAACTGGTAAAAATTCAAATCACTCAATGTATTCACAAGATATTAATTTGAATAACAATACATTGGCCATTTCTCTCTCATTTATCATAAAGTGCTTTCACATCAATTAATAAGGAGCAAACTCACACTTTGCCACAGAGGGTACAATAATCCAGTAAATGTCTTTTTTATCCAGTTATTAAAACTCAAAGATCCACTAACATGACTAACAAATTACCGATAGAAAATGGAATTGTTATGGATATCACCTCTCTTATTGATACTAATGTTATCTGCTTAGACCTGAAATCGACGTCTAAAGAAGACATTCTTGAAGAGATGGTAAATATATTAAACGATGCAGGAAAACTATCGAATAAACAACAATTTCTATCCGATGTATGGGCGCGAGAAGAGATCGGAAATACGGGTTTTGAAGATGGAATTGCGATCCCTCACGCAAAAAGTACTGCTGTCATTACTCCCTCTGTTGCTATTGGTATTAGTCGCACTGGTATTGATTACGGTGCTGAAGATGGCCAACCTTCGGACGTCTTTTTCATGCTTGCCTCTACTGATGGGGATGATAATCAACACATCGAAGCATTATCACAAATATCCATTCGATTAATTGAAGACGGCTTTACCGACAAGTTAAAAGCCGTACAAAATAAAGAAGAAGCTTTGGCGCTGTTTACTGATTCAGTTCAACCAGAAGAAGCACTTACTTCAACGACCGTAACTGAACCACAAACTGAAAAAAGTGAACTCTCTCGTGGTTTAGGTCGCGCAAAAGAACACCTACTCTTTGGCACCTCACACATGATCCCCTTTATTGTTGCAGGTGGGGTTTTACTCTCTCTATCTGTCATGATCTCAGGCCATGGTGCAGTACCCACCGAAGGGGTCTTGGCTGATATAGCACAAATGGGAATTGCCGGATTAACCTTATTTACCGTGGTGCTCGGCGGTTACATCGCTTATTCCATTGCTGATAAACCTGGATTGGCTCCGGGAATGATTGGCTCTTGGATAGCTGTTCAACAATACAATACGGGCTTTTTAGGTGCGATCATCATTGGTTTCTTTGCAGGGTTTGTTGTTCGTACATTAAAGAAAATTAAACTACCAGAAAGCATGACATCACTTGGTTCAATTTTCATCTATCCACTTATTGGGACCTTCATCACTTGCGCTGCCGTCATGTGGGTAATTGGTGCACCAATCGCTAATACCATGACACTATTAAATGAATGGCTTGCAAGTATGGCAGGCTCAGGAAAAGTGGTTTTAGGCGCAATTCTTGGCGCAATGGCTGCTTTTGATATGGGTGGGCCAATCAATAAAGTCGCGACTCTATTTGCTCAAACTCAAGTAAATACTCAACCTTGGTTAATGGGCGGTGTCGGCATTGCGATTTGTACTCCACCATTAGGCATGGCGTTAGCTACCTTCCTATCTCCTAAGAAATTCAAACGAGAAGAGCGTGAAGCTGGCAAAGCAGCAGGAATTATGGGGATGATAGGCATTACAGAAGGCGCTATTCCATTTGCAGCAGCCGATCCAGCTCGCGTGATTCCCGCTATTATTGCTGGTGGTATTGTTGGTAATGTTACTGGATTTGTATTCAACGTATTAAATCATGCGCCATGGGGCGGCTGGATTGTATTACCGGTTGTTGATGGGAAATTTGGCTATGTGCTTGGTACGTTACTTGGTGCATTAACCACTGCACTCATTGTTATTTCATTAAAGAGAAATGCCGTTGAAGATGAGGATAAAGAGATCCGTGAACTTATCTTAACTGCCGTAAAAAATGAAGGCGAAGCTGAGGTATTAGCGGTAACAGCCTGTCCATCGGGGGTTGCTCACACCTTCCTTGCAGCAAAGAGTTTAGAAAAAGCCGCACAACGATTAGGAATTAAAATAAAAGTAGAAACTCAAGGGGCTGATGGTATTAATAACCGCATTACCCCATTAGATATTAAGAACGCTAAATTGGTTATTTTTGCTCATGATGTAGCAATCAAAGAACCGCTTAGATTCGCAGGTAAACGTACTCTAGATATCAGCACTAAAGAAGCGATGTATAATGGTGAGGCGTTATTACAAACTAATGCAAGTTATCACCATTTATCAAAAATTTAGATTTAAAATCAATAACGCTGTGTTAGCTCAGTAACCACATATTCATGAGCCACTGTTTTTAGCAGCGACAAACAAGTGCTTGCGTCTTCTTTCGCCATTAATAACGTATCGCATTTTGCGTATAAATAACTAGGGTCTGGTTCAATGCTATACACATTCGTTAATACCTCAATGGCTTTATTTGGCTCTGCTTTTCTGATTGAAATAGCATAGGCATAACCCATTTTTGTATTATTTGGGGCATTATCATAAGCCATAAAAAAATGCCATGAGGATAACTCATTCAAGCCTAATTTATGATACGTAAAAGCAAGACGATAATGTAAGTTAGCATTCTTAGGGAAAGTGGCTAAGTGCTCCAGTAAAATGCGGTTTGCTTCCTCATATTCTTGATGATTACTTAAAACCTGAACATAGCCTAAGCTAATGCGAGGATCAGAGTATTGCTGATTAAGTCGCTGATACATATTTTTTGATTTCAATAAATCATTCTGAGCTGAGTAAAACCATGATCGTTCTAAATCTGCTTCTAATGTTTCAGGTAAATTCTGTAAATAAATATCGGCACTTTGCTCTAAATAGCTTTGATGGGTATCTGGCAAATCCTTCCAAATCGGCATTAAGGCTCTTACTGCTGCTGCTCTTACTGATTCAGAATGATCATCAAGCAGAGGAGATACTACGTCCCATTTTGCTCTTCCTTGCCACTGCTCTGCCGCTTGAACTGCCGCCAAACGAAGTTCTGATTCTGCCGAACGAGAAGCCCTCCCAACTGCTATAATCGCATTAGCCCCTGAAAAATGACCAAGTTCAATTGTTGCAGAGACACGCTGTGATATAGATAAATTTGTATTTTGAGAAGACTCAGACAAGTATTGTTCTTTCTCTTCAATAGAAATACCTTGCCAACTATCATTAGTCAGTTCTGCCTCGTCTGCGCGAGCAAACTCGACATAAAATATCAAACATAGTATTGGAACAAGTATTTTCAAAACGGGGGTTAGGTTCATCAACTTTCCTTTTCATCAAGAATAACCTGAGCTAACTCTTCAGTGCGGATCATTAACGAATGCAAAAGGTATACATGCTCTGTAGTTTCCATATCATGCATTACTAACCATTGATTTAATGCCGTTAGTGTATCGCTGTAATTCACATCACTGGTCATTCCATCTTTCAAATAACCCAGATCTTGTAACGCTGTAACCAACTCTGGGTAATTTATCTCTGGCATCATTAAATATTGTAATTCTTTGCTATTTACCATATTAAGTACATTGTAATTTGCTTTAACCATTTCATAGCTGGCTGTTACTTTCTCATAGCGTTCATTACAATCTTGATGACTCGGCTTTTGTTGGCAAAAATTAAATAATTGTGCAAATTCAGTATAACGACTACGTTTATTTTCATAAGCAAGCAAAATCATTTTTTCCACTTGCTCACTATCAAAAACGTACTCTGTTAGCACTTTTTCTTGAGCATAATTTTTACTTTGAGCATGGCTAATACCACTAAGTACGATTAAACCAAATAACATGGCCACTTGTATCACTCTCATCACATTAACCTTATTTCTTAAAATTTAGTTTCATTGCATCAGCATTAATTTGCTTATGTACCGGATACCCTATGGTTGCAACAACCATTGATATATAAGGGTCAATATGGCTAAAGAACTGTTTCCAACCTGCACATAAATAATTTAGCCCTGCATCACCTTCTAAAGTTTTAGTGAAGCGATTTTTAGGACATTCGCCATAACAAGCAAATTGATAGGTGCATTTACGGCACTGGCTTGGTAAGTCACCTTCTTTGGCTCTACCAAATTCTTCTTGTCCTAATGAAAACTGCATGTCTTCTAGATTTTCATCATTAATATTTCCCAGTTTATAATCTGGGTACACATAATGGTCGCACGCAAACACATCGCCGTTATGTTCAATGGCTAATCCTTTTCCGCACATAGGCGCAAGCGTACATAACGGATTAACTCGTCCCATCCATGTTTCAACACACGCTTCAAAATAAGGTACATTTACCTGTCCAATATCATTTTCTAACCATTCATCAAAAATTGTGGTTAAAAAAGTCCCCCATTGAGAAGGAGACACACACCAAGACTCTACAACAGAGTTTGGGTGACTCGGCTCTAATTCCGGCATCCCTTGAAATAGAATTTCATCATCAGTCCATTTTTGAGGTGCTGTATCACGGAAGGATTTTGGCTCAACGATGGGAATAAATTGCAGTTGAGGAGAGCGAATTTCATCTCTTAAAAAGCGATAAACTTCAAGCGGATTTGAGCCTGTTAAATTATTCACACAGGTTAATGTTGCAAACCTAACCTTATATTTATGTAGAATATCTACGCCTTTCATCGTTTGTTTAAATGTGCCACGACCAGAACGATTGGTGCGATAGGCATTGTGGATCATCTCAGGTCCATCAATACTTAAACCCACCAAAAAGTTATTCTTGCTTAAAAACTTGCCCCATTCATCAGTTAATAAAGTGCCATTGGTTTGTAGATTATTCTCAATGGTGACTCCTTTCGGGCAATATTTTTTCTGTAGCTTTACTACGTCTCTAAAAAAATTAACACCCAATAATGTTGGCTCTCCACCTTGCCAATGAAAGACTATTTCAGGGAAGTTTTGTTGTTCTATATAGGTTTTGATGTAGGTTTCTAACATCTCTTCAGACATTTGAGTACCACAGCCTTTTTCATGACCAAGCACTTCTTCTTTACTTAGGTAATAACAATAAGTGCAATCAATATTGCATGCAGAACCAATTGGTTTTGTCATGATATTCATTCTTTGAATAGGCTGAAGAGTTGAAGATGTGCAACCTAAATCTTGAGCTTGTGTAAACATACTAAACCTCGATATTGATATGCACACCTTGTGCTAACGATTTCCATAACTTAAAAAGCATTGCGTTTAAAAATCTATTATCGAGCGTTTACTTAGAAAGGTAATCAGTAAATCTACTGATTTTTAGTGAGAATAGGACATCCATGTCCACTGTTAAGCTTAAAATTATAGAAGGCAGTACACTATTAAAAGCTCAATATAGTTAAAGAAGACTAAGTACTTACTAAACAACAAATTGATTTAAAATATCATCTTGCTCTTTCACTTTTTTAGCTTGAGTTATCATTGTTTGGTTAGCGTGTTTCGCTCCTTCTGCAACCTGAGTCGATAACTCTTTAATCTTCACAGTATTACTGTTTATCTCTTCAGAAACCAAACTCTGCTGCTCTGCTGCCGCAGCAATATGCGTATTCATATCATTAATGCTTTGAATTGCCACTCTAATACTGTTCAACGCACCATCAGCGGCTTGTGCTTTATTTACCACTTCAACCGTCGTGTTTTTACTTTCCTGCATGGCAAGGGACACTGAGTTTGCACCAGATTGCAACTGCTCAATCATACTTCTAATCTCAGTGGTCGACTCTTGCGTTCGTTGTGCTAACGTTCGCACCTCATCAGCAACAACCGCAAAGCCGCGACCAGACTCACCCGCTCGGGCAGCTTCAATAGCCGCATTTAATGCTAGTAGATTAGTTTGTTCTGCAATACCAATAATCACTTTAAGTATGTTCTCAATATTATTTGTCGCATGTTCAAGACCCACAACTTCTTCTACCGCTTGGTCTATTCGCATCGATAATTCATGAATGGAAGCCGTGGTTTCAATCACTACAGATAATCCCTCTTCTGTCGCTTCATCTGCACCTTTTGCAGCAGATGATGCACTTTGAGCATTACTTGCCACCTCTGTTGCTGTCACGGCCATTTCATGCATCGCTGTAGCTAATTGTTCTAACTCTTCAAGCTGAGTGTTCACTGCGGTCACTGAGCTTTCAGTACTATTAAGAGTTATTTCCGTCCCCTGTAAAATATCTTTACTAATGCGTTTTGATTCCTGAATTTGCAATTGTAGGCTACCTGTAAAGGTATTAAATCCTTCGGCAAGATCTGCAAACTCTTTATCCGTATTGGTATCTAAACGTTTAGTTAAATCACCTTGACCTAAAGCAACGCCTTGAATTGCGTGATTAATAACACCAAGCGGGCGCATTAAAAACTTAATTAAAAAAGTAAGAATACCTATACTGAAAAATAGACTTACAAAAACACTAATCACCGCACTATCGCGCATATCATCCATCGCAGCAAAAGCAATATCTTCATTAATTACCGCCCCGATATACCAATTTTCTGATTCTTCTTTCGTGAAATGAACGAGGTAGTGCTTATCGTTTAACTCTAGATGTTGATTTCCTTCTTTTATTTCAACTGACGGCAAATATTGGCTAATATTTTCTCCGTTATATCTACTCTCAGGATGAGCAATCGTAGTTCCATCCGCTGCAACGATAAAAAGATGACCGGCATCAAATGGATTTACTTTATTTACCACCTTCGCTAATGAGTTTAAATTAACATCAAAAAATAAACTTCCTACAAATTGCTGATTAGTTCTTACTGGCATACCAATCGAGACTAGCACTTCCTTTGTTGATACATCGACATAAGGCGCGGTAATGATGAGAGCACCTGTAGATTTTGCTTTGGTATACCAAGGACGTTGACGAGGATCATAATCACTGCTCGGTGACCAATTATCATCATTTTCTATCACGTTACCACTATTTTCATAGCCTAACCCAACGGTAACGAACGTATTTTTCAGCGTGGATCTGTTGACTATCTCTTGAACTTTATCAACATTATATGGTTCTAATTCAATCAATTCTTGAGTTAACTGTACTAGCCCTTTCTTTTTTTCGATCTCAGACTCAACAGTATTTCTGACTCCTTTCACAATCTCTGACAGGCTAGAATCAATTAACTGCTCTACTTCATTTTTAGCCACTCGCAACTCTTGAAACGCTAATAAAGAGATGGTGATAACTAATAAGAGTGATGATGCGGCCGTAATTTTATAACTAAATCTCATGGTTTTTCCTACTTACTAAGCCCAACATAAATGCTGGGCTTAGATTTTTATTCAAATGTCTATTTTTTCGTTTAATTATTGGTATTGTGCACGCTGCCAAATATTCATTTTCTCAACCATCTGATCGATAGAGAATGAGCCCGGCACTTGGCGTGGTGGGAATTCTTGGAACGTTTGTAAGAACTGAGCTGTCGAAGCTGCACCTAAATACATATACGGTAAATGCTCGACATACCACTTCGTGTATTGACCTTCCTTATCTGCATTCTCATAAGGGTCTTGGCGTAAGTTGTACATTTTAGGCGCACGAAGCTCATCAAATGAACAGTTCCATGTTTCTAAACCATGGCAGTTATTTACACTGAACATGATTTTGTAATCACCAACACGAACGGCTGAGATATCACCAACATCCGTTGCATAGACATAGGTTTTACGAGGCCATGATGCTAAATTATGCTGAGTGGTTGCTTTGCCTGTTTCTAACGCTGGCAGTAGGTTATAACCATCTAAATGAACTTTATATTTTGTGCCATTTAGCGTTTTGCCTTTCTTTAAATCAGCAACAATATTTTTATCACCAGCAGCAGCTAAGAAGGTTGGAGCCCAATCATTATGTGCTGCCATTTCATTTACAAACGATCCTGCTGGGATCTTACCAGGCCAGCGCATCATTGCAGGAACACGGTGTCCGCCTTCCCAAGATGAGTTTTTCTCACCACGGAAACGTACTGTACCACCATCAGGCCAAGATAATTTTTCAGCTCCATTATCCGTGGTATAAGAAACAATGGTATTGTCTGCGATTTTCAGATCATCAAGTTTGTCTAGCAGCTCACCAACCATATTGTCGTGTTCTACTAACCCATCGCCGTAAATACCACCACGTTGAGATAATCCTTTAGATTCTTCTTTTAAGTGCGTCCACACATGCATACGTGTTGAGTTAAACCATACAAAGAAAGGCTTTTTCTCTTTATGTGCTTTATCAATAAAATCTAGGGCTGCTGATAAGAATTCTTCATCCACTGTCTCCATACGTTTGCGCGTTAATGGACCTGTATCTTCAATTTTTCCATCGGCGTATGAGTGAATGACACCGCGCGGTCCAAACTTCTTTTTAAACTCAGGGCTTTTTGGGTAATCAGGATGTTCAGGTTCTTCTTCTGCATTTAAGTGGTATAAATTACCGAAGAACTCATCAAAACCGTGCTTTGTTGGTAAATGTGAATCTAAGTCACCTAAATGGTTTTTACCAAACTGTCCTGTCATATACCCCTTATGCTTAAGCATCGTCGCAATGGTAGGGTCTTCTTTTCTCATACCTTGAGTCGCACCTGGCATACCCACTTTAGTAAGACCGGTTCGCATTGGGTGCTGACCAGTAATAAAAGCTGAGCGACCCGCAGTACATGAATTTTCTCCATAAAAATCAGTAAATAACACACCTTCATTTGCAATGCGGTCAATATTTGGTGTCCAATGACCCGCTTGCCCTTTTGTGTAGGCACTCAGATTATCCATACCAATATCATCGCCCCATATTGCTAGAATATTTGGACGGTTAGTATCAGTGGTTGCATAACTTGACATAGCGGTAGAGGCTAATGCAGCACCTATCGCTATTTGTAAAAAGGTTTTTTTATTAAACATAGAACAGACCTATAATAATTAGAAAGAATATGTTGGATACCTTTTTATTATTCGATCTTTACGCAAAGAGATAATCAGTAGAATTACTGCTTACGGTTTTAGACTCTAATATATCTATTTCCAGTCACGTTTTACGCAATAAAATACACAAACAGAAAATTTACTCTTGAATTACAAATCAACAACCAAAAATAAGATCAATTGACAACTAAACAACAATGCGACTATCTTGGTATTATAAAAATAATAGAGGGTTACACTTATTATGTTAGAAAAAAACACTGACTTTGAATCGTTACTTATTGAACAATCCAATACGCTGACATCCAGTAAACCCCAAGCATTTGAAGAAACGTTCACTATTCTAGCAAGCCAAGCATTAGAGTGGTTTAAACTCGATAGACTCACTCTTTTCCCTAACTCCATGATTTTACTTAATGATGGTAAAACCATTTCCGTTTCTCGTTCTAACGTTCCAGATCTGGATAAAAACCGTTTTGTAAAAGGGAATTACAAGGAATACCTATCGATCCTTAAATCTAAGCAACCTTGGCAAATATTTAATCAGCATGCGTTACAAACTCATAAACTCGATCCAATAAAAGAGCTTTTTGAAGAGGGTGTGAAGTGGCATGGGATCATCAGCTTGCAGCTCTTTGGCCAAACATGGGGGGCCCTTGCCTTCTCCCGCTTTGATACTAACGAAGTTGAGTTGTCGGAGCAGGAAATTAAACGATTAAAATTATTGTGTGATATGTGGTTATGTTATTGGCAGCACTCTATGGTTACTCGTAGCTTGCAATCAAACTTGACCGATATAGGGAGTAATGAGGGAGAAAAACTTCTACTCCTTAGCAAAAAGCAATGCTCCGTTTTATCACTATTAGCACGGGGACTCACTGCAAAGCAATGCGCTGATAAGCTATTTTTGAGCCCTAGAACCATTGAATCTCATAAATATCGTATGTTAGATCTCCTCAACCTTGATAATCATAACGATCTTATCCAATTTGCGTTACGTAATGGATTAGGGATTGATGATTAAAAGATAACACGACCAAACTCTCCCTTTTACGACCTTTTCTTTTTTAGCAGTATATTTACTGATTCATCCCCCCTTCTCTCTGCGTAATATCCACTCAATCGCTTCATTACCAATGAAGCGACTCTACCCTACTCTTTTTTATTTACATTTTTGGGAAGCGATATGAGTTTAATTACGATGCCTTTCGTTGATACAGGTTTTGATACTGGTCTTCACGTAGTTGCAACCATTGTACTGGTTGGTACGATTTTTGGCGCACTGTATGGTTTTTGGAAATTTCATGAACTGCCAATTCATCATGCAGATAAAAAGAAGCATGGTCAAATGGCACTTGTCACCACTCTTACCTGGATAGGATTTATCTGGCATTGGGTATGGGTAATAGCGGTCATTATTGCGTTTATTGATTCAGAAGAAACCATTCGCCGTATCAGAACTATTTGGAACGACAGTACACCACAACATCAACCAACCCGAGGAGAATAGTTATGTTAGAAGGATTAGCTGTTTGGGCGCTCTTTATTTATATACTCCGCTTGGTTGGTATTCCGTGGGGAAAACCCTTTAAAGTTTTTGCTTATGGCGGCGGCACTGCTTGGTTAATGTTCGTTTGGATTGGGTTAATCACGTGGGCACCTATGGATCTTTCTGGTGGCTCGGTTGTTCAATCACCACATATTCAATTACGTCCAGCCTCAACTCGCATCACTGGCAATATTGAAAAATTACATATCTCGCCTAACCAAGTAATTAAAGAGGGGCAAATAATCTATGAGATTAATAACGCACCTTTTGTTATTGCTCTTGATAAAGCCAAAGCACAATCTGTTATTGCACAAAAAGCGTATGACTCATCAATTCAAGATGTAAATATTGCGAAAACGAATCATGAAGCCGCACTTGAAGATGTTAAAATTATTAAAAGCCAAATTCAAACGGCAAAATACGACCTCGACTTAAATCTACGAACATTAAAACGTTATTTAGATCAAAATAATAAAGTAAAAAACACTATTACGGAAAGCGTGATTGATCAACAAAAAACGGTCGTTCTCATGGCTAAAAGTCAAATTGCCATACTCGCTTCACAACACGTTAAATCACTTATCACCGCAGAAAAAAACAAAAACCTACTCGATAAATCAGCCATTACCGTTACAAGTAAAAAGGCTGAACTAGACAATAAACAAGCCTCATTAGCACAAGCTAAGTGGGATTTATCTCAAACAAAAATACATGCTCCAACTGATGGTTATGTGACTAACTTTATGGCTCGTGAAGGCCAATTTGTTGGAGCGATGCCGCGCTTAAAAATGTATAGCAACGAAAAGTTTGTACTTATGCGCATCAACCATCAAGCGTTTAGAAATGTGCATGTCGGTCAAAAAGCCGAATTTGCAACAGCGATTTATCCAGGAAAAATTTTTTCTGCCCAAGTTGAAGGCATTGTTGAAGCGACAGGAGAATCTCAAGGTTCTCTATTAGCCCGCGAGACAAACGTTCGTGCAACAACAGGAAAAAATGTAAAAAACAAACACCACTTTGTCCGCTTAAAAATTAACGAGCCTGAAGGTTACGATATTCCAGTCGGAGCTGTTGGTTTAGCTTGGGTGAACGCAGAAAAGCCAATTCCATTTTTGAACTTCTTAAATGTTATTCGCGGCATCATTATCCGTATGAAAGCACAGATTTATTACATATACAGTATGTAGGTGAACTATGAAATATTTCCATCAACTTTGTGATTATATTGACCAAATACACCGAAAGAAAAGTCAACTAATACTGTTTCTTTTATTTTGTTTATTCGTTAATTACCGATAAAAATTATTTATTAATAACAACCATTTAATAGCAACCACTATTTAGCTGAATAATGCCACGCTAGAACCATGGCATATTCAGCTTGTTTTTTGGAAAAATTATGAAAAAGACACTACTAGCGTTACTTATTTTCTCTTCTTACTCACAAGCAAGCGGCTTACTGTTACAAGAAGCAGTAACAGCCAATGCAGGAACCGCCGGCGCAGGTGATGGCGTTTATACCAAAACAGCAACGGCAAACTGGACTAACCCTGCAACCATGTCTTATATGGGTGAGCAAAAAACGACAGTAAATCTAATGGTATTAGATCTCACCATGGATTATAACGACAATATAAATAATGATAATGGTGAAGCGCATACTGTCATGCCTTCTGCTGGCATTTTTCATGTTCGCCAACTCAGTGATACCCTTCACCTTGGCATGAATTTTGGTGTCGTTGGCGGTTCATCTATTGAATATGGTGATGATTGGGCAGGCGCTGCTTATTTAGACAAAGCCTTTATGTCTGGCATGCAGATCAACCCTAGTTTAAGCTATAAAATTAATGACAACTTATCTGTTGGTGTTGGTGCTCAATTCAGCTACGGCCTATTAGAAGTATCTACCTCTTCTCTTCAAACCAATTTAGATACAGATTGGGCCTATGGGTTTAATGCCGGAACCATGTACCAAGCAGAAAAATGGGCGCTAGGGCTAAGCTACCGTTCAAAAGTAACTCATGAGTTTGATGTAGAAGCGAGTACTGCTAATCGCGCTATCCCCCTTGGCACTGAATTACTTATCCCTACCCTCATTGATCTAAGCGGTAATTACAATCTAACCCCTCAACTCACTCTACTAGGCTCTGTTCAATACCACGGTTGGAGTGATTTTACTGACACGCCAATTTATACAGATTCGTTGTCTCCACAATCAATCGATCGTAATTGGGAAGATGTGTGGAAATTTGCCATTGGTGCAGATTATCAACTTAACGCTAAATGGGCATTAAAAGCAGGGTTTTCTTATGAAACCTCTCCACAAGACGATCCATCAATGCAGTGGGTAGATTTACCTGTAGGGGAGCAATATCGTTATTCAATGGGTGCAAGTACTTATTGGAATACAAACCGCATCGATTTCTTCTATGAATATGCGGATTTTGGCACTATGCCGATAGATCGTGACATTGGTCCAACTAACCTTGTTCTTCCTAATCTTGATGGTGAATTTGAAGGGCACATTCACTTTATTGGTATGAACATTACTTTCTAAGATAGATAAACTGATTGATGCAGTGCGTAGCTCCCTCCTACACACTGCATCATTTATCAATTAAAAACGGTAATCAATACCAACCGAAGCGGTGATTTCATCAGATTCTATTTCACCTCGTGAAGTATCGTTCAATTGAATAACATCGTATTTAAACTCGAACATGATGTTAATGGTTTTATCGCCCACTTTAGTTTTTATGCCTTGTAGCCACATTAGGTTAGCCACTTGCATATCGACACCACCATAAGACGAGCCTAGGTTTACATTAAACACCGAAAAGTGTGTGTCGTTCCAAGGGTGTAGGGCATATAAGTTAACCGAGCCAAGATGGGCTTCCTCTCCGCCCAATGCGGCAGCGATTTGACTAGAGGTTATTTTAGGAATTGGAGAACCAGCCATTCCGGTTGCAAGCTCTGCAATATCATCGGTTTTAAAGTCAACATAAGTATAGTTTAACGATGGGAAAAATAGCGTACCGTCATCATTTGATAGAGGCAACATATAACCTGTTGTGTACATCCCAGCAGCTTCATCTAGGTGATAAACATCAACATATACACCACCAAAACGATCAAAATGTGCAGCACGTAAACGCGCATTATGAGATTGAGTGTAATACTCGGCAAAACCAACCGTTTGAGAAATATCACTGGTTAATCCACTGGCTCCACCACCAGCAAGCAATTTTAGCTCACCTTGTTCATCCTGCGAACACCGCAGCTCGTGCACTACTGTTACGAGGATCGGCATCGTGATAGCCCTCTGCACCTTGCTCTTGAGCAAAACTTACGCCCGAAAAAAGTAAGCTTGAGGTTAACGCACCCACTGCGGTTTTTGTCATAAAATTCATAATGTCATCACTCTTATTTATATGGCTAGTCGCCGAATATTTACTGTGAAGACACTGTAATCATAGAGCGATTTACACGCTACTTATAGAAAATATAAGCAATGCTAATTCGGCTCAAAAACATCATGAGATACCCTATGTACCAGAAATATAATCAGCAACTTAATTTAAACTACCTCCGTATTTTTAATGCTATTTACATGACAAAAAGCACTAAAAAGGCGGCTCATATTCTCGGTATCTCGCAATCGGCAGTAAGCCAAACGTTAACTAAGATGCGTGCTTTTACTGAAGATAAGCTCTTTTATTCTATTGACGGCCAACTTGAACCTACTTACAGAGCAGATAAAATTGGCATGGGGCTAAATGAGCACCTAGCATTGTTAGATGACCGCTTGTGTGACCACTCTTTTTTTAATCCTGATACTTTTGATGGAGAACTTACGGTTGCTGTCTCTAGCTTATTTCTGGAAGCACTAGCAACAGAATTAACCACCAGTGTTATTTTTGACTCTTTCCCTAATGCCAAATTAAATATTACAACGTGGACAGATAAAACCATTGAAGATATCCAAAACGGTGCGGTACATATTGGCTTAAACTATTACCCTATTGATACCCCAAAATCTGTCCGCTCAGTGCCCGTTACCATTACATCACCCGTGTTAATCACTAGAAAAAACCACCCTTGGACTCAAACAGACAAACAAAAAGAAACCATTCATGGCTATCCTATTGGCGGCATGCTATTACCCGGATTAACCAATAATCATGCGATTCTAGAAAAGCACAACAAACAGAACTTCAACTTTAAATACCGCTCAGCAAGTATGTCCGTCTTAACCTGCCTTGCTGAAAATTCAGATATGATCGCCATCACTGAGGCTTTATCAGCTTCAATGTGCTGTAATAACGACAACATCGACATCATCAAAACTCAATGGCTTGATGACTTAATGCCGACTCAAATTCACCACGCTGTCTATTATTTAGAGCGGAACCATCAATTGCCACTTTATCGACATGCATGTGACACAATCAAAACGGTTATTTCAGAGAAGCTCGCCAGCATCGCAGCAAAAACGACCTTGGTTGCGTAGAGAGTCACCAAATACAGTACATTTACTCTAGGTATAGCGTTTTCAATGAATCAAAATACACGCTTACTTTCTTAGGCTTGTATTTCATGAAAAAGCATCTTTCTTTGTTGTTATTAACGTCCACCACGCTCTCTGTTAATGCAGCTCAACCTTTGTTTGTATCAGCACAATCTCCGATCCATTCAAATGTACTGTCATTACAGTTACGTGAAGCAGAAGCTATGCAACCTGGTCAATTTGAAGTAAAAACTTCGTACACCAAAGCGAGTATTTGGGCTGAAACGAGTGATTACTTCTTAGATTATTATCAAAATAATATTGACCTTGCTGTCGCTTATCAATTAACGCCATTAGTAAAAACGGAAGTTGGCTTTAAACGCATTACAGCAAAAAACAATGAATTAGATGAACTCACTAAGAATTTTCATGATTTTTTTGGTATTGGACAGAATGGCCGAGATGAAGTCGATGATGATCGCTTCTATATATCGATACCTAGTCTAGGTGTTCAGTATGATGACTTTGAAGGCGAAACGTTAACCAATGCTTTCTTTGTATATAGTGAGGTAGCTATTCTTCAAACCGCCTATCAAGCCGTTTCTGTTGGTGGCACTCTTTATTATAACAATGTCGACAGTGGCCCTTTTGCGCGCTCTAGTTTTGAGCAAGGTATCCAAATTAATTACAGCCTTCATCAATATGTACACCATTTCTATGCCTCTACTGGTTTAGTGCATAGAAATGGAGATATTTCGGGATGAGGTTTTAAACTCAAGCTCTGGTTTTTTAAGTATGGGTTACGAGTACCAATTTTTGCCTCAACACAGTGTGCTACTTGAATCACACAATTACAGTGGTTGGGCAAATGAAAATGACGATTTTTCAGAAACATCAAACGAAGTAGTTCTAGGTTATCGCTATACCTATGGAAGAGCTACTCTTGAAGCCGCTATGCATGAAAATGCCAGAAACATGGATAACAGTACAGATATCGCCTTCTCTCTTGGCTTACGAGTTGTAATCTAATATTCCAACCTTATATACAATCCAAAACAGCTCGAATTAACTGCATATGAGGTTCAACTAAATCTTGGTGATTGCTTCGATATCCTCCACCAACCACGCAGGCAATAGGAATGCCTTTTTGTTTAGTAAAAGATCTCATCCAAAGATCTCGTTGATATAGGCCTTCTGTCGATACATCCAAATAACCTAGCTCGTCATCGATATGGATATCCACCCCTGCATCATAAATAATCAAATCAGGTTGGTGGTGATTAATTGCCATTTCAACAACCTGCTGAAACGCCTCTAAAAACTCAGTATCTTGAGTGCCAATAGATAAGGGAACATCGTAATCAGACGTTGGCTTACGTGCAGGAAAGTTTTTATCGCAATGAAATGAGACCGTAATAATATCGTCTCTATCTGCACAAAGCGTTGCCGTTCCATCACCATGATGCACATCACTATCAATGATTAACACCTTATCAATATTGTCTTGCTGTAATGCGTGATGTGCCGCTATAACCAAATCATTAACTAAACAAAAGCCACTGCCAAAATCGTAATGCGCATGATGGTACCCACCACTTAAATGCACCGCAGCCCCGTATTCTAGTGCTTTGTCTACGGTTAAACAGGTTCCTGCGGTAGAGGTTAGTGTTCTTTGAATTAACGACTCACTCCACGGAAATCCAATACGTCGCATTTTAGCTGCCGGCAATATTCCAGAGACTAAAGCATCAATATAATTCTCTTCATGTACTTGTTTAATATCACTAACCGTTAATGCAGTAGGTTCAAAATAACCAAGCAGATAATCAGAATAACGAGATTGAATGGCTTCATACAAACGCTGATATTTTAGAATAGGATAACGATGGCCTTCAGGGAGATCTAATTGCGAATAAATTGGATGATAAATTAACGGCAACATGATCAAATAAGCCCTACTCTAGAAACAAAAAAAGAGCAGCTATTATGGCTGCTCTCTATCAATACACAAGAGGGAACTCCCTGTCTAAAACTTAATTGTTTATCGCCACACGCTTTGGCATTGCTTTACTGAAGGTTTTATTAACAAAGATAGTAATAAATACAGGAAGTAACCAAGAAGTATGAGAAGCATACAAGGGTAACCATTGCTCACAAAATGCGTTTATTCCCTCTGGCAATTTATCTAAAATATGCAGGGCATCAATCGTACCAAACAAAGTGGCAATACAAACTACCGTTGTGTGGCTCATTGAAGTCACAGGTTTGTCGGTGTTGGTTTTCTCTGGCAGTAAGATCATTGCAATAATAAGCGCAATAGCTATAGGACATAAGATCAGAATAGCAGGTAAACTCACTTCAATAATCGTCTCTAACCCTACATTGGAAATGATCGCCGTTAATACCATAATTACCGTTGCGCTTACTTTAAAGGTGATGCCGTAAGTATTCTTATAATACTCAGAGTTGGCATTGGTTAACCCAATCGTTGTGGTTAAACACGCCATTAAGGTGATTGCAGCTAATAAAAGCTGGCCTAATACACCAAACTCCCCCGCTGCATAACGCGTTAAGATCTCACCACCATTACTCGCACTTGGTGCAATCTCAGACGAAGTTGAGCCTAAATAGCCCATTGCTAAGTAACACAATGACATCAATACAGAGTAAATAACGGCGATACGTAGCGTGTAGTAAGAGATGGCTTTTTTACTCTCAACACCTTTGCTACGAATGGTTTGGATAATAACCCAACCAAACGCCACCGCTGCAATCGCATCTAGTGTCATGTAGCCTTGAATTAAGCCATTCACCGCAGGAGCTTGCTCGTAAATTTCAATCGCTTGGCTTGGAGAGCCCAAAGGATTTAATAATGCCGCAACAACTAATACCGTTAACATCGCAATCAATGCAGGTGTCATTACCTTACCGATATAATCAATTAACTTACCCGGTTTTAATGCCAAGCATAAGGTTAATGCACAGAATAAAGCGGAGAATAGCATTAAGCCATTACCAGAATAGAAAGGTTTAATCCCCATTTCATACGCAACGGTTACTGCGCGTGGTAAGACAAATGCAGGGCCTAATGTAGTTAACACTAAGAACCAAAATGAACGGTCCATCCATTTAGGAAGTGATGATGTCAGCTTATCAGCAGAAGATAAACGGCCTAATACGACCAAAGTGATAGCAGGTAACCCAACAGCAGTAAGCAGAAAGCCGCCAATAGCAATAAGCCAATTGTCGCCAGCTTGTTGTGCCATTAATGGTGGATAGATTAAGTTACCTGCACCGAGAAAGAGTGCAAATGTCATAAAGCCGATAGCGGCGAGATCTCTTCTGTTCAAACGACATACCTTTTATAAATTAAAACAGGGTGTCAATTTGGCTAGAAGATTATAAAGAAAGGTTCTTATCCGCCAGCCTAACTGACGAATAAAAAAATCGTCAGTATCAGTAAATGACAACGACGACAGAGACGAGTGCATAAGCATTACGCTTAGTAGCAGTGAGTAAACCTGCTTGATGTTGTTTGATGTCTGTAGACATAACTTACACACTCTAGAAAAAATAATTGTCTTTAAGCTAAAGGAATTACCGAGAATTGTAAAGCTTAATTATAAAATTGTTAATTATTACTCTGTTGGCATAATGACTTGAAGCACAAATTCTGGTTAATCCTCAAATTCAGGAATAACATGTGCACTCATAATTTTCCCAATAAGAGAAGGGAAATTAAAGTTAGAGGCGGTTTTAACAACAACTAAATTTAACTCTTTAATAATGACAATATCTTGCCCACCATAACCTTGTGCTAAAATTGCAGGGTATTTTTTACCGTTTACATAAAAGGTTGTATCCCACCAAAAATAACCATATTTTTTCCCTGTTAAATTTGTATCCATAATAGGCTCAGTTGATTCAATAAGATAATTTTTATCTACAAGTTGTTTACCATTCCAATTACCATCATTAAGCACGAGTTGTCCTATTTTCAACATATCTCTTGGCCTTAAAAAAGCACCACCAGCTACGTTTGTACGATCATCATTTTGCTTAAGCCAATAAGCATTCTTAAAACAGAGCGCCGAAAGTGGACCATTCTTAGCATAATCACTCATCGGTGATTGATTTGTTGCTTGGCTTATAACCTCTCCGACAACAGAAACAAAACCACCACTATAATTAAATCTATCACCTGGCTTTTCAATAAGAGACTGCTCAAGAGTAAATGCTACAGAGTCTTCGCTAAATATTTCTTTATAACGAATATTTTCAGGATTAGAGTAAGGGGTATCCCATTCATTCCAATGAAGTCCTGCCGACATAGTAAGAAGATTCTGTAATGTTATTTTTTCTCTTCCTCCATTAAGGTATTCTTTATAATTTGGTAGTAGCAGTGGAAGTGTTTGCTTTATATCCACTATTTTGTTTTCTTTAATAGCTAAGCCAACTAATAATGATGTTAAACTTTTACTTACTGATTGAATCATATGTGGCTCATCAGCATTCCATCCATTAAAGTAACGCTCTACAACTAATTTATCATCTTTCAAAATAAGTAAGCTATTAATATTCTTGTAAACATTTCTTCCAATTTCAATTTTAGAAATAAGCGTATCAATATTTTCATATGTATCAGTAACGTTATCTAATGAAGTGATCGGATAGCTATCCTTACAAACATCTACCTTTGAAGTACTAAAGTCTGCCATTTTCTTGTCTGAATTATATAGCACTGATATGAATTTTTCCTTTGGGATGTCTACACGTTCATATACTGAGTGAGAACCAAACAAGTTAACAATTTGTTTCTGATATTTTCCTTTAATTTTATCTTGAAAATACCCATTTATATCAATAGTAATATCTCTAGCCCTAAATTTACCATCATCATAAATAAATAATTCGACTGAACCAGAAGTTGCACTCCCAAAATATCGACCATTATGTTCTTTAATAAGAAGATAAGGTTTGCTCTCTGAATTCTCTCTATAAATACCACTATATGGGTCTATCTCCGAAGAAATAGATACTGAAGATAATGAACATAAGATAACAAACAACAGGTATATTCTAATTTTTGAAACACTAAATACTAATGAACTATACCTTAATGATAATAGATTTCGATTTAACACTGATAAAAAACTAACATCTGTAACCTTCATAATATATCCTTATATTACATTGCGTATCATTTATAAATATCACCCCTACGATTATTTACTTATCACTGTTAATTTATAATGATACATATCAAATTTAAGTTAATTAATAATCCCCGCAACATAAACCTTACATTGTAAATAGTTCTTTGGATGAGTAGATACGAGAAACATCTATATATACAGCCCTCTATATAATGAGATGTTCGGTTAATTCAATATACTATAAAAACACTCGATAAATAGATTATCGAGTGTATAAAACTCACATTATTAATTTAAAAGCTTGAATTTGGTTGCGTTAAGAACTCAATTTCTTCTTCTGTTGATTCTCGCCCTAAAATGGCATTTCTATGTGGGTAGCGACCAAAGCGATCAATAATGTCTTTGTGCTTATGCTCAAACTCTAAATTGTAGGTATTTCCTAGCTGCTCAAAAAGCGTCACCGCCTCGATATGAACATTTTTCGATTCACTGTGCATAAATGGCAGATACAAAAAGCTTCGCTCAGCTTGAGAAAGTTCAGTATCAAAGCCTTTTGATATCGCAAATTGAGCAAGAGCCAAAGACAAAGGATCACTAGCAAATGACTCAGGCGTATCACGATAAATATTACGAGAGAATTGATCTAAAAGAATGATTTCAGCAAGGCTGCCTAGTGCAGTTTCACGCCATTGAGATAACTCACCGGCCTGTGCTTGTCTATGCAGCGCACTAAAACGCGTCTTTATCACAGCATCAAGTTCTAAGTCTTTTTGCCACCACTGCTTTGGTTCAAGCTCGTTAAACCAAAAATTTATGACGTCCTGATACATATGCCCTTCCTTTTTAATTACAAAATCACAATTTTAACCTGCACGAAGCGCTAAAATTTTCTCTATATCATCTGTTTCTCTATAAAGAGTTAATTCTTTATCTTTAGACTCAATAGCAACAATCGACATTCTATCTGCGAGTTCATTGCCTTCAATACCAACGTGACCGTTAACATGAAAGACTTCGATCTTATTCGCGATCTCTTGATACAAAGCGTACATAGGTTTAATTATGTCTAAGTTTTTGATTTCACCGCTCGCTTTCGTCCAACCTTTCTTCGACCAGCCTTCCGCCCACTGAGTGATACTCTGTATCGCATACATAGAATCACAATAAATGGCAACTGAATAGCCTTTAGCAATCTTCTCTTTTGCCAATATAAAAGCCTGATATAAACCATTTAACTCAGCGGTATTATTTGTGCCAACCGCTTGGTAAATACCGTACCACAATTCACTTATCTTATTGTGTTCATAGACAGCAATACCGGCACCGGCTTCACCTGGATTAGGCACACTTGCCCCATCGGTGAAAATTTTGATATCAAATGACATCTCCGTAATTTGGTCTTGAGAAAGAGGTGTCTTTCTTGACCCTCCTGATTTCTTAGCCGAGGGCACAGTCGATGATTGAGTGCTAGTTTTATTCCCAAAAGCGGATTCAGCCTCCGTTAATGAAGGGAATGATTTATACTTCGCACCAGCAAACTTATCGACTTGGGCTTTACATTGAGCCCACGTTGTAAATATTCCAGTTTCACGACCTTTCCACACAAACATAATATTTTTGAGCCAATCTAATTCCCTTACTAACAATTTACGAATGAACTTTTCAGCACAAAATGATCATCATGCGTTTCTATGATCTTCCATTGTAGGTTTGAATACAATGCCGGTATATGGGTAAACACTAATAATTCTGATTCCGCCATTTCCATCACGACTTTTTCAGCCTGATTTATCAACTGTGAGCTAATACCTTGCTTACGATTTTCAGGGGTAACAAACACGCCATTAATCCAAACAGCCAGCTCTTGAGTTATTGGAGAGAGAAAACGAGTAAACACTAAACCACCAACTAATTTCCCATTATCTAAAGCAACAATTGGATTTGGGATTATCTTTCCCTCTTTGATGCTAGCTAAAGGCTCAACATCATCCCACTCAGCTTCAAACCATTGGTAAAGCTCAGTTAAATATAACGAATCACTTTCAACTGATTGAATTAAAATCATAATTACATCCTTGAATTATTTATTTACACCATCATCGTTTGTTAACTTCTACTACTGAAAAGCTTACAAGAACTTCTCAATTAGAGTTTCATCAATATAGACATCACCTACTTTTGCGTGCTTTTTAGCAATACCTACAACTTCGAAACCTTGCTTTACATAGGCAGCTAACGCTCGCTCATTGTCACCACGAACATAAGCAAATAATTTTTCGTACCCTTTTGCTTTCGCAACTTCAAATGTAGATTGAAACAGTTTTTTAGATACGCCTTGTCCTCTACTGTTACTACCAACAAATGTACCAATAATACCAACATGGTCAAAAGCTTTAGTGTATGACGCGAATGGCTCTACATTTTGAAAACCAATAACCTTAGAACCATCTTCGTTAACAGCTACAGTAAAAACGCCACGCTCAGGGAACTGTGCAATAAACTCTTTTTCTTCATCAACAGTAAATGTCGTATCTAATACAGTATACAAACCTTCAATAATGATTGGATTAAGGACATCTGTGATACCTTGAGCATCATTTATACTTACTTGTCGAACTACTAAACTCATGAAATTACACTCCTATTTAATCTGAATCTGTTTTACATGAGTTGAATTATTTCGGCAACAACTACCGTCTATATAACACGTTTACTACGAACAGATTAAGCCTAAATTTACCCATTAACATAGTAAAGCCAAAAAAGTCTAGAATGTAGTATTGATTGCTTGTTATGCGACTCTCTTAAATTTAGCCTGATAAACTAAATAAATAGCAACCGTTACATCAAAAGATAAGCAAGCAACTGCATACCATTTTGGTACAAATTCAGCACCAGCACCAAGTAGATGTAAATTGATATCCCATATAGGGTGAAGTATCCAACCAAGCGCTAAGACATAAACACCATACTTTTTAGATAGTAGATAAAACAGTCCATAAACTGCTACCCCTACAGCCTCGATTAAAACCCAAGTCACATTTGCGTATAATATTGCGAATATCACATAGATTATTGCGGCCACAATTAAAGCGATACCAAAAATTTTATTCTGTGATTTTTTTGACTGGCTTTGGCTAAACTTAATTAAAACTAAACTGCCAAAAAAACCAAGAATTAACCAAACTATTGTATCCATTACTCAATATTCCCCTTAAATCGCATAGCGCTAGCATAGCACGTTTGCTACCATGCAGATTAAGCTTAAATGTACCACTTATATACGGGAAAAAAGATACTTGGAATGCCATTAGCAATAACAGGCGGTCCAATTAATTGTGAGGTGTAGCAATTAATAATGAACCCGTGTACATTGCTGTTATATGCTTCTTTGGTTTTAACAATGTAACTGATTGATTTATTAGTTTATATCTTTAGCTATAGCTCGATAAAATAAGTATTTTTAATCGATGAAATGTAGGTTGTTGGTATAGTTTTCTTTTTAATTAATGGAGAACATTATGGCTAGCTGTTCAATGGATTTAAACTCATTTAAATATGATATTGATGAAAATCTTAAGCTTTTAAACCTTCCAACTACTGAAGAATGTAGTGTGAGCAGGGGCTCTTTCTTGGCTTATGATTGATCGAATTGATAAAGCAATAACGTTAGCAAGTAACTCTAGAGTTCCATTGTCAGCCGTTGCCCGTGCAGGAACTATTGGCGCTGGAGTTTATGCAGCATTTTGGGCTGGAGCTATAATTGGTAGTTCTGCGATGTTATTTTATAAAAATATGAGCTGTTCTTTATCGCAAGTGCTAGATTTTGGTCGTGATAATGGAATTACAGGTTCATGGTTAGAAACTGTGCTATCTCAAAATCCGGAGTTGCTTAATGCATGATCGCTTATTGTTAATTATTACATCAATAATAATCGTAGTTTTAATTCTGGTTATTTCCTACTTCTTAGGTGGTGATGCCATATTCCTAATTATTCTTTCAATATCAATTTGGGAGTTATCAAAAAGAATATGGTTTAAGCTCTCAAAGAAATGATTTACACATATAACAAGCAATCAACACGATTTATTACATTCGCCGTTGTAGGTTTGTCTTTGGTTTCGGTGTTTAAGACAGTAAAATTCAGCTAAGTCGTCGTAGTAATAAACATGTTATTGCGGCGATATAACGTCAACGTCTCTATTAAAAACTAACGATAATAAGTATGTTAATGAGTCTCATGACATAAGTCTACAGTTATCCTCACAGCATATATTGAACAGTTTCAATCTAAACAAGTTCATTTATAACATAATTCTGACACTGATACATTAGAGGTAAAATATTGAAAAAATTAATGTTAATTATCTTTGCTGTAATGGTCTCAATTTCGGCTGTTATTATTTTAGTCTTTGATTTGAATTACGCATCTAAAATAAGAACACGAGAAACATCAGATAATACTCTTTGGATTTATGGCCTAGATGCAAGCACTGGATTTAAAATAATAGAGAATAAACATCCATATTATATCATTAAGATTCTTCATAAAAAAAACGTAACTTGGTTCGAAGGGCTTATGATTTATAATGGTCTCTATTACGATGTCATTGAGCTAAATAAAATCACAGCCTTCGATGGTGACAATTTATACTTAAAAAACGGAGAAAACATGTCAATTCAACAAGAAGCTATCAACTTAGAAAAAGTTAATAACGTTATAGTAAAGTAAGCTACCTAGTACACTGCAAGGTTCAGGGAGTAACCTTGCCATTAACTCGGAAACACAACGCCGTAATCTCAAGTGCTAACGACCAACTTCCAAACTAATTATACTCTAAACCAAAAATGCCGAATGTAGCAAACTGTGCTATGCATTTGTTATAATAAATTTTTCTTTGAATGTATTAACTTACTCTTCTATAAACTCAACATTTGATTTCATTACACCATTTAATATTAATACACCACGCCCAACAGCAATCATCAATACTAATGACATTAATGCAGTAGAAGCTGATGCCAAATAATGACCAAAGTTGTAATCCACTAGTGTATCACTTATTGTTTTTGCTTCAGTATAATAATTTGAAGATACCATTCCAAAAAATGAAACCAATAAAAAATAGCACATAAAGTGTAAAGGTATAGTTCCCTTTAGTTACTTTCTTAACTTCTGACATAATAATCCTTATATATTCCAAATATGAAAATTTCTAAGAAGTTAATATATCAATAATAAATACACCTAAAAATAGTATAACTAAAAAGTTATTATTTATTCGATTTATATCAATATTATAGTGTAATAGTCTCAATTGACATTTACTTTCAGAAGTTAAATATATCAACAGTATAGATCTTATAGCTTCTGCATAACACGTTTGCTACCATGCAGACTTAGCTGAATTTTAACGCCTAATTACTGAAACTAAAGGCAAAACTACACTGCCGATGTAGTAAATCGTGTTGATTGCTTGTTATGTAAAATTTTACTCGTATACTCGGCCATTGTGCTTTAACCAACCATGAACATGTCTATTTCGTGGATCTTTATGAGTCCAGTGAATCACGCCACCTTTTTTATTCCATTCATATTCACCGTAAAATTGAACATTATCACCAACATTTAAGTTAGGTATTCTCGGAGCTAAATCAATATTATGAGCTACCAACAACGTTTGCTGATTATCGAGCTTTAATAAAAATCGTTGGTGTCTCGAACCTTTATTATCATCAGGTAAAATATGAACAACTTTACCTTGCCCTTTAATCTGAAGATCACTTTGATGATTTTCAAATGCTTGCTTAAGTTGGGAATCATTAGCTTGTGCATTGAAAGAAATAATGCTGAATACAGCTATTAAAAGAACTATAAAACGTTTCATTTACTCAAAATCCTCTATTTTCACATAGCGTTTGCATCTTACGAATCTCCTCATAATCTCCCATAGAAACAATAAGGTAGATGCGCATCGATATCTTTGATCTAATTAATACCGCCAAACACACATTTTAATCAATTGGACGGTACGATGAGCTATATTCAGATTCTACACCAAACCATTCAGAACCAATGCCCTACAATTCACAAAAAACATCTTAAGTTCTCTAATACTTGCTAAATACAGGGTGGTAGAACAGCTTAATAGCCGTTCAAGCAAAATGGCACTTTGATTTTCAAGCTAACAGTATTAAATACCGAAGAGCCCTCTCTATACCTCGACTTGAGCGGGAAGTTCGACGCCATCGGCGGTATCATTCAATATCAATGGGCAATGTTCGAATATCAGCGTCTCACACACAACGCAGGGCCGGAGAAATTATGAAGGGCTCCGTCAGCTCTGCAATAACACGTTGCTACTATGCACTCATATTTAAAATTGACGCCTTAAAGCTAAAAACACTCGGCAAACAGAGAATGTCGAGTGTAGTAAGCCGTATTAACTATTTTGTTAAGTGTTCATAACCTCGAATCTAAAGCAAATCGCCAGAAGACTGTACAACTATTATAAACTTAGCGTCTAAAACTAATTCATCTCGAATGATATTGGCATTAAATATTTCACTTTCTAATTTATTAACAACATCGGAAGCCAAACAAAATTTATCCATTGAGTTATGTTTGGAACTTTTAGCTACATGGGCGAGAATTTCTTTACTAACTAGATTTTCTGCAGCTCTATATAACTCATTTTTCATAAGCACTGAACTTTCAGCCGTGCCACATTCAACTTGTTTAGAAAAAAACATAGACAAAAAATCACGCTCGTTTTGAGATAATTTAGATAACTCAAATTTGATTTTTTCACGTCTTTTTTCAGATAAATACTTCTGTAACTCAATTTTAACGATGGGATTAATACCGTAGATAGAAGACTTCCTATCAACCTGATGTTTTCTTATTACGAAGTGTTGCTTCTCAAGATAATTAACGTAATACATGCCAATACTTTTATCGGAATCTATTAGCTGAATCAAGATGTCAATTTGCTCTTTCGGTAGTTGAGGTATCAGCTCACTGACATTTTCTTGAAACTTAATCCTACTACACCTTCTTTTATATAGGTTAGCGAGCCATTTGGTAACTTTAATAAACCTATTGTAACATAAGGAAAAAACCTCAATACTTAGATAAGAAAAGCTACAACACACAGGAAAAACTAGTAACGATACGTACTCATCTGAACCACCTTTTGATTTAATTAAACTTGTTACCTCACCATTAAACAAAATTAATAAGCAGCACGTTAATAATATTATGCATGCTTGTTTTATAGATATAATGGAACTCAACTTTTTTGATAACCAATCTGACATCTCTGGCATGTTTACCTCATTTAGAGCACTTAACATATAAAATGTATCTATCACTTTCCCCATACCCACCAAACAAGCTGAATATAACCTACCAACAACCAAAAAGTGATTCGTCTATTAATTCCGTACAGGTTACCAGAACAGCATCTTATTTCGCCATACTTTCTTTATAAAAAAACGCCAAATAGAGCATGTCCATTTGACGTTTAACTTATTGATACTTTAATAACTAAAACGCCATCACAATGGATGGCGTTTTCTTATCATTATCAAACTAGATTAGTTAATTCTCTTTCGATTTGTTTTTGTTTCGCTCTAGCTTACCTTCCCAATATGTTGCACCTTTAATACCTAGTTTTACTGGGTCAAACGTGTAGTTTGTTACGCCACGCTTTTGCTGATCTTCATAATCTTTCAGCGCTTTAAGTGCAGGTTTAGACATAAAGAAGATAATCAAAATACCAATAATGTTTAACCACGCCATTAAGCCTACGCCAACATCACCCATTGCCCATGCCATGTTGGCCGTTTTGATGGTGCCATAGAATACCGCTGCCATTAATACCAGTTTAAGAATAAACATCATGCCATCAATTTTCAGTGTACGACGGATATAAGCGATGTTGGTTTCTGCAATATAGTAGTAAGCAAGAATCGTTGTAAAGGCAAAGAAGAACAGTGCAAAAGCAATGAAGATTTTACCAATACCCGGCATTGTGCTTTCAATCGCCATTTGAGTGAACATTGGGCCATTCGCACCAATTGTCTCAGAAATATTTTGAACTAAGAATACACCTTCGCCACCACCATGAACATTATATGTACCTGTAATAAGGATCATAAACGCCGTAGCAGAACAAACCAATAATGTATCAATGTAGATAGAGAATGATTGAACTAAACCTTGCTGCGCAGGGTGATCAACATTTGCAGCTGCTGCCGCATGAGGACCCGTACCTTGACCCGCTTCATTAGAGTAAACACCACGTTTTACCCCCCAACCAATCGCCGCACCAAAGCCAGCCATAGGCGTAAATGCATCACCGATGATCATACCAAAGATAGTTGGTACTTCTGAGATGTTAAGTAGAATGATAACGAATGCAAGAATGATATATGCCAATGCCATGAACGGCACAACAATTTGAGTAAAGTGAGCAATACGTTTAACACCACCAAAGATGATAAAACCAAGGATGACAGAAATAACCGCGCCAGTAAGAATTTTTGCAAAACTGAACACACCAATACCCGTATCAATCATGCCACCTGTACCAAACGCGGTTTCAACTGCATTACCGATACTGTTTGATTGCACACCCGGAAGTAACACACCACACGCAAAGATAGTCGCAATGGCAAAGATCCACGCGTACCATTTTTGACCCATAGCTTTTTCAATATAGTAAGCCGGACCACCACGGAACTGGCCTTCATCTTCTTCTTTATAGATTTGCGCTAACGTTGATTCAGCGTAAGCCGTTGCTGCACCTAAGAAGGCAACAACCCACATCCAGAACACAGCACCAGGCCCACCAAAACCAATAGCCGCCGCAACGCCAGCAATATTACCCGTACCAACACGGCCAGACAGTGATACTGCTAATGCTTGGAATGAGCTGATCCCTTTATTTGATTCTTTATTTGATAACAATAAACGACACATTTCTTTAAAGTGACGAATTTGAACAAATCGAGTTTGTATAGAATAAAACAAACCAGAACCCAAGCAGAGATAAATCAGCACTGGGCTCCAAATTATGCCATTGAGAAAATCAACGATACCTTGCATATAAAATCCTTTTTAGTTTATGAAGCTGGTTTATTATTTAACCAACCATACAGTAAGATTTAACAGCAAGTTAACAACAACCTTTCTTGAAGATAGAAAAGTGTGAATCAAAGCACTTAATCATTAAAAATAGTCTAAATTTTAAAATTAAAATCTAATAACAAAATAAACAGCAGCAGTTTATTTTGTTATCAAACTAAGCCTCAATATAGTATCTTTAGCCTAGCTTCCTAAATTGTTCAGCGAGTTTAATCTGAGAAATTAAATTACTCATTAGCCCCCCATTTTCTGCTTGGCTTTCATTGACTAAAATGGACGTTGACGTTGATAGTTCCTGAGTAGATTGACTAATCGACTGAACGTTATTATTCATATCATTTGATACATTACTCATTTCTTCAACTGCCGTCGCTATTTGCATATTTTGTTCAGAGATCTCTGTAATTTCAGTTAATAATTGATTTAATTTATCTTCTGAGATCTTAGCGCTATCAATACAACCACTGGATAATCGCTCACCTTCTTCAATAGAACTCACAATATCTGTTGTACCATTACGAATTAAACTAATCACGGTTTGGATCTCAGCAGTTGACTCATGACTTTTTTGAGCTAATTGACGAACTTCATCTGCTACAACAGCAAAACCACGACCTTGTTCGCCAGCTCTTGCTGCTTCAATTGCTGCATTTAAAGCCAGTAAGTTTGTTTGCTCAGAAACTCCCTGAATAATAGTTAATACTTTCTCAATCATATTCGTTTGGATCTCAAATTCTCGAACCGAGAGAGAAGTTTGCTTTAGTTGAGCTGCTAATATATCTACAGCCTTTAATGTAGATGTTACCTCAGTCATCCCTTCTTGAACTGCTACTTTCGCTTTATCAGTGGTTGTTGCTGTATTTTGAGCATTTCTTGTAACCTCATGAGCAGTAGCGTGCATTTCATTAATCGCAGCGGCAACTTGATCTACTTCCATCGCTTGAGAATCAAGTTGAATTGACATGTTTTTTAAATTATCAAATGAATCTTCAACAGCTCCCGTTACTTGTTCGTTTGAATCTTGGATCCGCCCTGATACTGCATTGGTTTCTGAATGACACATTTTCATCGCTAATGTAATTTCTGAAATATCATCCACTCTTTTGTTATAAACAAACTCCATTAATGGATTATCAAAAACTTTACGAGCCGATTGTGCCAAAGATTCTAAACGACGAGTCATTATATAAACAGAAAAAATAGAAAGAATAAGTAATAATGGTACACCTGAATTCTGAATAAACTGTTCAAATGTAAATGAGATTAAAGCAGCTAATATAAAACATACTGATACACGCTGCCATAAACGAGTTCGAGGAAGTTTTAATCTAAAAGGTGTTTTACCCGCATTAATATCAGCATAAACCTTTTCAGCATGATCAACATACTTCCTTTCAGGACAAGTTCTAACTGATTGATATTCAATTACCTTTCCGTTTTCAGTGATCGGGGAAACAAAAGCATCTACCCAGTAATAATCACCATTGGCACAGCGATTTTTAACCATTCCCATCCATGATTGATTTTTCTTTAAATAACCCCACATATTAGCAAATGCTTCTTTTGGCATCTCAGGGTGCCTTAAAATATTATGAGGCTGCCCTAATAACTCTTCTTGAGAATACCCAGCCACCTCACAAAACTCTTTACTTGCATAGGTAATATGGCTACTTGGTTTTGTTACTGATAGTAAATTATAACTTGATGAGTATCTTACTTCCTTCTTCGATACATAATTAGAATCCATATCTTTCACCTTTCCATAGCGTTAACTGATTGTTAATTATAGTAGGAAACTATGTCTTCTTTATCAAAGAAATAAGATGATTTATTTCACAATATATAATCTTATGTATAGAATTCAATTGTTTGAAATTCAATTGTTTGAAATTCAATTAATTTGAAATTTTAACTACCATGAAATCGATTATGCTTAAAATAAGTAGAAATTAAGAGCAATATTATTAACTCGTGATCAAACAATTATTTGAATTACTATTATCTAAACGATTTTAGTTCCTGCCGGCATTAACCGTTCTGGTGTCAACAAAACACTCTCTGATTCATCTCCAGTCTCAGCACACAACAACATACATTCAGAAATTTCACCACGCATCTTTGCTTTTGATAAATTACATAATACAGTAACTTGTTTTCCAATTAACTCTTCTTCTGTGTAATAAGGAACTAAACTCGTCACGGTTTGTAAACTTTGCTCACCCACATCGATTTGCACGATATAAAGTTTATCTGCATTTTCGTGACGTTTAACGTCTGTGATTTTTCCAACACGAATATCTAATTTTGCGAAATCACCGTATGCAATTGTTTCCATTTTACTTTATCCTTAGCTTTAAATTAGTGTTAACGTTTACATTAACAGCAATATGCTACTGAGCAAGTAAATAACACTAAATATTTACTAAAATTTTAACCCGATCAAATATTTTATTTCGACCACATCACAGGATTGAACATATTATGGCAACTATTAAAGATGTTGCAAAAGAAGCAGGGGTATCTGTTGCCACCGTTTCTAGAGTGGTAAATAAATCGCCTAAAGCAAGTAAAGCTGCTATCGAATCGGTTAATACTGCAATGAAAAAATTAAGCTATCGCCCTAATGCAAATGCACGGGCGTTAGTCAATAAAAGTACCAATACAATTGGCGTTTTAGTTGCCGATGTCTCCGATCCTTTTTTTGGTGCTTTGATCAAAGCAGTTGATATTGTTGCTCGAAAAAACAATAAGCATTTATTAATTGGTAATGGATACCATGATGCAAAAACAGAAAAAGATGCGATTGAGCTTTTGATGAATAGCCAATGTGACTCTCTCATTATTCATTCCAAAGGCTTAACAGATAAAGAATTATGTTATTTTGCCGAGGAAGTTCCAGGGCTGGTCATCATTAATCGTCATGTTCCAGAACTCGCTAAACGCTGTATTTCCCTTAATAATGAATTAGGCTCTCAAATAGCAACTGAGCACATTATTAATCATGGGCATCAACACTTAGCATATATTAACTCTAACCAAAATATTGATGATTGCCACCACCGCCGTTCTGGGTACATAAAAGCATTACAAATACACAATGTAGTAATCAATGAATCATTAATTGTTGAAGGCGATCCGACAGATAAAGGCGGAGAAAGAGCAATGAATGAATTACTGAATAAGAATATTCCCTTTACTGGTGTGATTTGTTACAACGATTACATGGCGGCAGGTGCTATTTCTGCATTAGAAAAAGCGAAAATTTTAGTTCCTCAAACAGTATCAATTATGGGGTTTGATGATGGGATAATTGCAAAATATTTACACCCTAAATTAAGTACTATTCAATATCCTATTCAAGATATGGCTCAATTAGCAGCAAATTTATCCTTAGCATTAGCTAAAGGCGAGCTAAATGACAGTAAGGGTGATATTTTCACTCCTACATTAATTGAGAGAAATTCAGTTACTCACTTATAATAAATGTAACTTGCCGCCGCTAATTTATTGTTGCGGCAAGTGCTAAAGCTTTACTCTACCTTAAGATAGTCCATTATTTTATCTAAAATTAGAGACTTATTAATTGGTTTTGCTAAATAATCATCCATACCTACCTGATAGCATTTATCAATATCTTCAGTAAAGACACTGGCTGTTAATGCTATAATTGGTATCGGAGAAAAACCTTGCGACACTTCATATTGACGAATTTTCTCTGTCGCTACAAACCCGTCCATAACTGGCATCATACAGTCCATTAAAACTAAATCGAACTGATTTAAATGATCTTCGAACATATCGAATGCTTCTTTTCCATCAGTAGCTAATGACACTTCATATCCTGATTTTTTAAGGATCAGCATAACTACTTTTTGATTGATCGCATTATCTTCAACTACCAATATATGTTTCTTTTTCTCTTCATTTTCAGAAGGAGGTACTATTGCTAAAGGCTTAAAATTATATTTTTCACTACCAATCAAATTGATACGTTTTCTAGCGGTTGATTCTGCTGCTTGCTTTACAGTATTCTCAAATCTTTTTCCTAATATAGGCAATATCAGTACGCCATCAGGCTCATGATTTAAATGAATCGTCTGATCTTTCTGATGCTGACATACCACAACTGCCGTTGTCGCCGAAAGTTTATTTAATAATGCAGCATCTTCATTGCAGGGTAACAATATAGATTGACAGTAAAAAATAATATCATAGTTATTAGATAATGATTCGTAAGTTGCTGAATTCAGTTCTATATAATCAAAAGAGACTCCCCAACGGCGACACTCTTTCCCTAACAACATACAATCCTCTTGTGAAGAACCCAAAATAGCAGTGCTTAAGTTTTGAAATTTAGCATTTTTAGGGAGGTTATCTTCTTTCTCGACTTCTACATGTAAAGAGAAGTAAAAATCACAACCTTTACCTTTCACTGAATCAAGTTGTATCTCTCCACCTAATAGTTCAACTAGCTGGCGGCATATAGTTAAACCTAAGCCTGTTCCTCCAAATTGACGAGTAATCGAGCCATCTTCTTGCGTAAAGGGTTCAAAGATCTGTTGATGTTGACTGTCTGAAATACCAATACCTGAATCTTTAACGGAGAAATAAAGCACCCCACTTTGAGCTGCTTTTGGCTGATATTTTATTGATAGAACAACACTGCCCTCGTGAGTGAATTTCACAGCATTAGACATTAAATTCATTATAACCTGGCGTAAGCGATGCTCATCTAACATTACGTACTTTGGCAAATTAATATCAAGATCAATATTAAGCTCTAATTCTTTCTTTGTTGCCTTACTTAATACTACCGTAACCGTATCATAGGCAACTTCAGCAATATTAGAGCGCTGAGGAACTAACACCAAATTTCCAGATTCAATCTTAGATAGATCTAAAATGTCATTAATTAATAGTAAAAGGGCTTGAGAGGAAACATCTATCGTTTGTAGATACTCAGACTGAACAGGGGTTAAATTAGTATCAGCTAAAATATCTGACATTCCAATAATACCATTCAACGGAGTACGGATCTCATGCGACATATTGGCTAAAAATGAACTTTTTGCTTTTGTTGCTGACTGAGCTCTAACCTTTTCTATCTCTAAATATTCTGTTTTCCTATTAAAAGAAGAGATAAGGTCGCCTATTTCATCATTATAACGGTAGTTAATATCAATTAAACCACCAGAATACGTGTCATGGATCCCTTTTGATATACGTACAATAGGGCTGATTAAACTGCGATTAATAATATAGTAGCCCATGATTACACATAATAAAAGAAGAGGAACAATACTCATTTCTACTGATAATATCTGTGAGTAAATCTCATCAGCTACCGTACGATGTGAATTGATGACTTTTACTTTCCAGTTAAATCCTTCAATGTTACTTTCAACAACATACATCCCCTCTAGTACGACAAATTTATATTCTGCCAAGGTATTAGTTCCATTATGTATGCTTATACCCAACTTGTGCTTTTCAGCATGAGATTCAATTAGGCTAGTTAACCCTTCTAAAGAAATATCTATGGTTGCAACACCAACAAATTGCTCAGCATGAAAATAGGGTATTGACGCTGTGATCATCGTTTGCTGAGTAAAAGGATCAATATAAACCTCAGACCAAGAAAGTAATTTTTTATTTTGGTGAGAAACAGAGGTGTACCACGACTCTTCTTGGTAAGGAAAATCATTCGAATGATTGTATTCATGTACTTGCTGTATTTTTCCATCAGAATTCCTAAAGAAAAACAAGCTCGCTAATTTTTTTTCTGGTAATAATGTATTCGGTTCAGGCCAAATACCACCACTGATAATAATTTCTTCACTTGCTTCAAATACAGAAAAAATCATATCTCTCAAAACATCTGATGAATAACTACTATTAGCAATCCCTACCAAGCTATTTAATGTACCTAATGATCTGTTTAATGGCTCTACAACTTCGTGAGATAAAAGTTGAGTTCTTAATGTAAGATTATTCTCAAGATTTTCACGGATCGGGGGCTCGGCAACAAAATAAGTGATACTTGCAATAAGCGTAATAAGAAAGCAAACATACCCGCCTAAAGCAAGAATGCTTTTCTTCTTTAATGACATATGGTTACTCATAAACTCTCCACCACTCACTGACTAATTTTTTAGTATATCAACTAAGTATAAGTAGCATAGGATAATTAATCGTTAAAAAAGCAGTGAATTATGACTTAAAGCACATTGTATTTTAGAATAGCTCATAAAATAATATAACCCAAATCAAATAATGATAAGGGTTATCAATTAAAGTAATACCGAAAATTAGATTAAATAAACTGGTAGCATGTACTATGCCTATAGGTTTCTTCTGGGGTTAAAAATGAATTAGGGTGATCCCACTCTGGATGATTTGGTGCATCTGGCAAGAATTGGGTTTCTAATGCGATACCTGAATAATCTTGATATTCACCACCAACTCGATTCGGTGTTCCTGCAAGCCAATTTCCGGTATACAACTGCATCGCTGGTTTTGTAGTAACCACATGCATTGTGACTACGCTATCAGGAGAGGTTAAGCTTGCCGCACACTCCCCTTTTGTGCAGGTTTTATCTAGCACAAATGAGTGATCGTAACCTTTGGCGTTACCTTGATCTTTATCGAGCATGAAGTCTTGTGAGATCACTTTTGGATCAGAAAAATCAAAATTTGTGTCTTTTACTTTTTTCCATAACCCTTTTGGTATGCCAACGTCTGTTGTTGGAACATACTCACTGGCATTGATACTCAAGATATGGTCAAGAGCGAGATATTCATTGTCTGCCCCAAGCAAATTAAAATACGCATGATTGGTTAAGTTAACTGGTGTTGATTTAGTGGTTCGTCCGTTATAACTGATCACAACTTGATTATCATCAGTGAGCAGGTATTTTACGTTAACAGTTAATTCACCAGGAAACCCTTGATCGCCATCAGGAGAGACTAGGTTAAATTCAACACTATTCGGGGTTTCTTCAATCACTGACCAACGTCGTTGATTAAATCCTTCAGTACCACCATGAAGTGTATTACCTGCTTGGTTGGTATCTACTTGATATTTAGTACCATCAATTTTAAATTTACCATTAGCAATTCGATTGGCATAGCGACCTACGGTAACACCCATATAACTTGCTTGCTTCTTAAAACCAGCCATTGTCGATTGACCAAGCAAGACTTCACGCAGTTTACCTTTTACTGGTACTTTACAGCTTAACCAGGTTGCACCAATGTCCATAAACACGGCGCGCATTCCGTTTTCATTTTTAAGTTCGAATAACTGAGCAAGGCGACCATCGCTGGCCGCCTCCTGTGTCATAGTTTCGAACAATGTTGATTGTTCTGTCATGTGTATTCCTTACAGCACTTCCACTAAACCTGCACCATTTTTTGCTTGGCACACATAAATTGATTCTTTTAGGCCTGTTGCGGTTTCATATAGCTCTTCAACTGCCGCTTTAACTTCATCAACTAATACTGGTGGAACTAAAGCAACGATACAGCCACCAAAGCCACCACCAGTCATACGAACACCGCCTTCCGTGCCGATCACGTTTTTAACGATATCAACGAGGGCATCGACTTCTTTTACTGTGATCTCAAAATCATCACGCATTGAGGCATGAGACTCCGCCATTAATACAGCCATGCGTTTCATATCCCCTGACGCTAACACTTTTGCCGCTTCTTCGGTACGATCATTTTCTGTAATCACGTGACGCGCACGTTTTGCCACCATTTCATCTAATTCATGTGCTTTTTTGTTGAACTCTTCAATACTTACATCACGCAGTGCTTTTACACCAAAGATACGTGCGGCTTCTTCACATTGCTCACGGCGAGTGTTGTATTCTGAATCAACCAAGCCACGTTTTTTGTTTGAGTTAATAATAACCACTGACATATTTTCTGGCATTGATACAGCTGTCGTGTCTAATGAGCGGCAATCAAGTAACATCGCGTGGTTTTCATTACCTTCAGCTGAAACCATCTGATCCATAATGCCGCAGTTACAACCCACAAATTCGTTCTCTGCTTGCTGGCCATTTAGAGCGATTTCTGCTTGGCTGATGTTTAAGTTATACAGTTCTTTGAATGTTTGACCGATAACTACTTCTAATGCAGCTGATGAGCTAAGACCTGCACCTTGAGGGACATTACCTGAGACTGAAATATCTGCGCCTTTGAATTCAAAGCCACGACCAATTAAACATTTCACCACACCACGAATGTAGTTCGCCCACATTTTATTTTCTTGGAATGTGATCTCTTGAGTGATATCAAACTCATCCGTTTCATTGCCATAATCTACCGATACAACACGAACGATATTGTCGTCACGTTTTGCTGCTGCCACTACGGTTTGATAGTTAATAGCACAAGGCAAAACGAAACCGTCATTATAATCGGTGTGTTCACCAATTAAGTTCACACGACCCGGCGCTTGAACAATGTGTGTTGGAGCGTAAGAAAGTACTGAGTTGAATGCGTCTTTTACGTTTTGAATTAGGTTTGTCATAGTCTTGTTCTCAAATTTTGTAGGGAATTTTATCTTTAGGTTTCAGGTTTCAGGTTTCAGGTTTCAGGATTACATTGCTTAGACACTATAGTCACAACAAGTACCCCTGAATCCTTTAGCGAAGCGTCCTAGTCCCTAATCCTTATAATGCACATCACTCACATCACGCAGTTTTTGCGCGGCTTGCTCTGCGGTTAAATCTCGTTGGCTTTCCGCTAGCATTTCGTAGCCCACCATAAATTTACGAACCGATGCAGAGCGAAGCAGTGGCGGATAAAACAGTGCATGCAGTTGCCAATGTTCAACATCTGTGCCCTCTTCAAAGAAAGGCGCGTAATGCCAACCCATTGAATATGGGAATGAACATTGGAACAAATTGTCATAACGGCTGGTTAATTTTTTAATTGCTAACGCCAAATCATCACGTTGTTCATCAGTGAGTTCACTCATACGACGAATGTGTGTTTTTGGCAGTAGCATGGTTTCAAACGGCCATGCTGCCCAATAAGGTACAACAGCGATCCAGTGTTCAGTTTCTACAACCGTACGTTCACCATCTTTTAATTCTGACTCAACATAATCAACCAATAAGTTAGAACCATGTTCTTGGTAGTATTCTTTAAGGTGTTTTTCTTTACGTTCAATCTCGTTTGGTAAAAAGCTGTTTGCCCATACTTGGCCGTGTGGGTGCGGCTGAGAGCAACCCATTGTCTCACCTTTGTTTTCAAACGCTTGAACCCAAACGTACTCTTTACCTAACTCTTCAATTTGGTCATTCCACGTTTCAATCACATTACGAATTTGACCAACTGGCAGCTCTGGCAAGGTTTTGCTGTGATCTGGCGAGAAGCAAATCACACGACTTAACCCACGAACGCCTTCAGTTCTAAATAAGGGATTTGTTGATTTTGGCGCTTCTGGTGAATCCGTCATTAGTGCTGCAAAATCATTACTGAATACGTAAGTGCCTTTGTAATCAGGATTCGTATCACCTGAAATACGATCATTGGTTGGGCATAAGAAACAGCCTTTGTCGTATTGCGGTAACTCAGCCGTTGATGGTTTTTCATCTTGACCACTCCACGGACGTTTAGCACGATGTGGTGATACTAAAATCCACTGTCCTGTTAGTGGGTTATAACGACGATGTGGATGATCTACTGGGTTAAACTCAACATTTGACATGATTTTTATACTCAATTCTTTAAAATGATTCGCTAATTCAAGGGGAGACTATCTTATAATTCTCCTCCCTGAAGCCTTAAACCTGAAACCTTAGCTCTCTCAATAACCCTTTGGATTATTTGACTGCCAGCGCCATGTATCAGCACTCATTTCCATCACATTACGAGTCGCTTTCCAGCCCAATTCTTTCTCTGCTTTTTCTGTACTTGCCCAACACTCTGCAATGTCACCCGCACGACGAGGACATAACGTATAAGGAACCGGCTTACCCGATGCTTGTGCAAACGCCTCAACCATTTCTAAAACACTTGAACCTTTACCTGTGCCTAAGTTGTATATATGCAGACCTGATTTTTCACCCACGGCTTTTAGTGCGGCAATGTGTCCGTCAGCCAAATCCATCACATGAATATAATCACGAACGCCTGTACCATCTGGTGTTGGATAATCATTACCAAATACAGACAATGATTCACGACGACCAACAGCAACTTGAGCGATAAATGGCATTAAGTTATTTGGAATGCCTTGTGGATCTTCTCCCATCGTGCCTGATGGATGCGCGCCTACTGGGTTGAAATAGCGAAGTAAGGTAATGCTCCAATCATTTTCTGCATCAAACAGATCAGAGAAACACTCTTCAACCATATATTTACTACGGCCATAAGGATTGGTTGTTGCACCTGTTGGTGAGTTTTCAGTAATAGGAACAACAGCAGGATCACCATACACGGTTGCTGATGAGCTAAATACGATACTTTTTACATTTGCTTTTCGTATTGAACGAGCTAAAACTAATGAGCCATTGACGTTGTTGTCGTAATACTCTAGCGGTTTTGCAACTGACTCGCCCACTGCTTTTAAGCCTGCAAAGTGGATCACCGATGAAATAGAATGCTCAGCAAAAATACTATCTAGAAAGGCTTCATCACGAATGTCTCCCTGATAAAAGACAGGACGAACTTGAGTTAACGCTTCTATGCGATCAAGCACTGCGACTTTGCTGTTTCCCAAGTTATCCAAAATAATAGGTTCAATACCTGCTTCAATCAGTTGAATACATGTATGACTACCGATGTAGCCCATTCCGCCAGTTACTAATACTTTCACAACATTTGCTCCGTCGTTTGATTTGATTGCAGTCTATCAGTAAATATTCATGCCTTTCTGTGATCAAAAACTCAAAATGTAAACGTTTACACCGCACTTAATGCAAAAAGATAAAAGTTTTACTAAAAACTATTTTTGAGTATCAAATTTTTAATTTTTTCAGTACTATGACTAAAGAATAATTAAAAGACGTTATGGCTGGAGGATGAATGGCAACGTTAAAGGAAATAGCCAACGAAGCTGGAGTTTCATTGGCGACGGTATCTCGTGTATTAAATGAAGATCCCACGCTAAGTGTAAAAGAAGAAACTAGACGACGTATTTTTGAAATTGCTGAAAAGCTTGAGTACAAAACCAGTTCAACGCGTAAACTGGCCAGTGCCTTACCTCAAGTAGCAAAAGAACAATTACACTTTCTGGCTTTATATAATTATAAGCAAGAAACTGAAGTTAATGACCCTTACTACCTTGCGATTCGCCACGGCATTGAAACTCAATGTGATAAATTTGATATCACCTTGACCAATAGCTATGAAAGCAGCCTTGAGATTAAAAATCCTAATGTCGATGGGATTTTACTCGTCGGTCGTCAAACAAAAGAACAACTAAAAGCGATTCAAAAGATCAGTAAAAACATTGTTTATATTGACTATACTGACCATGAACAAAACTTTGATTCGGTTGATATCGACCTTGCTCGTATCAGTAAAGAAGTGATTAACTATTTCATGAATCAAGGCTATCAACGCATTGGTTTTATTGGTGGTCAAGATGATATTGATTGCTCTGATATCCGTGAAGAAGTCTTTGCTGAATATGGGCAACTGAAAGGCGTTGTATCTGAATCTGACTTATATCGTGGTAGTTTTTCAAGCTCATCTGGCTATAAACTGGCTAAAGAAATGTTAGAAACCGATTATCCTAATGCGTGGTTTATTGCCTCCGATTCAATAGCTATTGGTGTCTTACGTGCGATTCATGAAAAAGGCTTACGTATCCCTGAGGATATTGCGTTAATCAGTGTAAATGATATTCCAACAGCTAAGTTTACCTTCCCTTCTCTTTCAACGGTTCGTATTCATTCAGAACTCATGGGAAGCCAAGGAGTAAACTTGTTGATAGAGCGTCGCCGTGATGAACGAGTCATCCCAATTAGAGCCTACATTCCGAGTAAATTACGTTTACGTGACACCACTAAAAAGTAAATTACGAATATCTTTATTCTTAATAGTAAGCAGCGTTTACCTCGCTGCTTTTTTTATACCTAAATTTTAACGATTTACTCTACTCTTTTCTATTCCTGCATAATACACCATCATTTCACGCTTATTTTATCTATTTATTAATCAATTAAGGTTAATGAATTGTTTCTACAACTCTGATTAACGTTACCAAGCTCACAAACCTCCGTTCATAATGTGACCAAGTTAAAAGTAAAACAATTTACCGATTTATTTTACTAAAACTTTAGTTAATATCTTTTACCAGAGATTGATTTATTACCTATTAATAAGAACTATCGGCATCGACCGGGAGGCTACACGTGAACAATTGGGAAAACTTCTTCCGCCTTAATGAAAACAGAATGGCACCACGTGCTTACTTTTTCTCATACGATTCAGTTCAATCTGCAAAGACATTCCAACGTGAATTAAGCAGCCACTACCAGCTATTAAGTGGCCAATGGAATTTCAACTTCTTCACTAACCCATTACTTGTACCTGACGAGTTCTACTCTGAGCACATGAGCGATTGGGGCAATATTACCGTTCCAAATATGTGGCAAATGGAAGGTCATGGTGATCTTCAATACACAGATGAAGGCTTTCCTTTCCCTATTGATGTTCCTTTTGTACCAAGCGACAACCCAACAGGCGCTTACCAACGCACATTCACACTAGGTGAAACTTGGAACGACAAACAAACTATTATCAAGTTTGATGGCGTAGAAACGTACTTTGAAGTGTACGTAAACGGTAGCTACGTTGGTTTTAGTAAAGGTAGCCGTTTAACTGCTGAATTTGATATCTCTGAATTTGCACAACAAGGTGAAAACCTGCTTTCTGTTCGTGTAATGCAATGGGCTGATTCTACTTACATAGAAGACCAAGATATGTGGTGGACTGGCGGTATCTTCCGTGATGTTTACCTAGTTGGTAAAGAGCAAGTTCATGTTCAAGACATTACTATTCGCACTGATTTTGATGAAAACTATCAAAGTGCTACATTGTCTTGTAAAGCTGAATTAGAAAACCTAACAAACAGCTCAATCTCTAACTATTCACTTGATTATGCACTGTTTGACGGTAAGACCGCTGTTTCTGAAGGTTCTGTAAATTCGCTTTCTTTTGATGCGAACCATAGTGTCGATATTAACATTGATATGGAAAACCCAACGCATTGGACAGCTGAAAACCCTTACCTTTACCAATTGGTTCTTACACTTAAAGATGAAAACGGTAAAACACTAGAAATAATTCCAAACCGTGTTGGTTTCCGCGACATTAAAGTGCGTGATGGCCTGTTCTACATCAACAACAAATACGTAATGCTGCATGGCGTAAACCGTCACGATAACGACCACTTAAAAGGTCGTGCTGTCGGTATGGATCGTGTTGAGAAAGACATCGTATTGATGAAGCAACACAACATTAACTCTGTACGTACTGCTCACTACCCTAACGATCCTCGTTTCTATGAACTGTGTGATGTATACGGCTTATTTGTTATGGGTGAAACCGATGTAGAAACACACGGCTTTGCTAACGTTGGCGATTTAAGCCGCATCACCAATGATCCTGCATGGGAACTCGTATTTGTAGAGCGTATTGAACGTCACATTCACGCTCAGAAAAACCATGCATCAATCATCATGTGGTCTCTGGGTAACGAATCAGGCTATGGCTGTAACATCAAATCAATGTACGATGCAGCGAAAGCGATCGATGATACTCGTTTGGTTCATTATGAAGAAGATCGTGATGCCGAAGTGGTTGATATCATCAGTACTATGTACTCTCGTGCTCAACTAATGAATGCCTTTGGTGAACATCCACACAATAAACCACGCATCATTTGTGAATACGCACACGCTATGGGTAACGGTCCGGGCGGGTTAACTGAATATCAAAACGTGTTCTATAAGCATGACTCAATTCAAGGGCATTACGTTTGGGAATGGTGTGATCACGGCATTCTTGCTAAAGACGAAAATGGCACTGAGTTCTTAAAATACGGTGGCGATTACGGCGATTATCCAAACAACTACAACTTCTGTATGGATGGCTTAGTTTACTCAGACCAAACTCCAGGTCCTGGCCTGAAAGAGTACAAACAAGTTATCGCGCCAGTTAAAATCCAAGCGAAAGACGCAGCAAACGGCATTTTTGCGGTAGATAACAAACTGTGGTTCTCAAATCTTGATGACTACACCATTACCGCTGAGATCCGTGCTGAAGGCGAAACACTGCAAAGCACCACGCTTAAAGTAGAAGGTTTAGCTGAAAACTCAAGCCGTGATATTGAAATCGCACTGCCAGAGCTAGACGGCCGTGAAGCCTTCATTAACTTCACTGTACGTAAAGACTCTCGCACCCTGTATAGCGAAGCGAATCACGACATTGCGATTTACCAAGTTCAGTTAAAAGAAAACACAGAGCAACTGCCAGTGTTCTCTAACAGCAATGCGATTGCTCTTGATATCACAGCATCTCGTTTAGATTATGTAGTAAAAGGGTTGAACTTTGCGCTTACTTTCTCAAAAGTGAACGGTAAATTAACCTCATGGTTAGTGAATGGCGAAGAATTAATTGCAAGCTCGCCAAAACTAAACTTCTTCAAGCCAATGGTGGATAACCATAAGCAAGAACATGAAGGTCTGTGGGAGCCTGCGCATCTTCAAATCATGCAAGAGCATTTCCGCTCTATCGAACTTGATGCATCAAATGGTAAAGCTACTTTCACGGTAACCAGCATTATTGCGCCGCCTGTGTTTGATTTTGGTATGCGTTGTACTTACATTTACGAAATCAGCAAAGAAGGTCAACTAAACATTCAACTCTCAGGTGAACGTTACGGTGATTACCCTCATGTTATCCCTGTGATTGGTTTAGATCTTGGTATCAACAATGAGTTTGACCAAGTGCAATACTACGGTCGTGGTCCTGAAGAAAACTACCAAGACAGCCAACAAGCAAACATGATTGATGTGTACCAAACAACTGTAGCGAATATGTTTGAGAACTACCCGTTCCCACAAAATAACGGTAACCGTCAGCACGTTCGTTGGGCATCGTTAGCTAATCGTCATGGTTCTGGTCTGTTTGTTAAGCCTGAGCAAGATATTAACTTCAGTGCTTGGTTCTACACCAACCAAAATATCCATGAAGCACAACACACGATTGAGCTTGAGAAGAGTGGCTACATTACGCTAAACCTTGACCACAAACTGATGGGATTAGGGTCTAACTCTTGGGGCTCTGAAGTATTAGATTCATACCGTGTTTACATGGATAAATTCCAGTACGCACTGACTTTGGTTCCATTCCAACAAGGTGGTTGCTCACCAAAAGCATTGGCAAATCACACATTTACCTCAAATACGACATTCACTTCAAATACAACAGTTGAAGGCGGAGAAAAGTAATGATCATTTTAGACAACCTAGAGCAATTTAAAGTGGTATATCGTGACGGCCGTAAATGGAACCGTTGTGTAGAAGCCATTGAAAACATTGGCAATCTTAGAGATGGGGTTATGTATTCGATTGGCGATTCTTTGGTTTATATGATTGAAGATGGCGTTGCCAAAAACACCGAAAACTTTGTAGGTAATCGTCGTTATTTCGACATCCACTATTACCTAGAAGGCCGTGAAACCGTTGAAGTGGCTGATAAGTCTAACCTAGAAAGTGTTCAAGCCTATTCAGATGAAACTGACCGCGAACACCTAAATGGCAGCGGTCAAATACATCAACTTTGTGAAGGCCAAGTGGCTGTATTTGATAACAGCAAAGCGTACAAATTCCATGGCGATAATCGTGTTCGTAAAGTGGTTCTAAAAGTCACTATCGAAGACGGTTACTTCCTGAATAAGTAATAGAACAACTAGAAACAGTTTCTACATAAAAAATTAATAAAAAACGGTATCTGAAAATATATTCAGAGCCAAATAATAGGGAGAGATTGGATCGTAAATCACGACTAAATCTCTCCCACCATACCTACAATATGTGATTCATCGGAGTACCTTATGTCTACATCAACTCGTGGCACGATAGGCAAGTTCGCCTTACTGTCTATGACTTTTGCTGCAGTTTATAGCTTCAATAATATTATCAATAATAATATTGAAATCGGGCTATCTTCTGCACCTATGTTCTTTCTTGCTACGCTGTTCTACTTTGTTCCATTCTGTTTAATCGTTGCTGAATTTGTATCGCTAAATAAAAACTCGGAAGCCGGTGTTTACGCATGGGTAAAAAGTTCTTTAGGTGGCCGCTGGGCATTCATAACTGCGTATACATACTGGTTTGTTAATCTATTCTTCTTCACCTCTTTACTGCCAAGAATCATTGCTTATGCGTCTTATGCTTTCTTAGGATTTGAATACATATTTACGCCACTAACAACCGCAGTATTGAGTACGTTATTGTTTGCTGTCGCAACGCATGTATCAAACAACGGCGCGAAATTATTGGGGCCAATTACCTCAATTACCTCATCACTAATGTTGCTACTCACTTTGTCTTACATTCTTCTATCAGGTGGCGCACTTCTAGGTGGTATTGAACCAGCAGACCCAATCACAATTGAAGCAATGACGCCTTCATTTAACTGGGCATTTCTTGGTGTAATCACGTGGATTTTCATGGCGGCAGGCGGTGCTGAATCAGTCGCTGTTTATGTAAACGACATCAAAGGCGGTCACAAATCATTTGTTAAAGTGATCATCGTTGCAGGTATCTTTATCGGTGTGCTTTATTCTGTTGGTTCAATTGTTGCCAACGTATTTGTCTCTCGTGAAGAGTTGAAATTTACAGGCGGCTCTGTTCAAGTATTTGAAGGCATGGCAAGACACTTTGGTCTGTCTGAAATTATCATGAACCGCTTTGTTGGTATTGTATCGTTTACTGCAATGCTTGGTTCATTACTGATGTGGACAGCAACACCAGTTAAAATCTTCTTCTCTGAAATTCCAAAAGGTATTTTTGGTGAAAAGACGGTTGCTCTAAACAAGCAAGGCGTACCAGTACGTGCTGCATGGATTCAATTCTTAATCGTGATTCCACTAATGTTCATCCCTACATTAGCGTCTGATACGGTGCAAGATTTAATGAGTACCATCATCAATATGACGGCTGCAGCCTCTATGCTACCACCATTGTTTATTATGATTGCTTACTTAAACTTACGCATCAAACTTGACCACCTAGAGCGTGACTTTAAAATGGGATCTCGCTTTACGGGTATCACTGTAGTTTCAATTCTGATTGGTATCTTCACGGTTGGTTTCTTTGCGTCAACCTTCCCAACAGGTGGCGACATCATGACAATCATCTTCTATAACGTGGGTGGTATTGTTATCTTCCTTGGCTACGCTTGGTGGAAATACAACAAGTACGAACAATCACTAAGTAAAGAAGAACGCCTTGAAGAATCAAAGCCTGCTGTTCAATAATTCCTGTGGGAATAGTTTAATCGAGAATAATTCAAACGAATAATAAAATAACCGTATCAACCAAGCGCCCTTCATTATGGGCGCTTTTTTTGTCTAAAATAAAAACAGTACCAGAGTAGATCATCATCACACTTTGTTGATTTTTTAATCTCTATTTAATGATATATCTCACAGTAACTTTTAGTAAAACTTATTACTATAATTTTACTAAAAGTTACCTGAAATTATTAACTAAAATAATAAACTCATAATCCAAACGCAAACATATAGGGATACATTATTATGTCTGATTCTTTACGAGGGACAATTGGCAAGTTTGCCTTACTGTCGATGACTCTCGCAGCGGTATTTAACGTCCGTAACATCGTTAATAACAATATCGAATTAGGGCTAAGCTCTGCGCCCATCTTTTTACTTGCTACACTTGTTTATTTTATTCCATTCGTATTCATCATTTCTGAATTTGTCTCAGCGAACAAAGACTCTGAATCAGGCATGTACGATTGGCTAAAAAAACCATTAGGAACTAAAGCCGCTTACTTAGGCTCTTTTCTTTACTGGTTTGTAAATCTATTTTGGTTTATCTCTCTATTACCTAACGTTATCGCTTACGCCTCTTATGCAATGCTGGGTTATGAATACAGTTTCTCACCAATGGTGACTTCTATCATATCAATTGTGTTATTTGCAGGTGCAACTCATATCTCAACTAAAGGTGCATCTTGGTTAGGTAAAATTTCAGAGTTAGTGGCATACGGTGTATTTGCACTATTTGGAATTTACGTTATTGGTGCACTAATGGCTCTTGGTGGTAATCACGTTCCTGCAGAACCAATCACACTAGAAGCGATGACTCCAACTATTAACTGGGCAACACTGGGTATTATGTGTTGGATTTTCCAAGCAGCCGGTGGTGCAGAAACCGCAGCAGCCTACTTGAAAGATGTGAAAGGCGGTCAGAAGACGTTCATTAAAGTAATCATCGCCGCGGGCATCCTAATTGGTGCGATGTATGCGATTGGTTCTCTACTAGTTAACGTGTTTGTGCCTCGTGAATCTCTAACTTACGCTGGTGGTATGGTTGAAATATTTACGGGTATGGCTCAGTACTTCAACGTTTCTGAATCATTAGTTGGTCGTTTTGTTGGTATTGTATTGTTCATCGCTATGTTCGGCTCAATGATGATGTGGACTGCGGCTCCGGTTAAAATTCACTTCTCTGAAATTCCAAAAGGTGTTTACGGTGAGAAAACAACAGAACTAAATGAACATGGTGTTCCTGTTCGCGCCGCTTGGTGGCAGTTCGCTTTCGTTGTTGTGATGTTAATCGTAAATGGGTTTGGCTCTGAGTCAGTACAAGAAATGATGAACACCGCTATCAACCTAACAGCCGGTACAGCAATGCTACCACCAATCTTTATCATGGTTGCTTACTTTGTTTTCCGTCTTAAATATGACGATACACCACGTGATTTCCGTATGGGTTCTCGTAAGTTTGGTATGAGTGTCGTATCTATTCTTATAGCTATCTTCGTTGTAAGTATGACAGCATCTGCTTTCCCAACGGGTGTAGATCTTGTTAAAGCATTCTTCATTAATGTGTTTATGACCGCAGTATTCTCTGCTCTTGCATGGTGGTGGATCTCTCGCTTTGAAAAAAAACAAGCTAAAAATGCTGAATTAAAAGCAGCAACAGCAAAATAGGAAGAAATCAAATTAGCGTTTAATTTCGTACCATTCCCTAAAGCAAAAGGCACTGAATTCCCCTCAGTGCCTTTTTTATGTTTGATGTCGTTATTCCATTACTGTCTAAAATCAATCTGTATGAAATGAATATTAACTTCGTTTTACATGACATTTTTTATCTATCACATGTGGTAGCCCAGCAAACATTGCCGTTCCCCCCCACGCAATACAAGCAGCAAGACACATCATCAACGACACATTCCAGCTTCCTGTTATCTCATGCAGCAAACCAAAACAGATAGGACCCACTGCCGCAAGTAGATAGCCCATACATTGAGCCATACCAGATAATGCGGCTGCTTGATGCGCATCGTGAGTTCGAATACCAACAAACGACAAGCCTAAAATAAAACCACCACCACAACTAAAACCAAACATAATAATCCAAACAACGGTAAATTCTGGCATCATTAATAAACCACAGATACCCATAAACGCTAATGCAGACATCAATACACTTAATACTCGCTTGTCTTTCATTTTAGACATTAACGGAATAAGTATTAACGCAGGTATTGCTGTTGAAAATTGTAAAATTCCATGTAAATACCCCGCTTGGTGCTCTGAATAACCACTATCAACCAAGATAGTAGGTAACCAAGCAATGAAGATGTACATAATAAATGAGTTCAGTCCTAAGAAGGCAGTCACTTGCCATGCCGCAGCCGTTTTCCAAATATAACTGTGGCTATCAATCTGTGCAGTATCTTTGGTTGGTACCGTTCGATTACCTAGTTGTAATGACCACACTGCAATTGCAATAATAGGAAAGATAATGACGGAACCTAATGACACCGCCCAATTTGGTATAGCCGTAATACCCAAAGAGTCTGCTAAATTTAGCATTGGCATCGCAGCACTTGAGCTAATAGTCGACCCAACCCCCATCATTAATACGTAGATTGCAGTAAACGTAGTTACTTTCTTTGGAAAATCTCGCTTGAGTAAACTAGGGAGCAACACATTGCCAATAGCAATACCGATCCCAATAATACTGGTTCCTAAAAACAGCATCGGAGTTGTGCCTGCCGAACGAAGAAGAACCCCGACGGTAATCGCAATCAAAGCCATCATTAACGACGATTCCAATCCTATTTTTCGAGCTAATCCTGACGAGATAGGAGAAAAGAAAGCAAAGGCCAGCAGAGGAACCGTTGTGATCATTCCGGCTTGTGTTGCGGTTAATCCCAAATCTTTTGAAATGACATCTAAGATGGGACCAATTCCCGTAATTGGACCACGAAGATTACTCGCAATAAGTAAAATCCCAACAATCAAAAGCCCAGGGTGCGCTAGTTTTTTTCTTTTATTTTTATGTGACATATCAATCTCCTCAAATCTAGGAGCCATGATATATCTTTCGTTTATTTCTGAATTTATGTATATTGACAATAAATAACGATAAACGGTCAATCTCATGCCTAACGATTCAATGTTTTATAATTTTGATTCTGATGCGTACCCGCAAAAAGTCACAGCCCTTCGTATTAATCAAGAAGAAGAAACGGTCTTTCATCAGCATCAAAAAGGTCAATTGGTGATGCCGTTAAGTGGATTTGTCACTTGTACCATTGCCGACGCCATTTGGATGGTACCTGCAAATTGTGCCGTTTGGATCCCAAGCCAAGTTTTTCACAGTAATCGAATTTCATCAGGATCTGACGTGTGTATGCTTTTTATTGATCCCTATATAAAAGGTATCCCAGAGAAGAGCTGTACCTTGTCTATCTCCCCTTTATTGCGAGAGTCGATCATTGCGTTATCGTCAGTTGATCAAAATTACGAAACTGAAGGACGAACCGCAAGATTAGTTGAAGTACTACTCGACGAATTAACCGTAATGCCAGCTGAGCATTTTGATTTTCCAATTCCAGCTGAAACGCGCTTAAATAAAATAGCTAAAGAAATGTACGATGACCCAAGCAACCGCCGTACTGTAGGTGAATGGGCAACACGTTTTGCAATGAGTGAAAGAACATTTTCGAGATTAGTAAAACAAGAATTAGGAATGACATTTGGCCATTGGCGTAGTCAACTACATATTGTTTTAGCATTGCAAAAGCTCTCTTCTGGAGATGCTGTTCAACGTATTGCTGAAGATTTAGGCTATGAATCAGTTAGTGCTTTTATCTCTTTTTTCAAGAAAACATTAGGACGTTCACCAAAACAATACATGAAGATTAAGTAAAAACTCTCTAATAAGATCTGAGTTAGATTAGATCTTTTTACAAGTAAAAATTTAAGTAAATATAAGTAAAAATCACTTTCTATAGCTCACAGTTATCCCCCCTAAATCTACTCCGCCACCTAATATCTCGCTATCCTTCCTTTATTGATAACCTATTCCATATTACTTAAAGATTCAGATTAGCTATCAATAATGAACTTATAAAAATGAATCCCACAACAGTGAGAAAACTTAATTATGAAACCTACTTTTGCAAAGCTGTCACTACTTTCAACTCTACTTTTAGCAGCGAATGTCCATGCCATTGAAACTGATTTTTACGGAGAAATGGGCATTGGAGGTCGTACTTTCTTTGATGGTGACGACAAAGGCCGTTACAGCGACGGCACTTATATTGAAGGTGGTATTGCTATTGAAGAAGGCAACTGGTTCGGTCTAATTTACGGCGAAGGCTGGACAGTACAAGCCGATGACGAAGGTAATGCTTGGGCTACTGGTCACGGTTGGGGCGGTTTTGAAGGAGGAATAAATCGATTTTATGCTGGATATCGAACCGATGCGGGTACAGAGTTTATTGCTGGTCGCATTGACTCCTCGTTAGATGATATTCAATGGTGGGGAGATGCTACACCAGAAAATGGTTACACCTTACCTAACACACGAGATGTAAATGTAGGCATTAAGATCCGTAATGAAGTTGGGGGACTTCGTTACAGTGTTTCTGCTGCTCCTGAGTCTGATTTTTCTGAAGATGATGCATTAGTTAATTTTGGTAAATATGATGAATACGCAAATAAATACAGCTATGCCGCCTTTGTAAATGGTTATGTTCAGTATGATATTGCCGAAAATTTAACCTTGCTTGGTGGTGCTGAATTTACCGATGGCGATGGTGAGATGTACTTAATCGGGGCGGAATATAAAACCTTAGCCGCTCGAGTTTGGCATCATACCGATCAAGGTAATGACGCTAGTGAAGGTACAGAAACAGGCATTATGACCAGTGCCTATTATGAAGTAGCTAAGGGAGTTTACCTTTCTGCAGCATATAACTATGCCAATACTAAGCTTGATACAGCCGAAGATGAAACGACCTCTTACATCAATGGTGGTGTTTGGTATGAATATGCCGATGGTAAATTCGCCACAGCCATTGATACTAAATTCTTTATGGGTAACGACACTACAGAGTCGGATAACGAAATATTTATCATGCAGTACTATTACTGGTAACTGCATCACACTCTTCCTGAACTCAGCTTCATTAAATGAGACTGAGTTCACGGACAACTGTTCTATTTATCAATAACATCTACTGAGTTAAATTTACTAAAACCTTTACTAAATCAATTATAAGAATTTAATTATGAACTTAAAAATTTCTGCACTTGCTGTTGCTACTGCCTTTTTTGCTGCGGGCTGCGCACAAACTACCCCTACAGACCTTAACTCTAACGAGCTTAAAGCGGCACAATTTAAAGACGTGATTGATCGCACAGGTTCTCCTGAATATATGCGTGATTACGATTTTGATGATCACCAACGTTTTAACCCATTCTTTGACATGGGCGCTTGGCACGGTCACCTACTACCAGACAACGATGCAGGTATGGGCGGTTTCCCAGGAACAGCTTTACTTACCGAAGAATACATTAACTTTATGGCAGATAACTTTGATCGCTTAAGTGTATTCAAAGACGGTAAGAAAGTTGACTTCACAATGGAAGCGTACAGCTTACCGGGTGCTTTGGTTCAAATACTGACTTCTGACGACGTAAAAGTAGAACTAACATTACGTTTTGCGACTAACCGAACTTCATTAGTTGAAACTAAAGTCACAACTAACTCACCTGTTGAGCTTGTTTGGGATGGTGAGTTAATCGAAGGTTACTACGCAAAAGAAGAAAAACCACAATCAGATAAAACCATTGCAGAAGCGTATCCGGATTACAACCGTACTATTACCCCAACAAACGATGGGCTAAAAGTGACTTTTGGTGAAGTTCGTGCAACTTGGTCTCTACTTACTTCTGGCGAATCTGAATACCAAGTTCATAAATCTATTCCTACAACGACTACTGTTGATGGGTTGAGCTTTACATCGACAGCTAACATTGAGCAATCAACAACAATTTACACAACATACTCCCACGTATTAACCGCTGAAGAAAACCAAGCAGAACAAGCTAAAATCACAGACATTCTAGCAAATCCAAATCAATACTTAGTTGCTACTGAAAAACGTTGGGAAGAATACCTTGAGAAAGGCTTAACCAACCCAAATGCAACTCCTGAACAAGAGCGCGTTGCAGTAAAAGCAATGGAAACTCTTAATGGCAACTGGCGTGGCGCTGCTGGTGCAATGGAGTTTGATTCTGTAACACCATCTGTAACGGCTCGTTGGTTCTCTGGTAACCAAACATGGCCTTGGGATACATGGAAACAAGCGTATGCAATGGCACACTTCAACCCTGAAGTAGCCAAAGATAATATTCGAGCTATGTTTGCGTATCAAATTCAAGCTGATGATAACGTTCGTCCTTGGGATGCGGGTTTTATTCCTGATTTATTAGCCTACAACACAAGCCCTGAACGTGGCGGTGACGGTGGCAACTGGAATGAGCGAAATACAAAACCAAGCCTTGCTGCATGGGCAGTAATGGAAGTCTACAAAACCACTGAAGATAAAGCGTGGTTAGAAGAGATGTACCCTAAATTGGTTGCTTATCATGATTGGTGGTTACGTAACCGTGATAACAATGGCAACGGCGTTCCTGAGTATGGTGCTTCACGCGATAAAGCACACAACACAGATAATGGCGATATGCTATTTACGGTTGAGCGTGGGGACAAGAAAGAAGAACTTGCTGGCCTAGATAAATACCAAGAGGTTATTAAATCTGGTAACTATGATCATATCGAAATCCCAGCACAAACAGCAGCGTCTTGGGAATCTGGTCGTGATGACGCAGCAGCTTTTGGTTTTATCGATAAAGATCAACTAGATGCTTATGTTGCTAATGGCGGAAAACGCTCTGATTGGGAAGTGAAATTCGCACAAAACCGTGATAAAAACGGCACACTATTAGGCTACTCGTTATTACAAGAATCCGTTGACCAAGCAAGCTACATGTTCAGTGACAACCAATATCTAGCTCAAATGGCTGATATCTTAGGTAAAGACACTGATGCAAAAGAGTTCCGTGAAAAAGCTGATAAATTAGCAACTTATATCAATACTTGTATGTTTGATGAAGGTACAGGTTTCTTCTACGACATTCGTATTGAAGACAAACCATTAGCTAACGGCTGTGCGGGTAAACCAATTGTTGAGCGTGGAAAAGGACCTGAAGGTTGGTCACCTCTTTTCAACAAAGCAGCAACCCAAGCAAATGCTGATGCGGTAGTGAAAGTAATGAAAGATACCTCTGAATTCAATACTTACATTCCATTAGGTACGGCAGCACTATCAAGCCCTGCATTTGGCCCTGATATCTACTGGCGTGGACGTGTTTGGGTTGACCAATTCTACTTTGGTCTAAAAGGCATGGAAAGCTACGGCTACCGTGATGATGCCGTTGACATGGCGACCGCTTTCTTTGATAACGCTGATGGCCTAGTTGAAGATGGTCCTATCCGTGAAAACTACAACCCATTAACGGGCGAACAACAAGGTGCTCCAAACTTCTCTTGGAGTTCCGCTCACCTTTACATGCTATATAACGATTTCTTTACTGCTGAAAAGTAATAAACTATTTTAAATAGAAACCTTAAATAGCAAAAAGGGATATGATTAACGTCATATCCCTTTTTTATTATTTTTTGTATTCGCTGTTACTATTTCACTTTTGCTTTACAGCACTCTGGCATTGAGTGACCAGAAAGCACTAATAAACCTGCAAGAATACCTAGGTTTTTAATGAAGTTTTGCATCTCGTGCGCTCCTTCCAAACCTGAATAGTTCCAGAAGTCATGCAGCGACACATTAATCACTAGCACTAATCCAGCCAATAATAAGGCCACTATCCACGTAAAACGATTTGCTATTAATAAAATAGCAGCACCTATTTGGAAAACACCAGCAAGCCCTAATAAAACAGGTGCAAATGGCATATCATGCTTTTCCATTAATTGGATATGCATATCCCACGACACAAATTTCATTAGCCCTGGAACTAAGAAGTACAGCGCTAAAAGTACACGACCCGCAGTTAACAATATAGTGTTCACGTTACTCATCCTTAATTATCTTGATCAAACAAGTGAATTACAGTGCTGTACCATTTACAGTTAGTTTCACATCAATATTGCCTTTCACTGCATTTGAATATGGGCAAACTTGGTGTGCTGTTTTCACTAATTGTTGAGCTTGCTCTTCTTCTAGCTCTAATGTCACAGCCAATGCAACCGTTAGTGCAAAACCACCCGTTTCATTTGGACCAATACCCACTTCAGCCGATACTGGCGCTTGAGTTAACTTTATTTTCATTTCACGAGCCACGTGCAGAATCGCATTTGAGAAACACGCAGAATAACCTGCAGCAAACAATTGCTCAGGATTTGTTGCTTCACCTGTGCCGCCCATTTCTTTTGGGTAACTTAGCGCAAGATCAAGCATGTTGTCGTCTGTTGTTACTTGACCGTTACGTCCTGCTAATGCCGTTGCTTTAGTTCTGTATAGCGTAGTCATAATGATGTCCTTTAAATTAAATACGATAATAACTTGCTTTAATTGCCAACAACTAGGTTGTGCGCAATTGAATTTCCATAAGTATATGTCGATTTAGAGGTAAAAAACAAGTATATTGTGCACAATTTAGTTTTATTTTTGGTGTTTATATGAATAATAATCTTGAACAACTCACTCAAGAAGAGAGTAATACCCCTCAATTATTGCTTAAGAATCAAGTTTGCTTCTCTCTTTACAGTGCATCAAATGCCATGATAAGAGCCTACCGTCCACTACTAAACGAACTTGACCTTACTTATTCTCAATACTTAGCCATGATGGTTATTTGGGAAAGAAATGGCGTCAATGTAAAAGAGCTAGGTCAAGAACTACATCTCGATTCAGGAACCTTAACGCCTTTATTAAAGCGCCTAGAAGTGAAAGAGATCATTACCCGTCAACGCAGTACTCAAGATGAGCGTATTCGACAGGTTTTTCTCACCACTAAAGGCATTGAATTAAAGCAGCAGGCACTCTCTGTTCCTAACGCTATATTTTGTAAAAGCCAGCTAGATATAGAAGAATTACTCTTATTGAAAGCTACATGTGAAAAACTGTTAAATAATCTACAGGAATAATTTTTTCTAATATAAATCATCTTCTGATGTGAGTGATGCCCTTTATCATTCACATCTTTCATCTTTCATCTTTCATCTTTCATCTTTCATCTTTCATCTTTCAAGATGATGTAGCTCAAAAATTCCATTTATCTAGAATAGATAACACCATATAGAGAGAGCTTAATCACAAAAAACGCAAATATTAATGTAAATGATAATTGATCTCATTCCTATTAAGAGGTAGTATTCACGCGTTTTATTAATCCTCCTCATAGGTTTGCTTTATTTATGAAATTTTTAAATGTTATTTTTTGGCTATTCATTTTCTCTATGCCTGTATCTGCTACAGATAGCTTGCAGTGGCTAAGAGATGATTCACGTAGTAAAACAGATGTTTTAGATTATTTACATAACGAAAATAAACAGACTGATGCGTTTAAAGTTAGTCTTAAATCTGAAGTAAATACTTTACTAAATGAATGGCAGAATAATCAGCCTGAAAAATCAGATAAACCTTGGAAAATAAAGGGAAACAATGAGTATTCAATTACGACTCATAAAGGGCAACGTCAGCTAGTTACTCGTACTTTAGTAACAAAAAAGGTCACGCCACTATTCAATATTTCAATTCGTTCTGAAGCGTTTAACTACTATCGTTTAGGTGGATGGGCATTAAACAACAGCGGTACTGCACTAGCAATTGCTGAAGATACTACAGGATCTGAGCAATACAAGATCAGCATCGTTGATTTAAAGACCAATACAATAACTGCATTGATTGATAATACAGAGCCAAATATATTGTGGTCTAATGATGATCGTTCTTTATTTCTTATCAAGCAAGAAAAACAGACGTTGAGGCCTTTTCAGTTAATCCAATTCACATTAAGTAACTCACAAAGCCATACTGTTTCAGAAGAGACAAACCCAACTTGGCTGATGTCACTCTATCAATCAAGTGATCATCGCTATGCTGTTATTCAATCAAATAATGATAACAGCAGTGAGCAACGTTTGTTAAATTTAACTAACGGACAACTTAGTGAGCCGATAAGGCCAAGAGTTAAAGATGTTGAATACTACCTAGATCTTGCACACGACAAGGTGTTTATCAACAGCAATGTAGTCAATAAAAGATTTGCTCTTTATTCAGTATCTATTGAACACCTTTTTAACCCTGACTCCTGGAAAATCTTGTACCTACCGACAGATAAAAAGCCACTTAAGGATTTTTATTTGTTCGCTTCAGGTGCCGTTATTTCCGTTGGTGATGGTCAACAAGCTCAATTAATCTATCTTGATAATAAAGGAAAAATTCGTCATACCGAGACCATAACGACCTCTGGTCAAGTTGCTTGGGTAAGCCGTGTTGGTGACTATAATAGTAATGCATTTTATATTCGTAGCATGTCGATGATACAGCCACCTAAGTGGGAAAAAGTAAATGTGAGTACGTTAAATCGTCACCTTTATTCACAAGATAATTACCCGAATATTAATCCCTCTCATTATGTCACAGAGCAAATCCTTATTAAGCAAAATGGGGTTGAATTACCAATCACTTTGGCGTATCGAAAAGATAAATTAAGTACCAAAAGTCCTGTATTTCTTTACGGCTATGGAGCATACGGCGTCACTATGAAACCCTATTTTATGCCTCAAATCTTAAGCCTATTAGATCGTGGGGTTATCTATGCTATTGCTCATGTTAGAGGTGGCGGTTACAAAGGTGAGGCTTGGTATAACGCAGGACGTGGCATAAACAGACAACACGCTTCCGATGATTTTATTAATGCTGCAAATGCCATGCATCACTACCAGCAAGGAAGCCATGATATTTATGCTTTAGGTTCAAGCGCTGGTGGGACATTAGTCGCTACAGCCATTAATCAGCAACCGAACGCATTTAAAGGCGCGGCGCTAAATGTTCCATTTGTTGATGTCGTAAATAGTATGTCAGACACAAGCTTACCCCTCACTTTGCAGCAATACAGCGAATGGGGAAACCCAACTATTCCTGAAGAACTAGCTAGCATGAAACAAGTTGATCCCTATCTCAATATTACTCAACAAGCCTACCCTCCACTGCTAGTTCAAGTTGGGTTACATGATCGCCGAGTTCCCTATTGGGAAGGAGCTAAATACCTCTCCAAAGTGAGAGCGATGAGCACAGCTACTGCTCCTTACTTATTAGCCACTCATTTTAATCAAGGTCATTCAATGGATCGCCGAGAAGCTCTGACGCAACAAGCCTTTGAATACAGTTTTCTTTTATCTCTAACACATAATTAAAAAAGCGAGCAATTTATGAAGCTTTCTCCAGTAACAGCGGCTGTACTTAGTGTATTGGCTGCCAATTTCGTACACGCTAATTCTGAGTTAACTCACTTTGATGAAGTTGTTGTCACTGCAAACAAAGTAGATCAACCCTTATCAGAAGTCGCAGGCTCTGTGGCTGTTATTAGTAGCGAACAATTAGAACAAAAAGGCGCAACTGAATTATACGATGCACTAAACAGCGAGCCGGGTGTCAGTGTGACAGGCGGGGCGGGCAGAGCACAAAATATTACTATCCGTGGTATGACGGGTAACCGAATAGCTATCATAAAAGACGGCGTAAAATCATCTGATGGCTATGGGGCTTCAGATATTAACGACAAAGTTGGTCGCAATTCGTTCGATTTATCAACAGTGAAGTCGATAGAAGTCGTAAAAGGAGCTAGCTCATCAGTGCATGGCTCTGGTGCCATTGGTGGTGTGGTATTAATCAAAACTAAGCAGCCTAGTGATTATTTAAAAGGTAATGATTTCTACTCTGATATCTCAGGTACTTACTCTGGTATTAGCAATAAATATAAAGGCAACAGTAACGTGGCATTTCGTTCTGGCGATACTGAAAGTTTGCTAAATATCTCTTACTGGCAAGGAGAAGAAACTCGCAATTACAATCAAGATTTATATAACCGAGAACTTGATGGTATTACCGGTGGTTACACAATAAATCACTATATTGGCGAAAGTTGGATGATTAAAGCTAGAGTCGAATATTACACCGAAAATATGCAAAGAGAAGAAGGATCTAGTTCTATTCAAAAAGACGGTATCTGGCATCTTTCGCGTTTTAATGAACAACAAGACGTTCAAGAAACTAGCGCACATATCGGTGCAGAATATACGCCTTATAGCTCTTGGTTTAACAAGATGGACAGTAAGCTTTATTGGCGAGATACCAGCACAACAACAATGACAAATCGTTTAATGTGGCGTGAACGTAATAACCTGATGGAAAAGCGTCGTGAAATTAAAGACCAAAATTTCACTGACCAATTAGTAGGCTTCGATACGGACTTCAATTCAGCAGCAGAATGGTTAGATCAAGCACATACGCTTGCTTATGGTATTAGTGTTACCACAAACAGCTATGAGCGTCCTAACAGTAAATCTACTATTGATTGGAATGGCGTCAATCCGAATGGAGCAGAGCCTTTCTCACCCGCTCAAGCATACAGTTTTGGTATCTACTTACGCGATGTTGTTGAAATTCAGCAATGGACTATAACTGGTGGACTGCGTTTTGATGCTCACCGTTTGACGCCAAAGAGTTCAGACGAAATCGCAGGCTTTGATGTTAAAGAAATAAACAGTAGCGAACTGTCCCCAAGTTTATCGGCAGCTTATCAACTGACTGATAACCTTAATACTTACCTCTCTTATAGTCACGGGTACCGAGCGCCTGCTTACGATAAAGCTTATGGCTATAACAATCATGATTTCATTCCATTAACGCCTTTCCTAATTATCCCTAATATGGATTTAGAAGCAGAAACGAGTGATTCATTAGAGCTTGGATCAAAATATGATTCAGGAAGGACTCAACTTTATGGTGCTATTTTCTATCAGAAATTTGAAAACTTTATTGATGTTAAACAAATAGGCATGGACCCATCTACAGGGAACTATTTAAAGCAATATCAGAATGTAAACGGCGTAGAAACCTATGGTGTTGAGTTTACATTAGCTCACCAAATGACCCAAGAATGGGGGGTCAGTACAAAAGCAGGTTATGTCGATGGCAAAGATGGAGACGGTGAGTATATTCGCACCCTAACACCTTGGGAAGGAAGTATTGACCTCACTTACGATAATGAATCTCTGTCTGCTTATACAACATTAAATTGGGCAGCGGCAATGGATCGTGTTCCTTTATGTGCAACTGATAATGGTATCTCAGCTGATTGTGCGATGACATCTAATTGGGCAACGCTCGATCTTGGTTTGAAATATAACGTTAATAAAAATCTTAGCATCAGCACTAATATCATCAACTTATTAGATAAAGAATACATCCGCTATCAAGACGTGGCTGGAGTAATGGACTCAGTTAAAGGTTACTCTACTGAACCCGGTCGTTACTTTACTGCTAATGCAAAGTACATTTTTTAAGGAATGACCATGAAAAAAACTCTTTCTTGCTTGATTACTTTATTATGTGTATCTCATGCCAGTGCTGCTGAATGGGATTACCCAGAAAATGCCATTACAATAACTCAGTCCCAAGAGGCGAAACAATATCTCCTAAACACTTATCCTGAGCACGGGGATTATCGTCTACGCTACACAACTACATCAACACTTGGTAAGCACTATAATTTTGATGTTTGGATCGAAGGACAATATAAACATCAAAGAAGTATGGTGCTATCAACCAATAATGATGGTCGTATTGTGCGCATATTTAAGAGCTTAACTGATACTGTTTTAAATAGTGGCAAACCAACGACAGCAGCTGAACTTGAGGCTCCGAGATCGTTAAAAGCAGTGACTCCTCCAAGTTTGCCTTCAGGTCACTTAGTTAATGCAGAGCTGAATGTGTTTGATCCTGATTTACGAAGCATGCTGAGATCTCCAGCTCCCAGTTCGCAAATGATGGATATAAGTGAGTCTTCACTTACCCCTCAATATGTATCAAAAATCAGTGAGGTTTTATTCTCAAATGGGCACTATTATTTAAGTAATTCACGAGTAAGGCAAGTAGATGCACTTGCCTTAGTTACCCCGACTTCAAGTCATCAGGCTAAAAAACACACTCTTAAAGAAAAAGAAGATAACAATGGTATGCTGCCTCAAGAGGGTGTTGCTACTTTTTCCTCTCTTGATGAACTAAGTACCACCACAATAAATGATGCAAACTTCCCTCAAATAATGGCATTTAGTCATCTTGACTTATCTGTTAGATATATTGAATCACTTGGATTCAATATTTTTCAGAAACCGATTGATTTTGATGCCCGTGGATTATCTGCTAATAATTCAACTTACTACTATGGTGCTAAAGCCATATTGCTAGGTATCGGTGGAGGCTCTCCTGATGCTCTTGATGCAGATGTAATTTTGCATGAATTAGGGCATGGCATTCATTATCATATTATTCCTGATTGGGCTTATGGTCATACCGGCGCAATTGGTGAAGGCTTTGGGGATTATTGGGCTGGAAGTTACAGCTATCGACAACAGTTTCGTAATGCTAATAGCTCTGGCCAAGAGTTTGAAATTGATACCGTATTCAACTGGGATGGTTATTTTGGCAATAAACGAAATACTCGTAGTTTATGGAACCAAAGAGCACGTTACTTTAAACGCGCTGAATACCGTGCTCACGAAAGTGTTGCAGGAGAATTGGGAGATGAATTATGGTCTACACCGCTATTTCAATCATTAAAAAATAGCGTTTCACTCTATGGCGACTCTGCGTTTACTGAGTTCGATACTATTGTTTTAGAGTCGATGTACGGCCTTGGTCGTGGACTGAAAATGCATGATTTGGCAGAAAGTATGGTGTTTGTCGCTAAGACTCTTTATCCAGAAAAAAAATATGCTCAAATTCTCACTGAAAAATTCAAACATCATGGATTATTACTTGCACCTTTTAAACAAGAATTTGCTAGCCGATACATTGGAGAAAGCCAAAAGATTCACTCAACACTCTACCCTACAGAGCGTCAAGCCAGTGTTTCTGGAGAGGTTACCCTAAATGGTAAGAGCAAGAATGTCATTGATAGTGATCTATTCGATAAACTCGATCTAAATCTTGATCTACCTTCTTCTGCAACCTGTGGTGATTCTTTTGAAGTTTCAACTCAATTAACGTATCAATATAACCCCTCTTTATTACTTAAAGATTGGAAAAATAAACGTTCATTGATCAAAGGAGTACCTGTATTTACCACAGATTTCCTTGCGGTTAATTCACATATTCCAGATGCAACTGTTGATAATTCTGGACGTCCAATTGCAGGGTTAAAAACGGTTAATTTCACCGTTACTGACCGTGACGGTATTGTTGATGACAGCTTTGGAGTATACCTCAACCTAAATCACAATAATTTACTCGATCTTACGGTGACCTTAATTTCTCCACGCGGTACTCGCGTTATCTTGTTAAATCATCAAGACACCAATCTGACAACGATAAACGATTATTTCACTTTAAAGCATGATGAGATATTACAAACGTTTAAAGGAGAGCCTAGCTGGGGAACATGGCGACTAGAATTAGCTGATTTAAATCCAAATGATTCAGGGAAACTAATTCGTTGGGGGGTTGGTGCAATTAGCTCTTACCAATGCGATCAAACATCACCAACCACAACAAATGCTTCCTCTGGCGGTAGTTTATCTTTCGCTTCCTTATTTTTACTTATTCTAATTTGGGGCGGTCGTCGACTGTCTTTCAAATAACAATTTTATATATTCACTCACAATAAGAAGATACCATTATGAAATACCAATTAACTTTACTCGCTGCCACTTTGGCATTAACCGGCTGTGGGGGCTCAGATTCATCTGATACCTCTATCCCAAACTACACCGTTTCTGGCTCTATTATTAGCCCAAACATTGCACCAGAAAGTAAAGTTTGTGTTGATATGAACCAAAATCTACAATGTAACGCAAACGAGCCAAGTTCAATCGCGGATGCTGAAGGAAAGTTCACAATTACCGCTACTCATAAAAATATCGTCGCTCTTCCTTTATTAGCGGAAATACGAAACTCATTACCAACAGACTCTAATAATACAACTAGCCAATACGCTTATATTGCAGCTCCAGGACTTCAGAAAGCCACTGGAAATAAAATTAATGGTATTACTTCATTATTAGTTGGTCATATGGCAACTGGTATGACAGTAAAAGAAGCCAGTACAGAGTTAGCCTCTCAGTTATCAGCACAAGGGATCACTCTACCAAGTGACCTACTAGATAACCTAAACCATTCAGAACTTATGATTTTAGAACAAAATGCTATCACTGTATTGCAAGGCACTGAACAACAAAACCGAACAAGTTTATTTACCTTATTAAGTGCCAATATTAGTAATCACCAAAAAGAATTGGTTACTCATTTACTTAGCAATACAGAAGCTGCCACCCTAATAACAGAGTTAAACCAAATAACAAAAAGTGGCGGTCGATTGAATGATACAGGATCTGTACTGTATTTCACCGATGAAGATAATACAAAAAACGTTACAACATCTCCACCTAGTTTCCCTGGTCAAGATGCCGCTTTTGGACTTGATCAAACAGAAAACGATCCCAAACAAGGTAACAGCTTTATCTTGACTAAAATTGACAGTAAAGGAAACAAAGTCTCTGACACTGCAACGGAATGGAATTGTGTACTAGATGAACGTAGCGGCTTAGTCTGGGAAGTGAAATCATCGGAGCAATCTTCAATTCAATATAAAGATCGTATGTTTGCTTTAGAGCTAGACAACTTCACACCTTTTAGTACAGATGTTGATCTAGCAACCTGTAATACTGAAGGCGATTCAATATGTTCAACCAAAGATTATGTCGAGCACATTAATAGCATCAAATTATGTGGAAAAAGTGACTGGCGTTTACCAAGGTTCCACGAACTATATAATCTTATTGATTTTGGTGAAACAAAAACAAATGAAGGCAATAAACCTTACGGTCTAAGCGCTAATTACTTCCCTAATCAACCAAAAGGTCATCCTGAGATTGAAGAAGGTAATGTATGGATTCAAACCACTAATTATAATATTTTCTCACCTTATATTTACCCTGGTTCTGTTTACATAAATACAATTAATTTATTGGGCCACAACCGTGGCAGCGTCGGTAATGTAGAGGTTTATTCGAACCTGGCTCCAAGTGATATCGGCGAATCCTATATATACCCAACTCGTTTAGTTTCTGCACAAGGCAATTAATCATGAAAAATTTTATCATCATTACATTTATAGCTCTTTTCTCTTCTCTTGCATTAGCACAAGAATGCAGTATCGATCTTTCTCGTTCAGCACCAAATGCTCGCTATACTCCTGAGCAAAATGGTACAGTCAAAGATCATTTAACAGGACTTACTTGGATGCGCTGCCCTGTAGGTAAAGAATGGAATAGTTCAGATCAAATATGTGAAGGCACGACTGATATTTATTTTTGGCAAAGCGCACTAACTATGGTGGAAGCAATTAATGATGTAAACGGCAACCATAAACTGCACCAATTTGCAGGAATTACAAAATGGAGAATGCCTAATATTAAAGAATTGATATCTCTAAAAGAAATTGCATGTCATAGTCCAGCAGTTAATACGACAGTCTTTGATAACGCATTTAATTATGAAGTAGGTGATCTAGCCAGCTATATTTGGAGTAATACACCAGTAAGTAATGGTGAAGAAGTATATAGCTTTGAGACAGTAAATGCTGAAATCATCTCATACAATCCAGCTCAACATAAGTTAAGTGTATTATTGGTTGCTGAATAATCCTACCTAGCAAATCACCTTATCTCATTCAATTTTGAGGTAAGGTGCCTTTTATATATAGATAATCATACCAATAATTCAATATCACCTCCCTATTTAGCACCTTTTAATATTTGCATTTTGATGTTTGACAAGTAAACTGCAAATACAGATGTACATAAATCGAGAATAACAATGAAAAAGATCACAATTGCGCTTGCACTACTTATTGGTTTAACTGGTTGTCAGGCGACTCAACGCCAAAATGCAACAACAGGTGAAACAGAAACTAATTCTGCAACTAAGGGCGCGCTTGCGGGTGTTCTTGCTGGTGTTGCTATCGGTCTTGCGACTGGTGATGATGCAGATGAGCGTCGTAAAAACGCCTTGATTGGCGCAGCAGCTGGCGGTGCAGTTGGTGCTGGTGCTGGCTATTATTTTGACCAACAAGAACAAGCACTACGTAATGAGCTAAAAAGCTCTGGTGTTCAAGTTGAACGTGTTGGTGAAAACGAACTAAAATTAATTATGGATAATGGCATTGGTTTCCAATCAAGCTCTTACCAATTAGATTCAAGTATTTACAGAACATTAAATGGTGTTGCTCGTATTTTAGTTGAATACCCTGATACTGCACTTCAAGTTAATGGTCACACAGATAGTTCTGGTAATGAAACTAAAAACCAAACACTATCAGAGCAACGTGCTGATTCTGTTCGTACTTACCTAGTAAGACAAAACGTTGCTGCGGGCCGAATTAACGCACGTGGCTACGGTGAGCGTTACCCAGTTTGTGATAACTCAACATCACAAGGCCGTGCATGTAACCGCCGCGTAGAAATCACAATCTTACCGCTGAAATAGTATCTCTTTCATTTATTAGGTAATCCTAATTTAACAAAGTTGATATTACAATAGACGATAAAACCAAAAAATATGTATAAATATACAGTTGTTTATTGGTTTTCACTATCGCCTGTTATAGAATAAAAAATCCCCATGATGCTAGTTGTCATGGGGATTTTTATTTAACATGGAATTGAACATCTCAACGGTACTTATTGAATCGTTTCTTTTAACTTCCCAATGAGAAAGTCTTTTCCCGTGATTACCGTTTCTTGTAGCTGTTTGAAGAGCTCTGTATCCATAATATTTTGAACTTCATCGCTGTAATTCATCCCAATATAAATCCCAAGGACAATAAACAGTAATGCAAAAATTTTAAACATAATTATTTTTCTCTATTAATTCAGCGTTTATCTTACAAAAGAATTCTTTAAAAACCTATGGCAAATTTTAGTACTCATTTTAATACCGCCGCTTTAGTCTCTGGCTTAGCATCAGCCGCATTACTTTCAGCAAACCACATCGAACTCAATACGGCTTTATGGCTTTGGTTTTTAGGTACTATTGGCGGCTTATTACCTGATATTGATTCTGATAACTCCACCTCTTTGGATATTATCTTTAACCTCTTTACTATCAGTATAGTTTTGCTCAGTATTCGCTATTTCACTAGTGATGCCATTGATGAAAGACAATTTCTATTACTTATTGGTATGCCTGTAATGATTCATCTTATTATCAAGTATGGTATTCGTAATATTTTTGAGTGGCAAACTATTCATCGTGGTATCTGTCATTCTTTACTTTTTCTCTTTTTTTGCGGCTTAGTAACAACCGATATTATCTGGTTTACCTTAGATGCTGATGTTGCTCATAAAGAATTTATCGCTTGGCTTTCTGGCATGTTTGTTTTTAGTGGGGGGATTGTCCATTTGGTTCTCGATGAGATATACAGTGTTGATTTAGCCAACGTGAGAATTAAACGATCATTTGGCTCAGCCTTAAAGTTCACTGACTTTTCTAATCAGCCCCTCACCCTCTGCTTTACACTCATGAGCTCTGCTCTATTTTGGTTTGCTCCTCCTATTGAATCAACGATTCTTGCTTTAAAAAACTGGCAATTTTTTAAACTATGGTGAGCTATAAAGCACTAATAAAAAAGCACAAGAGCCATTCATATGACTTTTGTGCTTTTATCTCTATCTATAATAGATAATTTATTACGTTTTAAAGTAATAGCAATCACAGTAAGTAAGTGATCAGTAATTTACTACGATTGGTATAAGTACTACACTTTAAAACGATCAACAAGTTCAGAAAGTTCATTCGCTTTCTGGTTTAGTATTACACCACCCGCTCGGTTCTGACTTGCTAACTCTGCAGACTCTGAACTTTTATCAGAAACAGATACAATACGCTCTGAGATTTCTTGACCAACGATACTTTGCTCTTGTGTAGCCGTTGCAATCAATGAGTTCATTTCCATGATCGTATTTACTGATGCTAGGATTTGGCCTAAAGATTCAGAAGCAGCCACTGCTTTATTTACCGTCAGTGTACTGAAGTTCTTGCTTGATTCCATTACTTGAACGGCTGAATCTGAGCCTGATTTTAGAGCTTCAATACGTTGGTGAATTTGCGCTGTACTTTCTTGAGTTCGGCTCGCTAATTTACGAACTTCATCCGCAACTACGGCAAATCCACGCCCTTGCTCACCAGCCCTTGCCGCTTCAATCGCCGCATTCAGTGCTAGTAAGTTCGTTTGTTCCGCAATATCTTGAATTACAGATAAGGTGCTTGCGATATTTTGAACATCGCCTTCTAGTTTAGTAATAACATCACTTGCTTCATCTAATTCAGCAGCCAACGTTTTTACTGACTCAGAAGCTTCATTTACCGTTTGCATGGCAACTTGCGCATTAGTATCCGCATCTTGAGCTGAATGCGCCGCTTGCTCTGCATTTGATGAAATCTCATGAGATGAGGTTGTTAACTCAGTCATTGCAGTTGCAATTTGCTCTGTCTCTGAACGCTGATTCGTTACCACTGCATTTACTTGAGCTGAACGCTCAGACATATTTGATGTTTCCGCAACAATATCGTGACTTACATGAGAAACATTAGAGATAATTTTATGCAATGACTCAACAAATAAATTAAAGTTATTACTTAGTTGATTAAACTCAGGCACTGTAAACTCAGGCATACGAGCGGTTAAATCTGCATCACCAGAGGCAAATGATTTAATTGATTCATCGAACTTTTGAATCGGAGCCATAATACTTTTATTAATATAGAAACCTAAGACTGCAACAGCAAAAATAATTAATAAAGTAAATAAAGCAATAGCTTGCATACTGCTAGCCAATTGCTCATCACTCATGGCTTTCATTTTATTAACAACAGCATCAACATCATCTGTGTAAAAACCTGTACCAACAACCAAGTCCCACTTAGAGAAATATACACTATAAGCAAGCTTAGGCAGCGCAACATTTTGATTTAATTTTGGGTAGTAGTACGTTGAATACCCTGAACGATTTTTTGCAGCAGTGATAATATCTTGAATAAGGTAATTGCCTTTTTTATCTTGTAAGTTCCACGCATTATCACCAACACCTTTACTTGATGTACCTAGTAATACGCGAACGCCATTTGATTTAAAACCAAATAAATAACCTGTATCAGCAAATTTAACTGGTTTAAGTGAAGCAATAACATCTTCTTCTGTTGCATTTTTCTTTTCTAAATGACCCAACTCAGAAGAAACAATATCCAGATAAGATTTTAACTCTGTTCGCTTCATGTCCATCATTTGCGAACGAGTCATGTCCATTTGCGCTTGATTTAAAGCGTTGGTTTCTTTGTAAGTCATCGCCATAATTAAGACTGACGTTAATACAATAGGTAAAATTGCAAGCAAATATAACCTTGCCTTGATCGATAAATTCATTCCTTTCCCCTCAGGTGTACTACATTGTTAATAAGCTAAAAAAATTAACAATTATTATCCATGTTAATAGCCTAGCAATTTTCATACCATGAAATTATAAGTACTTTGATTTTCCTATCTTTAATCATAGACGAATAAATGACAATTCGGTTGAAAAATTATTATTTTCGCTTAGTATGTTTAATCAAACATTTAATGAGTACTTTTTTTGAGTTTTTCTTTACTACAATACAAGCGGCAACCTATCGCTTCATGGTCACTAGTTTTAGTGAGTATTGTACTATTGGTCTGTTTTTCTCAGAACCTTGGCTTATCAACTGCTTGTCCTTTGTCGTCTCAACCTGACAATGTAGAACAAATCCATCTCTCCAATTCAGAACAAACCGCAAGTGATGATGCTTCACAATGTAATAGTAGTGAACATTTAGTCAACGCCCACACTGTACATCTCGATTTTGCTATTCCTATGTTTATCTTAGCCCTTGTCATTATAGCGGCAATCCTTAAACAAGCGGGAACAACGTATTTCTTCACAGAACCTATCACCTCTTATGGCGTGCGGCGGCATTTGGCCTTCTGCACCTTTCGAGAATAAACATACCGTAAGTACTTATATCTTTCTTATATAATTATTTTCGGAGTAACACTGTGTTTAAAATTCAGCAATTTAAAATAGTGAGCGCATTACGTTTAGCTATTCTTTTAACGTCAACACTCTTGTTGTCGGCATTTTCGGTATCTGCACAACCCATCACAACAGGCTGGTTAACCCATCCTGATCATCCTCCAGCACAAGTTCGTTTTATGCTAACGGGTGAAGTCGATGAAGAGAACAATCAAGCCCGAGGTTTACTCGAAGTAAAGCTTGATGGTGAATGGAAAACCTATTGGCGATCACCTGGTGAGGGGGGCGTTTCACCGGTACTCGATTGGAGTAAATCAACCAACCTTTCTAAGGTAGATTGGTATTGGCCTACCCCTGCTTATTATGAGCAATCAGGTTTAATGACGCTTGGCTACAAGCATGATGTTATTTTCCCTATGGAGCTAACCGTTGATGATATTACCAAACCCGTTAGTTTCTTAGGTAAGTTGACCCTGCCAACCTGTACCAATATTTGTGTCTTAACAGAGTATGATTTGGAATTACCTCCTATCAATCTCACAGACATTGAAACGAATGCAGATGCTCAACATTTGTACCAGCAAGGGTTTTCAAACGTACCAACAGCAAGTGATGCAATTACCATCGTGGCTGCCTATTTTAATAAGGTATCGCAACAATTACACCTTAAATTACGCCAAGATACGGGTTGGGATAAACCACAGATCCTCATTGATGGCAGCGAAATTACCGATGACTATTTCTCCCAACCATCAATAGACATTAATGGTAACGACGTAACCGCGACTTATAAGGTGACTAACTGGTTAGGCGAAACAGACTTAGTCGGCAAAGCTATTTCGATTACCGTGTCTGATGCCCTTTTCTCTCATGAGTTGAAGGCGGTTATCGATGACAAACCTTTTGCACAAACGGCATCAACAAGCTTATTAACAATGATAGGCTTTGCGCTGTTTGGTGGTTTAATTCTTAATATTATGCCGTGTGTCTTGCCCGTATTAGGCATGAAACTGAACAGCATGGTGGCATCTTCTCAAGCGAGTAAACGCTCAATTCGCTTGCAGTTTCTTGCCTCTGCCGCCGGAATATTAACCTCATTTTGGTTATTAGCGGCTGGATTACTTATCTTAAAGTTCACAGGCAGTGCCATTGGATGGGGAATTCAATTCCAGAGCCCTATTTTCATTGGTTTTATGGTTATAATAACCGCCTTATTCACGGCTAATTTATTTGGTGTATTTGAAATTCAATTACCAAGTCGTTTTTCGACTTCTCTTGCAAATAAAGGGAATGATTCAACTATTGGGCATTTTGTTCAGGGGATGTTTGCAACCTTACTCGCAACCCCATGCAGTGCACCATTTTTAGGAACCGCGGTTGCCTTTGCATTAGGGGCAAGTACCGTTGAAATGTTGATGATATTCACTTTCTTAGGTTTAGGAATGGCACTACCTTGGTTGGTTTTTTCTTTGTTTCCCCGTCTCGTTTCATTTATGCCAAAACCGGGCATATGGATGAATAAAGTCAAACTCATTTTTGGCCTCATGATGTTAATCACCACATTGTGGCTACTGAGTTTACTTACGCCATTTATTGGCGGGTTATCAGCAACCATTCTTGGATTATTACTCAGCATTTACTTACTGTATCAAATAGGTAAAACACAAGGTAAAAATACCGTTATCGCGATTATTGCCATCATTGTATTTGCAAGTAGTGCTGCGCTGATTGTTGGTAGTATGACGACCAAGCATTGGGCTACACCGATTGAGGACAACCTTGCTTGGCAGCCATTAAATGAGCACGCCATTGATGAATACGTTAAACAAGGAAAAACGGTTTTTGTCGATGTAACGGCTGATTGGTGTATTACTTGTAAGGCCAATAAAATCGGCGTTATTTTGCAAGATCCTGTGTATTCAGTATTACAACAAGATAATGTCATTACCATGAAAGGGGACTGGACGCATCCAAGCGATAAAATCACCAATTACTTAAAAAGTCATCAACGATTTGGAGTACCTTTGAATGTAGTTTATGGCCCTAACGCACCTCAAGGATTATCGCTGCCAGTGTTATTACGCAGTGAGGATATTATCCAAGCAATAGAATATGCAGGGAGAACACCATAATGACTCAGGAGTCGGTAAATGAAAAGAAACCAAAGAATTCTAAAGCAGATGTGATCAAATTTGTTAAGGAAATAGCAAAACTAGCTTTCTTTATTATCTTACTTGTTTCCGCTATCGATTTTTGGCGCAGTAAAGATATGCCATCAGAATCAATACCAGAGCTATCAATAAATACGATCAATGGAAATTGGGTTGATATAGAAAAAATGAGCCACAATGAACCGGTTTTACTGTATTTCTGGGGTACATGGTGTCCTATCTGCAACGTTGTTAGCCCTAGCGTCTCTTGGTTAGCAAATGATCATCAAGTCGTGTCTGTTGCTATTACCTCTGGTGATAATAAACGATTGTCACAATTCATGAATTACAAGGAATACGAGTTTCCAGTAATCAATGATTCAACAGGACAGATAAGTAAAGAATGGGGAGTCACTGCGACCCCTTCAATTGTCATTATTAGTAATGGCAAAGTATCTTCTATTACAACCGGTGCTACGACTCCATTTGGTCTGTGGCTACGTTTATTTTTCGCTTAAGGTTATCTCATGAAATCACTACTATTATCAGCAACAATTACAGCAACTCTGCTTTTATCTCCGCTCGTTTCCGCACAGAGCGTAACAACAGCTCAAGAACAACAATTAACTGAGATCACTAGCTTATTACGTCAAAACCCAGAGTTAATTGAAGGTTTACATACCAATTTAAGTCAATACCTTGATGGACAAAAATCATTAGACTCTATCTTAAAAACCAATCACGATTATTTATATAACAACCCACAGCAACCCTATTTTGGCGCTGAAAACCCTAAGTTAACTATTATTAATTTCACTGACTATAACTGCCCATATTGTAAGCGCTTAGAATCGGGATTAGTTGAAGTAATTAAAAAACATCCAGAGATCCGCGTTGTAAATATTCTACTTCCATTCCAACAACGTATGATCCCAGAACTAAAAACCAATACAGCATGGTACGCATTAAATGTATGGGAAAATGATCGTTCTAAATTTGCCGAAGTTCACCGTTTAATGATGGCAAAACCATCACGACATGACAGCACATCAGTAATGAAAATTGCCGATTTAACTCAGACCCAAAAAGAATTGACACCAAATCCAAAAAAAGAAGAGTTGGTTGAAAAAAATGAAAAGATCTTTAGCCAACTTGGGCTTAGAGGAACACCAAGCTTAATCATTGGTAATGAAATTATCCCAGGATTTATACCTCAAGAAGATTTAGAAACAATAATCACAGAGCAACTTAATCCATAAAAACACGAAAGCCGTTACATCAACACGTAACGGCTTTCTCTTTGTGCTCGATAACTGTTTGATGTTATCTATTACATAAACTTTGGTGTAAATTCAACCGGTTCTTCCACGACTAAATTCTGTTGAATAAAGACCTCAAACTCTTTTACAGGTAACGGTTTACTAAATAGATACCCTTGGCCATATTCACATCCTTTGCCTAAGAGAAAACTGAGGTGTTCATCCGTTTCTATTCCCTCTGCCACCACGGATAAGTCCATGCCGTGTGCAATAGAGATTATCGCATTAATAAGTACTTCATCACGGGCAGTACCAATTCGGTTTACAAAAGAACGATCTATTTTTAATCGATTCAATGGCAAATTTGAAAGGTAGCTTAGGCTAGAATAACCAGTGCCAAAATCATCTAAAGCAATAGAAACACCTAACGCTTTAATTCCACTAATTCGATCCAATATCTCACTGCCACTGTCCAATAATGCACTTTCTGTTACTTCAACAATAAGATGTTTAGGCTCTACTTTATAAGTCATTAATGCATGGCTGACTTTATAGACGATATCCGCGTCATTCAATTGCAAAGCAGACATATTGACCGATACTTTAGAAATATCTAATCCTTCAGCATGCCATACAGAAATTTGGCGAATTGACTCTTCTAATACCCAGTGCCCTAACTGATGGATAAAACCTGTCTCTTCAGCCAAAGGGATAAACTTATCTGGTGGAATAAGGCCTTTTTCTGGATGGTTCCAACGGATCAGTGCTTCTGCTGCATCAAAGGATGACGTCCTGTGATTCAAAATAGGTTGATAGTAAAGCTCAAACTCTTCATTTATTAATGCCGCTTTTAGCTCATGCTCTAAATCAAATCGTAAACGTTCTTGCTCTTCCATTTCTGTACTATAAATATAGGTATCAGACTTTGAATGTCGCTTAGCGTAATGTAAGGCAATACCCGCTTGGCGTAACACCTCTTCTGCGCTATATATGAATTCTGATGTCTTAGAAATACCACAATGAATATAGCTAACGTGGTTTACATCTCCCAATTTAATTGGTTCACAGAAAATTGAACGCAATGTATCTAATCGTGAATTTATCTGTAAATCATCATTAAAAGGCAGTAAATAGATAAATTCATTTCCGCTTAATCGAGCAAAAAACTCCCCCTCCCTAACTTGCTTTTCTATATGTTTAACTAGCGTTTTTAGTAAATGATCCCCGAGCTTATGACCATAGTGATCATTAACGAATTTAAAGCCTTTAATATCAATATGCAGTAAAGAGAAGTGACTCTTATGCTCAATTTTTATGTCTAAATTACGAATAAAAGCATAACGATTAGGTGCTCCGGTTAGAGTATCAAAACGGGCTTGATGTTCAATTTCTTGCTGATATTCTACCTGCTTAGTAATGTTTTCAACTAAGCCAAGAATACCAATCAGATTATCGTGGTCATAAATTGCAGATAGCTTCCATTTCAAAACTACCACTTCACCCGATTGATTTCTAAACGAACTTTCACAATGAGCTTGCTCACTATGACCCGCACTCATCTTTTCAAGCTCAAGACTCATATTAGAAAAATAGTCACCAACGATACCTTTAGTTTCAGTAATATTAGTTCCAATTAGTGTTTCTGCATCAATAGAAAAAATGGAGTGACACATTTTAGACCAACGGCTAATGTTCAGGTTTGGGTCCCACTCCACTACGCCATACGTTGAATTATCAAGTAAATTGTTTATTCTTTTATACGCACCACTTAATCGTTTCTCTTTATCAATCAACTCACCCTCTATCATTTCTTGCTCTTGCAGAACAAATTCAAAATGCTGAGATAATAAGGTTAATTCATTAGTCTTCTCTGAGGATTGTCCATTCTTGCTTTCAACATACTTTCTAGTGCTAGAAAGTAATTGTCGAACAGGAGAAAGTACACTTTTATTTAAACCAAAAAATAAAACAAAAAAGAAAAGAAAACTACAGATAATAAACAGCACAACATTACGAAGAAAGGTATAGATCACCCCTTCGTAAACGTGTTCAATCGGTAAAGCGACTACCATGGTCATGTTATGGTTAAATCGCTGAGGAAGTAAATTAATGCTAAGTGCTAAACGACGAATACCATCCTTGCCAACGACCTCTGTAATACTGTCGTTAAAAACATCACCTTCAATAAATACATCTTTTAGGCTAGTAATATTTTGTTGTGGGAGCGCTAGAGATTGAAAGAAAGAAATATAACGATGTTCATCATAAACAATAACAACAGAATCATCAGGAAGAGTGAGTTTCGACACTTCTTCTCTCCATCGTTCAAAATCAGTTACCGCAACGACAGCCGCAATACTGTTATTATTTTGATCTAATACTGGGTAAGCAAAATTCAATGACGTCTGCTGAGTCGCTCTATCCGTTTGGAATTCACTCATAGACAAACGTTGTTCGTTAATCGCTTCTTGAAAGTACAAACGGTCTGCCACATTTACTTTTTTTGTAAGTGGTGTTGCATTACATAATAAATCGCCATTTGCCAAAGGAACCCCTAAATTACTTAGTTCCTTATGTAATTTCAATGCTTTTGAGATAATGCTGTTACACGCTTGACTTGACGGTGCTTGCAATTCACTAAACTGACTCAGCTCTTTTAACACCTTCTGAATTTCAACAATCGCCTCAATATGCTCACTTGCCAATGCGTCGACAGTGGCTCTGACTTCATTTTGGATTAGCTGCTTTTCAGTTCGATATTCATACCAAATATTAAGTGAAATGATGATAGCGGCAGGAAGTAGGGCAAGAATTAAATTAAATAATACTCGACTTCTTAGTGATGAAATAAAGTGCATACTAAAACCTTAAAAGCAACGAACCTCTAACATACCATACATTATTCTTAATATGATACTTATCAATACATCCTTGTGCTTACTGTCACAATTTATAGACTCATCTATACTATACAGAAGTCAACTTATTCAAAATTAATTCTGTAGTTTCTATTTATTTTTCTAAAAAAATTAAGTACCCTCAGTTAGGTGTAACATTCCATTAACAGCGAGCATGCGATATGGAACGAAATAATAAAAGACCAATTATTGTCACCGTGATTCTTTCCTTATGTCTAGCTGCCTGTGTTGCTTTGTATGAAGAAATTGGGTTTGAGTCTTATTCCGATTTGATTTTCGAAGGACTAACTCTCATTTTGTTAGTTTATATCAGCCTAACTGCTTACCGTTTTTTTAAATCTTACTCTTTTTTAATGATTGGAGTTTCTTTACTCATATTTAACAAAGGCTATGACTTATTAACTGAGTTTCCAATAATTGAAAAACATGCCGACCATTGTGAAGTTATTGATACCATTTTAGATGACGGGTCTCTCTTTGCAGCTTTTTTCTGTATTGCTATTGGTATTACTCGCATGGTTCAAGATCTTGCAAAACAAAGCATGAAAGATGAATTAACAGCTCTCTATACCAGAAAAAAACTGCCTCAAGTAAAACTTGATATGTTTGATTTGATTTATTTTGATTTAAATGATTTGAAAAAAGTTAATGATCTAAAGGGCCATCAAGTCGGTGATCTAATGATTATTCGTTTTTCTCAAGTATTAAGAAAAGCCTGTCTAGATCGAGAGATGGCTTTTCGTATCGGTGGTGATGAATTCGTCGTCACTACCCATAAAAATCGCGCAACTGATTTTATTAATGACATATATAAACAACTTGCTAATGAACCCATTACGTTTGCCTATGGCGTAGAAAGCACCAGCAAAGATGATATAGAACACGCTCTTATTAGAGCAGATAAGCATATGTATGACATGAAACAAAAACAAAAGAAAAAAAAGAGCACCTCAAGTGCTCAAATTTTATATCGCTAAGTTTAAAAAAATAATGCTAAGAATTTAATACAAAAAAGTGATTCACAGGCCCACGTCCCTTACCAATACTCAACTCATCCGCATGGATAATCGCTTGAGTAATGTATTGCTTACCTAACGCAACGGCAGCCAGTAATTCATGACCTTGCGCTAAATACGAAGCAATTGCTGACGATAACGTGCAGCCTGTGCCGTGTGTATTGCGAGTTTCAATGCGGGGTGTCGATAAACGCTCTATAGAATCAGATAAAATTAGCAAATCGGTACTGTTTTCATCCTTTTCTAAATGCCCGCCTTTTAGCAATACTGACTTAGCACCTAATTGACGAAGTTCATCGATCATTCCTGTCATTTCGACTTCACTTTCGGGTATTTTCGCGTTAATTAATGCTGCTGCTTCTGGTAGGTTTGGGGTAATAACATCAGCAAGGGGAAGCAGTTCAGATTTAAGGCTTTCAATAGCAGAGGATTGCAGAAGAAGGTCACCACTAGTTGCAACCATAACAGGATCAACGACTAAATATTGTGGCGTGTATTGTTTTATTTTTTCCGCAACAGAGTGGATTATATTAGAGTCACTCAGCATGCCCACTTTAACGGCTACGACATTTAAATCAGAGAAAACAGCATCAAGTTGCTGCTCAACAAATTCACTGCTGATTGGATAAATACTCATAACGCCTTGCGTATTTTGAGCGGTTAATGCGGTAATCACAGAGCAAGCATAACTGCCTATTGCAGAAATCGCTTTGATATCGGCTTGGATGCCAGCACCACCACCACTGTCAGATCCAGCAATGGTTAATACAATGGGTGTTTTTACTATAGGCATACTTATTTTCCCTAACTAACGGTCAGGAAAAACAGTCATAGTGAGAATAAAATACGTATAGACGCGAGATCTCACCAAAAGAAACGGATCGAAAAGATCGTATCAAAAGGACCATTAGTTCCCTACGCCAGTACTAACTGAATCAGGTTCAACGGGTTCGCTATTGCGATCTCAGCCTATTGGCTCCCCGACTAATGCCGACATACTATCATTAATCGATTTGTAAATAGTATGCTTTTTATAAGAATGCTAACTAGAGTTAACTAATTCTCAACTTATGAACTCAATTTGGATCCTAATTGAGCAATAATGGTTTTACGCATATCAGAAAGCTTAGGCGCTTCTCCGGCTTGCCATGGTAATGGACGCATTAGATTCATGGTTCTTAATCCAAAACGTGCCGTTAATAAGCCGATACCTAACCCTTGTGCCGCTCTGGTTGATAACTTACCCGCCAACCCAGTAGAAAGCATATCAACACCAACATCCGTCACCATTTCGGTTGCACCGGCAAAAGCCATGTTTTGCAGCACCATTTTAAACAAGCGTAAACGTCCCCAATAACCCAACTCAACACCATAAACTTGAGATACTTGTTCGATTAATCGAATGTTACGCCACGCAACCAACAACATATCCACCACGGCTAATGGGCTTAATGCCACCATTAACGCTGATTCACCAGCATGCTTGCTGATTAAGGCTTTTGCTCGTTTATCTTGCTCTGAAACCACCATAGAATCATACATTTCAAACACTTCAGCGTTGTTATGATGTGATTCAATGCTATTCTGCCAACGTGTATATTCTGCAGTATTTGTCGTTAATCCTTTCTTAGCTAACGCTTCACAAAACGGTTTTGCCTGACCAATACCATTACCTTCAGCTAATTCAGCCACTTGGTGTTGGATCTCTGCTCGATTTTTTAGTTTTCGTAATGTCCACAATTCACGACCTATCGCGCTTACACCCATCACCGCCGCTAAACTAATTAATCCAGCCCACCCCAATGACAGAAAATCAGCCGATTGAATTGCGGTAATGACATGATCAATACTTTGCCACACTGTTAAACCAAGAAATCCACCAATCAGTGTTTTAATACTCCAATGGGTTTTCTTTTTTATTAATGGCGTTTCAATATCCACACCATCAAGTTCCTCTTCTTCTATAGATTGAGGAACAAACTTAACGTTTTCTTCAAATAATTTTTGAGTATTCAGAGATTCAATCGGCTCTTGTTCTTGGTGATACTCCTTTCCTTGATGTAACGCTTGTGACTGAAAAATACGTTGTTTCTTTAATTCACTCATACTAATTTATCTCCTAATAAGAACTGCATCGCTTTATCCATTCGGATGTGTTGCAGTGGCTTATCACTTTCATTATTCAGAGGTTGAAAGCTCATAAAATTAAAGGGCTTTGTTTCCCAATAGGCTTTCGTTGGAATACGTTGCGGAACTTCACCCGGGAACATCATCATCGGCTGTTGCTCTGAATTAACACCTGAAATTGCCGCAAACAATTCACCGTCCTCATCTATCATTCCTGCGGTGGTTGCTTGAATTGAAGCAATGCTCATACATTCCATTTTAATGCCTTCATACGCAGTTTCTTGCCATGTTTGATGGATCATCTGCTGTAATAAAGACACCATATTTGGATGCTGTTCAGGAGTAACGTGATCTGCTTTGGTTGCAGCAAACAATACCTTATCAATTTTCGGTGAAAATAGACGCTTAAGCATTGAGCTTTTGCCATATTGGAAACTATGCATTAGCTGATCAACCGCTTGGCGCATATCGTTAAACGACTGCTCCCCAGCATTTAATGGTTGTAAACAATCCACCAATACGATTTGACGATCAAAATGCCTAAAGTGTTCGTTATAAAACTTCTTCACCACATGTTGTTGATAATGTTTATAGCGTTTTTTTAGCACTGCAATATTCGAGTCTTTACTTGCCTTTGATAATTCATCTTCGGTGTATTTATGCAAAAACATAAATGGGAAAAACTGTAATACGGGCGCTCCAGCCAACTCTCCAGGTAGAACAAACCGTCCCGGTTGCACCCAATGTAACCCCTTAGCATCTTTACAAGTATGGAGATATTGAGTAAATAGTTCTGCAATATAAGCAAGTTGCTTCTCATCAACAGGGGCTAATGGGTCTAATTTTTGTGCTTCCTCTAACCATATTTCAGAGAGTATTTTCCTGTGCCCCGTTAAGCTCACTTGTTGTTGCTTTGACCACTCAAGATAGTCCATATCTAATAACGGCAGATCTAATAACCACTCACCAGGATAGTCAACAATATCAACATGCAGGGTTGAACTATCTTGTAAGTGTTTTAGCAAACCTGATTTTGGTTTAAATTTTATGGCTAAACGTAATTCACTAACATCACGAGTTGGTTTTGGCCACATTGGCGGCTCTGATAATAATGATTCCATACCATCATCGTAAGTAAAGCTTGGGACCGAAAGGTTAGATTGGGAAACTCGTTTTGCACCAATCATGCGCCCTTCTCGAGTGACTGACAATAAAGGTAATTTATCACTTGAGGCTGCGTGTAAGCACTGATTAACAAAAGAAGTAATAAACGCAGTCTTCCCTGCACGAGATAATCCAGTAACCGCTAATTTAACGTGGCGATCCATACTACGATTGACAAATTTATTCATTTCTTTGGTTAATCTGCTCATTACGATTCTCTTTTTATTCTTTTTCTAAAAACACAAATGGAGTGTACAGAACCAATTCTGAACACTCCATGAACAAGATTTACATTAAGATTAAAGATTACGAAACTCTCGACGAACCTTATATTCAGAAGAGGTCACATATCCTTCCATTCGACGAATTTTTTCTTCCATTCTCGCCATGTCTTGATCTACTCGTTTAATTACTTCTGATGGTGATTGGCCAGCTTGCCATGGTTTACTTTTGACTGTGTGCTCACGACTTTCTTCAGCGCGATAGTACATTTCAACTGGGGCTTTATCTAAAAAAAGCATAGCTGCAAAGTACGCTAACATAACTAGAAAACCAGCACTAAACAGAGCGGCAGATACAACCAGAATACGTACTATCCATGGTTCAATACTAAAGTACTGAGCAATACCTGCACACACACCACCAATTTTTCCATTTCGAGTATCGCGATATAACTCTTTATTAGCCATTAGCGCTCCCTCCAACTTGGGGATTCTGCGTCCAGGATTTTCTCTAAAGTTTCCACACGACGCTGCATTTTATCCGCACGTTCTGTCATTGTTTTAAGTAACTGCGTATCTTCCTGCGACAAACCTTGTGCTGTTTTCCCTTTGCTTCGGTAATGTAAAAACAGCCATAACGGTGCCACAAAAATAAAAAATATAACCAAGGGGAAAGCAAAAAATCCGCTCATTGTTGTCTCCTTAAATGCAATTAAACATAGACATTATAGATGAATCTATTATGCGTCTTTCTTCATTTGTTCTTTTAAACGCTCTAATTCTTTTTCAATCTCATCTTGAGCTTGTAGCTCTGCAAATTCTTGTTCTAAAGAGTTGCTTTTCCCTACAGAGTAGCTGTCTGCTTGAGCATCTAATTCATCAATGCGACGTTCATACTGCTCAAATTTCGCCATTGCTCGCTCTGTTTTACCAGAATGTGTTTGAGCTTTAATGTCATTTCTATGCTGTGCTGTTTGCTGACGAATAACTAATGCTTGCTGACGAGCACGTGTCTCTGTCAGTTTAGTCTCTAGTTCAGTTAATTCTGTGGTCAACTTCTCAATACCTTCTTCAACCAGAATAAATTCCGTTTTTAAGCTTGATAGCACATCTTGCACTTTTTGCTTTTCAATTAGTGCTGAACGAGCAAGATCTTCGCGTTGTTTAATCAGAGCTAAACTTGCTTTCTCTTGCCAATCTGTCACTTGAGCTTCAATTGAACCAATCTTACGTGTTAATTCCTTTTTATCTGCAATCGCCTTTGCTGAAGCAGTACGAACCTCTACTAAGGTGTCTTCCATTTCTTGAATAATCAAGCGGATCATCTTTTCTGGATTCTCTGCCTTATCTAGCAATGAAGTTACATTAGCATTAACGATGTCTGCAAAACGTGAAAAAATACCCATAATTTATTCCTCTTTAATAATAGTGATAACAATATGTAGTTATCTCATTCATATATTTTAAAACTTACTATGACTATTACACAATGCATGCCAACTTTTCACTATATAAAAATCAACAACTTATAAAAAGTTGACCTCTAATCAGATTTAAGTGATGATTAAAACCACTATTTACTGGCTATTTTGACCAACATTGTGGGGCTATAATGAGAAAAGATAATTTAATTGGAGAATCCGATGCATTTCTATCTTCACTAGATCACGCCTCGCAACTTGCTGCAATTGACAGACCTATTTTAATTCTTGGTGAACGAGGCACAGGTAAAGAACTCATCGCTCAGCGTCTGCACTTTCTATCACAACGATGGGATGAACCTTTAGTGAGCTTAAATTGTGCTGCACTTAGCTCTGGTACGTTGGATTCTGAACTATTTGGTCATGATGCAGGAGCATTTACTGGCGCAAAACAACGCCATCAAGGACGTTTTGAACGTGCTGATGGCGGATCTCTATTTTTAGATGAACTCACAACGGCACCATTAACCGTTCAAGAAAAACTACTTCGGGTCATTGAATACGGTGAATATGAACGAGTGGGTGGTTCTCAAACATTAAGAGCTGATGTTCGACTAATTTGTGCGACTAACCAAAACCCTCAAGAACTCGTGAAAGAAAAGAAATTCAGAGCTGATTTATTAGACAGATTATCATTTGACGTAATTCATCTACCACCTCTGCGATATCGCGAACAAGATGTCTTATTGTTGGCTGAACACTTTGCTATTAAAATGTGTCAAGAGATGAACCTGAGTTATTTCGCTGGGTTTACTTATCATGCAAAACAACAGATTCTAGGCTATGATTGGCCAGGCAATGTACGTGAGCTTCGAAACTGTATTGAACGAGCAGTGTTTAAGCATAATCATGAAGAAGCACAAATTGATTATATTCAGCTCAATCCTTTTGCCTCACCTTGGGAAAAGACTCAACTAAGCATTCCTTCTTCGGCTATACTCAATGAGCAGAAGGAACAAGATACGACACCCTCATTACCATTGAATTTAAAACAGTTTCAAATCGAACAAGAAAAACAATTATTAGAGCAGGCTCTATTAAAAACACGACACCACCAACGAAAAGCTGCTGAAGAACTAGGCATAACCTATCATCAATTTCGTGGATTATTAAAAAAGCACCACCTCTTGACCACAATCAAGGGATAATCTTAGATATTTAAGTGCAGAACCAGTCACTTGAGTATAAAATGACAAGTTCATTAATTTAAATTGATAAAAGCTGCGATCATTATGAAGATTATTACGCGCATGCTCATAGCAGTGACGGGAATATTTTCCCTATCAGGCTGTTACGATGCGGGGATCAAACAGACAATTCATGAAACTGGATTCATCTATTGTGAATCTGGCAATGTGGAATTTTTTAATCCACAGATTTCTGATGAGAATAGTATTTTAGAAGCCATTAGCGCTCAAATATATGATCGCTTACTTATTATTGATCCTATAACACAAAAACCTTCTGCAAACTTAGCAAGCTCTTGGAAAGTTGATGACTCTGGTAAAGTCTATACTTTTACTTTACAGCCTAATGTTGCTTTTCATACGACCGAATGGTTCAAGCCAACTCGTTTTCTTAATGCTCATGATGTGGTTTTCAGCTTTAATCGCATTTTAGACCCTGAGAATTCGTACCATAATGTGAATTCAGGTAACTACCCTTGGTTTAATAGTATTAATTTTACTCAAACCGTTAAATCAGTGAAAGCAATCAACCCACATCAAGTTGAATTTACCTTATCTTCTCCTGATAACACTTTTTTATCTACGCTAGCGACATCATATGCGGTAATTCATTCTGAAGAATATGCATTAAAATTAGCGCTTGCTGATAATAAAAACCAAATCGATTTAAAGCCTATCGGGACAGGGGCTTTTAAGCTTTCTCAATTCCAAAAAAGTGAACTGGTTCGTTTAAAACGACATGATAGCTACTGGCAAGGTGCTGCTAGAATGTCACAAATAGTATTTGATATTTCAAGTCGCGGCACTGGTTCATTAGCAAAACTATTACGCCAAGAATGTGATGTAGTCGTTAATCCTATTTCAAGTCAATTACCGGTAATCATTCAAAATGATGATCTTACCCTCTTCTCTCAAACAGCAACTAATGTGGCCTTTATTGCTGTTAATATGAAGAAGCCATTATTGCAAGATCAAAGAATACGCAAAGCCTTAAACTTAGCTATCGATCGCTCAAGTTTGATTAATTCGGTTTACTATAATTCAGGAATAGAAGCTAAATCTATCTTACCGCCAGCTTCTTGGGCCTATGGAGATGACAGTTCATTTATTCGATATGATCTTAATTACGCTAAAGGGTTATTACGTGAAGCAGGGGTGAAACAAGGATTAACATTGACGATGTGGGTCCCTCTTGATAATAACTCTTACAACCCCAGTCCTAAAAAATCAGCTGAGATAATTCAGAATGATTATGAAAAATTAGGTATTAAGCTTAATATTATTACCAGTGATGTACTAAGTGAAAATGAATTAGAAAACAATGAGATAGATTTAATTCTAACCGGGTGGAATGCCAATAGCTCAGACCCTGACCCTATGATGAGACCCCTTTTATCTTGTGATGCGAAGCAAGCTGGATTTGGTGCTGCCAATTGGTGTAATGAAGAGTTTGATTCTTTACTTAATTTAGCAAAAGAAATTAATCAGCCTCGTTATCGTTTAAATATATATCGCCAAATTCAGAATCTATTAAGTGAAGAGTTACCAGTAATTCCATTAGCTCATGGTGTGAAGTATCAAGCTAACCAAACCTCATTGAAAGGATTTACATTAAGCCCATTCAATACATATTCTTTTCACAATGTTTTCAGAGTTAAGGAGGTAGAATAATGTGGTTTTACACTATACGTCGTTTTAATTTATTTATTATTACGTTACTTATCTTAACCTTAATTGGCTTCAATATTTTACGTCTAGATCAAGCTTCTGCTTGGTCTCAAGCTCCTTTTTTCTCTGGTTGGATAACTTATTTAGGCCAATTGGCGAATGGTAATCTAGGGGTAAATCAATATGGCCTTAATATGCTTGAAGAGATCCTTCGAGTGTTCCCTGCAACAATGGAACTCTGTTTCTTTGCATTCTTTATCGCCTTAATAATTGGAACACCCATTGGTACAATTGCTGGAATGCGCCAAGGAAAACCCTTAGATACACTTATATCATCCATCGCATTATTGGGATATTCAATGCCTCTATTTTGGATCGCATTGATATTATTAATGTTTTTTAGTTTAAAATTAGGCATTACTCCTGTTTCTGGCCGCTATAGTTTATTGTATGAATTTGATGCAAAAACAGGATTTGCCTTTATTGATGTACTGGCTTCTCGATCTCCTTATCGTGCTGAAATGTTGGAAAATATCATCCAACACTTAATATTGCCTACACTAGTATTGTCTATCGCCCCTATGACAGAAGTCATTCGTTTAATGCGCTCTTCAGTATCTACAGTGATAACTCAAAACTACATTAAAGTTGCACATACTAAAGGGTTATCTAAATTTGAAATCATGGTAAAGCATATTATTCGTAATGCGCTTCCACCAATTATTCCTAAGTTAGGTATCCAGCTGTCGGGGTTATTTACTGCTGCTATCCTCACCGAATCTATTTTTAATTGGCCAGGAGTTGGCCGCTGGTTACTTGATGCAATCATTAATCAGGATTTTGTGGCAATTCAAGCAGGTGTAATTACTGTGGCATCATTTATTTTATTCGCGAATATTTTATCGGATTTATTAGGTGCTGCTGTAAACCCATTAGTAAGGAAAGAGTTTTATGCTCTCAAATAGTGTCTATCAAGAAGAACATATTCCTACTCAAATAGAACGTTTCTGGTTGAGTTTTCGTGCTAATTCATTAGCCATGTTTGGATTTTGGTGTTTACTGCTGATTATTATTGTGACTGCAACGTCGTCTTGGCTCAGTCCCTATGATCCACAATGGCAGTCTGAAAATTTATTAATGCCGCCTTCTTGGAATGCAGATGGTGATGTTGCATTTTTCTTAGGAACAGATGATTTAGGTCGAGATATTTTATCAAGACTACTTATAGGCTCACAACTCACCTTTGGCTATGCCGTGGTGGTTGCGCTACTATCTGGCTTTGTTGGTTGCATTATTGGTATTTTTGCAGGTATGACTAAAGGATTACTATCTAGCGCCTTAAATCACCTGCTAGATACCATCTTATCAATCCCCTCTTTATTGCTGGCTATTATTTTTGTCGCATTTTTGGGGTTTGGTGAATTTAATATCTTACTAGCAATATGGCTTGCTTTGATCCCTCGTTTCATTCGTTCGGTTTATACCGCCGTACACAATGAAGTTGAAAAAGATTACATTATTGCGGCTCGCTTAGATGGCGCGAATAACTTTTATCTATTGTGGAACTCTGTATTACCTAATATTTTAGCCATTATCGTAGCTGAAATGACATTGGCGATCTCTGTAGCTATTTTAGATATTACAGCCTTAGGTTTTCTTGGACTAGGTGCACAAGCCCCAAGCCCTGAGTGGGGGGCTATTTTAGGTGATTCGATTGAGTTAATTTATATTGCGCCATGGACAGTGACGCTCCCAGGGATCGTGATTACTTTTACCGTTATCATCATTAACTTAGTCGGTGATGGGATCCAGCGCGCGTTAAATGCGGGGACAGAATAATGCCATTATTAGATATTCGTCACTTAACCATTGAACTTGAAACCCCTCAAGGTATGGTAAAAGCGGTTGATCGTATGAGTTTAACACTTAATGAAGGTGAAATTCGTGGTCTTGTAGGTGAGTCAGGTTCTGGTAAATCTCTGGTTGCTAAAGCTATTTTAGGAATAACCAAAGACAATTGGAAGATCAGTGCAGATAGAATGCGTTTAGGTAATATTGACCTATTGGCACTATCTCCAAAAGAACGACGACGAGTTATTGGCCGTGAAATGGCAATGATCTTCCAAGAACCATCGACCTGTCTTGACCCTTCTGAACAAGTAGGTAATCAACTAAAAGAAGCGATTCCATCAAAATATTTTACAGGTCGTTGGTGGCAGCGTTGGAATTGGCGAACAAAAGGTGCTATAGCGCTACTGCATAAAGTCGGGATAAAAGATCATAAACGCATTATGAAATGCTACCCTTATGAACTTACTGATGGTGAATGCCAGAAGGTTATGATCGCGATGGCAATAGCCAATAAACCTCGTATTTTAATCGCAGATGAGCCAACAGATGAATTAGATGCTGTGACGCAGTCACAAATATTCCGTTTATTAAGTCGTATGAATCAAGTTAATAACACCACTATTTTATTAATTAGCCATGATTTAATTACTCTAACCCAATGGGTTGATAGAATTACAGTTATGTACTGTGGGCAGTCAGTTGAGTCGGCAGGGCGTAAAGAGATTCTAAATGCACCAAAACACCCCTATACCAATGCCTTATTACGCGCAATGCCTGACTTTAGTAAAGATGGGATCCCCCACAAAGCAAAGCTAGAGTCTTTGCCTGGGACTATTCCTCCATTGCAGCATTTACCTATTGGCTGCCGTCTAGGTCCACGTTGTCCTCATGCTCAACGTAAATGTGTCCAAATTCCTGAAGGTCGAAAAGTGAAAGATCATAAATTTAGCTGCCATTTCCCATTAAATTTTGAGGAGAAAAAAAATGACTGCGCTTCTTGAAGTAACCGACCTTAAAAAAGATTATGTATTTCGTACTGGTCTTTTTCGCAAACAAATTAAGGAGGCTGTGAAACCTGTTAGCTTTTCTTTAGAAGCAGGACAAACGTTAGGGTTTATTGGTGCTAACGGCTCAGGAAAATCGACATTAGCACGTATGCTAGCAGGCGTAGTTGAACCAACTTCAGGTATTATCAAGGTAAACGGTGAAGTGCTCGATTATAAAGATTTTAAAACTCGTTGTAAGCTAATCCGAATGATCTTCCAAGATCCTAATTCATCATTAAACCCACGAATTCAGATTGGTCGTATCTTAGAAGGCCCATTAAAACGTAACACCAGTATGTCACTAGAAGCTCGTCAACAGCGTGTAAAGGACACATTACAACGTGTTGGCTTATTACCTGAACATGCTTACTTCTATCCTCAAATGTTGGCTACTGGTCAGAAACAACGAGTATGTTTAGCACGAGCATTGATTCTACAGCCATCAATTATTGTTGCTGATGAAGCGCTGAATGGATTAGATATGGCCATGAGGTCTCAAATTATCAATCTATTTTTAGAGCTACAACAAGAGATGGCAATTTCGTTTATCTACGTATCTCAACATATTGGGGTTGTAAAGCATATTACCGATAAAGTAATGGTAATGCATGAAGGTCAGGTGGTAGAGAAAGGTGTAACACAAGAGGTTTTTTCTAACCCTCAACATTCAATTACACAACGTTTATTAGGCAGCCATTTCGATGCCCCAACTCACGATAGGAAACAGCGTTTAAGTGCCGCGACACCAAAAATTGAATGCTAATGGTTTATAAACGAATAAGTTAACTCTTGTCACTGTTCCATCCATCCTTTATGCAATATAAAACGATGGATGGAACAGATAATTAAGACATTATATCAATCTATATAGAAACCAAAATTGCTCGGCTACTTAATCCATTTTCTAAAGTCAGCTGTAAAACTTGCATTGGCTCTTCGTTCAATTGTTCACCAGTCCAGAAATCACGCCAGATAGAGAGCTGATCTGTATTTAGTGTAAACTCAGCAATTTCATCATCATAATTAAAAATACAGTGCAGTTCATGCTGATGATTTAATCTTAACACACAGTGTCTATTTGAAAGAGATTGAAACTGCGCTGACTCTTGGGTCAACCTAAGTCGAGACAATAAATTTTTCCATGTTTTTTTAGCAAAAATATTCATCTCTGGTAATGGATCACCAGATAACGCTAGACCACCAGAAGCCAAGATGACTGTACGATGGAACTCATAATACTTTCTCTCTGTACCTTGATTTGGTAGCGACGTTAACGTAATACAGTCTGGATCTATTTGCCATAATTTACGATGCTGCCAGCTACGATAAAATGTTTCTTTTGCTATCTGCTTAAAACGTTCAGGGTTACGCTCTACATCATCTGAAATTCGCATCGCATCAACAAGACCTAAAGATGGCCACATTGGTGCATTACACCCAAGAATTAGTGCATCACCGGCACCATTAATAATGGCCTGCATTCCTAAACGATATGCTTCAATACCTGTGATCCCAGACTGAATTCGCTGTCCCTTTAGTGAACCCCAGTAATTAGCATCCAATTTAAATAACTCAACGCCCCACTCTTCTCGCATCGTACGAATAACATCTGTTAGGTGGATCTGAACAGCTTGTTTAGATGTATCTAAAATATACCAAGGAGTACAACGCCAACCACCATAAGTAATGTCTTCGGCTTTAAGTAAATCACCATTTTTATGTCGTACAAACCACTCAGGGTGTGTTTTAAATATTTCTGATTCTGGTTGGGCAATAAAAGGCGCAATCCAAATTGCTGGTTTTTTTCCTCTTGCTTTAATTTCTTTTAGTAACGCTTGAATGCCATTTGGAAATTTTTCTGAAGGTGTTAACCAATCTCCCATGAAAGCTTGATAACCATCATCCAATAAAACCCATTCAAGTTCTTTGTGGTCGTTACACATAACTTCAACATTATCTAGTACATTTTTCTCAGTAACATCTGCATAATAAGCATACCAAGAACACCATCCAATTGGAGCATTTTGTTTAACTCCTGGGCGAATTGGGTGTTGTTGCTGTACCTTTGCTGCATAAAGCTCATATAACTCCGTTAATGAGTCGGCTTTAATAACAGTAATAGCCTCCATTTGATTACTTGCCCAATCTTGTGGATGCGTATCTTCACCATTAAGAAAGGCTGCAACTGTGGTTGTCCCTTGATTTTTATGTAGTTCGAAGTAACCAGCAAAACGATAACAAGAAGTAAAACCAAATAGTGTAAAACCATCTGACTCTTCAATTACCAGGTAATTATAAAAACGTTTATGTGCCTTTTCAGAATACAATCGGTAGCTTGAACTATTATCTGGGCAACGACCAATTTCTATTGGTGCATCAAGTTGGCCTGCAGTCTGAGCCAGCATTTGAAATCCATCACCAAGTATTTTTGCATTAGATTCTAATTGAGTTGGAAATTGAAGAACGCAATAATGTTCACTTACTAATAAGTTGCGAATACCAATAAAGCGCATCATGACTTGATCATCTTTCATGTCATAAACTAAATCGGTTTGAACAGGAATACTTTCTTGTCCACATAAGAAAAATAATGGGTTCATCATGCACTTCCTATCGTTCTGTTCTCGTTAACCTATCATAAGCCAACCGTATAATTGATGTAGAATACTACTATTAAGAATACAATCAACAATAATAAATACAGACTCTGAAGCAGCCTATAAGTTCTACTCTATTTATCTTAATAAATGTCAGCTATATAGTATAAACCCAACTCGTTGGTATTTATCATATATTTAAACTATAAAAAAAGAGCTGCGATAAACAGCTCTTTTTATATGCTATATCTCACCAAATAAGTATATAAATATTCTTACTATTAATAGTGATATTAAACTCGGAAAGTTTTGGTGACTTCTTTTAGTCTACTTGCCAATTCCAACCCTTCATTGGCAAACCCTTCGATTTGAGTCGATTGATGATAACTGGTTTTGGCATGGTCATTTATCGCTACAATATTTTCATTAATACCTGAAACTACCTGAGCTTGTTGACTTGAAGCTGTCGCGATCTGTGCATTCATTTCTTCTATACTAGAGATAGAGGTCATGATCATTGTTAATGATTGATTTGCTTGCTCACCAATAGCAACACTCGCTTCTGCTTTTTGTTGACCAACACTAATAAGTTGTACTGATTTATCGGCTTCGCTTTGCAGGGAGCTTATCATCTGCTGAATTTCATTTGTACTCTCTTGTGTTCTACCTGCTAAATTTCGAACTTCATCAGCAACTACAGCAAATCCTCGCCCACTCTCACCAGCTCTTGCCGCTTCAATAGCTGCATTTAGTGCAAGTAAATTAGTTTGTTCAGCAATCCCTTTAATAACATCTAAAATTCCTCCGATATTTTGGGATTCAATCGCAAGAGTCTCGATTACATTTTTAACATCATTAATATCGGTTAACAATGACGACATTTCTTGGCTCATCATTTCTACAACCTCAGAGCCTGAGCTTGCTTCTGTTAATGCTTGAGAAGCCGACTCAGATGCAACCTGAGTATTACCTGCCACATCTGATACTGTGATTGTCATTTCATTAGCCGCTGTTGCTGTTTGTTCTAATTGTGCAGTTTGCTCTCTCGATGTGTTGGTCATTGTGGAAGATGCATCAAACAACGATTCTGATGTACGGCTTAATGAATCAGTTGCTGAATGAACTTGATTCAATAATCCTTTTAGGCTCTCAACCATCACTTGAATACTGGCATAAATACCTTCTGGCTTCTCTTTATTAGAGAACTCCATATCAAGCTTACCTTCAGATACTTTATCTAACAGATCTGAGATCTCTGATAGCTCACCACCAATAGGTTTATAGATATGATTAATGACAAAGTAATAAATTAACAGAGAAAAAACCACAACAATAATGATAACAACCGTAAAGGTAGACACTAGATTATTAAAGCTTTGCTCGTTAATAACATCAATAGCTTCATAATTGGCAACAATCCATGATGTCCCATCAATGCTGTTATGTGTGATGTAATTTAATAATCCTTCAGGGTCAACATATTCAAAAGATTCTTGAGAGCTAAATTGTCGAAATGATGGACGAACTTGATACATATTTTGACCAAAAAGGTCATTATTAGGTGCAGCTAAAACATAGCCCGTATTTTTATCAAAAACAAACACTTGATTGTTTGGGTTAAGCTCCCTTACATAATCACTGAATTCTTTGATTTCCAAACTGATAGCAATAGATGCTACTAATTTATTATTAAAATAAACGGGTTGCGCAATCGCAAATACGTCACTACCACTTGTATCAGTATAAATAGAGGTCAAGATGTTCTTTTTGCCTTCAAAAACCGTTGTATACCACTCACGACCAGAGGTTTTGGCATTAAAGCCACTTAAAAAACTACCTCCATATAATGTCTGCCCATTTTCTAATGCTAAAAATGCATCAGCACCTGTAATTACCGCTATTTTTTTTAACTGAATAACCGCTGCGTCAATATTTTCTAATCCACCCTCTTCGGTAAACATAAAATTTGCTGCATTTAATACATCAAAATAGCGGTAAATTTTTTGTCCCATTGATTTAGATGTCAACTCTGACGATACATGTAGCTTGTCATTAAATGCATCAAAGCTTGCCGATTTGAATTTCATATAACTCATCAAAGCGATGATTATAGAAAGCGTAGCCAACGCTAGTGTAAATACAACTATAATTTTACTTTTAAGCTTCACTGTGTAGTTCCTTGACATAACATGAAATCAGATTATTTAACTACCTTTTATATTATTGATTTAATAGATAAATATATTAATCTCTGATTGTACTCTACTTTATTATAGATATGAATTATGTTTACTGAAAAATAAATTAAAGATTTCACACTTAAAAAATGAACAAAAAAAAGCCAAGTACTAAAGTACTTGGCTTAGATATTAACTCTTATGAAATAAGCGTCACTTGTTGAGATTACTCAACAATAATTGGGCCACCAAATGAGGTTACTGGTGGAACTTTACCAGTGAACTTCTCAAAATCAACTAAACAAGTATTCGCTGATGTCGCCTGAGCAAGCTCAGATGATGGGATATCTTGTGTTAATGTATTTGGATCGCCATAAGTACAAATTGCGCCCACTTTTTCGTTTAATGGACCATACCATGCACCTTCTTCGATACGGATCACTCCTTCTGGGTAGCTGTCCGTTAGAACTGCACCTGCTAGAAGCTGACCACGGTCATTAAATACACGAACTAAATCGCCATCTTTAATTCCCTTCGCTTTTGCATCTTTAGGGTTAAGGTATACTGGCTCACGACCTTGAACTGAATAAGTTGCACGGAACTCTTCAGATTCACACATTTGTGAGTGCAAACGCTTATCAGGGTGACAAGATTGCATCCAGAATGGGTGTTTCTTAGAGCCTGGGCCACCATGTGAACGTTCAGATTTCTCGAACCACATTGGGTGACCTTGACAGTGCTCGTAACCAAAACGATCAATCTTACGGCTTGAGATTTCAATGAAGCCAGAAGGTGTACCTAGTGCATTGATCTCTGGATCTTCACGGAACGCCGCATGACGAACCCAAGGTTTACCAGTACCGAAGTCAAGAACACCTTTCTTCCAGAACTCATCAAACTCAGGCATTTCAAATTTACCTTCATTTGCTTTGCGACAATCAGAATATAGTGAACGAACCCACTCCATCTCATCCATGCCACGTGTATATTCTTTATGACGACCAAAACGGCGAGTTAGTTCAGTAAAGATATCGAAGTCTGATTTAGATTGGTATAAAGGATCAACCAATTTCTGCATTGCAAGTAGACCACGACCTGAGTATGAACCATAAATATCAATATCATTACGTTCCCACTGAGTACATGCTGGTAGCACGATATCAGAGAAGCGACATGTTGCAGTCCACGCAAACTCAATCGTTACAACTGTTTGAAGTTTTTGGAACGCCTTCTTCATACGGTTACGATCTTGGTGGTGATGCCATGGGTTGTTACCCGAGATAACCATCATTTTATAATCAGGCAGTTTTACTTTAGAACCGTTATAACGGATCTCTTTACCTGGTTCTAATAGACAGTCAATCCAACGAGCTACAGGAATCGTTTTGCTGTAACCATTAAAGTCATCGTTATTCCACTTAGGTACTTGACCTCGGTCAACGTTACGTGGGAAACCACCAGGAGCAGCAAAGCCTGTTGATGGAACACCGATACCTGAGTAATGGTGGCCGTAAGAAACACCACCACCAGGAAGACCAATTTGACCCGTCATTGCAGATAGTACAGCACCCATCCAATATGGTTGCTCACCGTGCTCTTGACGTTGAATACACCAGCCAAATAAGATTTGAGTACGACCACCAACAAGCATACGTGCAAACTCACGAATTTGGTCAGCAGAAACACCACAAATTTCAGCAGCCCACTCAGGCGTTTTAACTACTTTATCTTTAGTTTCACCAAGAACATACTGTATGAAATCATCAAAACCTAAGCAGTAAGTTTCAATAAATTTCTTATCGTATAGATCTTCTGTATATAACGTGTAAGCCGCTGCAAGCATGAACGCCACATCTGATTGTGGGTTAATGTACATATGCTCATTGTTTAAGTAACGCTGAGTTTTGTTTTTAACTGGGTCAACAGAAATTACGTTGATCTTACCATCTGCAACTTTTTGTTTCAGTTGCTCTAAGTATGGGTAAGATTCATGTGTTTCACAGTTCCAACCTACTTGTAAGTTTTTCACTGGATCCGTAGCCCAAAGGATCACGTTATCTGAATGTTCTAAAATCTCAGACCAAGATGTACCTTGTGCATATACTTCAGTTGAACCAAGTACGTAAGGCATGATCGTTTGACCAGCACCTGTTGAGTAATCACCCACTTTAGTAATGTAATTACCATGCATACCAACGGCACGTTGCATGTGACTTGTACAGCTGTGGAATTGACCCGTTTGACGCCAACCTGTTTGTCCTGCGTGCAGTGCCCATGGACCGTAATCTTTTTGAATACGCTCAAGCTCACGATAGAAAAGATCTAATGCTTCATCCCAAGTTACACGTACGAAACGGTTATTACCACGAGTCTCACCAGAGTACTTATGTTTCTTCAACCAATCTAAACGAACCATTGGGTAACGAACACGGCTTGGGCTATAAATAATGCCCTTGATGCCATTTAACATTTCTGTTGGGTGCTCATCAAGCTCTAAGGCTTTAATTTCTTGAACTTTACCACCATAGATGTGTGCTCGGAATGCACCCCAGTGTGAACCAGATACACGCCATGTTCCTGTTGTTTCCGCTGCATTTGCCTTTGAAGACATTAGTAGGCTTGGACCAACTAGAGATACTGCACTTGTTGTTGCAACACCTTTTAAAAAGCTTCTTCTGCTAATAGACATATTCTATCTACTCCGTTAATTCTTAGTGTTTTTCGTCAGAAAAATCTGAAGAGTGTTTTTGTAGGTATTTCAATACAAGTGACTTACTGTCTGTATCAAAGTTTACAAATGCCATCATACCGTCAAACATACCAGGCCATGTGTTTGCATCAAAATGCTCTTCAGCTGGTTGTGTGTGACATACTGAACAGTTAGTTTTATATGACTGTTCTGCTTTTTCCCAAATTGGTTGGTAATCAGGAAGAAGTGAATCTTTCTTCATCCATAGATCAACAGAAACACGCTGCCAAGGTAGACCTGTAAGATCATCTTCTTTTGTTTCAAATTGTTCAACGAATGTATCGTTTTGTGCTGTTTCTTTTAGAAGAGAAGCAACTGCGATGTTCATACCAAAGTCTTCTTGGATAACGCGGCCGAAACCTTTAACTTTACGCCAACCTTCAATTGCAACTCTGATTGCGTCGCCTTTCTCTTCAAGTACTTTGATTTGTGATGCAGGGTTTAATAGACCACCTTCAATCGTTAGTTTCTCATCTTCATATAATGGAAGATGACGAACAGATACATACGACTGACCATCTTCAAACTTAGTGTTACCTGCTAATTGAACAAGCTCACCAATCATACCACCTGAGCTATCCATGTTTGCAGGAAGGCTGTGTGCGATACCTTTATGACAATCTACACAACTTTGGTCACGCTCTTTAGCGCCCTTCATTTGAATACGTGCTGTTGGTTGCATTTTTGAGAAATCCATACCGTCATAATCATGACAGTTACGACATTCAAGAGATTTGTTTGCGCTAAAACGGTCCCATTCGTGCTGGGCTAAAACGATACGACGCTCTTCAAATTTCTCTGGAGTATCAATGAAACCAAATACGTGAGCGAAAACTTCTTTACTTGCTTGCATTTTACGAGCAATTTTAGAAGTCCACTCGTGTGGAACGTGACAATCAGGACACGTAGCACGAACACCTGAACGGTTTTTATCGTGAATGGTACCTGCGTATTCTGGTTGGATATTGTCCGCGTGACAACCAACACAGAACTCTTCTGTATTTGTTGCTTCTAGTGCAACGTTAAAGCCGCCCCAAAAGATAACACCTGCGACAAAACCACCAAGGGTAAGAACACCCAAGCTGATATGTACACTTGGGCGAGCGAAAACCGACCAAGCTTTTTTAATAAATGACATCATAATTGCTTCTCTTTTTATCTAATTCTAATTTATTGTTTCGGCAGCTTCTAAAATAGAATCAACCGTGACCTGGCATACCAAAAAACAGTACCTGCATAAACCATACAGAGAAACCGTACGCACCAACCACACCCACACTTAGAATTGGGAAAAGAACAACTGTAATGAAGAAAAATGCTTTCCATTCAGAAGAGCGTTGGTTTTCATCGTTTTGCTTTATTGCATTGCTCATAATTTTATTCCTAGTTATCTTTCTACTTTATAAATATAGAAAATGTTAACAAGTTGTCGAATCTATCTTCCACAATTTTAATCCCTCACAAATAGTGCTTCAATTAAATTTTTAAGATAAGCCCTTTTATTTAGTACTTTTTTGCGCTCATCCAGAGATATATTTAATTGAATTACAATGTGTAAATATATTAATTTTTATGACAGATTAATTTTATGTAATATTTGTTAAATTTGTTAAGTACTACTAAAGGATAGTATAAAACAGCAACATTTACTATTGATGTAAATCAATTAACACCACCTTACCGTCATAAATACTGCAAGTTATGTAATTATTTTTTTACTTAGACAATCACGACAAAGACAACTAGTCTGACTTCCACTTAAGGTCACTTCTCGCGTTTCTAAATCAAAACACCAACACGTTTCTTTACCCATTTGAATATCACATTGTGCAGGTTTATCACACTCAGGACAGGCATGAGTTACTGACTTTCCTGACAATCGATTCATCACATTTTCTCTCTCATTATCTGTCATTGATTTCCATTCTACTATTTCAGTAATGGTTCGTTTACAGCCTATACAGATACCATCTTCATTTTTACAAGCCGCAATACAAGGTGTTTTCATCTTTACTTCTCTCTATGTCCTTTAAATCCCACACAAGTCATGGGATAATCGTCAGAATTCGACATCGTTATCATTAGGAATTATTTATGGCACTAAGCTTACAAGAGCAAATGCTAAAAGCTGGGTTAGTGAATCAAAAGAAAGTAGCAAAAGCAAAGAAAGCTTCAAAAAAATCTCGTGTTCAAAATCGTGAAGCAAAAGCAGCGGTTGAATTAAACAAAGTAGCTCAAGCTGAAAAAGATAAAGAATTGAGCTTGCAACATAAAGCCGAGAAAGAACAAAAAGAATTAGCGGCTCAAATTAAACAGCTTATCACAGCAAATAAACTGGATCGCACTCATGGCGATATCGGTTACAACTTTACTGATGGTACTTTAGTCAAAAAAATGTACGTGGATAAAACCATGCAAACTCAATTAATTGCAGGTCGTTTAGCTATTGTTCATTTCAATGAAGATTATGAGATCGTCCCAGCAGGTGTGGCAGATAAGATCACTCTTCGTGATGAATCAGTGGTTGTACTTAACAACGTAATAGCGGAAGATGCACAGGATGAAGACGATCCATATGCGGAATTCGTTATTCCTGATGACTTAATGTGGTAATACAATGAGCCGTAAAAACAAAGTTAAAGAGACTCTTTTAAAGAAACACCGTAGAGCTCAAACGAGAAACAGCCGTTCACACAATAAACCAAAATACATCAGTAAAGCTGATCGTGAAAAAATGGCCCTTGAAGCAGAACAAGTAACGGTAGAGTCTGAAAATACAGAACAAGTAACACCATCAGAAGAATAATACTTTCTGAATTAGTGATAAAAAATCCTCATTGTTTATTATAAGAATGAGGATTTTTTTGCAATAATAATATCGCCTTAAAACTAAAACTAATCAATTACTTACTACGATTAGTATAACTGCGTAGAAACACTCTTAAATCCCATGTAGCAATACCTGTAGATCATTAAGTGTCTTAACAGTGTACGTTGGTTTAACACCTTCAGGGCATGCTTGTTGGGTTACGTTCAACCAACAAGTATCAACACCAGCATTCATACCGCCTAGCACATCTGAATCAGGGTTATCACCAACCATTAATATATTTGATAACTCAACTTCTCCCATCATAGAAAAAGTATGTTCAAAAATACGTTTATCTGGCTTAGCTACACCAACTTGCTCTGAAATCGTAATCAACTCAAAGTAATGACTAAATTCTGTTTTTTCTAAGCGGATCTTTTGTAATGCTGTAAAACCATTAGTAATAATCCCCATTTTTACATTACTTGCTAATAGTGAATCAAGTAGTTCTCTTGCACCGTCTAGTGGTGTACAAATTTCTGCCATTGCCATCATAAAAGCACTATTCATTGCTTTTGGCGTAACACCAACTTTCCTTTGCCCACTCTTCAAAACGCGTTTCTTGTAGTTGTTGTGCAGTGATTTCGTTATCTTGGTATTGCACCCACAATGGTTTATTTACCAGCTGATATTCAATGAACTGCTCTTTACTAAAATTAATGCCATAACCTAAAAACATACGTTGCAAACCCACAAACGCATCAAAATGAAAAATAGTTTCATCAGCATCAAACAGTATCCATTGGTACTTCATATTTACTTCCTTAATGGTGCTTTATTATTCAACATAATTACTTCGAGCAAAGGTCAGACTGTGTCACACTAACCCCTTTGATCTGTGCAAACCAATACTGACCCAGCTCTAACTCTAACTCTTTCTTCGCCCAGCGAGTGATATTTGCCCACAAGACATGCCCAGACAGGTTCAATTTAACTGCCACCACATCGTTTTCTTGATCTTCTGTTAATCCTTCAATCAAGACTGGTAAAATATTTCGTATTGAGCTTAATTCTGGCTGTTGCTTAATCAGTGAGACATCATTTGCTCGAATACGCAATCGTATGCTCTGCCCTTCTTCACTGCAATCACACGGCGATTTTATCCATATCCCTTGCTGACTATTGTTTAATGTGACTAAAGTCATTGGATGGTCAGAATGATGCTCTGTAATTGTTCCTTCCAATAATACAGAATGCTCTGATGCATTAAGCCAAGGGCGCATTAGTGGTGAACTCCATACTGACGTAATATCCCCTGTTAAGCTGACCTTACCTTCATTAAGTAAGACCATATGATCAGCCAATCGTAAGATCTCATCCAAACTATGAGAAACATAAATAATGGGGGTTTTAATCTCTTTGGCTAACTTTTCAAGATACGGCATAACTTCATGTTTTCTGGGTAGATCTAGTGAGGCTAGTGGCTCATCCATAATTAACAATGTTGGCTCAGACAAAATAGCCCGACCAATTGCTACACGTTGTTTTTCGCCACCAGATAAGGAGTGTGGAAAGCGCTGCAACAAAGATTCAATATCAAGCAACCTGACAACATCGTCAAAGCGAGCGGTTCTTTTTCCGTTACAACCATACAATAAATTACCTTCTACTTTATAGTGAGGAAATAAACGGGCATCTTGAAATACATAGCCTATATGACGCAGCTCTGGTGGCATCGATATGTTTGAGTTTGAATCAAACAACACTGAACTATTAAGAGTAATGCGACCAGAATCAGGAGAGGCAAGGCCACTAATCAAATTAGCAAGTGAGGACTTACCTGCACCTGAACGTCCAAATATGGCACTAATACCTGTTGATGGCAGTGATAATTGGACATCTAAATCCAAATCACCGAGTTGTTTTTTTATATCAATAACTAACATTTATCCCATCAACCTTTTTTTACTCGCTCTTGCTAACCATTCAGATAACAATAATGAAATTAATGCGACAATAATCGAAATTATACATAAGCGCGCCGCCTCCATTTCCGCTCCAGGGATCTCTATATAACTAAACATGGCAAGAGGAAGTGTTCGAGTTTCACCTTCAATATTAGAAACAAAACTGATCGTCGCACCAAACTCACCTAAACTACGAGCAAATGCTAAAACAGCACCAGTAAGGATACCCGGTAACATTAATGGTAATGTAATCGTGATAAATACTTTCGTTCGTGAAGCACCCAGTGTTCGTGCTGCTTGCTCTAATTTTTGATCAACAGATTCCAAAGCTAAACGAATGGCACGAACCATTAATGGTAAAGCCACAATTGCAGAAGCAAGCGCAGCCCCTTTCCAGTTAAAACTAAATGTAATGCCAAACAATTCATAAAACCATTTACCAATCACTCCTTGTCGGCCCATAGAAATAAGTAATAAGTAACCAATAACCACAGGAGGCAGCACTAAAGGCAAATGAATTAAACCATCAAGTACGGCCTTCCCCCTGAAATCACAACGGGCTAAAATCCAAGCAAAAAGAATACCAATAGGTAAAGAAAAGCCTACCGCTATACCTGCTATTTTCAAGCTTAAAAATAAGGCTTCTACTTCATAATCTGTTAATAGCATTAAACTGTTGTAAACCCATAAGAAATAAATATTTTCTTCACTTTTTCAGATAATAAATACTGATAAAAATGCGTAACTTGATCTGATTTTTTACTTTTAATTATTGCCATTGGATACACAATAGGATCATGAGAGTTACTAGGAAACTCTTCAACTATCGTGACGCTGTTTGACAATAAGGCATCTGTTTTATACACAATCCCCAATGGCGCTTCATCACGCTCAACAAACAGTAAAGCAGAGCGTACATTATTACCTGATGCTAAGCGCTTACTTACTTCTAACCAACGGTGCTGAGCCTTTAAACTCTGCTTACCATAAATACCAGCAGGAACATGCCTTGGATCTGCTATTGCAATTCGCATTTCTTTTTGACTAATAAACCACTGCCAAGCGTTCTGTTTTGGTGTACTTTTAGAGGCAATTAAAACCAAACTATTTTGCAATAAATCCACCTTGCTCGGGATTTCAACCCTATCTTGCTCAACCAAGTAATCCATCCATTTGATATTGGCAGAAAGATAAAGATCAGCAGGCGCACCATTTGCGATTTGTCGAGCAAGTGACGAAGAACCAGCATAACTCATACGTACTCTTTCACCGGTTTCTTTCTGATACAAATCTACAATATCATTCATCACATTAGTTAATGATGAAGCAGCATAAACAGTCACATTTGCTGATACTGATAAAGAGCTAAACAGCAATGCTAAAAATAATGTCAATCTAGACATAGTTATACCTTCCTTAATACGCTGCTTTCTTTTCAAATAAATTTGGCCAAATCTGTGACAGATCCAAACTCTCCTCAATAGACTCCGCGATGCGTTCAATTGCCTCTTCTTGGATTAAATTCATATCTATCGCTTTAACCTCTTTTAAACCAGCCCAAGATAAAATGGTTTCAAAAGCGGTTGGTTCATCAAAAATACCATGCAAGTAGGTTCCAAAAATGGTGTTTTCATCGTTGAGTGTACCATCATGCCTTACTGTATTTTCATTTGTAATTGAGATTGGGAAACAATCATCTAACGCGTGAGTATTTTCCTTCGTGTGAGTACTCACTCCGGCATGAATTTCATAACCTTTAACGTTAACAGGGATTTGATTTGAAAAACGTAGTTTCCCCTCAACTAAAGTGAGTTGCTTCTGTTTTTTCAACTCAGTTGCAATAGGTAAATAGCCTAATCCTGAAATAGAAGATATTTCTCCTTCAAGGCCGAGAGGATCTGAAAGACGCTCACCTAGCATTTGATAGCCACCACAAATACCCATAACTTTACCGCCATAACGTAAATGCCTTTCGATGTCTTTATCCCAGCCCTGGGACTTGAGATAAGTTAAGTCCGCTTGTACTGACTTACTGCCTGGCAAAATAATAAAATCAGCACCAGATAGAGAGTCCCCTTTGCCTACAAATTGAAGATCAATTTCTGGGTGTAATCGTAACGGGTCAAAATCAGTATGATTACTAATACGAGTAAGTACTGGCACTTTAACCACAAATTTTCCTTGTTCTAGTTGCTCACTCTTAATGGCATCTTCAGCTTCAAGGTTTAAACCATGTAAATATGGAATAACCCCGAGTACTGGTTTACCTGTTTTCTCTTCAAGCCATTTTAGACCTGGAACTAACAGAGATATATCACCGCGAAAACGGTTAATCACAAACCCTTTTACTCGCGCTTGTTCAGATTCAGATAAAAGTGCCAGAGTGCCATAAAGGTGAGCAAACACGCCACCACGGTCAATATCGGCGACTATAATAACAGGAACATCCGCAGCTTCAGCAAACCCCATATTAGCAATATCATTTTCACGTAAATTAATTTCAGCTGGACTGCCCGCACCTTCAATCATGACGCACTGATAATTGTTAGATAAATAAGAGAATGATTCTAATACATAAGGCATGGCCAGTTTCTTATAATCATGAAAACCCCATGCATCCATGGTTTCAATAGCTTTACCTTGAACAATAACTTGAGCTCCAATATCGGTATTTGGTTTTAATAAAATAGGATTCATATGAACATGTGCTTTAACTCGTGCAGCATCTGCCTGTAAGGCTTGAGCGCGACCTATCTCGCCACCATCTTCTGTTACAGCACTGTTTAAAGCCATATTTTGTGGTTTAAAAGGGGCAACTTGGATCCCTTTATTGGCAAGCACTCGGCATAAGCCTGCCACAAGAACTGTTTTACCAGCATCAGAAGTTGTCCCTTGAACCATTAGTGGAGAGAAAGTATGCATAATTCCATCTATTCTACGTTAAACATCAATCTATAATATTAACATTATTCTCAGTTGAGAGGCGAGGAACTGTTTACTTCTGCAAACCTAACTCAAGATGAATTGAATATGAATAACTTACTCACGATTGATTCAACCTAAGTTTGTTTTAATAGTTCTATCGAAGCAAAACGCTTAAAACAGCCCTATTATCAAACTAAGGATTTATTATGAAAAAGACAATTATAGCAATCACAGCAGCTCTAATCTTATCTCCAACAATTGCTCTAGCTGATAATGGTGATCACGATAATCATAAACAAGCTCAATTTAATTACACTGGTCCTGTCAGCACAATTAGCGTTGCAGAGCTATTAAAAGACACGGGGATGTTCACAGAACAGAACGCAATTGTAGATGGCCAAATTATTCGTCATATTCGTAAAGACAAATACCTATTTTCTGACGGCACAACAGAAATTCAAATAGAGTTAGACGATGATATTTCATTACCGACAGCAATCAATGAAACAACTAAAGTCCGTATTTTTGGCGAATATGAAGGTGGAAAAATACCAGAGATTGAAGTAGAACGCTTACAAACGTTATAAAATATATCTAAAACAAATAACCTGGCCTGCTTATTGCAGGCTTTTTCATAGATAAAATTCATGAATATCAGGTTAATTAAGTTATGGAATCAATTAAATACATTAAAAAAACCCTTCTTTTAGCGGCGGCTCTTACCTCTTCAAATGCAATGGCGAATAACTTCCCTTATAACTTTTTTGAAGTTCGCGTAGGAACAAGTCCTGGTACTTCTGGTGTACAAGTAAACCAACAGTTTACAGAGAACTCTCATATTATCGGTAAAATAGACACTAGATTCGAAGGTGATTGGGATATTAGCGGTGGCATGGGATTTAATGGCCCAGCCAATGAGTTTGCAGATATTTACGGTCAACTTTTACTGCACAATGTTAAAGATAAGTCGAGTGACAAACTTGGTGATGAAATGCTCACTGAGATAAACCTTGGTTTTCGCGTGTGGTTAATGCAACAAATGGAGCTTGGTGCTCAATACGGTCAATTATTCAGTAGTAATGTTCAAAAAGATGTTGGTAGTGTTCACTTTCGCTTCCATTCAACAGATCAATTATCAGTAGGCGCAGAAGCAAAATTTGGTGGCGTTTATGGCGGTCAAATGATGATGACAGCAAGGTTTACATTCTAGCCCTAACAAAAATAAAGTCAGCACTACATTAGGTATTAATAATATTAACAATTAATTTACCTAGATTTAATTTATGGTACGATATAGATATAAACAAAAGGATCGGGGGAAACTAATGTTACATAATATTTCTATAAAAAATAAGCTCACACTCATGTTTGTTGTCATCATTTTAGTGATGGGATCAATACAGACCGTAATGACTGGCCGACAGTTAATGGCTGAAACCTACAACTCTGTTAACCAATTTTCAGCAGCCTTAACTAAAGCAAGTGTCTCTGGCCTTGATAAATGGATCAGTGGACGTATTAATATTGTTGAAGCATCAACCAATGCCTTTTCATATGCCGATGTACCTATTACTTACTTCAATCAGTCTCAACGAGCTGGGCATTTCATCATCAGCTATGCAGGGCTTGAAACTGGTGAGTTTTTCCAAAGTAATGCTGATAATCCAGTTCCTGCTAGTTATGACCCTCGCCAACGAGGTTGGTACAGAGATGCCTCTTCAACATCAAACACCATTGTAACAAGCCCATATGTCGATGCGGGTAATGGTGGCCTTGTAATTACCATCGCGAAGGCTTTTAATACCAATGGCTATCGAGGTGTAATCGGGGCAGATGTTAGTATCCAATCTATCGTCGATGATATTTTAGCCATTAATCAAGATGGCGTATCAGCTTTCCTTGTTGATGGTGATGGTAACTTTGTTGCCCACCCAGATAAAAATATGACTATGAAATCTATCTCTGCGCTTGGTGATGGTTTTTCTCTTAATAAGATTCAAACACTTTCGAATAACCACTCTCAATCAGAAGTTATCGTTTATGGTAAAGAGGCTTTCCTAACAGCGGCTAAAGTTCCTCAAACTGATTGGTATTTCATAGCTGTTGTAGATAAAAAACAAGCGTTTGCTTCAGTTCGAAGTGTATTACGTGACTCTGCAATTATGACTTTAATTCAAATCGCAATCATTGCTGCCTTAGCTATGTTCTTAATTAAGCAAGCACTAGCGCCGTTAAATGTCTTAAGTAAGGCAATGGAAGATTTATCTAAAGGCAATGGCGATCTAACCCAACGTATTAGCGTAAACTCTAAAGATGAAATTGGTACTTTAGCTAGTCATGTTAATGGTTTTGTAGAAAAACTACAGAGTATAGTTAAAGACATCGCAACTTCCTCATCTGAGCTAAATTCACAATCTAAAGTCAGTACTCAAGTAGCAAGCCAAACCAATGAAGGGCTCTCAATTCAATTAAATGAGATCTCACAAATCGCAACTGCGGTTCATGAAATGTCGGCAACAGCTCAAGAGGTAGCTAATAATGCACAAATGACGGCAGATTCAGCAATCAATTCAACTGAACATTGTGACCAAGGTAAGCAGGTTATCATGCGTAACCAAGAATCAATTACCAACCTTGCAAGTCAAGTTGATAATGCTTCAGGTATCATTCAGGAGTTGAATAAGAATGCCCAAGACATTAATACAATTCTTTCAACCATTCGTGATATTGCAGAGCAGACCAATCTCCTTGCACTAAATGCAGCCATTGAAGCGGCTCGTGCTGGTGAGCAAGGTCGAGGCTTTGCTGTTGTTGCCGATGAAGTACGAGTACTCTCGCAAAGAACTCACAGCTCTACCGATGAGATCCGCCAAATGATTGAAACACTACAGCGCAATACTGCAAGTGCCGTTCATAGTATGGATGAAAGTAAAGTATTCGCTCAATCTAGTGTTGATGATGCTAATAACGCAACTCAAGCACTAGAGGAAATATCAACATCTATCATACAGATCTCAGATATGGCAACTCAAATATCTAACGCAGCAGCAGAACAAAGAACAGTAACGAATGAAGTTAGTATGAATATTCAATCAGCAAACGATGTTTCAGATAAGATGTCACATCAGGCTGAAGATTCACAAAAACTATCACAAGATTTGCGAAGTATTGCTAAACAACTAAATAACCAAGTGAATTTATTTAAATATTAACCATATTTAGAACGCACTTTATAAAAGCCAGAGTTGGTTCTTCCTGCTCTGGATTTTTTGTATTAAAAATCAGTAACTCTGCATAAAAATACTTGATCCCATTCGGTTTTTAACCTAACTTGTTATTATTGTGTTAATAATAGGTATTGCTTATGTTTTGGCTATGTAGGGTTTGGTTGTTGTTTTTATTATTATCTCCATTTTCTATGGCCCTTGAGCTTTCACCTATGGCACAAACACCATATACAGGAGATCTCAATACTCTAAAGAAAAAAGGGACAGTACGTGTTCTAGTATCTGCCGATCTTGGTTTTTATTATATAGAGAAAGGCCAACCAAAAGGAGTCATCGCAGAGTTCATTCATCATTTCGAATTACACCTACACAAAAATAACATTAATGTAAATGTGCAAGTTATTCCTGTTCCTCGTGATGACCTATTTCGCGCTTTAGAAACTGGTTTTGGTGATATAGCGGTTGCAAACCTCACCATCACACCTCAGCGTTTAAAGACTGTTGATTTTAGTGATCCTGTTATCAGTAATAGCCAAGAATGGCTTGTCACTTCAAAATCAATACCAGAGATCACCTCAATAGAACAACTATCAGGAAAAGAGATATGGGTTCGACCAAGCTCTAGTTATTTTGAAAGTTTGCAGCGCATTAATCAACAGCTTTCTAGTGATGGTATCCCTCCTATTAATGTTCATTTTTTAGAAGAGAACCTTCAAGATTACGAACTTATGGAGATGATAAATCAAGACATATTACCCATGACAGTCATTGATAGCCATAAATCTCAATTATGGTCAAGAATCATGAAAAACATTACGATCAATGAAGACCTACCAATCAGGACTCAAGCTAATATTAGCTGGGCGATAAGAAAAGACACTCCTCAACTTAAATCTATTGTAAATAAATACATAAGGAGAATTAAACAAGGCTCATATTTAGGCAATGTTATTTACAACAAATATTTAAATAACACCCAATGGCTAAACAAAGCAATAAACCCAAAGACCATGGACCAATTTAACAACCTATCCACTCTCTTTAAGCAATATGCAGAGAAGTATGAATTCGATTGGCTAATGATCTCAGCTCAAGCTTATCAAGAATCAAGGTTTAATAACCATTTAGTTTCTCATAAAGGAGCTGTGGGGATCATGCAAGTACTACCTAGCACCGCGAATGAGCCGTATATTAATATAAAGAACTTTAAAATTTTAAAAAATAATATTCACGCGGGCGTAAAATATATGGATTTTGTACATAAGCGTTATTTCTTAAAGCCAGATATCACTAAAGAAAATCAAATGTATTTTTCACTGGCCGCCTATAACGCAGGTCCTGCTAACGTAAGAAAAATGCGTAGAATGGCAGTAAAACATGGCTATAACCCTAATATCTGGTTCAATAATGTTGAGATCATGGCACAAAAATACGTCAGTAAAGAACCTGTCAATTACGTAGCTAACATTAGTCGTTACTATGTTATTTATAAACAAATCACCTTACTTCAAACACTCAGAGAGCAACAAAATGCCTCTAATTATAAATTGTTTTGATAAAACGCCCAAAAAAGACATTTAGGAAATCTATATCATCAACGGTTATCTATAACCTGATTTTTTTTATAAAAGAGATTTATAACCTGTAAATAGCTGATTACATTTCATATAATACAAAAAACCTCTTTTTTGGGCATATATGAAAAACAATAATCACATAGATGTACTTATTCGCCAAATTCAAAACAGCAATGACATAAATTCTACCGCTATAGCTGAATTATATTCCGAACTAAAACAACAAAAACCAGCATCCAATGATGAGGAATTTAACAATCAATCCCAATGGCCATTTATTCATCTCGTCATTAGTTCATTAAAACAACTAACTAGTTACTATGATCTCTTTCTTCATGAATTAAAAAATGACATCGATATAAAAACAATACGAGATAAAGCCATTACTTATTTAGAACGCCATTACGGACGAAACTGCATTCATAAAGTGATTTATAACAGTAACGATCTAAATAGTATCAAAGAAACGCTTCAAAGATTAATCACTGACATAGAAGATCGCTCAATATTCAACAGCCTAAATACACGCGATAACATCATTTACACATTTTTTGATTCAGAAAAAGATAATACTACCGCTTTTGTTGGTCAAAATGAACAACATTACCGCCAAGCTCAAGCCTCTGAGAATCACGGTAGCTTTTATTTTTATGAACAATGGCAAAAAGAAAGAAGGGTTAATCTATTCTCCCTCGCAGCTAAACATGAAGAGTTAAGAGGTTTAGTGCTCAAATACATCAAAACTATTGATGAGTGCCAGTTCACGGAAGGCACAGAGTTTGATTTACGCTATCAACGTAGCCAAGAGTTACTTTTTGAAGCTCCATACCGAGGATTATTTAGTTACAGCGATCAATTTATTCTTGATTTCATTGATAGTTATGGAACCTCAGATCGTTGGCACTTAGTTAATACGGAAGATCTTATCCATGAGATCATATCTCAATATCCAAATTCACCTTATCTCAAATACCTTTACTCAGCATTACCTTATCGTTTATCAAGTGATAACGAACAAGCTCCTGAGTTTACCTCTTCTTTTATTGAACAATTAAAAGATCCCAACTTTATTGATGAACTATGTTTAATCACTGCAACCGAAGCAATTAAAAATCAAATTATTTTCCAGTCTGATGCTTGTTATAAAACACTAGAAGATATTGATAATGATGAAGATATTCAATCAAGTTTAACCGACCTTTTATACTACTTAAAGCAATCATCAATAACTGATGTTACCAATGAATCACTGTATATTTTCCATAATTATACAGCTAGGTTGGCTGCTGAAATCACAGGATTAGAGAAAAACATAGATAATATCCCTGCTATTATTTCCCAAATGGATAAACTCAATGCCAAAATATCTCATTACATTAAGTGTATTTTAAACCAAAACATAGACCCTGCTTTTACTCTGTTTTATGGATATGAATCTTATCGAGTAAGGCAAGAGCGTTTACGTGAAGAACGACGAGCTACTCCTTTATTTGCTATACATAATAGTCATAATTTTCGTTGTGTTACTTACCAAGAATCCCCTTATCTTATTTATAGTACTGCCGAAAATCTTTATATTTCTGATCTCACCCAGCATAAAGGAGTCTCATGGAGAAACTTCGAAGAAAGCAATCTTTATGATTTTGATGCCGCAGAAAAAGCAACATCATCAAGTATTGCTCATGTCGTTACTTATGACGATGAGATAGGTGTAATAAAAGGTTGGCACTTAGGGAAGATCGACCCTGTATTTCATTTAACTGCTAACTTACACTCTGAGGGTTTACAACTTTCAGATGATGGTAATATATTGTTATTACGATTAGCTCAAGAAGTAGAAGATTACGCTGAGTTCAATCCAGATAATCTTGATCTTATTACTGAAGTTGAAAATACACTTGTGGTATTTGACCTTATAACCTTTACCGAAAAACTCCGCTTTAATTGCTTAGATTCTACAAAATCAATAATAATGAGTTCAAATGGTAAGTTCGCAATTATCGTTGAAGATCCTTATAGCTATACAAATGAAGAGATCATTTACATTGATTTAGCCACTGGCTTACGAACTTCGCTTAATCACCCTTTTGAAAGCGCATTAGGCAGCGATGAAATTGCTCTCTCGCCAGACAACCTACATTTAGTCTATAAAAATAGTCTGTTTAATATTGAAAAAAATACCATTGTCGCTCAACTTTCGATTGATGACTTTATCTATCAATATACCTATAGTGATAACGGAAATTACATTCTAGCTGACTGTGATGAAGAGGGATTAATTACCATTTTTAACTGCCTAGATGGTAGCTTTGTTGGATATTTGCAAGGAGATCCTGAAGCGGCAACCGATCATATATACCTCGATGAAAAACAAGGCATTATTTATCGAGACGAAAGCGCTAGCATTTATGCTTACGATGTAGCTAATATGCTCTCCCTTGAAAGAGAAGCACTTCAGCCTATTGATTACCATTTTGGTGTCATTGATAGTAATACGATAGGGCCTAAAGTCGATTATTTACTAGGAAATAACTGCTGCGACACTTTGTTGATGCAGTTCACTGCTAAGGAATTTGGATTTTACCACCCCCAATCCGATTCATTTTCTCGCCCAACTCCTGTCAAAAATCAAAGCAATATTTCGACTATTGGTTGTAGGTTTAAGGTTGAAACAAGAGGATTTAGCCGCATACATGGCGTAACTATTAAGCTCCATCACCCTAAAATTAATGGTAAAAACATTACACAATGGGAGTCAATCATCAGGCACAACCAACCTTTTACTTTAATTGCTCCTTTTGAAACAGAGCAATTGGTATTTGGTCAGTACCATTTTGAAGTTTATTCAAATGATTCTGAAGCCTTTCTATACGCTCAACACACCATTCCTATTATCAAAGCAGCAACCTATACCTGTACTGCCCATACTGAGCAATATGGCCTAAAGATGACTGGTTCTGATTTTAATAATCAAGAAATAGTCACCAATAGTGATAACGCCGTCTTTGGCTTTAAGTTACGTATAAAGAGTGATAATTCAGACGATATTCATCACCTGATCTTAAAGATCGAAAAGGAATACATACCTAAATCAAGTAATCCTCGTAGAACTAAAAGAGCAAAGAAAAAGTATACATTAACGAGAATTATCACTGTAAAAAGTGGCGAATTAATTAATGCTTATTTCCCTACAAATAGCTGTGAATTATTCAGAGGAAAGTGGTTATTCACATTAACTCAACAAACGACTCAAGCAGTAATTTTTGATGGTAGCCTTAACGTTATTGAGATTGATGATGAAAACACCATTGCAGGACAACAAAATATTTGTAAGGAATCATTATGCTAATGAAATTAATGCGCCATTTTGCCTCACATAAACAAGTCATTAAGCTGGATGTAAACCCTCTTAGTAGCGAATCATTAGAACAAGCTCTAGATACACTAAACAACGAATATCTTTCAACAATACAAGCAACGTACGATCTGGCTTATCAGGATAAAGACCGTTGTAAGTTATTACGTTTAGAGTTTTGCTATCAAGGTAAGCTGCTTTCTCTCCACCACTCTTTATGGAAGGGAGATTCAAGTAAAGTACAGCAGATTGGTAATTATATTAAAAAATTAGATATTGATACTAAAAAATATGATTACGGCACATCTGAATTTATCTTCATTTGTTATGCACTTCAACATGAAAGATTACATGACAAAGTTATCGCATTCATCGATAAGCTAACCGTTTACAGCTCAAGATCAGAATATGCACCATTACAGTATCCAGATCTTTCTCCTTTGGGGGCATGGGCAGCTTTAGCTGTTGCAATAAAAATACCTAATGAGATAGATTCTGTCGTGTCTTTCTTTAATGAATACAGCACATCTAAAACTGGCCTGTATTTTTCCTATAACTTAATGCCTTTGCTAATTCAAACTTACAATTTAATTAATGATCAAAAAGCCTTTATGACTCTTTATTGCTCTCAAATAAGCTCTTACTTATGGGTTACACCTAAGCATTGGGCAAAATTTCAACACATAATTAATCCTGATAAATTTTTAGACCAACAAGAACTAAAAATGACACTTAACTCAGAGCTAACGCGTTGGACAAATAGCTTACCTCTAGGTGAACATGAAGACTATGTTCAGACCTTTATTAATCCTATTTTGAACGATGAAGAAGATAGAAAAGAAATTAGATATTTGCTAGAGAAAGCTCAAAGACAAGCAGCCTTTAGATAAGAGTTACACTATGCCATAAACCAAAATGCCCAAAGATAATATTTGGGCATTTTTATATTTAAAAGTTAGTTCACTCACTCTATTATACCATTGCCATTAATTAAATGGTCTATTTATTACGCAGGAAAACCACTTAAGAGCAAGACAAAAATTCTGATAAGTAGTTATTCTACTTAAATAATTTTTAACGAAGCTATTATGTGATTTAACCAGTAATAATGACTAGAGAATTACTGGAATTGGTATTACTTAGTAAGCTTTACTTTTGGTTGAATAAACTTCTTACTTACATCCACAATAGCCACATCACGGAAGAAGGTTCGACCGAGTAAAACTGGAAACGTCATATGGGTACGGTCATTTAGGGTAAATTCCGCTTTCGTTTTCAAATCCCCAATCTGTACCCAAGCTTCAATCACAGGGCGATCAGTTCTCTTTTCAGTACTTGACTGTCTAATGGTCACAACACGAGAAACTGGTGCTTCAAACTCCTTGGTTTCACTACCGCTATGAGCCAGTTTGAATTTAACCCAATCTTTTCCATCACGCTCAAACATCTCAATATCAATCGCAGATATTGATGATGTAGTTGCTCCGGTATCAATGCGAGCTTTTGCGTTATGATTAATTGCTTTAATGTACATCCACTCTTCTTCACCTAAGATTAATTTACCATCTGCGGTTTTTAGGTTTGTGGCAACTGGCTTCTTCACTGGTGGTTTAGGATCAACTTGTGGTTTTTGCTCTGGTTTAACAACAGGTTTAGTATCTGGTGTCACTTCAGGGCTCACCGGTTGTTCGACCGCTGGTTTGTCTTCGACTTCATCAGGTGTCGTTGTTGCTGTCGTAGACATACAACCGGAAAGTAAAATAGGTAAAAGTAACGTTGACCATTTTTTTGCTATCTTCATGCGTTTTCCTTTACGGTATTCATAATAATTCATTCTATTATTATAGTAAGAACCTCAAAAAAATCTGCTACTTATTTGCAACAGAGGCTACAGATTTTGCAATATAATCAATATGCTGCTTTTGCATACCTGCAATATTAATACGACCATCCCCTACCGCATAAATACCATGTTCAGATTTTAAACTTGCCATCTGCTTAGGAGTAAAGCCAATGACAGAGAACATACCTTTATGTTGTTCAATAAAATCAAAGTCTGTTGATTGCGTTTCATCACGCAATGCCGCACAAAGATCAGTACGCAGGCTTAATAGCCGTTTTTGCATCGCATCTAGCTCTGTGCGCCATGATAACGTTAATGCTTCATCATTTAAGATCCGACCTACAATAGCCGCACCGTGATCGGGTGGCATGGTGTAGGTTGCTCGTGCCATTTGCAATAATTTAGCTTTCGCGTTCATCGCTATGTCAATATTGGCAGCAATCACCATCGCTGCACCAGTACGTTCACGGTACAAACCAAAGTTTTTCGAACATGATGTGGCAATAAACATTTGAGGTACGCGATCAGCCATAAAACGCAGACCTGCTGCATCGGCTTCTAATCCATCCCCAAAACCTTGGTAGGCAATATCTACAAACGGGATAAAACCATTCTTTAGTGCCAATTCAGTAATCGCAATCCAATCAGCAAGGCGAATATCAGCACCCGTAGGGTTATGACAACAACCGTGAAGTAAAATAATGTCTTTAGGGCCAGCTTTTGCAAGATCAGCCATCATCGCTGCACTATCCACTTGTTTCGTTACAGGATTAAAATAATTATAGTGCTTAACCTTTAAACCAGCAGCTTCCATGACTGGTTGATGGTTAATATAGCTTGGGTTACTTATCCAAACCGTTGCATCAGGCTCTGTTGATTTAATCAGATCAGCAAGCATACGTAATGCGCCACTCGCCCCTGGGGTTTGAATGGCAGAAACACGCTCGTAAGCAGAGGTGTCACGTAGCAGTAAATCAACCATGCTTTGGTTAAACACTTCACAACCAGCAAGACCAACATAGGCTTTTGTGGTTTGCTCAGCGGCGATAGCTTTTGCTGAATCACTAACCGCTTGCATGATTGGAGTTTGACCTTGGTCATTGCGGTAAACACCAATGCCGAGATCGACTTTGTTGTCACGATCGTCAGCACGGTATTCAATAGAAAGAGAAAGAATGGGATCTTTAGCAGGGGTCGCTATATTTTGCAGCATATTTTCATATCCTTATGATCTGTAATGTATTTAAATTACCATCCAGATAGGAAAATATCACGGTTTATTGTTTAATTTTTCACATTTTTCTTACAATACATTAATTGTATGAATAATTTGATTGCTCGAACCACGCCACTCCAATGACGGATCGGCTTTATCTTGCTCAAAACGACCATCAATGAGTGTATCAATCAGAGCCACTATCTCTTTTTGTGTCTCGTTAAGCTCGTTTAATTCGTAACCTGTCCACATCCAAATGTCTTTATTTTCACATTCAGACTTAACTCGTTTGACTAATTTAAGTACTGCTGCACAATTCATTGGGTGCAGGGGATCACCACCAGATAACGACAAACCTCGACGATAAATACGCGTATCGTTCAAATCAGCAATAATCTTATCTTCTAACTGCTGACAGAAAGGATGTCCTGAATTTGGATTTAATGTGGCTTTGTTGTAGCACCCTTTGCAGTTGTGCTCACAACCAGCAACAAACAGGGTACAACGCGTACCCGGTCCGTTAATCACATCAATCGAATGATAGACGTGATAATTCATTATAAATGCTTCACTCGGCGTTGGACTTCTTCTTGCTTACCAAAGTTAAATGGGCGCGCATCTGGGCTGCCTAAGTAACCACAAACACGACGTGTTACCGATACTTTAGTTGAGTCGTGGTTACCACATTTAGGGCATGTAAAGCCTTTGCTTGTACACTCAAACTCACCGGTGTAACCACACTCATAACACTCATCAATTGGTGTATTTGTTCCGTAATAAGGCACGCGGCTGTAGCTGTAATCCCATACGTTTTCTAACGCTTCAATATTGCGTTGCATGTTAGGGAATTCACCGTAACAAATGAAACCACCACTTGAGATTTCTGGGTATGGCATTTCAAAATCAATTTTGTCGTATGGGTTTACAGTTTTTTGTACATCCAAATGGAAGCTATTCGTGTAGTAGCCTTTGTCTGTCACTTTATCAATCACACCAAATTGGGTGTTATCAAGTTTACAGAAGCGAGAACATAAGTTTTCACTTGGCGTTCCATAAAGACTAAAACCAAAACCAGTTTCTTTTGTCCAAATCTCTACTGCATCTTTTAGGTATTGAATGATCTCTAATGCTTTAGCTTGAAGTTCAGCATTATCATATAAGTGATCATCACTACCGAACAATGCTTCAATCGTTTCATGCACACCAATGTAGCCTAGAGATACAGAAGCACGACCATTTTTAAAGATGTTGATGATGTCATCATCTGGCTTCAAACGAACACCACATGCACCTTCCATATAAAGAATAGGAGCAACTCGAGCTTTCACACCTTCAAGACGAGAAATACGTGTTTCTAATGCACGACGACAAAGAAGTAGACGCTCATCAAGCAATTTATAGAATGCAGTAACATCACCTTTTGCTTCAATCGCTACACGAGGAAGGTTTAAGCTGATCACACCAATGTTGTTACGACCATCATGGATTTGTTCGCCATTTTCTTCATAAACATCTAAGAAACTGCGGCAACCCATTGGAGTTTTAAATGAACCAGTCACTTCAACCACTTTATCGTAGTTAAGAATATCTGGGTACATACGTTTTGATGCACATTCAAGCGCAAGTTCTTTAATATCGTAGTGTGGATCTGATTTCTTATGATTCAAACCATCACGAATAGCGAAGACTAATTTAGGGAATACCGCTGTTTTACGATTTTTACCTAAGCCAGCAATACGATTAGCTAAAATAGAGCGTTGGATCAGTTTAGATTCCCACGTTGTACCTAAACCAAAACCAAAAGTAACAAATGGCGTTTGGCCGTTAGCTGTGTGGAGTGTATTTACTTCGTACTCAAGAGATTGAAAAGCGTCGTAACACTCTTTTTCTGTTTGTGCTTGAGCAAATGCTTCAGCATCTGCAATATTCCATTTCTCAGCTAATTTTTTTGCTTTTTCATAACTAACGGTTACGTATGGCGCAAGAATTTCATCAATGCGGTTGATAGTTGTACCACCGTAAATATGGCTTGCTACTTGTGCAATAATTTGTGCTGTTACTGCTGTTGCTGTCGCAATCGATTTTGGCGTATCGATTTCGGCATTACCCATTTTAAAGCCACCTGTTAACATGCCTTTTAAATCAATCAGCATACAGTTGAACATTGGGAAAAACGGTGCGTAATCTAAATCATGGTAATGGATCTCTCCACGCTCATGTGCTTGAACAATATCACGAGGCAAAATATGACGCGTTGCATAATGTTTTGCCACAATACCAGCAAGTAAATCACGCTGTGTTGGGATAACTTTACCGTCTTTATTCGCGTTTTCATTAAGCAATTCAGCATTGCTTTGCTCAATCAGACCACTAATTTCTTTATTTAGTACACTGATTTTCTCACGAGCGATATCACGATCATGACGATATTCAATATAAGCACGCGCGAGCACTTTATGTGGCCCTTGCATTAATTCATTTTCAATCAGTTCTTGGATCTGACGAATACCCACTTCTTTTTGGCCTTTTAAAGCCACTTCAACAGCATGAGCCACTAATTGTGCATAACTCTCAACCTCAGGTGTCACTTGCTCTGCGGCACCTTTAATTGCATCAATAATACGAGAATTCTTATAAATGGCGCGACTTCCATCTCGCTTGATTACAGTTATATTCACAATGGCTCCAAATACTAAATAGTGGGGGTATTAGACTGGCTAACACAAGATGTGGTGTATTAAGCTCTATCTGACGATAAAATACTTTGATCTAGATCAAGGTATTTCTGAGGGTGTTTTTAGTTTCACCACTGCTTTTATCTGGTTCTCAAACTCAATGCAATGTATGAAAATGAAACACTTTTTTGGGTGCTATATAATAAAAATTTCATTAAAATGCTTGCGATTTCTGGAGGACTTATGAATCAACGAATTACCTATTCACTATGCTTTTTTATTCTTTTATTTAGCTCATTTACTAGCCAAGCTGTCACTTTATCAACCTGGAATTTAGAATGGTTAACTCTTAATCCTTCTGAAAAATTTCCTTCGTCAGAAAGAAGTGAACAAGATTTCTCACAGCTAAATAACTATTTTTCTCAATCTAATAGCCAAATTTTAGCTTTTCAAGAGGTTGACTCTATAGAAGCAATACAAAAAATAGTTGGGGCTGATTATCAGATATTTATCTCAGATAGAACTTCTAACCCAAAAAAGCAATTTGATGACATTAATCAATACACTGGATTTGCGATTCACGACTCTATTTCTACTATAGACCCTAATGATTTTTCACTTTTACCTAACAAAAAAAGCAGTAAATTGCGCTATGCAACTTATGTGATTACCACGGTTAATGAGCAGCCAGTCCATCTTCTTTCTGTGCATTTAAAATCTGGATGCTTGGGACAACAAAAAAATAATTACGCATGTTCTACGCTAGAGCAGCAAACAAATGAACTAACTGAGTGGATAAATATAAGAGAAGAAAATAATGAAATTTATATGATTCTAGGTGATTTTAATCATACGCTTGCACATCCTAGAAGTTGGCTATGGAAACAATTAGAAGAGAAAACAACAAATACACCAAAGCTATTAACTAAAGAGACAAAAGGAAGCTGCACCGTTAAGCAATGGAAGCGGGGTTGGCCTAAATATACGACTTTCACTCGATTGATTGATCATGGTCTAACTAATATCTCAGAAAATATATTTACCATCAGTCAGCAATCTTTCAATCAGACTGATGTGAAAAAATATCAACTTTCTGATCATTGCCCCATCCTTTTTGAAGTAAATCTGTAAATAAAAAAGGAGCACAAAATTGTGCTCCTTTATATAAATTAAACCCCTTTAATATAAATAAAGAAAAGGTCTAAAATTTAGAGCCACTGTCCATTTTAGTTTGACTAAAATCTACCTTGTCTTTTTCTTCATCTTTTTTTTCGCTACCAGGCTTTACTTCTTTTTTCGTATTTGTTTCTGTCTTGTCAGTCTCATCAACTTTACTTTTTCCCTCACCAACAAGGAATTCATTATCACTAGGGAAGTAACTTTCACGTTGATACAGTTTATCAAGTGATTTAATGACAGCGTGCTTTTTTAGTTTCCCTTTCATCATTTTTTCATATAAAGGTTTAGCCATACCTTGTAATCCGATAACCGCATCAACACCAACAAGATGACCAACATGGTCTCGACGATGAATAGCTGCCTCTATACCATTTTTAGCGGCAATCCATAACCAGATATAAGCAATAGAGTTACCTTTTTCATTGGTATCTGCTCCCATTTCACCTGCAAAATACTGCGCTTTTGCATCACCAGTTTCAGCTGCTACTTCTAACCAGTACGTTGCTTTTTTAGGGTCAACAGAGACACCTCGTCCCTCGGCATATTGTTTACCAATTCGTATTTGTGCTTCAACATTATCAAGCGTTGCTGCTCGTAGATTCCATTCCGCCGCTAATTTAGCATTAGGTTGAGGGTTAGATTCAGCAACATACCAATCTGCAATAAATAATTGAGCAGGAACGTGATCAAGTTCAGCAGCTTCTGTAATTAAACTAATCCCTTTTTCAATATTCGCTTCAACACCATTTCCTTGTAAAAAAGCAATGCCTAAAGATAGTTTGTCCTCTGGCCCACCTTCTTGTGCCGCTGCAACTTTACTCCAAAATAACGATTTTTCTCGTAACTCTGGTTCTTCACGTCGACTATCACATAACCTGATCATTGATCGTATTGCAATATTGTTATCTAATTTTGCAGCCATTTCATACCAATGTAAGGCTTCTTCAAAATTGTTCATTTCAGCTTCTTTTGCTAAAAATAATTGAGTTGATACATGTCCAGTTTGAGCTTTGTAAACTCTCTCTTGACGTTCAGCTGCGCGCGCCTCTGCTAATGCTCTACGATAAGAGCTTTCGTCTCTTTCTTTTTGTTTTTCGATTTTCTTTTGTTTGCCATTCGCAAAAAAGAAATTTATACACACCAACACGAGCAAAACAACAAGCCCAACGACAGAGATTTGAATCCAATTCATGCTACACCATTATTCTATATTTTTAATATCACCTCTATTATCGGCCTTTTAGTTAAAAACATGAGAACTTTCTTTGTGACCCATCTTCAAAAATTTCAAGCATTTACCAAATGCTTTATAAAATAATTTAATATACGTTATTTTTTATTTGAATAATTCAAGATTCAGGATTACTATCCAGATCTTGGGGAGTAGTCACAAGGTTTAATACTTAATCTTGTTCAGATATCGTCATCCCGAAGTAAGTACTAATCATGTATCTGACTTCCGGTATCTGTAAGTGGGCAAATGAATGCCAATCACTTTGACAAGACCAAATACCATAACGTTAATTTTATTGTTTATGGTGGAAGGTTTACTCACTCATTTTAGCGGGACTCCTTTCACCTACTTGTAAGGAATTATTATGTCACCGTTAACTTGGGAACTCTTTGGTTTCGTTGTTCTCGCTCTGTTCGCTCTAGATATGTTTCAAACAAGAAAAGAAGCTCCTAGCTTAAAAAAAGCTTTAGTGTGGTCACTTTTCTGGTTCGTGCTTGCTTTCATTTTCTGTGCAGCTCTTTATGTTTACTGGCCATTAATGGCACCAGAAAGCAGCTATTCAGCGAAAGACGCTAGTATCGCTTTCATTACGGGTTACTTACTTGAAAAGATGCTTAGCGTAGATAATCTATTCGTCTTTGCATTAATCTTTAGTCAATTTGCTGTTCCTGAATCAAGCAGACCACGAATTCTATTGTGGGGCATCATTGGTGCACTTGCATTACGTGCTGTTATGATTTTTGTAGGCGCTGGTTTACTCGCTCAGTACCACTGGATATTATACATTTTCGCCGTGTTCTTAATCATCACGGGTGTAAAACTGTGGTTTGCGAATACTGAAGAGAACAGTGATTTCTCATCATCAAAATTGGTAATGTTTGCGAAAAAATACATTCCATTTGATGACAAGTACGATGGCCATAAGTTACTTACAAAAATAAACGGAAAACGAATTGCAACGCCACTACTGTTAGTCGTTATTGTTATTATGTTTACTGACATTATGTTTGCATTAGATTCAATTCCTGCAATATTTGCTATCACTCAAGAACCTTTCTTAGTGTTTGCAGCGAATGTATTTGCATTATTGGGTTTGCGCTCTTTGTATTTTGTTCTTCAAGGCATGTTAGATAAGTTCTGTTACTTACAACCTGCTTTAGCATTTATCCTAAGCTTCATCGGTATTAAGATGTTCTTGGTTGGTACTGCTTATGAAGTTCCTACTGTTATTTCATTATTAACCATCGTCGGTATTATTACATTAGCGATCATTGGTTCTATTATGAAAAATAGAACTCAAAACGCTTAATCCCCATATTACAGCGGTAATCCATTACGGATACCGCTGTTTATTTCATTTTTTGCATAAATCTGTCCTATTCTTTACATACCATTGAACTCAATTCAGATTTAAACGTCTATTATTTATAGCTACTTTATCATTTCATCAAACTTACAATAAAAGGCATCCATGAAAAAACTTATCCTCTCTACATGCTTATTGTTACTTTCTACTTCCAGTTTTGCTGCAGAATCATGCTTTAATAAAACCATCGTAGGTCAAATTGAAACCATCCATGTAAAAGAATTAGACTCTAATTACGAAGCTCGTATTGATACGGGTGCTGCGACTACGTCAATCCACGCAACGAATATTGAAATTCTTGGGAAAAAAGATGAAAGCGAAGATATGCGTGATCATTTAGGTGATACTGTTAAGTTCACTACTTACAATGAAGAAGGTGAAGCGTCTGAGCATACTGGTCGTATTATTAGAGTGAGTAAAATCCGTAATGCTCAAGGCGTTGAACGTCGCTATGCCGTTCGGATGCATTTAGAATTTGATGGAAAAAATAAAAAAATAGCAGTAAACCTGCGCGATAGAAGTAAGTTAGATTATAAACTTTTGATTGGCCGTAATTGGTTAGAAGGTGATTACTTAGTCGATGTAGAGAAAAATGCAGAATAACGTTTATTTTTTATACAGTTAAGTTCTTTTTTTCAAAAAAGGCTTTACATAAAAATCAAAGCTGACTATTATTCACCGCACTGGAGGGATGGCTGAGTGGTCGAAAGCACCGGTCTTGAAAACCGGCAACCGTTAATAGCGGTTCTAGGGTTCAAATCCCTATCCCTCCACCACTTTTGAAAATTCAGATAGAGTCTGGGTTTTAAAAATTGGAGCGGTAGTTCAGTTGGTTAGAATACCGGCCTGTCACGCCGGGGGTCGCGGGTTCGAGTCCCGTCCGCTCCGCCAACATCAACGAAGCCTTGTCAGAAATGACGAGGCTTTTTTGTATTCTTTTGGATATGGATTTCATGCACTTCGAATTTAAGTAAGTCATTATTCTGCATTAATTTAGCCTTATAATACCATTGCCATTAATTAAATGGTCTATTTATTACGCAGGAAAACCACTTAAGAGCAAAGCAAAAATTATTTAAGTAGTTATTCTACTTAAATAATTTTTAACGAAGCTATTATGTGATTTAACCAGTAATAATGACTAGAGAATTACTGAAATTTGTATAAAGAATGACCACGAGCTTAAATATTGATTAGAACTGCGTTATAATCAATATTTACAAGAGAAAAACTCTTATTTTTATTTATTCGCAAGCAAAAAAAGGACAGCATCCATTAACATTATAAAAACCCTACTAATTCTCATAATATCTAGCTTTCAATCGCTTTCTTTTGCGAGTACCGATACTAAAGCGGCAATGAAAGTTAACTTTCCATCTAGGGATGTAAGCTATTCTTATACGATGAAAGAACTTAAAAACGTCGCCCCAACAATGCTTACAACACCACTCCCTTGGGAACGTAAACTCATTAAATATAATGGTGTTTACCTCTATGATTTACTTAATAACCAAGAAATAATTTCGAAGATTAATTATATAGAAGTAAGTGCTGCTAACGGTTATAAAGCAAAAATAACTGGTGACTCATTAGAAAAAGAAGCATTTTTTTTAGCTTACCAGGCTAATGGCCGTGACATATCAATAAGAAAAAAAGGCCCTATACTAATAATTAGTGATTTAAGCAAACTTAGTGAAGAAGAAATGTCAGAGCTTTCATTAAGCTATCACTTGGTTTGGTTCGCTACTGAAATTACAGTTTATGAGTAGAACAATGAAAATATTACTTTACGATAAAATAAAATGGATAATTGCTTTTTTAGTTTTATTAATAGTCGTCTTTCTTACCGTTAATAAAATAAAACAAGACCACGCAGAGTATGATCGTGAAACCGTTAAATATATCGAACTAATAAAAGCATCTTATTGGGCCTCTTGGCGCTTTGGTCGTGAAGTTCAACTCTTAGAGTTAGAAATTATGAGCGCTATACATAACGGTCACAGTTCACAACAAAAAATCTTAGATAGAATTGATTATCTGATTGTAAATTATGAGTTTTTAGCCACTGACACAAATGTCTTCAAAAATATACAAGGCTACGTAAATAGATACCTTGATGGACATATAATTAATCTTGATAATAATTACGAGCTACTTTTATCCAATGATAACTGGGAAAGTAATCTTCCTTCAACTTTAGTAACAGTACGAAAAATTAAAGACACGTACGATGACATGGTACTTTATGAATTTAAAGGATATGATTTAACTGAGTTTGTAAATAAAATTAAGGATGATAGGCAAGACCTTCTCTACTACATCTATATCGCTCTTATTGCTGCGACTATTACTATGCCAGCTCTTACCTATATGTCTAAAAGTCTGAGAGCTAAATCTAAAATTTTAGAAACTGATTACCTAACTGGTCTTAAAAATCGAAAGTATTGTATGAGCGTATTAAAAACAAAGATTGCTCGTGGTAATAACATCGCTTTTTGCTTTATTGATCTGAATGGGTTCAAAGAGGTTAACGATACCTTGGGCCATGATGCAGGTGATCAACTCCTTAAAATCATTGCGAGCCGAATTCCAAAAGCAATTAAAAAAGGCGATACATTTGCTAGATTAGGTGGTGATGAATTTGGTTTAATACTTGATGGCTGTACAAACGAATCTGACATTGTGTCTGCTTTAGTACGTATTATGACTATGATAAGTGAGCCAATGAAAATCGAAGAAAAAATAATTACCGTTGGATGTTCTTCTGGCATCGCTATTAATAATAGTGAGATTAATTCCTCAAAAAATTTAATCGCTGCGGCTGACCTAGCCATGTATGATGCCAAGAAGAGAAAACATACTCAAACCAATGTATATGAATTTTATCGCGGGGTTTTATCTTAAAAAACCAGACAAATATATAATTAAAAGTCTGGTTTTTATGTGCTTACTTTTTTAGCATTTTTTGACAGTTAATACATAATCACTTGATTTCTCATCATCACCAGCATTCACTACGACTGCTTCATATTTCACATAACATGAATCATTTTTTATTGTCGGAAACCCAGAATCATCGATGATATTATCAGAAAATGTAAAAAATAATGTAGGAGCTGATGTTGCCTCTATCGTATAAGCTAACTGGATATCTTCCCCTTCCCCAACTCCATTAACTAGTGCATAAAATGTGTCAAAATCTCGTTTAGGATATCCATAAGAAAATAAACACTGTCCGCATCCATCAATTGGCACTTCTCCTGGTAATAGAAGAGCCTCGCTCTCTAACCCTTCAATTGCCAGCTTTCCATAAGCAATGTTCAGTGCGCTATCTATTGAGCTTTTAATTCCTTTAATTACCGATGTTTTAGCATCGTCTTGTAGGTTAAGAAAACGAGGTGCTGCAATTACTGATAAAACACCAAGCATAACAATAACAACCACTAGTTCTATTAATGTAAAACCTTTATTTTTCACACTATCCTCTTACTGTATCTGTACATTGCTACGTTTAATTTTTAATGTCAGTTTAAACATTTATTATCTAATAATTCACAATCTCACTTAACGCTTGGTGAACAAGTCTAAAATCACCACTAGAGTCAGATTTAGCGTTAATCAATAAATGATTAATAATCCCAGTCGTAATTATCGCTTCCTTACCAATATTTAGTATTACTGTTTGCTTTGCACCAAGCGCTTTATACATATGAATCTCGATATTTTTTCCGCTATTTACAATACGAACCGTTCCGTAAGAGCTATACAAGTAACGATTAGTACTGCCATCAAGCAAGGTTGTAATGATGCTATCCATTTAATTTCCTATGTTATTATTTTGATTGTTCGATATATAACCAATGTATACTGCGACTCCACATACTACTAGGCTATGAATTAGTGTCGTTCTACACTTCATTTCCCATTCAATGTTCCCATCACCGGTGATAAGGTGTTACAATAAAAAAAGGACGTCGACCTTTTATTGGTGAGAATAATAAACCTCTAATTTACTATCCGTCAAATTTATTTTTTATATTGTAATAAATCACCGTCAATGGAGAAATAAATAGCAAGAGAACGTTAAATAGAAAATTTTAATTAAGGGATGGAATGCAAATTAGATATACCAGGAATTCAACTACATTGATTAATATTTATAGAAATAAAACCTAGTATTTCAATTGATTGGGATACAGAGTGAAACATAAATTTTAAACCCATAAAAATAAAAAGAGAAAGGCTTACATAGTGAAATCGAGAATAAATGCAATGGTGCTAGCCATTTCCCTTATCATGTCATCAATAACCATAGCAAGAGAAAGAGTTGTTCTTGATGTCGCATTAATAAACGAAGACCGTTACCCATATTTCATCCAACCACAACGTGGGTCTCCTGAAAATGGGGTCTATATTGAATTATTAAACCAGATTGGAGAAATGAACGACATAGAATTTAAATTTAAATTTTTTCCACAATTACGAGTTAGACACCTAATGAAATACCAAAAGGTGGATGTAGAACCTGGCATCGCAAAAGAGTGGAGAACTGAAGAACTAGAAATAAAAAACAGCATATATAGTATTCCATTATTTAAATCGTCCGAAGTTATCATATATCGAAAATCTCTTTTTGATATACCACCAAGTAAAGAAAGCGACTTTAGTCACCTAACATCATGCTCAGTACTTGGCTTTCACGATGTGAATATAAGCAATATCGACAAAGATATCACCACAGAAGTAAACTCAGCAAAAATGGTAGATATGGGTAGATGTGACTATATGCTTATGCCTTTAGATATTACCAACTCAGCAAATATCAATAGAGATGTGATAGGGATAACACCAACAATCAAACAATTTGATCTTACGCTTAGACTAACCAAGAAAAATGCAAATCTATTGCCAAAAATTAATCAAACTATTCAGCAATTAGTAGACGATGGCTACATTGAAGATCTCTTTAATAAATATCAAAAATATGGAGAAGATCTATGACAACAATAAAGAGTACATATCAAGTCGCTATCCTTTCAATCATTTTGATCGCTTATTTAATTTTCCTTACCGTGAAGCAAGACGTTAAAAGTCCAGAAATTAAACAAACCACTGCAGAATTAACTGCTGTGAAAATTTCAGACCTAATCGCGTACCACCTCTATAACCTTGATGAAAAAAACCTAAAAAAAACAATAAAATCAATTATTGAACATGAGCAGTCAATAAACAGACTTATCATAAAAGATGCGGTTAGTGGAAAGAACTTTCTTACTTATTCAAGAAATCATATTGGAGGCACATTTGACTCAGGTACCAATGATAATCTTGAATCCTACTCAGAGCATGGTGAATCAAATATCGTTTATGACGGGCTTGTAGTTGGTTCTATCTATGTATTTATTAATGATGAAGTGTTTAACAATAAAGATAGATTCAACATATGGTACTACGGCACCATTTTTATTTTAGTGATCCTACTGCTGTGGGTAAGTTTCAGTATTGCATCAAAAATAGCAGACTCAAAACTATCTAACCTCAGGATCAATTCAAACAAATTTCTCTACTCCTTTTTATTATCGATAGCATCTTTCATTTTAATTGCCATGTTCGTATGCTTTCTGCTCATTGAGTCTAGTGAGAGATACGCACTTAATAGGACAGAAAGCGACTTAATCAAGGTGATCCACAGCTACAAGGATGATGTTAAAGAGAAACTAAACATAATGAAAATAACACATGCTTATATCACATCAACCCCCGAGTTTATCGATATATTTGAAAGCCTTATCATAACTAGAAATAATCCAATTACTGAGGAGGTATTAAAGACAAAAAATAGACTTATTGAGGTATTCAAAAAATACGAAACTCTTCATGTAGGAAAAACCAATGCTTTTGCTATCCTCACAACAAAAGGAGCAAAATTAGCGAGTTATGGTAAAAATATCGGATATAGAGAATTCAACGAAGATGTTTATCCACATTTTTTGAATGCACTTAAAGGCCGATCTTCAATATTCTCTATTGGTGCATATTTTGATCATGCAGATCAAGGATACAAAGGGAATCTATTCTTCTCTACACCAATAGTAAATGGCAAAACCGATGAAATTTATGGCGTAATCATTAGTGAAATAATCACTGATGAATTGTTCTTTCCCGATAGCTACAAAAAATACTTTCAGAAAACCGGTGAAATGATTGCAGTTGATCATGATGGCGTAATTATATCGCGATGTAAAAGTGGAAATTGTCTCGGTAATAAAAAGAGCGGCATAATCACGTTCACTAGCCCTCCAAATAATGGCGATGTAGGTAAAATGGAGATAACTACTGATTACTTAGGAAATGAAGTATTTGCAGTAACCAGTTGGCAAAATGCATTCAAAGCTAACTTCATAGCGAAGATTAATGTAGATGAAGCTCTTACGGAACATAATGACTTCAAAGAAGCCTTAATACTCATTACTTCAGGAATGAGTATTTTTGTCATTCTGTGTATAGGTTTCACTTTAATAATAGTTAGAAAGGTAACGAACAAACAATCAGAGCTCAACAGGAGCCTGATAGAAAGACTCGGTAATGCCGCTGAATTTAAAGATAACGATACTGGTATGCACGTCATCAGAATGAGCCATTACGCAAAGATAGTTGCCAAAAACTACGGATGTACTGATATATGGTGTAAGGACTTATTTACTGCAGCCCCTATGCACGATATCGGTAAGATTGGTATTCCAGACAAAATATTGCATAAACCAGGTAAGTTGACTGAGTCGGAATGGATAATAATGAAAGAACACCCAATATTCGGAGCAAAAATAATTGGTGATCACAGCGACCCTTTACTAATTATGGCCAAAGAGATATCTATCGCTCATCATGAAAAATGGGATGGCTCAGGCTACCCATATAACCTAGCCAAAGAAGATATACCACTTTCAGCAAGGATTATCGCTATTGCAGACGTGTACGATGCGCTAACAACAGAAAGACCCTATAAAAATGCATGGAGTGATAAGAAAGCCATTGAGCTTATTAAATCAGAATCAGGTGTCCATTTTGACCCTAAGGTCGTTGATGCATTCATTAGATCTATAGATGAAATATTAAAAATGAAAGACAAGTATTGCGATATTAAATGCAATCCAAAAACCCAAGAACATTTATATTTTATTTCAAATTAACAAGAAAGCCAGTCAGACTAACTGACTGGCGTAATCTATACTGCTCGCCTACGATGAGTGAATAACTGAATAGCCGATACACATATAAACACACTTTTGAATTTCTTCCTCATTACCCTTAATGATATCAAACAATCCTTTAATACCATCCAATTTTGGAATGATTGGTCCTGCAGTTAATACTGCTGATCTAAATTTATCATTACTCTCAAAAGCATGTATCCAAGACTCATAGAACTCTTCAGGTGAACCAAACCTCAGAGGCTCTTTAATTATACTCTCATAAATAGGAGCTAATTCTGCAGCAATATCCGATTTTCTGTCAAAATGAGCATTAATACCTGATTTAGAGATACCCGCCGTTTTTGCTATATATGTAAATGTAGCTGTATCAAAGCCATTCTTAATAGTGATATCAAAAGCAGTATCTATAATTTTCTGCTTAGTCATCATCGCTTTATTCGTTGTCCCCTTTGTCACTCTTACCTCTCACCATAAACTGGCTATCATATATAATGCATTAATCATAACAAGCATAAAATCGTACAGAAAGATCTTACCGAAAATGGAAGGAAAAATAATGCGATTCACTGTTTATTTCTATCATGTGGGTTTATTTATCTTTAACGAAAGTATAACATGGAGCTATACATATATATGAGCTAGGATACGTAATGAAAGCCATCCATATCGACTCCACCTATGGTGTGGTAATCCATCGTAATTTTCTCCCTCTTTATGTAGATGAAAAATATGCTCAAATGTTTGGCTTCAAATCTACTGATGAAGTAATGAATCTTAGTTCTCTATTTGAAATCATTGATCCTAAATTTCATAATACTGCTCAGCAAGCTTACCATGATGTTATTTCAGGTAAAGAACAGCCTAAAGTACGCTCTTATGTAAATCAAAATAAACAAGGCCAAATATTCTCAGTCTTAACGGTTGATCATGTCATTGATTGGGAAGGTGAACTAGCTCTTCAAATTACCGTGATCGATATGTCAATGATAGACCAAACCAATCAGCGTATCTTAGAGCAAGAACAAAAATACAAAGATCTTATCTGGAATTCACTTCAAGGGATCATAGTACACCGTAATTTTGTTCCATTAATGGTAAACCCTTCATATGTTCGCGCAATTGGAGCTAAATCCGTTGCTCAAGTAATGAGCATGCCATCCTTAGAGTGTCTTATTCCTGAATCAAATCGAAATAATGCGAAAGCAATCTATCAAGAGTTAATCTCAGAAGAAAACAAAACAATAAATAATATTGTAGAAAATATTCGACTCGATGGTAAACATCGTTATTTTCAGATCTATGAAAGCGCAATAATCTGGGATGATAAACCTGCCGTTCAAAGCTCAGTAATTGATGTCACTGAAAAATATCAACTAGAACAACAAATAAAATACCAAGCCTCTCATGATGATTTAACCGGGTTACTAAACCGTCGTGCAATAACCGAAAAATTAAATCAACAAACAAGTAAGAATACTTGTCCTTCTCAAACTTGTCTCCTAATCGATATTGATAATTTTAAGTGTATTAATGATCAATTTGGTCATTCTGCTGGGGATGAAGTCATTAAACGCTTCGCGCTGCAATGTAAATCTATCATCGATAATCAAGGCTTTGTTGGACGGTGGGGAGGTGAAGAATTTATTATTTTCCTTCCAGATAAAAACCTTGAACAAACAAATGAGATTGCCGAACAGATTTTACATACTTGTAAACAAGAACCGTATAAGTTTTCAAATAAAGAGCATACAGTCACTGTCAGTATTGGTATCAGTCTATGCCAAGCAAAACAGTGCAATTTAGAAGTATTAATTCAAACTGCAGACAGCAATATGTATCAGGCAAAACAACAAGGTAAAGATCAAATTGTTCTGCCTAATTAGGAGCATTGGTAGATATATAGGTTACGATTAGTAAAACTCAATCGCAACCCCTATCTCTTTTGAAAGTAACTCCAATTGCTCTGCATTATCAAGTTTAATCGACCATTTAAGCCCACTACCTACAGCACTGAGCACATTTGCGCCCCCAATAAGAGTTAACCCATCTACCTCTGCTTGCAACATTGTTTTAGATGTATTCTTAAGCCGTACGACTAATTCATATTGATTAGTTATAATGTCGCCTTCTGAAAAACTAAGTTTCATCGTTGTTCTACTTTTATCTCAATTGTATATGCCTGACATTATATCAAATCTATTTTAACTTCTTCAAATAACTCTTCTCATCTTTAATAGCAACACTATTATGCTATACCCTAGCCCCCTATAATTATCAGTTCATTATTACCCATAAAGCCGCAGCAGTTGTAATTACACTACTATAATCTATAAGATCCTTCTCATTTCATCACATTTGTTACAAATTTACTTTCACCTTTTCTTGACTAAAATATCGACACAACTTATTCTAGCGCACAACTGTACGCCTAAATGGAATGTTTATTATGCATCAAGGATCAAAACCACCAATCATTTGGTTAAATGTATTTATATTTACCTCAAGCCTATTACTTGCTTTAGTCGCGACTCCTCTTTATGCCTATTACCATGGTTTAGGAGCTGAGCATTGGATATGGCTGCTTCTTGCTTTCAGTTTTTGTAATCTATCTATTACAGCTGGTTACCATCGTCTCTGGTCGCACAAGGCTTATAACGCCCATCCTGCTTTACGCTTTATTTTTGCTTTAGGTGGCGCTTTCGCTTTACAAAATAGTGCATTACATTGGTCTTCCGATCATCGAGTACACCATCGCCATGTCGATAATAATGATAAAGACCCATACTCTGCAAAGCGTGGCTTTTGGTATTCTCATATTGGTTGGATGTTACGTCACTACCAATCCTCTGCCTGTAATGAATATAGCAATTGCCGCGACCTTCAAAAAGACAATGTAGTTATGTGGCAACATAATCACTATGTACCACTTGCTCTTCTTATGAATATTGGTATTCCAGTGCTTCTTGGCGTTATCTACGGGGACATTATCGGAATGTTACTTATGGTCGGTGCCGTACGTTTAGTATTAAGTCACCATACGACTTTCTTTATCAACTCACTTGCTCATATTTGGGGTTCTCAGCCTTATACTGAAAAAAACACCGCTCGTGATAATGGCATTTTGGCTGTATTTACCTTTGGTGAGGGGTACCATAATTACCACCACATTTTTGAAAATGATTACCGTAATGGTATTTACTGGTGGCAATATGATCCTACAAAGTGGTTTATTAAAAGCTGCTCATGGTTTGGTTTAACAACTAAATTACGAGTTAGCCCTCAAGCTAAAATAGAGAAAGCTAAAGCGCTTATGCTGCGAAAAAAAGCGGAAGATAAAATTGCTACATTACACAATTATCACATCGTAAAAGAACATTTAGAAGCTGAGTATGATGCGCTAATTGAACGCATGTCAGAGTATTACGATTCAAAAAAACAGCTCCTTGATAATAAGAAAAATTCGTTATCGAAGAAATATGAATTGGCTGTTTTACGTGTTCAACATAAACAGATAAAACTGCAATTTGAGCAACAAAAGAAAGCTTGGAATAGCTTAGTCTTAAGCTATACCTAAAGCTATTTAGTACTTAAGAAAGAAAAAGGGCATAACATTACGTTATGCCCTTTTTTACATTAACTCACATAAATTAATGATACTTACGGTAAAATCCAAATATTGAAAGAACAAAAATCATACCTAGAGGAATTGAACCTCCAGAGCTTTCACTATAGCTATCTTCTGTAACGGTAATGACCGAAGACAACTCTCCTTTTTGTGCTTTTCTAATCCAATCTTTATACTGGCTTACGTCTGTAAAGACCGATTGGCTATTTAATCTGCCATCCCCACAAATCAATGGACCAAAACTCACGATTCCAATTTGGGAACCATTCCAGATTAGCGGACCACCAGAGTCCCCCTGACAAGTTGCTGTCACTAAATTACTATTATCAAACGAGCGTCCCGTTGCACATACTTGCTTATTCGATGTCGTATAATTAGCCCAAAAATTACAATCTGTTGGGTTAACATAAGTAACTTGAGTTTCTCTAAACTCAACACTTTTATTCTTACCATTGTTATCATTGCTGGTACTAAAACGACCATAACCAACAGCTGTAAATTCCGTCATTGGCATTCTATAGTCTTGATCTGACGTATCTCCTAATTTAACTGCGTGTTTATAAGTATAATTAGGTAGTGATTCTGACAATTCTAAGACAGCTACATCATTAATTAGGGTAGAGTTATTATAGTTATCTGGATAATAAATCTTTTTTACAGCTACTTTTTGAGCTGCGGCCATACCCTGTCCATCATTAACTTCGATCGCCACTTTCATATTGGCAACTTGAGAAGGTAAAGTATCATATACACAATGCGCTGCGGTTAAAATATGTCGCTCATCAAGAACAGATCCACCACAAAATGGATAAACAACACCAGGTAGAGTTTTATATTCAAACATTAATGAGGCCATATAAGGGTAATTAGCAACATTTGCACTAACCCCACCAACAATATATGGCGTGACAGAAATCTCTTCTGCTGCTTGACTAGCAACAGAAACCACAGAGCATGATAAAATTAACCCTACTATCGCTTTCATACTTAATCCTTTATATGTTAATAATACATATAAATAATACATGATTTTTCGACTTTAATTTTAGTTGATTTATGATATCTGGCTATTTTTTATAAAAAACAACTTATATATCAAATGCGACCGCTTTTATATATAACAAATAACTATAAATTGGTTGTTGGTTATCACTTATTACGCAAATCTTGGAGCACTGTGCATATTATGGGAAGAATTTTCTTTTTTGATTTACTGAGATGCATTGCAGCTATTGCAGTCGTCGCGATTCACGTATTAGCTCCCTACCGACATGAGTTGAATTCAATTCCTTTTGACCAGTGGGCAACTGCGGTATCGGTAAACAGTTTAAGCCGCTGGGCTGTTCCGGTGTTTATTATGATCACCGGGGCATTAATGCTCAGTGACAAAAGAGAGTTTGATGCGCCTTATTATGTAAAGAAACGACTCGGGAAAGTACTTGTTCCTTTTCTTTTCTGGTCGGTATTTTATGCATTATTTTCAGGATTAACCGCGCAGGGTTATGATTTTGAATCAGCAAAAATGGTACTTATCGACCTACCTTTTGAATACACCTATTACCATTTAGGGTTCTTTTATTACTTTCTTCCCTTATATATTGTGATCCCTTTCTTTAGAGTCATGGTTCAAAAGATGGATAACACCGCTCTCTTCTCTGTTATTGGAGTATGGCTACTCACTACCTGTTTCTTTCTTGTCAAATTTGAAGGATTCTGGAGTACTGAGATCTGGCTGTATAGTGGTTACTTACTATTAGGTTATGCACTATACCAACGAGTTTCATTAACTAAAACAAACACCATCATCGCACTGTTTATTGGTATCACTGCATTAGCAACAACTGTTTATATGGTGATAACCCAAAGTGTATTACTGGGAGAATATACCGTAGGCAGATGGTTATCTTACAAAACTATTAATACTGTTGCTGCAGCTGGAATGCTGTTTTTTGTTTGTCGTTATTATGGAGAATCACTGTCTGATAAATCCCGAACCATTGTTGGATTTATCAGTACCTACAGCTTAGGAATTTACTTACTCCATCCTCTATTCTTGTGGCCAATGAAAAATTATGCATGGTACGAAGGACAAAACCCTATGTGGGTTATCCCTGTTTGGGTAGTCCTTAGTGGTGCTGGCGCACTTGGCTTAAGTTGGTTACTTTCTAAATCTAAAAAAACAGCATGGCTTGTGCCTTAGCCCTTAATTCTTTTCGGCTGCGATAATTAATTGTCGCAGCCATTGGTTTGCTTTATTGTTTTCAAACTTAGTTGGCCAAAGCATGTGTATTTTGGTTGATCGTACAGGAAAAGGAACATCCAATAATTGTAAACCAAAACTCTCTTTATATTGAGAGATCAAACGTATCGAATTAATACCAATAAAATCCGATTGTGCAACACACGCCATCATTCCCATCATAGAGGTATGCTCACTGCCCATTTTACGATTTGGCAGCACCTCTTCAGCTAAGTAATCTGTTATGGTTTGTTTAAAACGACGGATATTTAAAAAGGCATGCTGCTCTTCAAAAAACATATCTCTAGTAATACTTCCCATTATTCTTGGATGATCACATCGCGCAATACAACAGATTTTATCTTCTGACACCACCAGACTTCTCAATGATGATTGTCTTGGTTTCATTACATCTAATACTAAATCCACTTTCTCTAGCATCAGAGCATCAAGGATCTCTTCTTCATTACTTGGTAACTCTTTTAATGTAACCGTTATACTGCTTCCTTTAAGCAATGCTTTTAATCGGATCTGTAGCTTTGGTAAAACGGACTCTAATGCATAAATTGAAAATGAGCGCTTTGATATATTAGGATCAAAACCCTCCCCTTCATCGACGACGCAAGCTAATGCCATAACAGAAGGCTCTACTTGCTTAAACAGATTCTCTCCATAATTTGTCATCTCAATGCCACGACCAGAACGAACAAACAGCTCACTACCTAAAGACGCTTTTAAGCGACGAATGGCATTACTCACAGATGATTGAGTTAAATCGAGTTCTTCAGCAGCTTTGGTGAATGAACCTGTTTGGCATACTGAAACAAAAACCCTTAATAAGTTCATATCAAAATCTTTTTGCTTTGGCATTATTCATTCCTCTCTGTTTGCTACTCATTAAATCACCCAATACATTTATATTGTAAATAATAAGTATATCTTTTTCTCTATTTTTAAAATGAATAGAGATCACTAATATTGGTTTCAGCACTGAGGCAAAGCGTGAATTTAATGTCTCACACAATTTTACTATTCAAATCTAATTTACTTAAATAGGTGGATTTATGAAAAAGACTATTTTAGCCGTTGTTATCTCATCAATATCTTTAGGTGCAATCGCAGCTGAACACGACCATGAACACTTTAGTGAAATAGGTAAGCAAGGCGGTAAACCAGCCACCAAAACAACCATTAAAAACAATGAAGCCTTTGCTAAAACACTAAACTTTGCTGATACTCGTGCCTTTGAAAATAATAACAAAGGTCTGATAGCTTCCTTCGATAAAAAGACGGGGGATATTATCCGTAACAGCTTTGACTTTATCGACCCTTCTATAGCTAATGCAGATAATGCACCAGATTCAGTAAACCCATCATTGTGGCGTCAGGCAGTATTAAACCAAGCGGCAGAAGGACTTTATGAAGTCGTTCCAGGGAAAATATATCAAGTACGAGGTACTGACTTAGCTTCAATCTCTTTCATTCGTAGTGATAATGGTTGGATTGCCTATGACGTATTATTAACACGTGAATCAGCGAGCCAATCATTAAAATTCTTCCAAGAAAATGTGCCAGAAGGTGGTGATTTACCTGTTGTTGCCATGATCTATTCTCACTCACATGCCGATCACTTTGGTGGCTCTGCAGCCATTAAAGAAGCCTTTCCTGATGTGAAGGTATACGGTTCAAAATTCATTACCAAAGAAATTGTTGATGAAAACGTATTAGCCGGCAACGCCATGTCTCGTCGTACTGCTTACCAATACGGTGCGACACTAAATCGTCATGAGCACGGAATTGTTGATGCCGCGTTAGCTAAAGGCCTATCAAAAGGTGCTATTACTTATGTATTACCAGATTACGAACTGAACCATAAAGAAGAAATTGAAACACTGAACATTGATGGTTTAGAAATGCAATTTATGGATGCCTCTGGTACAGAAGCCGCGTCAGAAATGGTGACTTACATTCCAAGCATGAACGCATTATGGACGGGGGAATTAACATACCAAGGTATGCATAATCTATATACACTCCGTGGTGCCAAAGTTCGTGATGGTTTAAAGTGGTCTAAAAAAATCAATGAAATGCTAATAACTTGGGGTTCGAAAACAGACGTACTGTTTGCCTCTCACTCTGCGCCAGTTTGGGGAACAGAAGAAATCTCTGATTACCTAAAAATGCAACGTGATGCTTATGGCTTCACTCATAACCAAACACTTCGCTTGGCAAACGACGGTGTAGTTTTACAAGACATGGGCGATGAAATATATACCGTAATGCCAGAAAGTATCCAAAAAACGTGGCACACCAATGGCTACCACGGGACTTACTCTCACAATGCTCGTGCGGTTTATAATATGTACTTAGGGTATTTTGACATGAACCCTGCAAATTTAAACCCACTACCAGTAAAACCTGAATCAGCAAAATTTGTAGAATACATGGGCGGCAGTGAATTAATCCTAGAGAAAGCAGAGGCTGATTTTGAAAAAGGCGAATACCGTTTTATTGCAACAGCACTAAACAAAGTGATTCAAGTTGAGCCTAAAAACGTAGAGGCGCGTAAATTACTTGCTGATACTTATGAGCAACTAGGCTATCAATCAGAAGGGGCTGGTTGGAGAAACATTTACCTTACTGGTGCTCAAGAATTACGCGTAGGTACATTACCAGGTACACCAAAAACAGCCTCTCCAGATGTATTAGCTAACATGACAGTTGAAAATTTATTAGATTATCTAGCCGTGCAAGTGGATTCAATGAAAGCTCAGCATACACCATTTACATTAAACGTAGTATTACCAGATAACAAAGAGACTTATTTTGTAGAAATGTCTAACGGTAACTTAAACAATATTTTAGTTGATAAAGAGATGAAAGCTGATGCGACACTATTAATTAATCGAGCTGATGTATCACAAATTTTACTAGAGAAAACGACACTAAGTGAATTATTAGAGAGTGGAAAAGCAGGCATTAAAGGTGACAAGTCGGTACTACAAAAACTGACAGGCTCATTAACTCATGCAGACGAAAGCTTTGAGATTGTTCCTCGTCCAGAAAAAGGCGAAGAAGTTGACGCAGAGCTATATGAAACAGCTCATAAACACTAATCTTATGCCACACTAAGGCCTTATCATAAAAACCAACAGTCGATGCCTAACACATCGACTGTTTTTTATTACACTTTAATTTTGTGATAAAAACTCATTTATAACTATAACAAAAAAACATAAAGCCGATTAATACTCCAACAAGGCCACCACACACTAAAAACATAGCGATGCTACCGACACAGTTAAGAACTTCATTTTTCAAGCTATTGAAATTAACTCTCTACCTGCATACCATACCCACTATTACTTATTCGCTATATGGATATACAATGACATTATCGATGAAAAAAAGCACACCCGTAATCTTTGCATCTATCCTACTCAGTGCTTGTAGCTCTTCACCCACAGGACGTAATCAAGTAATCCTATTTTCAGATGCCGATATGTCTCAGCTCGGCGTTCAATCTTTTGAGCAATTAAAACAGCAAGAAAAAATAAGCACCAATACAAAAATCAATAATTACGTTCAATGCATTGCTGGTGCAATTACTCGCCAAGTTGGCACAACTAGCGCATTTAAAGAGTGGGAAGTCGTTGTTTTTGATAACGACCAAGTCAATGCCTTTGCTCTTCCCGGTGGAAAAATAGGTGTCTATACAGGCCTATTAAAAGTGGCTGAGAATAGCGACCAATTAGCCACGGTGATTGGCCACGAGGTCGCTCACGTACTTGCTCACCATGGCAATGAACGTATGTCTCGAAGCCAAATTGTGAATAGTGGCTTACAAATATCAAGTGTTGCCTTAAAAGGCTCTGAATATTCTCAATATCATGATTTAACCATGGGCGCTTTAGGGCTAGGGGTTCAATACGGCGTAATGCTGCCTTACGGCCGAGAACAAGAGTCAGAAGCTGATATTATGGGCATAGATTTAATGGCAAAAGCTGGGTTTAATCCTAATCAAAGTATTGATCTTTGGAAAAACATGGCAAAAGCTTCAGGAGGAAATCAACCACCTGAATTGCTATCGACTCATCCATCACACAGTACTCGAATTCATGACCTTTCTGCTGAAATAAAGCGATTACCTAACTACACAACTCCACAACCAAATTGCGGCTCTATATAGTTCCAAGTAGATAGTTAAGAAAAAACCACTGACGATTAATCAGTGGTTTTAAAACAACAACGAATTAATCGTTATCACTCTCTTGCTCAATTTCAATCGCCATATATTGGCCATTAACCAAATACGTTTCAACCTCTACAAGCATGCCTACATACAAGTTATTCAGGGTCAGGTGGTCATCAAACTCTGTTCTTTGAGTAATAAATATCGTTTTGTTACCCTGTAGTGTTTTAATAACAAAAGAATCTGATTCACTTACGTCAAAGTCAGTTGATACTATCATCCCAGTGAGTTCAAGTCCGTCAGAACCGATCCAATCGTCATCAAGCCCTTCAAATTCAATTTCAATTACTTGATTTTTCCCATTAACTTGTTTTGCCGTCACTTCAACTTGTTTTCCAATAGCTAATAACTCTTTGCTACCATTATCTTCATATATCGTATTATTAGTAACAACGAAGCGACCTTTATAGTTGAGTTCAAATGACGATTTATCATTCTCAACCCAAGTGATAACACCTTCGATATCCGTATTTTGGTCTAAATCATTATACTCTTCGACTTCAATACTTTGGGCGTTGAATACCGACCCATCCATTGTCCCCATAACTTCTACCCATTGGCCATTGCTTAATCGAGCATTGTCTTCAATCTGAGCATTCTCGTAATTTACGATTAAATTTGAGCCTAGGATAAACTGATGAGCTTCAAGGTGATTTAACATACCTTCCATCTCAACATAACCATGATCACCAGACTCAAATTTCACAATAGATAAAACATGATACCCCGCATTGGCTGTCGGTAATGAAGATATCATTACCCAATCACCATTATCGATTCCAGTTAACAGTGCTTTATCAGCAGAAAGAGCTACGCCATTAATTTTGAAATCACCAGAGACATGATTAATATTGGTAATAACACCAACCATAGTTGGTTCTAAAGTTAGCTCTGCACTTACACTTGATACACGATCATCACTTTGAGTGGTTAATCTCACCATCATATTTGGTTGAATATCACTTAATTGCAGTTCTTGAGCGTCTGAAAAAGTAATTTTTGTTATATTGTATGCATTGCCATTCAAAGTCACTTCATTATTTGGGACATCAACATGCTCTATCACACCTTCAACAACACTTGATTTCATATGAGAAGGTTGACTATTTGAACCATCCTCACTACCACAACCCGATAACATTGCAGATCCTAATAACAAAATAGCGATTTTTTTCATTTTTTAACCTAATAATTATCATTAATTACACTCTATAGCGCTACTATAGTGAGAAGTGTGTGAAGGATTCGTGAAGGGATAAAATGAAAGTCTTAATTGTTGAAGATAACCATCATGTAGCAGAGACCATTGCTGACTATTTAGAATTAGTAGGCATAGACATTGATTGCGCTTATCACGGTGTTGCGGCGATTGAAATTCTAAAAAAAGAAAGCTTTGATGTGATAATAATGGACATCATGATGCCAAAATTAGATGGTATAAGTACCGTGGAGACATTACGTAACGATCACGCTTGTAGTACTCCAATTCTCTTTTTAACCGCCAAAGATACCCTTGAAGACAAAGTTCATGCCTTTGAAGCAGGCGGAGATGACTACCTTGTAAAACCGTTTGCAATGGAAGAGTTACACATGCGTTTGCTTGCTTTATCCAAACGAGGTCGACGCACCGATATTGGAAAACTGACTTTCGAAGACATGGAAATGGACATTAAAGCAGGCACTCTATACCGACAAGAAAAACTCATTAAATTAGCACCAATTCAACTAAAAATTATTGCATTATTAATGAAAAAAGCGCCTGATATTGTCAGTAAAACCGAGCTTGTTGAACATATTTGGGGAGATGAATCTCCATCAAGCGATGCATTAAGAAGTCATTTATATACAATTCGAAACGCCGTTGACAAAGGCTTTGACACACCAAGACTAGAGACCATTCATGGAAAAGGCTACCGACTTAAATAATCGCTCACATCAACCGAGCTTTTTTAAAAAAATCCGTTGGACATTTGCCGTCCTTACCTTTTTGATGTTCGGGCTATTTTGGGCGATTATTTATATCGCAGAAGATCAATTAGAAATCATTAGCCTACATCACTGGTTAGATACCGAAGCCAGTCAATACACCAGAAAATACGCTCAATTAGGCAAAGATACCCCACTGCCTAATGAAGAAGAGTTTTCTACGTATTGGAGTGAAAGGGAGCATCCTCTTTGGCTTAACAACTACAAAAAAACCGGGTTATACGAACAACTTCTAGGTACAGAAGATAAGCACTTTATTGTCATCGACCATCCTTCTGGTGAGGGTTTACTCTATATTCTCTTTCAAGATGATGCAGATGATTACTTAGATGAATATGAAGCCAACTTACACTCGATTACTGTCGGTCTTGGTATTCTTACCACTATTCTAATGATCTTATATGGAATTTATTTTGTCCGTAGTATTTCAATACCTCTACGTCATATTCAACACAAAGTTGATCTAATGTCGCCTGAGCATCCTGATTTCACTATTGATACTAAATACCAAGAAACCCAAGACATTGAACGATCATTACTAAAAAGTAAACATCATATTGCTCAATTTTTTACCCGAGAAAAAGAGTTTAGTCGCTTCGCTTCTCATGAATTACGTACACCAATTATGATCATTCAAGGCTCAGCTGATTTGCTCGCAAAAGTACCCGACCAACCTAGAATCGCACTCAAAGCGATTAATCGATTACATCAAGCGAGTGAAGAGATGACACTGCTTACTGAAACCTTTTTGTTATTGGGTAAGCAAGAAATTGAAACTCATCATTTCCATCATTATCAAATAGAAGAGATCTTAAAAACACAACTTGAACATCTACAGCCTCTATTCGCAAAACAAGAGATGGGCGCTCAACTGACGATTATTGAAGATGATCCTTGCCTTGCTCCGAGCAGTTTTATAACGGTTGTGATTAATAACCTAATAAAAAATGCGTTCAATTACAGTGCGGGGGATATTCAGATAAACCTAAATAAAAACCACCTATGCATTATTAATTGTCATGATGGTAACGACACTTATAACGCAGGTTATGGCTGTGGGTTGGTTATTGTGGAACGTATTTGTGAGCGAATGAACTGGGAATTTGAGATACAAAAAACCGAAAAAGATTTCATGACAACCGTTATGTTCAGCTCTTATGAACTCTCATAATGGTCAGGCACAGATAATAGACAGTAAAATAAAATAGATTTTGATACACTTTACATAAATAACACCACAAAGAATGGATGCCAGCGTGAGCCAAATTAATTCAGTTTCAAATTTATCGAACATCAACGTATTCCCTGTAAAATCAATCGCAGGTATTTCACTACCTAGCGCTCAAGTTGAAAAGCAAGGCTTACAATGTGACCGCCGATTCATGGTTGCGTCTTTAAATGGTAACATGATTACCGCACGTACTCATCCACAAATGGTAAAAATCAAAGCCATTATTGAACCAGATGGATTAGTTCTATGCTATCCAGGATTGATTGATCTGCATTTCACCTTTGATGAATTAGAAATGAAAGAGATCGATACTACGGTTTGGAGCGATACTTTTACAGCTTACTCTACTACAGAAGAAGCTAATCAGTGGTTCAGCTCTATTTTAGGTACTGAAGCACAATTGCTATTCTCTGGTCAGCAATCCAATCGTATGCGTGAAAAAATTCAAACCAATGTGAGTTTTGCCGATGGTTACCCATTATTAGTGATCAGTGAAGCCTCACTAGCGGAACTGAATAAGCGCAGTAGCAGCCACCATACTATGGCTCAGTTTCGAACTAATTTAGTGGTTTCAGGCAACGAAGCCTTCATTGAAGATTCTTGGAGACGTATTCGTATCGGAGAGGTAGAGTTTGAAGTGGTTAAGCCTTGCCAACGCTGTATCTTAACCACGGTAAACCCAAATACCGCTCAATACCATCCAAATAAAGAGCCGTTAAAAACCTTCTCAACATTCCGTGCTGATGATTCTGGTAACGTATATTTTGGTCAAAACCTCGTTGCTAAAAATGAAGGAACAATAAGAATAGGCGATAAGATCGAAGTCTTAGAAACCAAAGAAAAAGAGTATTATGCAGACTCAAATAAACACGCTGTTACTTCAGTTACAATTCAAGATAAGCAAACAGATACCGTATCAGAAGAAGTCACCATTAGCTTAAATGGGCATCTGTTTAAAGGTAATACACAAGACCCATTATTAAATCAAGCTGAAGCTGCTGGCCTTAGCATTAACAACAGCTGTCGTGCTGGCTTATGTGGCGCTTGCCGTGTGACGTTAGAATCTGGAGAAGTAGAACAAGAAGACTCTCCTGCACTAAATCAGAATTTAAAAGAAGCAGGAATGATCTTAGCCTGCTGCTCTATTCCTAAAAGTGATATTGAAGTAATTGACTAACATTATTATCATACCACGAGATAATAATGTGATAGAGAGAAGAGACTAGGCTGAACTCCTTCTCTCAGTTACAATGAGCACAATTCGTAATCAAAGAGATCCCCATGTCAGATCAAGAAGAATTTGAAGTAGAAGCGATTGGTGTTGAAGTTAATGTTCAACCTATCGAACTCTATAAAGTATTAAAAATTGCCAATGTTGTTAGCGGTGGCGGTGAAGCCAAACATGTGATTGGTGAAGGCTATGTGGGTGTAAATGGCGAATTAGAGCAACGTAAACGTCGTAAAATGTACGATGGTGATGTGATTGAATTCAATGAAGAATATTACGTAGTTATTTGTGACACGCCTATTGGTGAGTTACCTGAGATAAAAGAAAAGCCTCAACCTATTCCTGTTGAGCCTGAATACTCAGAGCCAAAACCTAAGAAAGAAAAAAAAGAGAAAAAGAAAAAGCAAAAACCAGAAATCCCAACAACGATTGATCCAGAGAGTGGACGTCGTTCAATTAACTTCTTCTAAAAAAAGGCTCAATATTTAACGATATTGAGCCTTTTTTATAAACATACACGACCTGCATTAGATTTAACAAAACAAAGAGGTTTTATGACAACACAAACAAAGAAAGTGTTGATACTTTTTGCACACCCTTCTCAACACCGCTCAGAGGTAAATACCTCATTAATAAAGGCCGCCAACAAAATCAACAATATAACGGTTGTTGATTTGTATCATGACTACCCAAAATTCAATATCGATATTGATAAAGAGCAGCAGCGTCTACTTGAACATGACGTAGTTATTTTCCAATTTCCACTTTACTGGTATTCAACCCCTGCGATTTTAAAAGAATGGCAAGATATGGTCCTCGAATATGGATTTGCTTATGGCACAGAAGGTAAAGCGCTGAAGGGAAAAATCTTTTTATCCGCAATTACTGCCGGAGGCAAAGAAGAAGCTTATCAAACCAATGGTTATAACCAATTTACCATTCGAGAACTGCTACACCCTCTTGAACAAATGGCGTCGTTAACCAGTATGGAATACATTGCCCCATTAGTTTTATTTGGTGCCCGTACCGCATTAGAAGATCAAAGAGTAGAAAGACATACTGACCGTTTTATGAACTTACTCACTGCATTAATTGAAGACCGTGTTGATATTGACGTCGCGAAAACACTGCCAAAATTAAACCACTCGTTTGATCTATTTATTAAGGAATCAAGCTAATGACAGGATATTTTCTACAAGCCTTTATTTACCTGTTTGCCGCAGTGATTGCTGTTCCTATCGCCAAACGTCTTGGACTTGGTTCTGTACTTGGTTACTTAATTGCAGGTGTAGTTATAGGCCCAATCATTGGTTTAGTTGGTGAGGAAACAACCACTATCCAACACTTTGCTGAATTTGGCGTTGTTATGATGCTGTTCCTAGTTGGTCTTGAGCTAGAACCCAAAATGCTATGGGGAATGCGTCACCGACTAATGGGCTTAGGCGGTTTGCAAGTTGGTGGAACGACTGCAATTGTTATGGCAATTGCCTTTTTCTTTGGTCAACCGTGGACCATTGCACTAAGCATAGGGTTAATCTTTGCACTCTCTTCAACCGCGATTGTTTTGCAAACCTTTAATGAAAAAGGGTTAGCAAAAACAGAAGGTGGACAGAATGCCTTCTCTGTCTTGCTATTTCAAGATATCGCCGTTATTCCAATGTTAGCTTTCATTCCATTATTAGCCTTACCTGAGTTAGTTGAAAAAGCACAACTGGCAGCCGCAAGTGCCGCTGAACACCATGAAGAAATCAGCCTAGTTGCAGGGCTTCCTGGTTGGGCCTATGGCATTGTAATTTTAGCCTCTATTGCTGTGGTAGCGGTTGGTGGTCATTATCTAAGTCGCCCACTTTTCCGCTTTGTTGCAAGCTCAGGTTTACGAGAGATCTTCACTGCGACCGCATTAATGCTCGTAATTGGTATTGCAGCATTGATGAGTTTAGTGGGGCTATCTCCAGCACTTGGAACCTTCTTAGCCGGAGTTGTATTAGCCAACTCCGAGTTTCGACATGAACTAGAATCCAATATTGACCCATTTAAGGGGTTGTTGCTTGGACTCTTTTTTATCACCGTTGGTGCGGGTATCGATTTTGGTATTCTGTTTGATGACTTTTTTACCATTATTGGGCTGACTCTTGGCGTAATGGCACTAAAGGCTGCGGTCTTATACGTTCTTGCCTTAATTTTTAAGATCAAAAACAGCAACCGTTGGTTATTTACATTAAGTCTAGCGCAAGCGGGCGAGTTTGGTTTTGTTCTACTAAGTTTCACGGTTCAAAGTCATGTACTTCCTCCTGAAATAGCACAGCCATTATCGTTAGTGGTTGCACTTTCTATGTTCCTAACTCCGGGGCTATTCATTCTGTTCGATAAAGTGATCTTACCTAGATTTGAGCAAAAATCGAATGATCGAGAAACAGACAGCATTGATGAAAAAGGGACTGTAATCATCGCTGGCGGAGGCCGTTTTGGACAAGTAGTCAACCGCTTCCTAGTTTCAAATCATGTTAAAACAGTAGTACTAGATCATCAGGCAGATCAAGTTGATACACTACGCCAAATCAATACCAAAAGTTACTTTGGTGATGCAACCCGTCCTGATCTTCTTCATACTGCGGGGATTGAACACGCCGCCATGTTAGTGGTCGCTATCGATAACCAAGAGAGCAGTGTTGAGTTGGTCAAATACGTTAAACACACTTACCCTAACGTAAAAATTCTTGCTCGTGCGTTTGATAGAGGCCATTCTTATATGCTTCGTTGTGCAGGTGCTGATTTTATCGAATCAGAAACTACGCGCTCAGCACTAGAAGTAGGTGCAGAAGCCATGCGTGGCTTAGGTCAACACCCCTTCCATGTTGAACAACAAAAAATAGCGTATAAAAAGGTTGAAAATCAAAGCTCTGACAAATTGTATCAAGCATGGTTAGATGATTCAGAAGGCGAGAGATTTGATAATAACTATCGTAAACTCTTCATTGAGCTTGAAGGCACCATTAAGCATGCCATGAGTAAAGATCGTTCTGATAAACACAACCAATCAGAACGTGCGTGGACACCACCACCAAAAGGTTATGCTGATGATCTTGATGAGTAATCACATTAGTAAATAATTAAAGTCTCTACACATAAAATGCCCTACTCATTACAGACTAGGGCATTTTTCTTTGCAATTAAACAATCCTTATTCTTTGCATTCAGAGTAACAACTTGGCTTTCTTGGGCACACAGCTCCACGAGAACAAATCACTCTCGCATCTGTTTCTAAACCACGTTCAATCCAATTGATATTTAATATCTTAGCGACACTGATTAGCTCTCTTTTTATTCCTTTTGCTATTGGACTCTCTCCGCCATTTTTGACACACGCTTTTTGCAAATCTCGCGCTAATGACACCGCATCTTTACCCTGTGCTTCAATGGCCGGATTTAAGTCAATTCCGGCACACAGCACACGATTATTACCCGCAGGGTCAGTCATGTTGACCGATTCACAGCAATAAATACGAGGCTCATTATTAACATTCAGGATAGATATTTGCGCCGAACTCCCCTCTCTTGGCTCTGATAATCGACGAAATACCGCCCAGTGATGGCAAGGATCATTCACTTGTTTCATGTTCCCCCAAGGCAGAGGAATACCATTACCTCGATACACCGCTTTAAGCTTACCCGGTGCATACGCATCAAAATAATGCCAATGTGGATAAGGAGAAACCACCGTCATTCGTCTCATCGCAACCGAAGGAGACACTCCTGCTAAACGATGGGTATCTATTTCATATCCATGTCTATCAAGTAATTGTCTAAACGGAACTCGTGGACACAATAACGCACCAGCAAAGAAACTGGATTCAAAATCACGCCATGCATTCAAAATATCTTGTGCATTGAGAGAACTGTCTGTGTGATGTATTTCATCATCAAATACACGATGACTACCAACAGACAAAGAACTCTTCAGTCCTTCTTTGTTATGTAAAACACAGTGCCCAATATAAACCGCTAAATCGTATTTTAATCGTGTTGGGTGATTCTTTAAGATCTCATTCAAATACACCGTACATGGGGGTTCAAAAAAAGAGGTCAACAGCTCCTTACCATTAACACCGAATTCATCCACCATTGATTTAGGCGTTTCTTTTACCCATTTGAATATCAAACCATGCTTAGCGGCAATATCCATCATCTGCTCAACGCTGAGTGGCAATTGTTTTAATCCAACCTCTTCAGCAGCACGTTCTAGATCAGGGAAAGTGATTTTGATTATTTTCTTGATGAGCACGAATAAGAAGATGAGCAAATTGACGGCCTGTCACCCCTGTTTGATTAAGCATTTCAGGAATAGCAATTTGAAGAATATCGTTAGAGAACAGAAAACTCGGCTCCAATGCCATCCCACTTATCCCGCCTTTTCGTCCTTTATCTGGCGTGATGGCCTGCGGTTCTGGTTCACTGTCTAAAAACCATGAGGATTCTTTTTGAAATACCGTAGCGATGACTTCTAACATATCAGCGCTGGGAACCCGCTTCCCTCTCTCAATCATTGAAAGATAAGACACAGAAGGAGAGTTTTCAGGGTCCACACGAATACAGCGAGTGGAGAGATCTTCCATCGTTAAGTGATTGCGTTTTCTCAGATTACGAATTTTTGTTCCAAGAAAATGACTTTGTCTAATGATACTTTTTGACTGACGCATCTTGTAAAATTCACACTGTTAAGTTTTTGTTGTGAAATTGTAATCAAAACTAAGCTAAGCTTCAATACAAGTAAGCAAACAACTCTGACCAGTGTGACTTACTTACCAATGTCGACAAGAAGTTGACATTAATTTAAGGACTATTTATTCGAGGGCAAGACTATGGCTATCACAAATATAAACAACACTAATAATGCACAACAAGAAACTCCGTTTATGGCTGAAGCTGTCTCTGCCGTGGAAAACATGGATGCAGGTCATACAGAAGAGAAACAGCACCAAATCAAAAATTTACTCGATCAACTGTTCCCTTTATCAAAAGGATCCCATCAAGAGGTAAGTAACTATCTATTGGATTATCATCATTTAGTTGTATTTTTTAAAGATGGCAGTTGCAGTGGTTTACGTAATCCAGGGAAGTTTGTGGCATTTACAGGTCACCGCTCATCTCCAGATACTATTCTTTTAAAAGACAACAGTGGCAGTCATGTTGAAATCATTTTTGGTCATCATGAACCGGGGAAAAATACATTAGTGACCATTGAAGATATTGAAATGGAAACCTGTACCACCTTTAGTCAAGATTTCAGTCTAGCGGCGATGAGGCATTGGATAAGCTTATTAAAACGTGATGATAAATCTCACCCTAAGGCACGTAAAGAAGATAAAGAATACACAGCCAAAAACGGAGACGATTACCAATTGGCTTGTTGTTTTAGTCTTTAATCTCTTTATTAATCAAGACTCATATTAATTCATAAACAAAAGCAAGGAGGCTACTTTAATGAAAGTGGCCTTCTTTTTACCAAACTACATTAATATTGAACCCATATGGCCTTGTTTATCAGAGTACATGCTACGATCAGCTTTATGTAATAATTCATCAACCGAGTTCATTTTTGAATCAAACCGACTATAACCAATGCTAGTTTTTACTGTGATCAGGTGATTCTCAAACGTAATTGGATCATCCCCGATACTGCTTCGGATCTTATCAATTACCTTGTGTATATCTTTAATCTCATGAATTCTTGGCAATAAAATTACATATTCATCACCCACCAATACGAGCAACAACATCATTACTTCTTAATACCTTACTCACACGATTTGCCACTTCTTTAAGAACAACATCTCCTGCTATATGACCATAAGTATCGTTAATATCTTTAAATTTATCTAAATCTAGATTCAATAATACGAATTTTTTTCCTTCTTTTTTTCCTTTAGAAAAATTAACATTCAATGTATACATGAAGTATCGTCGATTTGGCAGTTTTGTTAATTCATCTTCAAAACAGCGATTCATCGCCACTACATATAACCGAAACATTATAGTTATTGACAACAACATAACAGTAAAAAAAGTATAACCAACCAAGCGCATGACATACACTCGATACCATGAGTACACCTCTGTAATATTAATTTGTTTGATGGCTATTTGCCAACTTCCATAAGGCAAAGCAACATTTTCTATTATGATAGGGTTATTAAAAATACGTTTCTCACCAAGAAAAACATCACCATCAGAACCTTTACTGTCTTTCCCTCTCATAGCAACAGGGTAATCTGACGCCAATTTAAATATTCCCGTATTAGTAAATAATGTATCACTGTTGATCACTATACTAACGGAGCCCCAATATTCTTGATTAAGAGGCGGATCAGAAAATATAGGCATTCGAGCAATAAAAGCACGCCCACCTTGAACAAGATCGACTGGCCCTGCCACAAATATACTCTTCATTTGACGTGCTTTTTTAAGTGTTAACCACTGAACGGGTAAAGTTCTAAAGTCTAACCCCAATGCTTTTTCATTTCCTTTAAAAGGGTAGACATAGCTAATAACATCATTAGGAGCTATGGCTAAATGACGAATATGACGAGAATCTCGATACAGTTCTTCAGCAATTAAAGCCCATTGCTTTAGTGTTGCATTAGGGTTTACCGTTAACAATGTAGCTAAACTATTTGCATAATAGATATCAGAATGAATCGCGCTCTCTAAGTTAGAACGTACTGCGCCTAGCTCTGCTTTCGATTGAGTATTAAGTTGATTTTGTAGAAACTCTTTATGTCTAAGGTGCAAGTTTTCAACAATCAAAAATATAGCCAGAATACAAAATCCTAAAATGGCTATAATTGTCGATTTCTTTGTTAGGAATAACTTAACTCTCATATTAATTTTCCTGCCAATAGTAAGACCAGGTCATTAATTCTATAATCTGTTTATAATGTTGGTAAATCATCTAATAACAAGTTACACCTGATGATTAAGTTCTTTTTTAATCAATGTTAATACTGTTCTCAAGCAACTAAAACTATAAGAATAAACAAGTAACTAATGACATTCATAGGGCTTAATTTTCATCCTTTCTGATTTTGTTAGTTTAGATACAACTAATTCATATGAATGATCAATCCACTCTTTAACCATACCGATTGGTACTTCACCATCAATGGTTACCGTAATCCAATGCTTTTTATTCATATGATAACCTCGCTCAATACATTGAAATTCCTCACTCAAAAAAGTGACATTTTCAGGCTTTGCCTTAAGGGTTATTGCTAGTTTTTCATTTCGATAACCAATAAGGCCAAACATTTTATCAAGAACTTTAAAAACATGAGCTTCTGGGCCAAATGGATACGATGCTACACAATATGGCTTAGCAAGCAGATATCCGCCTAATTCTCTTTCTGTCATTTCCTTTCCTTCAATTACAAACCTTGATTTCAATGGTAATATTCACTTCTAAATCTATCGAGGAAGCCATTATGTTATCCGAATTAAAGCTTATTCCTATTGCACTATTATGTGCCTTTCTTTCAATTGTAGGTCATTTTATCCTTAGTAGCCTTTTTTCTGATGCAGATTGGCTTGAGTATGCTGCCGCATTAATCCCACTAAGTATGATCGTTATTGTTTATTTTGCTTTCCAGTTTGCAGAAAAGAATGATGAAAGATAGCTCGTTAAGCTAAATAGAGTGCTTCAGTTTATACTGTTCCGGAGTACAATCTGCATACCGCTTAAACATAGTAATAAAAGGGCTAGTTTGATTATAGCCTAAGCTAAAGGCTATCTCTTTAATTGACATTTTTTTACGCAATAGCTCCAAGGAATAAAGATATCGGATCCTTAAGCGCCATTCGGTAAAGCTCATTCCTAACTCATTTTGACAATGACGTGCCAACGTCCTTTCTGTCGTATGATTTCTAGCTGCCCACTCAGCTAAAGACGTTTCGTCGGCAGGATTTGCTTCTAACGCTTCTAATATTGGTTTTAATAATTTGTCTTTTGATGTTGGTAAAAAGCGTTCACTTTGTTTAGCTACCAATAATTGATCAAATAAAACCTTAATGAGTCTATCTTGTTGTTCATTCTCTGGTTGTTGAATATTCTGTTCTCGTAATTCAGCAATAAGAGCCTCTACCAAAGGGCTTACTTCTAACAAACACGTATGAGAAGGTAATTGTTGAGCTAATTCAGAAATAATATTCACAGAACAGTACGCTATTGGTTTACGGTTATAACTTTGGTGCTGCACACCAGCAGGTACCCAAATAGCGAAATGGGATGGTGCTAAAAATCTCTGACCTTCGGTTTCTAACTCTAAAATACCACCACTAATAATCTGTAATTGCCCCCATGAATGAAAATGAGAGCGTGTTTCTGTATTTGATCTAAAAGCATCAAATAGTAAAAAGATCTCAGAGGGTAAGTTCTCAAAAGTAACTGATGCTTGTATATGCCGTAGATGTATCATTATACCCTCAAAAATATTACAGGTTAGTAGCTAAAGTAAAACAAAAATAACTAACAATAATATATAAACACAGTTAGTTACTGCTAACAAGGTTATTAATAGAAAAAGAACAGAATGTAGTTAAAAAGTAAATTCATTCACAAGTTAAAATATAAGGGTAATTATTTCTTTCTATTACAATTTTAGTCGATTACTTTTAAGGTGAAATTATTTGCATTACAAATTAATAATGATTAACATCTATAAAAATAGTCAACAAAACATTAATATCACAGAAAAATCAATAAAATAGAAATAAATCATTAAACTAATTTAATTACGCACTAAATTAGTTTAAAAGAACTAATTAAAACATCAAATTTGTAATGAAACGATTGTTAAAAATTGATAACAAACATTCATGAAGTTTATTTAGCTCCTATTATAAACATACTGGAAATAAATTTCATAATATATTAAATCGTTTCCTAATATTAATAACTTAAACATCCCTGAGGTTTATTGTGTTAGATGAAAACACCTCTATGGAAAGTATTTCTCGACGGATTGAGGCTAGAAAAACAGAGTTACGACTCACAAATACTCAAATAGCAACTGCTTGTAATGTATCGACAAGAACTGTGATTAACTGGACTAGTGGACTTTCAAGTCCACACATATCTAAGTTGATCCCATTAAGTTTTATCTTAAAAAAAGAAATTAACTGGATCATTTCAGGAAGTGAGAATATTCCTGACTGGTTAGGCGTAACCATGCCTGATGTGATCGAATTCCATCAAGAACTATCCAAATATTCTAAATCTGAACGTACCATGTTGTTTCGCTCAATAAGCAATCTAATACAACAATTTGGCTTCATTTTGAAAAACAATAAACGAATCTAATTTCAGGCTAGCCCATCGTAATCTACGTTTGCGCTAGCTATAAACTTGAAGTCAATCGCAAAAACAAACCATAGACATGTAACATATGCTCTTTATTGTTAACTCCGTCACTTTACATTGACAAATTTAACATTAGAATGTCGCTGAATTAAAATAACGGCACATTATTCTATTTAGGCGGAACTCACTATGTCATTTAAACTTCTGAAAACTTCTCTTGCTCTAGCGATCAGCGCAAGCCTTCTTGTTGGTTGTAATGATTCAGATGATAAAATTGAATCTCCAGCGGTTAAAATTGCTACTTATAATTTATCTTTCGACCGTAATACTTTCGAAGATCTAGTTGCTGAAATGCAAATTTCACCAGAAGCACAAACAACATTAGTTACTGCTTATTTAGATAACACTATTTCTGATGCGGATAAAACAACGGCTGAAAAAGTCATTCAAATCCGTAACGTTGCTGCTGTAATTCAGAAAAACCGTCCTGATGTAATCATGATGGCTGAATACAACAATGATGGGACTGGAGAGAACAAAGACGCATTAGCTGGTTTTCAAACTAACTACTTATCTGTAGCTCAAAGTATTGATGGTGCAGGCGGTATTGCTAATCTATCTGCTATTTCCTACCCATTCTTTGAATCATACGCAACCAATACAGGTTTAGTAAGTGATCTAGATTTAGATAATGATGGTCAAAAAGGCCAGCTTCCTGGTGATGCTTGGGGCTTTGGTTTCTACCATGGTCAATATGCTTTTGCTCTAATGTCAAAATATGAAATTGACACTGATAAAACTCGTACTTTCCAAGAATTTAAGTGGAAAGATCTACAAGGGGCTGAAATCCCAACTATTACTAATTGTAATGACCCATACAACCCAATCCCTGAAGGAATGGTATTGTGGCGATAACTGGTATACAGCTGCTGAGTGGGAAGAAATTCGTCTATCGTCGAAAAACCACGTAGATGCTCCAATCATCATTCCAACAGAGAATGGTAATGAAGTTGTTCACTTATTGATGTCTCACCCAACCCCACCTGTATTTGATACAGGTAAAAACAAAGCACAAAACGCAGCAGAGGTTGAATTTTGGCATCAATACGTTAAAGGCCAAGAATTCTTTTATGATGATAACAATACCACTGGTGGTCTAAGTACAGATGCTCATTTTGTCATCATGGGTGATTTAAATCTTGATCCTGTTGCTGGTGACGGCATTAGTAGTGTTATGCAAACACTGCATAATGATCCATTATTGAACCAAAACGTAATGAATGGCAACCTATACCCAACAAGTACAGGTGCAGTGGAACATGCCGCTGATGAAGGTAAAGTTCACCCATCTCCTGAGCGTATTACTTCTACATTTGGCTTAGGTGTCGATTTCGCAATGCCATCAGCAACCCTTAACGTGATTGAGACTGGCGTATACTGGTCTGCCACAGGTGAAGAAGGTCGTAAATTATTCAATGATGATCGCATTGGTAAATACGGTAATGGCAAAGATGTTTCTTCAGACCACCGTATGATTTGGGTTAAAGCTCAATTCTAATTTGACTTTATTTTCAATGTAATAGCCTCGCTTATGCGGGGCTTTTTTTTATTTAGGAAAAGCCTCTACGCAATATTTTAAACCCATCACAATCACCCCTTAACTTGAGCTGATATTGTTTATTTTCATGACATATCGCAAATTCTGTTGTTTTATTTTCAGCCATACTTTGCACTTGTTTTCTTTTCAACTATGTAGAGTAATATTATGAAACAACTTGTTGAACGCTTTCTTTCTTATGTAGCTATCGATACTCAATCAAATCCTTCAGCACCTCAATGCCCAAGCACTGAAAAACAGTTCAATTTAGCTAATCAATTAATCTCTGAGCTAACTGAGCTTGAACTTTTCTGATGTATCTTTAGATAAAAATGGTTATGTAATGGCACGCTTACCTTCAAACGTCGATTACGATGTACCTGCCATTGGTTTTGTCGCTCATATGGATACGGCTCCTGACGCATCTGGTGAGAATGTTAAACCTCAACTTATAGAAAACTATCAAGGCGACATTATTACCCTTGGCACCAGTGGCGAAGAGTTAAACCCAGCTCAATTTCCTGATTTAAAAAACCTTATCGGTCATGATCTCATCACTACAGATGGAACGACTCTACTTGGTGCAGATAATAAAGCAGGCATTGCTGAAATTTTAACGGCCATTGCTGTACTAAAAGCTAATCCAGAAATCCCACATGGTGATATTTGCATTGGCTTTACGCCAGATGAAGAAATTGGTCGTGGCGCAAACCTATTTGATGTTGAAAAATTCAATGCTAAGTGGGCGTATACTATCGATGGTGGCCCTGTGGGTGAATTAGAGTATGAAAACTTTAATGCCACCAGTGCTGATGTTATCTGTCATGGTGTTAACGTTCACCCTGGCACAGCCAAAGACAAAATGATCAACTCGATGAACATTGCTGCACAATTTCAATTGATGATGCCAGCTAATGAAACTCCTGAAGGTACAGAGGGCTATGAAGGTTTCTATCACCTAAAATCAATGGAAGCTGGCGTTGCAAAAACTGAGCTTGGTTACATTGTGCGTGACTTTAGTCGTGAAGGCATGACTGAGCGTAAAGCCTTTATGCAACAAAAAGTCGATGAGCTAAATGCGAAACTAGAAAAAGGCCGTGTTGAACTGATTTTAACTGACAGCTACTTTAATATGCGTGAAATGGTAGAGCCTCATCCACACGTCATTGAACTGGCTAAAGAAGCAATGACAGTGTGTGACGTACAACCTGATATCAAGCCAATTCGTGGCGGCACTGATGGTGCTCGTTTATCTTTTATGGGTTTACCTTGCCCTAATATCTTTACTGGTGGTTACAATTTCCACGGTATTCATGAATTCATTACGATTAATGGTATGAAGCAAGCGGTTGATGTAATTGTAAAAATTGCAGAGTTGAACGCAATCAATAATAAATAATTACCTTTTTATAACCATAATCGAGTAGGAGGAGGCCTCACGGCCTCCGTCCTCTCACACCACCGTACAAGCGTGGATTGCATACAGCGGTTCCGAATACATTTTCAGTGCTTTATACCCATCAAACAATAAGTAAATATCGGAAGGCAACGCCTCAAAAGTAACTGATACTTGTATATGTCGTTGAAGTGCAACTGTTTAATCTCACTTTGTTTAGATTCCCTCTAGTAAACATATCTAAGCATAGTAAGTTATGGTGGACAAATAACATTGATATAAATGAATAGAATAACCAAAAAACAGCACACTTCATTCATATTTTTATATATAAAGTTTATTCTAAAATAGCCAGAAATAAATCGGAATAAATTTCTCATAAACTATTTGCAATAATATCCTAATGTGATTAATATGCATCTACAAAATCAATCCAATACATTCTTGTTGGATACTTATCAATAAATCAACGTGCTTATCTTAGATAGATACTTTGTTTTAACATGCAATATCAGCGCTCCATTCATTGGAAATCGCCCAACTAAAACTATATTTACAATTTGAATTACAAAACGATTATATCGTATAATCCAAGTCCGTAACTTTATTTACAATAAATACCGTTACTTAATGAAGTTAATTTCATAGCATGCCTCATATCTTGTCTATATTATTTCATCTTGAAGATTGAATCGTTTCTAATTTATTACATTTACATTTTCGAGGTATATTGTGTTAGATGAAAACACTTCAATGGAGAGCATCTCTCGACGAATCGAGGCTAGAAAAAAAGAACTAGGACTTTCTAATACTCAAGTCGCAACTGCTTGTGACGTATCAACTAGAACAGTGATAAACTGGACTAGTGGCTTATCTAGTCCACATATTTCAAAATTAATTCCATTAAGCTTTAGTATTAAGGAAAGAATTAAGCTGGATCATTTCTGGTAGTGAAAATATTCCTGATTGGTTAGGTGTAACTATGTCTGATGTGATAGAGTTCCATCAAGAGCTATCAAAGTATTCAAAATCAGAAAGAACCATGCTATTTAAATCCATTAGTAATTTAATTAATCAATTTGGCTTTATTATGAAAATCAAAGAGATTAGTTAAATTGTAAATTTATCTTTATATAAAATTAGCCGAAATGGTTTCAAATAACCATTTCGGCTTTATTTATTTTTGATTCAATAATATAGAAACCAGTTTATTGAAAGGCATTGGTTTGTAATAGTAATAACCTTGAATAATATCTATACCGTTCTCTATAACCAACTCTCTTGCTCTTTCATTTTCAACTCCTTCAGCTACAATTTTCAAATTAAAATTCTTAACCATTGAGATCACCGACTGAAAATATTGATTATGCTCACATCCTTGATTACAAGTTAATAATAACAATTCACGATCTAGCTTCACTGTATCAAATGGCAATGATGCTAAATGAATGATTGAAGAGTTTCCGGTTGAAAAATCATCTAGAGCTACACTGTAGTGGTCAAGTAAAACTGGCCACCGTTTTATATTCTAACCAATATTGTTGCTCTGCAAGGTTAGGTGGTAATCCATCATTGTGCTGATGAGGCCTGATATTACTGAAGTAACCAATTATATATTTGGTTATTGAATGTTTTGCTTCAGCAAAACTTTTATATCCATTCTTAGGAACCCATTCACTTTTTAAACTTCTAAAGAATCTTTCCATTGGACTATTATCCCAGCAATTACCACGACGACTCATGCTTTGAGTTATTTGATATTGCCATAATTTTTGCCTGAACTTTAAACTTGTATAGTGGCAACCTTGATCGCTATGGAACATGACATTTGATGGTTTTCCTCGTAATTCATACGCTATTGAAAGTGCTTTCGCTGTAAGGTTACTATCAGGTGAAAGTGACAATGACCAACCAATCGGTTTTCGTGAAAATAGGTCAATAACAACAGCTAAATAAGCCCACCTTGTACCAATCCAAATGTAAGTGACATCACCACACCAAATTTGATTTGGTTGCTTAACGTCAAATTGTCGTTTCAATAAATTAGGGGCAATAATACTCTCATGCTCCGCTTTCTTATAATTATGCTTCGGTATTTGCGTGCTTACTAAATTAAGCAATTTCATTAACTTAGTCGCACGATAGCGGCTAAGTGGTATCCCTCTTTGGGATACCATTTTTGCTATACTTCTCGCCCCAGCAGAGCCATTACTAATGCGATGTACTTCTTTAACTTCTGAGTATAGCTCTAATATTTCACCGTCAACATTTCTTGGTTTTGCCTTCCAATACTTATAACTACTCCGATGAATACCAAAGGTTTCACAAAGAATGCTTATACTGTGGCTCTGCCTGAGTTTATCTATTAATGCGAATTGTTCAGTGAGTCTGACATCAACAGAGCCGTAGCCTTTTTTAGTATTTCATTATGCTCCTCGAGACGAGCAAGTTTCTTTTTTAACTCGCGAATTTCTATTTGTTCGGGAGTGATGGGAGATGCCGCTGGCATCACTCCACTTAACTCATCTTTTAGCTGCTGAACCCACTTAGTCATCGCGGATTTACTTACGTTCATAACCTGGGAAGCTTCAGTAATTGAGTATCCTTGCTCAATGACTAACTGAGCGGCTTCTAACTTGTATGTTGCGCTATAGTTCTTTCTTGGACGTTTTGTCATTATGTACACCTATTTAATTCTGAAATGATTATATCATTTCTAATTAGGTGGCCAAATTCACTATGCCACTACACACTAAACCCAAACAATTTCAAGTCATTTAAGATATGAAGAACCTGCTCTTTATCTGAAATTAATTGTGTCTCTGTTAATTCTATCTGGAAGTAATGCGAAGCTATTTCATTTTCGATGATAAATAATTTTAGCTTTTCAATAACTTCTAAATTAAGTAATGTTTCAATAGAAAAATTAAAACTAACACAGAAACTGTTGGAAATTAGGTTTTTATTTATAAGATACTTTGTTACTAATATTGTATTTTCAGCAATCAAGAGATCGAGATCACTCACAACACCTTGCTGCTCTGCTACTGGAATAAATTCCACTGGACTAATATTGCCAAATTCACTTACTTCCCAACGAGCTAATGACTCAAAACCAACAATTTTTCCTGATTTAACTTCAACTTAAGGTTGTAAATGTATTGAAAATGACTTCTTAGAAATCGCTTTTACTAAATGAGTTTCGATGTATTTAAGCCGATTAAAGTCCCTTGCTATTTTTTCATCAAAATAGCTTAAACCTTTCTTTCCTTTAGACTTACTAATCAACTCAGACAAATGTGTTAGGATTTATTTAAATAAGAAATCTATGGAAGAATTTGACTATAATAAAATATTTAAGAAATCAAAAAACAATTTAAAAAACAATTTAAAAAACAAGTTACAAAACGAATCAGCCTATGCTTGAGCATCACATTCGAATTATTTTATAAAAAATGCCCGATGATTAATAACCATCGGGCATTTTATTTTACGTTATTACATACTTATACGCAGACTTCAGGCTCTGGGTTTAATACCTTTTCAACCTTCACCGCTGCTACTTTAAACTCAGGGATCTTCGCATGAGGATCTAGTGCTGTTGTGGTCAATTTATTCGCCGCCGCTTCTACAAAGTGGAACGGAACAAATATCACGCCTTCTTGCATACGCTTAGTCACAAATGCAGGCGCTTCAATCGTACCACGACGTGTTGATACTCGAACCATTTCACTGTTTGAGATACCTAAGCGCTCAGCATCTGCCACACTCATCATGGCGCGAGGCCCAGCAAGGTTGTTCAACCCTTTGGTTTTACGCGTCATGGTACCTGTATGGTACTGTTCTAATAAACGTCCCGTCGTTAATACTAACGGATATTCTTCATCCGGAAGTTCTGCCGCATATCTAAATGGAACCGCTGCCATTTGGCCTTTTCCACGTAAGAACTGCTGATTATGCATGATACGAGTTCCTTGCGGATTAGCATCATTACACGGCCATTGAAGTCCATTCTTACCAATAGCATCCCAATGCATCCCTTGGTACTGAGGAGTCACTTGAGTGATTTCTTCAGTAATGTCTTCAACTGATTGGTAATTCCACTCTCCGCCCATTGCATTAGCAATCTCTTGAATTATCCACCAATCTTCTTTCGCTTCACCCGGAGGATTAACTGCCGGAGAAATACGCTGAACACGACGCTCAGTATTGGTAAAGTGCCCCGCTTTTTCTGCAAATGAGCACGATGGTAAAATCACATCAGCATACGCTGCCGTTTCTGTCATGAAGATATCTTGTACTACCAAGAAATCTAACGTCTCTAAACCGTGAATTACGTGCGCTTGGTCAGGATCACTTAATACTGGATTCTCACCCATAATAAATAAACCTTTCACTTGCTCATGGCACGCCGCATCAATAATTTCGGTTAACGTTAAGCCTTTCTTACTTGGTAAGTTTGGCTTGTTCCATGCTTTTACGAATTTCTCGTAAACCGCAGGATTCTCCACTTTTTGGTAACCCGGAAAATCCGTTGGTAATGCGCCCATATCACACGCACCTTGTACGTTTGATTGACCGCGAAGTGGATTAATACCACCACCTTCAATACCAATATTGCCACACAACATTTGCAAATTAGCAATAGAGCGAACATTGTCATGACCAGTAGTGTGCTGCGTAATACCCATTGAATAGTAAATTGCAGTACGCTCGGCAGTGCCAATATAACGCGCCATTTCAATCACATCTTGCGCTTTCACGCCGGTGATTAATTCAATTTTTTCCGGCGAATATGTCTCTGACATCACTTCTGCTTTCAGTTCATCGAAGCCTTCAACACGCTCAGTAATGTACGCTTGATCATGCCAGTTATTCTTAATGATCTGTTGCATAATACCGTTAAGTAGCATGACATCCGTACCCGGACGTTGCGCGACATACAGCTCAGCGTGATCAGAAATATCCACTTGCTTTGGATCGGCAACAATCAAACGCGCACCGTGATGGCGGATGGCTTGTTTAATATGAGAGGCAATGATCGGGTGAGCAGATGTCGTGTCTGAACCAATAATAAAGATCAGGTCTGAATGCTTGATACTTGGAATATCATTGGTCATTGCACCGCTGCCAATAGAAGCTTCTAAACCCGTTACCGTAGTTGAGTGACACAAACGTGCACAATGATCGAGGTTATTGGTTTCAAACTCACGACGTACCAATTTTTGGAACGCGTAGTTATCTTCATTGGTCGTTTTTGCAGAAGAGAATCCCGCTAATGCATTGCCGCCATGTTGAGATTTAATTGCAGTGAACTTATCTGCGACTACTGTGATCGCCTCTTCCCAACTTGCTGGAACTAACTCACCGTTCTTACGAATTAATGGCGTTTTTAAGCGTTCATCACTGCTAACAAAATCAAAGCCAAAACGACCTTTCACACACAGCATGCCTTCGTTTACCGGAGACGATTTCGCACCTTGAACGTATTTAATTTTGTTTGTTGATTCATCAACCATCATGGTTAACTTACAACCCACACCACAATAAGTACAAATCGTATCAACTGGTTTTAATATTTCGATTCGACCTTGAGATTTATCACGGGAATCAACCAATGCACCAACAGGACAGGCTTGAACACACGCACCACATTGCACACAGTTTGAGTTACCCATGTCATAACCGTGTTCAAAACCAGCACGACATTCAGGACGAGAAGCATTGGTACCATCTTCATTTTTCATGAAGCTTAATACACCATGCACGCCTTTTTCGTTACACGCTTCGACACACTGACCACAGCTAATACAACGGTTCGCATCAAACACAATGAATTCAGAGCTAGTATCGATAGCAAACTTCTGCTTACTTTCGTTGCTTAAATCGGTTTCATTGGCTTTGTATTCCGTTGCATAGTCACGTAAACCACAGTTGCTGTTTGCCTGACATGCACACTCTAAACAACGTTCTGCCTCACTAATTGCATCCGCATTATCAAAGCCCGTTTCGACTTCTTCAAAACTTTGCTCACGCTGCTCAGCCGTAAGTTCAGGCATGATCACGCGCATCGCTTTTTGGATATGTTCAAAGTACTGAGGATCAACCTGCTTCGTCTTCTTCTCTTTTTGAGAATTAAACTGTTTGGTTGGAATTTTTTCCATATCACCTTTAAAGAAACGATCAATCGCTTCAGCCGCAATACGACCATCAGCAACCGCTTCAATCGCTGTCGCTGGCCCGCGACGGAAATCACCAATGCTAAAGATGTTTTTCACACCGCTATGCATGGTTAGACTATTAGAATCAGCCGTGTTCCAACGTGTTAACGGCAAATCAATATTGTCATTTTCTAAAAAGCTTAAATCTGGTTTTTGAGATACCGCAGAAATTACAGTATCAAAGTCTTCAATGAAGAATTCACCAGTTGCTTTTGGACTACGACGACCAGACGCATCCGGCTCACCCAATGCCATTTTTTCTAAGCGAACTTGGGTAACACGACCTTCTGAATCCGCAATATTCTCAACAGGATTAGTTAAGAAATGGAATTTAACGCCTTCATGTTCAGCTTCAACCACTTCGTAATCTTCAGCTGGCATATCTTCACGAGTACGACGATAAATAAGCGTAGTGTCAGCACCATCACGCACCGCAGTACGAGCACAATCAATTGCAGTATTACCACCACCAATCACAGCCACTTTTTTACCAGTGATCAGTTTAGATTCAGTCACATAGTCTTTTAGGTAATCAACACCTAAATAACAGCCACCAAGTTCACTGCCTTCATAATGCATTTCTACCGCTTTTGAGGCACCAACAGCCAAACAGACAGCATCGTACTCATCACTCAATTGAGACAATGAGAAATCTTCACCTAACTTAACTGAGGTTTGGATCTCCATACCATTACGGCACATCAGTTCAATTTCTTTATCTAGAATCGATTTTGGTAAACGATATTCAGGGATACCATAACGTAGCCAACCACCGGCTTTAGGCATCGAATCAAATACCGTTACATTGTAACCTTCATTAGTGAGGTAATAGCCACAGGTCAAGCCTCCAGGGCCACTACCGATCACAGCAATAGATTTACCCTTGTCTGCTTTTTTCGGTGGTACGTAAGATTCCTGCGCATTCAAGTCTGCATCCGCAGCGTGACGTTTTAACTGACGAATAGCCAACGGTTCATCAACTAATCCACGGCGACACTCGGTTTCACAAAAAGCAGGGCAAACGCGACCAATCGATAATGGCATTGGTAATGTTCGTTTAATAACTTCAATCGCTTTTTGGTGATCATTTTGCGAAATATGGTACAGATATGATTGTATATCTACGCCAGCAGGACATGCCGTTTGACACGGGGCCTCACAATCTGCGTAGTGATCAGAAAGAATTTGATTCAATGCACTTTGTCGACGCTTCACTAATGCTTCAGACGAAGTAATCACTTTCATACCTTCAATCGCTTTGGTTTCACAAGCGCGTTGAATACCTTGCCCCTCAATATCTACGACACACAAATCACACGGTATTTTTTCACCATTGATATTGTTTCCGCACAGTGACGGGATCTCGACATTGCATTCCTTTGCAGCAGCTAAAAGTGTTAACTCTTCATCGATAGTGAATGTTTGGTTATCTATAGTTATTTTCATCATTCAGTACCCTAGATTTATTACTAATTATCTTGATTATATCATTTGATCTCTATGCAATTTGAAGTGCATCGCAAATCTGAGGCTGACTCATTCGAAAACGCGCAAATTATTCTCTCTACCATCGGGTAAAACCTCATAAAAAGCCTTCGTTTAATGAAAAACATGTGACTCATGTACCATCGCGAAAATAAAACGAAAGCGCGAACGAGCATAATTGCGCTAAATCAAAGAAAGTGTAGAAGATAAATACCATCATAGATTCATACATAAAAAGTGGTAAAAAGAGAGTGAATTATGGACAAAACGTCTCGATTAGAAACTTCCGTAATCATCATTGGAGGTGGTGCGACAGGCTCGGGGATTATGCGTGACTGTGCTCTGCGCGGTATCGATTGCATTTTGATTGAAAAAGACGATTTAGCTTCTGGAACCACAGGGCGAAACCATGGTTTACTTCACTCAGGGGCTCGCTATGCCGTTACTGATAATGAATCCGCCAAAGAATGTATCCATGAAAATAAGATCCTAAAAACTATCGCAAAGCACTGTGTTGAAGATACTCAAGGCCTATTTATCTCTCTTCCAGATGATGATTTAGATTTTCAAAAGCAGTTTATTGAGTCATGCCAAGTTGCTGGTATTGACGCGAAACAACTCACGCCTAAAGAAGCCTTATTACTTGAGCCAAACGTCAACCCTAACTTAATTGGTGCGGTTCAAGTACCAGATGGAACACTTGACCCTTTTCGTTTATGTGCGGCAAATGTACTTGATGCGAAAGAAAATGGCGCTCGTTTGCTCACACATACTCATGTCACCTCGCTTATTCGTCACCAAGACACAGTACTTGGGGTTAATTGCATTGATGTTAGAACCAACCAAAAGATTGAAATATTTGCTTCAGAAGTCATTAACGCCGCAGGTATTTGGGGACAAAACATTTGTGAATACGCTGATTTAAGTATCAAGATGTTCCCAGCTAAAGGCTCATTATTGATCTTAGATTATCGTATAAATAATTTGGTGATAAACCGTTGCCGTAAACCTTCTGACGCCGATATTTTGGTACCGGGTGACACTATTTCATTAATAGGAACAACCTCTGAGCATATTGATTATGACAAAATAGATGACCTTCATGTCAGTGCTAAAGAAGTGGATATCCTACTAAGCGAAGGCGCGAAACTTGCCCCTATTATGGCGAATACTCGAGTACTTCGTGCTTATGCTGGTGTTCGTCCGCTAGTCGCTGTTGATGATGATGGATCTGGCCGTAATATAAGTCGTGGGATTGTCTTACTTGACCATGGAGAAAAAGACGGACTGAACGGCTTTACGACCATTACGGGTGGTAAGTTAATGACCTCTCGTTTAATGGCTGAAATGACCACCGATCTTGTGGCGAAAAAACTAAGAAACACTCAAGAATGTACCACTCATCTTCGTCCACTCCCTGGCTCAAACAGTGCTTCTATTGCAGCGAAAAAAACCGCAAGCCTTGCAAAACCGGTCTATCAAAGTGCGGTTTATCGTCACGGTGAACGAGCACAAAGCTTCTTAACTGATAATGCTAAAGATCAAGCGGTGATCTGTGAATGTGAAATGGTGACTCAAGGTGAAATTAACTACGCCATCAATCAATTAGATGTTCACAACCTGGTTGATCTTCGTCGTCGTACCCGTTTAGGTATGGGACCGTGCCAAGGCGAGTTATGTACGTATCGCGCTGCTGGGCTTTTTGAAGAGTGTGGGCAAGTCTCTGGCAATCAATCAAGCCAATTATTAACGCACTTTTTAGAAGAACGCTGGAAAGGCATTAAGCCCGTTTTTTGGGGTGATGCATTGCGTGAAGCAGAATTCAGCTATTGGATTTATGAGGGATTATTTGGCGCAAGTGATATACCAACCGCTAGCACCAATACTGATACAGCGATAACGTCAGAACAAACAGAAGCGTCTCAACAACAAAAAGAACAAGAGGCAACATTATGAATTTCGATACCATTATCATTGGCGGTGGCATGGCTGGCTTAAGTTGTGCTCTACGCTGCTTAGAAGCCGGATTAAAAACAGCGGTGATTGCCTCTGGTCAAAGTGCCCTACACTTCTCATCAGGCTCTGTTGATGTATTAGCAAAAACACCCGATGGCACGCATGTTATCGACCCAATGTCAGCAATTGATGGATTTTCAACTCATTACCCTGAACATCCTTATGCCACATTAGGAAAAGAAACCGTAAATCGTGCAATTGATTGGTACCAAGCAACGTTATCTAGTATTGGCGTTCCATTAGCTTCCCAAGCAAACGGATGTAATCATTATCGATTAACGCCTTTAGGTACAATGAAATCAACATGGTTATCACAACCTTTTGTTCATCAATTCCCGATGGCATTAGAAAATAATACAGTGCAAAAAATCGTACTGATCACAGTGGATGGCTTTCGTGATTTTCAACCAAAGTTGGCGCAAGATAACTTAAAGCAAATCACTCAATTATCTGAGGTTGAAATTTCAACAGCAACCGTCTCTTTGTCTGCTTTTAATGACATTCAACGTAATCACTGTGAGTTACGATCCATTGATCTTTCTCGATTATTAGCAAAACGAGCGAACCTACAAGAATTTGCACATGCATTGCAGCAACACGCCAACCCCGGTGATCTTGTCGTGATCCCTGCTATCTTTGGTAATGGCAAAGGCTTGGGACTTTTAAAAGAAATTGAAGCATTAACTCAACTGACTTTATGTGAAGTTCCAACCATGCCACCGTCATTATTGGGTATTCGATTAGAAGAAACCATGAAACACGCTTTCATAGATCAAGGTGGAACGCTACTCAATGGAGATCATGTTATCCAAGGAGAGTTCTCTTACGTTGATAAAGAAGATCCTGAACATTCACATTACCGATTAAACCGAATTTTTACTAAAAATCATGGTGACTTCCCACTACAAGCAAAGCAGTTTGTACTAGCCACTGGCAGTTTCTTTAGCCAAGGCTTAAAAGCAAGTGCAGATTCAATGGAAGAGCCTATTTTTGGCTTAGATATGGATCAAACGGCTTCTCGAACAGATTGGTACAGCTCTGCTTTTTTTAGTCCACAATCGCACCCGTTTTTAAGCATGGGTGTAAAAACGACGTCACAACTACAAGCGATAAAATCAGGTCATGTTATTGATAACTTCTATTGCGCAGGTGCCATCTTATCTGGTTATAACCCTGTATTAGAAGGTAGCGGCAGTGGTGTGGCAATTAGTTCTGGCTTTCATGCTGCCGAATCAATAATCAAGCAAATAAAACCTGAGTTTTTATCAGACAATAAAATGAAACAACAAGAGGTCGCATTATGAGCAGCCCACTATTTCGATCTGATCTATTAAAAGACAGATTTGCAAAAGACAATCTAATTTTTAGAGCACCAGCAAATACTAGCTTTGATCAATGCTTAAAATGCACCGTATGCACCGTGTATTGCCCTGTTGCTAAAGAGAATCCTAATTACCCCGGTCCAAAACAATGTGGACCTGATGGTGAGCGTTTACGTTTTAAAAGCCCAGAATATTATGATGAAACCTTAAAACTTTGCACCAATTGTAAACGTTGTGAAACCGCTTGTCCGTCAGGGGTTAGAATTGGAGACATGATTGCGGTAGCTCGTGGAATACACGGAAAACCGGCTTATAACATGAAGGGGATCCGTGATTTTGTACTAAGTCATACTGATCTATTTGGCTCAGTAGCAACGCCTGTTGCCCCTATTGTAAATGCCATGACTAGCGTGCCATTAGTTAAAAAAGTGATGCACAAAACCATTGGGGTCCATGACCATAAATCGCTGCCTAAGTATTCTCACGGTACTTTCCGCCGTTGGTATAAAAAAGAAGTATCAGATCAATCAATCTATCAGCAACAAGTTCATTATTTCCATGGTTGCTTTGTAAATTATAACCATCCACAACTGGGTAAAGATTTCATTAAGGTCATGAACAACATGCACATTGGCGTGCAGTTATTAGATAAGGAAAAATGTTGTGGTGTGCCATTAATTGCTAATGGATTTCACAAAAAAGCACAGAGAAACGCCGAGTTTAATGTCGCTAATTTAGAAGCCGCCATTGAGCGCAGAGATGTGCCAATTTTATCAACCTCTTCAACGTGTTCATTTACGTTACAACAAGAGTACCCACACGTATTAGATGTAGATAATAGCAAAGTAGCGAAGAAAATCGAATACGTTACCCGCTTCATATTAAAAGAGATCATGAACGGCCGTGGTCCTAAAATGAAACCACTTAATAAGAAGATTGTGTACCATACGCCTTGTCATTTAGAACGCAGTGGCGGCAATATTTACACCATCGAATTGTTACGTGCGATACCCGGTTTAGAGGTACAGGTATTAGATAGTGAATGTTGTGGTCTAGCAGGAACTTACGGCTTTAAAACAGAAAACTACGATACTTCAATCGCTATTGGTAAAAACGTATTTGACCAAATAAAAGTCGCTAAGCCAGATTATGCCATTACCGATTGTGAGACCTGTAAATGGCAGATTGAAGAAAATACTAATGTTACTACGATTCATCCAATTTCTTTGTTGTGTGAAGCATTAATATAATAAACAAGCTAATAGTATTTATCGGTAAAGTAAGGTTTCCCCAACCTTACTTTACCTTTAATTAAGAACCTTTAATCTATCTAAAGGTTCTATCTACCTAAAAAAGACTAAATAAAAGATAAACGAATTAACTTTTAACAGTCACTGTGACATTTGAAGATGATGTTTTTCCTTCATTATCTGTTACGGTTAATTTAAATGTTAACGAGCTTTCAATATGTGGCGTTAATACATACGCATATCGAGTATTTGGATATGCAATTTCTGTTTTAGGTCCACTAATTTGTTCCCATTGATAACTTACAACATTACCGTCAGGATCTGATGATTCTGTACCATCTAATGCAGCCCATTGATTGGGGCTACTCCATATATCTTGAACAACTGCAATAGGTGCTTTGTTATTATCCATTACACCAACTGTGATCGTTTTAATTGCAGAATCAGATACACCTGATTTATCTGTTATAGTTAATTTAAATTGTACAACAGAGCCATCATTAGGGCTGATAGCATAAGCATATCGGCTGTTTGCATAATCAATACGTACTTTAGGACCTGAAATTTGTTGCCATAAATACGTAACATCGCTCCCTTTAGGAATAATTGATTGAGTACCATCTAAAGCAACCCATTGATGCGCTTGCACGGTAATATCGTTACCAACATTAGCTTTCAAACCATCATTTTCTACTTGTATATTTCCTTGGTATGCTTTGGCATTATGCTCTGTTACCGTTAAGCTCATATTACCTTCTACTGGCATATCAAATTGAGCAACGCCATTCTCATCTGTTGTAACAACATAAGATTGGCCAGAGGTTGTTACTAATGCAACACGAGCTTTTGCTAAACGATCACCTCCTTCACGGACAATAACATCAAAAGTTGCTTGCGATGTTTTCTGCAATTGTGCTGGGTAAGTTACGGTAAGCTCACTTGGTCTTTCTGTTCTTAGCTCAAGTTCTGGATCACCAAACCAGCTAAAGAAACGTGAAGTTAATACTGCAGTATTATTCTGCGTGCCATAATGTCCAAAAAGACGATCTTTAGCTCGGTTTACAGCCATAGCTGGTCGCCATGAAACAGGATAAATATCACTCGACCAATTACCATCATAGTCATCCCATAGACTATCTAAAATAGCAGCATGCATTAAATCGTTATAGCCAGAGTAACTGACTCTCGCAGCGCCTGTAAATCCAACAGCACCGCCATTCGCGTTACGCATCCACGATTCTGCAAACGAGTCCTTACCATCAAACCAGCCTGTTGCACAGTTTAAGCTAAATACAAATGGGGCCATGTTGTTATTAGTTAGAGCGTTTACTTCCGTTGCCGTATAATGAGGGTCTGCCCAACCAGAACCGTCACCATAACCATGGTCTCGATGCATAACAAACCCCACACCTTGATTAATAGCATCTGCAATTTGAATATGGTTTCCGTTACCTTGATCTTTCCAAACCTGTGGAACCGTTTTAGGTGGTGTAACGCGAGCAGTACCATAATTCCAACCACCATATTTTAATTCTTTAGTTAAATCTGCATCCCACTGTAATGCCGTATGGATTTGATATCCTTTACTAAATAAATCACCTTCACCTGAGAAGAAATCATAATCTGCCCCTAAAAAATCAGCAGCACGATGAAGATCTTCCATAAACATCCGATCTGCAACTTTGTTATCGTTGCTATCTTGATATTGTCCTGCTAGTAAAACATGGTTATAACGATCTGAATCAGCCGGGTTTTTATCATAATTCAAGCTACGGTTAACCATGGTTGTAATTTGTGCTTCGGTATCTCCAGGAAAACGGCCTAATACGATATCTGCATAATTATCATCTCCATCAACCAATGCATATTCATAATCTGTATGCCAACGGTGTGCATCACCATGATAAGGATGCCCTACTACCTCATAAGCAGGCACATCTTCATGATCCCCGACCAAAAGCACATAAGATGTCATTGTTCCTTTACTATACGAGTTTTTAATGTAGTTTTTTATTTTATCTTGAGTATTACCGACCTCAGTGATCGTCGCGACATGAACTTGGTAACCTTTTTTACGCTTCCATTCAACGAAAGGAACTAATGTTTCTTCAAATCTATCAGCAGTAATAATCAAATAATCGGCTTTTTGAGCGGGTGTTAATACAGCATTATTATTTGAATTCTGTTTATCTATAACATCTATATGTTCGCTATTTAAATCAATCGCTGACCCATTATTTTTATCAAAACTAAGTTTATCTTGACGCTTTGGTTCTGCGGTTTCAGGTAAAACATAGTTAACATTAAAGCGAACATTTTGTGCAAATCGGACCGTTTTTTCTATTGGATTAAAATCAATTGGGCGATATGAGATTACCGCATAACTTTGACCACGGACACGTATTGTCTCAACCACAGAGATTACAGGAAGTGAGTGTTCAGCTAATGCTTGATAGGCCGTTTCATCTTTAACAAATGGCATGTTTTGGTCTGGTCGATTTCCGTTTTCTTCTACTACATCAGGGAAAGGGAGCTGAACAGGATCAACCACCATATCGCTATATGTTTTTGACCATTCAACATGTTGAATATCGAGCTCTAATTGAGCTCCATCTGGTATCTGAATTAGCTGGCGATAACCTGTTAGGTTTGGCTTTCCTGGGTCATTTGGTGCGGCACCATCTGGTAACAAAATACGATTATAAACATTCCCATCAGCCATTTTTATTTTAGCAAGAGTAAGTTCTGTTAATTTGGCTTCAAAAGTAGCGCTATTATGATGTTTTTGTAAAACAGAAATATACTGTTCTGCACTAGTTTCGTTAATGCTAGATCTAACATCAGATAAAGGTGATAACTTAATCACTTGCTTATCAAATAAGGCTGTATCTGTATGTTCAACGCCATTTGCAGCCGCAAATAATGTCGGTGAAAATATAGCAAGACTTAATAAAAGTTTAGCGTGGTTTAATTTCATAATATATCCAACCGTTTAATTTATGTTACTTAAATGTTTATTTTGTTATTTCTTATAACACCAATAGAGATATATAAAAATAAAATGATATTTGCCTTATACATGCCTATGATGAATTATTGAATATATACATTAATAATATTGATGAAAGGGAATTTATTTAATTAACTGCATAATTTTATAAAAAGTAGACTTTAATTCCATTATTATTATAATCTCAAGAATAATTAACAACATGAGTAGATAAAATAAATTCCAACTGATAAATCACGCAGTAAAATAAGCAAGATTAAATTAAACTTTATTCGCTACAATTAATATCTAAAGACAAATGAATAATGAAAATAGAAAACACTTTTGATCGTGATTTATAGTTTAATTAATTAACATTCACTTATATTATGAATGAGAATCCCAAAAATTCTAATTAGCCCTATTAATTTATAAATTTTTTGTTTTAATAATTTAGAACTTTTATTTTTTATCCGAAACATAAATATCAAAAATAAAGAAGGACTTTATGAATAAAACACTTATATCACTCCTATGCTTATCTGCTTTTGGTAGCATATCTTCAGTTGAAGCTTCCGAATCATCCACATTTTATTCTGATCAAACTGAAATCCACTATGGTCTTGGCGCAGAAACATGTAAACCAGGGTTTAGAACGGTAACACGTGATGAAGCTTTGAGAGCAAAAGACTTTATTATGAATAAATTAGGTAAATGGGGTTATGTCACTTTAGCTGATGGTTGGATTATTATGGGTCCAGGTTATCAAGGTGAAATAAAAAAAGGTACCGCAGATTCAGCCGTTTGTTATCCATTAAATGTAAAAACAGAGATCAATAAATTTGACCCTGTTTACATTGATGAAGGAACAAAAAAACGAGTTGAATGGAATCTGTTAAATAATAAAGATAATTTCATTATCCCTGCCGCCCAATTAGCCCATATATTAGGTTTTGCATGGGTTGGTGGTTCAGCTTTACCAACCGCTGGTGAAGATATGAAAGTATGGTGGGATTCAGCAGAACAAAATTGGAAGATCCGTGGTAATGATGGACCTTGTAATGGGTATCGTTGTAACGAAAAAAGTACAATCAGTGTGAAAAACTTTTCTTATACAATGGACCCTAAATCCTTCCATGTTGATGGTAATATTGTAAATTCTAATAAGAAATTAATTAACACTATTTCATCAAGTGCTATTAATAAAACGAGTATCCCTCAACAATATGTAATTGATATTAATTATAAAACATCAACTAACTGGTCTCAGCATAATGATTATAGCTTTAGTGAGAGCATTGCTGTAAGCACTTCATTTAAAAGCCCACAAGTTACAGGAGGTGTAGATAAATCGATTCAAGTTACAATAGGGGCAACTCAAGGCTGGGGAGAAAACAATGGAGGAGATGAAAGTAATACTGTAACGATTCAAGCTCGCCCATTAGTGCCTGCAAATAGTGCATTAAAGGTATTATTAAACGTTTATCGAGCTGATGTTTCTTACCCATACGTGTTTGATGCTGATGTTTCTTATGAGCTTGGCTTTTCAGGCTTCATGCGCTGGAGTGGTAATGGTTTATTATCTCACCCAGAAGATAGACCAGAAGAAACTGCTACTTTTGCCATTGGTCATTTTGCGGGTGAACAAAAAAGCCTTGATTTTCAGTGGGATCACCGTGATATCCCTGGCGTTAATCAAAAATGGGATTGGAGTTGGGTTTCCCAAAATTCAGGCTCTAAAGCCACGCGTTATTGGCTAGGTAAAGTATTGTCACCTAAAAAAGCACGAGTAAAAGGGATGTTTTATGCGGAGGACCAGTACACTGGTGAATTGTATTTTGAAGAAATACCACTATCACAAGATGAAAGTAGTGAAGTCTTGATGGCAAAAAATATTAAACAACAACTTGAAGATGCAGGCTTAAAAGAAGTGAATGTCTCAGTTAAGAAGAGTGATAGTAATTTAGATTAATTATCTAAATATAGTTATCAATAATAAAACCAAAATATTTAGCATTTAAAAAATAGTTAGATATTTTGGTTATCTTCATCCAGAGCACACCACTATTTTTTGATTAAGATCCTGCCGACGAGAAAACATTAACTCCTTTCTTATTATAAAGATAACTATCAATTAGTGCTGAATTTTCAAACGATCTTTTGATATAATTATACCCTTTAAATAAAATTTTATTATCTCAATGGGCGTTGTTGACTAAATCAAGGAACCTTTCGTAAATCTTGTGATCAGATCATTATCACTGATTTTAAAAGACTCATCTGATGAAAAAGTCGAAGAAGAAAATCACAAATTGACCAGCGTATAACCGTGCGTTAACTCAACGTAACTCAATTATATTTTTGGGTCGACAACTCTGCCACAGAAGCGTGGTAGAGGATTTCAATTCTCTGACGTGGTGATCCAATATTTTCTCTGATGAATGTGCCACTACATAGTCCCAATTATTCGAGTATTAGTAAACGAGCCAAAACAGTTGAAATAAAATATCGTAACCCATCGAGAGCTGCTATTCAAAAAACGCTCCTTCTGTTATTTATAACAACAGAAATAATCACAATTTTTCACTCATTGAGTTTACTATATGGTATTTCTTTGAAATTAATTAATAACTTATAGCTGCCAAAATCAGCATGAACACCTTGGATCAAAGAATTCCACTTTTTTAAAACAAGAATATGTGCAAAAAGAAAAAAACCACAAACCGATACCAAAGGAATACTTATAACAAAAATAATAATTAAATGTGCAGATATATGACTATTAATCAAAATAGTTCTTTCAAGAAGTTCAATCAAACCAAAAACACTTCCTCCGCCAAAAAAACTTAAGAAAATAATTAATTTTGCGCCTTGATAACCAATGTAACTAAGTGGCCTCTTTAATATTGGGCATGATTTAAACGAATAATAAGACCACAAACTAAATTTCCTTGCCTCTATTTCATTTCCTCTAACAATATGTTTTTTTATAAAATCACTGCAAAATTTATCCTTGTCAATAAAAAAATAACCACAGAAAAAGAAAAATATAAACAAAAACAAAATTATGCTTGTGAATAATACACTTACAATGCCAAACTCATGAAGGTTAAATACCATTGATACTATTGAATAATGAAATGTACTAAGATATAGATATAAAAAAAGTTGATTCCAGTGCTTTACAAATGAATTAACTATTCTATCCTCTGATTTAGTTAAAGTATAAATAATAAAAACAAATGATGGAATTAAGTATATGTATACTAAAAAAAACTGATAACTATAATCATAATTCAAAGAATAAGTTGGTATATTTAAAATACCAAAAAAAACATAAAAAAAACATAGAGTTGATTTAATTGCAAATGAAAAATCATCTTTATCTTTATTTTTCATACTATATCCCTATTAAAAATCATACATATCTAAACCATTCATTTTATTTACGCCAGTCCTGTTGACTAAATCAAGGAACCTTTCGTAAATCTTGTGATCAGATTATTATCACTGATTTTAAAAGGCTCATCTGATGAAAAAGTCGAAGAAGAAAATCACAAATTGACCAGCGTATAACCGTGCGTTAACTCAATTATATTTTAGGTCGACAACTCTGCCACAGAAGCGTAGTAGAGGATTTCAATTCTCTGACGTGGTGATCCAATATTTTCTCTGATGAATGTGCCACTGCATAGTCCCAATTTTTCGAGTATTAGTAAACGAGCCAAAACAGTTGAAATCAAATATCGTAACCCATCAAGAGCTGCTATTCAAAAAACGCTCCTTCTGTTATTTATAACAACAGAAATAATCACAACATTTCACTTATTAAGTTCACGATATGGTATCTCTTCAAAATTAATTAATAACTTATGGCTGCCAAAATCAGTATGAATACCTTGAATCAAAGTATTCCATTTTTTTAAAAAAAGAATATGTGCAAAAAGAAAAAAACCACAAACCGATACCAAAGGAATACTTATAACAAAAATAATAATTAAATGTGCAGATATATGACTATTAATCAAAATAGTTCTTTCAAGAAGTTCAATCAAACCAAAAACACTTCCTCCGCCAAAAAAACTTAAGAAAATAATTAATTTTGCGCCTTGATAACCAATGTAACTAAGTGGCCTCTTTAATATTGGGCATGATTTAAACGAATAATAAGCCCACGGACTAATTTTTCTTGCCTCTATTTCATTCCCTCTAACAATATATTTTTTAAAAAAATCACTGCAAAATTTATCTTTATCAAGGAAAAAATAACCACAGAAAAAGAAAAATATAAACAAAAACAAAATTATGCTTGTGAATAATACACTTACAATACCAAACTCATGAAGGTTAAATACCATTGATACTATTGAATAATGAAATGTACTAAGATATAGATATAAAAAAAGTTGATTCCAGTGCTTTACAAATGAATTAACTATTCTATCCTCTGATTTAGTTAAAATGTACATCAAAAATAAAGATGCTGGGATTAAATATATGTACACTAAAAAAAACTGATAACTATAATCATAATTCAAAGAATAAGTTGGTATATTTAAAAGACCAAAAAAAACAGAAAAAAAACATAGCGTTAATTTAATTGCAAATGAAAAATCATCTTTATCTTTATCTTTATTTTTATTTTTCATATTATACCCTATTAAAAATCATACATATCTGAACCATTCATTTGATTTACGCCTATCATCTGCTGTAAATCCATGTCATTTTTTTCTATTTGAATATTGATTAAATTGTTAAAAAAATCCCTATAATAAATTGCCTCTAAAAGATTCATATTTGTTGCATTAGGAAATGCCTCTTTTAAAAACATCTTAATATCTTCTTTCAATCTATACTTATTATCCATGTAGTCTAATAAAACACCAACGCCAACGGTTACTACCATACCCATTCCTATTATAACAAAAATTGGAATTGCAACTTTAAACAATCCCATGATAAAAGCAATAAACGAGGAAACGGTAATTCCAACAACTGTTGCGGTAAAAACTTTAAAAAAAGTAACCCCTAATGCTCCAGCTAGTTCCGCAAAATTTTGTTCTGTTAAATCTTTTGAAACAAAATCATAAACATCAAAACTTGAAGAGAAAACTAAACCAATTGCATTTGCACCCCGCAGTGGGATAGCATCTGAAAGTACTTGCTTGCTAGCTTTAATTAAATCACCAGATCTTACCTTACTCACTATTTCAGCGTAACCACTGACAACACTGATTTTATCATTATTCACACCATAATTAATAGCTGTAAGAAAAGTACGAGAGTTTTTATTCCCCTTAAAAACAATTCCTAACTTTCCATTCCACTGACTCATTTTTTGAACACTAAATCGCCCGCCCATCATAACTTCATTAAGAAATGAGCGAGCTGAACCTCGACCATAAACAGAGTCATAATGGTCCATCAACTTAGCATATTTTATTCCATCGTTCATTACAGATGCAAAACTATTTGATAATAATGAATTATTTTTAAATGTCTCCATTAACGAATTAATTTGTTCATCATCCAAAGTATCCAATTTATAAGTATCTTGTGGGCTATTTGGTATAAGATCTAACGATGGCGAAGCTAGAAAAAAATTCAAATACTCCATTTCAATATCAGCATTACCAGTAAAATAACCATTACTTATAGTTTTTTCAGGTTTTGTACATAGTATTGTTGCTGCACGTAAATCTCCAGGCTGATTAATATATTCTGTTGGGATATTATCAACCAACGTATAAGCTTGGTTATTAATATACAATTCTAATGAATTACATGTATTATTAATTGAATTAGATAATAATACTGATTTTTTCGTAAATTCTTCTGGTAATGAATCAGTTTTTTTTCCATTGACAGAAAATTTGATATCCATTGATTGACCACTTTGATTATCAGCCCAAAACAAATTACCCGCAGGAGTTGTAACAACGACTGGCTCTCTATCTTTTGAAGTCGTTGTTTTTGCATTACCCAAATAAATCCATTCTTCATCAACCATTATATTTCTCTCCAAAAAATATCGAACGCTTGCTCTAAATCTTTACTGTTAATTAAGCTCGTTTCACCTTTCGTATTTGTCACACCTTCAACCACTTTTCCATCTTCAAAAACCAATTTATAATTCTTAAATGCGTGAGGGAGGCCGCTCACATCATCTTGAAGAACAATTTTTTGGTTAAATCTCATAATCTCTTCAAACGGTTCCATTTTAATTTGTTTCGAAGCAGCTGCACTTGGGTTGATTAAAACCTTACTACCTTGAGCCTTAACAGAGGATTGTCCATCAATAGTAATATCAGACCCATACAGATGGATTAATCCATTTTTCTTCATTATCAAGCCTGAATAACCTGACTGAACTTTTATTTCCTCAGCACTGATTATGGTATGACCTCCATCAGATTTGATTGATGCGTTATTACCCACTTCTATCGTTAAGTTACTGCCAATATTTAACACATCATCAGAACCTATATCACTGGTTCTCGCCCCCATGATTACCGTACTTTGCTCGCCCTCTACTGTCAGATCATCATTCTTACCTATCGTACTATTGCGGTTTCCATTTATTTCTAATTTATGCTCAACTGCTACATTTTTTTCCATGTTAGCGTTGTAGTTTATGTCAACATCTTGATGAACTGTTTCTGTAAACGTTTGGTGAGTCATTGATGTTTTATGGCCTTCGATGGTTTCTTTTCTATCATGTTTTATTTCATTGATTTGATTACGTCCGACCTCTAACTCTTCATCATTTCCTATGGTTCTGAATCGGTTATTAAGCACCTTTGTCTTCATGTCTTTTTGAGCATGAAAATAGACTTGTTCTTGATTAGCTTCATCTTCAAACGACATTTCGTTATAACCTCCCCTTTATGAGTTTGGGTACGAAACACCGTTTTGGTTTTATGCTCTGGCAAGGCGTAAGGTGGCGTGTTCAAGCCATTGTATACTGCACCTGTAACTAAAGGTCTATCTGGGTCGCCCTCTAGAAAAGCAACCACCACTTCATGACCTATTCTTGGTAAATAAACCGCTCCCCATGTAGGAGCTGCCATCGATTGACTTACACGTAACCAACAACCAGAATTTTCATCGTTATTACCATAGCGGTCCCAATGAAATTGGACTTTAATGCGCCCCATTGGATCGGTATAAATCTCTTCACCAACAGGCCCAACCACTACAGCAGTTTGAGAGCCATTAATCACAGGAGCAGCTAACTTTTGTGCTTTATATTCAACATCACGATGGATACAAGTAAACTGGTTTTGATACGTTGTTGGTAACTCGCTTGATTCTTCTTCATGTACTTGTGGGTTGTAACCACTGTGCGTCACTGAGATCAACATATAATCACGATTGATTTCACTTCTTGAATGCTTTGCTAGATCGAAACTGTAGCCTGCGGTTAAGCGCATAATATTACTTGCCGCTTCAATTTTATTATTTTCAACCTGATTATCAGCTAATAAGTAATTAGCACGTTGCTGACCTTGATGCGTATTATCGTAACGACCTGGATAATCAAAGAATGCTAAATCGGCATCACGCTCGCCTTGTTGCTGCACTGATTGCGGAATACGCGGTTGCTCGTAGTTATAATCTGTTTGAGTGACATGACCCGTACGTACACAGTTATAGGCATTTAACTCAAAGACATGCTCTCTATCCGAGTTTCCACCACCATCCGATTGATAAACCAACGGACCAACATAAGAAGCATTCAATGGCGAGCTTATTAACTCAGGAATAGCATCACTTTTATCTACAATTACCATTGTATGGTTACTAACTGTATGTTCGAAGTAATACCATAAGCCATGCTCTGCCAATAGACGCTGAACAAAATGACTGTCTGTCTCGCGATATTGGAGTAAGTATTCTTGGTTAGGATAGGTATTCGACAGCTCAAAGCGATAATCTGTCACTACTGCACCATCAAGCACTTCCGTTAATATATCGACAATAGATTTATCTTGGAAAATACGACAATCTTGGCGTTGAGTCAAAAACCATAATTGAGGAACGAGCGTAACTTTATAACGTGAAAAACGACGACCAGCGCCTAAATAACGCACTTCATTCACTACCACATGAAATAATCGTCCGCTATCAAGACCTTGCCCTAGCACCTTTAACAAGGCAGGTTTTCTACTTAAGGCACTAAACTCAATATCAGGATCTAATGATAGCAACGATAACGTCATGGTAAATGGCTGAGAAACGGCTTCAACCACATTAAAACTTTCAATCCGAAAATCGTGGTTTGTGCCAACAACTTCAAATTTAAACTCTATCTCGCTGCTCATTGTATTCACTTGATAGATAACAAAGATAAATAGAGCCACATGAAGCTCTAATTTTTGATAGTGGTGACGTTCACCTCTTAATTTAGTAAAAGCAATTAATGAGCCAATAAAAATCACTTTAAATACAATGAGTTAAAATACAGCATTAAAGTAAAACAAGAAGTAGATACAATAAATTAGATAATTATCCAATTTATTGTATCAAAAAGGCGTTGTTGACTAAATCAGGGAACCTTTCGTAAATCTTGTGATCAGATCATTATCACTTCGGTCTTACACTGCTCAAGTCGATGAAGTCTATGCCAATGTTAAAGCGATCAACAATGCCATACATATATGTGACATTCATCTCGTTATTTTCAGGTGTTCATGTAGGATCAGTCTAGTAAAGCGTGATAAATTAGAGTTAACGTTAATATGGATATCATCAATAATATGCTTGAGAACAACTACTTTATTTATCAACCAAACTACTTCAAGGGGTCTATTGTCTCTTATGAAGCACTACTGAGGTTCAAACACTCTAATGAATTACCTCAGCACTTTATTTCAACCATTAAAGACAAAGTAAGATTTGATAAAGATGTTATTACTCATGTGATTGCAGATAAACTAAGTTTACGCTATCAACATAATATTCATATATCGATTAACATCTCAGTAGAAAGTTTAGAGTCTGATGATTTCCTCACTTATTGCGAAACCATTTTTAAAGAACATAAAGGATTTACTTTAGAGTTTAATTTCAATAAGAAGACGTTTGATATAAATAAAGTTAAAATAAATATGCAACGTTTAAGGAAGCTAGGAATATTCTTAACATTAGATGATTATGGTACTGAATGTGTTTATTCAGACCCATTACTAGAATTAAATTTTGATTATATAAAAATAGACCGCTCTCTCATTAGTACAATTAGTGATGATTATCTATCCTTTTGTTTTTTACGCTCACTTTATCACAAGTTAAATACATTTTTAGGAAATACAGTTGTAATTAAAGGTGTGGAAAATATAAATCAACTTAATTTAATTAATTCTTTTGGCTCTGTTATTTCTCAAGGCTATCACCTTTCATATCCACTGCCTTTATCGGAACTAGATAACAATCGTAACATAAAAAATATATTGTCAAAAACTGATTTATCACCTCAAGCTCAACCTATTGATAGGTTTATTTATAACATTAACATCGCAAAAAATGAAAAAGAATTAACAAAAGCACTAGAAAAATTAAAGCCTCAAGACCCGTTTAACTTATTAGCTATCGATTATAATGACTTCAATTTAGATGTATTAAACAAAAAATATCAAGAATTACTAGAAGGAATTAAATCCCCTTCTATACTCTTCACTACAAATCTAATGAAGCATTGTAATTGTCTCTTTATTTTAAGAGATGAACATGGTGTAGCTATATACAATAACAAAAAGCACATTGATTATTTAGGCTGTGATCTCATTGGTATGCCAGTTCAGGAAGTATTAGCTCGATTTCCTGATTATCAAACATGTTTACAGCTTGATCAGCAGCTATTAAATAAATCGTCGGATATTTTAATATCTAATGAAACTGTTGAAGTTGATTCACAAACAACTCATTTCCATACATATCGTCAAAAAATACAATACTTTAATAACACCTTTATTGTGATTTTTATTTATGAAGATGATACCGCTGCTAAAATATCAATTGATAGCCTAACCTCATGTTTTACAAAAGAAAAATTAGACCACATTAATGTAAATGCATATAACACCATGGTTTTCATTGACTTAGATGGTTTTAAAAATATTAATGATAAATATGGTCATCAATTTGGAGATCAGCAATTAAGAAAATCCGCTCAATTTATCAACCAATCACTGAGGAAAGAAGATCTATTAATTCGATTCGGAGGAGATGAATTTGTACTTTGCTTAAATTCACACTCAATCAAAGATATTAATCAAAAAATGTATACTATCCGTTCTAATTTTGAACAACATTTTAAAAAAAATAATTTAGAATTATCATTTTCTTTTGGCTCAGCTCTACTGGATAATGATATAAAATCTGCAATAGAAACAGCAGATAAGCAGATGTATATCAATAAAAGAAAACGTAAAAAATGTCTGTAACATTAATTAAGACAAGTAGTTATCCTAATCATTAAACAATAATTGCGGCTTTCTCACGAAAGCCGCTTTAATATTTCTATTATTTACAGTCTTTATTAAAAATACTTTCTACCCACTGTGGATTATCAACAAACGGGTTACGATTTCCTTGAATATTTTGAATCTTACTATTACGGTTAAATTCAAATGTATCTACACTATCTTGTTTATGCCACTCTAATAAGGCACACACATTACCAAGTGCATTTCCATTATCTGTTACCGAAGGAACCAACTCTAGATCTGGAGTTTTTGGGTCCTGTCCTTCATAACGAGTTGCCATGTAGAACATCATTCGTGCTACATCACCTTTAACTTCATCACGAGGCTCAAAAGAATCACTGTCTCTTTTATTCCCTGGAGCTTCAGATAGTTCAGTGCCACCGTTATCGAACTCTAAGTTCCCACGAGCACCATTTACCGATTCATCACTTGGTCTTAAATGATGGATATCAGTATAACCGTAAGCACTTTTATCATTAAAACCACCGTTAGATTTAGGGTAGCTATGCTCTCTGTTCCAGTTATCCTGACCTAAATTACCTTGTCCTGATTTTTGACCTTTCTCTTGAGAACGCCCAGTATATATTAGAATAACGTTATTCGGATTATTTGGATCTTCATCCGTAATATCTAACGCATTCCCACACATCAAAGCTACTTGAAGAGTATGGTAACTTAGTGATACCTGTCGAAATAATATGGTTTAATGCTGATTTAAGCTCATCACCTGATTTATTTAACGCACTATCATAATAGCCATTTGGATTATAAATCTCTCCAGGTTCTACAGGTGGATCTACAATCATAGTTTGGCAAGTTAATGTAGGTAAACCACCAACAACATGAGGATCATGAGCCTGTTCATAAGCGGCATTAGCGTTAAAAGCACATGATATCAATAAGGTTAATACTATTTTTTTCATAACTTTTTGATTAGAGGCATTTAGACCTCTCTCCTATAAGAAAGTTGAAGATTATTTATTTTGCTTGCTACGCAAAAAACCAAATCCAAGCAGTGCTAATAACCCACTAACTCCTGCACTACCACCATCGCTTTCACTATTTTTAGCAACCACTAGTGTTGATGAGTCAATCATTTCACCATCTACCGTTGTCGTCACAGCATATTGACCAGCAGATAAGCCTTGATTAAAAGTAACTTCTGTCCAACCTAATGCAATCTCAAACTCATTTAATGTATCTTTAGCAACATTAGACGCTGTTGCTACGTAAGCGCCATTAGCATTAGTGATACTGACAACCACCTCATCTCCCACTTTAAGATACGTGCCAGCACCTGCCGCCGTTAAATCTACAAAATGCTCAAAGCCTTGCCCATCAACAGGAGTGATTGGGCGAGGCTCATTCAGAGGTTCAGAAGGAAGCTTAACGGGTGTACCTGGTACAATTGGTTGATCTGGGTTTTCAGGATAAATAGGATCAACAGGTTCAATCGGTTTACCATCAAATGAAATTGAAATGACGACAGGATCATGAACTGCCGAACGGAATTCATCACGGTATTCTTGACCTAAAGCCGCTGCATTTTCGTAGGAAAGTAACGCTGACTCTCCCGCGTTAATATTCCATTGCATAGCATCAATAATCTTAGATTTTAACCCTACAGAAGTCAGGATGTAATCTAAACTCCCAACTTTGTCATTGCTTACTGTATTATAAGAGTTAGGGTGTAAAATCTGTAATGGGTTTTCATAACCATAACTTGTTTCAATCACACCTCCCGCTTCGCCATGTAGCTTTTTATCATCAACATAGGTGTTGATAGCTGCATGAATTTGATACTCTTCGTCAATACCCTCACGCTGAGTAAGTACTAACATTGGGTCTTCACTAGCGTACGAGTTTAAACTACCTAGGATAATTTTCTCGCCTTCAATCTCCGCCAATTTCTGTCCTAAGTAATCAGCAGCAGAAACACGTAAATTCTCACAAGAACCTTGATAATCACTATCTAAAAGCTGTTCACTAGTCGCCATATCATCCAAACATGGTGTCTGCTTATCTTTTAAATGACTGACGGCAACGGTTAGTTTTTCATCGCGATCTTTAAACGTAAAAGTTGGAATAAGTGCATCATGCTGAGAGAACGTTTCACCTGTATTTTCTCCACGTTGCTCTGGCATTGACCATACTTCTAACGTATCTAACCCTACTTTACTAGCACGATAAATTACTTGGTTACTTGTCGCTAAAGAACCAACATAAGTTAGTCCTTCATTACTTGCAATATGGTATTGATCAGCTTCATCCAGCTCTAAGTTCAATTGGGTAACTAAGTATGATATTGCTGAACTTTCATCAAACCCATTATTTTCAATTTCCATCAAACCCACAATATCTGCGTTTAATGCTTTCAAAGCTGTAACCAGTTTTTCCGTTTGAAGAGTAAACGCCTCAGAGCTTTGTGCGCCATATTCAATATCAGAAGATAGATGAGGATTATTACTGCCACCACCCTGCAAACTATTAAAATATTGCTGAGTATTAAATGTAGCAATACGAATATCACCCTCATTTAATGTCAATAAATTATCACGATCGGTATCACTAACAAAACTGTCTTTATTTGCATTTTCAGTAACATAAAAACGGTAATCAGAATAAGAATAGCCGAGTACACCTTCCATATTGTTAACTATATCTGCGACTCGAATATAGTCATCAGTTGATCCGTTTTGATCAACATCAGTTACACCAAATTCTGGATACCATGGTGGCGTGCCTGATGTCACTTTTTCAAATGACTCTACAACTAAACGCTTATCTGTAATGCAGTCGGCTTGTTTAAGTGATTCATCAGAGCTAGGAAACGCGTGTTGATTTGGATGCTCACTTAATACGGCATTTGATAACACCATATTAAAACGTTTTGGACCGCTATCTAATGCATAGCTACGTGTCACTTTCATGTCTGACACTGAGGTTAATTTAACCAACATCCCTTCATGACGCTCTAAGGTAAAGTCAAAATCTGTGTCGCTAAAAGATGCCTCTAACTCTGTTGCTGTAACCGTTCCTGTACCAACCACTTTCGATTCATTAGCAAGTAATCGAGTCCAGCCATAGTGCTCTTCTACCAGACCTGTAACTTCAATTTTATCTCCAATCGAGATACCACTAACATCAGATACGACAAAAATACCATCTGATGTTTTTGGATCATTATCTGGTGTTTCATCTTGCATAAAGAAGCCAACAGGTAAATCACCATCTAGTGCTTCTGTTTGAACTGCAGTAATAATGCCGACAACGGTAAATTTTTCATCTGAAATAAATTTATTATTAGCAGGATCAGTATAAGGAGATGCCCAACCTGAGCCTTGAAGCTCACTAATTTTAATACTCGGTTCAGGATCTGGTGTTGGTTCAGGAGGCGTTACTCCATCTACAAGCCCTAATCCATCATTGGTATTTTTAGAAAACTCTTCCCATTCAGCTTCATTATATAATGCTGATGGTGTGGTATTTAATCGACGTAATGTTTTATCTTTACCCCAATTTTTAGTGGTTGGAACATCACCAACAATATCCATCACGCTGCCATTGTGCATCAATGCAACCGCATCACCACCGTTATGTACTAATGAGCTACTAGTAATCACTTTAATTGAGCTTGATAGTGGCGTATCCGTTTCATTATTACGAACGACTACAACTTCACTTGGTTTTAAAACATTACCAGAAAGATCAACCATAGTTGATTCAGTTTCATTACCATCTTTAAATCGGGCTAATGAATATCCATCTAGACTTTCAACGTCACTGCCATTGTTAAATAATTCAATAGCTTTATTACTTGAGCTACCTTCAACATATTCAGTAATGACAATATCTGCATAAGCACTAGCTGATAAAATAGAACTAATAGAAAGTGCAATTAAACTCTTTTTCATAAATAAACCTTAATAATACCAATCAAATCAACTGACGCTGTGCAGTAGATATAGATTGATATGAAGAAAATTATATTTCACTCTATTAATGAGATCTCTGACGTGCAGAAATAAGCATCGCATACACGAAATAGAAAGAAATATATTAAGAGGGAGTTTTAGAAAGAAATAAGGCTAGTAAATACTAGCCTTAATTTAATTTTCTTGATTAAGAACGGCGACGGCGTAAGAAGCCTAAACCTAGAACAGAAAGTAATGCGCCAAATCCAAATGAACCACCTGAGCCATCATATACAGGCGTTGTTGGTTTCACATTATTTGAATCACGCTTAATTAAGTTTACTGCCATTGATTTGCTTTCAACAACTGATGAAGTTTCAACAGCGGCTTGCGCTGATACATCTCCACTAGCACGGGTAAGCTTCATCGTGAAAGTATAAGCTCCTGTAGATAAACCAGCCGCATCAAACTTAACCGTTTGAGCACCATCTTTAGCCAAAGTTACTTGAGATAAAGCGACACCTGCTGGTGCTGGTGAGATTGTGATTTTAGCAATATCACCCGATTTAGCTTCTGAAGACAATGCAAATGGAATATCTGCACGGCCACTCTTCGTTGCTATTGTCACCATATTTTCGCCCGCTTCACCGTATTTATATCCAAGTGAAACTAAAGCTGGATCATGATCTGATGAGCGATAAGCCGTTTCAGCATAAAATGGATTCGGCTCGTTAGTATCGCCACCTTTATATTTATGATTATAATCATACAACGATGACTCAGGAGCATTGATGTGCCAATCTACCGCATCAACTAAACGATCTTCTAGTGCTCCAGTAATAAGAAGGTGATCCAATGAGCCCACTTCATCATTGTATGAATAACTCCACGCTGTTTTCCCTTCTGCTGTTTTTAAATCAACCGCATTCAGGTATCCGTAAGTTGTTGTGATTTTCTGACCGTTTGCTCCAAACTGAGGCTCTTTACCTAAGAAAGTATACCCTGCTGCATAAATATCTTTTTGAGTTGGGTTACTCGTTAATACTAGCATTGGGTCTTCATTTGCATAAGAGTTCATGTCTCCAAGAACAACTTGATCACCACCAATTTTCGCCATTTCGGCACCTAAATGGTAAGCAGCGGCTACTCGGAAATTTTCACATGAACCTTGGAAATCATCATTTCTTACGTCATCTTCAGCTGGATCGAAATTAGACCATGTTTCCCATCCTAACCAATCTTCGTAACACGTTGAACCTTTAGATTTCAAGTGGTTAACAGCAACAGTCAGACGTTTACCTGTATTTAGAATATTAAAGGTCGCAGCAACTGTACTACGTTGGTAGTTATCACCACTTTCACGGATCTCACCTTTACCATCAATAATTGGAGCACCGTTTTCATCAACAATCATTGGTGCGTGTTGCTCTGGCATTGGAATGACCTTACCAGAAACTACAGCTACTTTTGATGGACGATAAATAATACCAGTTGTAATAGCATCACTGCCTACCGTATCTTGATCATCAAGGATCACATCAGCATTTTTGTCAAAACCCACAAAAACATAACGATTATGGATAGAGTTTTTATTATTTCTATCGCCGTAGTCTTCATCGTAATATTTTGCGTTAATCGCAGCCAGTAATTCATTAATTGCACTGAAATCACCAAAGCCATTATTTTCAATTTCCATCAGGCCAATGATATCTGAATCTAGGCCGTATACAGCTTCTACGATTTTCGCTTGTTGACGCTCAAACTCTTGCTGAGATTCAGCACCACGGTTATCACCAAAGTTATTATCTGAACCACCAAATGGAGAGTTGAAGTAGTTTAAAACGTTTTGTGTTGCGACTTTTACCGTAAAGCCATCTGTACCGTAATCAGTATCAATAACTGGTGATTCAGTACGGTCAGTATTATGGTCAAAATTAATTGTATTCGCGTTCTCTAATGCTTTTGGCACAATAATACGGAAGTCGCCATAAGAGTAATCAACAACACCAGTTAGCCCAGTAACACTATCATCAATACGAACATAATTTTTTTCAGGGTCAGCAAAGAATGCTGGGTAATATGGAATTTGACCATTTGGTGCTTTACCATCTGATTCAAGGTATACACGGAAATCACTGTTTTCTTCCGATTGCATCATTGATTCAATAGACCCTGCAATATGGTCTTGGTTTGGTTGGGTATTTGGACGCTTATACGCCAGTACCATGTTATTGCGGAACGAATCATAGTCAAAGCTAAAGCTTCGAGATACTCGCATAGTTTGAGCGCCACTTTCTGTTCCATCCATATCAGAAACAGTTTTAACTAGCATTCCTTCGTAACGTTCTAGTGTTGACTCGAACGTTGTATCACTTTCAATACGCTTCAACTCTACAGGGGTTACTGATTTAGCTGTTGAATCAACAACTTCCCACGTATCGCCTTCTGGAACTAACTGAGTTAAGCCGTAGTTTTCTTTAACTTTCGCAACCACACATATTGTTTGGCCAACCATAGCTTCTGTCGCAGTCTTCGTTGCAACAAAAATACCATCAGAACTACGCTCTTTTCCATCAGCATTATCATCAAACAGATAGAAACCACTTGCAGGATAAGCGGTAACTGCAGACACAACACCTGTGACTTTGTAGTTCACATCAGATTCATAAGCACCACTTGGGATAAGAGGTGAGAATTTACCTTCACCTTGTACTGCACCAATTAATTGCGGTTCTAAATCAGTTGCATCAAGACACGGAGTATTTGCTGGAGGAGTTACTGGATCATTATTCACATCCGTTGGATGCCCTAATCCACCAAAATCGTCTTTTTCTGCAGTAGTCCAATCAGATGCTGTATAAGTTTTTGCTGGTGTCAATTTGGCCGCATCACGACGTAATGTTATATCTTTCCAATCATCTTGTTTAGACTGGCCATAAACACCCATAATATCGTGAATATCAGCTTCATCTGCTGAAGTGCCAAGCCAAACAGCATCATCACCACTAAAGCTTAATGCACCGTACTTAACTTCATCGTAAGTACCCGCAACAACTAGAGCTTCACTACCACCTAAACGCTCAATGTACTGGCGGATTTCAGCGCCAGCTTCACCATTAAGCACAACAATGCTTTTTCCTGAAGGAAGTGTTATGCCTTCTAAAACATTGCCACCCGTTGGTTTTTCAACCATATTTTTATATGAGCTGTAATATAAACCAACAGAAGAATCAAACACATGATCTGTTGAGCCTACATTACTAATTTCAACGGCTTTATTATTTGATGAGCCTTCAACGTATTCTGTTATCACAATATCGTTAATATTTGCTAATGCCGCGCCGCTTAAAATACTGCTGATTGCACCAGCTAAAATCGTTACTTTTTTGTTCATGGTAAATATCCTTAGTGGTTTAATTAGAAGTACACGCGAGCATAAGCGTATGCATCTTGAGCCGCTTCGCCCATGTTGAATTCAACCGCGATAATCGTAGAAGAGGTTGGTTTGTGGTTTACACCCACAGTACCCCAAGTGCGGCTTGAGCCCCATTTGTTGTCTTTACCGTCCCATACATCGCCATTTTTATCCCACTTCTCATACTCTTCGTAGTTCGCTGAACCTACAATTTCCCACTGAGGATTGAAGATATATTTAGCAGATACAAGTCCACCTTTGTTCTCTTCTGTTTCAAATTCGTTATATACGTATACTGGATTTTCAGGATCAGTATTGTCGATAAGTGTTTTGCTTTGAGAAACGTCTTCTTGCTCTAAGAAAGCATTAGCACCAACGTGGATAGACTCTGTAATCGCATAACGTATACCAACACCAATCAAACGCTGTTCACCATATTTTGATTTACCATCTGCACCAGCACGGCCTTCAAGACCTAATACCGCCGAGAAGTCTTCACCAAAATAGCCCACATAACCATTTACCACATCGCCGACTTCTGCACCCGAAGAAGATTGTGCATTATAAGAGTATGACGCACCTACTTTTACTACCTCGAAGTAACGACCTTCATATTTAAATGTTTTTGCTTGGTCTCCCGCTTCGCCTGTTTCAACGGTAGTATCAAAAGTGAAATCACCCCACTTATCATAATCATCTAAAGCAGTATCGGTTAGACCTACTTCTATATACTGGTTTTCAGCGACATCGTAACCAATAAACAATTTATCAATCGCTAATACCATATCGCCAGAACCGTATTTCCAGTTCTCACGTTCATAATCTAGCTCTAACCGATAATGCATTTTTCCATTCATACCCTTTACGCCTAATGTCGCAAATGAGTCATCGATATAGCTTTCTTCATCAGTGTAGAATTCGCCATAATCGTAATCGGCACCAAAGTGACCACCAACGCCTACTTCACCGTACAATTTTAAAAAATCACCATTGTCATTTTCATAGATCGTAGCTGCACTCGCACCGCCAGCAACAAAAAGGGATGATAACGCTATCGCTATCGCAGTTCTCTTTGTCATTTTTATATCCTTATTTTAAATTAGTATAATTATTCAATTATCATTAACCAGGTTAATATCTACTTCTTGTGTAAAATGAAAAGTATAGAAGCAGATAAATGAGATGTGAGTCTCATATAAATTTTGAACTTTTTGCCTTTTTTAAAAGTTTCAACATTTATGGGTATAAGTAAGTAAAAAAATGTATTTTTAGTAATTTATGAGGCATTCGTCATAGACTAATAACTAAAAACACATTAAGAATACTCACAGAATATAAATAAGGAATATGAAGAAAAAATGACAATTATTGATATAGACAAAGAAACATACCGTAGAAAAACCAACCTTGTTATGGTTTGTTTTGTTGGTTTTCTTGCTGTTTTATCTCTGCTATTTGGTTCAATATTGATTGCACTATTTGGCTCACAAAGTGTTACAGAATCAGGATCTACTGGCAATTTCCACCTGAACATGATCGGTGTTATTTTCGCGGTCATAACTTGTGCTTTTATGGTAAGTAAAATTAAAAACCATTCTTATTTTAATGAGATCATGTATGTATGGAGGCTCAAACAAATCCATAACCGTATTTATCGAAAGATCGCACAAATTAATGCCAAAGCAGAAAAAAATGATCATGATTCCCTGTTAATCCTTGCTTTCTATTACTCTACACAAAAACAGGTATTTAATTTAGATAACAACACACTCACCATTACTGATGTACAAAAAAACATAACCCGTGTTTATGAACAAGCAACTAAGGTAAATTTATCTCTTAATCTTGAGGACTTTGATGTGAGATTGCTTGATTAAATATCAACATTAATTAATTTCATCATTACCTATTAATAAATCTCAATATTGATCTATGTCAAATTGTTACAAGCTGTGTTTTAATCATCAATAACAACAGCACATAAATAAGGAATGACATGGAAATCACTAATGTTAGCTTCATCGGCTTAGGTGTGATGGGCTACCCAATGGCTCGCCATCTGCAAAATGCCGGTTTCTCAACAACGGTTTATAACCGTACAGAAGCTAAAGCAAAGCAATGGGCTGCTGAATATAAAGGTCAATTTGCTTCAACTCCTCGCGAAGCAGCTGAAGGCTCTGACATCGTCTTTGTTTGCGTCGGCAATGATGACGATGTTCGCAGTGTTATTTATGGTGAAGATGGGGTTCTTGCTAACTTAAAACCAGGTGCAATCTTAGTCGATAACACCACCACATCTGCAACTTTAGCAATTGAACTAGCAAAAGCATGTGAAGCACAAGGCAATCAATTTATTGATGCTCCTGTTTCTGGTGGTCAAGCCGGTGCTGAAAACGGTGTATTAACCGTAATGTGTGGTGGCAATGAAACTGCCTTCAATACCGCTAAACCTGTAATTCAAAGCTTTGCAAAAGCAATTACTCTTCTTGGTGAAAACGGCCAAGGTCAACGCTGTAAAATGGCAAACCAAATCTGTATTGCTGGTGTATTAAAAGGCTTAAGTGAAGCTCTTATCTTAGCTGAAAAATCAAATCTAGATATCGATCTTGTGGTTGATACACTAAAACACGGAGCTGCGGGTTCATGGCAGATGGAGAACCGTGCAAGTACGATGGCACAAGATAAATTTGATTTTGGTTTTGCTATTGATTGGATGCGGAAAGATCTAGGTATTTGCTTGGATGAAGCGAAAGCCAATGGTGTTAGATTACCATTAACCGAAGAAGTAGACCAAGAATACCAAAGCCTACAAGAACAAGGCTTAGGTCGAATGGATACATCAGTGCTCATTAAGGCCATTAAAGAAAAGAGTTAATCTCATAACAATCTAAAATAATTTAAAAGGGCGAAAGATTAATTCGCCCTTTTTACCCTCAAAAAAACAACTATTATTCCCCTCTACATTCCCATTTATTGCGACCTATTTAGGTAAACCTGTGATCTTGGATTACTTTTGTTTACCCTACACTTTCTGCTATCTCACCTCGTCTCGTCCTACAAAATGTTACCAATTTCACATTTTTAACTTATCAAAGAGCATGAATACCATGGATATCGTTGCGGTAGATAACATTTATCTATGTGATATGTCTTTTTTCTATGGCTGGCCTTTATAAATTGCATTTCACGCCCCCTTTCCGACGGCCTATGATAAATCCAATGACGTTAGTCTAATAACAAGATAAATATGTATCGCAGGAAGCACCTTTAGAGATACCAAATTAACTATATAAACTGTTGATACCATTAATTTATACCAACGTGATTTTATCGGTTTAAAACTCTATCCCTTATTAAGGAAAATCAAATGATTAAGAAAATATCGCTTGCCGTTTCAGCAGCCCTACTACTAAGCAACACAGCAATGGCTGCAGAAAATATTGTTATCGGTGTAGAAAAAAGCTATGTACCTTACTTCACCGAACTGGCTGAGCAATTCAACAAAGGTAAAGACTTTAAAGTTGAAGTCGCTGCAACAAGTATGTTTGATTTACTGGCTGCCCTACCGACTCAAAAAGGCAATATTGCTGATATTTTCATGATCCCAAATGACCGTATTGGTGAACTAGCGGACCAACATTTAATCGCTCCAACCAACTTTACTGTTAATGGTTATACCGATGCAGCAACTAACGCATCAACTTACAATAATCAAGCTTATATGCTACCAATGTCTACAGATACAACACTATTCTTGTACAACAAAGACATGCTAAAAGAAGCACCAAAAACACTGAAAGAGATCCCACCTTCAGAGTGGGCTGCTAAATTTACTGATTTCTATTTCACTGGCGGCCTATTTATGTCTAATGGCGGCTACATTTTTAAAGACCACAATCCTCAAGATATTGGCCTAAACACACCTGATTCAATTAAAGCAGGTTTGGCTGCTCAAGGTTTATATAAAAGTGGAGTGAGCCACTGGACACTAATGCAAGATGATACCGTTGCTTATGACATCATGATGAAGTACTTCATGGAAGGTAAGCTAAAAGCAATCATCAACGGTCCATGGGCAATTGCTGACATTGAAAAAGCAGGTATTAACGTTGGTGCTGCACCAATCCCAAGCTGGGATGGCAGCCATCCATATAAAGCGCTAACAGGCACAAAAGGGATGACAGTTAACGGCTATAGCGATAATAAAGAAGGTGCTCGCGCATTCATCAAATTCCTTGCTACACCTGAAAATGCAAACAAATGGTATGCAGAAACTCGCGAAGTATCACCTAGCCTATCTGTAAGCTACAAAGAAGGTTCACTACACAAAGCTATCTTTGATGCGACAAACATTGGCCAACCTATGCCAAGTATCCCAGAATTCATGAAGGTTTGGGGACCAATGAAAACGGGTCTTGCACAAATTGCACAAGGTCAAGATGTAAAAGCGGTACTAGATGCAGCCGTTGATACTATCGAAATTGATATCGAAGATATGTAATCAATATTTACACCTTCTTCACTTAACTGCACAGTGCTTAATAATGGCACTGTGCAATACAAAGACATGACGTATCTACACAACACTAATAAATAAGTAGGTTATTTACATGAGTCAACAGTTTGTATTCTGGCTCTCTATGCTTATACCGGGCAGTGGGCACCTTCTATTGCGCCGAACAAGAGAAGCTTTATTCGGGTTCTCAATACTGGCTTTAGAGATATTGGTTTTTATTCAATTCACCCTTCCAAATTTTCGTCTGTTAGCTGTCGAACAACCCAATGGAAAAATCACCATTGGTGCTGAGCGCTTTGTTGATGATTCATTTCTTATCATGGTTGGTTCAACCGTTGGCGCAATGATGATTTTGGTCTTTTTTGCACTGCACTACGCTTTCGCTCGTGATGCAAAAGACGTTAAACGACAAATAGATGAAACTGGTTTTGCAATTACGTTTACAGAAAAAGTACGTGGATTATCACACGAAATCGTACCGAATCTAATTACAGCACCTAAATTCATATTACTGTTTGTATTTGCTTTATTACCAGCAATCGTTTCCATTGTCGTTGCTTTTACTAACTTTAAACGTCCCGTCTTACCACCAGCATTTCTAATTGAGTGGAAAGGCTTCACTAACTTTGAGCGTTTGTTCACGAACGAACGTACAGCTGCTGCATTCCAAGAAACCTTGTCATGGACATTAACTTGGACTTTCTGTGCTTCTGCCCTGACGATTGTTCTAGGTACAGTCCTTGCCGTTGTAGCAAACAATAAACACATCAGAGGGAAAAAATTCTTCCGTACTGTGTATATTTTACCTTGGGCAGTTCCTGCTTTTTTAACCATTCTTGTTTTCCAACTTTTCTTCTCAAAGATTGGCGGCATGAACACCATGGTTATCCCGTTTTTCACAGGTAACGAATACGATGTAAGCACAGCTATTGGCTTCTTCCTAAACGCAGATTACGCCAAAATCACCATCATCTTAATTCAAGCATGGTTAGGCTTCCCTTACGTATTTATCTTGGTCACGGGCGTACTACAAACCATTCCTGATGACTTGTATGAAGCCAGTGCGATTGACGGCGGTAACGCATGGACCAACTTCTTCGATATTACATTACCTTTAATATTAATTAGTGTCGCTCCAGTATTTATTACCCAATTTACCTTCAATTTTAATAACGTCACCATCGTTTATATGTTGGGTGAAGCAACGGTTCAAACCGTAGGGTCAATCTACAAACCACTCGATACGATTTCATCTCTTGGTTTCCGCTTAATGATGGATGCTAAATACAACGAAGCGGCGGTATATACCTTAATCACCAGTACTATTGTTGGTGCCGTAGTCTTGTATTCATGGCTTAAAGCTGGTGCCTTTAAAAATGAGGAGGTCATGTAATGGACAAAGCAATCCCTTTAGCACGCCAAACCAAAGCGAAACGTTTTAATCGTCATATCATCACGAAGAACATGGGTGTGGCTTGTTGTTATGCGTTTCTGATCTCGATGGCTGTGATCATTCTTTACCCAATCTTAGTTACCTTAATGAGTGCGTTTAATGTCAGTAATTCACTGTATTCAACCTCATTTTTCCCTGAAAATTTCAGTCTAACGGAAAACTTTGTTCAACTTTTCAATAATACGCCTTATTTAAGTTGGTACCGAAATACCTTCTTAGTGTCAATAATCACTATGATCCTCTCTACGTTTATCGTAACTATTTCGGGGTTTGTTTACTCTCGTTATCGTTACCAATCTCGTAAGAGTGCATTAATGTCATTACTGATCATTCAAATCATTCCATCAGGCAGTGGCTTAATTGCTCTGTATGCGATTGCGAACTCTATCGGTATTTACAGCTCTGCTAATGCCACACTTTATACGTATATCTTTATGATCCTCATCTATACAACAGGTGGTATCACAATGAATACGATTTTAATGAAGGGTTACTACGATTCTATCCCTCGTGCATTAGATGAATCAGCCAAGATTGATGGTGCAACACAAATGCAGATCTTTAAAGAAATACTGCTGCCATTAGTAAAACCGATGATCATGGTTATCGCTATCTTCTGTTTCTTAGGCCCAATTGGCGACATCATCATGCCAAAATTCCTGATTGCAAGCATGGATTCAGAGGCGAAAACATTAGCAGTAGGCCTTATGGGTCTTATAAACAATATCAAAGAATCTAGCTACAACGTATTCGCAGCAGGCGCGGTCTTAGCAGCAATTCCGCCTGTTATTGTGTTCTATAAATTTCAAGATTATATCGTGGGCGGCTTAACGTCTGGTGGAGTAAAAGGCTAATGAGCAAGATTTCATTAAGAAACATCAATAAAAAATATCCAAATGCTGATACCTGTTCAGTACGTGATTTTAATCTCGATATTGAAGAAGGCGAATTTATTGTCTTAGTTGGTCCATCGGGTTGTGGTAAATCAACCACTTTACGAATGATTGCAGGATTAGAAGATATTACTGACGGCGAATTCATTATTGACGGTGAAGTCGTAAACGATGTCAGCTCAAAAGATCGTGATATTGCGATGGTATTCCAAAGTTATGCGCTTTATCCACACATGTCAGTTCGAGATAACGTTGGTTATGGCTTAAAGCTGCGTAATTACCCAAGTGACGAAATTAAGGAGTCTGTTGATAACATTGCTGAAGATCTGTTCTTAAAGGAATATCTTGAGCGTAAGCCTAAAGAACTTTCAGGCGGCCAACGTCAACGTGTGGCTTTAGGCCGTGCCATGGTTCGTACGCCTAAATTGTACCTAATGGATGAACCATTAAGTAACTTGGATGCGAAATTACGTACTACAACACGTACTGAAATCTCTCGCATGCACAGAGCTAAGGGCGCAATCACCATTTATGTAACCCATGATCAAGTCGAAGCAATGACCATGGCGGATCGTATCGTATTAATGTCGATGGGTGAGGTTCAACAAATTGGCTCGCCAAAAGAGTTATTTACTAATCCTAAAAACTGTTTTGTCGCTACTTTTATGGGTATGCCATCAATGAATTTGATTGAGGGAACCTACGAAGGCGGCCAGTTCATGTGCCACTCTTTTACTATTACCTTAAATGAGAGTGATCAAAAAATCTTAAATGACGCAGGCTATAACGGTAAATCAGTTACGTTAGGCGCTCGCTCTAGTGCCATTCGTTCTGGCAAGAAATACCGCGATGCGTTCCCTGATTGTTGTTTTGAAGTCACCGCACTTAACAGCGAATACTTAGGTGATGCGATCAACGTGTTCTTTAATGCCTCTCCAATGAACATGTTTGTTGGTACTTTAGGCACTGGTGAACCAGATGTTGATATTGATGAAAAAATCACCTTAGTTCTCGACAATACCAAGCTGCATTTCTTTGATACTGAGACAGAAGAGTCCATCAAATACTCAATAAAATCAGCTGAGTTTAACAAATAATCTCAAAACAAGTTTCTAACAAAATAGCTCATTACCCTCTTTAATTAAGAGGGTAATAGCATAATAAAAACAAACCATTACAGAACTGGTATTGATAATAGAGGAGTTACACTTTGAATTTTCGCGGCCAACTTCAACGCATTCACGACTACATGCTTCATATTGCTGTTGCTGTCGTTATTTTTATTACTGGTTTCATCATTGCATACAGTAGCCTTCCTAAGCCAACATTCGACTATTCAACCTTTTCTGAACAACAAAATCACTTTGCACAATGTGTAAATAATGATGCCCTATTTCTTTCTGCTAAGCGTTTTGAAAACAGTTACCTAACGCTTCCTCTAGAAACCATTAATACCGAATACAACACCCTGCGTGAGCAGATCCCAAGTAATTGTGGCTCTTTTCATGTAGAGAGCAGCTACGAGCAATTACAAGAGATGGCACTTCCTGTATTAGCTGAGGCTCAACGCTTTTATGGCTCAAAAAACGTCAAAGCTGTAAATGCCGTTTATACCACCCCATCCCAATACAACGCTTTACTTAAGCAACCCCAGCCGTATCTATTTTTTATCTCAGATAACGAACAAGAACGCATTGTTGCGATTAAAGTTATCCCTACTAAAGATGATGTAAAAATAACACCTCTTTGGGGATACGAAGAGAGCAAAGATCTCGCGTATACCCAAGGGGAAGTACAAAAGCTGTTACTTGTTTATAACGAAATAAAAAGCTAACTATATAGTCCCCTGTTAAATTTACACTCAATTAAAAGCCGTGTAAATACAGACCAACATTTGACATTTAATTGTAAGGTTCACATGAAAATCTCTCTTTCTAAAGCTAATTTTCGCGATATGAATCGCCTTGAAGAATCAAATTACCTACTAACTAATGGATTAGGTGGTTATTCTTCTCTTACCCTTGCTGGCTCTTGTAGCCGAAGTGATCATGCGTTGTTTATGGCAAGCCTTGTTGCGCCAAACAATCGTTTCAGTTTTGTTCGCCATTTGGATGACCGTATTACCTTAGCAAGTGGAGAGTCTTATCCATTGTCATCACAGGCCAATGTAAATCCATATGACACGGTTGATTCAACTCTATTATTTGATAATTTCACTCAAACTTACCTTCCAACTTTTACTTATCGTATCCGTGGGATTGAAATTACAAAAACCATTGTTATGGAACAAGGGGTTAACCGCCTTGCAGTAAAATATCATGTGTTTAACCCACTACAACAAGCATTTACTCTGCATGTGACGCCAAAATATCAGTTCTGTTCAAAAGGACAAAATCTATCAAGAGAACAAGTGTTTTCACATAATGAAGGAAAGATCAGTAGTAATGGTCAGCACCTAACATATCGTCATAATGGTGCAAACTCAGCACTAGACACGCCTCGCTATGAATCAGGGCTTTATTTCTCTTATGATGCACGAGATGGTCGCCCTGCTACTGATGCACAAATGGCGCTTCATACTATTGCGTTCGTTGGCACTGAAACCAATGAGCAATTTTACGTTCTCTTTGAGGCTGAAGAAAAACGTGCAACCTCGCTACCGACACAATCCGTTGATGTTATGATCAACACTGAAATTGAACGCCAAAAAGCCTATATTGGTCAAGCTAAACTAAAGAGCATATTTGGTCAGCAATTAGTTCGAGCCAGTGAACAATTTGTTGTTGATCGTGACTCTACCGAATCGAAATCTATTATTGCAGGTTACCCATTTTTTGCCGATTGGGGTCGCGATACCATGATTGCGCTTTGGGGCTGTAATTTATCAACCAATCAGTTTGAAGATGCAAGGCAAATCTTCCGCACATTTATCCGTTATGAACAACGTGGTGTGCTACCAAATCTCTTCCCTGAAGCTGGGGTTGAGCCAATGTATAACACCATTGATGCATCGCTGTTGTTTATTGTTAGCCTATATGAATACTACCAAGCTAGTGGTGATTTAGAATTCATTCGTGACGAAGCGTACGAGTGTATGATGAACATCTATCAGCATTATCGAAACGGCACTGATTTTGAAATCAAGATGCTTGATAATGGCTTAATCAGTGGCGGCAGCGGTTTTGATCAGCTTACTTGGATGGACATTCGTTATGGCGATATCGTACCAACCCCAAGACATGGTTGTGCAGTAGAGATCAATGCACTGTGGTTTAATTCACTTTCAATTTTAGATTTCTTCAATCAAAAATTGAATAAATCGATGCCAGAGCTACCAGCACTAGTAGAGCAAGTGAAAGCAACATTTAATCAAGAATTCTACAACGATGCTGGCTATCTAAATGATTGGATTAAAGAGGGTGAAATAAACCAACAAATCCGTCCAAACCAAGCTTATGCGGTTGGCCTTCCTTTCCCAATATTAAGTCAAGAAAGGGCCCGTTCTGTCATTCTAACCATCTACAAAGAGCTGTATTCACCACTAGGTTTACGATCTCTATCTATGGATGATCCTGAATTTAAAAACGTATGCACTGGCTCTCATTTTGACCGTGATATGGCTTATCACCAAGGCACCGTTTGGGGTTTTATGATTGGTCAATTCTTAATGGGTATATTGCGTCAATTCCCACACGATACTGATTTAACACGTATTGTTGAACAATTTATTGAACATAACCAAGACGGTCTTTATGAAGGTTGTATTGGTCAACTCGCTGAAATCTATGATGGCTATGCACCAAGTCAATCTCGTGGTTGTTTCGCGCAAGCGTGGAGCGTCAGTGAAGTATTACGCGTCGTGAAATATTACGAACAAACGCATCAAAAATAGAATTTCATATTTAAATAATTATACCAATCACAGTAAGTAAGTGAACATAAATAGCGCAGGAAAAATGCTTGAGAACAAGGCGGCACTTTTCAACAAAATAGTTTCGATAAGTAGTTATTCTACAATCAAAAATTTCAACACAGTTATCGAGCATTTTAACCAGCTAGGATGATCAGTTATTTACTACGATTGGTATTATCCCAACCTGAGTGGCTATTACGTCAGATAGTTATTCGGGTTGGTACTTTCATTAAACGGTATTAATCATGATTACAAAAGCAGCGATCTATCATAGATCTCATTCAAGTTATTCTTATACTTATGATAAGGATACACTTCACTTACGTATTCGCACCGCAAAAGGCGAAGTCGATAATGCTACGCTAAGAATTGGTGACCCATACGATTGGACATCCGGTGGCGGTGGCGGCAACCTCAATGCAGAAGATGCAATGGGTTGGAGTGGCGGCGAAAACTTTGTCATGAAAAAAGAGTGTGAAACAGAATTATTTGATTACTGGTTCTGCGAAGCGCAGCCACGATTTCTCCGTGCTCGTTATGCTTTTATTCTAGAGAGCAAAGAGAACGAAAAACTACTTGTCACTGAAAAACAAATTTTCACCATCACAGATGATTCAGATCCAGTATTAAGTCAATTACTCAACTTTTACTGCTTCCCATACATGAACCCTATTGATGTATTTAGCCCACCTGAGTGGGTAAAAGATACGATTTGGTATCAAATATTCCCTGAACGCTTTGCCAATGGTGATCCATCAATCTCACCTAACAATACACTTCCTTGGGGCTCAGAAGATCCAAAGACCAATAGTTTTTTTGGTGGCGATTTACAAGGCGTAATTGACCACCTTGATTACTTGCAAGATCTCGGTATTACCGGATTGTATTTTACGCCAATAACTCAAGGCAAGACTAATCACAAATACGATACTGTTGATTATCTAAAAGTTGACCCTGCCTTTGGTGACAACCATACCGTAAGAACCTTAATTGAAGAAGCCCATAAACGTGGCATGAAAGTCATGCTAGATGCCGTATTCAATCATATTGGTGCAGATTCTATTCAATGGCAAGATGTCATCAAAAACGGCAAAGACTCCAAATACATTGATTGGTTCTATATTGAACAATTCCCACTCGTGGACGATTCTAAAAAAGATCAACACAGTAAAGAGTATCTCAACTACCGCGCTTTTGCCTTTGCGCAGAACATGCCAAAATTAAATACCGAAAATCCAGAAGTGATGGAATATTTACTTGAAGTCGGTCGATACTGGGTTCGTGATTTTAATATTGATGCATGGCGCTTAGACGTAGCAAACGAAGTTGACCAACGTTTCTGGCGACGCTTCCGAGATGAATTAAAAGCCATAAAACCCGAGATCTATATTCTAGGTGAAGCATGGCATGACTCGATGAATTGGCTTGCAGGTGACCAATTTGATGCCGTAATGAATTATCCATTATCAGATGCCATGATAGGCTTTTTTGCTAATGAAAATCTCAGCGCTAATCAGTTCAAATATGCCGTAAATGATGTTAATGCAAGTTACCCGATTGGGGTTAATGAAGTGGCATTTTCATTATTAGATAGCCATGATACCGCTCGTATTATTCACCGTTGTTCTGGCAATAAAGAAAAAGTTAAATTGGCTTATTTATTCCAGTTCACTCACAGTGGCACACCCTGTATTTATTATGGCAGTGAGATAGGTTTAGATGGCGGATCAGACCCATTAAATCGTAAGTGTATGATTTGGGAAGAGAGCCAGCATGATATGAATATGAAACAGCACATCATGCAGATCATTAAATTACGTAAGCTACACCCTGCATTGCGTGCTCATAATATTAACTGGCTAACAACAGATGATGAGCAGCAATGCCTTATCTACCAAAAAGTCTTAAATGATGAGTGCATTACTATTGTTATCAATAACAGTGCGAGTACGGTAAATCTGCCCCTTCCTAATACATTGGCAAACCATAATGTTATTGATATTTATAATGAAGTGACTTGTAAATTAGAAAAAACAATAACATTGCCATCGTTTGGCTTCGCTATGTATCAAAACGAGTAGTAACCACTAGAAATTAGACTGTAAGCAACATAAAATAGCTCTTTCTTATTTAAGTAAAGAGCTATTATGTTTAAATTAATGATTCAATTCATTCAAGTAGCTAAAACTCAAAACGTAACCCAAGCGGCAAATAATCTCTGCTTAAGCCAGCCAACCTTAAGCCATAACATGCAGAAGTTAGAAGAAAAATTGGGCAGTAAATTGTTTAACCGTAACTCTAAAGGGATCACGCTAACCTCTAGCGGAGAGTTACTTTATGAACAAGCCAAAATGATGCAAAACCTCTATGAAAACACCCTCAACAAATTAGAACAAAATAAACTAAGGCATCAGACCGAATTAAAAATAGGTTGCGGTGATGCATGGTGGCAACTATTTATTCGCGATTATGTTCAGGAATTTAAAGATACCTATCCTCATAGTAATATCTCAATTGACGTTGGTAATCACCTACAATTAATGAACCTTTTACTCAGTGATGAGATCAGCATCTTCGTGGGTCATGAAATATTAGGTCTAGCACAATATGAAGATATTCTATTTCACCCTCTGTTCCGTTGTAGCGAAGAGGTTTATGTAAGAAAAGGGCATCCTTTACTAGAAATAACTTGCAGTAATGAAGATATTGCTCGTTTTCCATCAGTTGATTTAGGCGCTGCTAAAAAACGTTTTTCACATTTAGTTCAAAAACAAAATGCTGAGCTCAATTCTTTTCAAAAACGTCACTACTTACAAGAAAAAGTTATCTACAATACTAATTCTTTACTAACCGCCATTGATTTATTACAAGATAGTGATGCTATTTTGCCTTATCCCATTACGATGAGGGAGTATTTCTCTCGCTTTGATATTGTGCCTCTAAAAATGAAAGAGTGTTTTAGTAAAGCTACTATAGGCGCATATTTACATAAAGATGGACAACAAAATAAACAAAGTATGGATCTTCTCAATACCTTTAAAGAACTCATTAAAAACAATCCTCAAATAAATGGGATTTCTAATAAATAGATAGTTCAAGTAAGAGATATACTCAATTAATTAACAAATATAAAAAAGGAGATCAGATGATCTCCTTTTATTATTTAGATTAATATTATGTGATTTAACCAATAATAATGACTAAAGATGGTATTACACTTTAAAACGCGATAAAGAAGCTTGTAGTGTTGTTGCAAGTTGAGCTAATTCAACACTCGATTGTGCGGTTTGCTCTGCTCCTAATGCCACTTCACTCGCTGATAAACTCATGCTTTGAATGTTACGACCAAGCTCTTCGGTTACTGAATCTTGTTGACTACATGCACTCGCAATTTGAATACTCGTATCTGTTACTTTCATCATGGTCTCTTCAATCATTTGGATTGAATTACCAGTTTGAACGCTTTGCTCTACACAGATACGGATTTTAGAACAACTTTGATCTGTTGCCGCTTTTGCATGTGTCGCACTTGCTTGAAGTTTCTCAATAATTTCAACAATTTCAGTGGTTGATGATTGAGTGCGACCCGCAAGAGAACGAACTTCATCAGCAACAACTGCAAAACCACGACCTTGCTCACCAGCACGCGCCGCTTCAATTGCTGCATTCAATGCTAATAAGTTAGTTTGATCAGCAATACCGCGGATAACTTCAACCACAACACTGATGTTATTTGACTCACGCTCTAGCTCTTCAACTAGCTCACCTGCTTGCTCAATATCACGAGACACGATTTGAATTTGTTCAATGTTAGACTGAACATCTTGGTTACCTTGCTTTGCTTCTTCAGATGCTTCTAGAGCTGATGTAGAGGCAGTTTCAGTATTGTTTGCTACTTCCGCGACAGTTGCTTTCATCTCTTCCATTGCAGCAGCTACCGTTGTAATGTCAGATTGTTGCTGTTGCATACCACGCGCAGATTGCTCTGAAATCGCGCTCATTTCTTCTACAGCAGCAGATAATTGAGTAACCGCAGAAATCGTATCTTCGATCAATACTCTAAGTTGATTTTGCATTTCAATGTTAGTATCTGCTAATTCACCTAGCTCATCATTACCAATTTCATCACGTTGAAGACGGAAAGTTAAATCACCCGCAGCAATCGCTTTAGACTGCTCAACCACTAAATTCAAAGGGCGACAAATTTGGCGAGCCAAGAAAAAAGTAATGGCAATCATAAATAGTATTAATGCAGAAAAAGACACTTTAGTTGCTGTCGTTACACTATCTACACTTCTTATTATTTCGGTTCGGTTATTAGCAATAAAGCCTAAGTTGATCTCAACTAGAGCATCCATTGCTGCACCTACTGCCTCAAACTCATCTAAAGACGTCACTAATTCTTCATGTGCTTTATCTAAGTTACGGCTTTTCACTAGTTGATTAAAATCAGATAAAATACTCGAATAGTTTTTCCACGAGCGCAATACTGTATCGAATACTCTACGCTCATTGCCACCAGCTACCGTTCTATCATAACTCTCAAGCATATTTTTAATTTTTTGCTCTGTCGTCGTTTGGCGATTAAACAATGCTTTTAATCCATCATTATAATCAGAGTAAGTTAATGACGCATATTGACTACGGCGTAATACTGACATTTCAAAATATAAATTTTCAACAGAGATAACACTTGGGACTGTAGAATCAGCAAAATTAATAACTTCTGATTCTACTTTATTTAGTTCTTGTAATAGGAAAATAGCAAACGCTATCATTACTAGAGAAATTGCCGCAAATACAACGGCAATTTTATTACGTACTACTAGATTTTTATAACTCATGTTTTTAACAACCTTTAGATTATTTTTGTAACTCACTCCATGAGCATAACGATATTATTAGAGATGATTTTATCTCCTAGCCTTAGGTAACGGCCAATCGTCGAGAAAGTAAAATAATTTAAACCAAAAGTCACACATTTTTATAAACCATCAATATGTTAACACCATTGACCATTCGTGATAAAAAACGACTTTAGACTTGAGGATTTAATTAAATTCAGTAATTTATGCTAATAGCCTGATCTTTTATGTTAACCAATCGACTGTTTAACTTTAAAAAGTAACCTATCTTTTTTCTAAATAGCTCAATAATAAAAAAATACTTCCTATATCGATAGAATCTGATAGTTATTAATGCAAAAAAATATTTAAAATAAATTTATCTAAAATTATTATTGGAGTTAAAAATACAAATTAACAATGAGTTTACCATGCTGTTTATTTTATTTGAGCACTAAAAAAGGAGACTAGTTAGCCTCCTTTTTTATTAGTTTTAAATGTTAGAATATAGTGTATTTAAAGTTATTCTATACCTTAAAGCGTGATAGTGAGGTTTGTAGTGTTGTTGCAAGTTGAGCTAATTCCACACTTGATTGTGCCGTTTGATCTGCACCTAACGCTACTTCACTTGCAGATAAACTCATACTTTGAATATTACGACCTAGCTCTTCTGTTACTGAATCTTGCTGACTACATGCACTTGCTATTTGAATACCGGTATCAGCCACTCTCATCATTGTCTCTTCAATCATTTGAATTGATTGACCTGTTTGAACGCTTTGTTCTACACAAACGCGAATTTTAGAACAGCTTTGGTCGGTTGCAGCTTTCGCATGTGTTGCACTTGCTTGTAGCTTCTCGATGATCTCAACAATTTCACTGGTTGATGACTGAGTTCGACCCGCTAAAGAGCGAACCTCGTCAGCAACAACAGCAAAACCACGACCTTGTTCACCTGCCCGTGCTGCTTCAATTGCTGCATTCAGTGCTAACAAGTTCGTTTGATCAGCAATACCACGAATAACTTCAACTACAAGACTAATATTATTTGATTCACGCTCTAACTCTTCAACCAATTCACCGGCTTGTTCGATATCACGAGAAACAATTTGAATCTGATCAATATTCGATTGAACATCTTGGTTGCCTTGTTTCGCTTCTTCAGACGCTTCTAGCGCTGATGTAGAGGCTGTTTCAGTGTTATTTGCTACTTCAGCTACCGTTGCCTTCATCTCTTCCATCGCTGCGGCTACCGTCGTAATATCAGACTGTTGCTGCTGCATACCGCGTGATGATTGCTCAGAGATGGCGCTCATCTCTTCTACAGCAGCAGAGAGTTGAGTTACTGCTGAAATAGTGTCTTCTATCAACATACGCAACTGATTTTGCATTTCAATGTTAGTATCCGCTAACTCACCTAATTCATCGTTACCAATTTCTTCACGTTGAAGACGGAAAGTTAAGTCGCCTGAAGCAATTGCTTTAGATTGTTCAACAACTAGATTTAATGGACGACAGATTTGACGGGCTAAAAAGAAAGTAATAAATATCATAAAACCAATAAGAGCAGTGAATGACACCTTAGTCGCCATAGTCACGTTATTTACACTAGCCATAATTGTTGTACGATTATTCGTTACAAAAGCAACATTGGCCTCTGCTAGTACGTCCATCGCGGCACCAACCTCTTCAAATTGGCTTAAAGCATTCACAAGATCCATTATCGCTATATTTTTTTCACCATTTTGTATTTTTTGAGTAAACCCTTTTAAAACACGTTGGTATTCAGACCATCCATTTGCTACTCGATCAAATATTCGACGTTCTTCATTACTAACAACTGTCGCTTCATAAGTGGCTAATTCTGCTTTAATCGAATTGCCTTGTTCAGAAAGAGTAGAAAATAAACGGGGTAAATCTTTTTCTTGGTAACTTAATGCTGCATATTGATTTCGGCGGTACGCATTCATATCAAAATAAATATCTTCAACAGCTAACACACTTGGAACAGTAGAATCTGTAAAGTTAATAACTTCAGCTTCTACTTTATTTAATTCTTGTAATAAAAAAATAGCAAACGCTATCATTACCAGTCCAATTGTAGAAAATACAACGGCAATTTTTTTTCGTACTGCTAGATCTTTATAACTCATGATTTATATAACCTTGATATGTTGTAATTGACCATTTATAAAATAATTATTGGATAAATTGAATATCCATCCGCTCTAATTTAATAGCGGTTTATAAATAAAATATTATAAAAAATATTAAATGTCACATATTTTATATTAGAGATAAGTGATAATAAAGATGCGAGAATGTTATATTTAATAGGTAACTGAAGGGTTGCTGCTTTCGTTGTGTAGATCAGGTTACCATTTTGCGCTCAAATGTAGGCGTAAAATGGCAACCTTTGTATTTAAAATGTATATTTATTTCTTGATTGGCTCAATGGTCAAAATAATACCGTCAACAGATACAACATGAACTAGTGTACCCTTTGGAATATTTTGAAAACTTTTTGCAGACCAAGTGGTATCGCCTAGAACAATTCGGCAAGAACCTGCAATAATATCCTCTTCCAAACGAGATGTTTGTCCAATTAATTGCTTATCTTTTTGATTCAATACCCGTTTAGCATCCGATGTTTCATCTTTTTTATGCTGATATCTCCACCACAACCACGTTGCAAAAAGAGAAAAAACAGCAAAACTTACCCATTGTAATTGCCAGCTGAGTGGAATAATGGCATACAATATACCAACCACCACAGCAGATAGCCCTATCCACAAAAAGTAACCCGCGGTTCCTAATAATTCACCAGCAAGTAGCAGTAAACCAAGCGTTAACCAATGCCAGTGATTCATTTGCTCAAAAAATTCCATTATGAACTCCTATTTAGAACCCTCTTTATCGACTTTAAACATTTCAGCAATACCCGCAACTGAGCCCATTAAGCCCGATGCTTCTAAAGGCAGCATAATGATTTTACTGTTTTCTGCCTGTCCTATTGATTTTAATGCTTCGGTATAGCCTTGCGCAATAAAGTAATTGACCGCTTGCATATCACCTTGAGAAATCGCTTCTGATACCATTCTTGTTGCATTTGCTTCGGCTTCGGCGGCACGTTCACGGGCCTCAGCTTGTAGAATTGCCGCTTGCTTGTCACCTTCAGCTTTTAGGATCTCGCCTTGTTTATGACCTTCTGCTTTTAGTATTTCAGCCTGACGTTTGCCCTCAGCTTCTAGTACATCGGCACGCTTATGGCGCTCAGCCTTCATTTGTGCGTTCATCGCTGCTGTTAGATCTGCTGGTGGTTGTACATCTTTAATCTCAATACGTGTAATTTTTACGCCCCATGGATTGGTTGCCGCATCAACAATAGCTAAAAGCTTCACGTTAATCATGTCACGTTGGCTCAGCATTTCATCAAGCTCCATAGAACCTAACACAGTACGCATATTCGTTAATGTTAAATTACGAATAGCATGCTGAAGATCGCTCACTTCATAAGCAGCTTTTGCGGCATCAACGACTTGAACAAAACATACAGCATCAATGGTTACATTCGCGTTATCTTTTGAAATAACTTCTTGCGCAGGAATATCTAGTACCTGCTCCATCATATTTATTTTATGGCCAATCGTATCAATAAATGGAATGATCAAATTCAGACCCGGTTGTAACGTCTGGGTATATCGACCAAATCGTTCTACCGTCCAGTTGTGACCTTGAGGTACGGTTTTTACACCCAGAGCAATTAATATGAGTACAAGAAAAACCAGTACTCCAATTGTTATTAACGTATCATATGCCATTATTTTCTTCCTTGTATAATTGATAATTATCTAAATATATCTGAACTTTACGAATAAATGTTTATTTTTCAATCATACCTAATTTTATTATAAATGTATGGGCACATTCCGCAGTATTAATGAAAAATAAGACTACCTCTTACGAAATAGTCTTATTAAATAAATTTAAGTATCAAAACTTGAACGTCACTGATAGTTCATAAATAGGGGTATATAATCAGGTAGTTATTAGTGGCAACCAATACAGTCACGTCCTGATTCTTTTGCTTTATACAATTGGCGATCAGCATGACTAAATATGTTTTGAACTGTATATGTAGTATCTGTCACTGTGCTAATCCCCATACTACATGTCATCGTTAAGCGTTTCTCACCAACCGGAACTGAGATCGCTCTGATTATTCTTTGCAATTTTTCCGCAATTACTTTTGCTTGCTGTTGGTTTTTATTTGGTAAAAGAATAATAAATTCATCTCCACCGAAACGTCCAACTATCTCACCGTCTTCGAGGTTCAATATACAACCATCAGTAAATGCCGTGATCATTAAATCACCAATATGATGCCCGTATTGGTCATTATATTCTTTAAAATTATCAATATCACACATGATCACTGTAAAAGGTTGTTTACTAGCATTATACCTTTCTAATGCTTCTCCAACTTTAATCTCAACTGCACGACGATTATTCACTCCAGTAAGGTAATCGTTATACGCTAATTCAGAATACTTTTCTTTTTGTGCTTTAGTTCGTTTTACATAATGGAGATTAAATATCAGCAAAAGCATGATCACAAAACAGATTCCAATCACGCTTAATAGGGAAATAGATATCATAGTTTGCCAATAGTCTTGTTGCTTAGTAACTACAACAATAAAAGGTAATCCTTCGACTTTACGAGCATAAACGGTATCAATACTACCATTCTTATATATATCAGAAGCGAAACTAACCTCATTGTTGGCGTGTAATTTATCTAGAATATAAGGTTCGATATTTGATGAGTCAATTGTCTTACCAATCGAATCTCCTCCTTTTGGAACCACAGAAAGAAGCCTTAAGTTAGAGCTCAAGATCGCAATTCCCATTGATGGGGGAAGGTCTAAATGACGTAATGTTGAGTTAAAGAACTTTAAACTAGTTGAGAAACCAACCATGCCAGCAAACTCACCATCATCACTTTTAATCTTATGACCCTGAACCACAACATCACGTCCTAAAAGATCAACAAATGGTAAAGTAACTACTCTTTCTTTTTCTAATCCCTTTTTTAAAACACGGCAGTATTCTCGATGAGAAACATCTACATTATGTAAAATTCGATTGTGGGTAATAAGGCAGTTTTCATCAATAATAAATGCTGAAATAGCATTAGGAAGCACATCTTCTTTTTCTGCTAAATAGTTCAGTTCAACTTGATAAGCAGATGGATTATCTTCTTTTTTATTAGGGCCATTGCGAGATAGATCAGCCACCATGTCTTCTAAGGCTCTCTCTGAATCACTAAATGACTTAATTAACCAAAGTTCAACAAAGCTTGCATTAAAGTGAAGGCGAGCATTAATACGATCATGATCACTTCTATAAGAATCATAAACATAGAAAATGGATAAGAAAAACAGAAGTAAACCAATCACCATTGAACTATAAAAAAAAGCGCTTCCGTTCTTCATACTATCTCTATAATACTGTCTTACTTATGCATTTGACGCGCGAATATAACACAACTAACCATCTTGTAAAATTAATGAGTAAATGATTACTTTTATTTATTTTGAAAAAAAGTCTAGATAATTACTTATCTAGACTTTTTATTAAACAACGGTATTCATAAGAGCTAAAAGTAGATCTTAACCATCTTGAGTAATTGTTTTAATCAATATTTTTTGCACTTCATCCGCTTTTTCTATTGAAATCTGACACGTACCAGCAGCATGATGGCCACCGCCACCGTATGCTAGCATCAGCTCACCTATGTTAGTTTTCGAAGAACGATCAAAGATAGATTTTCCGGTTGCAAATACAATGTTTTGTTTTTGGAAGCCCCACATTTTGTGAATTGAAATATTACATTGAGGGAATAATGCATAAATACTAAAGCGGTTTGACGCATAAATTGTTTCTTCACCAGTCAAGTCCAGAAAGACCAAATTCTCGTATTGTGTCGCACAGCGTAAAATTTGCTCTTTACTCTTCTCTTCATGTTCAAAATAAAGATCGATTCGTTCTTTCACGTCTGGTAATTCTAAGATTTGTTCAATCGAATGTTCTTTACAGTAATCAATCAAATCCATCATCAATGCATAATTAGAAACGCGAAATTCACGGAATCGGCCTAAACCGGTACGAGCATCCATTAAGAAGTTTAATAAATTCCATCCTGTCGCGTTCAACACTTCTTCTTGATTAAATTGTGCGGAGTCTCCTTTATCTACCGCTTCCATCATATCCCCCCATGCTTGTGGGAAACGCTCAAAGCCTCCGTAATAATCCCATACAACACGAGCAGCAGAAGGAGCGTCAGGATCAATGATATGATTTGGACGTTCACCAGTATTACGAATTGTCTCTGATAAATGGTGATCAAAGATTAAATGTGCTTTTTTAACATAAGGAAGGTTAGTGACAATATCTCTTTCAGTAATATCAATAATGCCATCTTGCATGTCTTTCGGATGCACAAATTTAATGTCATCAATTAAGTTCAATTCTTTCAATAAAACAGCGCATACCAACCCATCAAAATCACTTCGTGTAATCAAGCGGAATTTTGTTTCAGACATAAAATAATCCTTTTAATAATATCATTATTCACTTACTACTCAGTATAGCATTCCACTAAAAAATCACTAGTAGAAGCTCACGATAATCTAAAACCAGTCATCCTATCCAGCTTGATGTTTTTATAGACAGAAAAAGTGTGATCTCTCTTGCTTTTTATGCCTCTTCTCTTTACTCTGCCCCCATTAGGCAATTCTTATTTTGCTGCTACTTGTTTATAGGACATCACCTTGAGCCAAACATCTTTCTCATCATTAGAACTGAACCCATCTCTTCTTCAAAACCTAGATACTTTAGGCTATAAAGAAATGACTCCAATTCAAGCACAAAGCTTACCATTCATGCTGAAAGGGAAAGATCTCATTGCCCAAGGAAAAACGGGCTCAGGTAAGACTGCTGCATTTGGTTTAGGTCTACTAGCAAACTTAAATGTAAAACGTTTTCGTGTTCAATCATTGGTCTTATGTCCAACACGTGAATTAGCAGATCAAGTTGCGGTAGAAATTCGTAAGCTTGCTCGCTCTATTCATAACATCAAAGTATTAACACTATGCGGTGGTGTTCCATTTGGTCCACAAATCGGTTCACTTGAGCACGGCGCGCACATCATCGTTGGTACTCCTGGCCGTGTTGAAGAGCACTTACGTAAAGGTTACTTAAACCTAGACAATCTAAATACATTTGTTCTTGATGAAGCTGATCGTATGCTAGAAATGGGCTTCCAAGACGCGATTGATATGGTATTGGATCACGCTCCGGCTAAACGTCAAAACTTACTGTTCAGTGCAACTTTCCCACCGCAAATTAAGTCTATTGCCGATCGAATCATGAACGATCCAATCATGGCAAAAGCTGAAGATAAAGTTGAAAACACATCTATTGAACAGCATTTTTACAAAGTAGATGATTTTGAAGACCGCTTAAAGGCACTTCAACTGCTTCTTCTTAAGCACCGCCCAGAATCGACAGTTATCTTCTGTAATACAAAGCGTGTTACTCAAGAAGTTGCTGACGAATTACGTCATTTTGATTTCAGCGTAACTGCACTTCATGGTGATTTAGAACAGCGTGATCGTGATAAAGCGTTAGTTCGCTTTGCCAACAAAAGTACTTCTATCTTAGTTGCTACCGATGTTGCAGCTCGTGGTCTAGATATTGATTCACTAGATGCGGTAATCAACTTTGAAATATCTCGTGATCCTGAAGTTCATGTTCACCGTATTGGTCGTACTGGCCGTGCTGGTAATAAAGGTATTGCACTAAGCTTATTTAACAATAAAGAAACTAACAGCATTGCTCAAGTCGAAGATTACATGAGCATTACTATTAATGATGAACCACTACCAAGTGAAGATCACTTAAGTGAACAGCCTCATTACCCTGAAATGGTAACACTTTGGATTGATGGCGGTAAGAAAAACAAACTACGCCCTGGTGATATCCTTGGTGCATTAACTGGTAAAGACGGCATTGATGGTAAAAAAGTAGGTAAAATCAATGTATTTGATTTTCACGCTTATGTTGCGGTTCACAGCTCTATTGCTAAAGCGGCATTAGATAAAATGGCAACAGGCAAAATGAAAGGCCGTACATTCCGTGTAAGCCGCATGCGCGGCTAAGCACGAACGACAGGATTTATAACAAGCTGTTTAGTCTCGTACTAGGCAGCTTTAATATCCGCTTAATATATTTTTTATTTGAAGTACTTAAATCGAGTTTACAATAACTCCAACTATTGCCGTCTCCTTTCAACTTTTTCGCCAGATTTATCCACTAGAATCTGAATATTATCAAACACCGGATGAGCCGTTTACTATATGAATGAGCAGGCCTTAGAGATTGAACAGCGCCAAAATAGATATGATTGTACTATTTTTAATAATGCCATCAACGCTGTCATTGATGGCATATAATCATTTATTGATAAATAAAAATTATTCTTTTATTGATTCAACATCACTAATAACTTCACTGTAAATAATACGAGAAACATCACCGAGTGTGAGTTGGTTATTTTGTTCCCCTTTATAATCAAGATTATCACCTGTACAGAATTCGATACCTATAATGTCTTGATATCCTTCGTCGTCATAGTACCCTACATAAAAACCTTCATTAATATGCATAGATACAGTGACGTCCGCATGAGTAAAGTATTTTTGAAACCAAATTACGTAGCCTCCATCCTGTGGTTTCCCAGTTTGCCAGCCACGCTTTTCTAACGTACTGCGCATACGAGAGGTCAAAAATGTTTCCTTTTCATAAGCGGAGAGCTCCTTATCTGAATGATTCTTTTCTGGTAACGTAAAGATAGGACGTGACAGTTGAATGAAAGGAGGCACTATCTCATAATCGGCTAATAGCGTTTTCCATTCCACGCAGCTTGCTTCATCTAGTGTTAATAGGTGAACGACAGAGAAAGTGCAGTTGCTGTCTAAGATGATTATCTCATCCTCAATATCCACAAATTGATTGCTTTCATCTAAACGGGCAAGAGTTAGTCCTTCTTTATGGTGGATATTCCATACCACACGACGAGCAATATAGCTAAGTATCGGATTACTGCCCCACGTCTTATTGAATAACGAAAATGAAAAAATACGCTCTGTCACCATCGCTTGCTCTAAACGTTCAACGGCATTGTTATACACTTGTTTTATGTGTTTACGCAGCGCTGTTAGCTCTGTACGACGAGTTTTTAAGTGCTCTGCATCATCATTTTTTCGGGTTGCAGGGGCTGATTTCTTCATCTTCCCCTCTACATTGATTAAGAGAGTACCTTCATCACTGAGCGTTAACCTAAGATCTCGTTCACCAAATGGAAAGTGGTAATTGCCCTGCTGATCGAAACCAAGAGCGGTGACCGCTAAATCAGAAATTTCATCTCGAGAGATCCCTTTTTCTTTCGCTAAACGATTTAATGCACCAATACTACGAGCTTTTAATCCTTTACTGCGGGCTTTTCGTGACCAATGATCAAGCCAAGTTAATGCAACAGTAGAGCTATTGCCTGCTAGAATCTCAACTTTATAAAAGGCAATTTTAGATCCACCATTACGCGATTCCTCATCTAAATCTTTACCCAAAATGTGCATCAAGGCATCATCACCTAATAACGCAGCGGCAAACAATACCCAACCTGAACGGCGAGTTTTATCATCTACCTGCGCATATAACGCTTCCCACAGAGGTTTAAACTCTGTGCTGTCACAATATGAAATCACTTGTTCAAGCAGTACTGAGTGCTGTGTTGAACTTTCTTCAGATAACTTAGAGATTACCCACTGCATTGTTTTTGCCGATAAAGCACGACCAGTTGACCAAGTTAACGAGGGTAAATTGTCTAGCTCGATACCTTTTGGAAGACCCCCAGCATATTCACTAAGGATAAGTTCAAGTTGCGTAAGGTCTTCTGTCGAGAGAGGCGCTTTCGAGATTAAATTTTTCTCAATACCACTTTGAGATAGAGCAATCATAAAAGCCGTATTATTCATTAATAAACTTAACTTATGGTTTTTTTCTTTGGATCTTGCTTTATTTAAAGCAGGAAGCGCATCAGCATGAGGTAATTGAGCTAATGCTTCGGCGGGTTTTCTGCCTTACTGCGAGTTTTTTATGGGCAAGTAAATCAAGAACAATCGGCAAAGTGTCCTGTAAAGACAATTTAAGAGCCAGTACTATTAAATGACTCGATGCGTTCGAGCTATATGTTTTAAATACAGACAAGGTATTAGGCGATTTTAATGGCAAGTAGAGAGACAATAAATGGTCTAGATCTGCTAGTGGAATTGTAGGAAGGTATATTTCAATAGCTTTAATTGCATTATCTTGATAATACGAAGTAAAAAAATCAAAAACTATTTCACCACAACTACCTGTATACCTCTCAGGCTGTCCTATATATTCATGCAATAAATAAGTCAAAAAAAGTAATGCGTTGGTTTCACTACTTTCATTGAACTTAGTGAGTTTTTTTAATAATTTTATTTCATAGTGTATAGATAGTCCATTCATCATGGCACTAAGAGCAATGACAAAAGCACGATCACCCTGTTGAGCTATTAATGTAGTAAAAATATCTTCTATATAAGAATCCACTCTTGATCCCCAACTTTTTGAAGTTCGAGATAATTGATAGCCACAGTCACAAGAACAAGGCTTATTTTTAATAGAGGTAATGGCATTTTCGAACTGTCGGTGTTCATCCTCTGACACATTTTGCAGTAATTGCTTAGCATAATTTATAGGTGTCGCGGTTATCTCTAATCTTCTTTCTAGCCCAGAAAGGCTCGCTAATAGGTGTTTTATCTCTGCCACACTTTCTTTTTTAGCTAATAACATTGTGGTTTCAATAATACGGTTTGCAACGCTAGGATCAGAAACCAAAGAAAGTAATACTTCACAAACATGATAACGTACTTGCTTTTTACAGGATAATAACGCACCCAGCAACGCTTCAGTGGCTGCGGTTCCTTGATGGATTAGCCCTTTCACCGCCGCCTGTCGTACAACCTCAAGAGTGTCATCTAAATAATCAATAAACGTAGGAATAACGGCAGGATCAGTAGATACACTTAATGCCTCCAGTAACCAGATACGAGGTTCTATATTTTTGGACTGAAGAGTAGTAATTAACAAGTGTGGATAATGCGTGCCAATAACCGCTAGACCTTCACGATCAAGTTCACTTCTGAAAAACTGGTTATTAGCAATATACTGAACCATTTTTGTAGCTACTTTTTCATTACAAAAGACACAAAGCAACTCTTGATAATCAAGGTGATTAAGTAAAAATTTCTCGACTTGTTCTTTTGGTAGTACCATCAACAGTTTTTTATTCATGATGGCCTCATGAATACTTAGATGATTAACAAGAAACTCAACCCTTTCACTATCTAGTTGCTTATTTTGTTGGTGTAAACACAAAGCAAGCCAAGAAAATAACACTTTTGCTCTAGGATGCATTGTTTGGGCTTTTGCTCTTGGTATCCTTTCATTTAATGCTATCTCACAAATAGCGTCACTGTGTTGCTCAAAGTAGGGGTAGATTTCATTAACATCATGCTTTACATGTTTAGCAATTAAGACTAATTCTTCAGGCGTCGCTTCTTGATGTGTTAGTGTTAAAAAATTAAGAACATCAATCTTTTTTGATTTGGACGCTACACGGTTAACTTCTTGAGCTACCTGTTGTGCTGGCCAAATATCTAACATCATATTGAATATTTGGTCTGACTTATCGGCAATTGTGTATCTTGCCATTGTCGTTATTAATTTTTTAGGGAGTTGCTCGCTAGGGATCTTCTTTTGTATCGCCAATTCTATGTATAGAGAAAAAGCGAGCCTTTCTTGTAACCTTGGCAATATATCAATAAGTGGTTGCACATCACCTTTTGCATTCTTCAATAATTCAGAAGCACCTAATAGTAAATGTTTACAGCTTCTCCAGCGGTGAATATTGTCAGAGAGCTCACAGGCATTAGTGAATAATTCGATAAGCTCTAATATTGAAAACTCATTAGAAGCGTAACTTAAATCATACCAATGACTAATATGAAAAGCTAAATTGATGTGTTTTTTTCGGTGTAATTCCCAAAGGATATTTTCATAGCAGTTATCCTTTCTAAAGTGTTTTTTTAAATCATAGGCAACATCGTAAAAAGAGGAATTACTTTCGACAATTTTCTTTGCTATTTCTAATTCAGACTCAGTTATCATATCACTCTCGTTATTTGTTATTATTTTTTGGATAACCATCTATTTAAAACAGTTTCCTAGCCAGTAGGATTATTAATCCGTAAGTATAAATAAAAGCCAATTGTAATGTAACCCCCTATAAAAATAGAATATTTCATTTAAAATACGTCCACTAACACGGCTATTTTTAACCACAACATTTAATGTTATTTTTTTAAAAAAGTAACGAAAGTTAAACATACTTACTATTTATCTGGATGCGGTTGAACGCTTTAACATTCGCATAGATTCCACCGACTGAACATTGTAAGACAGAAGTCATAATATTCCGTTTGTGAGCATTTTATACCGATACATCGTAGTTTCCGATAACAATCTATCATGATAACCAGTATCAGCTTTCCACTATTGTTGTATCAAAACTATTTACTAAACTCTTATTAATTATGAGTAATTTATTGATTATGATTAAAAAAAATGGCGCTTATCATTTTAAAAAAATAATAAACGCCATTTATAATGACTAACTTATATTATATAAAGTTACACAGCCAGAGGCATCTCACTTGATGGTGGAATTGAATGCACTTTACGTAGCCCATACACTGCAAGTAATGACATTAGGAACATAATCAACCCTACTGGCATTTGACTGTTTGCAGGGATCATAGATGCTACCATTGTCGCTAAACCTGCACCTAAGTTTTGCATTCCCCCTAATAACGCACCTGCTGTGCCTGCGTGTTGTGGGAAGGGTGATAATGCCCCCGTTGTTGCTGCTGGAAATAAAATCCCTGAGCCCAAGAAATACAATACCGCGCCGCCAATCAATGTTGGTGCTGTTGTTAATCCCATAACACCAGGAACCAATACAATCGCCGCCCCTAAAACAATAGACACAAGACCTACATCTAGTGATTTCTTCTCAGACCAACGTTTTGCAATCACACTTGATAGAGCTGCACCCGCTAAATAACCCGGGATAGGTAAAATAAACAGAATACTTACTGTGGTCGCCGCCAATTTAAGTTTACCACCCAATAGTACACCTGCTGCCGCTTCAAACACTGCAACACCTGCAAATGTAGCAACCAAGCAAATCAAATACCCTTGAAAGCGGTGCTCTGATAATACGTGACGATAACTCTTCAATACTGGCTCTTTACGACGAACTTCTAGTGGCAAGGTTTCTTTCATTGATGTTGTCATTATGATCAATACCGCAATACTGAACAAAGCCAAAAATAAGTAACTTGAACGCCAACCAAATGCTTCAGTTAAGTAGCCACCTAATACAGGTGCAAGTAAAGGTGAAAACATCATACACATACTAATAATACTATTAGTTCTATGCAGCTCATCACCAGAGAAGCAGTCACGAGGAAGAGTACGACACATCACACCCGCAGCACCAATACCTAAGCCTTGAATAAAACAACCCGCTAGAAATAACGAATAATCATGAGCGAATAACGCTAATATTGTACCAGCAATATATAGAGTCAATCCTGACAAGATCACTACTCGACGACCAATACGATCAGAGATTGGGCCATAAAAAAACTGAGATAAACCATAAGGAATTAAATATACAGCCATTACTGCTTGTAATGATGCTGGGCTTACTTTGAATTCACTTGCCATGTAACCAATTGAGGGTACATACATAGTTTGGCTCATTTGACCAACAGCAACTAAAATAACGATCAAGAAACTGAACGTCGCAAGTGAATATGACTTTTGCATGACTGCTCTCCAAAAAAACAGCAAGATATTAATAAGATATGTTAATTCAATTAACGTTTATTAATAATTAATAATAAAATAGAGCAAGTATGTACGAATATACCCAGCTCTTATATCGCGAGATAATAAGGCGATTATATAAAACAGGCAATCTAATTTATGCTGATTTCAGGAGAGATTTTTTATATGTTTTGGATTAGTTTTTCTAATCATAAAAGGCAAATTTAAAATAAAAAAAACCAGCCGACTTAGCTGGTTTTTACTGTCTCACACTAATAAAGTTAGTAAGATAATCTATTTTTGTGGTTGAGGCTTACGTGCAGGACGAGGCCCTTGACGACGTGGCTTTGTACTGTCTACTTTCGATGAGCTATTCGTCTTTGGTTTTCCAGCACCTTGTGGTTTACCACCACTAAAGTTACTGCCATTACCTCGATTTTCACCATTACCTTTCGATCTTGGTTTACCAGATACTGATGGTTTACCTGAAGGCTTACCGCCATCTATAGTTCGCTTCTTACTGCTACTACCGCCTTCATTCTTTGCGCCGCCTGTACTGTTTTCAGTATTGCGACGTTGACCTGGCTTAGCACCTTGTTTATGACCACTACGGTTATCACCAGAACGCTGACCGTCTCTATGATCTTGTCTTGGCGCGTGTGTTTTCTTTGGTTTTTTCGCTTTAATAGGGCGAGAATCTAATCTTGATTCAGGCACTTTCATCTCTGGTTCAAAACCTTCAAGCGTATGACGAGGTAAGATTTTTTTAATCAGACGTTCAATCGCGAATAATTCACTTGCTTCATCTTCACTAACAAAAGAAACTGCTTTACCTGTTGCACCGGCACGACCTGTACGACCAATACGGTGTACATAATCTTCAGGCACTTTTGGTAAATCTACGTTAATCACTTGTGGAAGCTGTTCAATATCTAAACCACGAGCAGCAATATCTGTCGCAACTAATACACGAACTTGACCACTCTTGAAGTTAGCCAATGCTTTAGTACGTGCACCTTGACTCTTATTACCATGGATAGCCGCAGAGCTAATGCCTTTCTCTTCAAGTGTTTTCGCTAAACGGTTTGCACCATGTTTAGTTTTGCTGAAAACCAATACCTGCTTCCAATCATTGTCTTTAATTAGCTTAGTAAGTACACGTGCTTTTTTAGTCTTATCTACAACATAAACTGATTGTTCAACTGTTTCTGCTGTTGTGTTACGCGTTGCTACTGAGATCTCTACCGGGTTATTTACAAGCCCTTTTGCTAACTGACGGATTTCATCAGAAAACGTTGCAGAAAACAGAAGATTTTGACGATTCTTAGGCAATTTAGCTAAGATTTTTTTGATGTCATGAATAAAGCCCATATCTAACATACGGTCTGCTTCATCCAACACTAGAATTTCTAATTGATCAAATCTGATTGCATTTTGATTAGCAAGATCCAATAAACGGCCAGGTGTTGCGACTAATACATCAACTCCTTTACGAAGGCGTTGCATTTGTGGATTCGCTTTCACGCCACCAAATACAACATCAGAAGTGAGAGGAAGGTTCACACTGTATTTTTCAACACTCTCATGAACCTGTGCAGCTAACTCACGCGTTGGAGTTAATACTAAAGCACGTACTTGGTTAAACTTACGTTTAGGGCCATTTGAGAGGCGCTCAAGAAGAGGAAGAGTAAAGCCTGCTGTTTTACCTGTCCCCGTTTGAGCTGCCGCCATAACGTCCTTCCCCTCAATTACCGCAGGAATCGCTTGTAATTGGATTGGTGAAGGCGTGTTGTAACCTTGTGCTTCTACAGCTTTTAAAATTGGGGCAGATAAGCCCAGAGAGGTAAAACCCATACTAAAATGTTCTCTAATAAATGTTCATTAAGCGCAAAACTGCGAGCGCTGTAGGATACAGCAACTATTAAATTACTCAATGATTGATTAAGCCGTGTTGAAGCTTAAACAAGGTAGGAGCTTTGATATATCACTAATACCAATCTAAAAAATAGCTCTTAGATTGGTATTAGTGCAATAATTAGTAATGTTTCACTGTTGGAATATTTAAAAAATCGGATAACTCATTCAGTTGATTTATAGCCTGTTCTAAATTGCTTAACTCGATAATATGGAAGCGCTCCCCATTATTTAATACCGCATTTAACTCATAACTATAAGCTACACCTTCCTCTTTTTTTGATAATAACTGCAAAATAAGAATATCTGAAAAATCACCAATCACTTCGTATTTATTTTTAAAATCAAGCAAATGCCTTTTTTTAGATTTATAAAAAACATGGCTATCGCGATTAAAAAATACATTATTATCAAGATATACAATCAATGCTGACATACACAAAAAGATAAGAGCTACGCTAAAAGGAATGATTGGATTAGGCTCTGCTGAAATAGCCATATCAGCGAAACCATATAAAATAAACACTTGAGCAACCAACAAGCTCGTAACAAATAACGAAAAAAAGTAAATATTCTTTTTTATCTCAAAATGCCCATCTATCTTCTCTAAGATATGCATATTCAATAATTTTCTTGCTGAACACATTGGTTCCCATTCAATTTTTTGATACATATAACAGCCTTTACAAAACACAAACTTGTAAAGTGAATGTAACAAATTGGCAACAAGATAGAAAGGTTCAGGCATAAAAAAACCGAACATTTCTGCCCGGTCTTATTGGATTAATCTATATAGTAGGGGTTTAACCTCTACTCTTTATACCAAAATTGTCATTGGTATTATAATTAATCTTCTAATTCAGCGTTATGATAAACCTGCTGAACATCATCACAATCGTCTAGTAGGTCTAAGAATTTTTGGAACTTCTCAGCATCTTCACCTGTGATAGCCATTGGGTTTTGAGGAACAAATGTAATCTCTTCCACATCAACAACTAACTCAGGAAACTCTGCACCTAGAGCTGTTTTCACTTTAAAGAACTCAGTGTGTGGTGCAAATACAGTGATTACGCCATCTTCAAGTTCAATATCAGTAACATCAGCATCTTGCATCATTAGAGCTTCAAGTACTGCTTCCTCATCTTCACCTTTAAACTGGAATACAGCTTGGTGATCAAACATATGAGCACTTGTGCCTGGGCTACCAATTTTAGCACCAGTCTTAACGAAGCATTGACGAACGTCTTGGAAAGTACGGTTACCATTATCTGTTAAACAGTCAACGATTACGCTTGCGCCGCCAGGAGCAAAACCTTCATAACGAGCGTGTTGGTAATCTTCGCCGCCACCGCCGTTTGCTTTGTCGATTGCTTTATCAATGATGTGTGTAGGTACCTGATCTTTTTTCGCTTTTGAAATAAGATGCTTTAGAGACAAATTCATGTCTGGATCAGGACCGCCATTCTTAGCACACATGTAAATTTCTTTACCGTATTTAGAATAAACTTTGATTTTTGCGCCTTGTGTTTTAGCCATTGAAGACTTGCGCACTTCAAAACTTCTTCCCATCGGAATTCTCTCTTTTTTGTTTATGGACTTAAAATTATCGGCAGATTCTACCAAATTACGCAGGGGATAGGCTAGTAAAGATCAAGGAACCTTACACTACGCCCATTTTTAATTTATATTTTTCGATAGATTGCTGAAAAAACAAGCGCTCGTTCTCGTCTTCTAGCTTTTCAGCTTCTTTCCACCAAAGATCTGGACCTGCCTTAGCATTTTTTACCTTCCATACAAAGAACGCGGCTTGCTTATCAAGTTCAATTTGATTTTTTTCTTTTGGAGGTAATAACGACAGGTTATTCATCACAAACTCACTTACTTAATTAATTATTCGCATTTCATTAAGAATAAAGTGTAATGCTTCGCCGTTCTCTTTTCTAGCACTAAAACAGCCCCTAAAGCCTAATATAATTAATGATAGGCAACAAAAATGCGCCATAATTGGCGCATTAATTAGTTTCTTTTGAAGGTATGGAGGTAGAAATCAAAAATTAATGGATAAGACCCAAGTCTTTCGCTTCATCAAGCGTAAGACCACTCTCTCTAATTTCTCGCATTGCTTCAATGCGACGACGCGCTGCTGCTTTTTTCTGACACTCTGGAATATTTGTTGCTACTTCATCAACAATTTCGTACTTGCCTTTCATGTCGGTGATTTCACCGTGATCAATAGAATTAATAGACATAATAACCTCCTAAGTCCATAGCCTTCAGACCTATGTTTAGCAAAGCCGATTACACTTGTTAATCCTATTTAGTCGATAATGTGATCCAAGCTAGATTTGTCATTTATTTCTAAAAAAACACTATCTTTAATTATATCAGTTGGTCTACATTTAAGGTTCTACCCTAGAGAAAACTCACTGCGCGACATCACTTTTTAGCTCCCTTATTTTTCATCACTTCTTTTTTGCACTATTTGATTTTATCGTTCGAGATATCTCCAGTTCTGAGTTATCCTAGGTCATATATTGATAAAAATAATGATACCTATGACCATCAACGCTATCGACATTACGGTTCTTACCGAGTCATCTTCAACAGAATCACTGTTAACCACAGCATCCTCTAATACCGCTTCTGGCATTACTTGCGAGAATTGCCAAGCGTGCTGCTGTAAATTAGAAGTGATGATCATTACCGATACTGGTGTACCAGAAGAATACATTGATCATGATGATTGGGGTGGCGAGGTTATGTTACGACTGGATGATGGTTGGTGTGCTGCTGTTGATCGTGAAACGCTAATGTGTACAATTTATGAAAATCGTCCATGGATCTGCCGTGAGTTTGAAATGGCCTCTTACGAATGTGAAGAAGAACGCAAAGAACAGGGCATCGATAAATAGACACCCCGACTTGCTAGCCAACATCAAATCTAAAGTGTTTCTAAATACGTTAAATACAAACGCGCATCAAACTCTAGCTGGTGGTAATCAGGCTCCATATGGCAACATAACGCATAGAATGCCTTGTTATGAGCTTTCTCTTTAATATGAGCTAGCTCATGCACCACCAGCATACGTAACAAAGGCTCAGGCGCTTTACGAAACACACTCGAAATTCGGATTTCATTTTTGGCTTTTAGCTTATTGCCATGAATACGAGAAACGAACGTATGCAACCCTAGTGCATTATTCACAATATGAATTTTAGGATCGTACACCACCTTACTTAATGGTGAAGACTTTTTAATGTACTTATTCTTTAGCGCTTGAGTGTATTCAAACAGCGCCTTTTCAGAGGTAATATCATGCATCTTTGGGTATTTATTCTTCACCCATTCCGCTAATTTACCATTAGCAATCATAGGCTCAACTTGTGCCAAAATATGCTCAGGATAGCCTTTTAAATAACGCAGTGTTGTCATTCTTCTTTACTCATATTCTTATTCTACCGTCTTCATCTATTGTACCCGAGATTCTTTCTCGCTACTCTTCCTGTTACTTTTTTCTTTCCTTCTTCTATTTATAGGCACAACATGAGCATTTCCACCTCTCTTTCCCACACGTTTAAACGCATAGCTAAAGCAGTAGGTGAAGTCATCGAATTTCAGTCACGTATTTGGATTATAAATATTCATGAAGGCACGTTAAATGATGAATCTTTCATTATTAATGAAGACAGTTTTCAAGAACCAATGCAGTGGATGGTAAAAAGAAAATACAGTACAGAAATGATAGATAAAGTCGACATGATGAAGCGTTCACAAGTTATCGTGCTAATACTTAATAACGTAGAGCATCGTCTCATTCGTGTAAAATAGAATTTACAGATTGATATATTGTTAATAATTTGTAACTATGCTGAGATACCCTTAGCCAAGTGATGGACCGTATTTATGTCTTATACCCTATTAGAAAACATGCGAATTACAGAGCAAGATATCGAACACCGATTACACTTGTTGCAATTTAGCTCTGATGATGCCGCCTGTTTACGTCACCATTCAGCTTGGCTTACCACAACGGCTTCTACATTAATGAGCCAACATCATAAGCAACTTTATTCTCTATCGGATACCCAAATTCAAGGAACCGACAGAACCGAACTGCTGTTCTTCATTTACCAATACCTAAAATCTCTTTTTAGTGGCAAATACACACATGGCTATATTGAAAGTCGCTTGCACATAGGCAAACGTTACCAAGAGCTTAACATTCCAATCACGTCATTCTTATCGAGTTTAGGGCCATTACACCTATCAATTATTGATACTATTCAAAATAAAACAGTAGAGCGAGAACAGAGCGAGACACAAGTATTAATTAACGCAATACAAAAGCTCTTCTATTTAGATATTCAGCTTATTTCTGAATCCTACTATGTGGCTAAACAAGCCGTTGCAGAGCATAAACAACAGCAAAATGCCCTAATTGATTCGCTCACTCAAATCATGAACAAACGCGCTTTTTCAGCAGAATTAGACAGAACCATCGCCATCACTAAACGCAGTAACTCAACAGTTACCCTGTTGTATATCAATATCAATAACTTTAAAGACATCAACTCAATTTACGGATATGAAGAAGGGGATAACGTCTTAAAATCCTTTACTGGTGTCGCGTTAGAGCAATTACGAAAATCTGATTCTATCGCGCGTATCCATGATGATCACTTCTGTATCATTATGCCTAATACCCCCATTGAAAATGCTCGCCTTGTCTGTGAAAGAATGGTTGAGTTGGTTGATGAAAGTATTGATATTCCAATCAGTTTAAGCGTCGGGGGCTCCTCTTATACCTCAGGGGAAGATACCACTCTTGAAGATTTAACAGGCCTAGCCAATGAGCAAATGTTCAACGCTCAACGTCGCTCTCAACTTACTGATAATCATGAGTTTTGCTTTGAATTTCATAAAAAGGCAGACAACATTCTGTTTTTAGCAAAAAAATAACTAACTTCATTTTAGATACAACTCAACCTTGCGATCAACATCTAATTAATAAGGTTAACAATAATACATTATTGTATGGAATACTGTATAATGCAATTATTCGGACCAAATTAGTCCACCTTGCATCTTATTGGGAGAGCCATTCATGTTTAAAATGAGTGTTAGAAAAAAATTATTATCGGCCTTCAGCAGCATTGTTGCTCTTATTATATTTACGGGCGTCATTATATCGTTTCAATTAACCAAAGCTGAAGATGTGGCTAAAGAGATCGAATACGATGATGTACCCGGCGCACAACTGTATTTAATCCTTATCGATGAAGCGGGTGATGTATATCGAGATACACTAAAAATGATTGCAGGTATCAATGGTGCACAACAATCCTTTAATGCCAACATCAACGAGTTTAATACTGCGTTACAAGCATTAATCCCTCTTGAAAATGCTAAAGCTAGCGATCGTGAAAACATGCGAAAAATTGAGCAATACATGTCTCAATATCAACAGCGAGTTACTCTGGATATCCTACCTAAATTAACGAATATCCACACGATTGAAGATCAAAAGAAAATATACGATGTATTCGATAAAGTTATCGCCTCTACTTTAACGCCACTTGAAGAGCTATTAGACATTCAATCTCAAATAGAAAAAGAAGACGCAGAAAAATCATTAACTCACCTTGTCTACCTTTTTGATTGGATGGAAGTCGTTCTGATAGCATTAACGATTATTACTGCCATTTTTGCATCAATTATTGCTTATGTGTTGTCAAACTCTATCACTAATCGTCTTACTACCCTTGATCATGTTTCCAAGTGTATTGCAGAAGGTGACTTAACCTTAGCGCCAATTGAAGACAACTCTGGTGATGAACTTGCTAACTTAGCCACCTCAGTAAATAGCATGCAAAACTCACTGCGTGAACTGCTTGGTTCAATCTCTTCTGTGGGTTCTCAAGTAAAAACAGTGACAAGCGATCTTTCACAAGTTAGTCAAAACGTCGTTAAAGGCGCAACAGAGCAAGCAAATAAAGCCACGCTCATTGCAACCGCCTCTGAAGAGTTAAGCTTAACCATTGGTGAAGTTGCTCAGCAAAGTGTCTCTACATCTGATCTGGCTAAACAATCTGGTGAATCTGCTCATCATGGCCGTAAAGTCATTGGAGATATGGTTGGAAACATCAATCAAGTGTCGGTTCAAATGGAACAAATGTCGATAAAAATGAGTGAACTTGATCAACGTAGCGATGAGATTGGCAGCGTCATTAAAGTGATTGAAGACATTGCAGGTCAAACTAACTTACTGGCTCTAAATGCAGCGATAGAAGCCGCACGAGCAGGTGAAACAGGTCGAGGGTTTGCCGTTGTTGCTGATGAAGTTCGCGCCCTTGCAGAGAGAACAACCAAGGCAACTCAAAAAGTTGGAGCTATCATTCAAGCGATTCAATCAGGCACACGAGATGCAGTAAACGTAACACAAGAAAGCCAACAATTAGTTGAAGCTGGTTCAGCACAAAGCTCAGGTGCAAGCGATGCTCTTAATTTGATTGTATCAAGTACCGATGATGTGCAGCATATGATCCAATCTATTGCGACTGCAACTGAAGAGCAAACTGCCGTAACCAAAGAAATCGCAATGGACATCACCATTATCAGTGATATTTCAGAGCAATCTCTAGAACTTGCCGCACAAAGCTCAAACAACATTCAGAGCCTAGAAAACAAAGTAACCGAGTTAGAAACGCTTCTTGCACGTTTTCGCTTAGTATAAACAAGAGTTACCATACAAAAATAGGCCTACTCATTATTAATGAATAGGCCTATTTATTATCTTAGTTATACGTATAGCGAAGTAATTACTTCACTTTATCCCATGCCATTGACCAATCAGAGCCAACACCTGGTGCAAAGTTTGTTGCTGTTTCTGTCCACTGAACACAGTAACCAGAGTATGGGAACTCTTTACACTGATAAACAGCACCATCTTCAGCCAATACTTTTGTTCCTGCTGTGTAATTTTTTACATTCTCAGGGAACACGAAATCATAATCACCTGCTGGTGGCGGTGTTTGCTCTTCCATCAAATGGAAATCAGACGTGGTTTGTTCAATTAACTCACCCTCTGTATTTTTGATGCGAGAAACAAGCATATGATGACCTTTTTCTGATTTAGATAATGTCATTAATACCGATTTAGCATCACCATCTTTTAAATCAACAACCGCATTCGATAACGCTTCTTTTGCATGGTTGTAAACGGTCAGCTCAACATTCATATCACCCACAGCATATAGGTTAAGATCCAATTCTGTCGCTGTATCACCAATGGTATACATAGACTCTAGACCTTGAATAGCTAACTCATAGCTTGGCTCTGGCGTTTCGATTTGGTAACCAATCTCAACACTCTTTAGGCCACTGCCTGCTTTTAAATACACAGGATTTGAACCAAATACAGGAACAAATTCACCTTTATCATTTAGCTGACCAGCACCAATATTAGCTTGCTCTTGGTTAACCTTAGTTGCTAATGCATGTGTCCAGTTATTCGCTTGGCCTTGAGTTGCGTTCTCAATCGTTACGCTAGTTGATAACGTGCTGTTTTCACCCGAACCGTCAAATACACGAGTAAACACACGATCACCCACATTTAGATCACGCGTTGGGTTAATTTGACCACCTTGAGTCCAAGTAGGGTCAACCACGCCGCCGTCACCTTCAAATTTCACATCAATTACGTTATAGAATGCAGCAGCCGTATCGCCCACATCCCAAACCGCAAGGATCACTTGGTAACCTTCACGCTCAGGAACCACACACTCATGAGAGAATGTTTGTGGATATAGCGGCGGTTTTTCCATGTTGTACTCAAGTTCACAGAACGGCGTCAAATCAAAAGAGTCACGCGTTAATACTGAATTTTGATTCCAGTTCTGCTTTGTCACGTAGTACTTCCACCCTCTTGTCACGTGGTTAGCCGTAAACGTCCATTCAAACGTTTGTTGTCCTGCTGTTATTGGGCGCTTTACCCAACGATCAGACGTTTGTTCATTTAACTCAGAGAACTGAACTAAGCCTGCACCTGCGATTTGACCATCTGCTGGGCCTTTTTCAGGAAAACCTTCAGGGCCTTCAACACTTTGAGGTTCCCATTGCACAGAGCCACAATTTGTATTTTTTTCTTGAGTATCAGACGTTGGGAACTTACACAGTGCCGCACGAGATCCAGCAATGCCACCGTTTGTTTCAGAAACATAACCATGGGCAGAAACACCAGCACTAGCCGCCATTAATGACAATGCTAATATTGTTTTTGTTGAGCATTTATTCATAATTATTCCTTTTAGTATTATTGTTTTTCTCGCGAAAACTTAGTCGATAATAAGAATATAAACGACTGATATAATTACTAATTGGAAGTCAAATCACAAAACAAAATAGCTATACAAACCTCGTTACAATTTGTTCATACACCCATTCATAAAATTCCATTAGTTATTTTATAAATCACACTAAGTTGTAAAATAGATCATCAACATACATAGCTAAAAGACGAAAATCACAAATAACAATTAACACAAAAACAACAACTTTGGATGTAAATCTGTTTAAAAAGTGAGTGCCCGCATAGTTATGAAATCCTCAAAACGATCTAAACGACAATCTTGATAACCTTTTATTTACTACGGTTAATATTCTGTAACAATGGCGATCAAGTTAAGTCTGAAATTCATCGTTAGAATGGAGCTCATCATGCACAAAAATGAAATAGATAAAAATGAATATATGCCTCTACCCACCAATACCAAGGAATGGTTTCTGAATAAAAACAGTTTTATCATTCTCATTGATATTATCCTCTTTGCTCTTCTATATAATTTTTTACCATTCGAACAAAACGTCGTTCTTGGTTTAAGTATCTTAGCGTTTGTCGCTATCTTATGGTTAACCGAAGCCTTACACGTCAGTATCACCGCTTTGCTTGTTCCTATTTTAGCGGTAGGCTTTGGAATATTTGACACCACAAAAGCATTAAGTAACTTTGCTAACCCAATCATCTTCTTATTCTTAGGGGGATTTGCTTTAGCTGCTGCTTTACACAGACAAGAGCTTGATAAAGTCATTGCTGATAAAGTATTGATATTAGCTAAGGGAAAAATGAGCACCGCAGTCTATATGCTATTTGGGGTAACTGCTGGCTTATCAATGTGGATAAGTAACACCGCTACGACAGCTATGATGCTACCATTAGTACTGGGTGTACTTAGCAAGGTAAACTCAAAAACAGGTCATAATACTTACGTTTTTGTCCTACTTGGTATCGCTTACTGTGCCAGTATTGGTGGAATATCTACCATCGTCGGCAGCCCTCCTAACGCCATTGCTGCGGCAGAAGTAGGTCTAAGTTTCACAGAATGGATGTCGTTTGGCGTACCAATGACCCTCATTCTATTACCCGTTACTGTTGGTTTGTTATACGTAATGCTAAAACCAAACCTTAATGAATTATTTGAACTGAATCATGAGCCAGTCACTTGGGATAAAGGAAAAGTCGTTACCCTAATGATCTTCGCATTAACGGTTACATTATGGATCTTCAGTAAACCAATCAATGCCATGCTAGGCGGCTTTTCAAAATTCGATACTCTGGTTGCTTTAATGGCGATTGTCTTGCTTGGTTTTGCTCGTGTCGTACAATGGAAAGACGTTGAAAAAACCACAGATTGGGGTGTATTGCTGTTATTTGGTGGTGGTATTTGTTTAAGTAACATCCTAAAAACGACAGGAACGAGTACCTTCTTAGCTCACAGCTTAAGTGATGTTTTATCTCAAGCTGGGATTATATTTACCATTCTTGCCGTTGCGGCTTTTGTTGTGTTCTTAACCGAATTTGCCAGTAACACAGCCAGTGCTGCGCTGCTTATTCCTGTATTTGCTAGTGTTGCCGAGGTACTTGGTATCTCGCCTGTGGTGCTTTCAGCCATGATAGCTATCTCAGCCTCTTGTGCCTTTATGCTACCTGTTGCAACGCCACCAAACGCGATTGTATTTGGCTCTGGCCACATAAAACAATCTGAGATGATGCGCGTAGGTATTTATCTAAACCTAGTGTGCATTGTTATCTTAACGGCGTTTGCTTCTGTCTTCTGGGCATAACCTAGACCGCGCTTAATTAAGATCTACAGTATAAATAACAGCATGACCTTGGCTATTTACCGCCAAGGTCACTTTTTATTACCCAATTCATCTCCCCTGACTTTACTGCGTATCACACCTTTAAATAAAATAGCAATTATAGGACCCTATCTGACAATTTTTTCACATTAGACTTCCTATACTGAGTCTAATCTCATATAGGAAGCATCATCATGAAAAAACCACTTCTTGCTCTACTTATTGCCGCTTCACTCTCTGCGTGTGGCACCTCTTCTACAACAGCTGAGGCATCGACTGATACTGCAAGCAATACAGCAACAAACATCGAAGGTCATCAAAACTTTCGTGGCGCGGAGCTTATTGTGGAAGGGCAAGAAAATTGGTATCGAGAATTACGTTTAGATAGCTGGGTTGAGATGGGCGTTACTGAGGCAGAAATTGCAGCAGTACTTACTCGTATTGATTCAGACAAAAAACTGCGTGATGAGAGCAATGAGGATACAGAAGGTCACTGGACGTTTGAATTCTCAAAAGAAGCACAACACTTTAACCTACAAGCAAATCACGTAACTGGTATTGCTGCTGCTACTTTATATCAAAAAGCATCTACATTTTGGTTAATTGCGAGCTACCCTAATTTACACCAAGCCAATGAATTAGTTGCACTAAACAAATCTGTTGATGCATATGTTCAAGCTGCGCTATTACGTGGTGAAAATGTAGAAAAAGTAAAATTACCATTAGCTGATAAATCAATCTCACCATCATATATTATCGGCTTACTTCATTTACCAAAAATTGAAGCTAACAAAAAAGCACCCGTTACTTTATGGACAGGTGGCGTAGATAAAGCATTAGTTGAACATCATGGTTCTCTTATTGATACCGTAAACAACGGCACAGCGGTATTAACCTTTGATATGCCAGGCGCAGGCTTAAACAACAACATTATTTTAGAGTTAGATAAAGAAACCGAAGCACACGATGCCGCATTAGCTTACGTATTAAATGATGATCGTCTAGACAACTCACGTATTGCTGTGCTTTCACAATCTGGCGCTGGTATTCCACTAATGGAATTTGCGATAAATAACCCAGAGCTGAAAGCTATTGTTGCTCGCTGTGCTGTAGTCGATGGCGTATTAACGAAACCTTTCTTATTCCCTAAACTGCCATTAATGACATCACAATCTTTTGGTAAACGTATTGGTGCCGACATTACAAAACTGGATTCATTTGGTGACTTAACAGTGCCATTATCACTAAAAACTAAAGGTTACTTTGATGGTAAACCACGTATAAACACCCCAATGCTAGTGATCAACACCTCTGGCGATATGGTTGCCTCAGCAGAAGACATGCAAAAAACCGCAGCACTATCAACACAAGGTGTGGTTGAATTTTATGGTACAGATGGACACTGCCCAGAAGGTCAAGAAGCAGCAGATTCGATCACTAACTTCATTAATGACCGTATCTAATCATCTTGATTTAACCCTACAATAAATATTAATGGCCGCGTTTCTCACTTATACTGCCTTAGTGATAATCGCAGCCATTTCTCACTTTAACACTCTAAACTTCACGCCAAAACTCATCATTAGGATCGCTCTCTACACACCACGTATTATCTCGACGCGCCGCCAAATACCATTGCAAACCATCAAACAGCGCAAATGCCGTTGGCCCACCCAAGTGCTCAAATGCATCAAAAAAATCATCTTCTTGCTCAATTAAGATCTCTAATGTAGTGCATGAATGGGTAATAGCCCATTCGATAGCCTCTGGCTGAGCAATCGCCTCATTCATAACGACAGCAACAAGAGGAAGGATAACACTTGATTTTTCAGCCTCATTTAACTCACGAAGATCGTCTTTATCTTGCTCTTGATTTTTTATCTCATCAATAATCGCCAGACGATCTCGATAAGAGACTTCACGATTTAACGTTGCAATACGTAATGCATAAGCAAAGCGCTCAGATCCAACAATTTCTACAACCGTCTCTAATAACACCAAATCCAACGACAAGGCTTTTACATGATACTCAATACAAGCTTGAATACTCAAATAACGTATACCATTGAATTCATAGCCATAACTTTCATCGTAACCCTCTAATGGCTCGTTATCGACCGAGATATCCCAACCAACATATTCCACCCGTGCCTTCGCTATTTCATACATTGGCCAGGCACTTTTACCAAACCCTTCCAAAATAGCGCCATCAAACTCAGACTCTTCTAACTCTTCTTTAGTCCACTGCAAGCCAATACCCAAATGCTTAGCGTACTTATTCATTAATGCATGTTTGATTTGATCACGAAACGACCAGATAGATTCAGACACCCCAGCCGATGGTAAAGCCAGACACTCTTTACATGCAGGTAATTCAATTGGTTGATGAGAGATTTTATGTACTTGATGTGATGATTTAGGAAAAGAAAGTAAATCGAACGAAGGCTCACCGCAGAACCAGCAGGTGTGTCTGAGGTTAAAAGGAATATCAATAAGAGAATAGTGAGCCATAGGGTTTCCGTACTAAAAAAGAAAACCCTATGTTACCTCATAATTTATATTAAGAAAGAAAGTCGGGACTATTCTTTTTCTCTTAATATACGTAGCGTCTGTATTGCCATAGGTATAATGACTATTGCTAAAACTGAAATCAAAAAACCCATAAATATCATGAATGTACTTTGATTATTACCAAAAAACATTTTACGTACCTCACAAATTAAGCCGTGTTCACCTAGCTCAGCTGTACTTTATATTGCACATTACTGATACTTTTATTGTAGGGGCTTACCCCTATCTTTTTATGATTAACATTATGCGGTATTTTTCTTTTTATTTGAATATTTTATTTACAAATAACCGATCTTGATTCACAAACATAAATAAAGATAAGCTACTGATAATAAACACATTAAATAAAAAACAACTCATCTTAAAAGTGAGACTTTTTATCATTAGATTTCATTTATTTTTATGACCACTCGCAACTTCCTTTATTTACTCTTTTCACGATTCTAAAACCTTTTATCCTATTGCTCACATAAAGTATGTAACAGGGATGTTAAGTGATATTCATATTAAGCACACGTCAACTCACAAGTGGTACAAAAAAAGCTCAATACACCAATGAACCCGGTGATGCGCATTACCTTATATTGCCAGATGAAGCGACAGTGCCAGACCACAACCTTCATCATGTAGACGCTGAAAAGTGGATAACCCAATTAACTCAAGAAGCCACTACAGGGCATCATCCTAGCCACCACCCATTAGCTCAATTTAAAACAGGTAACATTCTTTTCTTTGCTCATGGGTACAACAACAGCCAAGAAGAGGTTATACAGCGTCATAAATTACTGGATAAACACTTAAAGCAACATGGGTTTACAGGGACCATTGTCAGCTTTGATTGGCCCTGTGCTACTTATACTCTTAATTATTTAGAGGACAGAATAGATGCCTACCAAAGCGCATTAAAACTGGTCACTGCTGGTATTACACCATTGGCGATTAACCAATTAAAAGAAGATGAAAACCAGTGTGATATTGATATCCATTTACTTGGGCACTCGACTGGCGCTTACGTTATTCGTGAAGCATTTTATCAAGCGAGTAAAAACCGAACTCTGCAACGTATTCACTGGAACGTAAGCCAAGTATGTTTTATTGGAGGAGATATTGCGAGACAGTCATTAAGCCAAGATGACCGAAAATCAGCTCCGCTGTTTGCTCAATCAACCCGTATTACTAACTATCAAAGCCCTTTTGATAATGCATTAAAGATCTCAAATATAAAACGTGCAGGACTTGCCCCACGATGCGGACGAGTTGGATTACCTGACGATGCCCCAAGCCATGTTGTAAATGTGCATTGTGGTGATCATTGGCAGCAACTTACCGAGCCACATAAAGAGATAAAGATTGGTAACTGGAGCCACTCATGGCACTTTCACTGTACCCATTTTGCTGAAGATTTGGCATTAACCTTAATGGGGGATATTGATAGACAAGCGATACCAACAAGAGAGCGCAACAATGGTGAGCTAAGCTTAAGAAGCAAGAGTAATATTATTGAAAAGAAACAAAAACGTAGAATTAAAGAGTGGGAGTAAAGAAACTCCCACAAAAGATTACCACTCTCTAACAAGTAAGCGAGTTTGTACCCCTTTAATTTGAAACCCCATCGCATCAAACACCTCTTCAAAATCTCGGCATTGAGGAGGAATATTTGGTAATGAAAGAGCAGCTTCATTAAAGAACCGTTGTTGCTCACTAGACTCATCCCAGGCTTGTTTCCACCACTCCAAAATCGCAGGTTTGGCCTTGTCTAATCTTGCTAAAGAAGGAACACGATCTCGCTTCTCTAAGTTTGATTTGCTACACGTCGGTAATAAATTCCAATGATCATTATTCGGCCAATGAGCAAAAGGTAAACAGTGGTCGACATGATACTCACCTTTCAACTTGTGATGGCTCCAAACACAATGAATAACTTGATTTCTACTTCTCAGTAGCTCGACTTTAGCGCGTACTCTATTGGTATCATGCTTTTTATCTATCCAAACTAAACAATCATGATACGTTTGTAATGTTATATTATTCTCTCTGTTCGCCTCAAATCGCTGCATTTCAGAAATCCATTGGTTCACGACTAATGGCTCAATCCACGAATAATAAAGACGGAAACACTCCCAAAGATTTAGCTTTAATACAAACGAACCAAAGCTCTCAAAAAAATCAGAATCGAGCACAATACTTGATTCTACTTTACGCCTTTTAGAAGGAGCTACTGTAGAAAACTCTTGATTATTATCTTTCAAAGATCCTGAATAAATAAACTTAATAGGTCCATCTTTCATTGTTTTTATCGTCGCTTGCATCGCTTTTTGTAAGGCTTTGGCATCTTCATTACAAAATACAGCGCCAATAGCTAAATCATCAGCCGATAAATGAGTCAATTTTTCCCATCCATCTTCAGTGATAAACGCTAGGCCTTTTTTGGTATTACTGTTTTGTTGGATATTTCCGACATCAATTAACCGTTTATACGCTTTAATCCAATACAGAGCGACTAACCCTAATGGAATTGAAACTTCACCATCAGTGCGATCCATAACACAACCAGAATGAGCATCTGCAATACGCAATAACACACGTAATAGTGCTAATTTATAGGTTGAGCTTTTGCTGTCATTAACAATGATACGACGAACTTTATTAAGATCACCAAAACCATCATCAGGTAAACTCATCACCACAGTTTGCCATTGAACCTCACCACGCGTTAACGCATCAGATTCAACCTCAGTAACTAACCGAGTATGTAAACAAGCATCTTTTGAAAATTGAGCTAATTCATCAGTTGAACATGAGTATGAACTTCTACCATCAGTGAAATCACCATGACGTAAACTGATAACCAAACGTCCATTTGGAGCAAGAAGATTAGAAAGCTTTCGAAAAGCACGAGCACGGGAACTAGGTGGAATGTGCATCCAAACAGCACTAACCAAAATCACATCAAAACGCATACCTAAACCAACAGTCTGATTCAATTCAGGTAACGCATCATCTAACCATTGCACTTGCTTGCCAGTGTGTTTTTTACCTAAATCTCGCATTTCCTTTGCAGGTTCTAGCGCAATAACCGTACACTTTTGATCTAAAAACCATTTAGAATCTCGACCAATACCGGCTCCGACATCCAAAACTTTCTCGCCAGAAAGTGGCCAAAATAGCTTCCAACTGGCGTGAACTTTCTCAAACGTTACTGATGTGTAATTTTGAAGTAGTTCTTCTGAATGTTGATTATAAAATTGAATGTTTTTCATGACTGCTGTGTACTGCCTTGTTTGCCTTATGGTAATTTCGGTTTAAAGCGATAATTAATATTATCGACCTTTAAACAAAATAGCCCGATGGTGATTTAAATATTTACTATGCTCTCTATTTATATGCACACTCATTCCATCTCTAATACCTAGAACCTCTGGCTTTTCTAGCTGCTTAGATACCATTAATTGTCCTGAATTATCAAAAGATATAAACCCAAGATCAAATGCTCTATCTAAATTAGCAAGTAATAACAGACCATTAAATTTATCTAATCTTTCATCATTGTTAGCATCTCGCCAAGGTTTTATATGTGAAGCAATTAGCATCTGTGTATTTTTATACCCTGTTACCGAGCATCCCTTCCACATCTCTATAAGCTGCTTTCTAAATGTTCCCTGTCCTATTCTGGTATTAATCATTATCGACTTTTCAGTTTGGCTTAATTTTTTATCTTGAAAAATGTCTTGAATATCAGCTTTTACATCTATTTGAGATAAATCAGAAAGAAAATGTTTATATGAGTTTAATGCAGCACTATACATGTTGTTTCCTCTAGCATTACATTGTTTGAACTGCTCAAGAGAACGAGCACTTTCTGAAAGACGACAAAACTTTCGAAAAGACTTCACTTCTGTTAATGGCGTATCTATAAGGTTCTCTTGTACCATCCAATTAGAAATAGAGCCTCGAATTGCTTGAGAGTATTTTTTAGCTGTGCTTTCTGACTTACCAATATCAATAAGCCATTGAATATAAAGATCGGTTAAGTCTGACAAACTTTCTACTAACGCATCTTTAAGACTATTAACCACTATTGGACTTTTTAAATAATCAAACAACTCCCCATCCAAATAAGCATAATTAATTGCTTTATTTGAATAGCCTTTGACAAGGGATTCGTCAATTCCTTCCTGATAATTTAGATGCCAGAAACCTTCAGTCTTTAAATGATAAAAAGGATTTTCTGGGGTATCTCTATCCTGACCTTGCTTACGCTCATTAAAAAAATAAGTGAAACGCTCTTTCAAAGTCACATCGAGTTTAATCTTATTCTCATAAATGTATCCTGCTTGTATTAAATCCATAACAGTAAGTAACATGCATACTTTATGGGGGCTTTTCTTCCCCTTATTACTATTCATGTTTAAATTACGGAACTTGTCTAGATAATAATCAACAGACATACTTCATCCTATAAATAGATTTAAGTTAGAATAAAAGCATAAGATTAGTAATACTATACATTCTAAAAACTCATTAATAATGACTAGATTTTATCGTAAATAAACATGGAAAAACATGGAAAATATCACTAAATCAGAATGTTACTTTATTTAGTTATTCATCACTTTTTTTAATCGAATATTAAACTATAATTCGGATAATATTCTTGTTCCGAGTAGTACATGGCTGAGTTAATACCAACATTAAACACCTGCTTATCAAAAATGACATCAGGTGAAAGACGCTTTGCACAGCGCCTAGAGAGCTTATTAGAAGATGATTATATATGTTGGTATGACATTCCTGTAGGCCGTTTACGTCGCTATCCAGACTTTATAATTTTGCACCCTGCTCGTGGGTTATTATTTCTTGAAGTGAAAGACTGGAAACTCGATACCATCAAAAATATTGATGCCGCCCGTGTTGAATTGCTGACCCCTAAAGGCATTGAAACAACCAGTAATCCTATTGAGCAAGTTCGTCAATGCAGCTACCAAGTTATTGATAAGCTCAAACGAGATAAATTACTCATCAATCAAGAAGGGAAATACAAAGGAAATTTATGTCTTCCTTACGGTTATGGTGTGGTACTCACCAATATTACTCGAACGCAACTAGATAGAGCGATTCCATTAGAGGCACAAGACTCGATACTCCCTCACCATTTGGTTATCTGTAAAGATGAAATGGTAAGCACAATAGATCCTGAGCGTTTTCAATCTAAGTTGTGGCATATGTTTAATTATCAGTTTGGGAACAAATTAACATTGCCTCAAATTGATCGAATCCGTTGGCACCTTTTCCCTGAGATTCGGATTTCAAGCTCTGAGCAACAAACATTATTTCCCTTAGAAAACGAAGATGAACCGTTAAGCCAAAATACCTATATCCCTGACATTATTAAAATTATGGATATTCAACAGGAACAATTGGCTCGAAGTTTAGGTGACGGGCATCGTGTTATTCATGGTGTAGCGGGCTCAGGAAAAACGCTGATCCTAGGTTATCGCTGTTTACATTTAGCCGAACAGCTACAAAAACCAATTCTAGTTCTCTGTTTTAATATTACGCTAGCTGCAAGGTTACGCAGTTTTATTGATGATAAAGGTATTTCAGGACAAGTTCAGGTTTATCATTTTCACGATTGGTGCGGACAACAAATTAAAACCTATCATTTAGATGTAATAAAAGGTGAAGCGCCTTACTGGGAGCGACAAGTAGAAACCGTTATTAATGGTGTGGAAAAAGGGGATATTCCAAAAGGACAATACGGTGCATTATTAATTGATGAAGGCCATGATTTTGAAGCTGAATGGCTGACATTAATTACTCAAATGATCGATCCAGATACTAACTCTCTATTACTGCTTTATGATGATGCTCAGTCAATCTATAAAAAGAAGAATAACTTAGATTTTAGTTTGGCGAGTGTTGGTATTCAAGCTCAGGGTCGAACAACTGTATTACGTTTAAACTATCGTAATACAAGAGAGATCCTGTCTTTTTCTTATCAGTTCGCTAAACAATATTTTGAAAATTCAGACGCTAAAGAAATCCCATTAATTCATCCAGAATCAGCTGGAATTACGGGTACGCACCCTGTCGTTAAAAAGTTTTCTACAATAGAACAAGAAGTAGAATACGCGATAAAATGTTTAGTTCATTGGAAGAAAAATGGTTATTCATGGAGTGATATTGCGATTATCTATCCGTGTAAACATATTGGAACCAAAGTCGCTGAAGCACTAAAATCAAAAGAAATCCCTCATATCTTACTGGCCAAATCAGAATATAAAAAACAGTACAATCCGAACAAAAATGTTGTTAACGTTCTGCCTATTCCAAGTAGTAAAGGGCTAGAATTTAAGACGGTTGTGATTCTAAATGCTTCTAATATTCCCAAAAAAAGCTCTGATAGATCAGAAGATATTCGTCGCCTATATGTGGGAATGACAAGGGCAACGCACAATCTTTTAACCACTTACCATAAAGAAAACGAGTTAAGTGAAAGTCTTGAGGCGGCTATTGCCATAAATAAATAACTGATTTATTGAGATAACATATCACCCATTAACTCAACCTCTCCATTATATAATTTACGAGCTTTTCACCACGGACTTCAATGGTTTGCTCATTAACCACTGAAAAGCCCAAATGCAGATAAAAAGGTTTCGCTGTAATGCTGACCTCAGAATAAAATCGCGTAATGTTTTGAGACTTTCCTTGCTGCATTACGTGTTTCATTAAAGCGCGCCCCACCCCTTTACCTTGGTACTCATGATGACAAAAGAAATGATCTATTAATCCACTGCTTTGCAAATCCGTATACCCAACGATGACACCATTAAGCTCTGCAACAAACGGCTTTATCGCCCTCATTTTCTTTTGCCACACGTTAAAATCAAAGCTCTCGGGAGCCCATGCTTCAACTTGCAACTGAGAATAGTCACGAGAATTAATAAGCCGAATAGTGTTAAAAAATAGATGCCAAAGGGCCTCGGCATCTTCTTCTGCATAATGTCTAATTAGAACCATTTCACTCTCGTTTTTTATTGATACTTAGCTGACGTAATAAATTCGCCAAAGGTCTCGCACCATATAATAACGGTATTGTATTTAGAGGCATTGATACCTTGCGGTATTTTAATTGCAAAGTTTTCAAACGTTTTAACATCACCAATGCGAACCATAGTGGCTTTCAAACGATTAAAATCAGATTCTGTTTCGACAAATTCAGTTGATAGGTACAGTTTGTAATCAGGACCGGGGGCAAGGTTTCCAGTTAATGTAATGTATTCAGGGCCAACAGATACTTGACCTTCTCCCCAATGAAAGGAATCGCTGTCTTTAAGATCTTTTTTGAACGTCGCTGAATATTGTGCTTGAGAAGATAATTGAGTGACTTCAGATTCAGTTGGTGATGTCGGTGCAGTAAGGATCGGCAACAGATAAATGCCTAAACCAACCCCAAATACACCTACAGATATATGGGTGATTAAAAGTAATATCATTGTTTTTAGTTTCATAACTCTAACCTTCCTTGGTAATTTTAACCTAACTCATTGTCCCATATGGATTTAGCATATCATAGCCTGTTAAGCTGAAGTCCACACTTAGTTTTTTGGATTGAAAAAACTAAATTACATCATTAAACAAATTACTATTGCTGGTAAACCTCAATAAATTAAGGCTTAGTTGATAGCATCTCTTCTAGGCCACCACCATTATGTATTTGGGTGAAACCTGCTTGTTTTAAATAACTCATGGCTTGGCCTGAACGGTTTCCACTTCGGCAATACACAACGATAGGTGTATCTTTATCAATATTGGCAAAGGCGGTATCAACAGTGCTTAATGGGAGGTTTGCAGCGTCTTTTAGGTGCCCTTGATTAAACTCATTTGGAGTACGCACATCAATAAGTAATGCGCCTTGCTCAACAAGACTCCACGCTTGCTCACTGCGCTCTGAAGCCCAATTACCAAAAGAGATAATCGCTAATAATAGCCCTAACCCTACTTTAATCTTCATTTTACGTCCTTTTTTATTCTAATATTCATTTTTAACTTTATTACAGCAAAGCTCACTGCCATGACTTGCAGACAATGCTCTACTTTATGCTACGCTTTTAATAACTGCTAATAAAATTAAGTGAGCTTGATAATGCAAAAATACCTTTTATTATTGATACTGTTTTCTGGATCTACTGTTGCTAATCCAAATTTCTATATGAGTGCTAATGCCTTATCGAATGAAGGATCTTACTCTGTTCAATATGGTTTTTCTTATTCAGCTGGCCCAGGAATAGATATAGGTTACGATGTAGATTACACCCAGTGGAACAAAGACATTCATTCGTTTGGGATGAACGTTAAGCCTGTATTTCGTATGCAACCGTTTTATGTTGCTCCTGTCATTGGCATAAATTATTTCAATGATGATATTGATTGGGGTTATAGCGTTGGTGCTGAGCTTGGGTATGAAACAGAGCAAGCGACATTCAAGGTGGGCTATAAAGAAAGCTCTGAAGATTTTGCAAATAACGATGCGTTTTATTTTGGTGTGGCTGTCCATTTTGCAACAGCCATGGGGTTCAATTAATATGGTTAATATTAAGACAACTTATTAAGCTTTCTCTGTTGATCCATATATATTCTTAAGCGATAAGCGCGTGACTCTATCTCTTTTTCTCTGAGTTCGCCTCGCTTTAGAGCAAAATCAATGGCTTGTTGATCATAAACACTAGCACTGCTCATTTTCATATCAATGATGCTACTTTTGAGTGATTCTTGGCGTCTATCTCGTGCTATCGATTCTGTTTGAATTTTACCTACGGCTTCTACTTTCATATCTGCTCTATAGTTTTGATGATTTAATTAAGTAAAACTCTAGTTCTTAGTTTTAGGGCGGTCAAGCATCATTTTTACATATTTGCCTGAGGCTATCATTAATATTTTTAAACTGAGGCTTTATTGGCCGCGTCAGAGTCTAATATATAGATTGTCGTACCTTATATTAAAAAAGAGTTAAGTTGTGAATATGAACACTCTACTTACCCAAACTCGTATTACTCGGCTAAGTAGAGCATGAATGAAATAGATATCCTTACTCTGTTAATTGAGCAAGTTGTTCAAATTGAGCATCAAGGTGCTTCATATCTTCTATTGTTTTCTCTACTAATTTAACCGACGATTGAGAGGCGACTTCAGCTTCCGATGACACATTTTGAATCATGATACTAAGATCTGTTGCTTGCTTAATACATTGATGTTGAGCATCACTCGATGTTTGGATCTGTTTTACTAGCCCATTGATATCTGATGAATCATTACGTAATTGGCTAATAATACTGTTGTTGTTCGTTACATTATGTTTGGTTAACTCTGCAAGGCCTCTAACTTCATCAGCGACAACAGCAAAACCTCGTCCTTGCTCCCCAGCACGAGCCGCTTCAATGGCAGCATTTAACGCAAGTAGATTGGTTTTGTCTGCTATTTCAGTGATGGCATTAAACGCTGAGTTGATCTCTCCAGTATTACTATCAAGTGTTGTAACTGTTGCGTTAAGGGTTCCACGTAGCGTATTTTGCTCGGTTGTTTTTTCGAGAACTTCATGCAACACGCTGTTAAGGTTACTTTGCTCACTCTGTACTTTTAATGAAATAGACGCGAGTGATTCTAAAGATCCTGCACAATTATCAATAATCGCAGTGTAATCCCGCGTTTTTTCTAGCATATCTCGTTGTAGATTATTCAAAAATTGCTCTGCTTGAATTTGTGTCTGCGCATGATACGTTAAAAACCGAGATATCGTTGATGGGAAACTAGAGACAGAGTGATGAACCTTATTTCCTTTGTGATGCAATACTAGGCTAACGTTAGTGCAGTTGGCGTGTTGGTACATTGTTTCACCAAAAGAACTGTATCCTGCGCCTTGAAATGGCATTGAAACCGCTTGTTTATCTTTATCCTCACTGCCTAATCGACGTAATACACAATCAATCATTAATGCGTCAATAGGTTTACCTGGCAGCTCTCGCATAAAAGTTTGCATATCTGAATTAAAACTTTGACTCATTGATGCTGAGGCTCGTAATGTGATCACTTCACCAAAGTTCATATCAGAGAATAAAACTAGCGCTTTGTTATCAATATCAACTGCTGCGATACTTCGTACTAATGTCTCATTACGACCTGTTTGAATAGTAAAGTGACAACCACTTAATTTAGATTCTAATTGCTCAGGTTGGCAGTTAAGACTCTGGCATAACTCATCAATTGGGTTGTTAACCTGTTTTGTTTTATTAATAATACTGGTTAAGGTTCGAGTAGAATTATCACATTTGGCAACAGTCATCTCGCACAATGGAGTTCCTGTTACTGAGTGGCTACTCTTAAAGGCATATCCAAAATCAGCGCCTACTTTTACCATCATAATTAACGCTTTACTGTCTTGTACTTTTCCATTTAATCCAAACACCGCACGTTTAAATAATACGCCACCTGCACTTCCGCCAATTAAAGGGACATTGATGTTACCTGATGAGTAAGCGGCATCAAGAAATTGCCCTTCTTGTGCTAAGTGTCCGTCGAAACAGGTATAGGCAAAAGTGTCATAGTGGTTTTGTTCGATCTTCCAACGAATTGCCGATATTTGTTGTTTCATGGTTTCAGTATGCTGAGCAATACTGTGTTTTCCGGTATGAGAAGGAAGCGTTATGGTTTGGGGTTCAACTTGAGTAATTAGTGCTTGATCAAATACGTGCAGTACAATCTCATCTGTTTGATATATATTATTTGCTTCGCTGTTTAAGTTTCCTGCTGACATAATAGCTACGGTTTGACAGTCATGCTGTTGAAATAATCGATGTAAATGCGCTGTAGCTGCATCAATTACCTTGGTATCTTCATTTTTAGAGTGAACATAAGCAATACAAAGTGAAGGACGAGCAATGAGTTGGGTGATGCTCTCAATGCTTGGCCAACGGTTTGCTGGAAATGAAAAAATTTTAGAAAGCTCAGTGTTAGGCTGTGACTGAGAGGCTTGCTGACGGAAAAGGCGTGTAAAAAATGTCATTATAAAGCTTACCTGTTTATTACTGCGATAGAGTTACTACGATAGAGGTAGATATCATTTAATTCTATGGAACAATATACAATATATAAAAACAAGTAATATAAGAGTTAACTGTGGAGTACACCTATGTTTTAAAAGGATTATATTACCTTGATCACACTATCTCAAAGCACACAAGTCATCACTTAATAACTTAAGATACAGAACAAATGTCAAATGCGGGTATACTGGCGATACTACATTTGGTGTATAAATCTACACTCTCATTCCCCCCCTTCATCGATATAAAAAGATCAAAAAAGCCAGTTGTTCTTAATTGTATTTAAGAAGAAACTGGCTCTAGTTATTTATATTCTAATGGCGATTAATTAGGTGTTATTTGTTTTCGGTGTTTAAAATCAACCAATAAACCTAAAATAAATACACCAATGGTGACAAACAAAATACTTTGAAATACATGATGATATTGAGTTGCTGATACAATCAAATCTAATGCGCCCGTATGTGCGTTTTCCTTTATTGAAGTAAGTTGTGCAATATCAGCAGCTAAATAGTTAGCAACTGAGCCTCCTGCAAGCATATAGATACCTGCTAATGTACCAGTTGCGCCTTGTGGATTTAATCGAGTAATTGCAGCAAGCGCGACAGGGTCAATAAATAACTCGGCAACACCAATACACAATAAACCCATCATTAACCATACGAAAGTCGTTTCGCCACTTGCCATAGCCAATTTTGATGACAAGGTGATTAAACTAAAGCCTGCGGTTAATAGTAAAAGACCTATGTTTAGTTTGGTTAAGGTTCTCACTGAAATACTTTTTGCATCCAACACCTTCCAAAGCCACGCAACAGCAGCGCCACCAACAATAACGGCTACTGGGTTTATAGATTGAAAGAAAGCTGTTGGAATGGTAAAACCACCTACATTAGTGTTTATATTACGCTCAATAAACAAACTAATTGAGCTACCACCTTGTTGGTCAAACGCCCAAAATACGGTGCCAAATAGCATGAAATACATGATTGAATTCAATTTTTGGCGATCTTCAGCATCACTTTTACGATATAAATTAATGATATGAATAATGGAGAAGAAAGAAATAATCGCCAATATATAACCAGCCCAGAGGTTTTTAAGTACTAAAACTAGCCCCATTGTTGCCGCAGTAATAACAACAATTAATAATATCCAATGAGGTAGCCCTAGGCTTTTTTTCTGTAAAGCAGGAAGATTAGGTTGGCTTACGTGCATAAAATGTTTACGGCCAGTAATGAATACACCTAAGCCAACAAGCATACCAATACCTGCTAATGAAAAACCAACATGCCACCCCCATTTCATAGCAGTAAATCCACACAGAATGGGGGCGATCATTGAACCAATATTACCCCCAATGTAAGAAACTGAAAACCCTGCTTCACGGCCACGTTCTTGCTCTTTAGTTTGATATAATTCCACCTAACAAACAACTTGAGTTAGTTTTAAAAAAGCCATAACCACAGATAATTAATGATAAGGCTAAATACAGTGTTGAGTGGTCTCCACTTGGGATACTAAGAACAAAGTGCCCCGCAACCATCAATAAGCTACCAAGAATTACTGACCAATAATTACCTAGGTATTTATCAGCTAAATAGCCTCCAATAATCGGTGTGACATACACTAATGACGTATACGCACCATATAAAGCGTAAGCATGATTATCTGTCATTAATAGCTTTTCTGTTAAGAAGAGGATCAATAATGAGCGCATGCCGTAATAGCTGAAAAACTCCCACATTTGAATCGCAATAATGTGAAAAAGCCCTTTAGGTTGTTTGATCGTATTCATTGCTTATCTCGTAGCTGTACATTAGTTCTACATCGACATAGGTATCGATACTTATTCATCAATAGTAGATAAACATACACAGCAACAATTGGAACACCAAGAAGTTTGCGGTAAATCTCGTGCAACATAAGTTTCCAAAAATAGAGAGTAACTGTCCACTGAATTATCACTGAGAATATTTAACCAAAAGTGATACAAATAATAACTATTAAAGACTTTTTACCACCTAGAACTTATCACTTCTTAATATAGATTAATGTTTCCTCTAGCAGTTGGCGCTAATATTGGCCGCTTGTTGTTAACGATGACAATAATAAAAATACCAATATCTATTTTTAAGAGGATTGCACTTGAGCACTTTGTTTACAGAAACCCATATTGGCAAGATGACCTTAAAAAACCGCTTTATTCGAAGCGCAACGTGGGAAAATATGGCAACTGATGATGGTCATATGACAGATAAACTTTACGACATCTATGAAGAACTTGCGAAAGGTGATGTTGGCTTAATAGTGACAGGTTATGCAAATATCGTTGTGGAAGAGAAACCCAACGCTGGCATGATGGGTATGTATAACGATTCTTTTATTGCTGAATACCAAAAGCTGACTGAGTTAGTGCATAAATATGATTCAAAAATTGCGATGCAACTGGCGTATGGTGGCACAAAGACCACTTATAACGTTGGCGAACGTGTGATCTTTGCACCAAGTGAAATATGCGAAAGAGGCACAAAAACACTTGGTAAAGCGATGACTAAAGATGAGATTGATTACATTGTCGATGCCTTTGCTCAAGCAAGCCGTCGTGCTCAAGAGTCTGGCTTTGATGGTGTTGAGATCCACGCTGCACACACTTATTTAATAAATCAGTTCTTAAGCCCGTATTACAACCGTCGTGAAGATGAATACGGCGGTAGCTTAGATAATCGCATGAGATTTTTAATTGATATTTATTCTAAGATCAGAGAGCTAGTGGGTAACGACTTCCCTATTTTGGTTAAGCTGACAGCAACGGAATTTTTTGAGGGCGGTTTAACGTTTGATGAAACGCGCATCATCTGTAAAAAATTAGAAGAAGTTGGTGTTGATGCCATTATCATTTCAGGCAACATTCATGGTAATGCAAATACCATGATTGGTGAGTCGTTTGATGGTTATACATTACGAGAAGAAGGCTATTTCCATGAATATGGTGATGTGATCAGCCAAGAGGTTTCTGTACCTATTATTACTGTCGGCGGCTTAACAAATATTGATGCGATGGAAGAGATGTTGGCGAATACCAATATTCAATATTTCGCACTTTCACGCCCTTTGCTTGCTGAACCTCAATTAATTAAGCGTTGGAAAGAAGGTAACCGGAAAGAAGTAGATTGTGAGCGTTGTTCTAAATGCCGCACTAAACGTGGCAACTTCTGTGTGGTGTATAAAAAGAGAAAACCGAAGAAAGAGCAAGCATAAAATAGATTGTAATCAGTAGATAATAATAAATATCAATAAGGGCTAACGTAGTGCTAGCCCTTACTCTATGTTTTATAAAAAATATCCTTCGTATTTCCCTGCGTTATTAAGGCGATAAGTACAGCATGTTTATTCTATTATTCTCATCTCCTGAGTGATAACAAAACAAAGAAAACAACAACAATTACTTTGTACTCAAATCATTTTTAAAAAGTACTGGGGTACTTAGCCTTCACGCCACAATACCAAAGTATTATTATCTTTTTTACACCATAACCATCCATTACAAGCGCGACCTCACAAAACAACAACTTAACCCTAAAGTTTCAATATCTTACCAAAAAATCTATCAATGAAATCAAACGATAATTATAACAAAATATAACATATGATTCACTTTACAGAACTTCATTCATTGATAAACTCCTAAAAATTACTTATAGTACTAACGAATTAACAATAAGATTACCTTACAAAGGACTTAAAAAATGAATCCCATACTGGAAGTTAAGGGACTGTACAAAGTGTTTGGAGAGGACACTGATCGCGCATTTACTATGATTAATGAAGGTGCGAACAAAGATGACGTTTTTGAAAAAACAGGATTAACCATTGGTGTTAATGATGTCTCTCTCAGCATTCAAGAAGGTGAAATTTTCGTTATTATGGGCCTATCTGGTTCAGGAAAATCCACTCTAGTTCGCCTTCTCAACCGACTTATCGAGCCGACTCAGGGTAATGTTCTTCTTAAAGGGAAAGACATTGCGCACATCTCTGAAGAAGAACTCCGCGAAGTTCGCCGCAATAATATCTCAATGGTTTTTCAAAATTTTGCCCTGATGCCACACATGACTGTGATTGAAAATGCTGCATTTGGTTTAGAGCTCGCTGGTGTTGAAATTGAAAAACGCAAAAAATCCGCGCTAAGCGCATTAGAAAGAGTTGGGCTTGATGTTTACTCTGAATCTTATCCTGATGAATTATCTGGTGGTATGAAACAGCGTGTTGGTCTAGCAAGAGCACTGGCTTGTGACCCTGATATTCTTTTAATGGATGAAGCATTTTCTGCTCTTGATCCTCTAATCAGAACTGAAATGCAAGATGAACTGATTCGTCTACAAAATGATGATAAACGTACCATCGTCTTTATCTCTCATGATTTAGATGAAGCGATGCGTATTGGCGACAGAATTGCCATCATGCAAAATGGTGAAGTGGTTCAAGTTGGCACACCCGATGATATTCTAAATAACCCTGCCAATGATTATGTTGAAGCCTTTTTCCGTGGTGTTAATGTCGCTAATGTTTTAACAGCTAAAGATATTGCTCGTAAAAAGCCTGCTGCAATGTTTAAAAAATCAGAACACGACGGCCCTGCATCTGCTCTTCAGTATCTAATGGATAACGACAGAGAATATGGCATCGTCGTAGATAAAAGCAGCCTCTATTCTGGCATTGTTTCTGTTGACTCTCTTCGAGAGGCCCACAACGATAATAATTCACTTGTTAGCGCTCAACTCCCTGATGGACTAACACTGAAACCAAATCAAGCTATCAATGATATTTTAGGTTTAGTTGCGAATGTACCTTACTCGGTACCAGTGGTTGACGAAAATGGTAATTACTTTGGTGTTGTGACTAAATCACGACTACTTCAGACGTTAGATAAGGGGTAGAACGATGTCATCAGAACAAACAAACAATGACCCATGGTCACAAACAACAACTGCGCCAAGTGCTGATCCTTGGGGTCAAACTGGCGATACATCAGCGTCGGCAGATTGGTTGAATAGTGAAGTTGTTGAAGTTAAAGCATTTGACCCATTAAACCCATTCGAAGAAGCCGTACTCCCTGTTGATGTTTGGGTAGAATCAGGATTGAACTGGTTAGTTGAGCATGGCCGCCCGTTGTTTCAAGCTATTCGTGTACCTATCGATTTTATCTTGAGCTCTTTTGAAACGGCACTAGTCTCCACGCCTGCTCCTATTATGCTCATTATTCTATTTTTGCTCGCGTGGCAATTTTCGAACCTTAAACTAGGTATCTCAACGGCAGCTTCATTACTTGTCATTGGGCTTATCGGTGCTTGGTCTGAAGCCATGACCACACTTTCACTTGTGATGACCTCTGTCTTTTTCTGTCTGCTTATAGGATTACCTATGGGGATCTGGCTGGCAAGAAGTAAGACGGCAGCAAAATTTGTTCGACCCGTTTTAGATGCCATGCAAACCACGCCAGCTTTTGTTTATTTGGTACCTATCGTAATGTTATTTGGTATCGGTAATGTTCCTGGTGTTGTGGTAACCATTATCTTTGCCTTACCTCCAGTTGTACGCTTAACGATTCTTGGTATTCAACAAGTACCAGAAGAATTAATAGAAGCAGGCCACTCATTTGGTGCTAGTAAGAAACAGATGCTATACCGAATTCAACTTCCTCTTGCATTGCCAACAATTATGGCTGGTGTAAACCAAACCCTGATGTTGTCACTATCAATGGTAGTAATTGCTTCAATGATTGCCGTTGGTGGATTAGGCCAAATGGTATTAAGAGGCATCGGACGCTTAGACATGGGTCTCGCTGCTGTCGGTGGTTTAGGTATTGTTATTCTTGCTATTTTACTCGACCGAATTACCCAAGTACTAGGTGTAAACGCCGGCAATACAAAACTACGCTGGTATCAGATGGGTCCAGTAGCTATCGTATTAAATATTTTTGCTCAAAAGAAAGAAACAAAATCAGAATTAAAACTTAAGGAGAAATAAGAATGATTAACTCATGGAAGAAAGCACTGACAGTTAGTATCGTTTCCACTTTGGCTTTATCGTCAAATGTTTGGGCTGAAAAATTACCAGGTGAAGGCGTAGCGGTTCAAGCCCTTCAATCAACAGTTGCTGAAGAAACCTTTCAAACATCAATTGTAAACAAGGCACTTGAGCAACTTGGTTACGATGTTAAACCAACAAAAGAAGTTGATTACAACGTTGCTTATACTTCAATCGCAAAAGGCGATGCAACATTTTTAGCTGTAGGTTGGTTCCCTTTACATGCTGACAAATACAAAATGTCTGGCGGCGATGATAAGTTCTACCGCCAGGGACAATACGTAAGTGGTGCAGCTCAAGGTTATTTAATTGATAAGAAAACCGCCGACAAATACGGCATCACGAATATTGGGCAATTAAAAGATCCAAAAATTGCAAAATTGTTTGATGCAAATGGTGATGGTAAAGCAGACCTAACAGGCTGTAACCCAGGTTGGGGCTGTGAAATGGTTATTGAACACCAAATATCGGCATTCCAACTTGAAGATACGGTAACTCATAACCAAGGTAACTATGCCGCGATCATTGCTGATACCATTTCACGCTACAAAAATGGTGAGCCCGTTATCTATTATACTTGGACACCTTATTGGGTAAGTGGCGTTCTTGTTCCTAATAAAGATGTGGTATGGCTAGAAGTTCCTTTCTCAGCACTTCCTGGGGATCGTAAAAACGTAGATACAACCTTATCTAACGGTAAGAACTACGGTTTTGAAATGAACTCTATGCGTATTATTGCCAATAAAGAATTTGCGGCACAAAACCCTGCAGCAGCGAAATTATTTGAGATCATCAAATTAAATATCAATGACGTTAGTGCACAAAACATGATGATGAGTAAAGGTAAAAACAGCTCAGAAGATATTGAATCTCATGTTAATGGCTGGATAAAAGCAAACCAAGGACTATTTAATTCTTGGGTAACAGAAGCAAAAAAAGCAGCATTATAGCAATCTCTAATCATTATCTTTAAGCTTACCCTTTCTAGTTTAGGTAAGCTTTAGATAAACTGATATAAAGGCCAATAGCATCCGTTCTTGGCCTTTTTATTTTTTCCCTCTCTGCATATCCTTATATACCAACCCCAACCTAGATTTTAGAAAACTCACTTAGTTTTATATCATTATGTTAACTAAAGTTGCTCTATTGTCACATTACATTACATAGCCCTTTGGGATTATGGAAAATTAACTATATAGTCACATAATTCTAAATAATAACTATAAAGCAGCCTAATGTTCTCAACAATCACATCAAAACTTCTAATTACTCTTATCACTGTATTTACTTGCGTACTCGTGATATCTACCTCCTATCAATATTTCCAGCAACGCCACCTGATTAACTCAGTATTAAGTGAACAACTGCATGATAAAGCCAGTAACTATTTTGATAGTCTAAATATGATGATGCTTACTGGTACCATGGCACAAAAAGAGACTCTTCGACAAAAAGCGCTTACTCAGGAAGGTATTGAAGAAGTTCGTGTATTACGAGCTGACGCTGTCAGTAAGATCTATGGATTAGGGCAGGATAATCAAACTCCGCTTGATGATATCGATCGTCGAGCACTTGCTGGTGAAACAGTGATTGAAGCATTTAATGCCGATTGGGGAAAAGGATTAGTCGTTGCACTGCCAATGAAATCAAGTAAAGACTACCGCGGTACAGATTGCGTCGCTTGTCATTTAGCACCTGAAGGTGAAGTTCTTGGTGCGATTCGTTTAGAATATAATTTAAATCACGTCAATCAAATGATCAGTAAACGAACTATCCTTGCCGTGATAATTATGGCATGTATTGCATTTGTTGGTTTTGTTATCACCATGGCTGTAATTAGAAGAATAGTAATTCGTCCAATACAAGCGACCTCAAAATATATGACATTAGTTAGCCAAGACAAAGATCTCTCGTTACGACTCTCTAATAAGAAAAAGGATGAAATAGGTACGTTATCCAATGCCATCAATTCTTTCATGGATACCGTATCTGATAGCTTAATGAAGGTACAAGAGACTTCTCACTCTTTATCTCACTCTGCAACTCAATTGACAGATGTCGCTCAAACGACAAATCAAGCAGTAAACAATCAACAAAATGAAACCGCTGAAGTACAAAGTAATATTGGCCATATGCAAAATCAACAGCTCAATGTTGAACAAGCGACAGTCGATGCTTCTAACTTGATCAACCATACTACGGATGTTGCTCAATCCAGTGCTAAACAAGCACATTTAGCTAGCCAAGATATAAAAAACCTTGTAGGTCAAATAGAGACTGTAAAATATAAGATTTCAGATCTTAATCAGCAAACAGGGCAAGTGTCTTCTATTCTTGAGGTGATTAACGGTATTGCTGAACAAACCAATTTATTAGCGCTAAATGCAGCCATTGAAGCGGCCCGAGCTGGTGAACAAGGACGAGGTTTTGCTGTGGTAGCTGATGAAGTTAGACTTTTATCTTCGCGAACCGCTGAAGCGACAAATAGTATCCGAAGCATTATTTCTGAATTTAAACAGGGCAGTGAAGAATCTTTAGGATCGGTAGATACTGTATGTACTTTAGCTCATCAACGTTCAGCTGATATTGAAGATCTGTCTGCAACTATCAATACAATGGTAAGTGAGATGAAACAAGTGCTTCAACTCGCAACCAATATTCAACAACAAACTCAAACGACGACTAGCCTTAGTACAGATGTGCAATCAAAGGTGAACATAATAACCCAACATGCTGATGATACCTCAAGATCTGCTGAACAGACGCATGATATTAGCATAAATCTCGAGCAACTTTCTGGTCGCCTTGAGGTACTACTAAGCCAGTTTACTTTGACAACAAACGATACTGCACGTAAATAACTTACTCTAAATAAACGGTTTTTCTCATCATATACTTGTTCAGAATCATGCTTCTGGACAAGTAATAGTTACACCTATTCCATTAACTATTTGATCATTATTATTGGTTAAATCAATTTTCTTTCCTACACTATTATATCGGTAAAAATAACCAAGCACTTCTATAACAAATACAAACATTGCTTTTGAGGTTTATTTACGATGAATAAACCTCATAGCAATATGAATAACTAGACTAAAGCACCATAAAAATAACAAGCTTACGGTTGTATAGGGACATATTTATGATTAATCAATTACGTATCTCGACCAAAATTCGTTTATTTATTACGACGATTTTATGTGTCATTTTCTTTAGCGGGCTCTACATATATAAAATGTTTACACCAGTAACTCAAAGTTGGAACCTCTACCAAGATCAAGTTGCTAGCCGGCAGGTCATGCTAATGGATATTAAAGCCCAGTTTGGTTATGGCGGTATGATTCATAATTTTAAAAACTATGTGCTACGAGGTGATGATAAATATACTTCTCGAATAGCAAAAAATTATCAGGCTCTATTGAATGATATTAATAAATACCAACAATTAAGCTCATTAGCTACAGAGGAGCGACAAGCTCTTACTGCCATAAAAACTGTCGCTAAAAATTACTTTGATAATAGCCGTGTTGTCCAACGTATGTTTACTGAAGGAGCAACTGCTGAATATATCGACTCTCAAGTAAAAATAAGTGACTCCCCGGCTCTTAAGGGATTTGAGGTCTTAGATAAAAAATATCATGAGCTTACAAGAGATTATGGTGTCGTTATTAACACTACCATTAGTGACGGCCAAGCGGCTACATTAATAGGGTTAACAACCATTGCTGTACTCGTTATTATAACTTTGACTCTACTTTATAGATCAATTCTTGATCCCCTTCGTACGTTACGTACCACTATGCAAGATATCGCACAAGGTAAAGGTGATTTGAGTGTTCGCCTAAATACCAATCGAAAAGATGAATTTGGTGAACTTGCTACCTCTTTCAATACCTTTGTTTCTTCGTTAGATTCCCTAATTAAAGAGCAACGTGAAATTATAAACAACATTAAACTAAGTGCAGATTCTCTTAACGACATTACGACAAAAAGTGATCATTCAATTCAGACGCAACATATGAATACCGAACAACTGGTAACAGCAATAGATCAATTAACTGCAACAGTTCATCATGTTTCAACCAACTCTAATACCGCAAAAGAGATGGCAATAACAGTGAGTCAGAAAGCACACAGCGGTCAACACGCCGTTGAAAATACCATGTATCAAATTCAAAACATTAATACCCACCTACAAGAAGCCTCGGGTATCGTTATGGATGTGAATAGAGCCTCAGATAATATTGGTCAGGTACTAAATGTTATTTCTGAGATTGCAGAACAAACAAATTTATTAGCTTTAAATGCGGCAATTGAAGCAGCACGAGCTGGCGAGTCTGGTCGAGGATTTGCTGTCGTTGCTGATGAAGTTAGGGGATTAGCTCAACGTACAGGAACGTCTCTTGATGATATTAAAAAGATAATTTTAGATCTACAATCTGGAGTAAGTAATGCTGTTGATGCAATGTCAAAAGGGCGTTCAGAAGTAGAAGAAGGTAACTCTGTTGCACAAACAGCAAATACTAATATCAACGAAGTAGTCAGTTCGATAAATGGTGTTGAGGAAATGAATATTCAGATTTCAACAGCCTCAGAACAACAAAATGCAGTAGTAGCAGAGATGAATAGTAATGTTCATAAAATATCCGAAATGACAACAGCGATCAGTGATGATTCAGAAAGTATTGTTCTCCAATCAGAAAGCCTGGCTCATATGACATCTAAACTGACAACGTTAGTAGCTAAGTTTAAAGTCTCAGCATAGCAATATTAACCTTTATTAATTTAGCGTAACTTTAAAGCCAAGATCTGAACTGACCCCCAATAATTGGACAACCAATTACTGAGGGTCTTTTTTATGTCCAAATATAGTCGTGAGCTAAAACTAATTATTGCTAAGCAGTGCTTAGTTAGTCGTACATCAATTCAATTATCTAAAGAATATTCGATATCTGCTCGTCAGATACGATATTGGACTCAAGTATTTTCTATCCATGGTAAAAACTCATTTTTACCAACTACACATGCCGATAATGCCAAAACAAAATTACAAGCATTGAAATTAATGTGGACTAACAGTTGGTCTCTCACTCACACTAGTGCAGTATTAAACTTATCCTCCCCTGGCACGCTATCAGTCTGGCTTAAAACATATAATGAAGCGGGGTTTAAGGGACTCAAGAATAGCAATATAGGAAGGCCTTCAATGAAATCATTATCCAATACTACACAAAAATCAGATGACGAAATGACCATTGAAGAGCTAAGAGAAGAGTTAAGTTATTTACGAACAGAGAATGCTGTTCTAAAAAAGTTCGAAGAGCTGAAACAGAAAAAACGCCAACAAACAAAGAAAAAGCGTTAATTGTTTTAGCTCTTAAAGCTAATTACCCTTTAAAATATTTACTTCGTATCACCAGTTTGGCAAAAAGTGTCTTCTATTATCAGGCTCAAATAAGTAGAAGGCCTGATACTTATGAGCATGAGTTAGAGATGATTGAGTCTATCTACCATGAACATAAAGGACGTTATGGCTATCGACGGATCCATTTAGCTATGCGAAGAAAAGGTGTAGAGCTTAATCATAAAACAGTACAAAGGCTGATGGCGCAACTAAACCTAAAATCTATAGTAAGACCCAAAAAATATCGTTCTTATCGAGGAGAGGTGGGTAAATCAGTCCCAAATGTACTTGAAAGGGATTTTAGTGCTACGAAACCAGATGAGAAATGGGTAACCGATGTAACAGAATTTAAAGTTAACGGACAAAAAGTTTACCTATCGCCAGTGGTTGATTTATTCAATCAAGAAGTTATCGCTTATAAAGTGACAAAGAATGCACGTTTACCGCTAGTCACGGATATGCTTAAAGAAGCAATAGGCAAACTAAGTAAGGGCTCGAAGCCAATTTTACACAGTGATCAAGGTTGGCAATATCGACATAAGACTTATCAACAGGAACTTGTAAAGCATAGGCTTCAACAAAGTATGTCTAGAAAAGGAAACTGCTTAGATAATGCAGTAGCTGAAAATTTCTTTGGTTTACTTAAAACTGAAATGTATCATGGATACATCTTCAAGGATGCAGATGAGTTAATAGAAAAGATCGAAGAATATATCGAGTATTACAATACGAAGCGGATTAAGGTAAAACTAAAAGGCCTGACTCCGATAGAATATCGAAACCAGGCCTTACAAGCCGCTTAACTAAAATGTCCAACTTAACGGGGTCACTTCAATCTCCTACCCTGATCTTGGCTTTTTTAATTTATTATTATGGACATTTTATTCCATAGTCATTGGCTATATCTGCTATTTCTCTTTCGAACGCTTTTGGTTATCTTACCCACATCAACAACGCACAGACAGGTATTCTCTCTGATGTTTTTGTTCTCTATATTAGGAAATTGATATGACTCACCCAATTATTGCCGATTTAAACACTCGTTACACAGCAAAAAAATACGATGCTACTAAACGTATCTCAACAGAAGATATGGATGTGATTAAAGAAGCAATCCGTCTATCTGCTTCTTCTATTAACTCTCAACCATGGAAATTCATTGTTCTTGAGAGTGATGAAGCAAAAGAGCGTTTCCACGGTACGTTTGCTAATATGTTCCAGTTTAATCAACCGCACGCAAAAGAAGCATCACATACAATTTTGTTTGCACATAACCCTAAATTTGATAAAGACCAATACCGTAAAGTGGTTGATGCAGAAGTAAGTTCTGGTCACCTTCCAGCTGAGCGTTACAACGACATGCTTGATGGTGCATTTGGTTTTGTTGAACTAAATACTGATGAATCTGGCTTTAACGGTAACTGGACTAAAGCTCAATCTTACATTGCACTAGGTAACACACTGCATACGCTTGCTCGTATGGGTATTGCTTCTACTTCTATGGAAGGCGTTGATGCTGCATTAATTGGCGAAGAGTTTAAAGATGAGCTTGATGGCTATGTTTGTGATTTTGCACTAGCGCTGGGCTACCACAAAGAAATTGAAGATTATAACCACGGTCTTCCAAAAGCACGTTTAGCAATGGAAGATGTGATTACGGTTCTTTAAGATCTAAATTTTAAAGTCCTATATTTGTTAAAGTAACCCTATTCTTTTTGAGTGGGGTTATTTTTTATTTATTGATTTGATACATACGTTCGAAGTTCGGAATATGTTGCTCCCAACGAGGTGACTCGCCTATATAATCCTGTACTGCTGCAATAAACTCTCTTACTAATGCAGTCTGTTTTCTGTGTGGATATAAGGCATAAAGCGCAAGCCCTTTATTACAAATGGCATAATTAGTAAGCAGTGGTTTTAATCCCATCTCTTCTATCGAACACGCCAAATTTGAGGAAGCAATTGCCGCATAACCTAAACCATCTTTTACACCTTCAAGTAGTGTCCTTACATCATTAATCTTATAGCTCCCCTTCATTTTGTAGTTTTTAAACTGCTTTGAATCAGGGGTTTCACTAAACCTAAGTGTATCAACCGTTATTGCTCCATTACTATAGATAACAGATGGCAGGCTAACCAGTTCCTCTGGTGTAACAGGCTCTCCATAGTGCTCAATAAACTCTTGTGACGCTAATACTACAGCTCGAATATCTGCTATTTTTTTAGCAATTAAGTTTGAATCATCCAACCGACCTAATCGAAAAGCGACATCAAAATGATCGGAAATAATATCTGTTCTTCTATCATCTAAAAATAATACAATTTCAACATCTGGATAAGTTTTCATGAATTTACTGATCACAGGCTGTAGGTATTGTTGTCCAATATGCACAGGAGCGGTAATTCGAATCCGGCCTTTTGGCTCTGCATGATAAGAATCAGCGATGGTTTGCACATGACCAATGGTATTAACCAGTTGATGAGCTTGCTCTAAGATCTCTTCACCGGCAGGAGTTAAAGAAAATGAGCGAGTGGAGCGATTGAGTAGTTGCACTCCAAGCTCAGTCTCTAATTTTTTAATCTGCTTGGAGAGGGTCGAATTATCCATATCATGCAGCGCAGCGGCTTTGGTAAACGAGCCTTGTTGTACAACATCAATAAAGAGTGAAAGCTGATTAACCAGTGACATGGCGGATCCTTTGTTTAAATAGAGAGGCGTTAACTAATGACATTATAAATCATTAACTAATGCCTATCATACTGGTCTAAATGTAAGATGATATCAACGCATTAATGGGTAAGTAAAAAATATCAAATGGAAAAAATTAAACAAGAAGTGGAAGATAATCGCGACCCATAAACGATTGCTGTAATGAAACGCTAAACCATACCCAACACCTGCTAAGGTAGCAAAAGCAACGAGTAACCAACCACCGCCAATATGGGCTAAGCCAAACAATACACTTGCTACTGCTATACCTAAAACCCAACCAAAACGTTTCCCTAACTCTTGTTGAATAAAACCACGGAAAAAGGCCTCTTCTGCAACACAAGTCAGTAATAAGTTATTTAATGCAAATACCCACCACCAACTTGGGATTGTAAACTCTGGCTTTAATGCTCCTAATCCCCACGCAAGAGGCAGCAAAGCAAATAGGGGAACAGCAATAAGCATTAATGCTTGTTTGTTGAAGGTGTCTTTTTTACCTAATAGAACAGGATAAGCCAGTAATAATCCAAAAAATATAAGCGGCTTATCTAAATTCAAATACATCGTAAATGGAATACTTAACGGTCCAGAAACGACAGAATCTAAAACTTTAGCATTATTAAAACCGGGGATAAAATGTAGGAATAACGCAATCGACCAAATAAAAATAAAAGCATAAGCGCCATATTGCCACTTACGATCTAAACTTGGTGTTTTATAAGCAATGACTAAGCCAGCTATCACCCCAGCTAATCCTATAAAATTTAATCTCTGCTCTATAATTGCACCGATTAAACTTATTCCTAGTAAAATAAAGCTCGCTTTCATTTGTTGGACAAAAGCCAGAACAATAGCTAAAGCAAGTGATATCCAAATCCACATCGAAAAATCAAAGACCAAAATAACTCCTATAACACAACAATAAAAATTGATGGAAATAATACAGGGTAATAGACTTCATATAAAGACAAATGAATATCATTATCATCAATGTATTTAACGGTTAATATATGTTTATAGTTATCTTTTTCTTTATGCTACTTATACTTACCAAGGATCTTTTGATAAATGCGTTCTGCCAATTGGTGACTGGCAATATTACGATCTACCGTTGCAGTGACTAACTTTCCTTTCTCTACAACACTAATCCAATCTTGGATCATATGGTCAAACCCTTTACTGGTAAGCATTGGAGTCCAATCTTTAAGGGAAAGCTTTTGCTCAGTACTGTTATGCCAAATTTTACCTTCAACAAAAGAACCAAACTCGAAAGCTTGATTCTTATAACTTGCAGACACTCGCTCTGTCGTAATACCAAAATGACGATCCATTGAGGCATGCAGTAAAGTTTCTCCAACTTGCCATTGCACATCTAATCTTGCTAGTTGATTGTCTTGCATTTGATGGGTGATATACAGATCATCTATCGTTGCCTGAGCGTTTAAGTTGATACTGTCTAATGGATGGATAAAATCATCAAAAATAAAGGTTCGAAGATCACCCGGTAAAGCATGGCGGTGTTTTTCCCAACGCAGTGAGCGTAGCTTGCCAGCTTCACCATTTGCCAATTCTGGTAAGTATTGGTTATACAGCGGTATGTGACGGCGATTAAAACCAACATAAAGTGGTTGATTATACTTGGCAGCAATCGCGTAAAGTTGCTCAACCTCTTCTGCTGAATCAGCCAACGGCTTATCTACAAAGGTAGGTACTCCGTTTTTAAGAAAGAAGGAGGCGATGTCAAAATGCACGCGAGTGGCCGCATGGATCATTACCGCGTCGACTCTCATCGTTAATAGCTCTTGGTAATCTTCACAATATTGATCCACACGATACTTCTGTGCCAATTGTTTAAGTACCTCTGGATTACGAGTGCAAAAAACAGGCTGAACATTCTCAAGCTGCGTGATGATAGGCAGGTACGCTTTTTGAGCAATATCACCCAAGCCAATGATTCCAATTTTCATGCTGATCCTTGTTTAAACACGATAGATATACTGCAACGCTATCACAACTTTATCGGCCTGCCATCATTTATCAAATAAGAAAATTAACGCTAACGAATAACAAAAACTACAATCACCAAAGTTCAGGTTTATTAAACGCAGGAACGCATGATGAATCACCATCAATCCCTACTAACTCTTGACCATTTAAAGACTGTGCTAACCATCCATGAGGATAACTAAGTGTAAGTGGCGCTTTAAATTGCGCTTCTGTTATTGGTTGGAAAGCCACTTTTGAGTAAAAGCTTGGATCACCATAAGTAAACGCTAATTCGACACCCTCTTTTTTCATTTCTTGAAGGCCAAAATTAATCAGTTCCTGACCAAACCCTTTACCTTGATAATCAGTATGAACAGCAACAGGCGCAAGTAAGAAGACGCAAATATCGGCCTCAAATGTCAGCCTAGTGAATAAAATACTGCCTATGATTTTCTCGTTTTCTGTTGCGACAAATACATACAAGTCTTCAGCTTTAGTGGTTCCAATAAGATCTTCTACTAACTGACCAATTAACTCACCTTCTTTCTCTCCTTCTGAGTCAGAAAAAGTTTTGGTAAATAGTGTTTTAATCTCGTTTGTTTGTGTTGCTGTATATAAAGAATATTTCATTGTCTTATCCTATCTTTGAATTTTTTAATATAAACATTTGGTAATCATACTCACCGGCTCTTTGGTGAAAGATTGCGATTTCGCGCTCGATATCAGCCAACACAGAAGAACCATATAATTCTTCTTTTAGCTCGTTTAATCTTGCTTCTAATGGACGGTAATAAGCTTGCCAAGCTTCTTCACTGAGTGAGAAAGTATCAATCAATTCATAACCCGCATCTTCTGCCTGCTTGATGCGTATTTCTACCGTCGTCATATCTGAATATTCGTTTTGCCAAAACGCTAACGTCTCTTTATGTGGGTTATCTACACTCCACACGGCATCACTTAACACAAGAACTCCATCTTCTTTCAATAACGGTTTCCACGCTTTTAGTGCCGCTTCAACTCCCATGATATAAGCACTGCCCTCTGACCAAATAAGATCAAAACTTGCAGGCTCACAAGGCAGGCTTGTCATGTTGGCGCAAAGAGTAGAAATTCTATTATCCAGCCCTTTTGCTTTCATTTTTTGCATTAACGCGTCTAGGGCAAACTCTTCATTATCTACCGCTGTAATTGTCGCTTGAGTATTCTCCGCTAATATCTGAGTCGCGATACCTTGCCCGCAACCAATTTCCAGTATGGTATCAATTTGGTTCGGTACTATATTTAATGCTTTCAACCTGTCAGCTTTACTGCCTGGCCCCCACGTTTCTAACGCTTCAAATACCAAGTTAAAATCTTGCATATAACGATCGTGTTCATTCATATCTTTTGATAACCACTTTAGTCTCATGGCTTGTTTTTCATCAAACCCTTGTTTTATTAGCCATTCTAAATGTGCTGAAGGCGCTTGTTGTTCAATGGTTTGATGCCACTCTCTCATTGAATTCATACCAAGCATTGAGGATAGAAGCTCTCTCGCTTTTTGTTTCTTTGCGATTTCATCATCTAGTACATCTAATCTATGCAGCAACTTCTCTCTGTCTATTTTGGCTTCTAAACAAGCCTGACACTCTTTTAGTGATAAGCCTCCTGCTTGTAGTTGCTGCAATAACACTAGACGCTGAAGATCGTTTTCTGAATAGCTGCGATAGCCATTGGCTTGTCGCTTGGCTGAAATCAGGCCTAGCTTTTCGTAATACAACAGGGTTGAACGGCTTAACCCTACGTGCTGCGCTAACTCAGAAATACGATACATAAACTCTTTCCTCTTGGTTGATAACAAATACTATAAACTATGAAGCTTTAGACAGGTCAAGCATTCACTCTTTTTAATACAAAAATAGATTAATTTATGTTTCAATTCCTTATGCTTTTAAATCAGAGACAATCATGACTATTGAAAAATTTGAATCCATTTATCAACGAGCGGCGCAGCGTAAAGGTGGAGAAGCACAATTAGAACAGCTATTACATAAACCTTTATCTTCACAAGAATTAGCCGCCATTCCTGATGACCGTTGGCTAGCAGTATTTACTGAAAAAGTTTTTCAGTGTGGCATTTCATGGAATGTAGTTCGTAAAAAATGGCCTGAATTTGAAGAGGTGTTCTTCCAATTTCGCATTCAGCCTCTATTACTCCAACCAGATGAAACTTGGGAAGAGAAAGCCAAAGAACCCACGTATTATCCGTCATTTAACTAAAGTTATGACCATTCCTGCTAATGCACTGATGATCAATATGGCAAGCTTAAGGTATGGCTCATTTGGCAAGATGGTAGCAAATTGGCCTAGTGATGATATTACGGGTTTATGGGGGTATCTTAAAAAACACGGAAAGCGCTTAGGTGGTAATACGGGAGCTTATGCACTACGCCAAATGGGAGTCGATACCTTTATTTTATCTTCTGATGTTGAATGGTATTTACGTCATTGCGATATTATTGACAGTGGCCGAGATACAAAGCGAGCCCTTCAAGCTGCAACTCAGGCATTTAATCACTGGAAAACAGAGTCAGGACGATCGTTGTCTGAAATTAGCCAAATAATTGCTTATAGCTGTGGAGATAACCGCACAATTTAAACATACGCCCAGCCTAACTAACATTCAATTGCTTTCATTTTCATACCAAATTCAGAAGCAATACCTGATAAGTGGATATCCGGTTCTTTTTATTCCCTGATGAAAATAAAATACCACAAGGGAAAAAATAATAAGCCATCCACTTTATCTTCTAAGAACTGTATAAGTTATATAATTAAATCGAATGATAATTTATATTCTTATATTTATCAGAGCTCAATGAGTAAATTTCATAAAATAAACGCCTCCTTTTTCTTGTATAAAACAAATAATCACAATTGATAAGGTTATTTTTACAATGTCTTAATTATGATATTGATAGTTAAAATAGTTAGGTCTATGTTTATAAAACAGGTGATATTATGGACATATATAATTATGAAAATTAAACACATACTATATACTTTATGCCTTGTTGGTGTACTCGGTATGCTACTTATTCTTGGCTATGCCTATAAAACAGCTCAAGACGCAGATCACTTAAACCAAGCCCGACTTGAGCTAGCACAATTAGAAATTAACCTACTTAATATGCGCCGTAATGAAAAAGATTTTATGGCACGAATGAACCTTAAGTACCTTACTACTTTTGAAGAAAATTCAAAAAAATTCATAAATAATAGTCAAAAAATCTCTCTTATTTTTGATGAATTTGGCATCGTTCTTGAACGAAAAGAGGTGATTAAGAGTGAGTTAAAAGAGTATTTAAACGTCTTCAATAACTTAGTTAATGCCTATAAAGAGCTAGGGCTCTCAGAAAAAGATGGCTTATTAGGTAGTTATTTCCAAACACGAGAATCTTTATTTACTCAAGCCTTTCGACAACATGACGTAACACTCCTTGAAGGAATTGTTACTTTTGATAATGGTATAGTAAAAGGTAAGCTAATACCTACTAATGACTATAATGGTGAGCTATTTGCTCTAGCAACTAAAGCCAATGCTGTTATTCAACAAAAATCTAAATTAGGATTAAAGTATAATCAAGGACTAAAAGGCGAAGCTCGCTTACAATCTTCTAGAGTAGAAAAGAACTTTTCTCTGTTAGCCAAAGAACTAGACGAAAAAGTACAGGAACATCTTGATTATTTAGATTTCCAAAAATATCTTGTCTCAGGTTTTTTAATCTTATCATTAGTAGCCTTATCTGTGACATTATCTGCACGAGTTGTACGACGTATTTCAGAGCAATCAGATGTGTTCACTGAGATTACACAAACCAATAATATTGCTTTGCGTACTCAGCATATTGGGACTGATGAGATCAGCCATATCGGATCCAGCTTTAATTTGCTTTTAGATAAGATCCAACACTTGGTTGGTGATTCACAACACAAATCAGTGCAATTAGCCGATAGTGCATCTGAAATGAGAACTCAATTAGAAGGCGTCCTTAGAGATTTTGATATGCAGTCACAGCATACGATGATGATGGCAACTGCTGTTAATGAAATGAGCCTTACTGTCGCTGAAATAGCGAACAATACAGAAGCTGCGGCTACCAATGCCACCAAGTCTCACCATAATGCTACCGAAGGACAAAAAACGCTACAAGCTGCCTCTGGCGAAATTTCACTACTATCAACCACATTAGCATCTAGTCAAACTGACATATCTTATCTAAGTGAACTTGTTGGGCAAGTTGGCAGCGTTGTTGAAATGATTCAAAGCATCGCAGAACAAACAAACCTATTAGCATTAAATGCTGCAATTGAAGCTGCTCGTGCCGGTGAGCAAGGACGTGGTTTTGCAGTTGTTGCTGATGAGGTGCGCTCACTGGCAACTCGTACTCAATCGTCAACAGAAGAAATCCGAGCCATTATTGAATCAATTCAAACGCAAACAAATAAAGTCGTTACCAATATTGAACAATGCAGCACCCAAGGGGGAAATGCGGTAAATAAAGCGAGTGATGCCGAAGTTATCCTCAATCAGATTATTATTGATATGGCCACTATCTCTGACTCTTCGACTCAAATAGCCTCTGCAATTGAAGAACAAAATACGACAACCAATGAAGTAAGCCAAACCATTACAGAATTAAATGACTTAACTGAAAGCAATATTAGTTCAGCTCAAGCATGTCTTAGTGAGATCCAACAAGTGACGGAGCAAGCCGAAGAGATGAAAATCCAAGTGTCGCAATTTAAAACCCATTGATACCTAATTATAAATAACGCATTTAAAACATCGAACTTTTTCAAGTCCCTTGTTATTACCATTAATTTATTATTTAAAGCTCTTTATTATTAAGTATTTTTATAAAAGTAAGTATCTGTCCAATAAATTAACAGAACTTAATCAATATATTGATAAGTATATTTAAACTAAGTATCGTTTATCTAGTTAATATTATGGACAAAAAACAAATGAAAATTAAACATTTACTTTATTTACTATGCCTTATAGGCGTACTGGGAATGACTTTCACTCTCGGTTATGCCTATAAAATAACCAAAGATTCAGATCAGCTAAATCAAGCCCGCCTCAATTTAGCCCAATTAGAAACTAGCTTATTGAATATGCGTCGTAATGAAAAAGATTTTATGGCAAGAATGGACTTAAAGTACTTAGATAAATTTAAGAACAACTCACAAAAATTCATCGATATAAGCCAAGATATCTCTCAAATTTTTGATAATTTCGACATTAAATTGAATCGTAAAGAGGTTATAAGAAAGGAACTAGAAGAGTACCAATCTACCTTTTCAAACTTAGTTTCAGCTTACCAACAGTTAGGATTAACTCAACAAGATGGCTTGCAAGGAAGTTATTATAACCTTCGAAAATTATTATTTTCTCTAGCATTTAATCAGCATGATGTAAAGCTATTAGAAGGGATCCTACTTTTTGATGAAAGCATTATAAAAGGTACCACTATCCCTACTGATAACTATACCAATGAGCTTTATACTCTAGTCTCTTATGCGAATGCTATCATTCAACAAAAAAGTATTTTAGGGCTAAAGTATAATGAGGGGCTAAAAGGGGAAACTCGTCAACAGTCTTCAGAAGTAGAACAAAATTTTTCATTGCTTGCCCAAGAGTTAGCTGAAAAAGTAGATGAATATATTTCCTACTTAACATGGCAGAAATACATTGTCTCTACGATCTTAATGATTTCATTAATCGCACTCTCTTTCTCTTTATCACTTATTATTGTTCGCCGGATCTCTAAACAAGCAAATGTCATTAAAGAGATCACTGATACAAATAACATCGCCCTGCGTACAGAAAATATTGAAAATGATGAGATCAGCCAAATTGGCTTAAGCTTTAATCAATTACTAGATAACATTCAATCTCTCGTTGGTGATTCACAAGATAAATCAATTCAACTGGCAGGTAGTGCATCAGAAATACGTAGCCAACTAGAAGATGTACTACGTGATTTTGACCTGCAATCACAACATACTCTGATGATGGCAACAGCAGTGAATGAAATGAGTTTAACGGTTGCAGAAATTGCAAGTAATACAGAAGCAGCAGCTAGTAATGCCACACTATCGCATCAACATGCGACTGAAGGACAAGAAACACTTCGCGCTGCCTCTCAAGAGATTTCTAATTTATCAAATACATTGACCTTAAGCCAAGAAGATATTTCTCATTTAAATGGGTTAGTCGGTAAAGTCGGTAGTGTAGTTGAAATGATCCAAGGCATTGCAGAGCAAACAAACCTGCTAGCACTTAATGCTGCGATTGAAGCTGCTCGAGCAGGTGAACAAGGTCGTGGGTTTGCCGTGGTTGCAGATGAAGTCCGCTCCCTTGCAACTAGAACTCAAACGTCAACAGAAGAAATTCGTTCAATTATTGAATCTATTCAAACTCAAACAAGCAAAGTCGTCACTAATATTGAAAAATGTAGTGAACAAGGAGAAAACTCAGTAGTAAAAGCAAACAGCGCAGAAGAGAGCCTAAATAAAATTATTGCTGATATCGCAACAATTTCTGACTCTTCAACTCAAATTGCCTCTGCCATTGAAGAGCAGAATACGACTACCAATGAAGTTAGCCAGGCCATTACAGAACTTAATGATTTAACTGACAGTAATGTAGCTGCCGCACAAGCTTGCCTAACAGAACTACAAAATGTAGCAGAGCAAGCTGAAGATATGAAAGAACAAGTATCACAATTTAAAACTTAATAACATCTTTCATAAAATCAACAAACGCATAAGCATCACTCGTAAGTTTACGTTCCTTATGCGTTTGTTTTATTCTTTTTTTGTAAATTCAATAAAAATACCAACGGCCATTACCGCAATGATAATCATCACAGCATAACTAATCCAAATTACTAACTCAGTTAACGGATTTAGTCCTTCATGTATAAACATTCCGACCTCCTAAAAAACATCAATTTCCTGTACTTCATACTAAACAGAACATTGTAAACATAACGTGATTCCAGTCAAAATAATGACCTTCTAGAGGCTGACAAGCCAAAAAAACATCGCCTTTGTTACTGTTAATTTTAACAATTACATTAAAACTCAATCCACCTCTAAATGAGACTAATAAGCTCAAATATTGGTTTGAAAATATTCATTTCAATTCCATACTAAATATGAATCTTATAATAATAATGAGGGTTTATGAATAAATTAACTTGCCCATGCTGTCAGCAACATCAAGAATGGTTTTATAGTGAAGTACGTTGTGTTTGGCTTTGTATTTGCGGTGAAGTGATTTTTATCGCTTAATGCTTAATACCAATTCCACTAACTATCTGATTGGTATATGCCTATACAGCCACACATTGAGAGTGCGCTGTATAGGCATAGATTCATTATTTTCTATGTTTTTTCGCTTGCACAAAAACGCTAAGCAACGCGTCAAATGTTGAACGTTGTATGCTTTTTCCTATAGTGCCTTTATTTCCACTAACGTGTTCTAATTCTAATGTGTAACCTTTGCGAGACAGGTAACCTACCACACTAAAAAAAATGAAAACGAGTGAAGTAATACCTTCAACTAAATAAGAAGGTATATTCCCATCACCACTCAATGCATCAAGCACTGGAAGTACTAAAAACCAGCTTATGGTATAAAACATAATGACGCTAAATACTCCTAGCCCCATACTATATTTAATGCGATCAGTCTTACTCCACTCAATAATATTTAAACTGGCTATATTGTCCAATTTCTCTTGATAACCTTGATAATGAAATGTCTCTTCTGTCAGAGTATATTCTTTAGATGTAAATAATACCTTATCCATCAAATTATCCTTTTTATGCTTTTTTCTTGAAGATCATTTTATAAATCGACTGAATAAATACAGCAAAGCCATAGCTAGCATCTGATTTACCATACTCATCAACAGCATAAATAAAATTGGATTTAAATTGATCTACAGCTTCTTCGGGATTATCTGCGTAGATAACATCATCTTCGACTTCAAAGCCTTGCTTTAAAATCGCGGATTTCTCTTGTAAAAACGAGGTTGATGCCATATCAAGAAAGGTATATTGCTTGCGATCACTATTAGGGATGCAAAAAAATTGGTATTTCGCCATATTGATTTCCTCTATTAAATAAAACGTCTCAAAAATGATTAAAAATTGGATGCGATATTTTATTACTAGAGGTAAGAGGCTTTATAAAACCTATGAATAAATCTATTTGTTTTTCATGAATCCATCAATGCTTTAAGTGAAAAGCTATGATTGAGATCACATTAGTGATAACAATTAGATACAAAAACACCTCTTTATCATCTTATATCTAACAAAAGTATAAGTAACAAAGAGGTGTTGGTTATATAGTAAGTTCTACTTGAGTATTTCTAGTATTTAAATAAGTTTACGTGAGTATTTAACTGAGTAGCGATTTCACGTAATTCCTCTGACAATTGTTGTGAATTACTCGCTTCATTTGACATCTGATCCGAGACATCACTTGCTGATTGAATGTTTTCACTGACTTCATCAGTTACTGTTCTCTGCTCTGCCGCCGCATTTGAAATTTGCATTGCCATGTCAGATATTTGCTGGATAGAGATTGAAATCTCTTCTAACGCAGTTGTCGCATTGTTAGCATCATCAACACTTGATTGAGCAAACTTCTTACTCTCATCCATGCTATGAACCGCACTGTTAGTATTGCGCTGTAGCGTTTCGATCATATTACGGATTTCATCTGTTGAGCTGTGCGTGCGTTGAGAAAGTACACGTACCTCATCAGCAACTACCGCAAAGCCTCGCCCTTGTTCACCTGCTCGTGCAGCCTCAATCGCTGCATTTAAAGCAAGTAAGTTAGTTTGCTCAGCAATATCACGAATAGTAGAGAGAATCATATTAATCTGCTGTGCGTTGTTTTCAAGCTCTTGAATGATACCTGAAGCATTATCAACTTGGTTTGCTAAATTGGTGATCGACTCCTGATTACGGATAATAACTTGCTTACCTTGCTCACAGTTCTCAGTAGAGCTAATTGCAGACTCTGCTGTTAGTTGAGCATTATTCGCAACTTCTTGTGCTGTTGCTGACATCTCATGAACTGCTGCTGCAATCTGAGTAATCTCATTTACTTGAATAGTTAAACCTTCACTGGTTTTACAAGCGACTTGAGTACTCACTTTAGATTGAGAATTTAGTTCTGATGACGATGCCGCAATGTCTTTAATAATGCTGTGTAATTTTTCAATAAACGCATTAACGTGACAAGCTAACTGGCCAATTTCATCAGTAGAATTAACTGCAATACGTTGGGTTAGGTCTCCCTCTCCTTTTGAAAGGTCTTCCATTGCTTTACTTAGAATATTTAATGGTGCTAATGCCTTTTTGATTAAGAACATAGCTAACCCTGCAATAATTACTAGCTGCAATAACACCATAAATGCAGAGTCTCGTACAACACTACGAACAGAAGTAAACGCAAGATCTTTATCAACCACAGCAATAAAGAACCAACCTGAGCGTTCTTCTTTTGCTGCTGTTATAAAGGCTTCTTTACCATTCACAATGCCTTCTGATTGCTCATGACGTTGAGCTAGTTGTTGAATCTTTGCAATATTAAAATCATCCCCTAATACAGAGACTGATTTTTGCAGCATATTACGATCTTGATGGGCAACAAATTTACCTTCACTATCAATTAAATATGCAGAAACACCATCTTGATTTATTGACAATATATCATCAATAATTGATTGAATGCTGATATCTGCACCAATTACACCAGAATATCCATTCGTATTAAATGCATCTGCAATTGTAACAACAAGATTACCCGTTCCTGCATCAACATAAGGGCTAGTTACTATTGCTTGGGAGCTGCTTTTTGCTTTGATATACCAATCACGAACTCGTGGATCATAACCATTAGGCACTGGTAGTTTTTTACTTTGATAAAATTCACCTGTCGATAATCCTGCGTAGGTGATATCAAATTTACCTGAATGCTCAGATTGAGAGAAATAGCTAACTGGCTCTGCTGAATAGTTAAAAGCTTGTTCGGTAGCTTGTAGTATTTGTACCTTCCCATCAATCCACTTTTCAACCCCCGATACACTTGATTTAGTAATCGCTGCTGAAAATTGGTTAACAGAACGGTAAGTTTCTTCCATTAACTGCTTACCTGTCATGTAAGTTTGAAGTGATGCCATGACCGATATGACAGCCACAAACATAATAGTCAGTTTATTTTTTATTGAAATATTTTTGTGCATGAGTAATCCAGTTATAATTTCTATTTACACTTCTTTTTATGACTATTTTCAGACTAAAAGTAAGTGTTCTATTAACAGCAAAATATAACAGAATATGATACTACTTAATTGGAACATATAGAATGGTATTTTGGAAATGATTTTAAAGATGCTATAAAATTACAATACTCGTCAAAATAATGAATTTACAACTTGAATTATATAAAAACCTTAATACTACTTACGAGCGATTGATAAATAAGCCATTTCGCCCTTTGTTTTTTATAGAATAAAGGGCTTCATCTGCTTTATGAATCAATTCATTTATACTTAAACCCATCATTTCACAAGGAAAAAATTGATACCCTCCTATAGATAATGTAATTACATCACTACATAGCGATCCTTTGTGGGCTATTTCTTGTTCCTGAACATGGAGATCGGAGTTGAATAAATAGCTCTACAAGTTTCATATGTTCTTCTCCATGAATAAGCACTAAAAACTCATCACCACCGTATCGAAATACTTTATGAGTATCTAAATAGAAATGAGATTTCAGCAATGCTGAAAAGCGAACTAAGATCTCATCTCCTTTAATGTGACCATATAAGTCATTAAATTGTTTATAATAATCAATATCAATCAATAGAATAGTAAGATTCTCAGATGAAGAGCTCCACTCTTTAATCGATGAAAATAACGACTTTCGATTCAATAATCCCGTCAATGGGTCAATATTAGCTAAACGATTTAGCTATTTTTTCTGCTCAATCAACTGTTGCTTCTGTTGTTTGTTTCTAATGTCTATTGCTAAATAGGAAGCAAGCTGCTTTACAAGAGAAAATTGATATCCTTGATAGGCATGATGTTTAAAAGTTTGAATCGAGAAAATACCAATGACCTCTCCTTCTAAAATCAGCGGTAACATCATAATAGATGGGTAAGATTCATCTGTATTTCCAACAAACGCTTGCTCCGTATGCTGCCCAAGCAGATCAATCAGTAGCTGAGAAGAAAAATCACCATGCAAAAATGGCTTTTTCTGCTGAATACAATATGAACTCAAGGTTATTTCATTATTACAATCAATGACAAATGGCTCCAGAGGTACGCCAAGATCAAGGAAATGGTCATAATGTAGTTGAGCTGTCTGGTTATCATATAAGCCTATGGATAGACAGTCTAATGGCATTACTTGTTTTAAATCATCATACAATTTAAAAGTTATTTCATCTAAGCTACTATGACTATTTAGGTACTCACCAAAAGAAGTCACTAATTCTAGGTTCTGCTCTAAGGATTTTGCATTTTCTAATTCAGGCCGCTCTGAATGCAATCGATATAACTCAGTAATTGAGCCTTGGTTATTGTTTGAGTGCAATTCAAGCGCACGACTTTGTAATTCATACGCTTGTTTCATCAGAATAACTTGCTGCTCTGTAGCTGCATATTTATCGCTTAAGTACATTAGTGTATCAGAAAAGTAGCTGATGCTTGATGGCGTGCCATAGTCTTTAATTAACAATAGAGCATCACTAACATACCCTATAACCTTATCATCTAAACCATACTTTATCGCACAAACACAATATTCTTTTAATGCATCTAATTGATAAAAATAGTCATTAAGTTCAATACTTAACTCAATTGCTTTATCAAAACTTGCTAGTGCTAACTTAGGCTCTTCTTGGAGATCATAGAATGAACCTTTAGAGTTATATAAAAAGAAACCTCCAAGAGTGCTTGGCTTATTCTTTAACTCATTCTCCATCTTACAATACAGCTCAGCAGCTTCTTCAAATTTCCCCACTAATGCGTTTGCATAGGCGTAGTTGGTTAAAAAAGGTGAACTCGATAGTACGGTATTATCCGTTATGTAATCACGTGCTAAGGTAAAATAGGCATAAGCTTGTTCGTGATCATTCGATAAAAGAAATACAATACCTATATTATTATAAGTACGAAAGATAATCTCTTCTTGTCTAGCGTAGTTTTTGATCTTTAGTGTTTTTGTCAATGAAGAAACTGCATCAGAAAATTGACTTAAGCGTATAAATACCACTCCCATACCATATTCAATATAATAACGGAGGTATCTTAATTGGTTATGCTTATTTAAATGACTTAAACTTTTTGAAAAAAACTCTAACGCCTCTTCATATCTTGACTCTTTTAACTTAATGTAGCCATACAAAAAGAACTTATAAGAGACAGGTACAGTAAGATTATCCTTTTTCGCTCTTTCTTCAATGAGCTTGACTGCATAATGAATATCACTACTAGTGGCAGCACTAATGACAACAACAAGCTGTTGTTCTAGAAATGAGTTAAAGCGTCTAGGCATAAAGAGTTCTTTAAATGAAATTTTATTGTATAGCAGCTTATATAAAATAAACACTGCCGTCGATAACTCTTTTTGATAAAATCGTCTAAAATTACGTCATTTAAAGCTGATAACGTAAACCAATAGTAAATCCAATATCTAAGCTATTATCCATGTTGATGTAATTTTCTATCATGGCAAGTTCAAGTGCCGCTTTCTCCATTAAATAACGGTAACCAAGCGTAAATTCGTAACTCAAATCACTAAATTGATCACTCGTTACTCCCTCATTTAATGCTCCTTCAAAAATGGAAGTCTCAACGATTAGACGATGATTCTTAGCAAGTGCATAATTATAGCCCGCTCCGAACATCCACCGAGTTTTACGGTAATCTTTTACATCAGTAAGAAAAGGCTCTTCATTAAAAGAGATACCTAATGAGGTATAAAATTGCTGCATACTATCCGCATAACCATAATTTAACTGGATTGCTTGTTCAAACACTTGCCGCTCAAACTCTCCTTCGTTCACCGAGTTATAATACAATGAAGCACCAATGGTTAAACTAGAGTGAGACCAAGCTAGCATCTGATAATCAGTATACAGGGTAATTGCTTGGCTTAAGGTTTCTCCTTCAAAGTCCTCAATATCACCATAAGGGGTATGGATATTAAACTCATCATATTCGACTTCATCACGGCCATTTTGTCCGATCCCAAATAGCTCATGAAAACCATAAGTTATAGGATCTAAATTATTATCGCTTGCATTTATTCCTTGATATTTTAGCTCTACATTTAAACGTGGATTAACTTGAAAAAGCCCACCGACTGTTGCTTGGTTTTGATAATAATCCATTTTATAGTTTGAACTTTCAATCCATGCACTACCGCTATTAAGGCTGGCAAAAAATTCAGTATTTCCACTGTATAAACCAGAACGTAATTTAGGTGTCAGGCTATTTGCTTGAAAAGGCGACTGGGCATTTACTTGCAGAGCACCAAAAGGATCGTTTGCTACGGCATAGAGCGGCATAGACCCTATAATCAAAAATGTGCTTAATTGTCTTATCGTTCGATTCATACTTTTACCTAAAGATCATACGTTTCTACTTACTTTATAGCATATTTAAAGCATGTGTTTTACAAAATATATATATAACACTGGTAACATTCTCATTTTGAAAAGATAAAAACAAAATATAAAAAAATCACACTGTAAATCATAAGTGAAAGTAATAATTAGAGCATAATTAATAAAACTTTATAAACTAATGATGTAAGTCAATCATTCAAATTATCAGTAATGATAGGTTCTCGCGTAACATTTTCTTACATTTAAGAAAGAAACTCACCTTTATTAAAAGATATATACATGAATACACCACAATCTAACAATAAAGAAGTTCTATTTCCTAAAGAATATAACTTACTCTCCATTACTTCTCCTTCAAGCTATATCACTTATGCAAGTAAAGAGTTTTGCGAAATCTCTGGATTTAATTCCAATGAATTGCTTTCTCAACCACATAATATTGTCCGCCATCAAGATATGCCAAGTGATGCATTTAAAAATATGTGGTCCCACTTACAAGATAAGAAATCTTGGATGGGGCTAGTAAAAAATCGTTGTAAGAATGGTAATTATTATTGGGTCGATGCCTTTGTGTCACCTATCATTAACGATAATAAAATCAAAGAATATCAATCTGTTCGTTTATGCCCGTCTCGTGAACACGTTAAAAATGCTGAGAACGTATATAAGCAAATAAAAAATGGGAAAAAACCATTAAAATTATCACTTCCAAGAACTCGTTTATGGCAACGTTTTATGTTAACCCTGCTTCCTACCTTTACTGTATCTGCAATAGTTAATCAGTTTTCACCATTACTTAGTTTAATCGCTATGTCAGGTCTATCTCTTATCAGTATTTTTGTTTTAACACGCCGTTTAGAAGCGTTATCAAAAAAAGCTAGAGACATATTTGATAATCCATTAATGGAGCTTGTTTATACCAATAATGTCGATGACCTAGCAGAAATCGAACTTGCTTTTAAAATGCGTCAATCTGAAATTAACGCCGTGGTGGGACGTATTCAAGACTCCAATAAAGAGATTGAATCCTTAGCGACCTCTTCTACTAATAATTGCCAAAATACAGTCAATAATATCAGTATTCAAAGTAAAGAAACTATTGAAGTCGCTAACGCAATACAAGAAATGAATGCCTCTGTCAGTGATATTGCAGCCAGCGTCCAAGCCACAGCATCAGTAACTGAAGAGGCCCATAAAATCACTTCAGAAGGAATGCTTGCAGTTACTGAGACCGTTACCTCTATTGAAGAATTGTCTGTGAAATTAACCAATGCTTCAGAGGTAATTAGTACTCTAGAAGAGCACGGGAATACAATTGGATCTGTACTAACCGTTATTCAATCTCTTGCAGAGCAAACAAATTTGCTAGCATTAAATGCGGCGATTGAAGCTGCTAGAGCTGGTGAACAAGGAAGAGGATTTGCTGTCGTTGCTGATGAGGTTAGAAATTTGGCTCAACGAAGCCAAGGCTCAACAAAAGAAATTCAAGAGATAATTTCATTAATCCAAGTAAGCACTCAAGATGCCGTTAGAGCCATGAATGATGGAAAAGAGTTATCAGAGGTATGCGTTAAGAACTCAAATCAATCAGGAAATAAACTGCGGGAATCATTAGATCAAGTCACTAATATTTCAGCGCAAAACACCCAGATTTCTGTTGCAGTAGAACAAATGGTAAAAGTAGCAGACGAGATGAATATCAATATTCAATTAATTAATAATGTCTGTTTAGAAACAAATAGTATTGCAAATGGAACAATGGAGCAATGCCAAACACTTTCAAAAACTATTCACTCTCAAGGTGATTTAGTATCTCAATTCAGGACGTTAAACTAAAGTAAGAGCCTCTACACAAAATCCGTTCATCATCATAACAATGATAAACGGATTGCTCTGCTGCGTATTTACAATTAAGGGACATGTGAAATATTACCCCAACAACATTGAACTTCTAGGGTGTGTACTATCAAAATATTGAATTAAGAAATCCAACAATAAACGCACTTTTTTAGAATCCGTAGCCCCCGGTGGATATACGCCATACACATCAATATCTGCCAGTTCATAATCATCTAACACCGTTTGTAGAGTACCCTCTTTAATTTTAGGCATCGCATCATACACGGGGATCCGTCCTAAGCCATGTCCACCTTCAACAAAAGCGGTTCGTGCTGCGGCATTATTAGTTGTAATGTCACCACTCATTTTAATGCGATACGATCTTGTCCCTTTCGTCAGATCTAGCGTTGGCGTTCCTAATTTATACATGACCCAATTGTGCTGTTCTAATTCAGCAGGAGTAAACGGTTTACCACAGCGAGTTAAATAACTTGGGGACGCACATAAGCAAGTAGGTAAAGAAGAGAGCTTACGTGCTTTTAAGCCAGAATCAGGCAATGCAGCTCCTCGAATCGCCAAATCAATGCCTTCTTGAATGATATTAACCACCTCATCAGACAACATGATATCTAACTCAATCTTAGGAAATTGGGTTTTAAACACGTTCAATGCAGGTACAATTACTTGCAATCCCATGTTCACCGGACAGGTAATTTTTAATACCCCTTCAGGCTCATTTTTATAGTTTTCCATTTTCTGATTCGCAAATTGCGCTTGATCTGAGATCAACCGACAGCTGCTGTAAAATTCAATTCCCGCATCAGTGAGTGACAAACTTCGCGTCGAGCGATTGATTAATGTCACTCCTAAGTTCGTTTCTAATTTCTTAATGTGATAACTGACCACCGTACGTGATAATTCCAACTGTTTTGCTGCCGCACTAAAGCTGCCCTGATCCACCACATGCGTGAATACCACCATGCTTTTTAGTTGTTCAAACGACAATTTCATTGTTATCTCACTTTATTAGTCGAATTATTGAATCAATGTAATCAAATTAATCTGCATTGTCTAACTGGGGTTTACACTCTATATTTTATCCATGCCTTGATTCATCTCTTCAAGGATCACTAATAATTAAAGGAATAGAATAATGACTACACCTAAAAAACGAATTTTAATGGTTCTTACTTCACATTCTGATCTTGGAAATACTGGCGAGAAAACAGGATTTTGGATTGAAGAGTTTGCGGCACCTTATTACGTATTTCTTGATGCAGGCATTGACATCACACTAGCCTCTCCGCTAGGTGGACAACCGCCTATCGATCCAAACAGTGAATTAGAAAATTTTCAAACGGACGCCACTCGTCGTTTTGATAATGATGAATCAGCACAACAGACGTTAGCAAGCACTCACACGCTAAGCGACATCAAGGCTGACGATTATGATGCTGTATTCTACCCAGGTGGTCACGGGCCATTATGGGATCTGGTTGATGATAAAAACTCAATCGCTCTTATTGAAACGCTATTAAATAGCAATAAACCCGTTGCTGCTGTCTGTCACGCCGGTGCGGTATTATTGAATGCAAAAGACACCGCAGGTCAATCAATAGTAAAAGATAAAGCAGTAACAGGGTTCAGTAACACAGAAGAAGCAGCCGTTGCCTTAACTGACATCGTGCCGTTCTTATTAGAAGATGAGCTTAAGAAACAAGGCGGTGACTATCAAAAAGTCAGTGATTGGGCACCCTTTGTTATTCAAGATGGCCTTATCATTACAGGACAAAACCCAGCAAGTTCTGAAAGCACGGCTGAAAAGTTGTTACTTGCTCTATAGAGTCCAATAATTACCACGATTAAAAAAGATAGGACATCCACATGATCACATTGCACCACCTGAATAAATCACGCTCAAAACGCATTATCTGGTTACTAGAAGAGTTGGCCATAGATTATCAGATTAAAGGCTATCAAAGAGATGAAGTCACTCAACTTGCACCACAGGAGTTGAAAGATATTCATCCACTTGGTAAGTCCCCTGTCATTGAAGATAATGGATTAATTATTGCGGAGTCGGGTGCCATTACTGAATATTTAATTAATAAATACAATACTCAGCTAGCACCAAAAGCAGGCAGTAATGACTATGTTGAATATTCACAATGGATGCACTTTGCTGAAAGCTCAGCCATGCTTCCACTGTTACTGACTCTTTTTGTAGAAAAAGACGGCGCTGAAATGAACTTCTTGCCGGCTTATGCCAGTGCAGAAACGAGTAAGGTGCTTAACTATTTTGAATCTTCACTCACCAATAAACGCTACCTTGTTGGTGATACCTTATCTGGTGCAGATATCATGATGTCGTTCATTGTTGATATTCTAAAGCAACGTGGACAGCTTGGTTCGTTTCCTAATATCAGAGCTTATTCTGAACAATTAGAGACACATCCCGCACTTAATAAAGCCGATCAATTAGAAGCACAATACTAGTCTTATTTTATGAAGCTCAATCTGTTATAGACTGAGCTTTCTAATTTAATCTTCTCATTTACATCATCACATCACATCCACATTAAAATCAAGAAATAAACTGCAAGAATCACTAGACCAAGTCAGTAGTATTTCAGAGCAAAACACCCAAATCTCGGTTGCTGTAGAACAAATGGTAAAACATAGCTGACGAAATGAACACCAACATTCAATTAATTAATAGTGTCTGTTTAGAAACAAATAGTATTGCAAATGGAACAATGGAAGAGTGCCAAACACTTTCAACCACCATTCATTCTCAAGGATCTTTAGTGGCTCAGTTCAGAACATTAAGCTAACTAACTCAATTATTAAGCCCAATCTATAAATGGTTAGGCTTTTGATATCAACGTCACTATCTCTCTTCAATTTATGTCATAATCCCAAGGTATGGGCTTTGCCCTAAGGACTTAATGTAAAGGGAAGAAAATGACTGCCACCACTTACCTAAATGATTTAAATCAACGCTATCTCTCTATTCATCGCACCAAAGAAAACTTCTTTTGGGATACCTATATGGGTTTAAGCGATGATCATCAAGGCTCTACTGAAGCTGAAACTGCATGGACTAATTTTTTAAGTAATGCAGAACAAATCTCTGCAATTAAAAAACAAATCACACTGGCTGAATCAATCACTGATAATGAAGAAAAAAAACAAACCTTGATTGGATTAAAAGGATGGTTAGCGACATTTGAATCTCATGCTATTGAATCAGAACAAGCTCAAAATTTAAAAACCGAGCTGATCAAATTTGAAGCCGGTTTATTTGAGAAAAAACAAAACCACACAATGACGTATGTAAACGAAGAAGGTGAAACGGTTGAAGGCTCTCTTCCTGTACTCGCTTCTATTGTTCGCACTAGTGCTAATGCCGCAACACGTCAATCAGCACACCAAGCGTTTCTTGGTTTAGAGCAATGGCTGCTGCAAAATGGGTTTATTGAATTAATCAAACTGCGTAATAAATTTGCCCGCTCTCAAGGGTTTGATACTTTCTTTGATTATTCAGTCACTAAAAAAGAGAAAATGAGCGCAGATGAGCTGTTTACTATTTTGGATGACTTTGAAAAACGCACACGCGATTGTCATCAAAACAGCTTAAACCAACTAGCTACGGACAAAGGCAATGAGTCACTACTCGCGCATAATTTTGTCTTCTCGTTTGCTGGCGATGTAATGCGAGAGTTAGATCCATACGTGCCGTTCTCAAAATCACTGCGCCGTTGGATTGAATCGTTCGGTCGTTTGAATATTGAATTCTCAGGCGCAGAGTTAACCCTTGATTTATTGGATCGTAAAGGCAAATACCCAAATGGTTTTTGTCATGGCCCTATTCCTTCTTTTTATAATCAAGACCAATGGGTTGCCGCTAAAGTTAACTTTACTAGCAACGCAAAACCAGACCAAGTTGGCAGTGGTTATGACGGTATGAACACCTTATTCCATGAAGGGGGCCACGCTGCGCATTTCTCCAATGTAAAAATGAACGCTCCGTGTTTCTCACAAGAGTTTGCACCAACATCAATGGCCTATGCTGAAACACAATCCATGTTTTGTGATAGCTTATTAACCGATGCCGATTGGCTAAAACAATACGCGTTAGACGCGGATGGAAAGCCAGTATCGGACGCTATTATCAAAGTGATGATCGACAGCAAACAACCATTTAAAGCCTACCAAGAGCGCAGTATTTTAGTCGTTCCGTATTTTGAACGCGCTTTATACCAATTAAATGATGACCAACTGACGCCAGAAAACATTACGGCATTAGCTCGTCAATCAGAGAAGAACATTCTTGGTTTAGAGTGTAGTCCTCGTCCATTAATGGCAATACCTCATCTTGTTTCTGATGAAGCCTCATGTGCTTATCATGGTTATTTATTGGCTCACATGGCGGTATACCAAACCCGTGCGTATTTCACTGAGAAATTTGGCTTCTTAGCAGATAACCCTAAAATCGGACCTCTACTTGCCAAACATTATTGGAATGCAGGCAACAGCGTAAATCACAATGATTCTATTGTTGCCCTAACAGGTGAAGGTTTTAATGCGAAATACTTAGCGGATGAATGTAATTTATCTGTAGAAGACGCTTGGAAAGCAGAGCAGCTAAAAATAGCTGAGATGAACGCCCGAACTCAAGCCGATGTCATGCCATTACAAGCAAAAATCACCATTATTGATGGACCAAAAACATTAGCAAGTAATGCAAAATCAAATGCTGATATGTGTGATGAGTTTGAAGCCTATATTATGGAGACTTACGGACGCTAAACTGATTTCAGGGTGGTATTTATGCCACCCTGTTTATTTTAATATAGATGAATTAGAATTCTCTTCTTGAAAATAAAGCAGTTCAATTAAACGCGCTTGCTCTAACTGGTCAATTTTTCCGTTATCAATCAGCAATTGTTGGTCTTTTAAAATATCAATCAAATCTGTTGGCACCGAATCACCATTGCCGACAATTTCAACATGGCCTGCTTTCACCGTTATTGGGTTCGCATTAACGATGTCATCCACTTCTTGATTTGACTGCTCATTAACACTAAAAACGTAATCATCTTCAACGCATATTCCGTCATCATTGGTTCTTCTGCATGTATTGCGTTCATCCGTTTTAATCACTAGATGCTGAGAAACAGCAGGAACAAGATCTCCAGGTTGTTCAATAAAATCCGCGTTCGGTGGGATCTGCTGGTATTTTTCTCCTGTCACGGCATAACAAATTAAATCTACAATGCCGAGTGAAAGAATACGTAAAGAAGTCATCCCACAATGTGACGATATTTCAATGCCATTAAATGGAGAAGAGACGGTGGTAAGTTGCAGTTGTTTTGTCGCGACTTTTTTCTCATCGTCTCTATTAGCCGTAAGTGCCCGACGAGCCACTAAACCACCTTGGCTATGGCCAATCACATGCAAAGATTGATTGGGGTTTTCATTTGATAATTTATTGAGCGCAGAAACAAGTTCGCCAGAGGTTTCTTCTAAACTTTTTCTGTCATCATATTCAAAGCAAATAGCTTGTTGATCATATAAACCATAAACATCCGCTAAGGTTTTAAATTGACCCGCAGAAGCGAAGCAGCCATGAACAATAATGGTTAATGGTTCATCTGGATTTAAATGAATACTACTATCATCGTAATTGTTGCAGTGCTTTAGCCCATCAATATTCAGGGTTTGCTTAGTCAACATCGTTGGATCTTCAACCTTATCAATATCATTGACAGAGTTTGACGAGCAGCCAACAAGACCGAAAAGTACTCCTACACTGGCACATCGCAAATAGTCCATTTGATTCATTAAGGTTCATCCATAAACACAATATAAAACCATCATAGAGTATTTCTTACACCATTATTACCCCGAAGTGGCAATCAAATGAATATATCAATGATTGCTCTAAGAAAATAAACTAGTATCCAATCATAAATCAGACAGTGATATGTGTGATGATTTTGAAGCCTATATTATGAATACTTACAGCCGGTAATTAAAAAACCTCAGTGATATAGATAATTATCATTATTTATATCACTGAAAAATCTTTAATAATTAAATACTTGCTGAATAAACATAATTTCTTCAATGGTTAAGTATTGATACCACTCTTCCATAATAACTCTCCGACAGGGTAACAAAGATATTTATAAAGTAATACTAGCAGCTTTTTTACAGGATGAGTACCTGTTACTGATATAAATCTTTTTTGTTCCCGTTTTTTTAACCATTTACCTTATTTTCCTTCCATACACAACATCGCTAGCTAATTTATACTAAGATGATCGAAAGAATAAATTATATAAATCACTAATTTGCCCTTTTTTTACTTCTAATAAAAACTTTTCGTCGTAGAATGAATTATCTTTACTTCAATGTGGGTAAATGATTTACCTGATAAATAGTTACTCTATATACATAATTTAACTCATAAGAATGAACAGGTAATAACTAGAATTAGTATTCATTGTAGGAAATTATTATGTCATCAGCTAGGCTACACGGATTTACTCTCATTGAGCTAATTACCGTGATTATACTCCTCTCTATTATCTCCTTAAGTGCGAGCAGCTATTTTTCTGGTGTTAGCAGTTTATCTACACAAACGTTACAAACGGAATTACTCCGTTCTTTACGACTCACTCAAATTAGAGCGATGAATAGAAATGGCTATTGTAATCGTTGGCTTATTGATAAACAAAGAGCTCAACAAGTTAGCTTAGAGCAACCTTCCGAAGCTTGTTCGACAGCATTTCCTACGACACAAACAAATAATGCCTATCTTGAAAATGAAGATACAAGCTATGTAGCTATATTATCAAATCAACAAGCCTCTTTTTCCTTAGTTGCTAATGTAACTAACATTGATCTTAGCACTCCTTACGCTTTTGATTTTGATGGTTTAGGTCGTATAGCACAATGTCGAACAGCCAAATGTGAAATTACTATTACTGGCCAATCACAAGAAAAGATATGCATTGAGAAAGAGGGGTATATTCATGCCTGTTAAGCATCGGCAAGGGTTTAGTTTGATTTCGATTGTACTATCAATCGTCTTAATTAGTTTCGCACTATTAACGGTAACGACCTCTTTAATCCCTAAATCTCAACATAATGTTGAACTTATCTACTCAACAAAAGCGGCTGAATTAGGCTCAGCAATTATGGATGAAATATTAGGCCGTCAATTTGATCAAAATAGCGGGCCAAATGGTGGCGTTCCTGAATGTAATAGCCCCACAGGGCTTCTTTGTACTCTTCCTAATGACTTAGGTCCAGATACCGATGAAACTGATCGAACGTTATATAATGATGTTGATGACTTTCACGGCTTAACCGGATCGGTTGGTGATGTACTTGGTAACGATTTAGCCACCATTTACCCTAACTTTTCCATTTCAATTCGTGTTTTTTATGATGCTAACTTAGATGGTGTTGCTGATCTCGTTGCAGGTAACAGCAAGCGGATTATTGTCGATGTGGTAGATCCTAGCGGCCAACACTACGTTTTCGCAGTGATAAGAGGTAATTTCTAATGCTATATAGAAAGAAATTAATAGGGTTTACCTTATTAGAAATGATCGTCTCTATCGTTTTGTTGGCTGTGGTTGGTCTCTCTCTTAGTGCTATCATTCAACATAGTATGACTATCTACACCGATACGACTACTCGTGAAGAATTATTGCTTCAAGGTCGATTTGTCACTGATAGAATGCATAAAGAAATACGCGATGCCGTCCCTAACAGTGTGCAAGTTAACGCCACTAGTCGCTGTATAGAATGGTTACCGATCACTAATACCGCGGTCTATGAGGCCTTGCCTTTAGCACCTGAAAAATCTAATACCATGAGTGTATTACCAGAACATGGTTTTACTCAATCAGAACGCGTGGTTATTATGCCAATCAATGCTCAAGACTTACTTGATGATATACCAAGCAACGGATTAGATCGTGTCGCTGAAATAAAAAAGAACATCGATTTTACACCAGGTCCCCTAGCCACCACTGTAGATATTGAGTTTACTCAAAACACCAGTTTTACAGCAAACTCTCCAGCCCATCGCTTATTTGCTTATAAAACGCCTGTTGCCTACTGCCTAGAGAACAACCAACTATATCGTTATTCTGATTATCCATTAACTCGTAACTCGCTTGCTCCCGCAGATTTAACTGCTGGCACCCGTGAATTAATGGCTGAAAAAATTAAAAGTCTCCAATTTGATATTGAACAGGCATCATTAGTGCGTAATGGCTTAGTGAAATTGCAATTCATCTTTACGGATAATAATGAAGAAGTGAGGTTGGATCATGATGTCCTTATCGTCAACACGCCCTAAACGCCAAGGTGGATCTGCACTTATACTTACAATATTCGTGATCATTGTCATTGGATTTCTTGCTCTAATGGCAAATAAAAACCAACAAAAAATGAGTACTCATGTGGTTACTTCTATCATGGGAACTCGTACTAATATGGCTGCTCAATCCGCTATCCAAATGCAGATCAGTGAGTTTTACATGCAAAATTCTGGTAGTTGTTATAACGCTGATAATCGTGCTAGTTATAATTTTAGTGGAGAAGGATTGTCTCAATGCACAGCCAGTGTTGAGTGTAAAATCATAGGAAAATTAGATTCCGGCCTTATTGTACGCCAGTTAATCAGTACCGCACAGTGTCAGTTTGGCACAACAACATTACAACGTATTATTGAAGTAGGTATTCGTCATGAAAATTAATCACTCTAATATTTACTTAGCCACTTTGGCTTTTCTACTGCCTTGTATCGTATTTGCGGAAACGCCTATTTATGAACGAAATACTTATTTTCCTGGCGTAGCGCAAGGACACTCAAGAAGCTGTACGCCACAAAGTTCACCTCAATTAACCATGTATAATAATACTAAAATTAAGGGAACAAATGGAACATCTTTACATTTTTGTGCTACCAATAAAAATGATTTTCCTATTGATGGCTGTGAGGATACTGATGGAAGTTATACTACATGCTCTATAACCAAAACTAACAGTTTAGATATTCCTTTACTGACTTTTAAAAAATCATCTTCAAAAAATTCATCTAAATGCAATAACGGTGGCAGTTATACTTTTAACAATTCATCTTATAAGGATATTTCATCAAATAAATCTAACTGTTCTTTTATCATGAATAACTCAGAGCAGCGTATTAAAAAACTCGCATTAAATGGTGGTACGCTCACCATTCACTCTGGTGACTATTGGGTTGAAAGTTTACACATAAACTCCACTTCTCAAATTTATATTGAAGGTGATGTTCGTTTATTTGTAAAAAATGGGTTAGGTATTTATAACAACTCATTTATTAAAAAAAATACAGGCTCAAGTTTTTCACTTTATTCTTATAATAATATTCATCTTTCATCAGATGCCTCAATTGAAGGTGATGTATATGCATCAAATAATCTTGTTTTAGATAATACTAGCCATATTATTGGCCGTACACTCAGTGAAGACTTACGATTAAATAGCAGTGCTTATATCGAAGACAGTGATTCAACCCCCTTACCTCCAGTAAGAGAGTGTAATAATGATGAATTTAATAATGCCGATTTAACTGGACGCTGGATAACATCAAGCAGTAGCGGAACCTTCAATACCACATGTTGTAAATGGGCGCTTACAATTAACTGAAGCTAAAAAAAATCAATCGACTGCATCGTCGTTTCAGTATCGTTTTCCTTCTGCAGGAAATAAGATTGAAATTGAATTTGATTATATGGCACATGGAGGCGGAACTACAGGCGCAGATGGCCTTGCCATTGTATTCTCTGATTTCAAAAAAACACCACAAGCCGGAGCCTTTGGTGGCCCGCTTGGCTATGGCTTTAAACAATACGAAAATAAACCAGGCTTCAATGGTGGGTGGTTAGGCGTCGGCTTAGATGAATACGGTAACTATTCTCGTGAAGGGGGAAGTAAAAATCATACTCCAGGCTCATCCACAGCCCAATCAATTGTTTTAAGAGGTTCTGGTGACCAATTCTCTGGGTTTAACTATATCGAAGGGAAAAAAGTTAACACTGACATTGACAATAATACAGGGAAAAATAAAGTACATCGCTATCGTATTACTATTGATTCTACAAAAAATAATAAAGCAAACGTCACCGTAGAAAGAAGTATAGTCAATAAAGGCAAAGACCCTGTATTTGCAAAAGTTATTGGTCCAATCAATGTATTGAAAAATCAATATAATCAAGCTGATGTACCTGAAAATTTCTTACTATCGTTAACTGGTTCAACAGGTAGCGCAACCAATATCCACGAAATAGATAACTTCAAAGTTTGTGCGCTTGAGATGAAGCCTGTTGGTAAGCAAATCGACCATTTTGAGTTTGATCATTCCGCTATTGGTTCTACTTGTAATACATCAGATATCACACTTAGAGCCTGTGCAGATCCTACTTGTAGCACCCTCTTCACTGATGACATTAGTGTCACTTTAAATAGTAACACTCTGGGAGGAGATGGCTTTTGGGAAGGCGGTAATCAAATCATGATGCGTAATGGTATTGCAGGCTTATCACTTGGAAAATCAACGGCAGGCACAGCTAACTTAGATGTATCTGGATCGATTCCTTCAACAAAACCATTCAGTCATACTTTATGCAGAATAAATGGAAAAAACCCGAGTGTAAATAACTGTACTATCGAATTTAAAGAAGACGGATTAACGTTAAAAATACCTGATAAATTAGCAAATAAACCAGTAACAGCAACACTTCAAGGCTGTTCCCAGTATAGCTATACTGGCTTTCGAGCTATTGAGGTCACATCCAATTACATTACACCTACAAAAGGGGAGTTAAAGAGTAATACCAATGGTGAAAAACCTCAAGTCACCGTATTTGATGGCTCTACATGGTTACCTATTGATGCAACAACCCCGGCAAAATTATCATTAAATTTTACAAATAATCAGGCTCAGTTTCAGGTGAACTACCCTGATGCGGGAAAACTTCAACTCAATGCCAAAGACACACAAAGCTACTCTCAACCTGTTGGCTTTGGTAGTTTTGTCAGTTTCCCAATAGGATTAAGTGTATCTGTAACCGATAGTTCTGGTTCAAGTTCAAACAGTTTATGTTCATCAGAAGACATTACTTGCTCTATCTTTGCCCGTGCTGGTGAAATCTTCTTACTGAATGTAAAAGCACACGCTTGGGTTAGTGATACCGATATCAATATATCAAATAACCTAGTCACCTCTAATTACGCACAAAATTCACTTACTCTTAATCATACTCTGGTTGCACCTTCTCAACGTCTTGGAGGTAACAGTGGTACTCTGCTTGCCAATACTTACAACCACAAAGCAATAAAAAGTAGCATTAATACAATTAATCAAAGTATTAGTGAGGTTGGTGTATTTAATGTTTCGGTAACCCCCCCATCAAATTATTTAGGCAGTAATACATTTCAAATTAAAGCTGCCAATACTGCCTCTATTGGTCGATTCATTCCTGCCTATTTTGGATTATCGGCACCACAACCGACGATCACTAATGCTTGTGGTTCATATACCTATATGGGACAAACCTTCGAATTTAATTCCAAACCGACACTAGAGCTAATTCCGCTTTCTTATACTGGTGAACAAATTAAAAACTACAGTATTGGCTCATGGTGGCGTTATAACAATACCTGGGATCTTAGAACATACTCAGCACTGCCTTCTAAAATAGATGTTATAGATGCAGATACCACTTCTATACTAGGGAAACGTTCAGGCTTTGCGGTTTCAGGCAATGTTGTGAAACTGACTGGGGAAAATAAAGTGCAATTACAAAATGCTGAATTACGCTACCGTAAACCATTTTCCCCAATATCACCAACCTCAGATACTATAACGTTGACACTAAATGCAGATGATTTAAAAGATCAGGATAATGTGTGTTACAAAACGAGTATCAATGGTAATTGTCTTCCATATCCTTTCCCTATCACGCCAGAACATCGCCAAGAGTGGGGCCGCATAACAATGGAAGATGCGTATGGTTCAGAGTTAAACTCCCTAACGTCTCGAATTCAGACTGAATCTTATATTGGTAGTCATTTCATCCGCAACACTGACTCTTGTACAACACTCGCCATGTCTAATTTCAGTTTTGATGTAGGAAATGACGCTTCTGAGTTACCCGTTGGAGAGCAAACTACAGCAGCGAGCTTAGCCGATACTTCAGTGAGTAATGGAGTAACAAGCATGGATTTCACTGCTCCGGGGACTGGTGGGCAAGGGCAAGTAGTTCCTACCTTGTCACTACTTAACCTACCTTGGCTACAACAAGACCAAGACAATAATAATTCTTTTGAAGATTCGATAAAAGCCACCATTCATTTTGGGATTTACCGAGGAAGTGATCGTATTATATGGAGCCACGAACAAAATAATTAAATTTGTGTTGGGCTAAAATAAAGGAAATTATAATGAAAAACGATTACAGCTACCCAATTGGAACAAAAGGTCAACCTTGGGGCGAAGCAGAAAAAGCGGCTTGGCTTGCTACCATGACAGTAAAACGCTCATACCAAGAAGAGGTTGTTAGTAAAATCCAAGCATTAGCTGGACGCTTTGATGTATCACAATATGGGGCGCTCTCTTATGACAAAGAACGTTTTCCTTTGTTATCAATTAAAACCAAACAGTGGGATAGCAATAAACCAACATTATTAGTCAGTGGTGGCGTCCATGGTTATGAGACCTCTGGCGTTCACGGTGCTCTTCAATTTGTAGAGACTAAGGCCGAACATTACAGCCAATGGTTTAATATTGTCGTAGCTCCTTGCGTCAGCCCTTGGGGCTATGAAGTCATTAATCGCTGGAATCCAACAGCAACGGACCCAAACCGTTCTTTTTATGCTGACAGTCCTGCTGAAGAATCGGCAGCATTAATGGCACTCGTCACCTCACTTAAGACACCTATTTTTGCACATATTGACCTACATGAAACGACAGACAGTGATGAAACCGAATTTCGTCCCGCACTCGCTGCTCGTGATGGGTTAGCCTATATTGAAGGCTATATTCCTGATGGCTTCTACACGGTTGGTGATACAGAGAAACCAGCAACGGCCTTTCAAAAAGCAATCATCGATTCAGTTCGCACGGTTACTCATATCGCACCACCCGATACAAACAACCAGATCATTGGCTCAGATGTAGTGCAAGAAGGTGTTATTGAATACCCAACTAAAAAACTAGGTCTATGTGCAGGTCTAACTAATGCCGATTTTGTATCGACAACAGAGGTATATCCAGATAGTGATAAAGTGATCTCTCAAGAATGTAATGATGCACAAGTTGCCGCCATTGTTGGTGCTCTAAATTACCTATTCGCGCAAACAAAATAAAAACAATACCGTACGCATAATTAAATTATGCGTACGTAATGCTACGAAAACGATTCCGTTCTAATTATGACTAAAAAGCAGAATCCGCTTTTTTGAAAGGTTACTCTGCTTTACCCTCTCTAAATCCATCATATAACCATACGCAATTAGAACATAAACCCAACAATAAATAAAAATTCGAAACAATTAACTAATAAATATCCACATATATAGAACTAAAGTACTGCTTTTTGATAAAAGTCGTACTTTGTTACATTCTTTTAATGTTAAAATCACTAATAGATAATCTAATTAAGAGAATTGTTATGTGGAATAAACTCAATAAGTCCATGATGTTTTGCCAAATGATGTTTGGCTTATCATTCTATGGTGTAATGATCATTTTAACTCGCTTCTTCCTTGAAGAATTAAACTACAGTGAAGCCGATACCATGATGGTGGTTGGTGCTTTTTCATCCATAGGCCCTCTATTTGCGATCGCTGGTGGTTTCATTGCCGATAAATTTTTAGGTGCTTACCGCTCATTAACCATTAGTTACCTTGGTTTCTCTGTTGGTTACGCTTTACTTGTCTTAGGCTCTTACACAACCAATGTTCCAATGGCACTATGCGGTATAGCTCTAGCAAGTTATGGTCGTGGTTTAATGTCACCATCTTACCCAAGCCTTTATAAACGAACTTTTGATACTCAAGAGCACTTTGAAAACTGCTACCCTGTAAACTATTCAATTAATAATATTGGGGCGTTATTAGGTCAATACCTATTCCCTATGTTTGTTCTGGTATTAGGTTTCCACGGCAGTTTCTTATTATCTTCAATACTTGCATTCTTTGCGTTAGCAACCTTGGTGATTTTCCGTAAATCACTATTAACTGTTGGTGCAGATATTGATAAAGAGCCTGTAAGTACTAAAAACTGGGCTGCATTTTTAGTTACTTCTGCTGCTATGATTGGGCTTGTATTCTTTATGTTCTCTAACATGGATATTGGTCAAAACATTGTTTACGCAATTGGTCTTGCTGCTATTGGTTACTTCATTTTCTTAATGATAAAATCTGAGAAGTCAGATGCATTAAAGATGGGAACTATTCTTATTGTTACAGCGCTAACCACTGCTTTCTTTGTGTACTACGGTCAGATGATGACATCAATGACAATGGTAACCATTAACACTATGCGTGGTGATCTGTTCAACCTTATCCCTATCGCACCAGAAGCATCAATGGCAATGAATCCATTATGGTGTATTGCAGCTGGTCCTATCATTGCAATGACATTCTCTGCACTTGAGAAGCGTAATATTCACTTCTCAACAGCAACAAAAATTGGATTTGCTTTCATTCTAACTGCAATTGCTTTTGGTATTTTAACCATGGCTGTGATGAGTGTGGGTGAAGATGTGATTATTCGTCCTGAAGTGTTCCTACTTATTCACTTCTTCCAAGCATTTGCTGAAGTTATTGTGGGTAGTTTAGTTGTTGCATTCATTTTGTCTGTTGCACCTAAACACATCGAGGGCTTCTCTGTTAGTTTGTTCTCTGTGGCAATGGCATTGAGTGGTATTATTGGTGCCGTGTTCTCAACGTCTATCGCTCAAGAAAAAGGCCAAGTGATTACACAAGAGTTTGTACAAACTGTTTACGGTGATTATTTCCAACTACTAACGATTCTTGCCGTTGTTATGGTTGCTGTAGCATTTATAGCGTCGTTCGTTATTCGTAAAATGCTTGAAAATAGTAAACAAACTGAAGTGGCAACACTAACAGAACAAAAAGCGTAATATATCTACCGTTTCACTTTTGTATAAAAGCCCTGCTTTAGTTTAAAGCAGGGCTTTTTATTTTAATCATAATTATTTAAATAAATTGCTAAAAACTCACTAAACTTAGCAAAATTTGAAGATAACTACGATTAATTAGGCATTATATTCTGAAGGTTTAACTCTACTCGTACCGGAGTATCTACCTTAGTATTTAACGCCTTTTCTAGCTCGATAATATCAGTGCCTTCTTCAGCATTAAGTAATGCTAAACCATCAATATAGCCGATAAATTCAAGATTGAATTGCTCTGCAATATCTTTAGCTTTTTGCTCAGATACTTCAACTTCAATAGAGCCTGTAATCATTAAAGCTCTGTCATCTTGACTACTTACGACCTTATCACCAACACGTACAGAAGAAGTATTAACCTCGCCACTCTGACCGTGCCCTGCCGATGAAGCTCTAACAACCTCTTTACTATTTAACACCTTATATGACTGACCGTTAAGAACTACATCCTCAGCCAATGCTGAGAAAGAGATCAATGAACCCATAGCTAGAGAAAACAGTACATTATTTATTTTTTTCATGTGATTATTCCTTTCAATTATGCTTAGTGACCAAAGATTCGAAGTGACCAATTTTCTAACTGTCCATTTTCACGATTATTTGCCATTGGTATATTGCTAGTTCCATTTTCGTCCGTTTTATACGTAAATGAACGTGATTCACCACTGGTATCCGTAATGTGTAATATCCAGTTACCATCGCTGTTCTCACCATAGAACTTATGAGTTAGCATTGGGTGATCTCTGAAACCTGAGGCACCCTGTCCGATCGCATGTCCAACCATCCCATTACGTGGAGACATCAGGATGCTCTTAGTCCCTGCTGGAGACTCTAATTCAATCAATAAATCAGACATGCGTTGATGATCAATATTCAATCTTACTTGAACAGACTCAACAGTTTTATTACCTTGCTTAATGATGGTGCTATTGGTTGCTGTCTCACCTGCGTCTTGAATGACTAATGGCTCAACAAGTCGACTAGAAACCCAATTACCAACATCTAAAGCAGGAAGTTGCTCATAAGTTTCTGCGGCTTTTAATGCGGCATTTACATTAATTAAGCCAAAGCCATAATATGGGCTAAACCATCGACCTACACCATTTTGCTGCCAGCCTTCTAACCCTGTAAGAGTTTTTGATTTTCGTTTATCTGTTGTATAAGTTAACGAAATATCACCATAATTTTCATCAACTTGGGTTGCTGTCGTTGCTAACAAGTGACGAATATCACGTTGGGTTAAATTAGGGTATGCAGACATAATTAATGCAAACGCACCTGACGTATTAGGAGCCGCTGACGAGGTTCCATTCATGGTGCTATTATAATCACAAGTAGGATCTAGCTCGGTTCTCCCATGCAACAGATGATTTGGATGAGGATCACCCCTAAATCGGCTATTGTAACCCATATCACAACCAGTTAAATCCGTTGTAATATGTGCAGGAGAGTTATTACCAAATTCACCGCCGAGCGCCGTTAAAAATACACTACTACCAACAGTAGAGTAAGATGAACGTTCACCATCAGCATTAAGCGCACTTACTACTATATTCCAATAGTTTGCATTATCTCCTGCTTGGTTACTGTTTTGCCAAGGTAAACCAAAATTATTCCCTCTAGGAGCAATGTAATCACTACCTCCCATACCAATGCTGTTATAGCCATTACCTGCTGATTTAATAAACGCAGCACCTAATCCATTGTTAGAATTCATCGACATATCACGATAAACTCTCTCATTAAAATTGTTACTATAATCTGAAGATGTGATCCCACCAATGCCATAACTTTGGTTAAAGATACGAACATCATCAGAAAGCCCAGGTCGACCATGGCTGATATACCAATTTGTACCTGTTTGAGCCCCTCGTCTTAGAAAATTAAAACCTCGTAATTGAGCTTCAGGTGCCACGCCTTGCCCACCCATACCATTATCTCTTACCGCAGCAATAATTCCGGCTACCGATGTACCATGAGCATCATTTCGTGAAGTTGGCGTAGGATCTCGATCTCGACCTATAAAATCATACGACGCATTCGGAGTTATATTCGCCGCAAGATCAGGATGGCCAATTTCCAAACCATCATCGACAACTGCAACGTTAACGCCTTCGCCATAAATACCTCGACGATGTGCCCACCATAAATTCAGATCATTACCTGCAACTCCACCCCTTAAAGCAAAGCCATCTTGACCTGTATTCATTAAATGCCATTGTTGATCGGTAAAAGGGTCATCACCGGTAAGGCAACGAGATGCACTATTTCTAGAGATATCAATTGATTCACTTCCATCTAAAACAGCACATTCTTGCACTGGAGCATTTTCCAATATGCTTGTCGAAACGCCTGCTTGTACGATGAAAGAACAAGAACCTAGTATTGCACTTATAGATAATGCAACTGATGTTGATTTAAACATAATTATATACATCCTTATTATTATTAGCCTGAGTAATATCAAGCAAATAAATAATAGAATAAAGACTCTAAAAATAAATGGCATACATTCTATTTTGTGACATTGTTTCACATAATAGATATACAAAATTATATTTTTAATTTAAAAACAACTGAAATTAAATATACAAACCATCATTGCATAAAATTTTAAATAAAAATAAAGATATACAAAACGATAGCTTAAAATTATTACAAAAATCAAAAGGTAATATAATACGCCATGCTAAATTAGATATTAAAAATTGAAATTAATATAACATGAAGTATCGATACCATATCCACAACAGTGGGAAGGGCTCAATCAATATAATAACTCTCAAATAATTATTATATTGAGAAATAAAATCAGGAAAGTTATTAGTGTATATTCAATTTAATCGTATTTCTGTTATTACTCTTGGCAGTAAATAATGCTTTATCTGCAAACTGTACTAAATCTTCCAACGTCCAGTGCATTTCAACTCTCTCTTTATATTCAATGCCAATAGTAATGGTAAGTTTCCCCTTTAAAGGCGAACGACTATTTTCTAATAATAATGCTGCAATCCCATTTTGTATTTCATTAGCAATCTGCTTTATTTCTTCTAGTGAAGAATGTGTAATAAACAATAAAAACTCATCACCTCCATATCGAAAGCATTTCCCTTTATTACCAATAATTGTCTTTAAACACTGAGAAACGGCAACTAATGCTTGATCACCATAAACATGACCATAGCAATCATTCAACTGTTTAAAGTAATCAATATCAATCATAAAAAGCGCTACGCTTGCATAATCTTGCTTTGCTATTAATAGTGCATTAGGTAGCTGTAACTCTAAAGCATAACGATTATAAACTTGAGTGAGGTGATCAAGATTCGTAAGTTTTTCTAATTGCTCAGCTTGTTCTTCTAACTTAATTAAATTTAATTTTAATTCAGTGATATTTCGTACTGACCACAACACTTTTTCTTCATCATTAAAAGGGGTTATAAAACTACTAAAATATTGCAATTCATTTGGGCCATCAGTACCTGAAAGCAAATAAACATCACTCGGGTTAATTGAGTACTCTATTGTTTGTGGTATTTTTGTTCTAGATACTTCTTTTATGACATCCATGAATCGATTTGCTAATTTTTCATCAAAAATGTCATAGTTAGTTAACCCAACCATACGTTGTAGATTATGATGAAGCTTGCGATCTTTTCCGCCCCATATTTGAATATACCGACCATTAATATCTAAGAGAAAGGACGGCTCAGGTAAAGAAGAAAGTGTCTGATTTACTAAGTAATAATCACAAATCATATTTTATCCAGTCCAATATCAATTTTACTTATAAAAACCTCAATAACAACAAAATAGCATACTAAAAAATGGAACTCTCTCGATTAGGAAAAGTTATCATACTGTTAATTTAATGATGCAGCTTGAGCGCCCCATACTTTTAACATTAACTCTAATTCTTCTGCTTTATAAGGTTTATTCAACGTATCATCCATTCCGGCATTAATACAGGCCTCCACCTCTATAGAGGTTGTCCCAGCAGTTAAGGCTAAAATCGGTTTACTATACCCTTTCTCTCGCAATCGCTTCGTTGTCTCAAAACCATCAAGAACCGGCATACGACAGTCCATTAAAATAATATCGACGGTGTTTCTTTCTAAATACTTCAAAGCTTGTAGCCCGTTTTCAGCAAAATCAGGACTAACTCCCAACTTTGCCAACATCATTTTTAAGATAACTCGATTCATTTTAATGTCTTCAACAGCAAGTACCGATAATTGCTCAATAGGAAAATCAATATAAGCATTTATTATTTCTTCGCTTTTCTTATACTCCGAGCTCAAAGGTATACAAACTGTAAATTCACAACCTTCCCCTTCTTCACTTTTAACACTTAACCTTCCTTGCATTTCTTTTACTAAAAACTTACAGATAGATAAACCTAGCCCTGTCCCTTCAAACTGCCTCTGGCTTGAATTATCAACTTGTACAAAAGGATCAAACAAGCTCGATTGTTTATCTATAGGGATCCCACACCCAGTATCAGAAACGACAAATTCTAGAGTGCTTTCTTTCCAAGAGGTCGTGAGCGTTATGCTTCCTTTCTCCGTAAACTTAATAGCATTGCCTATTAGGTTCACCAATATCTGCTGAATTCTATCTACATCTCCTTGTAACCGTAAGGGGATCGCATCATCAATATTAATAATAAACTCTAACTTTTTTTCCTCAACTTGAAGAAAGAAGATCTTCTCAATCATATTAAATAATAAACGTGGTTCAAAACTGTCTATTTTTAACTCCAACATTCCAGCACTCATTTTACTGAAATCCAATAAATCGTTAATAATCACTCTAAGCATTTCACCAGATTGATGAATCGTACTAAGCAATATTTGCTGATACTCTGTTATCTTTGTGTCTTCCATCAAGTCAGCTGAACCTAACAATCCATTTAATGGGGTTCTTAATTCATGATTAATCATTGCCACAAAGTCTCGGGTAGCTTGCTCAGATTTCTCTGCTCTCAATTTTTCTTTTAATGCATTTTCTAATAACTGCTGTTGCTTAAATGCGGCGCTGATCATTTCAGCAAATAATTGACATTGCTTTTCAATTGTCTCATGCCATTCCACATTAGGTGCGTAAGAAAAAACAAATTGTAAGATCCCACACTGCCGAGTATTTTGATGGAGATAAACAACAAGTTGAGTGCTATCAGAACTCCATTCCACGTTATTCTGTAGATTTTTAAAGTTGGAAAATACAACCTTATTTTTATCACAAAATATTTGAATATCTTGCTCTTGCGTAGCTACCGTTGAAGATAAATATATTGCCTGTATCGGCTCAATTTTGACTAAATCCTCTAATAATTTAGTCAAAAGCTGTTTACTGGGTTTTTCCTGTAATAAACGCTGACTATAATCCAATAAAATAGAATCAAGATAACTTTTAAACGTTAATAATACAGTGTCATTGTCAGCTTGTTCTTGCACCATCAATAACGTCTTTTCTACTAATTTTTTTGCGGTATAAAGCTCATGACTTTTTTTCTCAAGCAACTCTTCTGCTGCCCTACGTGCTGATTTTTCTCGCTGCACTTTACGGTTTAATAATTCAATCATCTTCTCATTGTCCATTTTATTTCCTCATCAATCCTTTTTAGTCAAAGTAAAGCGAACTTGAGAGCCATCTTGTTGAATTGGTATCATTTGAATATCAATACTCTCATTAAAGTGAGCAGCACAGCCTTGAATTAAGCCAAGACAAACATGAGAAAAACAACGAGCAGATAAATAATCCATGACCATTTCTGACTCTGTATTCGAAATGAATTTGAATTTTGGAGGGCTTGCTTCCGCATAAAGTTTTTTTACTTCAAGGTGGATATAACTTTCAACCTGCTTAATAAAATCAAATGTATCCGAACTTTTTCCTTCTAAACTAGGCATACTGCGATAGAGGGTTTGAAATACTGATTTGCCATAAACCTGCTGCAACTCCTCAATGCTTACCCCTGTTAATTTACTTAATGATACGATGAGCTTCACTAGATCTTTATGGTCATAGGTTCCAACTCTGGTATAAGCGCCTTCATCACCACTGTTATCTAGCATTTTCTGGCATACATCTAGACCAAAAGTATCTTCAACTAGATCTAAAAACTCTGAAAATATAATCCCTTTCATACTCATTCCTTTACTTACTTTCCCTAGACTTAAAGTTTAGGTAGAAAAAGCCAATAAAGACATTTTTACTACAGACTTTTTGCCATCAATTCGATAATAACGGTTATTGGTGAGAAAATACTCACCTTCATTTGCAAATTGCTCATATAGCAATGTGACCGTTTGATATCAGGTAGTTATCCCGCTAAAATAATGAGTCAATATCTGAGGGCGCTATATGAGTGATAACGTTTATTCTCAATTAATGGGAATAATAACTAGAATGCAAAACTATCCGGGTTTGTCTGGATTAGAAAAGGTAAAACAAAAAGTAGAACGCATCTGTCAAGATCATCACTACACTTGCCCTACATCTATTGAATTAATTTTAACCGCTTATACCTATGATCGTCATGATCTGATAGATAATGCGATCGAAGCCTATAAAGCTTGTTTATCATCTTTAACTCACGATGAAATACAATTACGGGTTTATACTAATGGGCTTTTAGCCTCTATCTATATTGATGCCGAGAACTACACCGCGGCCTATGCTCTTTATAAAGAAATATTAGAGAATATTCATTTACTTGATGACAATGTTCGATCTCTTATTTACTGTAATATCAGTGATATGTATTTATGCTTGGAGCGTTATAGCCAAGCAATTGAGTACGCATCTCAAGGGATTCAAGCCTCACAAAATGCCAATAATATACTTAATAAAGCTATCTCATTGCTCAATTTAGGTTATGCCTATGGCCACCTCTCGCAATTTAATGAGGCTATTTATCACATCCATCAAGCAAAAAACATAGCCAAAGAAAAAGGCAACGAACGTATTCTTGCCCTCTCATATGGTTATTTAGCTCAGGTCATGGCAAGACAACCAGACGCTAATAAAGAAAAGGTCATTAATTATTTTGAAAAGGCAGAAGTAATTTATGCCAATATTCATGATAAACATAACAGGCTAGAAAACTGTGTATTCCTTGCTAAATATCTTGAACATATTGATCACGATGATGAAGCATTAAGCTTATGTAAGCAGTTAGAGACTAAAGTAGATGCCGAAAACAATTACGGTTTTTATAGTACCTATGCACAAGTGCTTGCTAAGATATATGAAAAAAAACAACAATGGTCTTTACTTATTGCACATCAGAAACAACATCTACAAAAAGCAGAACGTTGCTTAAATGAATGCAAATTACAACAAAACAAAACCTTAATTCAGAATGTAGATGCGATTCAGGACAACCAGCAACAACAAGTCTTAAGCGATATACAAGAACATATGGACTCTATCACCGAAATTGGTCAATATATCGCAACAACAACCAATTTAGATGCCTCTCTTTGTGATATTTTAACCAAAATTAATACTATTTTACCTACATTTGAATTTGGTATTGCTTTATATGATAAAGAAACACACGACTTAAACTATCGCTATTTTGTTGATGCTAATGGACTCGTTCCTCATTTAACAATCAATTGCCAACAGCATAAAACGGTTGGTACTTATGTCATCAAGCACCGAGCCACGGTTCATCTTAATACAGTTAATAATGATGCTCTTGCTCCCTTTGTTGACAATGAACAACGTAAAGAGAAAGACTTAGTTATACGACAAAACAGTCGAGCAGTTCACTCAATTATTCTGACACCAATTATACTTAAAGATGATGTATTAGGCATGTTATCAGTTCAACATCACGCCGCTAATCAATATCAACAACACCATCGTCAATTAATTGAACACTTAGCCAGCTTTATTGCCGTTTCACTAGAAAATCAAAAGCAAAGACAACGGTTACAAAATGCTAATGATATTTTAGACCTCTTATCAAAAACAGAGCCTTTAACTGGTTTATATAACCGTTATCAGCTTGATAGTATTGCTCCAAAATTAATCGAACGAGCATCTAAAGAACATAAGCATCTCGCTATTCTAATGTTAGATCTTGATGATTATAAGATGTATAACGATGCACACGGCCACCTTCAAGGTGATGAGGCCTTAAAAACGATCAGCCGTTTAATGCAAATTGCGTTTTATCATACTAATGATTATTTATTTCGATATGGTGGCGATGAATTTTTAATTATCGCCTTTGCTCAAAATGATGAAGAAGTTGAAAAAAAGATTGTTCAATTACGTAATGAATTACACTCCTGTAATTTAAGTAGCCCTAAGTCACGCTACTCAGATCGCCTAAGCTTATCGATTGGAGGTGTTAATACTCGATTAGATGAAAACTCTATTATTACTGACTTTAATCAGCTTAATCACATTGCAGACGAACAACTGTATAAAGTAAAAGCTGCAGGACGCAATCACTACTCTTTAGTTAGCTCTTAATATCAACACGGAAACTAGGGTGTCTCAGCACTTTTCACTAAGAGTTTCCGTGATCTTTATTGCATTTTTATTAAAATAGAGACAACTTAAGCTAACTAAATCCTGTATAGTGAGAATTCTATCAATAAAGTTCAGCTAGAGCATACGTTATGAAAATCATACTTCCTTTACTATTATCTATAATTCTACTTGGAGGTTGCCAGATTGATAAAAACATAGAACCAACAGTATGCAATAGCCAACAATACCTACTTTCATTACCTAAAGATATTCCAAGTTATCGAAACTTGATGGCAAAATTCTCACAAGAGGGAGGGGAAAACCCTCTTAACACTGTTGAATTTGTGAGTAAGTGCATTGACAAATCTTCATTTAAAACTCTCGCAGAGCAAAGCGCTAAAGAAATATTACCGCCAAGCCATAAAACTTCAGGCAGAGTGACGCACTTTAAAATTAGAAAAAATGTTGCTTATGTTGAACTTGCGGCACACAAGAATGGATGGCCCGGAGTATCTGCATCATTAAGTGCAATTAACCCGATTATTATCAGAAATTTATTTTTAAATAGTAAAGTAGAAGATGTTGTCGTTGGTAAGATTGGTAACTAGAAAACACCGCGCGATAAAGAAGAAATAAACTACATAGAATCCATGCTATTTATCTAAACTAATTTCCAATAAATATCTTAAATACGAGAACTAGTACAAAATATCAATAATGGTTGTTTACTTTTAAATAAATTATATATTGAGCTAATTGTAATGTCACTTTCTTCTCGCTCTTCATTATTCTGTATTCTAGGTTCCTTGATCTCTCCTTTTGCAATTGCGGACATAGATGAAGGATTGGGGAATTTAGACCGCTTATTTAATATGCCACTTGACTCTTTAACAGAGACTAAAGTTGTTACAGCCACAAAAACATCTCTAAGCTTGTCAGATGTACCTGCTTCGGTTCATGTAATCACCTCTAAAGAGATTGAACGCTCTACTGCTCGCTCTATTGCCGATATCCTCATTCTTGCTCCTGGTCTACACGTCTCCAAATATTCAGATTATGATTGGACTGTTTCTGCACGCAGTAAAAATCAAGGTGAAAACAATACTCTGCTTGTGATGGTTGATGGACGAAGTGCTATTAACCCAATGTATTCGGGCATTAACTGGGACACCTTACCGGTGAGCTTAGATAATATTGACCGTATCGAAGTGGTTCTTGGTCCTGTTGGTACTATGTGGGGAGGAAACGCGGTAAATGGTGTTGTTAACATAATCACTAAAGATGCAGAAAGTGCTCCTAAAGCTCAAGTTAGTGCCTCAGCGGGTAATTATGATTATAAAGAGTTTAAAGCCCATCATAGCGGTCAACTCAATGAATATACCCACTTATCTGGCTACATTGAATCATTACAACATTCACCATTTACTGATGAAGATCCTCATTTTGATGAGCTTCGTCATTTAAAAGTATTAACCGAACGCTTTGGTATGCGTGCTGATTACCAAAACCAACAAAATACCCTCTCATTACAGTTTGGTGGTATCCGCTCGCGTGAAGACTATCAATGGTTGCAGTACACACCTGCTTTTTTAGATACGATATCACATCAAAATGATTATGATTCTTTTTTCACTGAAATGAACTCACAAGAGTTGTTTACTGGTATTCAATATTTACACGATAAATATGATGGCGACCAATGGGAAAGCCAAATATGGATAACTCATAGTGAATCAGACAGTACTAATGAACCAGCTAGTTTTACTCGCTTAGATTTAGATACTCGATACTCTTTTAACACTCAAGATTGGGGTAACTTAACTGTTGGCGCTAATGCTCGCATTATTGACGAAAAATACGCAACATTCACAAAAGAAGAACAGTATTTTTCTCCTTATATCCGCACAATCGAAGAACATGAATTCTTAAATCAAAGTTACGGTTTATATATAAATTGGGCAGTTCATGTTACTGACACCACAGAGATAACATTAGGTAATCGGATCCAATATGCGAATATAACTGAGAAATGGTACTCACAGCCACAAGTTCGCGCCTTACAAAAGCTAACAGAAAATCAACGTTTATGGATGGGATGGGGCCGTGCTGTCATTACCCCTTCTCGCTTAGAACTAGATACACAATTCCAAGAAAACAGTTATTGCAGTAGTTGTATTTATACTGAAGACGCTAACGGTAACCGTGATTACTATGACTATATGATGTCTTATCATTATTTAGGCAACCGCGATCTAAAAATGGAGTCAGTTGATACCTATGAAGTGGGTTACCGTTACTGGCAAGGTAATCAATTTCAACTTAGTTTGAGTTTATTCTACAGCCAACATGATAATGTTAGAGCTTATCAAGGTCTAGATGGCTACAGATACTTCGTACCTGATGGTTCAGAAGGCTCTAATGGCACTATCATTGATGATATATATGCCCAACTTATTGACCCTCTCTCTCAAGATACAATCGGAGGAGAGATCAGTGCTCAATGGAAGCCAATAAATACATTGCAAATTAATGCCAATTACAGCTATAAAACTATTAAAGGGGATTGTACTGGATCAATTTGTGGCTCTAATAAACTGCCAATTTTAGATTTAGAAAATACCCCAAACCATTATGCTACTTTACATATTATGTGGGATATCCACCCAACGGTTTGGGTATCATCTGTTGTTAACTATGTTTCAGCATCAGACCCTGATAAAGCGCTTATTGCAGCCTATAAAGACTATGGTAATGACTACCTTGTATCGCCCGAAATTGTGACCTTAGACATGTCGGTTAATTGGCAACATAAACCAACATGGCCAAATATCAAACTCAGTGCTGAAAACCTAAGCAATAACCAAGTAAAGGAATACTCAAAGCAATTTAATCCTTTTGCTAATGGGACTCAATACTATGCAGAACTAAGCTGGAGCTTCATATAGCTATGCTCAATTCCCATCTTGTTCACCCAGTTATATCGACTCAGACAATTTATGATTCATACCGTAAGTTGATTGAATGCTTTTCGCTCTTTATATTTTTATTAAGCCTCTGCTTTCCTCTAAATGCCAATGAAAACAGTATTCAGGATCATAATTTAAAAGCCGTTTATTTGTTCCGTTTTGTATTATTAACCAACTGGGGTGAATTCAAACCTCAAGATAATAAATACCATTTATGCACTCAAGGATCTCCTAAAGTCACAGAGGCCCTCAATCAACTTGTCATAAAACAGCCAAACCGTGCCAAAGTTATTTCCTTTAAATCAATAGAAAAGATAGCGGTATCCTCATGCCATCTTATTTATACCACAACTCAAAAGCCTAAATTACTCGCTCATCTTAAAACCTTATACCCACATGCACTATTGATCGGTGAAAGTGCGGCATTTATTCATGCGGGTGGAAGCATTGCATTTATTAAAGAGAATAATCGTATTAAACCTCTAATCAGTTTGAATAATTTAGTACCAACAGGGCTTTCTCTACGATCACAATTACTCTCGGTCTCAGCTCTTGCAGACAATAAGGTGGCTCAATGATTGCTCGTTGGTTTAGTGCATTACCGCTACGTAAAAAAGTGATTTACCCTATCTGGGTACTAATAACACTTAGCACCTTAATTTTAGGAGCAAGCATTGCTCACCTCTTTGGTATTACTCACAGCGCTAACTTGCACACGCGAACTTCTATTTTAACTCAAGGTATTGCAAGTAATTTATCAGGAGCCCTTATTTTCAATGATAAAATGACAGGTTTAGATCAAATGGAAGCTCTTTCATTTGACCCCGAAGTGATTGCTGCTTATGTTGAAAATATAGACAACAAATTATTTGCTAAACTAGATAACTTACCTGATAACTGCCAATGGACTAAGCGTACTATTCATTGCAGTGATTCTATTTTCTTTTCGGTTACGCATCCAATTACCTTAGGTAATGAATATTTAGGTGAACTAACGGTATGGACATCAAAAGATAATATGTTCAAACAGCGTAATCAGATCATCACTGTTTTCTTATTAACGACACTCGCGTTATCAATATTAGCGTTATTTTTTGCTCATCGTTTACATAAACTGATCGCAACGCCTTTATTATCTATTTTTAACTCAATGCAAAGCGTAATAAAAAAAGGTGTAACCAACCAACGCTTAGACATAATACATCCAGATGAACTAGGAATGGTGACTCGCTGCTTTAATGATATGCTCGATAACTTAAGTCATCGAGACAGCTTATTATCTCAAGTATTTCAACATTTAGAAGATAAAAATCACTATATAAACCAAGTACTTGATTCTCTTGAACAGGGTTTATTAGTCGTATCTTCAAATCAAGACCTGATTTATTATAATCCTGCAGCAAAACAACTATTACCACATATTAAGCCAAATAAATACGATAAAGCCTTAGGCAAAAGATCCCAAGTGATCGATGAAATATTAATAGACTTTGAACCTAGTAATCGAATGATTGCCTTACAAACACATATAGAACAGCATCAGCGCTTAGAGCCAATCATACTTCGCCATCAGGTAAGTGGGCAGCTATTTAAAGTTTCAGCCTATCCAATTGCGGATGATAGAAATGTATTAATCCATATAGAAGACATCAGTGAACGCTATCTTTCTGAACAACGACAACGTCTGGCTGAGATGATTTTTGACCAAAACCCAAGCTCTGTAATTGTATTAACTAGAGCATTAGAAATCGAGATTAAAAACAATGCATTTATACGCAATTTTGGAGAAATTAGCACTCTTAATGACCTTTATTTGCGTCAAGTGATTGAGTTTAATTTCACTCTATGTAGACAGCTACTTACTCATGGATTTCTTAAAATTCAAACCGATGTTTCCAGTGCTGAGTTATCAAACCAAAAAGAAGATAATGCGGCTTGGTTGCCATGTTTAGTCACTATCAAAACCATTAAAAACAGTGATAATAAAGTAGAATCGTTTATCGTATCAATTAGCGATCAAAGTCAGGAACGAGAGCTTAAACGATTACATTTTGAAGCTAACCATGATGCATTAACAGGTCTAGCCAATAGACAGAATGCATACAAATCACTATTACAAGCACACAAAAAAAATAAATCTATCCACCTTCTTTTTGTAGACCTAGATGGGTTTAAAGCGGTAAATGATAACTATGGACATCAATGTGGGGACGAACTTCTTAAAGTGATTGCTCAGAGATTAACACACAGCGTGTATCAACACGATTTAGTGGCACGATTATCTGGAGATGAGTTTTTACTTGGCGTATTTTTATCAAAAAATGAATCGGCCCAACACAATGATATCTACAAAATATTGCAACGTATTTTAGCCGCGATCAATCAACCAATTATGATTAACGGTAATACCCCAAGTGTCTCAGCCAGCATTGGGGTTTATTATTGGGAAGCTCAGAGTAAAACTTCGCTAGAAAGTGCGTTACAGAAAGCCGACAAAGCTATGTACCAAGCTAAACTTTCAGGAAAGAATCAATATCACTTAAATAAAAAATTCAATTAATCGCCGTCTCTTTTAAGAAGTGAGGGCTTAAATTCACAGCAGGTATTGCCTTGTTCTTTTTTCGCTTCATACATAGCAATATCTGCAAATTTAATCAATTCTTCACCATTCAAACTATCATTTGGATAGCTTGCAACCCCAATACTTAAAGAAATAGGTAATCTTTTCCCTTTTATCAGTATCGGTGAAGAGAATTTTTCGATAATCTTTAACGTTAGTCTATCGATACCAGATTGATGACTTATATCTTGAGCTATAATTAAAAATTCATCACCACCTAATCGAAATATATCATCTCTAGAACGAACGGTTTCTGTCAAAATACGAGCAGTTTGGATCAATACTTCATCACCAACATCGTGGCCTAAAGTATCATTAATATCCTTAAATTTATTTAAGTCTAAAAAATATACTGCAATCTTGGTTTCAACTTTTCCACTGCGATTAATGGCATCTTGTAACTCTGAATACACCATACTGCGATTTTTCAAACCAGTCAGTTCATCGTGATGAGCTTTGTAAGCAAGTACTTCTGTCTTTTCATGTACGATTTCATTCATTTTAAAAAAAGCGGTTAATAAATCACCCATTTCATTTTTCTCAACGACATCCGTGATATCTAACTTCTCTCCTTTTTGCATTTTTTTTGTACTAAGAAGTAAAAGGTTTAATGGATCAAATAAATTACGCTTCATAAAAAAGATTGTTGCAATAGCCAGAAATATCAACAGAGCAATTTGCATTTTGATCAAGGTGATTAGTTGGGTTCGATTTTCTTTAAAGTCACCTTTGCGTGCCTCTAATAAAAGAAGCTCTATATTTATGAATTCATTAAGATCCACTCTTAGATCATCCATATATGCTTTACCTCTATCTTCTTTTACCACTTTAAGTGCTTGAGATAAGTTATCATATTCAACAAGTTCAACAGTTAATGCAAGCTCATCAAATTTTGACTTCATCGCTTCATTAATATGATCTAATGCTGTTTGCTGCTCTCGGTTATCTTTAGTTAGCACTCTTAATTCTTTAAAAATCTGCTGTGCATTCGACATACCAGTATAATAAGGCTCTAAATAGGTAACTTCTTGAGTTAATAAATATCCTCTCTGGCCCGTTTCAGCGTCTTTCATACTGCTTAGTAATCGTTCTGAATTGGTAATCACATCATGAGTATGTATTACCCAGATTAGTTTCTCCTCACCATATGATTCTAATTTAAAAGAGAGGATAGAACTGGCAATTGAAATTGAAAATAATACCAATAAAAATAAAGCTAACTTAACCCGAACGCCCATACAACCCCAAAATATCCATTTAAAATACGTCTTTATTTATGTTAGCTTTTTTTTACTTAACTTCCACTTTTTATCTCTATACAGAGCTAAATATCAACATTTCTTACTTTATTTTTCTCTACAAGCTTGATTTATAAATTCAATGAAGGTTTTTAACCTTTTAGGTTGATATCGATCTCGATGATAAAGGGCTGAAAAATCAACACTAGGAATGGTCCATTTATCAAACACGGGTTCTAACTGTTTCGTCGTAATTTCTTGTTCACAATAAATCTTCGGCACTCGAATAATACCATTACCAGCAATGGCTCCTGCCACCAGTACTCGTCCATTTTTACACTGTAAATTACCTTTTACTGAAATATCAATTTGCTCATTATCTATAATTGATTGAAAGTGCCATTTACGAACCGAACCTGTTAAACAATGATGTAAAGCAAGCTCCTTAGGATGCAGGGGGCGTCCATACTTGGCTAAATAAGAGGGGCTCGCCAAGGTTTCCATTTCAATATCAAGCAGTTTTTTTGCGATAAATCCTGAGTCCTCTAACGCTCCCATACGGAACGCAATATCAAATTCCTCTTCAATTAAATCCACACGATTACTGCTAAAATCTAAACTCACAGAAATCTCTGGGTATTGCTGCATAAAAGCATTTACAATATCAGCAATAAATACCTCTCCTAAGTATCCCCCAACACAGTTTACCTTTATCTCGCCTTGTACCTTTTCTACATCATCAACCGCAGAGAGAAGCGCTTGGTCTATCGTATGAAGGGCTTGTTCACATTGTTGATAGAAATGCTTACCCGCTTCGGTCATTCTTAAAGTACGTGTTGTGCGGATTAATAGTGTTACGCCCATCTGCTTTTCTAAGCTGCTTATTTGACGCGAAACGTGCGAGCGCGAAACATCTAAGGTTTCAGCGGCCTTAGTAAAGTTGCCTAAACGAGCAATAAGCACAAAAGATCGGATATCGGTAAGGTTGATATGATTAATCATAAGTTATACACCATAAAATAAAGATCCCCTATTGTTGCAGTACGGCAACAGAGTTTCAAGTAAATGACTATATATCAACAATAAAGTTCTCAATAATATACCTCCATCGCAACGAAGCAGGGTTCTGGTTCGATTGTTTATTGAATTTATTGAGGAAATAGAAGATGAAAAAATTAGTTGTTATTACAGGTGCAAGTTCTGGTATTGGTGAAGCAATCGCACGTCGTTTAAGCGATGAAGGTCACCCTCTACTTCTTCTTGCTCGTCGTATTGACCGCCTTGAAGCCTTAAACCTTCCAAACTCTTTATCTGTAAAAGTAGACGTTACTGACAAGGCCTCTTTTGATGCTGCAATCGCTCAAGGTGAAGCGAAATTTGGTCCTGTTGATGCGCTAATCAACAATGCTGGCGCCATGCTTCTTGGTCAAATCGACACACAAGATGCACAAGAGTGGAAGACAATGTTTGATGTAAACGTTATTGGCCTTCTAAACGGTATGCAAGCGGTTCTAGCACCTATGATGGAACGCAACACGGGTACTATCATCAACATCAGCTCTATCGCTGGTAAGAAAACATTCCCAAGCCATGCGGCTTACTGTGGTACTAAGTTTGCGGTTCACGCTATCTCTGAAAACGTACGTGAAGAAGTGGCAGCATCAAACGTTCGCGTTACAACGATTGCACCTGGTGCAGTTGAAACTGAGCTTCTTTCTCATACCTCTTCTCAAGAAATCAAAGACGGTTACGGCGAATGGAAAGAAAGCATGGGTGGCGTACTAGCTGCTGATGATATTGCGCGTGCAGTTTCTTTTGCTTACCAACAGCCTCAAAACGTGTGTATCCGTGAGATTGCGCTTGCTCCAACTAAGCAACAGCCGTAGTAGGTACTGACTTACGTAACATCATAGGTGCAATAACGCATAAAATGAACAGCACAAAAAAGCCAAGCTTGGGTTACCTCGCTTGGCTTTTTTATATTAAACGATTAGATAAACGTTCAGTTAGTGACAATTCACTTAACGACGATTCTCTTAACGACGATAGTTACCACCACGGTTTTGAGAACGAGCTTGATGCGCTGACGCTGATTTCGCTTGAGAAAGCAAAATTGATTCAATCGTCAATTCCATTGGCTCACGAGGCTCAAGACCATGAGCGAATGTGCGTGAACGTGGAGGCATTTCATATTCAAGATCAGACGCTTTAGGCATACGTTTGAAACGGTATAAATAGAAGTTTTCAACCTTCTCTCTTGCCCATTGTGTTTTCTTTAAATATTTAACACTACTCGCCATTGACGGGTTTGTGTTGAAACAGTTTAAACGCATCGCGGTATCTAGAATTTCCCATCCGTAATGATCAACCAACTCTTGCAGTAAGATTTCTAACTTAAGACCGTGTAGTGGGTTGTTTTGTTGCAGTTCAATTCTTTCTTCTTCAGTCATAAGGAATTCCTAGGTATTGGTTATTCAAACAAGGTAAATAGGCGGCGGATTATACAGGGTTATCACGCAAAATATAGCTTTTACTCTTGAAATATTCTCACTCATCATGCTCATGATTTTATCATCATAAAGCACTATTCTAAAAAATACCGCTGATTTCAGCGGCATTGACTATACTTAGTAGAACTCAAATGAAAAGCCATATTGAGGCTTCGCTAGCCGAGTTTTTTCAAACATGAGTCCTATCCGCTTCATATCTAAACGCTTACGTTCTTCTTTTAACTGTTTGCGTTTATCTTTTTCTTTTGAATCAAGAGCATCTAACTGCCAATTTATCTGCTGGAGTTCTGATTCTACTTCAGAGATCTCTTTTTCAATTTGATACGTTTTATAACCAAGATTATATTGCTCTACAAATTCTCCATTTGCACAAACGCCATTATAGTGGTTTCCTGCAAGCCCGACACGATAGCCATTATCAGGTAAACAATAGAGCCTTAACCCTGATTTTTGGCCAACAAACCACTCTTTCTGATCGACACTAATTCCTGCTTCTTTGCACTCTTCTACATATGTTTGAAGTAGACTGTAATCAGAGCCATTCTTTCCATCTTGATAGCCAATGGCTTGCCAGTTTGCATTCTGACACTCTTCTGGTGTCATTGTAGTGCAACCTGTAACTAAAGTAGCACTTAGTAGTAGTGCTACTGTTAGGGTTTTATTCATAATATATATCCAAGCGGTTTTATAAAAATCTTAGTTATATTATCAATGGATAGCTTAGGAAGATACCCTTGCTTTAACACCGTCTTCTTAACGAATACCAATTCAAATAAAATAATATTCCTGTCATTGAGGAAAATTAGATATAAAAAAACCAACCACAATAAACTCTAAAGCCATTGTGGTTGGTGAGAAATATTACTCAAGGGCAGTATTTTCTATGTGTGACTTTGTGTTGGGTGCACTTTAAACAAAATCGCAAATATTACAGGTACTACAATCAGTGTCAGAATGGTCGCAAAACCTAAACCCGCCATGATAGTGATCGCCATTGAGCTAAAGAACGCATCAAACAATAATGGGATAAGCCCTAGTATTGTCGTTAACGCCGCCATACTCACTGGGCGCACACGGCTGATCGCACTGTCTACTATCGCTATGTATGGGTCTTTTCCTGATGCTAATTCAAGGTTGATTTGATCAAGCAATACAATGCCATTTTTCAAAATCATACCGCTCAAGCTTAATAAGCCTAAGAACGCGGTAAAGCTAAACGGCATATTAGTACTCAATAAACCAAACGAAACACCAATAATAGAAAGCGGAACTGTAAACCAAATCACTAGCGGCTTTTTAAAGGAGTTAAACAGCAACATTGTAATGATAAACATGAACAAGTAGCCCATCGGCAGCGAACCAAATAAAGACTCTTGTGCATCTTTTGATGATTCATATTCACCACCCCATGTGATCTCATACCCTTCAGGCAATGGCATTTCCATTACTTTCGGTTGAACTCGCGCGAATAAACTTGCAGGAGTGTCGTTACTTAATAAGTCATGATCAGCCATTACCGTAATAGTGCGTTTTCTGTCACGGCGCTGAATAAGAGGCTCACTCCAATCCAAGTTTACACCATCGATCACTTGATCAACTGGAATATAGGTTTGCAGTGACGGGCTCCAGATCTTCACATTTTGTAGTGATTCAAAGTCCACACGCTCTGATTCAGGTAAACGAGTTACAATCGGCAGTGTATGTGTACCGTCACGTAGCATACCTAGCGTTGAACCACCAAATGCCATTTGCAATGTGTTGGATAAATCTTCTTTTGAAATCCCTAAACGACGTGCTTTTGATTCGTTAAATTCAGGTGTTAGCTCTTTTGTTCGTTCACGCCAATCGTGTCGAATATTACGTGCACCAGAGTCGGTTAATAATATATCTTCAACATTCGTTGCTAGCTCACGCAGTATTTGTGGATCAGGCCCCGAGATGCGCACTTCTATTTTAGAAGCTGGCGATGGACCAAATTCCATCATTTTGAATTGGAATGTCGGCTTATCAAACGTTTTATCTAATGAGTTAGTCAGGCTTTCTAACAAGCTGAACATCGATTCACGATCAGTTGAACGGATCTGGAATTGCGCATAGGCTTCGTAGCTTTTTTCTGGCTGATACGTCAGAGCAAAACGCTGCATACCTTGGCCAATAGAGGCTGACACAAACTCAATATTACTTTCTTTATTGATATAGCTTTCGACGGCCTCTGCTTGCAGAATAGTTTCACGAATATCTGTACCTTCTGGCATCCACATATCTACATAAAACATTGGCGTGTTTGATGCGGGAAAGAATTGCTGCTTCACATTACCAAAAGCAATCACCGCAACCACAAGTAGACCAACCAATGACGCTACGGTTAACCAACGAAAGCGCAGAGCAAACTTCAGTGAAGAACCAAACACCGTGAATAAGAATCCTTTATATGCTTCCTCTTCTTCTCCAATATTTTTATCTTCTTCTTTCAGTAATAAATTAGCTAAGAATGGCGTAATTGTAATTGCTGTTACCCAACTTAAAAATAGCGAATAACACAGCACCCAATACAAATCGCCCATGAACTCGCCAGTGGCATCTTCAGACAGACCAATCGGAGCAAATGCCGCAATGGCAATCACGGTTGCACCTAATAAAGGCCACTGCGTTTGTTTTACAATATCTGCTGCTGCTTGAACTTTAGTACCTCCTTTTTTCAAGCCAACTAAAATACCTTCCACCACCACAATAGCGTTATCTACCAACATGCCTAATGCAATGATCAAAGCACCTAGTGAGATACGGTGAAGTTCAATATTGTTGTAACTCATTAAAATGAAGGTGCCAAAAACGGTGAGCAGCAAGACAACACCAATAATGAAGCCGCTTCGCATTCCCATTGCAAATAGTAAAACCACAATAACAATCGCTACAGCTTCCACGAGACTGATAATAAAATCACTAACCGAGGTATCAACTTCTTGCGCTTGATTATAGAAATAACTTAACTCAAGGCCCGCAGGTTTAATTGATTCTAAATAGGTAAGTTCTTCTTGAACACGTTGACCTACTTCAACCACATTAACACCAGATGCGAACGATAAACCGATATTTAGTGCATTTTTACCATTAAATCGAATAATATTATTTGGCTTTTCTTGCAGCTCACGAGTAATGGTCGCCACATCTTTTAAACGAATAAGATTACCAGTATCACGACCATGAATGATCAAATCTCCCAGAGATTCTACTGTCGTTAATGTTCCGCTAGGTCGAATGGTTAAGCTCTCACCATTCACCATCACTTCACCCGCTTTCACCACGTTATTCTGCTGGTTAAGTAAACCTGCGATCACATTCATATCTAAATTTAGAGCAGAGAGACGATCAAGTGATATTTCTACAAATAACATTTCTTGCTGATCACCAGCGATAGATACTTTACCAACACCTTCTATCAACTCTAACTCACGAGTTAAGGTATCTGCGTAACGCTTCAGCTCAACATAGTCATAATCGTCTCCTGTAAGCATCATCATTACACCAAATACATCACCAAAGTCATCCATAATCTGTAACGATTGGACACCTTGAGGCAACGTTGGTTTGAGATCATTAATCTTACGACGCATCTCATCCCAAATCTGTGGTAATTCATCTGGACCATAGTCCATCTTCATACTTACCATCATTTGAGACATACCGTTTGATGAAGTCGACGTTATTTTATCGATATACGGCAGCTTACGGATCGCTTTCTCTAACGGGTAGGTTAACTCTTCTTCTACTTCTTTTGAGGTTGCTCCCGGATAAGTAGATATGATCATGGCATCTTTAATAGTAAAAGCAGGATCTTCTAAACGACCTAAATCCAAAAATGAAGTGATGCCACCAACGGTTAAAATGACGATAAACAGCCAACTCATGACTTTGTTTTTTATTGAATATTCAGCAATGTTCATTATTTTTTGCTCTCCATAAGCACCACAGTTTTCCCATCACGTAACTTACGTAAATTTGAATTAGCAAGCACATCACCTTGAGTAATGCCCGAAGAAATAATTGCGCCCTCTCCATTTATTTGGCTAATTGCTACTGGTACTTTTGTTACCTGATTATCACGTATCGTCCAGACATAAAAATGCCCTTCTTTTTGCCCTGCTTGCAACGCTGTGACTGGTATTTGGTAGCCATCAATCGATGTGATCCCTGCCTTCACCATATCCACATTCACAGTGGCGCTAGTCCCTGGTAATATCTCATTGCTTAGCTGCGGCATAACTAGGTACATTTGATAAGTTTGGCTTTGTTCATTAGGTTCACTAGAATGTTCTAGATACTCCATTGAATATTCACCAGACAAGCCGACAAAAGTGGTGATTGGTTGATAAGCATCACGGTTATTTTCTGGATTTATCATGGCTAATACGTTGTCAGATAAATCGATTCGAACATACACTTTGTCATTTTGATATAAATTCAATATTGGCTCACCTGCTGCAGTACGCTCAAACACTTCTTTATTCACATCAAGTACTTTACCGTTAAATGGGGCAACAAGGCGCGTATAAGAAAGTTGGTTCTTAGCCGATTGATAAGATGCAAAAGTCAGCTCTTTATTAGCAAGCAATTCATCTAACTCTGATTGTGATACCATTTCGCGAGCATTTAACTCTTTACCACGTTGGTATTGTTTTAAGGCTAATGAATATTGTGCTTTTGCATCATTCACTGCTTGTTTGGCTTTATTATCATCTAATTTAGCCAGTAATTGGCCTTGTTTAACCTTATCACCCGCTCGAATCAATACTTCCCTAATTTCACCCGTAACTCGAAACGCCATTGGTACTTGCTCTGCTGGTATCACTTGTCCTTTAAATGAACGAAAAGCTTGTGTAACAGGAGCATCAATAACAAATGAAGAAATATACAGTGGAGATACTTTCGCAACCACTTCTTCTTTTTGGCAACCAAATAAAGCAAACATACTCAGCAATAACACTGAAAATAATGAACGACTCATTAAATACCTTCCTCACGTTGCCACGCTTTTACAGTTTGGCCTTCAACTAAACTCTCTACACCAGCAACAACAATGTAATCATTGGCATGTAGCCCCGATATCACATAACCTTTGTTATTAAGCGGTAAAGTCACTTTATTCACTGTATTTGTTTCATTATTAAGCAACCACACTTGCCCTTGTTTATCGGTTTTATTGACCCAAGCAGTTTGCGGTAATGCCATATATTCAGAAACATCCTGCTTTGGAATGAAGACTTGACCAGTCATGCCTGTGAGTAAATTCCGACCTTTTGGACGAGCTATAGTCACTATCGCTTCGTAACTATTGGTATCTAAATTCGGTTGCGTTGAGATCTCTTTAAATTGCCCTTTTATTTTATTGTTAGGCTCACTATCCATAGTGATCCACATTATGCTATTGGATAAAGAAGGAATAGAAATTGAATCCACATAGCTAATAGGCAGCGTCACAGACACATCTAAAGTAGAGTTATCAATCAGATTAATAATGTCTTGTTTTTCACCGACGATTTGATAAGGCTTTACATAGGTATAAGAAATCATTCCTGAAAATGGCGCATGAATCTCGGTATAACTCAGATCGGTTTTAGCTTGCTCATAGTTCGCTAATGCCGCCTTATATTGAGTCTCACGTTGATCGTACTCATTCGTACTAATCAATCTTTTCTTATATAAGCTTTCTGCACGGTTCCACTGTGTGTTTGCCAACGAAAACTTAGCCTTAGCTGCATCAACTGCAATTTGAAAATCTTGTGGATCCAATACTGCTAATAACTGACCTTTTTCAACTTCTTGTCCCATTCGAACTTTCATTTCAATCACTTCACCACCAACCTGAAATGATAAACTCGCTCGATATGTAGCATCAATCCTTGCTAAAAACGCATCAGAATCAGCATGTTCAAGATCTTTTACTGATAACAGTTTCACAGGCTTAACTGTCATATCTGCGGTTTCAGATATTGCTTTATTGCACCCTGTTAACATACCCGACAAGCCTAATATCACTACAGCTCCTAGGAATGTGCGCTTTATATTTAGTTTTCGCACAAGCATCTCCAATTCATAAATTTATTTATTACACACTTGTGCAGTATAGTTTCAATTTGAAAGAGATCAATATATTTTACACCTGTGCAGTAAAATAAGTGAAAAGCGTATTTTTAAGTTCGCGTTAGGCGCTGAACTTGGTATGCTTAGGCCATCAATACGCATTAAGCTGTTCAGAAATCAAAGGGATTAGCAATACTTAATCGTATATATTGGTAATTAAGAGCACAAACTAAGGGTGAATAATGACAGAGAAAAAGCAGGGAAAAAGAAGTACCGAAGCTGCTGAACAAACAAAATGTCAAATCTTAATGGTTGCGGCAACTATGTTTGGCGAGCTAGGTTACGAGCGTGTATCACTGCGTAATATCAGTGAAAAAGCGGGCGTTTCTCACAGTCTTATTCGTCATCACTTTGGTAGTAAAGATATGATTTGGAAGGAAATTAGTGATGCGTGCGATGCTCACATGCAAAACTACCTTCATGCTATTATTGCTTCTCTTCCCGAAGATAAAACACCAAGCTATCGCATCTATTTGTTTATCGTAAAATTGTCTGCATTTACATTAATTAATCCGCAGCCTATCCAAATGATAGCTGATGCAATTCGTCAAGATGACAATGCATTATTGGAATATTTTTTAAAAACAAAATGTGAATTTGAAGCTATCTTTGAAGGGCTATTTGAAGAGTACAATCAAGCAAACCCAGAGGTTAAGCTCGATATTTGGGAAACAAAATGGCAAATGCTGATCTTTGCTCATGGTGCATCAAGTCTAACACCAATGATGGCAGAAACTTGGCCACTATTTGCAGGAGATCATGAGAAGCTGTTACTACAACACTGGAATCTATTTAACCAGATCATGGCTGCTAAGTTTTCAATTGAAAAAGAAGAAACGCTAAACCCTAAGTATCTAAAAGACTTACTGATTGATGTAAAATGCCCTTTAGAGAATAAAAATATTCTAAATTCAGATAAGTAAAACAGAAACCCTTCTCGTAATCTTTTCTAATTGATATTACATGAAGGGTTTATTTTTATATTATGAGCATGAACCACAACAAACACCTGGTTCTCCGTGTTTTTTCTCTGCCTTTGCTTTACTATCAACAAGCTTCTGTTCATCTGACATTGGTTGCTGTACTAACTTCTCACCTGTTGATTCAGTCTCTTTTTTCTTAAAAATTTTGGTAAATGAAAGTGCCATGGGTATTCCTCAATTTAAGTAATTTATAACATGTATTTTTTATGCATGTTATAGCAGAGATCGTAAAGAGTCAATTATTACAATTGATGATATTCAGGATTTAATCGAGGTTAATTTACATTCAAGCGCTGAAATAGAGTACCGCTGTTCTTAATCAAGCAAAAATAAGGCACCTTATATTGAGTACTTTATTATTAAGTACTCATTTATGAATGCCAATTCTCCATTAAATTTACCTGACTAAATATATCGACCTCTGCGCTGAATAAATTCAATTTTATACCCATCAGGGTCGGTAATAAAAAAGAAAATCGCTAATGAAATATTATTGTGATTCAATGACTTAATATCTGATACATCAATTCCATGCTGAATCAAATTTTGATGCGTTTTTTCTATGCATTCAACACTTACCGCAAGATGTCCATACATATTACCATGAACATATGGTTCAGTTTGATTATGATTATAGGTCAATTCAAGTTCAAAACCAGTTTCAGAATTTGCAAGATAAGCAAGTGTAAAGTCATTAAACTGATACTGTTCAACCACTTCAATTTCTAGTGCTTTACGGTAGAAGTCAATTGAGTTCTGTAGATTAGTCACCCTTATCATACTGTGAATTAATTTAGCCATATATACTCCTTTATTATAATAAAAGGAGAATACCCTGAGAAATAAAACTAATGGTAGTACCTGAGTATGACAATAGTATTTGATAAAATACTTGCGGTATTGATTGCCTTTTTCGCCAAAAGAAATACTACATACCCTAGTTTCAAAGCATATAACAATTAATCCCACCAGAAGAATAGGAAATTACAGCATATATTCTTTTAAAAAATGGAACCATTGTAGAACTATCAACTACCGTCATATTTTGAACTCTGCTACTATTTTATAAAAACCAATTAGGGAAGATGAATATGAAATTACCATGGCAACTAGATGAAGCAACGGTCTGTTATGAAATGAACGGATGTACCTCAGACAAAAGAATGGGGATAGCGGTTCGAGGTTCACTACCAATTAGAAACTTACATAAACCGGCTTATGATGTGTCAGTAAAAGATATGTTTATGTCTGGTGTTATTGAATCTGTAATTGCAGAACTTAATCACATTGAAACTAAACAAGATAAGTATCTTTATGTCACAAATAGATATCAAAGCATTAAAATTTGGATCAATCGCAGTAGTAAGGAACTGAATAGTATTACAGCCTACCCTCTAGCTAATGCCGCAATAAATAATGTGGGTCATCTAGTAATGATAGGGGCAACCGCTGGTTTCGCAAATACGACTGTTCCAGTATTAAAGAATGCATTGAACGGGTCTATCGGTAGCAATAACGCTGAACTGTTTGGTAAAGCTGCAAATACTCTCTTAGAAAAAGGGGCAAGCCAATTCTCCCCACTTGCTAAAAATAAATCCGCAGCAACCAGTAGTGATGCTACAGGCTTTAGTTTAGTTAAAGGACTTACCACAGATGCTATTGCGTTGGGAAGCCACATAAAAGCGGCAACACAAAAGTCAGACTGTGATATTAGTTTTGTCAATGTACCAGTTCAAACCGCTATTTTTAGAGATAAAACCAAACGTAAAAATCAAGTCCGCTCATTATTACAACGTGTAAAGCAGCTTATTAGCCCTGATAAATTAATTATTCGAGTTGGTTCAGATTTTAATCGGCATCATGCTGGTTGCGTAATCGATTTAGGTGTAAGAGCTATTTCAATGCATGAACTTATTGATTTTCTCGTTGTTTATACTGAAAAAAATAAACTAATTAACTGTTTTCATGATCGTTCCAATGAACCTCAACTCTTGGGAAAAGTGAACGTTATTTAAATCGGTTTAATTTATGTATTAAATTAAGGCGCTCTATGTGAACGCCTTTGTCCTTTAAACTTCTATACTTTGATAGAAAGTAATACTAGGTTCTTCTTCAATCACCCCATTCAAGTTTTCAAGTAAGCTAATAAAATGCGCTTCTTTACAATGTTCATCAAAGGCTGCTTGGTCTGAAAATTGCTCTTGAAATAAAAATTTTCGATTATCCGCTTGATCTTGGAACAAGCAATAGCGAATACAACCAGTTTCATTTCGTGTTGGTATAAGCATTGCACTAAGTAATTGATGCAATTTTTCTTCTTGTCCTACTTTTGCATAAAATTGTGCTGTTAAATTGATCATTTTCTATTCTCTAAGAGTGTATCCATCAGGACAATTATAGAAAGAAAACTACCAACAAAATTGATACCAATCGGAGCTGATATCAACCGTAGTATTTCCTTCATGGGAGCTAAGGAGAATACCCTAAGAAAGAAACTAAATGGTAGTACCTGAGTACAACAATACACATTTTACAAAACACTCTGATTTCGTTGTTGCGCCGCCATATCCAATACATATTGTGGGTTACGAGAATAAAGTAAACAAGCACACCTAAGCAAAGAGGCGAAATTGGCTATTTCACCATTATGCTCTAAAGCTTCCTTATGTATTGTGGAAATAAAACGAGGAACGGTCAGATCTTGATAACGAGCAATCTCTTCAAGGATCAGCCAAAAACTTACTTCAAGCTTTACACTGGTTACATGTCCATCAAGTCGAATCGAACGAGTAACAAGCTGATAATTTTCTGTTGATTGTTGAGAAAAGATTGCGCACATAGAAGGTATATTGATAAATGGATAGTTAATGCATTTTGTCTGTGAATGTATTGAGAATCAATCTCAAAGTAAAAAACTTATACCTTTAGTCCAATATTTAACCTTATTATGAATAAATCAGCCAATTAACCTACTTCAATGACGTTAACAATGACTTTTTCCTATACAACTATTTACAATGTGACTCTTTTCACGCTTTCAATACACTTATCTTATATCTAGGAATTTTTCCTAGTCATTCTAAGACCCTCTCTCATGTGCCTTTTTCTTTAGAACTCTATTATTTCAATATAACAAGAGAGCATTATTGGTTAACCCCTCATGCATCCCCTCATACATTATAAGAGAGTTCACAATGTTAAAGTTCTTAGAGCAGGTTAGAAAACCGACGCTAGATCTTCCGGTAGAAGTCAGAAGAAAGATGTGGTTTAAACCTTTCCTACAATCTTACTTAGTCGTGTTTATTGGTTATCTAACCATGTATTTAATTCGTAAGAACTTCAATGTCGCACAAAACGACATGATTTCAACTTACGGTTTATCGATGACAGAACTTGGCTTAATTGGTCTTGGATTTTCAATCACTTACGGTATTGGTAAAACCGTTGTGTCCTATTATGCCGATGGTAAAAACACCAAACAATTCTTGCCTTTCATGCTTATTCTTTCTGGTTTAGCGATGCTAGGTTTCAGCTTCAGCATGGGCGGTGGCAGTGCCAGTTTATTCATGATGGTTGCCTTTTACGCTCTGAGCGGTTTCTTCCAAAGTACGGGTGGCCCATCAAGTTATTCCACCATCACTAAATGGACGCCACGTAATAAACGCGGTTCATATTTAGGCCTGTGGAACATGTCCCATAATGTCGGTGGTGCTGGTGCTGCTGGTGTCGCTCTATTTGGTGCTAACTACTTTTTTAATGGCAGCGTTGTTGGTATGTTCGTTTTTCCTTCTATTATCGCGATCATCGTTGGTTTTATTGGGATGCGCTTTGGTAATGATTCTCCAGAAGCTTACGGTTTAGGTACGGTAGAAGAGCTTTTTGACGAAGAAATCAGTGAAGAAGATACCATCGCTGAAGAAAACCACATGACGAAAAAAGAGATCTTTGTTGAGTACGTACTTAAAAACAAAGTGATCTGGTTACTCTGCTTCGCTAACATTTTCTTATACATTGTTCGTATCGGTATCGATCAATGGTCAACCGTGTACGCATACCAAGAACTTGGCCTATCAAAAGAAACCGCTATCACAGGCTTCACTTTGTTTGAAGTTGGAGCACTTGTTGGTACGCTAATGTGGGGCTATTTATCCGATCTCGCTAATGGCCGCCGTGCTTTGGTGGCTTGTGTCTCTCTTGGTCTTATCATTGTATCGCTTGAGTTCTATCAAAATGCGACGAGCGAATTCATGTACCTTGGTTCACTCTTTATTCTTGGTTTCTTAGTGTTTGGTCCTCAATTATTGATTGGTGTTGCTGCTGTTGGTTTTGTTCCTAAAAAAGCGATCAGTGTTGCTGATGGTGTTAAAGGCACCTTCGCTTACTTAATTGGTGACAGCTTTGCAAAACTAGGCCTTGGTATGATTGCCGATGGCACGCCTATCTTCGGCTTAACTGGCTGGGAAGGTACTTTCGCCGCATTAGATACCTCCGCCGCGATTTGTATTGTCTTACTTCTTTTCGTTGCTATCGCTGAAGAGAAAAAGATCCGTCACGCTAAAAAACTGCACTTAGCTGCACAACAAGCGTAATCAATTTTCGCGCGCTTAACTCACGTAAAGCGCGCGAGATCATACAAATCACCCTTTCAATTAAGTATCATTATTCTGTCTTAATATTGATTCTATTATCACTCCTATCGCTGGAGTTTATTTCGTTTCTCACTCTACACTCTGGTTAATATCATGATTAATGTTGCACTTGTTGATGACCACGTCATTGTCCGTTCTGGTTTCGCCCAATTACTCAGCCTAGAATCTGATATCTCTGTGGTTGGTGAATTCAGCTCTGCTGCAGAAGCTCGTTTCGGACTACCAAGTTGTCATCCAGACGTCGTTATCCTAGATATTTCAATGCAGGATGAAAGTGGTTTAAGCCTGCTCGAAGATATTCCCTCTGGCATCGCCAGTATTATGCTCAGTGTTCATGACTCTCCCGCTATGGTTGAAAAGTCTTTAGAACTGGGAGCAAAAGGCTATTTAAGTAAACGTTGCAGCCCTGATGAGCTAATCCAAGCGGTTCGAACAGGAGCAAACGGGGGATGTTATCTTACTCCTGACATTGCAATAAAACTCGCAACACCAGTAAAAAGAAACACATCACTCAGCCAGTTAACTCGTCGAGAAAACGAAGTATGTCAATTACTTGCTAATGGGTTAGATGTTAAGTCTATCGCAACAGAATTGGGGCTAAGCCATAAAACCGTCCATGTGCACCGTGCCAACGCGATGGATAAACTGAGCGTTAAAAACAACGTTGAGTTAGCCAAACTATTCTCTCAAGACGCTTACTAATGCGAACTTATTTAGCCACTTCTGTTTGTGGCATTTTTATGGCTGGTTGTTCATGGTTTTGCTTGTGGGTCATTGCCTACTATTTCATTAACGATCCTGAACTGGCTATTTTGTTGTTTCCTTTTTCTTTACGATTAGGGATGACACTGCACACACGAACAAGATACTGGCCTGCCATTTACATTGCGGAGTGGGGCCTGACGATTGCTCTCGCTCTTTTACTTAATGAGCCTCAGTGGTTAACCGTCCTCATTGCCAGTGCATTAAGTATCCCTGTGACCTTATTGGCCAAACGTTATTACTACGGTGATCAAAATCGCCATCTATTAGTCATGACAAGCGTTATCATTATCATGGCTTTTATTAATCTTTCTGCCGTTGGTTTCCATGTCTCTTCGATTTATATGGTGTGGTTAGTCAGTATCACTGGTGGTCTTATGTTAGTCCCTATGTGTTATTTAGTCTGGAATTACCTCTTCCAAAACAAATGGGTGCCACTAAGTTCTTACTTAATAAATACCGTTGTTGAATTTAAAATTCGTCATATTGCGCTGTATAGCCTGTTATTTATTGCCAGTATTGTTATACAGACGAGCTTGCCTGAAGAAGTTAAGACGCTTTGCTCCTTTTTGTATGGCGATCCCTATTATATTGCTTGCTGTTCGTTACGGTTGGCAAGGTGCATTATTAGCCACACTCTTCAATAGCGTCGCATTAATAGCAGCTCATAGTGGCGTATCTAAATTAGAAATTACCGACTTACTATTATCTCTTTCTGCACAAACCATTACAGGTATATTGCTTGGTTTAGCGGTGCAGAAACAAAAAGATTTAAACCATAAACTACGCAGTGAGCTTTCACGCAATCAAAACCTCTCTCGCCAATTAATTACCGCTGAAGAATCGGTACGTCGTGATATTGCTCGTGAATTACATGATGAAATTGGTCAGAATATTACCGCAATACGAACTCAGGCAAACATCATAAAACGTATTGATGCCGCCGAGATGAGTGTTCGTTGTGCTGATACGATAGAAACACTTTCCTTAAATGTATATGACACCACTAAACGATTATTAACGAAACTAAGACCAAAGATGTTGGATGATCTCGATCTCAAAGAATCTGTTGAGCAGCTTATTCGAGAAATGGAATTTTCTGATCATGGTATTGATATCAACTTGAATTGGCAGGGTGATTACATGTGTTTAAGTGACACACTCAAAGTCACCATTTTTCGTTTATGCCAAGAGTCATTAAACAACGCTTATAAATATGCAGAGGCCAGTGAGATCCATATTACGCTCACTCTTGATAATCAAGTCACGCTTTTAATTTCTGATAATGGCATTGGTTTTAAAGCACAAGACTTAATGAAAGGAATGGGCGTTCGCGGTATGCAAGAACGTGTTCAAGCTCTTGGAGGAAAAATGCTAATTAACTCAAACACCCCGCTTTCTGGTACTAAAATCAGTATTGCATTACCTAAAGTGTGAGTATAGATATGTTTGGATTTTTACGCTCAACCACCTCAAATACCGCACAACTAAGTGAAGAAAAGGTTAATCAAAGCTATCGTTACTGGCGTTTGCATATCATGCTAGGGATGTACGTTGGGTATGCCGGATTTTACTTTACCCGTAAAACCTTTAACTATGCCGCCCCTGCAATGATCACCGATCTAGGTTTAGATAAAGGGGATATAGGCTTAATTGGCACCCTTTTCTATATCACTTATGGTCTTTCAAAATTTATCTCTGGTACGATTTCTGATCGCTCAAACCCGCGCTATTTTATGGGTATCGGCTTAATAGCGACAGGGATAATTAATATCGCTTTTGGTTTTTCTAGCTCTTTAATGGCCTTTATCTCTCTTTGGATGCTGAATGCATGGTTTCAAGGCTGGGGATGGCCCTCATGTTCCAAACTTCTAACTACTTGGTATTCACGATCAGAGCGTGGGTTTCGCTGGGCAACATGGAACACTGCACATAATATTGGTGGTGCGCTTATCCCAATTTTGGTTGGTTATCTTACTTTGCACTATAGCTGGCGAGCGGGCTTTATTTGGCCCGGTATCATAGGCATTATTATTGGGTTAATTGTGTGTTGGCGTTTACGCGATAAACCAACAACGATGGGATTACCTAGCGTAGGAAAGTGGCGAAATGATCCTTTAGAATTAGCCCAAGAAAATCATGGGCAAGGGCTAAGTTATCGAGAAATATTAAAAACCTATGTATTTAGTAATAAGTACATTTGGTTACTCGCTTTTAGTTATGTGTTGGTTTATATCGTGAGAACTGCTGTTAATGATTGGGGAAATTTATATTTAACCGAAGAGCATAACTACAGTTTAATCAATGCTAACGCTGCGTTATCCCTATTTGAAATTGGTGGGTTTATTGGATCGCTCGTTGCGGGTTGGGGTTCTGACAAATTATTTGCAGGCAACCGTGGACCAATGAATATCTTGTTTGCAATTGGGATCTTCTTATCGGTGTCTGCGTTGTGGTTAATGCCTTTGACTAACTTTGTTTTTCAAGCCGCCGGACTTTTCTGTATAGGCTTTTTTGTCTTTGGACCTCAAATGTTAATTGGTATGGCGGCAGCAGAATGCTCGCACAAAGATTCCGCAGGAGCAGCGACTGGTTTTGTTGGTCTATTTGCTTATATGGGGGCAGCATTATCTGGTTATCCATTGGCTCTCATTTTAGAAACCTATGGCTGGACAGGCTTCTTCGTTACTATTTCGACGTGCGCTGCTGTAATAGGGCTTCTTCTTTTACCCTTCTTACAAGCTCAATCGCCCCAGAAAACAATGGATACAAAACCTCATTTATAAACACTCCATCACAATTACACCAACTTGAGTATATCGTTACAAACTTGCGATTTACTCAAGTTGGACAATAAGACATTACGCTCTTAATTCTACATCACATCAGCAATGTGACTCTTTTCACGCTTTTTATATCTCCACTCCATTTCTAAGAATTTTTCCTAACAATTCTAAGACCCTATCTCATGTGTAGGCTCTTTGTTTTCTCTAGTATTTCAGCTAACCCAATACCACTGAAATCACTTTCTTCCGAACCAATTCGAAGAATCAACTACGGGAAAATTCATGTCATCAAACCATTTATCACTTCATTCCTTCTTCCCGATGGAAAACAAAATTCAAAACTATGCATGGGGAAGTACATCTTCTATTCATGAGCTATTTGGTTTTGAAAATGAATCACAGCAACCACAAGCTGAAGTATGGATGGGAACTCACCCTCAAGGTTGTTCAATGGTGACATTTGATCAGCACCCAATACCTTTATCAGAGCTAATCAATTCCAATAAATCGGCTTATCTATCTTCTGATATTGCCCAAAAATTTGGTGACCTACCTTTTTTATTTAAAATTCTAGCGGCAGATAAAGCGTTATCAATTCAAGTTCATCCAAGCAAGAGCCAAGCAAAGAAGGGGTTCGAACAAGAAGAACAAGCAGGGATCCCGCTCACTGCCGATCATCGAAACTATAAAGATGATAATCATAAACCGGAATTGGTTTACGCACTCACTAACTATCAAGCAATGAATGGGTTTCGTGCATACGATGAGATTATAGAATTCTTCACTGACTTACATATTGTTGAGTTAGCAGATCTAGTGGATGATTTTAGTCACGCACTTACACCGCAAGGATTAAAGGCATTTTTTAATGGATTATTAACGCTAAGTGAACAGAGAAAACACAATGCTCTAGACCAGCTATTGAGCTATTCTAAAACTCATCAAGATCAAGCTGAGTTTGCCTTAATCACAGAGCTAAACCATCAATATCCTTATGATGTTGGACTTTTTTCACCGCTACTTCTTAATGTAATCACCTTACAATCAGGCGAAGCCATGTATTTAAGTGCGAATACACCACACGCTTATATAAAAGGAACTGGATTAGAGATAATGGCGAATTCTGATAATGTATTGCGAGCAGGATTAACGCCAAAACATATTGATGTTAATGAGCTTGTCGAATGTACTAATTTTGTGCCAATTGCCTTTGATGAACTGATTTTATCACCACAGAAAGATAACCTACACGATAACTACAACATTCCGGTTAATGACTTTAATTTCGCTATTATTCATTCACCCAAAGAAACCCAAATCGGAACCCACGGCGCTGAAATACTAATGGCGATAGACAGTGATTTAGAATTACACAGCCAAAATGGGGAAAAAATGGTATTGGCTAAGGGACAATCTGTTTTTATCCCAGCTTATATTAGTAGTTATATATTAAACAGTAATGGTCGCGTAGCCAGAGCCTATAATTGATAATTTCAGAAACTAATATAACGGCTTACTGGTAATATCAATACTAATTAAATCGACGTCGAAACTCTGTCGGCGTCATATTTTTTAACTCTTTAAATTGGCGATTAAAGTTAGAAATATTTTTAAATCCCGTTTTTTCTGCCACTAATGCGATAGGAAAGTTAGTACTCGCTAACAGCTCACACGCTTTACCAATACGATATTGCTTTAGATGATCAGAAAAACTCATTCCATAATGCTTCTCAAACATTCGATAAGCCGAGCTTTCACTCATGTGTAATTTCTTGCACAGATCAGCAATTTTAATTCCATCGCCATGATGATTTTCGATATAGCGAGACGCTCGCTCAATACGTTGATTTACTTCTGAATCTTCTGATACCTGCTTAATACGATAAGGTGTCGTTGATAACTTTTTTGCCGCAATATCATCTGAAAGACAGATCAACACTTCGATAATTTTTATCGCTTGATAGTGGCGATCTAATCCTTTTATTTCACTAAGCAATCTAGATATTTTTTTCGCAAGATCTAAGCTAAAAGAAAGACCATATGCCGAGTTATCCAACAATCGTTTAATGTTTCTCGCCTCTGGCAACACCGCCTGTAAACGCTCTACCCAATGATGTGCAAACCACACGATAACGGTATGGTGATTGTTCAAACGCTCTGATTTTATACTTCGCCCAGCCACCATGTGCGGTAATCCTGGACCGTAAAGTAACAGGGTATTGTGATTAATCTCCCCAATGGAATCTCCAGCAAAGTAATTACCTTGAAATTCTTCTTCAGGATCAAGATATAACACCAATTCATATTCAGAATGATAATGCCAAGAGCAGGTAAATTCACTCTCTTTAACACTGCAATGAAACTCCCTAAATAACCAATCAAAACTGGGCTGATCTTGGATATGCTCTTTAAACGGTTTCATTGCCACTCCTGAATATGGGTAAGATGTCAGGCTATCGCGATGAGTCTTGCCTGTCAAAGAGACCCTATAAAATGAATGAATAGTATTAGAGGTAGCTCGAATAACATCAATTACCTCCTCGATCATTGAGTAGACTACCCATAAATAAAACGTTCTAACCAACCCCTATTTCGTACACTGGAGTTTCACTATGCCTCAAAACAAGAAGACATTTTTGTTTATTTTCACCGCCTTTATTACTGGCCTTTGTAGTGCGTTTTTTTACCCACTATCAAGCTTATTTATTGTAGAGGAGTTAGGCGCATCACCAATGATGTTAAGTCTGTATATGACGCTAGCTGTCAGCAGTTCAGTGATCGTATCTCAGTTTATTGCCAAACGCTCAGACACGCATTGGAACCGTAAAACCATTCTGATTGTCTCTTTAGCAAGCTACTTAATTTTGGTTGCCAGTTTTACCGTTATTCGTGATTATTGGTTAGCAATTACGATGGCCGTGGTCTTTGGTAGCGTCAGTGGCGCTTCTTTTGGTCAACTGTTTGCTCTAGGTCGAGAATATGGTGACAGACACGTTGCCAACAGCACCAGTTTTTTAGCCAAGATGCGTGCGGGTCTTGCCATTGCGTGGGTATTTGGTCCGCCTGCGGCATTTATGCTTAAAGCACAATTTGGCTTTAGTGCCACGTTTGCGGTATCAGCCATTACGGTCTCTATCGCAATCCTCATCATCGCTAAATTCATTCCCGATAATGTCGTCACCAAAGAAGAGCGAACCGCTGCAATTGTTGAAAATAAACCGTTAGGACGCATGGTTATATTCTATTGCTTTATCATTGTTTGTGCTTTCTCTGCCAACAACTTGTATATCACCAGTATGCCTCTATATCTTTCAAAAGAGCTACAAGTCGATGTAAGTTGGCTAGGCTTAATGTTTGGTATGGCGGCAGCTTGCGAGATCCCTGTAATGCTTGGTGCAGGAAAAATGGCAGAGAGAATGGGCACAACCAGAGTAATGACACTTGGCGTGATATCTGGTGCTATGTTCTTTCTTGTTATGCTATCAACCACCAGCTTTACAGGCATGCTGATTGCCCAAATACTTAATGGCTTCTTCATTGGTGTATGTGCAACGTTAGGAATGGTCGCACTGCAAGACATGATGAAAGACCGATTAGGTACGGCCTCTACCCTGTTCTCTAACATGTTGAACATCAGTGTGTTGGTATCAAGTGTTTTGGTTGGTGTTGTGGGTGAGTTATATAACTACTACAGCGCGCTGTATTTGTGCTTTGTTGGTGCTGTTATAGCAGCTGTGTTGTTGATTGTGTTTGAAATACTAGAGAAGAAACAGAAGGTAATGATTGAAGGCCAATGCGCGGTGGCTGGAGAGGTGTAGGGTTAACATTATTTAAGCGCAGGGGTAATAGCTGATTTGCTATTGCCCCTTTCTAAGCTAGAGTATTTAATCTGTTATACTAGATGATGGACGTTTGACCGAGTTGCTCTCTACATTGTCTAGTGCAGATCACCTATCCCAGTCATCAGATTTTTTTACGATAATATCGATAATCTCTGCCAGTTCTTCTCCTTTTGGCGTCAACCCATAATACACCGTTACAGGAATCGTCTGTTCTTGTCTTCTCCAAACAAAACCTTCTCCTGTTAACAGTTTTAATCGCTCACTAAGTACTTTGCTAGACACCAAGGCGAGTTGCTTTTGTATTTGCCCAAACCGCATTTCTTTATGCTGACCAACTAACCAAACAATATGTGCAGTCCACTTTGTAGAGATCAACGTTAAGTATCGATCCACACTACAATAGCCCTCGGGTTGCTTACCTTGCTGGCTCATAGCCCACTCCTTTCATTTGTTCATATTGCATTTTAAAAAATTGGCGCACCTTCTTAGGTTACTTTAAGGTAATTAGTTACTTTTTAGTACCTAATTTCTTTTAGTAACTAACTCTAATAATATCACACTATCTTTACAGAACATTCAAATTAAGGAAACACTATGAAAGCCGCATGGTTGATTGCTTTAAGCGCTCTCTCTTTTTTATCTTACGGATCGACAGATTACACAAAACCGCAAACACCTAGTGAATTACACCAATTATTTGCAGAGTATTTTTCAAATAAAGATACGACTGGACTCGCGACATTATTCCACGAAGATGCCGTATTCATCTTAGATGCTGAAGGTAACCTTGCTAGAGGAAAAGATGCTATCGCACAGACTTTGAAAGGCTATATGCAAGGTGACGTCGAAATGCTCACACACGGCGTATCTATTCATATCAATGGCGACACCGCACTTATTCGTTCCGATTGGGAAATCCCTAATGTTCAAACAGGAATGGCTCTAGAAGTGATGAAATATTCTGATGGTGGTTGGCTTTATATCATCGACAACCCAAATGGCTTCTAAAGATTAGTCACCTATATCAGATCTTAAAAATTATCTAAGGAAATAGAAAATGAGAGCTCTACAAGTAACTGAATTTGGAAGCCCAGAAGTGTTGGCTATAAACTACTTTGAAAAGCCAAAAATAAATGATAACCAGCTATTAATTAAAGTGACTTATAGCGGAATTAACTTAGCAGATACGTACATTCGTAAAGGTGCTTTCCCTGGGTTACCCACACCTCCTTTCACCTTAGGGATGGAAGGTTCAGGTATTATTGAAGAGGTGGGGGCTAAAGTCAGTGGTTACGAAAAAGGACAACTTGTCGCATTTTCGGCCAGTCAATCCTACGCTGAGTACGTTGTTGTCGACACTACCAACTCATTAGAGTGGGAGCTAGCTGTCCCTGTATCGCTTTCACCTCTAGCAGCAAGCAGCATAAGTATGTCTGGTCGAACGGCTATTCTCTTGGCTCAGCGTTTGAGTAACTCAGTTCAAAAAGTACTTGTTCATGCTGGAGCAGGAAGCGTGGGAAGCACTCTAGTTCAACTTCTTAAAGCTCAACACCATAAAGTTATTGCTTTAGTGGGCTCTGATAAAAAGAAAAAATATGTATATTCATTGGGAGCCGATCGTGTTTTAAATTATAAGCACGACGATGTGCAAAGTATTATAAGAAGCGAATACCCAGATGGTTTAGATGCTATTTTCAATGCCACTGGCGGAAGTTCTATTGCAAGAGATATCGATCTTCTTGCAAATAATGGTCATTTGATTTGGTATGGATTCGCTGAAAGCAATCAAGCACCCGATATAGAAACAGCGCTGCAAAATGCATTTATGAAGTCAATAAAGTTCGAATTATTCAATGGTGGTACACATAACCAAAAAGACAATATCGCAGCGATAAAATCAATCGAAAACTTGATATTAGAGGGTAGGATTGAAATGCCAATTCACAATATCTATGCGCTAGAAGAAGGCGTAAATGCCCATCGAGATTTAGAAAGTGGTAATACGATTGGAAAGCTAGTTCTTCAACTTTAAGAGGCTTCCCTACTCCATCAAACTAAAAATGCCAGTCAACTTAACTGACTGGCATTGCATTATCCACTGAGGGGAGATTTTTTCATTAAATGTTATTTTCTTGGCATTGGTAGAATTTCAAACATGCCATCAAACTTATCTAGTGAACCCGCCAGTTGTTCTAACAGCGATGCATCGCCTTTCACACCCGCTTGACCAGATTTGAATAATGCCTCTAAGGTTGTCTCACCAAGAACGACTTTTGTGAAATCTGCTTTGTTGATGATTAATTCAAAATCCACTTTTGGTAGCTTATCGACTTCAATGTTAGCCATATTCGCATTAGACACGTCACCATAATAACGCTCTCCAAGATCTGGGTGGTAAACACCGACGTTGAAGCAAGGCCTGCGACTTCCGCTTTTGGTGCGTTCAGACTCACAGCAATAAAGTCTAAGAACATGCCCGTTGGAGTGTTCGCTATTACATCAGATGAAGCAAGTTTGATTGACTCTTGGTATTCGCCAGCATTAAAGTGAGCTAGCTTGCTTGCGCTAACACATTTGTATCAGCCAATAAGCGCTTCCCTGCCTCATCAAACAGATGCAAGTGCTGCCTTGCGACATTCAAAGTTAACGATTCTTGAGTTGCGAAATCTAACTCTGGGGTTAATGCTGTAAATATTTTTCCATTAACCAAGCCATGCACTAATTGATTCGGCCCTAAAGGTTCAACCGCTTGCACACTTAGTTGAAAGCTTAGTCCTGTATTTACTGACTCTAACAAGGCGTGTTCAGGTCTAATACCAAGTTGAATAATCTGAGCAGGTAAATGGGCATATTCAGCAAGAAACACACTTTGTTGATCAAACTTAATCACGCCATTTTTAATTTCTGCTTGATGGAAATTCATCGCAGGGCTACCAATAAAACTCGCCACAAACGTACTCGCTGGTTGGTGATACACCTCTGATGGCGTGCCTATTTGCTCAATCTCGCCTTGATTTAACACGATAATGCGATCAGCCAAGGTCATCGCTTCCACTTGATCATGAGTCACATACACACTGGTTACGCCTAACTCACGTTGCAGCTTTTTAATTTCTAAACGCATATGCGCACGTAAAGAAGCATCTAGATTCGATAACGGCTCATCAAATAAGAATAACTGCGGATCACGTACAATCGCACGTCCCATCGCAACACGTTGACGCTGCCCACCTGATAACTTTGCAGGCTTTCTATCTAGATAATCTGCGATCTTGAGGGTTTCTGCCACTTTTTCAATTTTTGATGTGATCGTAGCTTTATCAACACCACGATTTTTTAGGCCATAAGCCAAGTTGTCATACACCGTCATGTGTGGGTATAACGCATAGTTTTGAAACACCATCGCAATGTCACGGCTGGCAGGTTTTTCAGTATCAATACGACGATGATTTAGCTCAATTTCGCCACCAGTGATCGACTCTAATCCTGCGATAGAGCGCAAGATGGATGATTTACCACAGCCTGACGGGCCAACCAATACAATGAACTCACCTTGCTTAATATCAACAGAAACACCTTTTACCGCTTGGTGACCATTCTCATACGTTTTTACTAAATTTTTAAGTGCTAACATAGTCTATCTCTTCACAAATTGGGGATTGGCAATGCGGTTTCATCACCGCATCTGCACGGTTATTTCTCGGTTTCAACAAGGCCTTTCACAAACCAACGCTGAAAAATAATAACCACTAAAATCGGTGGCAACATGGCAAATATAACCAGAGCAAAGGCTTGGTCGTAACGCGGTTGACTACTTTGGCTTATGTCACTCAATAACTGTTTCACGCCCATCACGATAGTGTTGTAACTCTCATCTGTGGTCATCATGATTGGCCATAAATATTGGTTCCAACCCACGACAAACATAATGATGAAAATCGCAGCGATCATGGTTTTTGATAGTGGTAATAAAATATCGAGAAAAAAACGGATGGGTCCAGCATTATCAAGTTGAGCCGCTTCTAGTAATTCATTCGGGATGGTTCTAAAAAATTGGCGAAAGAAAAACGTCGCGGTTGCCGAAGCAATCAAAGGTAAAATGAGCCCAGAAAAACTATTTAACATTCCTAAATTCGCAACCACCTCATAAGAAGGAATGATACGAACTTCTAATGGCAAAAGAAGTGTGACAAAAATCAGCCAAAACCACAGTGACGCAAATGGCATACGAAAATAGACCAAGGCATAAGCTGCCATCATCGAAATAATGATCTTGCCAATCGCAAAACCAAGTCCCATTACCATTGAGTTAATGATCATTGATTTGGCATTCACATCCGTACTAAAGCCGATGCTCTTGTCCCACACCTCACCGTAAACCTCAAGGAAGTTACTGCCCGGCCACCACTGTAATCCATCACTAATAATGGTGTTTGGGTTGTGAGTCGAGCTAGCGAAAATTAGCCAAATAGGGATGACCATAAAAAGCGCCCCTAATATCAGGATGACATGATCGAACCATTGATTCTGTTTCATAATAAAATTCTCATCATTGCAGTTGTACGAATACATCTCTTTGAATTAATAGTGCACACGCTTTTCAATAAACTTAAATTGAACCCAAGTCAGCATTAGAACTAAAACCAGTAACACTACCGACTGCGCCGCACTGCCACCAATGTCTGTTCCTATGAAGCCATCACGATAAATTTTATACACCAATGAGGTAGTTCCCCCACCCGGACCGCCTGACGTTAAGGTGTCGATAACGCCGAAGGTCTCAAAAAAGGCATAAGTTAAGTTGATGACTAATAAGAAAAAGCCCGTAGGAGCAAGCAGTGGAAAAGTGATGGTCCAGAATCGACGGCGGTCACTTTCACAATCCAACATAGCCGCTTCATTCACTGCATAAGAAATAGACTGTAGCCCTGCAAGAAAGTAGATAAAGTTAACCGAGACTTGCTTCCACACCGAGACTAAAATTAAGGTCAGTGTGGCATCAAAAGGACTGGTGTATAAGCTAAAATCCCAACCAAGACTGGCAAAGATATCGGTAAATACACCAATATGAGGGTTAAAAATAAAGCCGCCCATAATACCAGCCACAGCAGGAGCAACCGCATAGACCCAAGTGAGCGTAATTTTATAAGCACTCTTACCATGCAAAATATTATTGGCTTTCACCGCCAGTAAAAGCGCGATGGCTAATGATAAAAATGACACCACAATGGCAAAGCCAACCGTAAAAAAGATCGATCTTAAATACTCTGCCGAGCTAAAAATAATGTCGTAATTCTCGAAACCAACAAAGGTTGATGACAACCCCCAAGGGTCTTCTAACATAAATGAGAGATAAACTGCTTCTGCTGCGGGATAGAAAAAGAACACAGCAATAATGGCGATTTGTGGTACTAAAAGAGCATAAGGCAACGCCGAGTGGGTAAATTGTTGTCGTTGTTCCACTGTTATAACCTACTACATTAAAAAGAAAAACGTCACTGTGGCTAACCTAAATCAGCCACAGTGAAACCTTGGTTATCGCACAGAACGCGCGAAACGGTTTAACATCACTTTGCTTTCTTTATCGATATTAGCGAGTGCTTTTTCTACCGTAATTCGATCAGCAAATACGTTATCAAATTCACGATGCATTACTTCTTGGATTTGAGAGTAGAAACCTAAACGGTAACCACGCGTCCATTCCCCACCCGGTAAGCTCAGTTGTTTTACACCCACTTCTGCATCAGGTTGATCTTGGTAATAGCCTGATTTCTTTGTTAGTTCATACGCGGCTTTAGTGACCGTTACATAACCCGTTGATTTATGCCAAAACATTTGTGTCTCAGGGCTTGTTAAATAACTAAAGAAGGCTGCTACCGCTTGCTGTTCTTTTTTAGGTTTTCCATCAATAGCAAACAGTGCAGCACCACCAATAAAGGTACGGCCTGCCTCTTCATTCACTGATTTCCAATATGGTAAATACGTTGTACCTAGTTCAAAATCAACACGGTTACGTAACCCACCAAATGAGCCTGACGATCCTAACCACATCGCCACTTTTTCTTTTTCAAATGGTTGTTGGTTTGCATCCCAATCTGAGCCGTAATACTTGTAATACCCTTTGTCTGACCACTCTTTTAGCTTGTTAAAGTGCATTGCCATGTCTGGCGTATTGATCATGATGTTGGTCGCAGGCGCATCAAAGCCATTGTTTTTATTGGCAACAGGAAGGTTGTGGCGAGACTTGAAGTTTTCGAACATGATCCAAGGCGTTAAAGATTGTGAGAAAGTAGCGTAGCCTTGCGCTTTTAATTTTTTCGCGACTTGTTCTAGCTCTTCGTAGGTTTTAGGCGCTTCAACCCCTGCTTTTGCAAGAATATCTTTGTTGTAATAAAGCACTGGGGTTGAGCTGTTGAATGGCATACCAATCATTTTGCCATTGCTGTCTGCGTAGAAGTTACGAACCCCTGCTATGTAGTCTTTGTTATTAAATGAATAGCCAGATTGAACGAGAATATCTTCGACAGGTTTTGCAACCCCAGGGGCATTGATGATGGTTGCAGCGCCCACATCGGCCACTTGCAGAATGTTCGGCGCTTGGTCGGCACGATAAGCGGCAATGCCTGCGGTAAGGGTTTCTACGTATGAGCCTTTAAACACTGGGGTAATTTTGTATTCATCTTGTGAAGCATTAAAATCACGAGCAATAGTATTGACTGTTTCGCCTAGCTGACCACTCATTGCATGCCACCACGTTATGTTCGTTTCTGCCATGGCTGTCGTTGAAAGTACTGACGCTAGAACACCTGTTATCAATTGCTTTTTCATCTTATTCCCTAATGATTTAGTTATGAGTAACCGTTAATGTGATGCTCATAGTAGGGATGAAAGATGACAGTTATGCTTCAGTTTTATTGTGTTCTTGTGATGATTTGTGGGGGAGGAGAAAACTTACCAATCGTATACTGTTAATAACAATTCACTACTGAAAATAATAAAGTCTTTACACCGTTCTTATAAGACGAAACATACCTAATTTATAATCTACAGTACTAGGATTAAATTAATAGTTAATGTTTCAGTACTAGCTTTTGGTAATTTTCTAACCACTCAAAATCACCAACAAAGGAGGCTTTTTCTACGCATCTTTTAGTAAAGTGAAACATGTTAATAGGTAATTCAGAGCTTTTATTTACGCTATAAGCGTAAAATAATACATCTCCGTGATCTTGATATATTATCCGTGCTACGTTTATCGCATCAGAACATGCCAGTTCAAGTAGTATTTCTTCATTACAACGATCTACTCTCAAGCACATTTCAAACTCTGTGTACATTTCTAACACATCAGATTCAATGGGACTATAGAACAAAGTTATCGCTCGATGATATGACTTTTTATCATAATCCAAAGGTACCGAGTGCCAGAATTCTCTTAAAGCTGAAATTGTGTTCTTATTACTTTTATATATGTCCCAGGACTCTGCACGTACATTATGATAGTTGTCGGTTTCTTTGCCCTTAAACTCATTTATTGCAAAGAATATACTAGCCACTATCACTATAGTTTGTATCATTGAAAACATAATAATTATCAGCTTTTCGTATCGGTCAATAAAATGAATCATAGAGTCCCTTAATCCGCTTCAATGTTTTTATACTACCAGCTATATAATTAAGTACGAGTTTACTATTTGCTTTAAGCATTCACAACTTTCGGTTTACAATACTTAAATGATTCACGGATTACTAAATTAGCAAGGTAACTAACTCGTTTCTATCCATTTACCTTTCCCCAAGACAGATTAGTTGCAGGATAGTAACCTAATTTAAGATAGTATTTTCCTCAAAAATACGCATAATCTTGCTATACAACACTCAAAGAGAAATTACCTATGACTAACTTTCAATATTACTTTCACAAACTGCCTTGTTTTGACTGTAAAAAAACCAAAGTAAACACTGATCTTGGTTGGTTAACAGCAACAATGAAAGACGATGTTCAAGCACAATTGACTGCAATTATCGAGCAAGGCAACGTTGAAGCTGATCTTTCAGTAAACGTGACTTGTACTAAAGCTGAAGCTCGTGATTACTTATTGCTGAATTTCTACGGTTACTCTGAAGAAGAGCTAGAAGGTCAAATTGAAGCAGACGATGAGAAAGAAGTTGCAGATGAAATCGCTGAGTTGCTAAAAGATGGTAGCGAGGTAGCGGTATTTGAGCACGAAATCGCTCTACAATGCTGTACTGATTGTGACGTTGAATAAGCGTTAATAACGCTCAATATACAAATTCTAGGCATTAGCAAAATCAAAGTTGCTAATGCCTTTTTTGTTTTGTCATTTTTAGTTAAACCCAAACAACGATCATTTAAAACTACAGCATTAACTTAAAGCTTTTTAACTTTGACACAAACACTTGGAAGCCTCTGTTTTTGCAAACAAATTAAAAACTCATCTTGGGTCATTGGTGGTTTTTTCAATGAGCTTCTTTGCTGTTGAGCAGCTTTAACACACGCACTATTATCTAATTCAAACATATCACACAGAAACTCATCAGGATGTATTGCAGATAATCCCAAAGGCTCAAGCTCCTTTGATGGAAAATCCTTTAGATTAAAAGTAATAATAGACTCTGCTTGCCCTTTAATTGCAGCAGCAACAACATGCCTATCATCCACATCCGGCAAAGTAAGTCCATCAATTAAAGGTTCATATCCCTCAACCAAACAATCAGGAACATTTGCATTCATTAGTGTTTTAATTCTTTCAAGACTGGCAGGGTTAACGTCAGGATTATTTATAAGTAGATTACGAATCCATTCATCATGTATCTGATCTGTCCACCGTGCTCTAAATAAACCAGTATTGGCTAAATACATTAGGTAACTACGAAGAGGAGCAGGATACATAACACACGCATCTAGTATTACTGTATATGATGACATTAATACCCCATATTCAGCTCTTGATCTAATGCTGACAATTCCGCAAGTGAAGCAAGCCTACGCTCTTCTAAACGATCCTTATATTCCATAATATCGGCAAACGCGACTTTTCTACGATTACCTGTACGGCTAAACGGAATTTCTTGCGAATCAAGAAGCTTAATAAATGTAGGCCGTGACATATTTAACATATCAGCCCCTTCTTGTGTTGTTAGTTCTGCATGAATAGGTGTAATGCTAACAGAGTTACCTTGCCCTAATTGAGTTAGTACCTCTATCATCATATTTAATGCGCTCGCAGGTATCGTTACTTCATGAGATTTACCTAATTTATCAACAACGTTGATCCTTTGAGCTTCCCCATTGGTTTCAATTACGGCTGATAGCTCCTGACTACCAAGCTTAGCCAATGCTATTTCTTCTGCGCTTGGCAACTTTATCGCTGCATTCATATTTATTCTCTCTATATTCATGTGTACAAATTGTACAATAGTTACAGTATCCGAAATATTCGAAATAAAGTCAATATTCGCAATATTCGAAACAACACAAGTAAATGTGAAAATGTGTTATTATCCACTCAAACTGTAAGGACAATAATCATGAAGCTTATCCCCCTACTGAAACAGCCTAGAATCCACTGACTTATTTTAAATTAATGCCAACCCCATTATTTTTATATAAGTTAAAAGGTTTATTATGCAAGAAAAGCACTGGTCAAAGTTTCAGTTACTTCATGAAGTTGTAACCAACAATAACATTCACATTAAAGGCACCCATAGCTATTACAGTGATTGCTGGGATAACGGTTTTGAAGACTCTGTTGTTCGGTATTTACACGGAGATAAAATCAGCCGTCAATGGGAGCCAAGATGGGAAATCGATAAACTTCATATTGGTGATTACGTCTGTATCGCCGCTGAAGTTATTATCTTAATGGGCGGAAACCATAACCACAGAACTGATTGGTTTTTGTTTATACCCATTTATGGACTTTATCGACGACTCTTATGCAAGCAAGGGCGACACTCACATTCATGACGGCGCTTGGTTAGGCATGAGAGCAATGATCATGCCCGGCGTAACCATTGGTGAAGGTGCTGTTATTGCCGCAAATAGCGTAGTAACCAAAGATGTTGAGCCATACAGCGTAGTTGCAGGCTCTCCAGCAAAACACGTGAAATATCGCTTTGAGCCTTCCATGATAGAAGAGCTGTTGTCTTTTAAAATTTACGAATGGTCTACTAATAAATTCAATGCTCTCAAACCGCATTTATGCAGCCCTGATTTTGAGCAACTAAAACAAGCCATAGCCTCTTACGATGGGCTTAATTAGAACTTAGCTATTACTGAATATCATCAGGTAGCTACTATCAAATACTTCAAATGGTGCGACAGTGTCGCACCATTTTTATTCAGAAATAATTAAATCAATCTCTCTAATAAAGGTAACGCAATAATAAGAGACAACACTAACGTCACCATTGATGGGACTGCGTCTTTCCAAGTATCAAATCGAAAATGAAAGAACATCGCCCCAATGGATGTTAGCGTAATCAAACTAGCACCCATCGCACTTAATAATGGGTTTATTGTAAACATCCCCACTAACATCACAACAGCACCTGTGGCTTCAATAACACCCACAGCAAACATTGCCGCACGGTTCAGGCCATAACGATAAAAGAAGGCAAGTTGTGGTTCAAATATCGCCTTTACCCAACCAAATATTTTGACTGAACTAGCAAACAAGAAAAACGCGATTAATACCCCTTGAATAAACAACATGATTTAACTCCTCTATAAACAATAGAGCCATTAAAGCATTCCAATTAGAATAGAAGAATACTAAGATTAGGCTTATTACTATTCCAAATAGGAATGACTATGGATAAGTTTGATTGTTTAAAAGTCTTTACTCGTGTTGCTAGCTTAGGCACATTTACTGCTGCTGCAAACGAACTCAATACAACCCAGAGCGCGGTCAGTAAAAAGATTGCATGGCTTGAACAACAAGTAGGCATTACTTTATTTCACCGTCATGCCCGTGCGATCAGTCTAACAACAGGTGGTAAACAATATTTAAGCTTAGCGCTGAAACTTACTGATGAAATGAACCTTGTTGAATCTCAATTACGACAGGAACAAACGTCCATCTCTGGTACTTTAAAGCTATCTGTTCCTAGTGCTTTTAGTGTTCAAAAACTCTCTGTACCACTCAATGAATTCCTAAATTTACATCCAGAGCTTTCTGTTGATGTATCGGTATCGGATAAATTTGTTGATTTGGTTGAGAGCGATATAGATATAGCTATTCGGGCGGCCTATCTCAAAGATTCAGGGCTAAAAGCAAGATGGATAATGGATAATGAACTCGTCTATTTTGCGTCTCCTGATTATTTAGAAAAACATCCTACTATCGAAATTGCAGAGGATTTAGCACAACACCAGTGCCTAACCTATTCGTTATCGACACCATCGAACCTATGGCGCTTCAATGATGGAAAAGAAACAAAAGTTAAGATAAAAGAAAAAGTACGAAGTGACAGCCCAGAGATGCTGGTTCAAATGGCAAAACTAGGTCAAGGCGTGGCGGCAATGCCAAAATGGATGGTAGAGCACGAGTTAACATCGGGCTCACTAACGCAAATATTAGACCAATATAAAACGGTGAAGTTACCTATGTATATGGTCTATAAAGATAGTGAGCACCAACCTCAACGCATTCGTGCATTTATTGATTTTATTTCAAATTACTTCTCTTAGGGGTAGCGTTACTCGCTGACAATAAAAATATTAATACCAATGTAACTAATTAGGTGATCTATTTATTACGCAGGAAAATCACTTAAGAGTAAGGCAAAAATTCTTATAAGTAGTTATTCTACAATAATAATTTTTAACGCAACTATTGAGTTATTTAACCAGGAATAATGATCAGATAATTAATAGAATTGGTATCACTTTCAAGATCACTGTATTGTTGAGTTAAGGAATATACTCATCACGGTCTTGTGCATAAAACGCTATCGAAATTATCCACTTCTCTATTGCACTATATTGCTCTTTAGACATAAAACTTTCTCGATATATATTTAAAATACGATCCTTATGTTTTAGTACGTCATCCATCAGCTTAATTGTCATCTTTTGGTTTAGACTCATGGCGTTACCAAACTGAATAAAATCATAGCCTGTATAGTGCGAGTGCTTCTCAAAGCCATTGCTTTGCACCTCTCCCCCTTCCTCTAATTTAAGCAGCGGCAATGCCATTCGATCACTGATGTATTCTTTATATGGCGCGACTGATACATAATCATAAATAGGGGCTAAACTATCTTCTGCAACTTCCGGTCGAAGTATCCCAAAGTTTCTAAGGTGTAAATCATTATTACCCAATAGATAAGCAACAAATACTCGGCGAAAAAAATCTTTTTTAAGTTTTAGCGTATTATCTAAGTTTTCAGAAAGGAAATCCCAAATTCGCTCATAGCTCACATAGTTCTCACCATCATCTTTGATTTTGCCGTACTTTTCCGCAATATTCATTGCCGCATCTAATTGCTCTTGATGGATCGGTTCTTTGTTTTCATTGCGATCAAAACGTTTAATGATAAATGCTTTCTCTTCATTACCTTGCTCATCTTTTTTAAATCGAACGAGCCCAAACTCTGGTATATCAAAGCCTAAATTTTTCATCACTAGCATGGTGGCGTGCTCATTTTCGGCTAAATGAGGAAACTCTTCTGGTGATGGCTTAAGGATGTACTGCGCTTCGTTTTCTACGACTTCAAATTTTTGTTCATTGATAACAAGTGATAGCTTGGGTTGATACCCTGAAATACTCATTCCTTTTTGTTTTTTAGGTTGATCCGTAATAAATCCGCTACGTGTAAAAGGTAGGCGCATTATTGTTGTTGGATCAGCCGTTAAGTATTTGATTCCCGCTTTGGTATACTCATCTTGAAACTGGTTCTTATCTGTTAAAGGAGTCAGGCTGATTAAACATTTATCTTCTGGATACATTATTCTTCAAACCTCTCTAAACGAACCGCCCCAATTAAGTTATTTCCATTTTGTATTAGCATGCCTAACGTATCGTTTTCATCTATTTTTTGAATTTCTGAATACCGTTTTTTTAACCAACCTTCAGGGGCTAGGCTTGCAAAAAATGGATGTAAGCACTCTTCTGTAAAGCTTTTCTCTTTTAGGGGAAAGCTTAAAGACAGTGGTTTTCCTCGATAACTCTCGCTATAAGTAAAAGTAAAGCAATTGTCTTTTTGAGTTAATATCCCTGCGAGTTGCTTATACAGATAGACATTTACTTTTCTATCCATAACTTCACTCCTAATTCATTACAAATGCTAAGAACATTAGATAACTTGGCATTATGAGGGTCTTTTAAGATCCGCTGTATCGTTGAAAACGAAATATCTGTTTGCAGTTCAAGATCTTCAATTGAAATGCCCAATTGCTTTCTTTTTTCTAGAAGTATTTTGTCTAGCTCTGCATGCTGATGATCAAGACGGAGTTTACTGCTTGGGTTTGTTTTTAATTCAGTGATCTCATCGATAAGCCCCTGCATTTCATTATATAGCGAAGTTAGCTTTACTTGAGCTTCATTAGTATCCATAACAGCAACCCTCTTATCAAAAATGAATATATGAATAAAAAAACTGATTGATTTATTCATATTTGGTAAAAACATAATAATGATACTATGTATTACGTCATATATGAATAAAAAAATAATTTACAGGGTAAAAAACCTCATATTTGACCAGTACGAATAACTTCCGTTTAGTTAAGTGAGTTATTTTTCTTAGGAATAAAGACTGACTGCTTACCAAATACATTAATTAGCGCACCGGTCACAATCAAACCACCACCGATATACGTCCAGATTGATGGCATTTCATTAAATACCCAAACACCTAATAACGCAGAAAAGACAATCTGAACATAAGAATAAGCAGAGGCTTTACCCGCCGCTTGGGTTTGCATTGCTTTAGTCAAACCATATTGTCCAATTTGCGTGAAGATGCCGATTAAAATCAGGATCATCGTAAGGAACAAACTTGGCCATACAAAGTCATTCCAAATAAGCACGCTTGAGATAGGTAACGCCACTAATGGGAAATAAAAGATAATTACTGAGCTGTCTTCTGTTTGACTGAGTTTTCTCACTATCACATAAGCAATCGAGCTTCCTAAAGCACCACATAACGCAATAATAATGCTCAATGTCGGTAATTCACTCGTACTGCCACTGTTCATACTTGGTTGAACCATAACAAATAAGCCAACAAGACAAAAAGCAATGCATATCATGGTTGATTTTTGAATGTGTTCTTTCAGAAAAAGTACACCAAGTAATGCGGTAAATATGGGATGAACGTATTGCAAGATAGTGGCTTCAGCCAAAGGTAAGGTTGTCACTGCATAATAAACACACATAAGCGCAGCCGTGCCTACTGAACCACGCGCAAGAAGTAAGGGTTTATTATTCCCCCATATCGAAATGCCTTTTCGCTTCACATCTACATAGCTAATGATCAAAGAAACGAGCGCCCTTGCTGCCACAATTTCAAAGACTGGAATGCCGTAATTACTCACGTATTTTACGCACGCCGACATGAGCGCAAATCCAAGCGCAGAAAGAAACATGAATCTAACCCCTGTAGGGATCAGTGAAAAAGAAAAGGTAGGCATAAGGACATCAATCAAATTTAAGGGGTAATGCATGATAGCCTAGTTTACTTACTGCACCCAAAGTTCTTGTCTTAATCATATCGACAGTCAAATTCTATTTCAAATGTCACCCTCCCTGTTAAAGATCATTACATTTTTTTATTAAAACAATAATAAATCATAATTTCATGAAACCCTCTTTTTTATATATCTTACTCCCATAAAAAATAACAACTGTCAGTTAGGCAAGGGTAGTACCCACATCACTTTAATTAATAAAATAATAATAACCTTCGCATAAGCAAAAAGAGGATTTACCATGACAAATGCACTATTTCAACCAATGCAACTGGGTAACCTTACGCTTAAAAACCGTATTGTAATGCCACCAATGACTCGTTCTCGTGCTACTCAACCGGGCAACGTTGCTAATGACATGATGGCGCAATATTACGCACAACGAGCAAGTGCGGGGCTTATCATTGCAGAGGGCACTCAGATCTCTGAAATGGGGCAAGGTTATGCATGGACTCCGGGTATCTACTCTCAAGAACAAATTGCAGGTTGGAAAAAAGTAACCGACGCAGTGCATGCAAAAGGCGGTGCTATTTTTGCTCAGCTTTGGCACGTTGGCCGTGTTACTCACCCTGATAATATCGGTGGTCAGCAGCCAATTTCATCGTCCGCATTAAAAGCAGAAAACGTAAAAGTGTTTATTGATAATGGCACTGATGCTCCGGGGTTTGTGGATGTGGTTGAACCTCGTGAAATGACAAAACAAGACATTGCTGATGTCGTTGAAGAGTATCGTCAAGCTGCACTTAATGCGATAGAGGCAGGTTTTGATGGCATTGAGCTTCATGCTGCAAATGGATATTTAATTAACCAATTCATTGATTCAGAAGCCAATAACCGTACCGATGAATATGGTGGTTCTATCGAGAATCGTCTGCGATTTTTAGGCGAAGTGACTGAGACAATGACTGATGCTATTGGTCATGATCGCGTTGGTGTTCGTCTTGCTCCGTTTACTTCATTAAATGGCACTGTCGATAAAACACCGATTGCAACTTACACTGAAGCAGCTGTATTACTGAACAAACTAAACGTGGTGTATATGCACATTGCTGAAGTGGATTGGGACGATGCACCAGATACACCTGCAGAATTTAAAGAAGCTATTCGTGATGCGTTCAAAGGCACTATTATCTACGCAGGTCGTTACAATACAGAAAAAGCAGAGCACGCATTATCAAGCGGTTTAGCAAATATGGTCAGCTTTGGTCGTCCATTTGTTGCTAACCCTGATTTACCAAATCGCCTTAAACATGGTTACCCTCTGGCAGAGCATGATCCAAATACGTTATTCGGTGGCGCAGAGCAAGGACTAACCGATTACCCAGAGTATCAAGCGCAATTGCCTTACTAGTTAGAGTCCAAAAATAAATCATATAACCCTGCTTATTTAAGTGGGGTTATTTTTTATATAACGTAATATTGGCTTTCTTCTTTTTATATTCAGAGTAAGCACCTATGCGTGGAATCCTTTATCTCGTCATCGCTACTATTCTTGCCGCTATTGGTTGGGGCGCATCAAAAATGGTTGTCATGACCATTCCCGGCGATATTTTTATTGGTACACGATTTCTGCTCGCAAGCTTAGTACTTCTTCCTTTTTGTTATAAACAACTTCGCAACTTAACCATCAAACAAGGCTTTGCGCTTACTGGCGTTGGTTTAGTGCTATCGCTTGCTCTGCAAGTCTGGGTGTATGCTGTTGCTATCACTTCGTCATTAGCAGAAGGCGCATTTATTATGAGTTTAGCCATGCTAATTGCCCCTCTGATTGCCTGGATTCTATTTCGTCAAAAACCCAACAAAGCCTTTTGGTTAGCCTTGCCTATTTCTATTTTTGGTATGATGTTATTAACCCTAGGAAATGGTTGGAAAATGGAACCAAGCCAACTTGGGTTTATGCTCTCTTCTCTTTTGTTGTCATTACACTTTGTATTAAACAAGCGCGTTATTGGTTCTATCACACCATTGTTATCCATTTGCGTTCAAATGTTTGTTGTGGGAATTAGTGGCTGTTTATATGCATCATTCAATTCACATACACCATTTGAACTCACAGAGCATGCTATCTTTTGGTTTTTAATCTCAACCATTGTGGCAACAGCCATTCGTTATCTTGCTCAAACCCTTGGGCAATTTTCGGTAGAGATAGAAACCGCCTCTCTGATTATGATCTTAGAGCCTATCTGGACATTACTGATCAGTGTAACCTTACTTAATGAAGTGCTAGAAACTCAAAAAATGCTAGGTGGTGCTACCATTATTTTATCTCTACTTTTTTATATCAAACTATCACAAAAGCTCAGATAGATACCGAAAATAAGGGTATTATTCTTCCCGAAAATAGAGTAGACCACTTACCAAATACAGCAAAATATAACCATAGAGCAAACATGAATTCAATTACTCTCAGTAAACCTTTCTCCCTTACTAATGGTCAAGTCATTAAAAATCGCCTATTTAAATCAGCAATGAGTGAACAGCTGGGCGATAAGCAGCACAACCCTACTTCTGGCTTGGCAACCCTATATCAACGTTGGACTAAAGGCGGCATTGGTTTATCGATTACTGGCAACGTAATGGTAGATAGAAGCGCACTTGGCGAGCCTAAAAATGTAGTTTTGGATGAGAAAAGTAACTTAGCATTATTTAGTGAATGGGCAAATGCTGGCAAGCAAAATGACTCACACATATGGATGCAGCTAAACCATCCAGGTAAACAAATCCCTAAGTTCTTATGTGCCGATCCTGTTGCCCCTTCTGCAATATCATTAGGTCGTGGATTAGAAAAAAGCTTTAATACCCCACGAGAACTCACTGATGGTGAAATCTACGAGATCATCAATAAATTCGTCACCAGTGCTAAATTAGCAAAACAAACTGGCTTTACCGGCGTGCAGATACATGGCGCTCACGGTTATCTTGTCAGCCAATTTTTATCATCGAGACATAACCAACGTGACGACAAATGGGGCGGTTCATTAGAAAACCGACTTCGTTTTGTACTGGAAGTATATCGTGCCATTCGTAAAGAAGTTGGCGATGATTTCCCAGTTGGAATTAAGCTTAATAGTGCTGATTTTATGAAAGGTGGCTTCACTGAAGAAGAGTCGATGCAAGTTGTGCAAACTCTGAGTGATAACGGTATCGATTTAATCGAAATCTCAGGTGGAACTTACGAGAGTCCATCAATGATGGGAGATAAAGATAAACAAGCGCCAGTAAAAGAAAGCACCATTAAACGTGAAGCTTATTTTATGGATTACATGGAAAAAGTGAGAAAGCTAGTTAACACACCGTTAGTTGTAACTGGTGGTTTTCGTTCTGCGCAAGCGATGAATGAGGCGTTAAATACCTCAGCGACTGACTTTATTGGCATAGCACGAACCATGGCAGTTGATCCTGATTTTCCGAATAAATTAATGGAAAATCCAAACCATGGAATGCCGCTAACCGTACCAACAACTGGCAAACCTGCGCTAGATAAAATCGGAATGGTTGGATTGGTGTGGTACGAACACCAAATGTGGCGTATTGCTGATGGAAAAGATTCCGATCCTAAATTAAGTGCGCTTGGTGTGGTATTTAAAACCATTTTAAGTGCAGGCTGGCACGCGTTTAAAAAGCGCAGAGTGTAAAGCCCATGAAATAACAGAATCCAAGTAACCCCGCTTTTTTAAGTGGGGTTATTTTTTATTAGCTCATAAAGAATATTCAGTCAATTCGGGTAATAAAGGTTTGCTCGTCATCCACAAAAGCCACAAAGCCGCCGTGATAGATAAATACACGACCACGCCCTTCAACTAGGCAGGCAAGCTGTGGGTTCAAATCTTCTTCGTTATCCTGACTTTGAAATGTGCCAGTATCAGTGATTACACCACTAAATGTAGGCAAATATCCATAAGTGCGCTTAGCTTGAGCAATTAGGCTCAATTCGCTGGCAACAGATAAACAAGAAGGGATAGCTCCTGCTTCTTCGATAAATAAAGTTTTCAGTTCTTCAAAAGCGGTAATAACTAGCCAGTCGATGTCGTTAACATGATGGATAAACATAGAGTTTCTCGGTTATTCTGGTGTGGAGATTTTATCACTATTAGGGAAGAACGTAGTAGAGATTTAGTTGCTAAAGTTATTTCTGGACATTTATTAGGTTAACTTGAAATACGTCTTTGTCCAAAAACGACTTACACATCCCCTTAAAAAATCTACAAAACCCAACTTGATTATTAATCTAAAAAACAAAACTTACCGACTTATACCCACGCCATAACGACTCAAAAACAGCATCGCGCTATCTTCTACTAGCTCTTGTTTTTCTTGTTCTGATAGCTCATTTCGCATGCCGACAAGCTGCGGCCAAAATGCACTTCCTTTAAGTAAGCTATGCAATTGAACACTCGCTTTATGCTTATCTTTAATTGATAGCTGTTGTGTGTCCATCATCACCTGCAACCAACGAGATAACGCAGTTTCTTGCTCTGACATTTTCTCAATCTGTTGCTGCAACGCTTCAGGTTTATAGAAAAAATGCCCAAAGGCAACCTTCGCTAAATCTAAATACGATTTATCACCAATCACATTTAATTCTGCAAATAGTAGTTGTTCTAGTTGATGTTGAATACTGATATCTTGGGAAAATTCAGTCTCCATTTCTCCCATCGAGTTTTTCCATAAATCCGACAAAAGCTCCATCACTAAGGCTTCTTTAGATTCAAAATGGTTATACACCGTTCGCTTTGATACCTGAGCCAATGCCGCAAGCTTATCCATACTGGTATTTTGCACTCCATCATCTTGAAATGCTTTTTTTGCCGCAGTAAGAATCGCTTCACGCTTTAATTCACTTCTGCTTTTTTTCTTTTCAATCATAAAAATACCTATGGAAAAACTATAATTTGTAGATAGCGGCCTACACTGCCTCTTTTTATTTTACACTAATCAGTTTACTTTTCACTTTTTAAATGTAAACTAGTCGGTGTAGTTTACTTATTGAGGGTAAATATGAACAACAAGTACACTTGGGTTAACAACAAAAAAATCACTTTAGTCGGAGTTTCCATCATGGCATTAACGTTTTCTTATTTTCAACAAAACAAAAGCAATGAGCCAATTCGATTTAAAAACAGTGAAATGGAATACACAACCAGCGCGAGTAATATTTTAGATATAGCAAAAGCGTATATCTCAACCACTCGTACCGAAGCAATCCCAAAAAATGCCGTACCTGTTCAACCTATTTCTGTTGATGAGTTAATGCAAGAGCAAGAAGCGGTGTTATATCGCCTTGGACATTCGAGTGTGTTGGTGAAGCTTGATGGGCACTTGATATTAACGGATCCTGTTTTTAGTGATCGTGCCTCTCCTGTTCAATGGGTCGGCCCTAAACGTTTTCATAATACGCCGATCTCTATTGCTGATCTTCCTGCTATTCAGGTGGTAGCTATTAGTCACGATCATTATGATCACCTTGATAAACACGCCGTTAAATTATTAAACGATAAAGTAGCGCATTTTGTGGTGCCTCTTCGTGTTGGTGCTTTATTGCAAAAATGGGGGGTCGCAGAGAATAAAATTACTGAGCTTGATTGGTGGCAATCTACAACCTTAAATGGTATTGAATTTTCATTAGCACCCACTCAACATTTCTCAGGCCGTGGTTTAACTGATAAAAACAGCACCTTATGGGGAAGCTGGGCAATAAAGGGCAAACAAGCGAATATCTTTTTCAGTGGCGATTCTGGCTACTTCTCTGGCTTTAAAGAGATTGGTGAAAAGTATGGTCCTTTTGATTTAACCATGATTGAAACTGGTGCGTATAACGAATTATGGTCAGATATTCATATGTTCCCTGCTCAAAGTGTGCAAGCGAATTTAGATCTTAACGGTAAGGTCATGATGCCGATTCATAACAGTACTTTTGATCTAGCACTGCATGATTGGAAAGATCCCCTAGAACAAGTATCAGCATTAAGCGAAGAAAAGAATGTATCACTGGTAACACCGATGATTGGGGAAAAACTTAACATTACAAAACCACAGAAAACCTCTGCTTGGTGGCGTGATCTTTAACGATAAGCCACGATGGCTAGTTAATCGTTATCCCTCACTATCATTTATTGCATGTAAATAACGATGGCCCGCTTCATACGTCTCTTTTAAATGCAGCTGTAACAGTAAGAAGCTTTGCTCTCTAAACCAACGATGAGCAGAGTCATTCTGGTATTTACTGTGCCAAAGTAAATAATAACTATGAAGTGGAAGCTCAAACGGCAACGGTTGAATTGTAATTGGTAGCTTATCGGCAAATTGACCTGCGATATGCAGAGGTGCCGTTACAAGCGCATCGGTTTGGCATACAAGTTCTATGGCAGAAGTAAATGATGGGGTCTTTGCGAGCACTTTTCTTTTTTTCTTATGCTGCTGAAATAACTCACCAACGTACTGCTTCATCTCTCGTAATCCATGAACTAATACATGTTTTGATTCAAAGTAAGCCTGTTGACTTAATGGCTGATTAGCTAAGGGATGTGAATCAGACATGATGATCACGTACTCATCATCGATCAATTTTTTTCCATAAATATTTTCAGGGAAATGATCCAACGTGGAGGCAACTAACTCAATTTTATTGTCAGAAAGCGCTTGTATGTGTTGTTCTTGCCAAAGCTGAGCATATAACGACGCATTAGGTGCGTGAGCCACTATTTTTTTTACATATAACTGGAACAATGGATTCAGAAAGAAAGGCGGTGTAAGCCAGTGAAAACTCTCGCGTACACTCTTTAGGGGAGAAGATCTCTACGTCATATAAGCCATCAAGAGTTGCCAATATTGAGGGCAGTTTTTTCAATAACGCCTCACCTTTTTCACTCACTACAAACTGGTTTCCCTCCCGAATCAAAATAGGATCATCAAAGGCGGATCTTATTTGAGTTAAGGTTCTACTCATTGCTGATTGCGTGACATTTAATTGCCTCGCAGATTCAGTCAAACTTCGCGTCTGTAACAATGTGTATAACGGGCGTAGCAGTTTGTAGTTATTCATACCTCATCCTTGAGTTCTTATTTACAGCTGTTTTAGCATCCAAACATCACACGCACCATGAAGAGTCTCTTCAAGTGGTTGTGGTAAATGTTCAAAGCCTAGTTTTTCATACAATCGCACCGCTGCGACCATATTAGAAAGTGTATCAAGATAACACTGAGTAAAGCCCTGCTCTTTGCCAAACGCTAAACACGCGGTAGCAAGTTGCTTTCCAAGGCCGAGTCCTCTGCTCTCTTCAAGCAAGAACAGTTTTTTCAATTCACAGGTATTTTGATCATTACCAAATGGGGCAAGCCCACAGCCACCAACGACTTTTCCATCCAATAGCGCGACCAAATAATGGCTGCGGTTTTCTTTAGTATAAGACAAACTCATCGCATCCACTTCGGCATCCGATGGACCAAAACCCTCACCGACGGCTCCGTATTCTTCGCCTACGCATTTAATAACACGGCTTAATTCTTTGTCATGCTCTGCTGACACTTCTACTATTTCAAGGCCCATAATTGCTCTCTTAGGATTCATCACATTCATCTTTGTATCACTCATTTTGTCTTTGATGAATTAACTATAAGATGACACAGTTATGATTAAAAATCACATTAAGTCATATTGGTCATGATTTAAAATCAGACCCATTATTTACTTATTACCGCCATACAACTTTGCAAAGTTCGGAATATTTTGATCCCACACCGGTGAAGCCTCTCCAATAATTGACTTTAAAACATCAATAAATAACTTAGTTTTAATAGGTGCATCTCGATGTGGGTACACAGCATAAAAGGTTCCGAAATCTTCAAGATTCAAATGCGTCATAATAGGAATAAGCTTACCTTCCATGATTTCATCCTCAATCATTTGAGCAGTAACAACTGCTAGCGTATTTCCTGCCACTGCACTTTTAACTACCATCTCGACATCATTCACTTTGTAAGCGGTATTAAGATGAAACTGCTGCTCGATATTGCTCTCATCAAGATAATTGAATTTATTAATGAGCAATCCAGGGACGGCATAAATCGTCGCAGGTAATGATTCTAGCTTTTCAATTGTCTTTATCTGACCGTGTTCCTGAATAAAATCAGGTGAAGCGACGATTAATAAACGGCTTCGGGCAATCTTACGAGAAATCAAACTGGAGTTCTTTGGTTTACCAATACGAAAGCCAATGTCAAAGCCCTCTTGCACGATATCAACCACTCTATCTTCTAATCTCAACTCACATTTCACATCAGGGTACTGCTTCTGAAAAACCGAAATAGCATCTTGAACGTACTGACGACCAAACATCATTGAGCTGGTAATTCGTAGTATCCCTCTTGGCTCAGAATGGTAATTCTGCGCTAAACGATGAGTGTTATTAAGCAAGTCACGTAATAATTTTGCTTGGCTCACCATTTCATTACCTGCTGCTGTTAATGATAGCGAGCGTGTGGTGCGGTTAAGTAAGCGAACGCCTAACTCTTCTTCTAAACGACTTATCTGCTTTGAGATAACAGAGCGATCAAGGTTCTTTTGCTCGGCAACATTAGTAAAAGAGCCAAGTTCAGTGACTTCTAGCAATAACAGTAAACGATTAGAAAAATCCATTTGAGCCTCATGAAAATAAATAAAAACAGTATTGGTGCAATATTAACATCAATCTTATGCCAGTAACGGTATTTTTCTCACCTAATGAGTTGCTTATAGTTATCTCACTGGCGGAGAGGACGCCCTCTCACGTAACTATATTTAACTAGCCGATAGGCGATTTAGAGGAAGTACATTATGAAAACATTATCAATCACTAACCAAAATGGTATCGCAACCGTTGCTATTAACAATCCACCAGTGAATGTATTGACCATTAATCTAATCAACGAAATTAATGAATATGTTCTTTCTTTAAAAGATGACCGAGATACAAAAGTGGTTGTGTTTAAGTCATTGCATGAAACCTTCTTTTTAGCGCACCTTGATCTTAATGTGATTAACGGCACCCAAGGCGGTCAAGCAGCGTCTATTGAGTTCAATCATATGATCATGAACATCAAGGCGATGAAACAAGTATCTGTTGCCTTAGTTGATGGCGTGGCTCGTGGGGGCGGTAATGAGTTTGTTATGGCGTGTGATCTTGCTTATGCCACTGAGAATGCTGCATTTGCTCAACCAGAAGTTCACGTAAATATCCCTACGGGTGGTCAAGGTGCTGTTCAGTTCGTAAGAAGAATGGGTAAAAACAAAGCATTACAGGCTCTACTATTAGGTAATGACTTTACAGCGCAACAAGCTGAGAATTTAAATATCATTACCCAATTTGTACCTAAAGCTGAAATGGATAACTTTTTAGCCATGACTCTTGGTGTAATTAGTAGCTTAGAAGTGCGTGATATCGTGATGTACAAAGAGATCATTGCCGCTTCAATTAAAGATGAAGACGCTGGTGCAGAGTTAGAATTACGTTACTTTTTAGAGCGAGCTAAAGAGCAAAAAACAGCTGCTATTATCTCTGCATTTCTAAAACATGGCGGACAAACAGAGCGCGAAGCAAAAGACATCCAAGGTATTTTTGTTGATACCGCGGCTGAACTGTCTAAATAAGATTAAATCACTCCATTATTAGCCGTCATATTGGCGGCTAATTATAGATGATACCTTCTATCCCTCAGCTTCTCTTGAACAAAAGCAATAAAGGTTGATAGTTTTTCTGGCGGATAAATAAGTTGTGGGTATAACAAATAGATATTTTGGCCTTGAACAAATTCATCTTCTAATACTTTTTGCAGCGTTCCATTTTCTAATTCTTGATCCACATAATAGTTAGCGACACGAATGATCCCCCTTCCATTTAAAGCTTGTTGTTTTAAAAGATGGTGATCATTAACAGTTAACCAACCTGAAATAACACTCTCTTTGGATTTTAATGGCCACAGTTGGGTTTCTACAGCAGACAAACATTGCTGCGCTGAAAGATCGTCAATTGTCTTTGGAATACCATTTTCCTCTAAATATTGAGGAGAGGCACATAAACAGTGCTGATAAGAGAATAATAATTTCGCGACCATATTTTCAGGTGGATGTAATGTGGCACGAAATGCCAAATCAAAATCATCATGGTGCAAGTCATAATTCACATAGCTCGAATCAATCACAAAATTGATGTCTGGATACAAACATTTAAACTCAAAACAAATATCCAGTAAAAATCGCTCTGTAAATAAGGTTGGTGCGGTAATGCGTAGTGTTCCTGAAATGCTGTTGTGCGTTTGATAAACATTTCGATCTAAATCTAGCATGGTCGCTTTGATCTTTTTTCCCTGCTCTAATATCTTTTCACCTTCCGCCGTTAAACGAACACTCCGAGTGGTTCTCACCAATAAAGCACATTGAAATTCCGCTTCTAGCTTTTTTATTTGATCGGATAAATACCCTTTAGATATTGATAAGTTTTTTGCCGCTTTAGTAAAACTAAGTTGCTGAGCAATCTCAACAAATAGCATTAAACACTCTATCTTTTTATGTTGCTGCATTTTTTATATCCATATCAAAAGGGCTTCATATTCTATGCTATAACAAAAAGAATGTTTGCATTGTTTTTTATAACGAACAATCATTTCATTTATGAATACTTAATCAATCTTCACTATTGTGGTTATAATTGAGGCCTACCCACATTAATGAGTGTTTGTTATGAGTCATGTTGAAAAAGTACTAATGGCACCAGAAGGCCCTACATTTTCTAATCTAATTCAAGGTTATTGGCGTTTAGAGTCATGGGAAATGAACGCACAAGAGCGTCTGTCTTTTCTAAAAACACATGTAGAAATGGGCATCACAACAGTTGACCATGCCGCAATTTACAGTGCTGGCAATTGTGAGGTCTTATTTGGTGAGGCACTAAAGCTTGATCCAACAATGCGTGATCAAATTGAGATCGTATCTAAATTTGGTATCAATGGTATTGCTACCGGAAATGGCGAAAAACGTGTTTCTCATTATGACAGCAGTAAGCAAGCGATTTTAGACTCAACAAACAACTCATTACAACGTTTAGGTGTAGAGCAGCTAGATACATTATTAGTGCATCGCCCTGATTTCTTAATGAATGCCGATCACGTTGCAGAAGCCTTCGCCGAGTTAAAACAAAGCGGTAAAGTTAAACACTTTGGTGTATCAAACTTCACTTCTTCTCAATTTGATTTACTGCAATCACGTTTAGATATGCCTTTGGTGACAAACCAAGTTGAAATTAACCCAATGAACTTTGATGTTCTAGAAAACGGTGTATGTGACAAGCTACAACAATACCGTGTTAGACCAATGGCATGGTCATGTTTAGCGGGCGGTAATATCTTTAGTGAACAAACCGAGCAAGCAATACGCTTACGTCATACATTAACTGAACTAGCTGAAGAGTTAGGTGCTACCTCAATTGAGCAAGTGATTTTCGCTTGGGTATTAAAACACCCATCAAATCCTGTTGCACTTATTGGTTCAGGGAAAATCGAAAGAGTAAAAGAAGCGGTTAACGCACTTGCATTGCAAATGAATACTGAGCAATGGTACCGCGTTTGGGTAGCATCAAAAGGTCATGGTGTCGCATAAGCGTTAAGTAGATTCTGTGTAACGACGATCCCGAGAGTATTTATGCACTCGGGTTTGTTTACCTATTTGAACCAATAAAGCCTACTCACTCTCACACCCTACACTTATTGTCTTTTTACTTGATCCTACAATTGATTCATTTTTATTAAAAAATAAAATCAGGCTTAAATAGAACATTTGGAACTGAAATCAACTATTTTCTTATTTAGGTATTATCACTAGTCTTTCAGTTAATTTGATTTTTAAAACTTTGATACGATTTATTCACGTTAAATTACGAATGAAATATAATGATTCATTATCAAATTAAAACATTATTTCAAGTAACATATGAGGATATTCCTAAGGTTGTTCACCCTTATTTATTAAGCGCTTATTATCAACAAACTAGACTGATGAGTCGTTTAGATGATTATGACATTTTACTTATAGATCAACTACCGTTTCACGATGGCATTCTAGATCCTTCAGGTAATATTAAATATGATGTGGATTTTACATTACGTGGTCATTTTAATAATCTCATTAAGCAACACCAATTAGGAGACAATAAAGTACGGCAAGTAGGCGGGGCTTATCGTCCAGTAGTAGAATCACCTAAGCCAGAGAAAATAGAAAAAGAATTATCAGAATATGAGAAACACGGAGTAAAAAGGGAAACGATTAATGCAACATCACCCACGATAGAGGAAATGCTCACTAATCCTGAGTTAGATGGTATTAGTTCTGTAAATATCGATCCTGTCTCAATCGCGGTGGAAACCGTTGTTGATTTAATTGATGGAGTTAAAGAGTTTGTTTCTAATCCGTCTTTGGGCGGGATGGCTGTAACTGCTATTCCTGGTAAATATGCGGACAAAATTTTAGATGAATTGCCTTTAAAAAAGTTAGACAAGGCAATGGCAAAAACACTACATACCATGAAGCGGTTTAAAGTACCTTGTTTTAAACCCGGTAAGACAATTAAAGGGAAATTCAAAGGAAGAGAGCGAGAGCTTGAAAGTCATTTTGCGAGACAGCTTAAAAGTCAAGAATCAGGTTTAAATGACTTAACTGTGGGTGAATACTTAGAAAATCGCAATCGCTATAAAGTGATGAAACGGAAAGGAACAGGATTAGCACAAGAGGAGTTTAGAAAAGATTTCTCTAATGATTTGAAAGAGTCATTGAAAAATAATTATAACAAAAAAATGTTGCCAAAAGAGGCTAAAACTAAAGCAGAGCAACGTACTCTTAATATAATGGATAATTTAGCAGCCTTGCATGATCCTGATATGATTGCTGGCGGTGGAGATAAAGTCAATCGTATGGGAAATAAGAGTGTGAACTCGTCGCTTGGCTCTCAATGGAGAAGAGAATCACGTTTAGCAAAAATGGATGCACAAGCTCAAAAAGCTCTAGAAACTGTTGGGTCGGATACGAAAATGAATGTGACATTAGAACGTTGTCCAGTACGAGGTAATAAATAAAATGATTGATGAATACTTTGATTTTTTCTTATCGGAATTTGGCAAACCAACCGATAAAATTAACGCGACTGTTCAACAAGTAGAAACCTATCGAGACGTATTACCTAACCAGTTACTTGAGTATTGGCAAGTAGTAGGTTTTTCTGGGTTTATGGATGGTTTGTTTTGGATAACAAATCCTGCGGATTTTGATGATGTACTAGATACATTTTTAGTCGGTACTGGTTTTGAAAAATACGATAACTATCATGTTATTGCACGTAGTGTATACGGTGAACTATATCTGTGGGGAGAAAGGACGGGATACTCCTTAGTAATAAAACCATCTTTTAATTGGATTAAGACAAAAAAATGCCACGCTTTAGATATAGAAAAAGGTCGTGCTGATTTAGTAATGCAACGATTTTTTGCGGTGCTTGAACCTAGTTCTGTAGATATGGAATTAAAATCAAAACCATTATTTCCTTCAGTTTTAAAAAAATACGGCTCAATAGATAAAGATGAAGTAATGGTATTTAACCCATATTTATTCATGGGAGGAAAAAAATCTGTAGATAACATGAGTAAAGAGAATCTTCATATCTTTTTACAAGTTATGGCGGAATTGGGTGGTGCTGAAATTATAGATATGGCCTCTATGGTAGGTAATGTTACTAAGCACTATGAAAAGTAAATCAACGTTACATTTTTAAATAAGATTAAAGCAAGAAAGCAACGATTAGGATATAACGCCGCTCACTTAAAAGTGAATGGCATTCTTATCTCTGGCACGACGACTCAAAAAAAGATAATGATGTGATTTATACTTTTAACCAACCTGTACGAACTCATTATTTATATCTACAAAAGATAATGGAATTCTATATTGAAAATCTTTTGTATATATTTCCGGTTTATGAATAACAAACCCTTGATAGAGATCTACTCCCATAGAAATAAGTTGATTAATATGTTTATGATTTTCTAACCCTTCAACGACTACTTTAACTCCATCTTTCTTAAATAGCGTTATTACATTTCTAAGTATTTCTATTGTAGATGGTGACTTAAATGATTCTAGATAAAACTCTCGGCTTATTTTAACAATTTTAGGATTTACTTCTTTATATCTTTCTATATTAGAGTTTTCCTCACCAAAATCATCTAAAGCAATAGCTACATTAATACTTTTAATAAATGAAATTCCTGCATTAAAATTAGGGTATTGTGATGATTCACTCTCAAGTATCTCTGCAATTAAAGATTCAGAACCAATTTCGGCCTCATTCATTAACTGACATACCATTGCCTGTACTTTTAAATTCCCTCCAAGACTATCAAAAAATGATGGTGTAATATTAACAAATAATTTTATGTTACTATTTGTTTTAATCAGTTTTTTAAAATTGAAAAGATGTAATTTATTTATAAGATAAAAAGCTTCAAGTGAATATGGATTACTAATTTCATCAATAAATACAGGTGGTGAGATATATTCTTTGGTGATGTCATCATAAACTCGGATTAAAGCTTCATATCCATAAATATCACCGTCTTTGCAGTAAATACCTTGAAATGCTGTTTTTATAGTATAGTTACTATAATACATGATAAATGAACCATCTTTATACTCTACTCTCATGTTAACTCCGGTTTAAATCCATCCTTGTTTTTAATGTTAGATACAGCAACCACTTCCCAAAATCACTACTTTAATTTTAAAATATAACTCACTCCTAGTGAATAAATACCATTCATGATTATTATCAAATAATAAAGGTATGTAACATTTAATTTAAGCCCATATTTCATGTTGGCTCTATGTTACAAAATAATTCACTAAAAGAAATTTATTATATATCAACACCATTGATAGATTCAATCAAATAAACTGAACAATACTTGCTATTTATTCAAACAAAATCGTAATATTAGTTTCCACTTTGTAAATGAATAGCTAATAAAAATAGGCATAAGAAATACCATCAATGATGTCAGTTTCCCTTTTTGTACCGATATCAATTTGAACTTCATCATCTAACTCAGGGCGGTACCTATTTTTAACTCTTTCGACTCCAATAGGCTCCATTGCCGATAGCATATCAGCAAATTTTTCAGCTAAAAATAAACGAGGGCACTGGGTAAAATCAACCACTAAATCTGGCTGTAACTCAAGCATACGCTCTACGTTGGCTTGAATAAGACGATTCGTCTGTTGATAATATTGACTGCGGTGAAATACTTGATAATTATTCATGTCATTGCTCATTATATTGTCATCCCAAAACCATTAGTCCACTCCATTACTGGAACTAAATGTAACCCACTGGCATTTAAGGCAATTAAAGGCTCTGCCACCGAGCGATGAACAATGTAAGTGCCACGCATTCCTGGCACTTGAAACATCAATCGCTTTTCTAAAGGAATAACCGACATTTTATCGGGATCTAGCCTGATGGTTTTTGCATTCACTTCATCATCTTCATCATATTCACTGGTGTAATAACTCCCCTGTTCAAAATCATATACATTAAGAGTGCTCTCTAATACACCGACCCAATAAAAATGCTCTGTATCGTCTGCATGAGTATAAATAGCAGGCTGTAATTGAAAGCGATAAAGATCAAAAAACTCCAATACCTGTTTGACCCGTTTAGAAAGCAGTGGGGCGCAACCCATCTCCATCGCTTCAATCAATGGAATATTATCTTTAGGCTCCCCTGATGATTCAACCAAAACCACCATTTTCATGGAAAGTGGCTCTCGATAAATAAAGTAATGGTCTTTGCTACACGCACAATAAGGAGAAGGCACTTTACGGCTGCCGCATTTTAAAATGTAATAATCATTGTTGTAATCGTTCATGGTTATCTATTCTTCAAAAAAGAAGACCACAACACCAGAGTGAGCATTATGGCCTTTGGTTTGATCAATCGCCCCAGCGAACCCAAATATCTTGCATCTTCGCATTCAGTAATTTATCGACCACACTATCGTGCATGAACAAATAAGAAGGGTCTTGATCTAATTTAAATAAAAGACGCGCTTGTAATGGGATCGCCTCTAACTTTACCTTATCCAGCACTTGCTTTTTTATCGCCCCAATGGAGGGGACGGTGCAATGCCATTCGGTTGTTGATGGGTCGATAACATCATAGCGATTGAAAATATAAAAATAGGCATAAGAAATACCATCAATGATTTCCATTTTTCTATGTGTACCGATATCAATTTGAACTTCATCATCTAACTCAGGGCGGTACCTATTTTTAACTCTTTCGACTCCAATAGGCTCCATTGCCGATAGCATATCAGCAAATTTTTCAGCTAAAAATAAACGGGGGCACTGGGTAAAATCAACCACTAAATCTGGCTGTAACTCAAGCATACGCTCTACGTTGGCTTGAATAAGACGATTCGTCTGTTGATAATATTGACTGCGGTGAAATACTTGATAATTATTCATGTCATTGCTCATTATATTGTCATCCCAAAACAATCATCCCATTCCATTACTGGAACTAAATGTAACCCACTGGCATTTAAGGCGATTAAAGGCTCTGCCACCGAGCGATGAACAATGTAAGTGCCACGCATTCCTGGCACTTCAAACATCAATCGCTTTTCTAAGGGAATAACCGACATTTTATCGGGATCTAGCCTGATGGTTTCAGCATTCACTTTCACTTCATCATTGAAATCATTTTTACCTATGCGATTAACACGCCCCTGTTCAAAGTCATACACATTAAGAGTGTTCTCTAATACACCTACCCAATAAAAATGCTCTGTATCGTCGGCATGAGTATAAATAGCAGGCTGTAATTGAAAGCGATAAAGATCAAAAAACTCCAATACCTGTTTGACCCGTTTAGAAAGCAGTGGATCACCATCCATCTCCATCGCTTCAATCAATGGAATATTATCTTTAGGCTCCCCTGATGATTCAGCCAAAACCACCATTTTCATGGAAAGTGGCTCTCGATAAATAAAGTAATGGTCTTTGCTACACGCACAATAAGGAGAAGGCACTTTACGGCTGCCGCATTTTAAAATGTAATAATCATTGTTGTAATCGTTCATGGTTATCTATTCTTCAAAAAAGAAGACCACAACACCAGAGTGAGCATTATGGCCTTTGGTTTGATCAATCGCCCCAGCGAACCCAAATATCTTGCATCTTCGCATTCAGTAATTTATCGACCACACTATCGTGCATGAACAAATAAGAAGGATCTTGATCTAATTTAAATAAAAGACGCGCTTGTAATGGAATGGCCTCTAACTTTACCTTATCCAGCACTGGCTTTTTTATCGCCCCAATGGAGGGGACGGTGCAATGCCATTCGGTTGTTGATGGGTCGATAACATCATAGCGATTGAAAATATAAAAATAGGCATAAGAAATACCATCAATGATTTCCATTTTTCTATGTGTACCAATATCAATTTGAACTTCATCATCTAACTCAGGGCGGTACCTATTTTTAACTCTTTCGACTCCAATAGGCTCCATTGCCGATAGCATATCAGCAAATTTTTCAGCTAAAAATAAACGGGGGCACTGGGTAAAATCAACCACTAAATCTGGCTGTAATTCAAGCATACGCTCTACGTTGGCTTGAATAAGACGATTCGTCTGTTGATAATATTGACTGCGGTGAAATACTTGATAATTATTCATGTCATTGCTCATTATATTGTCATCCCAAAACAATCATCCCACTCCATTACTGGAACTAAATGTAACCCACTGGCATTTAAGGCAATTAAAGGCTCTGCCACCGAGCGATGAACAATGTAAGTGCCACGCATCCCTGGCACTTGAAACATCAATCGCTTTTCTAAGGGAATAACCGACATTTTATCGGGATCTAGCCTGATGGTTTCAGCATCCACTTCTTCATCTTCATCTTCATCTTCATCTATAAAATTAACACGCCCCTGTTCAAAGTCATACACATTAAGAGTGTTCTCTAATACACCTACCCAATAAAAATGCTCTGTATCGTCGGCATGAGTATAAATAGCAGGCTGTAATTGAAAGCGATAAAGATCAAAAAACTCCAATACCTGTTTGACCCGTTTAGAAAGCAGTGGATCACCATCCATCTCCATCGCTTCAATCAATGGAATATTATCTTTAGGCTCCCCTGATGATTCAGCCAAAACCACCATTTTCATGGAAAGTGGCTCTCGATAAATAAAGTAATGGCTTTTGCTGCACGCACAATAAGGAGAAGGCACTTTACGGCTGCCACATTTTAAAATGTAATAATCATTGTTGTAATCGTTCATGGTTATCTATTCTTCAAAAAAGAAGACCACAACACCAGAGTGAGCATTATGGCCTTTGGTTTGATCAATCGCCCCAGCGAACCCAAATATCTTGCATCTTCGCATTCAGTAATTTATCAACCACACTATCGTGCATGAACAAATAAGAAGGATCTTGATCTAATTTAAATAAAAGACGCGCTTGTAATGGAATGGCCTCTAACTTTACCTTATCCAGCACTGGCTTTTTTATCGCCCCAATGAAGGGGACGGTGCAATGCCATTCGGTTTCTGATGGGTCGATAACATCATAGCGATTGAAAACATGAAAGTGAACGTAACCAATAACCATCAATGATGTCAGTTTCCCTTTTTGTACCAATATCAATCTGAGCTTCCAAATCTAAATGAGGGCGATCCCTATTTTTAATTCTTTCGACTCCAATAGGCTCCATTGCCGATAGCATATCAGCAAATTTTTCAGCTAAAAATAAACGGGGGCACTGGGTAAAATCAACCACTAAATCTGGCTGTAACTCAAGCATACGCTCTACGTTGGCTTGAATAAGACGATTCGTCTGTTGATAATATTGACTGCGGTGAAATACTTGATAATTATTCATGTCATTGCTCATTATATTGTCATCCCAAAACAATCATCCCATTCCATTACTGGAACTAAATGTAACCCACTGGCATTTAAGGCGATTAAAGGCTCTGCCACCGAGCGATGAACAATGTAAGTGCCACGCATTCCTGGCACTTCAAACATCAATCGTTTTTCTAAAGGAATAACTGACATTTTATCGGGATCTAGCCTGATGCTTTCAGCATCCACTTTATCATATCCATATGTATCATATCCATATATGCAATTAACACGCCCCTGCTCAAAGTCATACACATTAAGAGCATTATCTAATACACCGACCCAATAAAAATGCTCTGTATCGTCGGCATGAGTATAAATAGCAGGCTGTAATTGAAAGCAATAAAGATCAAAAAACTCCAATACCTGTTTGACCCGTTTAGAAAGCAGTGGATCACCATCCATCTCCATCGCTTCAATCAATGGAATATTATCTTCAAGCTCCCCTGATGATTCAGCCTGAACGGCCATTTTTAAAGACAGAGGGTTTTGGAAAATAAAGTAATGGTCTTTGCAACACGCACAATAAGGAGAAGGTACTTTACTGCTTCCGCATTTTAAAATGTAATAATCATTGTTGTAATCGTTCATGGTTATCTATTCTTCAAAAAAGAAGACCGCAACACCAGAGTGAGCATTATGGCCTTTGGTTTGATCAATCGCCCCAGCGAACCCAAATATCTTGCATCTTCGCATTCAGTAATTTATCAACCACACTATCGTGCATGAACAAATAAGAAGGATCTTGATCTAATTTAAATAAAAGACGCGCTTGTAATGGAATGGCCTCTAACTTTACCTTATCCAGCACTGGCTTTTTTATCGCCCCAATGGAGGGGACGGTGCAATGCCATTCGGTTGCTGATGGGTCGATAACATCATAACGATTGAAAATATAAAAATAGGCATAAGAAATACCATCAATGATTTCCATTTTTCTATGTGTACCGATATCAATTTGAACTTCATCATCTAACTCAGGGCGGTACCTATTTTTAACTCTTTCGACTCCAATAGGCTCCATTGCCGATAGCATATCAGCAAATTTTTCAGCTAAAAATAAACGGGGGCACTGGGTAAAATCAACCACTAAATCTGGCTGTAACTCAAGCATACGCTCTACGTTGGCTTGAATAAGACGATTCGTCTGTTGATAATATTGACTGCGGTGAAATACTTGATAATTATTCATGTCATTGCTCATTATATTGTCATCCCAAAACAATCATCCCACTCCATTACTGGAACTAAATGTAACCCACTGGCATTTAAGGTGATTAAAGGCTCTGCCACCGAGCGATGAACAATGTAAGTGCCACGCATTCCTGGCACTTCAAACATCAATCGCTTTTCTAAGGGAATAACCGACATTTTATCGGGATCTAGCCTGATGGTTTCAGCATCCACGTCATCATCTTCATCTATGTGATTAACACGCCCCTGTTCAAAATCATACACATTAAGAACATTATCTAACACACCGACCCAATAAAAATGCTCTGTATCGTCAGCATGAGTATAAATAGCAGGCTGTAATTGAAAGCGATAAAGATCAAAAAACTCCAATACCTGTTTGACCCGTTTAGAAAGCAGTGGATCACCATCCATCTCCATCGCTTCAATCAATAGAATATTATCTTTAGGCTCCCCTGATGATTCAGCCAAAACCACCATTTTCATGGAAAGTGGTTCTTGATAAATAAAGTAATGGCTTTTGCTGCACGCACAATAAGGAGAAGGCACTTTACGGCTGCCACATTTTAAAATGTAATAATCATTGTTGTAATCGTTCATGGTTATTGTCCAATTTTTAAATCATAATTTACAATCTGTTTCTGGGTTAATGTATTAATTAATATATGACTTGTAAAACAAGGAGTTGTCACTACTCCTTGTTTTATAATATTTATACTACCTTGGCAACCTTGGTAAGGATCCGATGTAGGGTCAAAATTAAAGCTGTCCGAACCGATCCGCCATTTAAAATTACGAATTTTCTTAAAAACTATAAAACTTGATTCATTAAATAAATGTATCAATGTGTGATTTGTAATTTCACTACAACTACTGTCCTTTTTATGCTTCTTTATTTTGTCTTTGAGAGTCTTATGCGCAGTGAATAGACATTCATTAGTGTAACTAAAATCACCAATATCATGCTGACCAGCGTGTTTTGGCTTTTCTAAAAAACATGCGGCATGACGACTAGATGGTAAAACAACGCTATTTTTAGGATGGTTAATATCATAATTACAATACCCACCAAGCCGTCTAAGTAAAATTTTTGTTCTAGTTTTCTCCCTACCATCAGTTAATCGTTTAATCTTAAATGCATTTATAGGTAAAAGGTGGTGAGCTTGTATGTTTCCATATGTCCCTGTTATGCCTGTATGATGCCAAGGATGATCCTCTATTGACCAATTATTTCTTTTTTCTAACTGATCCCATTGTGAGCGTCCAGCTCGACCAAACTCTGCTTTTTTCATTGAACCAACATTAGCACCTTCGCACTCATTCTTCTTTTTTCCTTTTTTTCGATGACATAATATACATTTATCTTTTTTCTTTACTGTTTTCTTACGGGTTTTTATGACCTCCGATTGTGTGCCTCCTTGCGCTGTCCCTGAAGTTATATTGAATGCACTGCTCGAAGTCATTAAAGGTGCTTCTGGTAGAATCATCTCAACTAGATCATCAAAATCACTTAATACCCTAGATATCGGGCCATCCGCTTTCTTAAAAAGCTCATCCAATTGCTCCAAACACGCCTTATATGCATCTGCAACTACGAAATAGCCTTTTAATCTACTTTGTTGTTCAAGCTCTTTCATTAACATAGTTGCGCGCTGTATTATCTTATCAAGTTGGCTATATATATCCGTCTTAAGGGCTAAGATATCCAACTTTCGCATCCATTTTACAACATCTCCTTTGGCATTATTACGAAGAAAAGCGGCTATTGAATCTAAACTTGCGACTTTACCAAGTAACTTTAGCTCCTTAAATAATCCTTTAAACAAACTACCCGTCGTTGGGAGAAATCCTACAATAGTAATGACTAAATCAATGTACTTATCGTTTTCATCACGGATATCATCTGCATTATAAAAGGCATATAGGTTAGCACTTAGATCACGACCATCTGCTGCCTGATCAATATAAGGAAAAGCCGTAATTACAGAGTCAAAAGCTATTTGTCCAGCGGTTCTATCTTGATTAAAATCACCCATAATTGCCCCCCAACTCCATTTTGAGTAATCACTTGGCCTCTCCATTTCATCCCAATAAAAGATTAGCCCTTTTACTGCAAAGGCAAGTAACTCAAATGCTCCGGGTGATTCTAGATAGTGTGGGTTCGGTTTAGGTTCATTGGATGGCATGATATCTCGTTGGTCTTCTCCTAAAAATAAATTAAGAGACCCAGGAGGAAGCTTACTTACTTCAGCTTTGCCGAATTTATCGAGCTTTCCTATATGTTCTTCACCATGGCTATCAATAAGCTTGTAGTCTGCCATGTACACTGGAGAGCCATCTGGGTATCGATACTCGATATCAACAGTGTATGTTCCTTCTTCATCAGGTGTAATGGTTATCGATTTCTCTTGAAGCCCTCCCAAACATAAAGTATTGCCGTTATTCATTGTCATTTGATCTGATAAACGACACACGCCTTTGCCTTCAATTTTAACTGTTGGTGAAGCTGAGATAAATTTTGCTTCAGCTTCTATTGTTCCAGAAGCAATGCCTTTTTTATCACCACCGCTATCTCCCGTACTTTTAGAAAATCGACATCCTTTAATTGCGATGCTATTTCCACCGTCAGCAAATACCGTTGTAGTACCATCAACTAAATCAGAAGACTTTGCACTGTTTCCATAAGGAATTGGAACAACCGCATTACCTACGGTTGTTAGACATACATCAGGTAAAGTCGCACTAGCTTCGCCACCAGAATCTTTGTGTACAATACTGAGTCCATTAGCACAAATCGTGATAGCCATTACATTTCCTTTATTACACTTCGATACCTAAATAATATCACGCAAGTAAGGTTGCTTTCTCACTATATGGCTAGTGAAAATGACTGATTTGATAGTGTTTTTATAGTGAGGACTGTTTATATATGATAAATCGTCGCATAACAGAAAATCGTTAAATGACGGTAGTATTAAAATACAAATATTTGCAGTGCCTTTTGACCACTGCAAACTTAAATTTATTGCTTAATATAAATAGCTAGGGTGCTACTTTTACCATGATACCTCACCCATATGCACCTTAGCACCAAGACTTAAAGTTGTTGATACTGTTGGAGATGGGTAATGAACCATCATTTTATCAATAAGTTGCTTACTGTTTTTACTTGACGATTTTGCTTGCTTAAAGGCATCTAGATATTCTTCGGTATAGTTGATTGCACTTAAATCTGTCTTCGAATTCGCTTTCATATGACCCGGAATAACAAGTACAGGGCTGAGTTCTTTCATCTCACTTAGTTGCACTGACCAAGCATCTAACTGTTCCTGCGTTTGTGAATCAGCCATCCAAACAGGCATATCATTGTAAATACCTACATTACCAACAATCGCTTTTTCTGATGGTATCCAAAGATATGGACGGTGACCCAATACACCTGTCGTGCCTTTAATTTCAACTTTATGCCCTTCAATAACAAAAGATGATTTAGAATAGGCCTGTGGAAGAATAGGAGACGTTGGGGCATTATCTCCCATTTTAGGAGCCCAAAATGTCATTTTTCTTGCCATTTTTTTCTCAATGGTTTCACGCACTTTTGGAGTGGCAAACACGTTAACTTCAGGGAAGAGTTGTTTAAGTGTTTCTGCACCAAAATAGTAATCAGGATCCGCTTGACTGATAAAAATTGTCGTTAATGTCTTCCCTGAATCTAATACATTTGCTGCAATTTTCAGGGCGTCTGATTTGGTAAACCCCGCGTCGATGACTACGGCTTCTTGCTCTCCATAAATTAGAGTCGAATTCACATTAAAACTATCAGAAGGTGCATTATATATTTTAAAAGTAAGTGGATTTTCATTAGAGGCAAATGCTGAAGTTGCTGCCATCATAGATAAAGTAAGTAACGCCAATTTTTTCATAATTAATTCCTTATTTCTGTATTTAGTAGAGACAAGAAAGAGTGTAGTTAGTTAAACTGTTCAAATATATAACCAATAATGAACATCATTATTTCAAATATCGAGCAAATGAATGGATAAAGTAACCGCAGCTAAAGTATTTATTGATGTCGCTCACTCTGAAAGTTTTACGGCAACAGCAGAACGTCTTGAGATGTCTCGTTCTATGGTGACTCGTTATGTTGAAGCAATGGAGGCTTGGCTTAATACCCGCCTATTACATAGAACAACCCGAAAAGTGTCACTAACCACTATCGGGGTGCAGTACTTAGCAGAAATACAGCAATGGGTAGAAACAGCTGATAACATCGTTAACCAAATACAACCTTTAGGTGAAATTCGCGGCAGTATTCGCCTCGCGGTAAGTATGTCTTTTGGGCATTCTCAGTTAATGGCAGCACTTACTGAGTTTATGGCTGTTCATTCCAAAGTTAGTATTGATGTCGATATACAAGATGTCGCGACTGATTTAATTAAAAATCGTATTGATCTCGCCATTCGAATTGCTTCTTCACCTGATCCTACTCTTATAGGGAAACCCATTGCAAAATGCCACTCAGTATTAGTCGCAAGTGAACATTATCTCACGACTAATTCTCAAATTCAGACACCAGAAGATCTATTAAATCATTCCTGCTTAGGGTATAAAAATTTTGAGCGTCATATTTGGCATCTAAGACAAGAAAAAGAGTATCACTCTGTTGAGATAAAGTGTCGTTTAACAGCAAATGAAGCAACAGCTTTAATGGAGGCAGCAGTGCATGGTGCTGGCATTACAATGCAGCCCACTTATTTAGTTCATTCTCTAATTCAAAACGGAACATTAAAACAAGTACTTCCGAGCTGGACACCTCAATCCATGGATATTTTTGTTTTATACCCCTCCCGAAGGCATCTCTCCCCTGCTGTAAGGGCTCTAATCGATTTTTTGGCTGATTATTTTGAAAATAAAATTTGGAATGAATAGGATTTATTTATTAAATATCAAAATTATAAGATTAATTTGAAAACCTTTCTCCTTTAAGTACTAATCATTTACAAAGTAGTTAGAGTACTGGATGTTAAAAAATGGTAAACTTTAAACCCTAATTCATAATAATGAAAATATAATAATGAAAGCTGAATTTATAAACCCTTTTCTAAGTGCATTGATTAATGTCTTAAGCACAATGTCAAGTATTCAATTAACACCTCAGAAGCCGATGTTAAAAAAAGGAGGCTTTGCAAAAGGTGATGTCTCTGGTCTTATCGGTATGACGACCCCTGACTTAAAAGGCTCATTGTCTGTTACTTTCGAGAAAAAATTAGCACTCATGACAATGAAGAAAATGGTTGGCGAGGTTCACCACGAAATTGATGTTGATGTAATTGATATGGTAGGTGAAATCACCAACATGGTTGCAGGTGGAGCAAAGCGAACTTTAAGCGAACAAGGTTTTGAGTTTGATATGGCAACACCTATGGTTGTTTCTGGTGAAAATCATACGATTAGCCATCAATCTAAAGATAAAATCGTTTTGATCCCTTTAAGCTCTGAGTATGGGATGGTATTTATTGAAGTTTCTTTTGAATAGAAAATTCAATTTGTGATACTAAAAAAGCAGCCTAATAAACCATTAGTGCTGCTTTTTTGTATTACTTATAACATTAATTAGCTTCTCTTATACCATTGCCATTAATTAAATGGTCTATTTATTACGCAGGAAAACCACTTAAGAGCAAGGCAAAAATTCTGATAAGTCGTTATTCTACTTAAATAATTTTTAACGAAGCTATTATGTGATTTAACCAGTAATAATGACTAGAGAATTACTGGAATTGGTATTAAACTAATTTTGAGCTTTTGGCTCCATAGGTACTTCATCTTTTGCTTGTAAGACTTCTTCTGCCTCTAACTCTTCTCCACGAGCAATTAATCTTTGAATTACTTTAGATAACCCTAAGGTCAATACCGCCATAAATGCAGCTACTTGCGCTAGCATATAAAAATAACTGGTATATACCGTCTCCACCACTTCTGGCGTAAATACGATATCTTTCGGTAAAGCGATTTTTGTTGCTATTACCGCCGCTAAAATACCACTTAATGAGATAGCGACAGCGCGTAAACCAATTGAAAATGCAGCAAGATAACGTGGTACCATTTCAAAAATAAACCCAGCGCCTAGTGCGCCAACAATCAGCTCTGCACCTGATTGGAAAAAGTGAACAAATAGAATCCAATCCGCTGAGATTTTTCCGTTTTCTCCCATCGTCCCAGCAGAGAACCCCAACAAACTAAACGCAATAGTAGTTAGCATAAATGCCCCTGCAATTTTAGTTGGAATAGTTGGTGAGTAACCTTTACGATCTAACCATGCGTAAAGTTGGATCATTGGCCCACCAAGCACAAAACACCATAGCGGGTTGAACGCCATATTTGATTCAGGGTGAATAGGAATAAAGCCAAGTAAGGTATCGTCCATTAAGTTAATTGCGTACATGTTCATTGACGTGAACATTTGACCATAGAAAAAATAGAACACAATTAAGATACAAACGGTGATCAACACTGCTACCATTTTGTATTGGAATGCACGCGTTGCTTTTGTGATTTCATAAATGAAGTAACCAATAGCACCAAAACCTAATGCATAAAGAATGTATTTACCCGTATCAAGGTTTGAGAAAATCCAAAATATTAAGCCAAGCATTGCCGCTGAGCCGGCAAAGAATGATACCCAAGTTTTTACTGATAATGGTGCTTTATCTAAATCATTACCCACACTTGCCAACTCTTTACGATACTTATAAAAGAGAATCAAGGTGAGCGCCATTAATAATGCAGATAAAAAGAAAACACCTTGGTATGCTAGATAAGTGATTAAAAAAGGAAAAAGGTATTTAGCAGAAAAAGAACCAAGATTATTAATTGAATAGTTAACCGTAAGACCTTGTTGGAAAGCTTCGCGGTTAGTTTCAGAGTATGAATTACCAAACAACACAGTTGGGCATGTCGCAGACAAACCACGAGCAAAACCAATCAATGCAATAGCCAAAATACTCATCGGCACATTAAGCTGACTTGCGCCAATACCTAACAATAAAAAACCGACTAGATAGGTCGCATAACCAATATATACAGCACGGAACGCACCGATAAATTTATCCGCTAAAAAGCCACCCACCGCTGAAAATACAGGACCTACGGCACCAAAAGCCCCCATCATCATAATCGTATCAGCTTCGCTATAATTAAGATCATTAAGGAAAAACTTAGTTAAAAGTACAAAGGCACCATAGAAGGCTGCGCCCCATAAAAATTGTCTAAGAATGAGAATTTTAGCTATCGTGGGAAATCGTGCATTACTGTCTTGCATACTACTACTCCAGAATCATAATGACATTATTACACCTACTTTTTGCAAGTGTATTTTGTGCATTTATATCATCTGGTTATGTCACTATTTGATACATAAGTCTCAAACCTAACAGTCAAGGGTTCCTCTATTTATATAATGAGACCCGACTCTTAATTTAATTTATTTTCAACTGATATTTATGTTATTTAAATTGTGATATAACTACCATTTAAACAAATAATAGACTTATAATTCAAATTAATATTATTCCTTAGTGATTTATTTCTTTGATTTATTCTTGTAATAAAAACCTTGGCATACAAAAACCAAGATCCCAAAACTACATACTATGTACTTGTTAAGAATAAAGAAGCCTTCTGGGCTTGGGTTTAATAGTAACAATAAACAAAATGGTGCTAAAAAGAACGAACGTTGTGACTTTTCTTTATTATTTAAATTCCACCAAAAAAGCTTCATCTTTTTCTTCTCTTAATCAATCATAATTATTATATCGGCCTGAAAACACGAACTTACCTGAATTTAATCCCTCAGAATGAGAAACAGATGCCATATTAAGTATGTAATCTTAAATTTATTTATAAAATCAGGATTTCGTACTTAACAAATCCGTATATTTACCGTTATTATTTATAGGGGCAAGTATTACCATATACTCATTTTTCCGTTATTATCATTGCTGTTTATCACAAGAATACAAAGGATGATTTCATGCTTTTGTATCACAAAAACACTAGTTAAATATTATAATAGCGAGTCTTATTAATGCGTTATCATCTCATTGCTTTATATCTTAGCTGTTCTAGTTTAGCGGTTAATGCTACTCCTTGGGAATCAATGCAAGTTCCAACGGAACAATCAATTGAATCTATTGGTAGTTATGCCAATGGCTGCCTTGAAGGTGCAGATGCATTACCTTTAACGGGAATTGGCTATCAGGTGGTTAGAAGTGAACGAAAGCGTTATTTTGCACACTCTGAGACCATTAATTTTATTCAAGATCTTGCTCGTATCTCTAAAAAAGATTTTAACAAACAACTCTTAATTGCTGATGTATCTTTGCCAAAAGGGGGACGTTTCTCTCACGGTCACTCAAGTCATCAAACAGGCCTAGATGTTGATATTTGGTTACGACTATTAGACCAACCACTAACAGAGTCAGAACTTAAACAGCCCTACTCTATTAGCCTTGTTGATAAACCTACTGATTCAATCCGCAATGAATTTTGGCAGTCTGAACACTTTGATTTAATTAAAGCCGCAGCGCAAGATGAAAGAGTGGCACGCATTTTTGTGAACTCTATTATCAAAGAAAAATTGTGTGGACAAGAGACAAACGATAGCCAATGGCTGCGTAAAGTTCGTCCTTGGTGGGGGCACAGTTCGCATATGCATGTGCGCCTTAATTGCCCACAAGATGACAAAAATTGCATTAACCAAGCAGAGCCACCAGAAGGAGATGGTTGTGGTCATGAGGCAAAGAGTTGGCGATTAAATCCAACACCACAGAAAAAAAGAGCATCCGCTCCCATTATGCCAAAGCAATGTTCTGAGATGCTAAATGCCCTTTAAATTAGCCAGTAACTATAAAACCATTGTTACTGAGTATTCAATTTATGCTCGTATAATTTTACTCTACGGGCATCAATTCAATAAAGTCCTGAGTTAAAGACTGTCTAAAGAAATCCGGCATCGAATCCATAGAAAATACCGCGGCATCTTCTAAAATGGTGGTAGAACCACTAAGTGTCCAGTAAGAGCTTCCTTTATGCGTGTTCACTTTGACTTTAAAATACGTTGGAATTGTCGTAACCATTTTTCTATTCCTAAAATAACATACCAGTTCATGCTACCACTTCCATTTTATGAAACCAGCATTTACCCTATGAATTACAAGGTTTTTTCCATTTGTAATGGTGGTGTAAAAATGGTCACATTAAGTTGTTGCACTATTGTCTTTTAGTTGTATTAGATCTCATTTGTTCTTTTATTAGTTATATTTACGCAGTTATAAAAAATCCGAGAGCATAAATACTCTCGGATTTTTTATTCAAGAAAGATAAGTTGAGATTACAACTTAACTAGCAACTTGCCTTTGTTTTCGCCTGTGAAGAACATATTAAGGCCAGACATCGCACTTTCTAATCCATCCAATTGGTGAGTTCGGTACTTCACTTTACCTTGCATCACATACGGCGTTAACTTGGCTAATAATGCAGGCACATCTCCGAAATGATCTGGCATTGCGAAACCTTGGATCATTACACGCTTCTTAATTAAGTTAATCCAATTCGGGCCTAATGCCGGTTCTACGGCAGTGTAATCGGCAATCATGCCACACACAACAATGCGTCCGTGCGTGTTCATGCGATTAAAGATAAGGTGTTGAATTGGACCGCCCGTATTTTCAAAAAATACATCGACCCCATCTGGAGTTAGCTCGACCAATTTCGCTTCTAAATCGTCAGTTTTGTAATTGATAGCGCCATCAAAACCCAGCTCATTGACTATCCAATCGGCTTTTTCATCACTGCCGACAACACCAATCACTCGTAAACCATCGGCTTTTGCTAGTTGCCCAACAATAGAGCCAACTGACCCCGCAGCGCCAGTAACAACCAGTGTTTCACCTGCTTTTGGTTTACCAATATTAAACAAACCTTGAGTTGCGGTTAAACCCGGAAGTGCGAATACAGCCAATGCCATTTCTGCACTTACGCCAGCTTGAACTTTATTGATGCCTTGGCCATTAGTGACGAGATATTCTGTCCAACCCATCATGCCCATCACTGAGTCACCAACGGTAAAATCAGGATGGTTCGATTCCACCACTTCACCAAAACCACTTGAGCGCATTACTTGGCCCAATTCCACACGTGGAATGTAGCTATTGGTATCTGGGCTCATCCAACCAATCATCGCAGGATCAAGTGACATATAGGTTTGCTTGATAAGAATTTGTCCCGGACCTGCGGTTGGAATGTCTTTTTTAACCGCTGTAAATAGCTGTGGACCGATTGGGTTTTCATCAGGACGTTGGCTTAATTGGATTTCAGTGTATTGGCTCATGATCTTTCCTTTTTATTGTTAATCATTGTTTGTGGAAGTGATTACAGTATTACTTCTATTTTATACAAGATATAGAGGGTAATATGGGAAACTCTATTGTTAAAAAGGCAATAATAAAATTATGGATCAATTACGAGCGTTAAAATATTTTACAGCAACGGTAGAGGCTGGAAACTTCTCAGCGGCAGCAAAAAAGTTTGATGTACCTGCTTCTTCTATCTCTCGTCGCATTGCCGATCTTGAAGCCTCACTCGGCGCACAATTACTAAAACGAACCACTAGAACGGTTTCGTTAACTGAGGTTGGTTTACAATATTACTCTCAAGTAACGTCGCTTATTCAACAATTAGAGCAGTGTGATAAAGCAGTCAAAGATTATCAAACCACACCAACAGGCACGCTAAAAATTAGCTCGATGGTTGGTTTTGGGGAACGTATTCTTGCGCCAATTTTGGATGAATTTTCACTTCATTACCCAGATATTGTATTGGATGTAGAACTTAACGATCAAATATCAAAGCTTGATAGAGATGATGTGGATATCGCTATTCGTGGTGGCTTTGCGCCTGATGAGCGAGTCGTTGCGATTCATCTAATGGATAATCAGTTTATTCCTGCCGCCTCACCTGCTTATCTTGAACAATACGGGCACCCTAAAAGCACAAAAGACTTACCCAACCATAAGGGGTTATTCTTTAAAACGCCCCACGGCCCAACCCCTTGGCTCAGTGAAATTAATGGAGAATGGCAAGATGTATCAGCCCCGAGTTTGCTCACTACCAATAATGGTCAATGGTTAGCAGATAAAGCCGTTCAAGGTAATGGCATAATAATGATGCCACGATGGGTTTTACAACCGTATTTTGAACGTGATGAACTCGTTGAATTGCATTTTGATGAGCCTTTAAATATTACTCAAAACCAAACTCTCGGTGTGTATATGTTGTATCAAAAATTGGCTTATGCGACACCAAAAGTGAAGGCTGCGGTGGATTTTATTGTGGCGAGGATTAAAGGAAAGGGTGATCCAAAGATCACCCTTTAATAGAATTTTAAATATACTGACTTATTTTCCTTTCTTTTTATGTCCACAGCTAGATTCGCCAGCTTCAGTAACTACAGCATCGTGTTCAATATCACTCATTAAACCTGCTGCAACAAAATCGTTTGCGGCATGAGCTACACATCGAACATAGGCACCATGGTTTTTCCAATTGTTATCGCATTCACACAATTGAACAATCGCACAACCATTAGCATCCGCTACTTCACCAAAAGGTGTATCTGGGCAAATGTCATCACCACCAATAAGGCTATCGCCATCAGGATCGTCATCACAAAGATTACCATATCCATCTTGGTCTAAATCTGATTGATCTGGATTACCTGGGCCTCCCCCTTCTCCAAGGGTCATTGGACAATTATCAAGGCTATCAATTAATCCATCATTATCATCATCAGGATCACACACATCACCTATACCATCGCCATCAATATCAGATTGGTTAGAGTTTGAATCAACAGGACAATTATCGTAACTTTCACAAATACCGTCACCATCAGCATCATTCTCAGGATCTATAGGACACACATCACAAACACTACCGATACCATCACTATCTTCATCAATTTGAGCAGGATTAAAGATTGCAGGGCAATTATCAAATTCAGTGATCCAGAAATCATTATCAAGGTCTTCACCTACAATACATAAATTACCAACGCCATTACCATCGCTATCTGCTTGATCTGAATTAGCAACACTTGGGCAGTTATCACTACTTTCACAAATACCATCGCCATCTGCATCATTTTCTATATCAATAGGACAGACATCACAAGCATCACCGATACCATCATTATCCCCATCAATTTGATTAGGGTTAACAATTACTGGGCAATTATCAATATTATCAACTATACCGTCATTATCTGTATCAGGGAGAGCTGCCGCAAGTGACTCAATAGTCACGCTACCGTGATCAATACCAAAACCCATTAATGCAACAGGGTTTGAACCACCATTGTATGAGCCACCACCACCAGCAACTCGTCCTCCATCACCACCTGAATAACCGCCGCCGCCGCCGCCGCCCCAGCAACCGTTACCATCACCACCACTACCAAAACCACCGTAACCATAACCTCCACAGTCATAAATTGGTTGCCCACCTTCAGCCCCATTTATAAACGCAGAGCCACCTACGCCACCCCATGAAGAGCCGCTGCCATCACCTTGGCCATCGCTATTGAAACCACCACCACCAGAGCCCCAACTTAAAGATGACACGATACCACCTTCTCCAATGCCTCCGGCTTTAGCGCCACAACTACTCGTACTAGCCCCTCCACTACCGAACCCAGCAGCTTCTGAGATACGTCCATCACAGCCATTTTGGGAAACGGCAGCACGAGTACCACCACCACCACCAGCAACGACTAAAGGAGTTATAGATGCATTATCAACAATAAAACTCCCACCACCACCACCGCCATTACCTTGGTTAGAGCTATCACCTAGCCCTGCAACCCCTTTTTGGCCTACAACAATTTGTAAAACTTGTCCTCCAACCAACTCAAACTCGCCACTCACTTTTGCCCCTTTACCACCAACGAGGCCAACATTAGGGTTTGCCCCTTGAGCACCAACACCATCAATACGATAAGTACCAGAAATAGGGACTGTCCAATATTGAATACCTCCTAGAATAGTAACTTGACCATTAAGATTAGAGGTACTATAAGCGCCATCACAAAGTACCTGGGTAGGGCCTATCGGGCCTGTCGCTCCGCATGTGTTAAATTGATATGTTTCTCCTGCTTGGGCTCCAAATGTACAAGCCATAAGCACAGCTAAAATATTTATCTTCATTAGAATTTCCTCAAATAAAGAAAAGCCTGTGTTAAACCCACTAGGTTATTCTTTTATTTAAATAATTATCAATCGAGATTAAGTAGTGGGTTAATATTTTCCAAAATAGAAATAACGTCCTCTAACGTAGCTCCTTGATTACATTCAACCATCAGTTTATTGAAATAAACTCCAGCCTCTTCGATATTAGTTTGACTAACATCCACTGGCGGTGAATCAAAGATCACTTGAATTTCATTAACTTTATCGTCACATGCCTGATCAGCAAAGGCGAAGAAAGAAAAGCAATATAAAGTACAATATATCAATAACTTAACATTCATAAACAATATGCCTCTTTCATAAATTTAATTTAATCTCATAAGTGAGATTAGCCAATAACAATTCCATTTATATATGTCTTTATTTACATTGTCTGTTCAAGATTAGACTACTAATAAATCTATCACTATCTTAAATTTAAGACATTTGTCACTAAAATTTTAAGATTATGTTTTTAATAACAATAATTATTATCATCTATATTTGCATTTTTTAAATTATAGAAATCCTTGCAAAGTTGTATCTATTACACCAAATGAGGGAGCCGCCGCTGATTTTATTATGGAGAATCTTAAAGGATAAAAGAGAGATATTGCTTCCTATATTTTTTATATTCACTCTACATTATGGAATAAGTATCTGATTTTAAAATTAATTAAATATCTTATTTTTAACTTTGATTTATAAGGTTCGCGAATAATAAGAGGCGACCAAACCACTCTTACTTATTAACCTACAATAATCAAAAAAAGCGAGAGTTCTATGAAAAAGACAATTTTAGGTATGCTTATTGGCGCTACATTAGCGACTAACGTTTATGCGGCCAACTACCCACTGAACGACGCTAACGTTCACATTATGAATAAGATGGCCGAATTAGCTGTACTTGCTAGCGATCCCGCAAATGTCTCTCAAGTAGGAGAACAAAAATACCTTGAATACAAAGGCAAGAAACTAAGAATAAACTTTGATGGCAATGTAATGTTTGGCCTAATGGACTTCGAGTCAGAGTTTGAAACCGTATTCGATTTTCTTCCGACTAAATGGGAAAAATATTGGTACGACGGCGGTTTTGATATTTACCCAGAAACCTTTGATGTTGCAGAGAAATGTATCTTCAGTCTTTATGCTGCTGCAAGAGGTTCTAAAGACAACGAAGGCAATTACATTTGGGAACGCGATATGTCAACCGAGATCGACACTTCAGAATGTGCCTCTGTTATTGAAAAACCAGCGATGTTCTTCAACACCAATCAATTAGAAAATGCATTAGTTGGCGATCTTTCTGGTGGTGTATTATTTGCTCAGGCACATATCATTCCAGCAAAAGCGACTGAACAAGAAAAACGCATGCACCTCGTTGCTCAACGTGCAACAAAAGTTATGTTTAAGCCAACAGAAGCCTTTGCTTCATACGCAGAAGTTGCTCTAACAGCAATGGATAGTAATGGTAAAACATTAGGTACGTTAGAGATGAAACGTCCTGATGCGTTGGCTCAAAATGTAATGGCGATCCCTGAAATCACCGATCCTAATATTGATTTTAGCTACAATGACGCTACTGCATTCAATGTGCGTGAAGTATCAAGTGAAGCCATTTCTGCGGCACTAGCTGATCACAATGTAGTAAAACTAAGTACATGGAATGGTCATTGGATCCGAGACATTGTACTTGAGCAAAATAACCCTAAATTAGATGGCAAAACCTTCGTATTTACTTCAAGCGCAGGTTATAACTCAAACGTAAGTTACTATCCTGAACGTTCTAAAACAATTGTTAGCGGCACAACTACCGTGTTTAAAAACGTTAATGGAGCATGGGTACTAGAAGACGATTTGATTTTTAATGAAATCGGCTATGCGGATGGTTTTTGGTCTGCTGAGCTACCAAAAGAGTGGCTTAATACAGGTCTTCAATTGTCATTTGAAAACCAAGGTAAAAAAGGCACATTAGCTCAAATTAAAGTAGGCGCTCCAACTGAGCTACTGCTTCATACCATTGATGTAGGTATGCTTGTTGAGCCTCGTGGTGCTTTCCATTTCCAAGCCGACAAAACGGCACAGCGCGAATATTTCGAAACCGCCCCAATCAGCAAAATGGTAGTAAGTGAATATGAACCGGTACACTTTACTGAAGTAATGCTACCAGATGGTACTTTATTAACGGATATTGACCCAAGTGACGGTGGTTGGCACTCAGGCACGATGCGCCAACGTATTGGTAAAGAGTTAATCTCTATTGGTATCAACAACGCAAACTACGGTATTAACTCAAGCGTAGGTGTTGGTGAAAGCGAAAATCCTTATGTAGCAGGTCAATTAACTGCTCATAACACTCGTGGTAACTACAACAATGGCGTACAAACTCACGGTGGCTCTGGTGGCGCAGGGATGGTGACACTTGATAGCTCTATCGGTAATGAGTTTAGTCATGAAGTGGGTCATAATTACGGTTTAGGCCACTACCCTGGTGGATTTGAAGGGTCTATTCATAAACCAGCCAACATGACTAATTCTACATGGGGTTGGGATTCTTCACGTGATGTATTTATTCCAAACTTTTCACCATCAAACAATGGTGGTCAAAGCTGTCTTGATGGTCAATGTGTTGAACCATTTAAGGGCATGTTCAGCTTTGGTTCTGATTCTATGGCGGGTGGCTGGGCAATGTATGGCGCACAACGATTTACGCTGTACACGCCGTATTCAATGCACTTTATCCAGAAGAATTTAGAAAGCAAAATTGTATTTGATGAAACCTCATCAACCGGCTTTAAAAAGTGGGATGAAGCAACAGAGAGCATGGTTGAGTACACACATTCAATCGATGATTTAGAAACAACATCAGTTAACCCATGGGACGCTAATGCAAGCCATATCGCTACGCTATTAACTGATTTCGATAAAGTAGACCTTTCAACTTGGAATGGTCATTGGGCACGAGACATGTCTGTTCCTGCTGCATCAGCAATAAACAAAGGTAAAGTATTCACCTTTAACTCTGATGCTGGTTACAACTCTAATCTTGAAATAAATGGTGAACATATTACCGTTAACTACGGTAGTCGTTTAACGTTTGTATCTGATGGTCAAACATGGATTCAAGATGGCGAATATAAGCAAAACAGAGTGATCCGCCCAACGTCATTTGGTATTCCTGTTACAACATTAGTGGGTTACTACGATCCTCAAGGAAAACTGGATAGCTATATCTTCCCTGCACTACACGGCTCTTATGGTTATGTTTATCCTGATGATTCAGCAAACTTAACAGTAAGTGAATGTGCATTAGAAGTCAGCATGAAAAATGGCGATGTTCAGAAGTTTGCACTGAAGAATAACCGTCGTAACGCGGATAATATGAACAAGTTCCATGTAAACGTGGCACGTTCTGAAAATCCAACATCAGCCTCTGTTATCTGTGATGGAAAAGTACTGAATTCAACGGTAATTAGCAGTCCAAAACTTGAACCTGTATATACAGTACAAGGGGGCAATGAAGCAGTACGTTCAGTATCAATGCCAACAAATAACACGCCAAGAGTTCTAGCTGAACGCTATGAGCCTCAAAACTGTGATAACGCTGATCACAACCATTAATTAATATTCTAAAGACGTCATTAACGGCGTCTTATTAGAGATTAAAATCAAAAGGGTTAAGTGCTTTCTTTATATTAAGCATCTTCTTATTGAAAGCACCTTAACCCTTTTTAATGAACATATTGAGCTGTAATGGCTAACTAATTCAGGTCATACATTCAACACGCTTCTGCCAATACCTTGCTCTCTGCAAGCAAGCGTTTTCCCTCTTCATCAAACAGACTCAAGTACTTCTTTGCGACAATGGTTAAGTAAAAAATAATCTTATAGCTTCATATGATTGTCATCAAATACTGAGAACATTAGATAACTTCGCATTATGTGGATAAGACTCTACCAATAGAACAAAAAATAGTAGTCAAAAATTTAAATTTATGGTGACAAACAAGACCAGGGCAAGATCACGAATGTTTTTTAATCAATTAAACGATCGATTTGACGATCAGATTTACCTGTGATCATATACCTCCTTTAACGAGGAGAATTCGATGCACATTGACCATTTTAAAGAACACTTTCATGAAATAACAGACCAAAGACAAGGTGCAAAAGTAACCTATTGCCTTTTTGAAGTTCTATTCGGCTCAATGTGTGCTGTTATTGCAGGAGCAAAAGGCTGGTTTGATATTAGAGAATACATTCTTGGTCATCACGCTTGGTTTGAACGTAATGGTATGTTTTTAAATGACATTCCTGTCGATGATACGATTGCTAGGATTGTTTCAAATATTGAACCAGAGCAATTTCATCAATGCTTCGTCTCTTGGATGTCTTCAGTGCATTCTTTAACTCAAGGCCAAGTCGTTGCTATTGATGGCAAGACACTTCGTGGCTCTTATGATCGAGACGACCGCTCAAGTACTATCCATATGGTGAGTGCTTACGCCTCTTCAAACAAATTGGTTTTAGGGCAGTTAAAAACAGAGCAAAAAAGTAATGAAATAACAGCTATTCCAGAGCTTATTAAGATGCTTGATATTAAAGGCGCATTAGTGACTATTGATGCCATGGCATGCCAAACGGCAATAGCCAAAGTCATAATAGATAAGGGCGCAGACTACTTATTAGCAGTAAAAAACAATCAAGGCTCGCTACGCAAATCTGTTGAAAAAGCATTTTCAAATCAACGCTCTACAGTAAACAAACTCATTAACCTTGAGCAAGGTCATGGCCGTATTGAATCACGTCAAAGTTATGTATTACCAAGTACAGCTCTAGAAGGTAACTTTTCTCGTTGGAAAGGCTTAAAAAGTATCATCATGATTGAAAGCTTTCGTGCCATTAAAGGAAAACAGCCCAGTCTAGAATATCGTTATTACATTAGCTCAAAAGAATTAAGTGCAGAGCAAGCAGCAGTGGCGGTCAGAGAGCATTGGGGGATCGAATCAATGCACTGGGTACTCGATGTCAGCATGAATGAAGATGCTTGCTCTATATTCAAAGATAATGGTGCCGAAAACCTTTCCTGCTTACGACACATGAGCTTGAACATGCTCAGAGCTGAGCCCACAAAACTGAGTATCGTGGGTAAACAAAAGCGATGCATGATGAATACTTCAATGCTTGAATCTGTTTTAACGGCAGGTTTTTTCTCAGAGGTTAAAATTTAACCACTCATGCGGTTGCCCTGCAAACAAGACTACTTGATATTTAATAGAACAATATACCAATTGGAGTTTATAATGATTAACTTTAAAAAATTTAAAATATTTACACTAAGCCTAGGATTATTAGGCTGTACTTTACTGCTTACATCTGAGAATTATTACCTTAGCCTATAAAAAACAGCAACGGATATTTCGTTGCTTTTTTATACCTATAATCTACTTTATTCCCTATACTCTCTAGCATGAATATTATTGCAATAAACAGTGAATTTATATTGCTATTCATGATATTTCTTTAATTATCAAATAGTAAATCTTACTTTCCACGTTCAAAAACCAAAATTTGATATACCTCAAAAAAGTATCTAAAGATTAGGAGTAAGTTAAATTGAATTTAACGTTTTTGAGGGAATAAAAATGACTGTATCGAAAGGGCTTCTAAGAGATATTCTTGGTTTAGCTTTAATTATTTCAATTGTTTTAGCTACACTGGATGTTCTGTTAGATATGCTAGCTTTGTTTGCTTATATAAATCATGAGGATAAAATTGCGTCGGTATTCTTCCATGAATCTTTCTATCTTTTAGTATTTTTCATCCCACCCTATTTTATCAGTAAATACATCAGCTCTCAGGACAAGGTAGAAGTTATAGAGAGATAAAGATCATGGAACCAAAAATACTAGCTTAAAGTCCTTTTTCCTTATATCGCCCGCTCTATAAAGCGGGCAGGTTTTACTGCTTAAATGCCAAATTTAGTATTACAACTGCCCCTCATTGATTGCTATTCAACATGTCGGCAATAAATTGATCCCGGATCTTATTTATTAATCCTTCACTTTGCATTCCTTTAAGTACCTCAGTAAGTTCGGGGACAAGATGCTCATTCTTCTTATGAAGGTAATGAAAAAGTGGGTAGGTTTGTAAAACGCTTTGGTAGAGCGGCTCTTTTGTTGTTGCAATAAATTTCATAGTAAGAGGTATACTAGTTATGCGAGCAATCACAATAATTTCGCATCTATCCTTTTCTAACATGTCAAAAAGCTGTGTGTTTGAGTTGACAGCAGTGGCTGTAATATTACTTAAACCAACCTCAGAGAACTTGACTCCATTGCGAAAGCAAACTTTGTGGTTATTTAGGCTCTCCCATGTATTCGGAGATAGATTTTTATCTTTAGTAATCGCGATACCCTCCATTTTTCCAATGGGTATAGGGATCATTATTAAATTATTGTATGTAGAATGAATATTTTTAATTCTATAAAGCTCTCCGTCTACCGTACCTGAGTTTGCCACAACTATCGCCCTCTCAGCAGGAAGGCTTATAATCGACATATCAACCCCCAACTGACTATATGCATCTCGCATTACATATTCACTAATTTTTGCATAAGATGATTTTTCAATAGTGGTAAATTCAATATAATTTTTAGCTTCTAAAGTTGTAGAGCTTAAATATAATATGAACATAATTAGTTTAATAAAGGTTAGATTTATCTTGTTTAGATAAATGATAAGAAGACCGTATTTTTTCATCACGCTACCTCTCCTATCTTTTTATTGGAGTGTTTATTCAGTTTTTCAACAAAACCGCTACACACTGTTCGGCGAAAAAACCTACTTTTCTTAATGAACACTTATGCGTATCTATCGGGTTTCTAATTAGTCATGCTTCAGTTAAAATTAAGCATCTCATTGATAATGTCGTCCATTTCCCCGCTTTTTTTCAACTGATATAGCCCTATATCAAATTGAATAGAGAAGTCTTTTTTAAATGGGAATGTCTGCTTAGAGTTAATATCAGTATAGGCTAAATGCCCATAGTTAGTTGCAATCACCGTGACTTTTCTTAGATATATCATTTTTCCATCCAAATTAACCGTAATATACCTATCATTCAACTCATAGCTTTTTACTTCTTGTAATTTACCTAAGTACCAATAAAAAGGATATTGGGATGAAACAATACAGTCCACATTACGATGTAGAAAAAACAAGATAGCGGACTCTATAGTATCCAATTGATTTAAATTTATTTTTTTTGCCTTTACTAAATTAACAAAAGCGGACCCCGCTCGTCCATCACCGCGCATAGAAGCGAAACTTAGGTCTGTAAAGTCCTGTGGAAACGAGGCGTTATCAGCCAGCTTCACATTGTCCTTACAAATAACTACATCTGTTTGCGCGAAAATCGGCTGAGAGTATGGCCATAAATAAGATCTGTGAGGTTTGGACTTGGTTAACCAATCATGAGCATGATAATACGGAGGCAAGATAGCAAAGGCTTGTCCTTGTTCTGCTAGTGCTTTGGCTCTGCTCCAAGGTACAACCTTAAAACTGATGTCGTAGTTTGGCATCCCTTCCGCAATTTTTTTAACTGCTTCAATATAAATACCGGTTAGGTTGTTATTCTCATCTCGAAATGAAAAAGGGGGGAGAGAATCATACGTATAAATTTCTACTTTCTGAACAGCTTGTACTGAGAAGGAAAGCAACAATATACTACTTATCAAGATTAAGGTTTGTTTTTTTATGTAAATGAATAAATTAAAGGCGAGTGGCTTATCCATAGATTACTTCCCCTACCTATATAAACTTAACACTCTAAATATTAGGCGCTAATAGCAAAGAAGCCAATTATTTATATAGATCTCAATCGATATATATCCTTGTTGATTTTTAAAATTTTCTCGTTTAATGGGCACTGTTTTCACTATCTTTCAGATGGTACTTCATTCCTACTCGTCACTTCCGATAATCGAATAAAAAGCTATACGGCAACAGAGCAAAACCAAGTATTTATATCTATTGCTTCTAAAGAATTTAATTAAAAACAATAGAGCTAGGGCTTGATGGCTTTTTATGTGACATCTTATTCAATCATAAGAAGCGCAACACGCCCTAACACATTGAACTAGTGAGTTGTACGGCTTGGACCATTACGCACTAAATCTTGACCCGTTTGGAATACCTCTTCGGTTACCCAACGTGACAATAGTAGTTGATGCTTATCATCTAATACTGCTACAAAACGACGACCATCTTTATTGCTGGTAGCCATTGCAATACCAGCAACGTTAGTTAAGCCCAAACCACCGCTTTCTACTGCGATTAAAAACGTCTCTAAATCTTCTAGGTTAGTGATGATATCTGTGTCGTTATTCATAAATATATTCTCTTACTGTTGTTGACTGTGCCATTGCTATCGGCGTTACTTTAGCGAGATCCATCGAAAATTGGAACTGATATTCTAATATCGTCATTTATCCGGCTTGAGTTTTAAACGTCGCCAATTGAGCTACAATATTATCTGATACATCATTTAGAAGTTTTCCTTGATTTTTTAGCTCATTACAGTCGTTAGCATTTGAGGTTGATAACTCTTTTAATATTTGAATCTCATGAGAAACTTCAACAACTAATCTATGAATATAGCGAATATCAACGTTATCAGTCGCTTGGAGTTTACCCTCTTTCTGCCCAATTAAATTCAATATATTATCAATGTTATCGCAGGCTGTGCTGATCTCTTTTTGACTATTTCTTGAATAGAACGATAACGTATTTAAATTTTTCGATTGAAGATCTATCTGCTCACCAGCTTGAGATATCGCTGTAGATATTCCATGAATAATGCTATTAATTTGCTCTAAACTGTTTTGTGTTGATGTTGCTAATTGCCTAACTTCATCAGCAACAACAGCAAAACCTCGCCCATGCTCTCCCGCTCTAGCTGCTTCAATAGCGGCATTTAATGCCAATAAATTTGTTTGACCTGCTAAGTTATTTATCACAGATACAACACCACCAATAGAATTTGCTTGTTCTGATAATAATTCAAACTTATGGCTCAAATTCTCACTGCTAGTCACATAGGTTGCTATCATATCAACCATATCGTTCATTGCTTTGTTTGACTGCACTAACCCTTCTTTAGTGTTACTTACTTGCTCTTGAGTTTGCTCCGCTTTTGTTTGCAATTCTAAAGAATGAGTATCTAAAATTTCAAATTGTTGAGCTACATTATCCACTCTCTGATCTTGGTTTTGAATACGGTGAGCAATGTCATCTGTTTTTTTAGCTAGTGTATTAACAATCTCATCTGACACAGTGGCTTGCTTTTGAATATCTATTAATGTGTTTTTAACATTCAATCTAAATGAGTTGATCACCGTTAATATTTTACTCATTTCACTGTTGTAATCACTATTAACTTTGCACTCAACCGAAAGATCTTTTTTCTCAAATGATCGCATGTAGTCTGTAATTTTATTTAAAGGGTCAACGCCCCAAAACTTTTCATCAAGATCATGAATTATAAGTACAACAACAATAACATATTGCAATATCTGAGAATAAATCTGGTCCGTAAAAAATATGGCATTTACAAGTAATAAAATAGCACCTAGCCAATGAATAAATCTCATTCTTAAAAAAAGTGAATGCATAAAAGCTCCATGAAAATGGTCTATATAGGATTTATCGATATAATCATTTGTTAATATAAACAATATCGATAATTTTAGGCCCGCTTTACAAGCAAGTTGGTCTAATCCCATTACTCATTAAGTAATGAAACATTAGATACAAATCAGTTTAAACTTACGTAGCTGGCCCTTGATATTTCTGCATATTACATAAGATGCATTATAGATGCAACTTATGTAATATGCCTGACGGCCTACTGATTTAAAGAGGTATCATTGAAATACGAACAATATTGTTCAAGTTGGCAATGACTAAGATACTATTCGTTGAGCTCCACAGCCCTCTTCGTGCAAAATATCATCGGGATTTAATAACTGACACTTATCCATACTTAAACAGCCACAACCAATGCAACCTGTAAGGTTCTCTTTCAAGGATTGGATCTGGTGTAATTTAGCATCGAGATCTTTTTGCCATTTACTCGCTACCTTTTCCCAATCACGTTTAGTGGCCGCCTTTTTCATTGGTAAATCTTCAAGCTCTTTGGCTATTTCTTCTAATGTGAAACCAACAAGTTGCGCTACTTGAATCAAAGCAATTCGACGTAGCATTGAAGGGTGATAACGGCGTTGATTACCAGAAGTACGAATAGATGCGATCAGCTCCTTTGTCTCATAAAAACGCAATGCAGAATGCGCGACCCCGCTACGCTCAGAAAGCATACCTATTGTCAGTAACGTTTTTTCATTTAGCATTTGTCACTCCCTGACTTGCCATAAAGATAATGTTAACTTCACCTTTATACATGCTATTACAGATAAAAAAACAGCCCTTACTAAAAAGTAAGAGCTGCTTCTAATCAAAAATGAGGGGGAGAACTAATTAAAAACGGTAACCCACAGTAAGAGATAGCTGATCTTGGTCTTGGTTATCAACATTGAAAAAATCATAGCGTAAATCAGTATATAGCCCCATATCTAAATTTGCGCGGACCCCCATACCTCCCATAAGTGAAATTTCTTTAAAAGAATCACTATCTCCATCATATGAAAGTTTTTCATTCGACTCTTGCTAGGCCAACCGCACCATATGGTTTTACTGACCACTCTTCAAACTTAAACGTGTAACCAATATCAGAATCTACTTTAAAAGTACTGCCATCTAAATTAACACCATGTTTGTTACCGTTATTATTTTGGTATGATGCATTGATACCAACAATTTGGTTGATGTCATAGCCATACTCTAGCTTGATACCGTCACCCCAATCAGCACCTCGATTATCAAAAACTAATTCTGTATTAGAATAACCACCACCAACACGGTGACCACTAAACTCATTATCGTCAAAAATAGAAGCAGAAACTGATGGTGTTAGTGCTAAAGTAAATAAACTTGCTAGTAAAAATTTTGGTGTATTGTTCATAATAAATCTCGCTTAATTGGTCATCGAATCCATTCAATAAATTGGTTTAAATTAATTATTTTCAAATTGGATAAGATAAAATTAGCTATCTTCATTATCTTGTTTGTTCTGTTCTTCTAGATCCGCAAGTTGTTGCTCTAACTCACGAATTTTAATTTCAGCTTCAAGCTCTGCTAGGCGTTTTTCAGCATCACTACGATTATCTTGAGAATGTCCATCCGCTAAAACTTGAGTATCTTTACTGTTACGGGAATCTTCCAGATCTTTCATTGAGCCTGCAACTCCGCCCGTTACACCACCAACAGCTGCGCCTTTCGCTGCAAGTCTTGCATCACCTGTTAATGCACCTAAGGTTACACCAACTAACGCTCCGCCAACTGCACCTCGGTTTCTTGCTGCATTTTCATTTTCTGCATCCATCGCTGGTGACGCACATCCTGTGACAACAAATGTAGAGGCAATCAGTACTGCTTTTAATTTATTGTTGAGGAAGAACATAAATAAACTCTCTCTGTTTTGTGGGGACAGGAGAATAATAAGAGAGATCGAGATGATTGAGAATTGAACATTAGTTATAGCGCTGATAACCACCGTTTATCACGCAATGATCTTTACCAAAAAATAAACACAAAAAAACCGCCAATCAAAGACGGGCGGTTTATTAGATAAACTTGATGTTATATCGCCAAATTAGTAGGCGTTTGACTCATAGTCTTTTTTACGAGAACGAGCATCAGCAATAGCGCCATGCACCATTTTGCCAAATGCTTTGTCTTTTGCACGTTGTTCAGCCAGAGTTGCCCCATTAATCGCCTGCTCACGCATCAATTTTTGGTAGCTCACTAAACGACGTTCTTCAAGTTCCCCTGACTCAACCGCTTTTAGTACGGCACAACCAGGCTCTGAAATATGAGTACAATCACCAAAACGACACTTTTCAGCAAGATCAGTAATTTCACTGAATGTCGCACTTACACCTTGCTCGCAATCACTTAACTGAAGCTCACGCATCCCCGGAGTATCCATCAATAGGCCACCCTGTGGCATCAATTTAAGAGCTCGGTATGTCGTAGTATGACGACCTTTACTGTCGTCTTCACGGATATCACCCGTTTCTTGTGCTTCAAAGCCAAGAAGTCCGTTCACAAGCGTTGATTTACCTACACCTGATGAACCTAAGAAAGCGATAGTTTGGCCATTTTTACAATAGCTATGTAGAGCAACTAAATCATTTGTATCAAGTGCATTTACACTGTAAACACTCATCATTCGATTCAATTTCTGAACTTGATCTTGCTTATCATCTGCATCATCACATAAATCCGCTTTAGTTAGCACCACAACTGGCTCAACTTCAGCTTCTTTTGCAATAGCAAGATAGCGCTCAATACGACTTAAATTAAAGTCATTATTTAATGAACACACAATCATGACATTATCTACGTTCGCTGCAATTAATTGCGTGGCGACTTTTGACCCAGGAGCTTTTCGATCAAACAGAGACTGTCTATCTAAAACACGTTGAATTCGTAGATTTTCATCAAACAATACCCAATCACCTACACAAACACGATCATCGCCAGATGGTGGTAATAAGCTTACTTGGCCCTGTTCACTCAAAACAATAATACTGCTTCGGTGCTGCTCGATAATTCGACCTGTTTGTAAATCAGTCAAATCATCTAGAGTCAGTTGTTGTTGAAAATAAGGACGCCAGCCTAGTTGTGATAGTGTGAGAATTTGCTCACTCATTTGTTGCTCCATACATATGGTAGATTGTTTACCATTGATGAGGTCATTCTATACAATGACGTCACTTACGTGCCACTACACATCAATGGTAAACACTCTTTACATAACTGAATTTATTGCATTTTAGTTTCTAACTAAAGTGCGATAATACTAGCATTTTCTATTAGATAACTAGCCATAATATTTTTAAATTTGAGATAATTTTTATCGTTTTAAGATCTCAGTAACAATTATTTGAGTCCAACCTTACCGTAATAAAGACGTTTACAAATCACAGCAACTCAAACGTATAAAATAGGCCTCACTTTTATTCATGTAAAACAAGTTAGTCTTATCATTACGATAAAAAAAATTTATTAAAACCATAAAAAGAGATCCTGATATCTAGCAATATAGAGGTGTTTACTCATACTAAAATGAAATTAAAGCCTTTAAATAGCAATCAATTATGCTGACCTTATTGGCACTATTTATATTGAATGAGAACCAGAAAGATATTGAGATTGAGATAACCACTGTTGTGCTGCGTTTTTATATTTACCTTTTTGTAAGGATTGAAATTCAGTAATCGCGAGTGAATATTGTTGCAACTCAAAATACGCAATACCTTTAAGTAATCGCCATTTTTCTTGCTTAGGCTCAAGATCTATTTGTTGCTGTAATAAAGACACCGCCAATGGCCATTTGCCTTCTGCATACGCAAGTTGTGATTTTGTCGCAAGATAACTGGGTTGTGAAAACGTCTCTAGTAATTGCAGAGCTTTTTCTCTCTGCCTTGATAGTAACAAGGTCTGAAGCTTTAGATTATTAACCTTCATTTGATTTTTCTTAGATACACGCAATTCTTCAAGCGTTTTATAAGCCGCCACTGGGGAGTTTTCTTGCAACTGTAATTGAGCCAGTAAAATCACTTGTTTTTCTTCAAGTTGATCCTGTGCTTTAAGTACCGAAAGTGCAGCTATCGCCATTTTTGGTTGCTGAGTCATTAGCCTATTTTGAGCTAGTCTTAGCCAGAACATGGATTCTTCAGGATAAAGCCCTGTTAACTTAACCAACAAGGCAATTTCTTTAGACATCGCTTGTGTCTGCTGGTAAATACCGAGTAAGAATTGATATCGATTTTTTGTCGCTACAGTATCTAACGCGTCTTTAATATAGCGCTCAGATAAATGCCAATGATTTAGATAAGACGCACTGTAAGCTGCAATGGTGTAAATCTCTGCGACTTCACTTGCTGAGGGTTTTTGTTTTAGTTCAAGCAAACCGACACTATGTTTCCATTGTTGTGTTGCCTTTAACGCACGATCGTATTTTTTCACTTGAAAACTAAGTTGAACAGCAAGCGTAATCAGCTGATATGTTTTTTCTTGCGTCAGGGTTAGCGTTAATAGTTCATCAACACGGTTCAACGCACATTGGTAGTTCTGAAATTTTATACACGCTTGTAAATAAAGCCCCGCGGCAATCTCTTGGGTATCTTGTCCTTTCCCTTGTTGTTGATTGTAAAAGCGAATAATGGGTTCTAGATCTGCATTCTCTGTTTCTAACCAACGGGATAATTGCTGATAACGTTCGACCACATCAGTATCAACTTCAGCGAAAACAGAATGACAAAAAAAGCATAGAAGAATGAGGAATTTTGCACGCACAGATCATTTCTCCAAGCTGTAGTTAAGCGTTACTTGTTGCCATTGTTGACCAGTTTTAGGCGGAACAAATTTCCAGCGCATCACCGACCGTAGTGACGAGCGTAAAAAAACGCCTTCTGGTTTTTCTTCAATAACTCTGTGTTGCATAGGAATGCCTTTTTCGTTAACTAACAACTCAAGAATGACATGCCCTTCAATCCCATTACGTTTGGCTTTATTCGGATATTTAGGCGGGACTTGATAAGTGGGTTTAGCAAACACAACCTGAGATTGAATATTGCTTCCATTCTTGGTTCCAATCGCCCTAACATCAAACTCAAAGGTGGGGTTAATACTTAATTCTATATCTGGAGAAAACACAATATCTGGCAACACCACTGCACTGTCCATCTCTGGAATAGAGAAGTTCACAATAGTCGGCTTCGCTGGTGCTGAATTTGGCGCGTTAGCGGCTACAATTAATTCAACTTTTTTAGGTTTTGGCCTCTCTTTTGGCTGCACAGTACGAACCGTATAAGCAGGAACATTATTTAATGCCGTGACAGAATGAGAAGGTGTGATCATTAAATATAACATATACGTTAGACCGATATTTACCGCGATAGATAGCCCGACAACCATAAATAATTGAGACTTACTGCTCTTGGGTAGCGATAGCAACATTACTAATTCCTGATAGGCGAATGGCATCAATAATTTGTACGAGAGTGCCAGTATCCACACTTTTATCGGCGTTAATAATGGTGTTGATTTTCTCTTTTTTTGATACGACCGATTTCATTTGAAATTGCAGCTGAGTTAAGTTCACAACACTGTCTTTAAACCAAATTTGCTTATTACTGTCGACAGAAACCGTCAGTGTTTTTGATTCTTCTTTTACGGTACTTGAACTCGCACTTGGCCTATCTACCATAATGCTCGATTCTTTTTGAAAATTGGCAGACAAAATGAAGAATATCAATAAGATAAATACCACATCAATTAAGGGAGTAAGATCTACTTGTGGGGATTCTTCTGTGGTCATAAAGGGCTTAATTTTCATAGTGGTCTAACTCATATTTCAATTTAAGAAGCATTTTTTGTTGTCTTCGATTCAGGTTATAAGCTAAATACATCCCAGAAAGCGCTGCTAATAATCCAGCTAATGTGGTGAACATCGCTTGGCTAATTCCTTTAGATATGGCATTTAACACCTCGTTGTTATTTAGGTTAGCAAAGCAATCTATCATTCCATCTACCGTGCCAAGTAAACCCAACATCGGTAATAAACGGATGAACAAACGCACTTCTGAACTTCCTTTTTTTAGATACAGCTTGACCTCGCTTTGCCAACCAATAAATAAAGACTTAGTCTCTGATTTTGTTAACGAGGAATACCCTTCAAGGCGTGAATTTAATTGCGTGATATAGCCTGATGTTCGTAATTTATTAATCCGCCAATAACCTTGAATTAGATTTACCCACATACAGAAAGAAACAAACAAAATTGCCCACATAATGGCACTTGGCAGTGGTGGTGAATACCCAAGAAAGCTTAGCATTTAGCACCTTCTCGGTAACGCATATCCACCACTAAACTAGATATTTGGTATTCAATAACCTCTGCCAACACTTGAGCTTTACTGCGAATAACACAGTGAAGAATAAGCAGTGGGATAGCCACTAATAAGCCTAATTTTGTGGTAAGTAATGCCTCCGCAATACCCCCTGATAATAAATCACTGTTTGTCGCGCCTTGGCTAGTAATGGCTGTAAATGTTTCGATAATGCCGCCAACAGTACCTAATAATCCCATTAAAGGGGAAATAGCAGCAAGAACCGCCAACGTGCCAATACCTTTATTTAACCAAGGGAGTTCTCGGCTAATACTCGCATCTACAATGTCTTCCATTTGCTGATTGGTTTTGCTTGTTTGTAGCTCAGACACCACTCGACCTAACATATTATTGCTATTCAATGTATCTAACTGCGTAGCTTGGTTATCAACCGCGCGTTTTTCTTTGGTTAATACAAAGAGCCTTACCACACCAATAGAAAAACCGACAATCGCAAGTAACGTAATTAACACACCAATAATTCCAGCGGGTTTATATTTTGCAAACCAACCATCACGCTGAGAAAAAGAGTCAAAAGCATAACCAAAAGACGGGTCTACAACCCACGAAGACGTCGATAATTCAATCTCTGGTTGTGGTTGTATTTGAAACCAACTTTGTCTGCTAGGTTCAAATTTTAGCCAACCGTAATCAATCGAATATTGGCTAAACGGGCCAGTATGGACAATCTCACTATTAACCACCTTACCGCTTGGCAAAACCACTTCACCGGTAGTTTTTATTACTTGGCCAGAGATAACAAACTGCTCTGCCATTTCAAGCCAAAATTGACGTAGATCGCCAATAGTAAACTCTGATTCAACAATAAGTTGATGTGCTTGACCCAAGCTCCAGCCACTAAACTGCTCTCCATTAGTGATGAAGTTCTTTTGTTGTGCGACAGTCAGCGCAATGATGTCATCAATCGCTTGTTTGTTTTTCTCAACTTGCTGCTGCTTAGTATGCAGCGCGTTTTGAACACTTAGGATCTGCTCTTCTAACTCTCTGTTATTTTGATTAATTCGAGCCAATTGTTGACTACTCAATGTGACTATTTTCTTAATCTCATCTAATCCTATGGCTTTGTCATTTTCTATTTTTTTATACGCAGAAATATCACTTTTACCCGATAATTTTAGATCATTAAGTACCTGCTCTAACGTGCCCGCATGACAAAAAATAGAGATAAATAAACTGCACATGAACACCCATGTTAGAGACACATATTTTGCTGAATTCTTCATGTTGATTAAATCGCTTTTGGAATGGTTAATAAAGAAGGCGTTACCGTATTTTTTGCTTTTGCAATTGCTAACGAAAGTTGCTTGGTCTGAGGCTTATTTAGATGCTTCCATCCTAAATTCTCTTTCCACACCGCCCCCATCGAACCATCAAGAGACAAGTAGTAATAACCAATACGACCAACACTTAAAAAGATCACTTCTTGTTTTTCATTCAACCTGTCTTGCCATACTGAAACTCGATTCCCAAAGGAAATTTCTGTTTGATAAGCAATAAGTAGACGTTCTAATTTATGGGCATCTGATAATGCCGAATTCATAAGCATTTCGTGCAAGCTATCTAGCCGTTGTTTTCTTTTTTGTATTTGAAATGGAAGGTCTGCATTCACTAGGTCTTGTAAACCATTAAACATCTCTAGCAACAAAGGTTGCAGATTAATTTTTATTTGCCTAATGCTATCAAGCTCATCATCAAGTTCGATAAATGACCTCTGTAATTGTGCAAGTTGGTTTTCTAGTTGCTGATGATATTTGGATTGCAAACGGATCTCATGACTCAATTGCCTTGCTTCACCATTCATCTGTTGAAGAGTGTCATCTAGTGACTCAATCGTAACTTGAGTCGCAATACCTTGCGAAAGAGTTTCGATCTCACGATCAACAACCTCTTTAGAATTTATAGCTGCAAAAGATCTATTTTGAAGAGTAAAAAATAAAACAATGACCACTAACAGAACATTTTTATTTATTGATATGGCGAATACTTTAAGCATAAATAGTACGTCGAATTACACACATTTACCGTAATGATAATTGTTTCCATTTATAAATAAAACTACAATTTTATCAGAACACCAAAAAATAACACCTAAACCACTGAATATTAAGTGAAATAATTTAATTGCCTGAATAAAAATAATTATTTAATCTAAATTTCAATCAATATTCATTTTTCCAATACAATCGTTTGCGTAAAAATAAATTAATTTTTTTAACATTTATTTTGTTTAACCATTGTTATAAAAACAACAAAATCAGAATATAACTCCAAATGATAATTAATATCAATTAAGCCTTTCTGTGCCTAGGTCTCGAATAAATTAATCACTATTAACTCTTACTTAATTTTACAAAATAATAACTTTAATGGCCGTATAAATGATAACAACAGTACTTATTCATTGATTTTATGGGATTTACTCTATGAATATTTTACTGATACCATAGATGGTAATGATTATCACTTAGATTGAATAATAATGTGCCCATTTAAAAAAACCATTCTTGCTACTACGATTACATCGCTCTGTATCGTGTCTAATGTTTACGCAGATCCACAACCTAACTCTGAAAAAAACTCTTCGGATCTGACCATTACTATCACCGCTGCACAAGATGAGGATTTATCTTCTAAGCAAAGTCTTGATTCGGAAGATATCAAAAACACGCCATCTTCAAATGGTAATTTGACTGATTATTTAAAAGATAATCCAAATGTTCGTTTTTCAGATTCTGATCAAAGCGGCTTTACCGGGGGTGAAATTAAGCCGACCTCTGTATCTATCAATGGTGCGGATACCAATCAAACGGCTTACATGATAGACGGAATTAATGTAAACAATGACATTGACCCTTCAGGTGAATTGTTTGATGGCAGCATGTCAGTAAACCCAAGCCAAAGTTCAGAACAAGCCTACTTCTTTGATGCAAATATGCTTTCTGGTGTAACGGTTTATAGCAGTGATGTTCCTGCTAAATTAGGAGGATTTACTGGCGGTGCTGTCTCTGCTGAAACTCGTCAATACAGTGGTGAAAACCGAGTTAAATTGCGTTATCGCACCACTCAATCTGACTGGTCATCAATGCAAGTAGACGAAAATGCAAAAAGTATTGTTGATAACGCCACCCCAAATGGTTCAGATGCAGTTTATCAACCTGAATACAAAAAGAACTTTTTCAGCGTAATGGCTGAGCAAGAAATTACTGATGATATTGGCATGGTTGTTGGTTTTAGTCGCCGAGAATCTGATATTCAACAATCTCGAATGATAAATCCTGAAGGAGACATAGATAAACAAGCTCATACCCGTCTTTCTGATAATTTCTTAGCGAATTTTAATTGGACTCCAACTGTAGATCACAGCCTTGAATGGGGCTTACGTTTATCTGATTATCAGGAAGGTAAGTATTACGCTGATAACATTAATGGCAACGTAACAGACTCACATCAAGCTTATGGTAGTACCCTTAGATGGAAACAATATTTAGGTAATGGCACGTTAACAGCCACAGCAGCCTACGATAAATTTACAGATGAACGTGAATCATCTTCAAACGATGCCGTTGTAACCATTGACTTAGATACTAACGCTAACTACGAACAAGGCGGCTATGGCGATAGTCAAATGACACAAGAAAATACCAATTTAATGCTCGATTATGTATTTGATAGCTTTTCGTTAGCCGATACCAACCATGTATTTTCATTAGGTACCTCTTATCGAAAAACTAAATATAAATTTAATCGTGATAACAATGTAACCCAGCAAACCATTATGACCATGGGTGGGTGGGAAATGATGAATGAAACCAAAACTGTCCGTAAAGGGACTGTTGGCACTCAATATCAAGATTATGCTTTTTATGCTGAAGATGTTATCCAGTGGAATAATGTCACTATTCGTCCAGGTGTGCGTGTTGATCGCGATGATTATCTTGAAAATACAAATGTTGCCCCTCGCTTTGTTACCCACTGGCAAGCACTGCAAGACACTCGTCTTAACTTTGGTTTAAACCGTTATTATGGTCGCTCATTTGCCTCAATGAAGTTAGCTGGTGAAGTTCTAAAATTAAACGATGATCAAACACGCCGCTACGAAACTATCGACAGTTTAGATACTCCTTATGCAGATGAACTCAGTGTAGGTGTAAACCAAAACATCGGTAACTTTATGCTAACCGCTCAATATGTACTTCGTGATAATCAACAACGAATTACAGTAGACCGAGAAAAAATTGCCGGCGAGAATGTCGATTCTTACTCTAATGGCAGTAACTACAAAGTCGATGTTTATACTCTACAAGTCAGCAATATGACTCCTTGGGTTGTTGGTCCTACACAATGGAATGCGACGCTTGGTGCTGATTGGCTACAAACCGACCGAGCAGCTCTCAATAAAGGAACCGATCCAAATCAAGCCGTTTATCTTGACGGAAAATTAATGAGTCGCTCTCAAATGGAGCAAGCTGTTAATAGCAGTGAAGAAGAATGGATTGTGCGATTAGGTTCAGACATGAGTATCCCTGCTATTGATGTTGTTTGGTCTAACAAAGTGTATATCAAAGCGCCAGTTCAAGGTTATGACTACATTACAGATGCTCCTGATGGCACTGAAATGCACACCAGTTATGACTTTGGTACACATACGCAATGGGATACTCGTATGCGCTGGCAACCAAATTTAGTTGGTACACACAACGCTTATGTTCAACTAGATGTCCTTAATGTACTCAACAAGGTACGTAAAAAAGCGACAATGGGAACATCGAGTGGTGATTACGGTATCTACTCCCCAGGCCGTGAATTCTGGCTAGAACTAGGCTATGAGTTCTAAATTTCTTCTCTCTATTATGTCTTTTAATTACTAATTTTTTAATAACAAACAACAATATCAACCAGTAACTTTCGTTCGTTACTGGTTGCCTTGTTGTCTTTGGTGATCTATGTCTAATCAAGCTAATTTAACCTTACGGAATAAACCTTTTCTCTCTCAAGTGTGGTCACTTGCTAAACCTTATTGGCAAAGTGATGAAAAGCTGATTGCTTGGCTTTTACTCGGCTTTGTTGTCGGTCTTAATTATTTAATCGTAGAAGTTGCTGTGTTTTACAGTAATTGGAACCGTGACTTCTTTAACTTAATGCAAAATAAAGAATGGCATAATTTTTGGTCAATGCTAGGCCAATTTGTGCTTATCATGGGCATATACACCCTTGTCGATCTTGCAGAAGAATACCTTAGACGAACCTTACGTATTCGATGGCGTCGTTGGTTAACACATGCTTTTCTACAACAATGGCTTGGTGATAAACGTCTCTACCGTCATCAACTGGCTTACCCTACAAGTGATAACCCTGACCAACGTATCTCACAAGATGTGAAGGATTTTTGTGACAACACCCTATCAATGGGATTAGGTCTGTTAAGGACAGTCACTAGCTTATTTTCGTTCATCGTGATCTTATGGAATTTATCAGGCAGTTTCACTTTTGAATTTGCAGGCAGCGAGTGGGTAATTTCTGGCTATATGGTGTGGGTAGCGATTGTGTACTCAATCATTGGCACTTGGTTAACGCATAAAATTGCAAAACGATTAGTGCCCTTAAACTTTGAACAAGAAAAAAGTGAAGCCGATTTTCGTTTTCATTTAATGCGAGTTCGTGAGCACGCAGAATCTATCGCATTACAGCGTGGCGAATCCGCAGAAGAGAAACGTACCCACCACTTATTTAGTAAAGTATGGGATAACTGGCAGCAACTCACAGGTATGAAACTAAAATACAATGCCTTTACCAGTGGTTACAACGAAGGAGCGCGTATTTTCCCTTACCTTGTAGCCTCTCCGAGATTAATGAGTGGCGCTTTGCAATTGGGCGATATGATGCAAACCGCAACGGGTTTTTATCGAGTTCAAGAAGCCTTTAGCTGGTTTGTCGATTCTTATGAATCTGTCGCTGATTGGCGCGCAGTTACTGATCGATTAATCGCCTTTCATACTCAACTTGAAACATTACCAAGCAGCTCTCCGTTACAGCAATCAGATCAACCCACTTGGCGCGATCTAGATGTTTATTCTCCATCACAACAACCATTAGTAACGGCACAAACCGGTGAAATTTTACAAGCAATCACAATTAAGGGCGCATCAGGTTCAGGAAAAAGTACTTTCTTACGAACCTTAGCTGGTTTATGGCCATACCATAATGGCCAAATCTCAATGCCAAATGATGCGATTTGTATGTTTGTGCCTCAACGCCCTTACTTACCTAACGCGACATTGCGTGAAATTTTACTTTATCCAACCAATGATCAATCAACCTCAGACAGTGTGCTTATTACGGCATTAGAAAAGGCAGGGATCAATAAATTTACAGCACAACTAGATGAAAAAGCCAATTGGCAGCAAAACGTCTCTGGTGGAGAGCTTCAAAAGATAATGTTAGCTCGTGCCCTTATAGAAAAACCAACGTGGCTATTTTTAGACGAAGCACTATCAGCGCTTGATCCAGAAAGCTACAACTCAATAAAAAAAGTAATGGCATCATCACTGTCTAGCACTCATGTTGTTGAGATTTCTCACCGCGAAGAAGGTAAAGAAGAAACTCAAGAACTGATTTTATGTCCTCACACTCAATCGTTGAAATTTTCATGAAACTAAAAAATATATTACTTTTAGGCAGCGCCTTATTACTCAGTGCCTGCCAACTGATCTCATCTTCTAATGAGTCTACCCAATTACGCTTTAATCCAGCAGTGTCTGTTGGCGTACTTGATAATGGATTTACCTACTATATTGCAGAAAATCAACGCCCAGAGTCTCGCGTATACATTCGCTTGGTGGTGAATGCAGGATCAATGAATGAAGACGACGATCAGCGTGGTGTTGCTCATATTGTTGAGCACATGGCGTTCAATGGCACAAAAAACTACCCTGAAAATCAGGTAATTACTGAACTTGAAAAAGTAGGTATGAAGTTTGGGGTTGATATTAATGCCTTTACTGATTTTGAGAATACCGTTTACACCCTAAACCTGCCTAATAACAACAAGGAAACACTCGCTCTAACACTGGATATTGTTTCTGATTGGGCAAGTAATGTGACTATGTTAAAAGGCGATCTGGACGCCGAACGTGGCATTGTTTTAGAAGAATGGCGCGCTCGATTAGGGCCAATGCTTAGATTAGGCGATAAAAAAAGTGCGATTGAAATGGCAGGGTCCCGCTATGTTACCCGTGATCCTATTGGTGATGCTAAAACCATAAAAACCGTGTCTAAATATCGCGTTGCTGATTTTTATAACAAATGGTACCGCCCAGATAATATGTCTATTGTGGTTGTAGGCGATATTAATACTCAAGAAGTAAAACAGCTTATTGAGCAAAAATTGGGGGATAAGAAAACACCGACAACCCCAGTAGAGTCGATTGATTATAGTATCCCTCTAAATAACAAATGGCGCAGTGCTACGGTATCAGAAGAAGGCATGTCATCACCTTCTGTTGAGCTGAGTTTTTTCTCCCGTTACCAGTCAGAAAACAGTTACGCTCGTTATAAACAAGACTTAACCAAACAAGTCGCTACCCGTTTATTAAACGTGCGTTTACAACGATGGGAACAACAAGAATCAACCGCGATTAATTCTGCTAATTTCTACAGCTCAAATATAGGCAGAGAAACCACTCAATCGGTCTTTTCTCTACAACTGTTTGATGAAAATTACGATGAAGCAACTCAAGAGCTGATCGCCTTTATTGCACAAATAACGCAATACGGCTTTAGTTCTGAAGAGGTTAATGGTGAGATATCACGCTTACATAAAATCAACGAATCGATAAAAGAGCAAACAACTTACAGTATTGATCTTGCAGGTGATTTAATGGTTTCAGCTGCCAGTGAACAATTATTAATTGGTGATAATGATAAATACCAATTAAATAAACGCTTCCTTACTGAGATCACCCTTACTGAAGTTAATAATGTGCTTAGCACTATTGTTGCTCAACAATCTAAGTTACTACTTACCACGCAGCCAATCACTAAACAAAAAGTAGTTCTGTCTACTTCACAACTAGAAAAAATATGGCAACAAACAATGATAGAAACTCAGCCACGTTGGCTAGTTGATAATAACCAAGCGGTTTTACCTGAAATCACAGTAAAAAAAGGAACCATTAAACAAGAAAAAAAATGGGCAGAATATAACTTAACCGAATACCGCCTAAGTAATGGCAGCAAATTAATTTATCGCTACAGTGACAATAATCCAGGACAAGTGCATTTTAAAGCACTGACTTCTGGTGGGTTACGATCTGTACCAAAAAGTGATTACCATGCATTAAGGATCGCCACCAGTTTGGTGGATGAAACGGGCGTTGGTGACGTACCTCAAGCGGATATTCAAACGATATTTCGTGGCAACCCTGTAGTCATGTCTACAATGTTAGATGAATATCAACAAGGCTATTCTGGTTGGGCAAAAACAGACAGCTTAGATAAGATGTTTCAACTGTTTCATTTAAAACTCCAAGCAAGTCCAATCTCTGACAAGGTATTAAAACAGTACCAAATTGAAACAGCTCAACGCAGTAATGAGCTTAATAGTGCCGATAGATTTGTTCGTAAAGTCTCAACCTTACGCTACCCAGATGTAGAAACCGTTTACAGTGAAAACAGCGCTGAAGTTGCAAACCTTACCACTGAAAAACTAAGTGCTATCTATCAACACTATATCTCAAGTAAAACCGATTATACGTATTTTGTTGTCGGTGATATTTCGTCCAAAGAAATAGAAAAACTGGCAGCGACTTACCTTTCTTCAATACGTTTTGAAAAAGCAATAAGACAGCCATATCAAGTGATTGCACACTCACCAAAACAACGCTATACCGCGCATGATTCAAAAGAGCCCCGTGCAGAGGTAGAACTTTATTTAACGCAGCCATCACAGTGGCGACCAGATAATTCCTACTATTTAGAATTATCAGGTGAGCTTGTTCAAGAGCAATTACGCTTAAAACTCAGAGAGCAAGCCTCTGGTATTTATAGTGTGACAAGCTGGTTCTGGCAAAACCCAGACAGCATACAAGCCGAAGGTAGAATTCAATTTACTTGCGATCCCGACAGAGTAGACGAGCTACTTGCATTAACACATCAGGTACTAGAAGAAATAGTCACTAAAGGGGCTGATGTGCAAGTTTTACAGAATAAGTTATTACAACGCAGCGACCAAATTGACCGTTATTTACGTTCTGATTTAGGCATGTTAAACGCAATTGAATACAGTTATATGCTTACAGAAAGCCCTACTCTCATTAAGGCCCAGAAAAGAGCGAATGATGAGGCAACAAAGCAAAAAGTAGACACCATAATGCGAAATTTCTTAATCGAAGCTAAGCAATTTGAAGCGGTATTGCTTCCTAAAAAGTAATCTCTATCGGGTGATCAGGTGTTCAAAGAATGTCTGATCACAATTTCTACTTATATATTTAGATTTAAAGGCACCTCTTCCAATGAAACGATTTTTACAAATACTCACCTTATGCATGATTTCTTACCAATCCCATGCGTCATTAGAGTTAAAGCACACCTATCAAGATTGGCAACATTATCAATCACAAGATATTGAAACTGGCGAACCTATCATCTTAGGAGTCAGTGATGTCAGCAGTGATCATGCCGTTAATACCGTAGTTCTTCGTTGTACTACTGAGGGCGTAAATCTGCTCTTTTTAAAATCACTATCTTATGAAGAACGAGGGTATTCGGCAAAAACTTCTGTGGATTCTGGCTCAACGTTTGGAATGGATGTATGGGTAAAAGGCCGTACCCATTGGGCAACCATCCCACTAGAGAAAACTAAAGAGCTTGTTAAGGGAAATTCTTTATCCGTCACCTTACTTGGTGATGCTAACAGTAGAGAGAAAATAATCATTTCACTAAAAGGATTTAAAACAATGTATGAAACAATTCTGCCTAGCTGTAATCCCCTAAATTAATGGCTTTTAAACTAAAAGAAAAAGCCCCATTGAATCCCTTCATTCAATAGGGCTTGGTCATATCATTTATATTATATTATCTTTTTACTATGGCGTTACTACACCGAACCATAAATTAAATTGGTCAAATATCGACATTAGTTGCTGGAACTTAGCTTGATCTGAAACACTAAATTCACCCGTTTTCATCTCATCTTTCAATGTCGCTTTCTTCGTCATCATGTTTTCAAATGCCTGACGAGACAACGTAATGTTTAAATCTGCATTTTCAAATTGAGTATCTGTGTAAGACTTCAATACTGAATTACTTAGATCCATTGAGTATTTACCATCACCTTTCACATTGATATTCACCTTCATGTTCATCCCTTTCGCAACATCGGGCTTCACTGTCACTCCCAGGTACTTCATGAATTGATTGAATGGCATATTCACTGCAATCGCTGCAGTATTTGGTGTAGCTACCGGTTTAATACCATTACGTAGCTCTTTAGCACCGCCTAAGTAGTAGTTTCTCCAAGGACCCGATTCTGATTGATAGCCAAGTTGCTCCATCGCATCCGCTTCTAAATAGCGCGCATCCATATTTTTAGGATTAGAGAAAGTAACGTTATTAAGCAGGGTTACAGCCCAGCGGTACTCGCCTTTTTTAATCGCGGTTTCTGCAAGCTCAATTACTTTTTTCTCGCCGCCCATTGCCTCAACGTATTTAGTGCCTTCTTCTGTTGGTGTTAATGGGTTTAAGTTTGCAGGGTTACCATCCCACCACGCGCCAAAGTAATAGTCATAAGTTGCACGAGCATTATGCGAAACGGTGCCGTAATAACCACGGTTGTACCACTCTTTACCTAATGAATCTGGCAGTTTAATAGTCGCTGAGATCTCATTAGGCGTATAACCTTTGTTTGCTAAACGTAACGTTTGATCGTGTACATACTTATACATATCACGCGTTTTCGCTAGCTGACCTTTGATGTTCTCTTGGCCCCATGTTGGCCAATGGTGGGAAGCGATCATGGTATCGGCTTTATCACCATAAGTATGCAGAGCTTGATCTACATAGGTCGCCCATGAAGAAGCATCACGAGTTTTTGCACCGCGTAATGTAGAGATATTGTGAATCGTATGAGTCATCACCTCTGCAGCCATCATGGTCTTATATTGAGGGAAGTAGAACATAAACTCAGAGGGCGCTTCTGACTCTTGGGCCATCATAACTTCTAAATCAACACCATCAATTGTCATCTCTTGACCAGTGTAGTTTGCAATTTCTGTTGGTTTCACAATACCTGGTGAGCCAGATGAGGTTGTTTTACCTAAACCACCATCAACCATACCTTTATTATTAGCATCTAGAAGATTGCCATACATATAAGATGAACGACGAGACATGGTTGTGCCTGCCATTAAGTTCTCTGCAATTGAGTGCGTAAAGAAGCCTTCTGGAGCAGCAATAGTTACATCACCGTTATTAATGTCTTTTTGCGTTGTTACCCCTAAGATCCCACCAAAATGGTCGACGTGCGAGTGAGTGAAAATAACCCCTGTCACTGGCACATCTTCCACTTTTTCTTTTAATAGCTTAAGACCTGCCGCAGCGGTTTCTGGTGAAATAAGTGGATCAATAACAATCCAACCATCATCACCACGAATAAACGACATGACGGATAAATCAAACCCACGAACTTGATATACCCCGTCTTTTACTTTAAATAATCCATTGATATTATTTAATTTAGCTTGACGAAGAAGTGATGGGTTAATGGTTTCGACACCGTTATCTTGATTAATAAAATCAAACTTAGAGAAGTCCCAAATCACGTTGCCTTGTGCATCTTTAATGGTTTTTTCTGGCCAAGTAGCAATAAAACCACGAGAGGCATTTTCAAAATCGGCTTTATTATCAAAATCTAAATAGTTTTTTAGTTGATCGTTTTTTTGAACGGTGAATTCCGTTGCATCTTTTGGTTGGTTGGTTGTTGGTGCAGCAAATACAAGCGCTGGAGCCAATGTTGTAATGACCGCAAGTGATACTATGGTTTTTTTAAATAACATAATTCATCTCTCTATAAGTGCGAACAACTCATCTTGTTCGTCGATAGAGAAATAATAGGGCGAGCCAGTTAAACGATCGATAGCGTCACTTTTAAAAGTGGATTTAGTTTTATTTAATCCATATTTGAATTGGATTTATTTTTATAGTTCTAAGTCAGTTAAGTTTTGTGTTACCTGTTCAAAAACAGTTTTGAGCCATTGGTGTCCAGTATCTGATTGCTGAGAATGATGCCAGGTCATATAAACCGGAAATGGGTGTGATTCAAAAGGTAATGGTAGAATGTTTAAAGGAGACATTTGAGATAGCATCTTAGCGTGCCAAACACTGGTTACACATAACCAATCTGTTTGAGATGCCATAATTATCGAGTTACAGATTGAATCGGTGGTGTAGGCTTCTTTTCGTTTTGGCAGCTTTTCTTTTACCAAAGAGTCCATGATGTATTTATTCATTCTTTGGGTTTGCCACAATAAGTGCTGCTCTGCAAAGAATTGCTCTTGAGTAATACTGTCTTTAATTCTTGGATGATCTTTTCTACACACGACCACCAACTGTTGTTCAAATAACAATTGATTATGATAGCCGTGATCTTCTAATGGCACGGTCGCAAGAATCAAATCAACCTTACGCATTCTCAAATCAGTTTGTCTATCTTGTTCATTCAAATGTTCAATATCTGCTTTAAATTTCACATTAGGTGCGTGTTGATCTCGATAAACAATAAGAGGAGGCACAACCATCAAATCTAAATCTTTGTGACTGGATATACGGAAGGTTCGTTTGCTAGTTCTTGGATCAAACGCTTGGCGAGATTTAGCTCCATTTAACAATCGATTAAGTGGTTCTTGAATTTCAGCATGTAGCTCTGTCGCAAAGTTAGTAGGAGCTATTCCTCTTCCTTGACGCACAAATAATGGATCCTGATACTGCTCACGTAAACGATTTAAGGTGTGACTCACAGCAGGAGCCGTAACTCCTAAGGTTTCCGCCGCTTCATTAACACTGAGCGTGTTCATCACTACATCAAAGGTTTTGAGTAAATTTAAATCCATTATTTTACCACTCAGTGAATTACGATCCATTTATCACACAATTGTAAGCTGTCTATTTTTAAAAAGAACGTTAATCTTCTTATTAACGACTCTTTTTCAAGAAATTCTCAATAGATGCTTTTGGCGTTTTTCCTATTTTCATCATTAAATCAAAACTTGGGTTTATAATGCCATGATCACGCTCTAACGCCTCTAATTGCACTAACCATAGTGAAGCGGTCACTTCAGCATCGGCTAATGCTCGGTGAAATACTCCATCATTTTCAATTTGATGATACGCGACTAAGTCACCCAATTTATGTGATGATGCTTCTTGAGTTAATCGTCTTGATACCAGTAATGAACAAGCAAAATCGCCGTCATAACCACGCTGAATTAATTCTAACTCACCATCTAAAAAACGCTTATCAAATGAGGCATTGTGAGCAACTAAATTACAGCCTTGGATAAAGTCAGCAAAATCATGCATGACGACATCACAGCTCGAAGCATCAACTAGCATTCGATTTGAAATACCAGTGTAATTCTCAATAAATGAGCTCACTCTAAAGCCCGGATTCATTAGACCTTGAAAACGATCAACCACTACGCCGTTTTCTAATTTAACCGCACCTATTTCTATTGCACGATCGCCTTGGTTTGGTGATAAACCTGTGGTTTCGAAATCGAGTACGACGACGGTATTTGCTGGGGCTGTTTTGTTAGATCGAATTACTGACACAAATGATTTCCAAATAAATAGTAAGAATTGAGTTACGTTAATAGTAATGATGACGTTGAAGCATATAGAATTAGATCAAAAAACGCGAGCTGATAACCAGTCTCGCGTTTTTAATTTGTTTAATACTTTCTTAACTTAGAGGTAAGCTTATTTAGTAATATTAACCTGTAGAATTTTAGTCTGGTGATCTAAGTACTCTTCATAAGTACCTTGAAAGTTCACTATTTTCTTATCTTTAACATCAATAATTTGTGTCGCTAGAGAAGAAACAAACTCACGGTCATGGCTTACGAAGATTAATGTACCAGTGTACACTTTTAATGCTTCGTTCAATGCTTCAATCGCTTCCATATCCATGTGGTTCGTTGGTTCATCCATAACAAGTACATTGATGTCTTGCATCATTAACTTGCCAAATAACAGACGGTTTTTCTCACCACCAGAACAGTTTTTAGCTTGTTTATTTGTATCATCAGCAGTAAATAGTAGACGACCCAGAATACCACGAACCATCAAGTCATCATGCTTAACTGTACGCCACTGAGAAATCCAATCAAAGATGCTTAGATCGTTATCAAAATCAGCGGTGCTATCTTGTGGGCAGTAACCAAAAGATGCATTTTCAGACCATTTAACAATACCTTCGTTTTGCTCTAGGTCATTCACTAAACAACGTAAGAATGTCGTTTTACCCACACCATTCTCGCCGATTACCGCTAGACGAGTGCCCGCTTCTAGTAATAAGTTACCGCCTTCAAACAGTACCCCATCATCAAAGCCGTGGCCTAAGTTTTCAAGCTCTAGTGCTTGACGATGCAGTTTTTTGCCTTCACCAAAATTAATTGATGGGCTCATACGACTTGATGATTTCACTTCATCTAGTGAAATTTTGTCCATTTTCTTTGCACGTGAACTTGCTTGTTTCGCTTTAGATGCATTAGCACCAAAACGGTTTACGAAGTCTTGTAGCTCACTAATCTCAGCTTCTTTTTTCGCGTTGCCGGCTAATAGTTGATCACGGATCAGGCTTGATGCTTCTAAGAAGTACTCATAGTTACCAGGGTAAATACGCAATTCACCGTAGTCGATATCAGCCATGTGTGTACATACAGAATTTAGGAAGTGTCTGTCGTGCGAAATGATGATCATTGTACATTTACGCTTGTTTAGCTCTTCTGCTAACCAGTTAATCGTATTAATGTCCAAGTTGTTGGTTGGTTCATCAAGTAGCAAGATATCTGGGTTTGCAAACAATGCTTGTGCTAATAACACACGCAGCTTCCAACCTGGAGCAACTTGCTGCATTAAACCAAAATGAAGTGATTCATCAATACCCGCTTGAATTAAGATATCACCAGCACGGCTTTCTGCACTGTAACCATCCATTTCAGCGAATTCACTTTCAAGTTCAGCTACTTTCATGCCATCGTCTTCACTCATTTCTGGTAGTGAATAGATGCGATCACGCTCTTGTTTGATTTCCCATAGTTTTTTATCACCCATGATAACAACATCAACTACGTTGTATTTTTCAAACGCAAACTGGTCTTGACTCAATACGCCTAACTTCTGTCCTGGCGTCATTGATACGTTGCCTGAACTAGGAGTCAATGCACCACTTAGAATCTTCATGAACGTTGATTTTCCGCAACCATTCGCACCGATCAAACCATAACGGTTACCGTTGCCAAATTTTGCTGAAATGTTTTCAAATAAAGGCTCTGCGCCAAATTGCATTGTGATGTTGTTTGATTGTATCAACGAAATAATTCCTAGGGTTTACTGACAAGTCATGATTGGGCTATAGAGAGCCACAAGATGAAAGACGAAAGTATGATAAATGAGAAAATCTAGCCGCGGATTATACAGAGATCTTGATCACATTGTCGAGAGATATGACGTTTTAATACACAATTAAAAAGCCCTTAATTATCACTAGTCGCTTTTTAAAACGCTTAAGTCTAATTATTCGCCAATAAATAATAGACGACGTCCATAAAAATTGTGTAATATCCTCTCAACAAAAAGTACAGGTACCATAAACAAACTGTTTATTGATGTAATAAATACCAATTAGGTTCAATGATATGAAAAAAATTTATACACAATCTTCTCTTACCTTTAAAGAAAAGGACCTGTTAGTAAAAGGATTTAAAGATACATACAAATTGAAAAAAAAAGCTAAAGATATCAACGCTGCTAAAAAACTTTCAAATGAAAAAGTCATTGTATAAAGTAAAAATATGAGTCAACCAAAAAGTTATTTTAATAACAGAGTGTTACTCCTATTAGTTTCATCAATTGGGTTATAACAATATTTTTTTGCCACAAAAAAGGACATCGTCCTCTATTTGGCTTGCATGCAATTAGGAGAGATAATAAAAATGTTAAAAACAATAAAAAATAAAATACTAGGATTATCGGTTTTACCACTTATCGGGATTAGTGTTCTAAGTATTTTTTTATCCTATGTGATCATTGATGAAATAACCGATAACGTTATTGATGTCATAAACAAAACAGAAATAGAGAGCCAAAAAAATAACTTACAAGATAACTGGGAAATCTTTGCTTCCTTCATTGAATTAGATATGACTATTGAAGATATCTTACCAACCGTAAATAATTCAAACTATGGCGATCATAGTTACTTTTTTATGGTTGATACAAGAGGAATTGTACTTGCCCATGGTGGAGATAGTAGCGCTATAGGTAAACCTGTAAGTAGTGGTGGACAATCAGCCGTCGCTATCGTTGCGAATTGTCGTTCAAAAGAAGGGTGCTATAACACCGTCCCTTTTAAAGATCCAAGTACAGGTAAATTAACCGATAAAATATACTTCTCTGTCTATATTGACCGATTAAATTCAGTGTTTATTACTGGAATAATCATGAACGACATTAAACAAAAAATTAATGCCATTGACGAGATAATGCTAAAAGTTAAAGATGAAAATCTTCTTACACTTCAATTACAAATGCTTGGTCTTACTCTTTTTGTTGCCGTTATTGCTTATATTATGTCGAACAAGCTATCAAGTCGCTTAACTGCACTAGTTAAAGAAGTTGATATGATCGCAGAAGGCGATGGGGATTTAACAAAAGAAATTGTTATTCAATCTAATGATGAAATTGGCGATCTTGGTCGTGCATTCAATAAAATGATCGCCTCTCTTCGTATTATGGTAGTTGACATTAAGAGTGCAGCAGAAACCATTGAAGACACAACATCAGAGCTTGATAGCCAAACTCAAAAAATTGCTGACAGTATGAACAACCAAATGCAAGAAACCGACATGGTCGCAACTGCAATTAACGAAATGAGTTCAAGCGCTCACAGTGTTGCTGAAACCGCATTAGATACAGCAAAAACAACAGAAGAAACCAATGGTAAAGCAAACCAAGCCATCACCATTGTTGAAAGTGCGAGTCAAAATATCTCTCAGATGATTGAAGATTTTGAGATAGCCAATAAACACATTATTGATCTGTGTAAAGAGGCTGAAAATATTGGTCAAGTAACCACTGTTATTGGGGATATAGCCGCTCAAACTAACCTTCTTGCTTTAAATGCTGCCATTGAAGCAGCTAGAGCAGGTGAACAAGGCCGTGGTTTTGCAGTAGTTGCGGATGAAGTTCGAGCACTGGCAGCCAGAACAGCAAGCAGCACAAAAGAAATTAACGATATGCTCAATCATCTTAATGCATTGGTTAACAGCTCTGTTCAAGCAATGAATGTGAGTAAAGAGCAGTGTTATAAAACAGAGAAAGATACTATTATGATCAGCCAAAATTTGACTGAAATTGTTCAATCAATGGCAAATATTAATGAGTTAAATTTATCTATATCTACCGCCTCTAATGAGCAAAGTACGGTATCCGAAGAAATAAACATTAACCTCTCTAAGTTACAAGATATTGCATCAAACTTAACCAATGGTTGTGTTGATACCACCACGAAAGTTCATGAATTACATTCAGAAAGTATCAATATCGTAAAACTAGTTGAGCGTTTTACCGTTTAATTAAAAATTAGTTAACTACTATATAAAACCCGAAATATCTCTTTTCGGGTTTTATATTATTGCCCAAAGCACAAAGAATGATTCACAACAAAAAATATACGGCTTTACAAATCGTTAAACTTACCACCATAGGTTGCATACCCTATCGCATAAAAAACAGTTTTTTCAACTTCTTCTCTATCACCCTGGATAAGATTCATTAATCCAGTCATACCTTCTCTACCATCAACCATAGCGCTGTGATTATGTATCATACGTCTTGCTTCAATATTAGTATCAATCACGCTCTTCCAAGATTCTAAGAATGCTTCAGGGCTTTCATAACAAAATAAAGCTCCTATTTTTTGACCAATAATCGGTTTGATAGCTTCGACGATATCTTCTTTACGTTTAAAATGAACATTAGTACCAGAGCGACTAATTCCCGCTCGAAGAGCAATATTAGAAAAGGTTAACTGATCATAACCGTCTTCTAAGACGATATCGATAGACACCTTAATTATCTTTTGCTTTGTACGTTCTGATTCTTCTCTACTTACTCTAGGCATTTAAATTCCTTACATCAAAAACATACTATACACACATCTTCTATTTTTTATCTAAGCTTTGTAAAAACGTAAATAAGGAAAATATTCATCTTTTTCTTTAGTCAAATAGATATCACTAAATTACTTAGAGGCTCTCTGTTGCTGCTTTCTCTCTTTCTTTTCTTGTTTACGTTGTTCAATCAACTTTGCAGCATCACCACCAACGTGAGTTTCCCCTCTTTCATTAGCCAACTGCACTTGTTTTTCACGCTCACGGAAACGAGATTTTTGCTCATCGCTGTGTTGATCAATACATTTAGGGCAACTTACGCCTTTTTCAAACGCATCAGATTGTTTGTCTTCATCTGTGATTGGCAAACGACACGCATTACACACATCGTAATGGCTTTTTTCTAGTTGATGATTTACAGCAACTCGACCATCAAACACATAACAATCGCCTTCCCATAAGCTGTTTTCTTCTGGCACTTCTTCAAGGTATTTTAGTATTCCACCTTCAAGATGGTACACCTCATCAAATCCTTGCTCTTTCATGTAAGCCGTCGACTTTTCACAACGAATACCACCGGTACAGAACATCGCTACTTTTTTATGCTTTGCCGGATCTAAATTCTCAGCCACATATTGGGGAAAATCACGGAATGTCTCTGTCTTTGGGTTAACTGCATGTTTGAATGTGCCGATATCCACTTCATAATCATTTCGAGTATCAACCAATAGCACTTCTGGATCAGAAATAAGTGCGTTCCAATCAGCTGGTTTTACATACGTGCCTACCACATGAAGAGGATCGATCCCCTCAACGCCCATAGTAACGATTTCTTTTTTTAACTTTACTTTGGTACGGTTAAAAGGCTGTACGTCATTAATTGATTCTTTATAAACCACATCCGCCAATCGGTCGTCTTTTTTAAACCAGGCTAATAAAGTATCAATGGCTTGGCGAGATCCCGCAACCGTCCCATTAATGCCTTCACTGGCTAAAAGTAGCGTTCCTCGGATCTGGTTATCTTCCATCACTTGAGTTAGAGGCTGACGTATTTCGGTGTAATCTTCTAATGAAACAAATTTGTATAACGCACAAACAATATATTGAGACATGGTAACTTTCCTTTTTTGCGAAGCTAGATCGTAAATCCAGAGCAATGAATATTTGCCTTAGCGGCTTATAATAGTTCGGGGAGTATAGCGGAGGTCTATCGATACAAATACAGACAGTTTTTGTGGTTTTTTAATCAAAAGAAATAAAAAACGCTAAGAAAAACTCTCAACGCTTTGATCTTTATTTAATTAGCTAAATAAATTACGAGTTAAATTCACTCACATCAATATCAAGTAATTTACCGATACCTTCGCCATAAGCAGGGTCTGCTTTGTAGCAATGTCTTAGGTGACGAAGTTGAATTTCTTTTGGCACGCCGTTTAAGTTACGCGCTGTGTTATCAAACAAAATATCTTGCTTTTCAGCCGTCATTAGACGGAATAGATCGCCCGGTTGTGAGAAGTAATCTTCATCTTCACGGTGATCCCAATGTGCTGCTGCGCCATCTAAGTTTAGTGGTGGCTCAGAAAAATCTGGTTGCTCTGCCCATTGGCCTTCGTTATTTGGTTCATAACCTAATGTACTACCGAAGTTACCATCAACACGCATTGCACCATCACGGTGGTAACTATGAACAGGACAACGAGGTGCGTTCACAGGAATGTGTTGGTGGTTTACACCTAAACGGTAACGTTGTGCATCGCCATACGCAAATAAACGGCCTTGTAACATCTTATCTGGAGAGAAGCTGATGCCCGGAACCACGTTTGCAGGGTTAAATGCCGACTGCTCTACTTCTGCAAAGAAGTTTTGAGGGTTACGGTTTAGTTCAAATTCACCCACTTCAATTAATGGATAATCTTTGTGTGGCCATACTTTAGTTAAATCGAACGGGTTGTAAGAAACCGTCGCCGCTTCTGCCTCAGGCATGATCTGCACTTTCAATGTCCATTTAGGGAAATCTTGATTATCAATACTTTCAAGCAAGTCACGTTGATGACTTTCACGATCATTACCAATCACGGCACCCGCTTCTGCATCAGACAAGTTTTTAATGCCTTGTTGAGAAACAAAGTGGAATTTCACCCAATAACGCTCGTTATCACTGTTGATAAAGCTAAATGTGTGGCTACCAAAACCATGCATATGACGGTAAGTCGCAGGAATACCACGATCACTCATCACGATAGTCACTTGGTGAAGCGCTTCAGGTAATGATGTCCAGAAATCCCAATTGTTTTTCGCGCTTCGCATATTTGTGCGAGGGTCACGTTTAACTGCATGATTTAAATCAGGGAATTTTAGAGGATCACGCAGGAAGAATACTGGCGTGTTGTTACCCACTAAATCCCAGTTACCTTCTTCGGTGTAGAATTTTAGCGCAAAGCCACGGATATCACGCTCGGCATCTGCTGCACCACGCTCACCAGCAACGGTAGTGAAACGTGCGAACATTTCAGTTTGTTTACCGATCTCAGAGAACAATTTTGCTTTTGTATATTTAGTAATATCATGAGTCACGGTGAATGTGCCGTAAGCGCCTGACCCTTTTGCATGCATACGACGCTCAGGAATAACTTCACGATCAAAATGCGCCAATTTTTCTAAAAACCATACGTCTTGAAGTAATTGAGGGCCACGTTTACCCGCAGTTTGAACATTTTGATTATGTGCGACAGGACAACCTGCTGCTGTAGTGAGTTTTTTAGTCATTTTTATCAATCCTTTAGTGCAATGGTTAAGCTATAAAATTTAAATACAAACCGTTAAAAGTATTAAACGCAAAAATGGCAGTTTTCAGTATTTAATCCAAATGTCCCATCACGACTAGACAAATGATTTAAGCCCGAGGATACACCCATTTTGTAACCTTCAATGAGTGTAGTAGATTTCATTGTAAGTCGTTTTACCGCAAATTCTTCTGGTGGGGCGATCACTCGAATCGTCGTACCTTCAGGAGGGTTTCGAATAAATTCCAATGATTGATTATAGTTTTCAGCCCGAACAAGCATTGCTTGCGCTATTTGAGGATAACGAACTAGTAGTTTAGTAATTAACCAAGAGGCTTTCGGTGCTTTCATTTGATAACTAAGCGGGTGAGACAAGACAACTGTAATGTCTCTTGCTCCTCGACGATAAGCTTCTTTTACTGGGATAGAATCAGCAACTCCTCCATCGGTATAACAACCACCAGAGAAGCAAGGTGTTGATCTATAAGCAATAGGAAGGGCCGTTGTAGCTTCAATAACATCATCTATATTATTTTCATTTACTTGATAATAATCAGCATTACCATTGTCTATATTAGTTACTGCGGCATACATAGGAATAGATGAAAATAATCGATTAAAGTTTAATGGTTGTCTTTTATTTGATTCATCAATCAACCATTTAACATCAATAAGATCACCACCACGAGCAAATCGAGTAAGATTAAAAAAACGTTTATGGGTAGCCAATTTAGTAATAACATCGAAACTGCGCAATGGAGACTCTGAAAGATATCCTAATAAATTCGATGCGCCTGCTGATACTCCTATAGCAAAATCATAAGGCATAAATTTATTTTTCATGAAAATATCAAGCACACCGCTAGCAAAAATGCCACGCATTGCTCCACCTTCAACTACTAATGCACTCTTCGCCATCTCTTTACCCTTCAATAAACTATGGGAATAGAGTAAACCTCCCAAAGAGTAAGAGATAATCGCTTGTACTTATAGCTGTGATTTATAAAACCTATCAAGTGTAATAATAGGTATTTCTAGGTTTACTAATAAATCATCATTTAAATGATAAAAGTCTACTGTATCTAAGCAGTATCTAAGTAGATTAATTCTTCTTAGAAAATGGATAGCATTAGGCCTATTTATCGTACAACTCTCTTTTTTGAGAAATAACCGACTCTCGTGTTTTGTCTATCGTTGTCCAAATCTGATCCACTAACTCAGGGTTAGATTGAGCAAATTCATGACTAAAAACTAAATAGTAATCTTTATTCATAATTGGCGGTTGTATCTGCTCAACATCATCCCATTTATTTTTTTTAATAAACTCGTCAGCCATGCTATCTTGCATTGCAATCGCTGATAAACGCTCAGTTCTCAACATACCAAAAAGTTGTGCTGTTGAATTTATTTCTTCAACCTCAAGAGCTTTCTTTTTTAGCTCGTTAACAATAGAAAAGCCCAAATTAGCACCAATTATTTTCTGATAATTTCCATTTACTTCACTTCCATCCCACATAAAAGGCTTCCCTTTAATTTTATAAAAATAATAGGCTAACGTTGCTATTCTTTTACTATTATCTGGTTGACCTTGGTGCATAGGATAAACTGCATACCGTGCTCGTTGTGAGTTATAGGAAAAAATAAAGGCACCATCGACTTTCCCTTCTTTTACATACTGTAAAACTCTCTTTCCTGGTAAGCGCATATAATCGATATCAATATTAAGTTGATTAGCAGCATTATTAATTACATCGACAGAAAGTCCCGGAGGATTTGCTATTTGATGTCCATTACCAGCTTGAAAAGGATAAGATTCAACATCAGAATAAGCGAGTTTAATTGTATCGGATGCCGATAAATAAGAAGAAAATAAAACAGTGATGGTAAAAAAATAACGGTGATTTAGAACTCTATACATACACAACTCCCTCTGTAACTTACTTGCTCACCTATAAAATAGAAAGGCTAATTTTAGTGTATGTTATGATTATAATTTATGCGAATAGAGAGACTAAAAATAAGAAGAAAATCATTAAGGCAATAGTAGTAAATGATCTATTTATTAAGCAGGAAAATCACTCAATAATAATGATCAGATAGTTAGTGGAATTGGTATTATTACTGGAGTTAGTATGAGTTTAGATTAATGTGAAAATTTACATTATAGATTCAAACAGCTTATTGCTAATGATACAAAAAAAGCGGCGAGCCTTATGCACCTTCACCGCTCATCATACCTATGACTTAAACCCAATTATCAGCGGTGATCTTATTTTCAAATAACCTTGAAAACAGTATGCCACGAATGTAATTATTAAATAAATCAAATTTAAAATCACATGCATCGATATGACTTAATTCAGAGTTAATTACTTTTTTTACATCTTCTTGATTTACCATACTCATGATGAAAGCTGGTATAGAGAAAGTATGAGTTACTGTTTTTCCACATTGGAAAATCAAATTTTCAAAACAAATATTAACCGCTTGATGTGCCTCTAATGGGATCGGCGATACATTCAGTAACGTTGAGCTCATTAAGTTAACTACATAGTCTGTGCGAGATTCTTTAATGTCTGAGCTTTGGCGTGCTTTTTCAATAAATGCTTTATTTTCAGCAATTAATAGCGATAGTAACTCTTGTGCCTCAGATGAGTTTTCACTGTATTTTAAAATATAGTCATAAATAACTTGGTCAATCATAACGTCTTGTTCATCATCACCATAGCTAATTGGTGTTGTTTGATTAAATGTATCTTTAGGAAATTTAATGTATGCACTCATGGGTAGTTCTCCAGTTCATTTTCTATCTTTGACTATATGCCTCTAAGCCAAAAATAAAATAAACACCGCCTTTCTCTTTACTCTATTGAACACTCACTCTCATTTTCAACACAAAAAGACCATATTAAAACAAAGGTTATATTAATTAAAATAAACTACATTTAAATCAATAAGATGCAAAAAATATAACCCTTCATTCACCTTTAACACTAACTATACAAATCTTTAGCTAAAGTCATTCATTTTAGGAGCAAACAATTTACCTATTACTTCACCATAAGTAGTAATTTCTCTTATCGCGGTATTATCAAACTTAAGATCAGATTTTTTACGCGGCTTAATGGTGTTAATATTCATTTAATCCTCTTTTCTTTAATTAACCAAAAAGTGAATATCTTATGTCTGATTCTTCATCCATTATTATTGCGGGCTCCACCGGATTAATTGGTCATTCATTATTATCACAAGCTTTAAAAAATGAAGCTTTTGATCATGTTTATAGTCTTAGTCGTAAGCCACTTGAAGAAAAAAGTAAGAAATTAACTCAATTAATCAGCCCTAATTTAGCCATACTCCCTGATAAAATGACGGCCTCTTTGCCTAACGTAGGCTTCATCACATTAGGAACGACGTTAAAACAAGCAGGGAGTAAAGAGGCATTACGAGCAGTAGATGTTTCTTTAGTGGTCGATGTCGCGCAAGCAATGAGTATTATTGGCGTTAAACACATTTATATTGTGTCATGTATTGGTGCATCCAATAAAGCATTATCACATTACTTGAAATATAAAGGAGAAATGGAGATGGCTGTTTCTACAATGAATTTTGAAAGTATCTCTTTTATACAGCCGGGGCCTCTATCGGGCTATCGTTCAAAAGAAAGAAGCGATGAGAAATTATTACAAACTGTAATGCAATTTTTTAATCCTATAATTAAAGGTTATCTATTAAATTACAAACCTATTGAAGGAGAGGTGGTAGCTAATTTCATGCTAAATATGGCTTTACATCATAAGAGTTCAGGAGTTCATAGGTACACTTCTAAAACCATCTTTGAAAGCCTATAAAATACAGATAATAAAGGGGATCGTATTAATTTTATGCAGCGTTTACTTATCACCTAAAAAAAATACCCTTAGATTTCCTTGCTTAGTTTCATTCACTGTTTGCTTTTCTGCAATCTCTACGCTGTCATCGATAATTTGTGGCTCATTGGCTATCTCTGCCTTTGAAAAATCGCTATGTATAGTAAAAAAAATAAATGCAATCCCAAAAAATACAATAATAAAAATTAAACTCAGTAATGTTAAGCCTCTAGCCTTCATAAAATATCCATTTATAGACTCAATTCAACGAGAAGATATTATCATTATCACTAATATTAAACGTATGATGCTTATCACTCTTTAATGCTACAACTTTATCAATAACCATAATTATAGAATAAGTATCATTTTTGATGCACAAAAATGGTCTCCAACATAGATACATCGAAGACCATTTACTAATCATCAGGTTATCGGTAAATCTAATCTATGATTAATTATCTGTACTATTTTTTGTTGATTTGAAAACCTTCAGAATTAAAACAAAAAACAATGGTGCGAAGTAAATAACAAGAAGCGTCGCAGCTATCATTCCTCCCATAACGGAAGTACCAATCGCATTACGTGCATTTGCCCCTGCGCCAGTACTTATAACCAGAGGCAGTACCCCTAATACAAATGCAAGTGACGTCATTATTATTGGGCGCAAACGCATTTCACACGCTTGAATCGTCGCATCTATTAAGTTCATGCCTTTTTCATATAACTCTTTCGCAAATTCAACAATAAGAATCGCATTTTTTGCAGTTAAACCGATAGTGGTAAGTACCCCAACTTGAAAGTACACATCGTTCTCAAGTCCTCTCATCATAATAGCGGCTAATGCCCCAAGAATACCCAGTGGTACCACTAAAATAATAGAAACTGGAATTGTCCAACTCTCATATAACGCAGCAAGACAAAGAAATACCATCAATATTGAGATCCCATATAAAATAGGCGCTTGGTTACCTGCTTCTAATTCCTGATATGACATCCCCGTCCAACTCACCTGAACATCACTAGATAACTCGGCGGCAAGTTTGTCTATCTCAGCCATGGCATCACCCGTGCTGTAGCCTGCGGCTGCTTCACCTAATATTTCGACGGCAGGATTACCGTTATAACGCATTAACTGTGGTGAGCCCTGCCCCCAATGTGATGAACTAAAAGCAGACAAAGGAACCATTTCATCTTTGTTATTACGCACAAACCATAGATTGAGATCTTCCGGTGTCATGCGATACTCTGAGTCTGCTTGAATGTATACTTTTTTAGAGCGACCTCGATCAATAAAGTCGTTTACATAAGAAGATGCCCACGCTATCGACAAGGATTTATTAATATCGGCGATCTCAATACCAAGCACTTTGGCTTTCTCATAATCAATATCAAAGAAAAACTGAGCATTATCTTCTAAGCCATTCGACCTTACTTTTTGTAATATTCTACTTTTGGCAGCTTTCTCTAATAATTGATTACGAACTTCAATTAAACCGTCATGACCAAGATTGCCAATGTCTTCAAGATAGAAATCAAACCCAGAAGCTTGGCCTAATTCTCGAATAGCAGGGCTACTAAACGCGAATATAGACGCTTTTTTATAGCCAGAGAAATGTCCCATCGTACGTTAAATAATCGAATCAACATCCGTTCCCGCTTCCGTTCTTTCTGACCAATCTTTTAAGCCAATGAAGCCCATCCCTGCATTTTGGCCTTTACCTGAGAAATTAAAACCAGCAATAGTAAATACCGATTTAACCGTATCCACTTCATTTTCTTCAAAATAGTTTTTTACATCGCCCATTACTTCGTTCGTTTCTTGTAATGTTGATCCCGTTGGTAATTGCACCATCACCATAAAATCACCTTGATCTTCACTCGGTAAAAAAGAACTAGGTAAGACATTATATAAGTAAGCAGTACCTGCAAATAACAATCCATAAATACATAGAAAACGAATCGGACGTAGCAATACATGATGAATTGACGCACGGTATTTCGCTAATAATTTATCAAACAGGCGATTAAATACCATGAACACTTTAATGTTCGATTCTTTATCAGCCGGTTTAAGTAAGGTGGCACAAAGTACAGGAGTTAGCACCAAGGCAACCAATACAGACAACACCATCGCAGATACAATCGTTAAGGAGAACTGTTGATATATAACCCCTGTAGATCCCGACATAAAGGCCATAGGAATAAACACAACCGCCAACACCATAGTAATACCAATCAACGCACTAGTGATCTGTTCCATCGATTTTTTAGTAGCTTCCAGCGGAGACAGATTTTCTTCATGCATGATCCGTTCTACGTTTTCGACCACCACAATAGCATCATCCACTAGCAATCCAATCGCGAGAACCATACCAAACATGGTTAACGTATTAATGGAAAAGCCAAGTACAGACATTATTCCAAAAGTACCCAATAACACCACAGGAACAGCAATGGTAGGAATTAACGTTGCACGCCAATTCTGTAAGAACAATAGAATAACAACAAATACCAGAGCGACGGCTTCAAAGAGTGTTTTTATAACTTCAGAAATAGACAAACGAATAAATTCATTATTATCTGTCGATTTAGCAAGAGATAATCCATCAGGAAATCCTTTTGATAATTGCGCGAGTTTTGCATCAACCGCCGCTTGTGTATCTAATGAATTGGCACCTGAGGCTAGTGTGATCGCAATACCAGAAGAGTCATAACCATTAAAAGTAGGGATAACACTTGTATCTTCACCAGCCAGCTCGACACGAGCAACATCTTCTAATCGAACCTGAGATCCATCTTCATCAACTTTAATTAATATATTTTTAAACTCATCAACCGTTGTTAATAGACTTTGTGCTGTTATGGTTGCATTGATTAATTGTGATGCTGTTGCTGGAGTTCCACCTAGTTGTCCTACAGTTACTTGGCTGTTTTGTACCGATACAGCAGCAGAGACATCTACTGGAGTTAAGTTATAACTGTATAATTTAGCAGGGTCTAACCAAATACGCATGGCATAAGATGGACCAAAGATAGTCACACTACCAACCCCACTCACTCGGCTAACAATGTCTTTAATGCTCGAGTTCGCATAATCTTGAATATCCGCAGCGCTCATACTTCCATCTGGTGAATAAATATTAGTCACAGACATAAATCCAGACGTACTTTTGGTTACCGATGTGCCTTGATTTTGTACCTCAGCTGGTAAACGATTACTCGCTTGTTGTAGGTTATTTTGCACTTGTACTTGTGCGGTATCAGGATCGGTATCGGCACTAAAAGTTAGGGTAATAGATGCACTGCCAGAAGAATCACTGATCGATGACATATAAAGTAGGTTATCCAGCCCAGTCATGCTTTGTTCAATAACCTGAGTTACACTGTCTTCAATCGTTTTTGCCGATGCCCCAGGATAAGATGCTGAAATAGTGATCGCCGGTGGTGCAATAGTAGGATATTGAGCAATAGGCAAATTTAAAATTGAAGCGATACCAGAGAGCATAATGATAATCGCGAGCACCCAAGCAAAAATGGGTCTATTAATAAAGAAATTAGACATGAATTAATCCTGCTCTAGTGAGTTAGGTACACTGCTATTGGATTTAATGCTGTCTTCTGTGTGGCTTTGTTGATTAGAGCTTTTATCACTATCAATAATGACGGATAAACTATTTTTCACTTTCATTAGGTTGTTAAGCACCACTTTATCTCCCGCTTCAAGTCCTTCTTTTACAACCCAACCATTGCCAACTTCATGACTTAACACGATTGTTTTTTTTACGATAATATTATCTTGATTCACAATATAAACAGAAGGAATACCCGATTGACTTCTAACAACCGATGATTGAGGAATAACAAGATAGTCACGCGCTTCTGGCATAGAAATATGAGCACGCACATACATCCCAGCTAACAATGCATTATCAGGATTTGGAATAATGGCACGTAACGTTACCGTACCAGTAGATCCTTCAACTTGAGTATCTGAAAATTCTAATTGGCCTTGCTCGCTATAAGTTGTGCCATCTTCTAGGGTAATGGAAACAGGAACGATAGGTCTTTGATTAATCATTGTTCGAAACTCTTGTTGCAGTTTATACAGTGAGACTGACGATTGTTTCATGTCTACGTAGACATTATCCGTTTGAATAATCGTAGTAATATAATCTGCTTGCCCTGCCGTTAATAAAGACCCTTCAGAAACCAGAGAAAAACCAGCATGACCTGAAATCGGCGCTTTAATTTGCGTATAAGAGAGTTCAATATTTGCATAATCTAACTCTGCTTGGCGAATCGCTACTTCTGCTTTTGCCTGTAAATAAGTAGAATCAGCTTCATCATAGAGTTGTTGGCTCGTCAGCTTTTTCTTTAATAAATTCGCATAACGCTTCACTTCTTTTTGAGCGATTTGTTGACTTGATAACGCTTTATTGAATTGAGCTTCAGCACTATTAACCGTTGATTGATATGTCGTAGGATCAATTTGAAAAAGAACATCTCCCGCCTCAACATAACCCCCTTCTTGATATAAACGACTTTGAATAATACCCGTTATTTGAGGACGAACTTCCGCTTTTTTAAAAGCAGTAATACGACCGGGTAGCTCCGTGGTTAATCTTAACGTAGAAGTCTCAAGAGTGAGGGTGTCAACATGAATGCTTTGAGTGGGTCTGGTGTTAAATTCTGCTTGCTCACTGCACCCAAATACAGTTAAAGAAAGTAAAAAAATGAAGGGGTTAACTCATTAGATAATTAGTAAGCACTTACCATTTAAAGTAAGAAAATGCCTATCTCTTTAAACATTTAATATGCAAGGTGAAGTGTAGTAGCGATATCGGGGGGGGTGACCAATTTGACGTCTTAAATGAGTCTGCAAATTTACTGACGATTCCTTAGAAATTTCATAAACATGGTACCCAAAACGCCACTAGCATAACGTCATTATCTTGATATAACGTTATGCTAGTGGCACTCTCATTATGACTTATCGGACGATCTTATGCTTGAGCGATACGTGATTAAATTCAACGCTAACATAGTAACCATTATCGGTTTTATTATTCTTGTATTTCCAACGTTGGTGTTTTATCAATCTCTCGGTCAATTCCAATCCTAGCCCAAAACCAAGATCTTCTTGAACAGTGTCATCGGCTTTGTTTTCATTAGTAATACACAAGTGGTGAGTCGATTGCTCAATGAGCACAATACCATCAAATGTATGCTGGAATGCATTACGAATAAGGTTAGTAATGATGATCCGACACAAGGCTTCTGGGAGCTCGTGCTCCGTATCATCAATCTTGATCATCACTTCGACTTCTTTACCAGTAAGAAGGTAATTAAGATCGCTGGCTAATTGCTGACTTAACTCTCCAGTTTTCACTGTTTTAAGTGGCAGTGGTTTACCTTGTTGCCTATTAAGCCACAATAAGGTTTCAGTGAGATCGGTCATGGTTAAACTTGCTCGTTCAATCCGGTCTAATACTATTAATTGTTTCTCACTAGTTACGCCTTTTTGGACCATTTTTTGCAGTAATTCAGTATTCGTACGAGTCACAGCTATCGGTGTTCGTAACTCATGGCTCGCATAACCTAAGAATCGCATTTCTCGCTCTAAGCTTTCTTGCACAGATCGTAAACTGGATTGAATAATCAAAGCCAAACTATCCAACTCATAATAGTGAAAATGAGGTATAGGCTGTGACAACTCTTCACTGTCTAATTGTTTTGCCCATATAATCAGCTTTTCAATTGGTGTCGCTACGTATCGTAAAATAAAAAAAGGCACCAATGAAAAAAAACCAATAGCGATGAGTGCGATAATAAAAATATACGAAAAGCTAGAATTAGAAATCGGTTTCTGTACCTTATCAAGTTCAGAATTGAACATGGATGAAATATAACGCGTTTCACCATTTCTTTTTATCATCATGACAAAGTACCCTTCAGTAGGCGGACCAAAGAGCGGAATACCAACAATATGCTTTAGTAATTCATTTTCGACTAATTCATTCTGATTAAAATGAGTTTGAATTTCGTTTGGAAGATCTTGCCAACGAGTTGTAACGATAAAATCGTTTATTTTATTAACCTTACCACTTTCTACTTTTTCTTTATACGCACTTACTGCCATCGCATTACTTTTAGAAAAATCGATACCTGCAACATAAAAATTAACACTCACTATCGACATCGCAATCACAGTTATCACCCCCGTAAGAACCATTGAGATTAAAAAGTACATTCTGAGGCTTGGACGTATCTTCATCATTAATCGATCTCTCTTCTTAATACAAACCCTCTTCCCACCAGGGTATGAATTAACTTATTTTCATATTCACTATCAACCACTTTACGTAACTTAAACATATGCACTTTGAGGCTATTACTATCTGGTTGATCATCCCCCCAAACACTCTGCATTAATTTCTCTCTAGAAAGCGGATTAGGACTTGCTCGCATTAAGGCGTCTAAAATTTTAAATTCGATTGGAGACACCTTGAGTGAAATCGTCTTTCTCTGTACCGTTTTTTCATCCACATTAAGTTCTAAATCAGCTACGATGAGTTTATTTATTTGTCCACTACGGCGACGAGATAATACTTGAGTCCGAACAATAAGTTCTTCCATTGCAAAAGGCTTAATTAAATAATCATCCGCACCTTTTGCAAATCCAGCAAGTTTATCCTCTAGTGTGTCTCTTGCTGTCAACATCAACACTGGTGTATCAATACCTTCTGAACGCATTGCTTCACACACCTTTAATCCACTCATTTTGGGTAAGTTAAGATCGAGAATTATCGCATCATACTTATTATTTTGAATCAAAGAGAAACCTGAAACTCCGTTCGCGGCATGATCACAATGAATATCTTCAAGTTCAAGATAGTCAATAATAGCTGTCGCTAAATCAATATCATCCTCAACTAATAAAAGCTGCAATTTATTTAATCCCATTTAATTAATCCTTAGATACTCTTATATGGCTTAACGTTCATAACGCTGACATTACCCAATTTACGTTGATACTGAATGATACTCAATGGTGGGTTAATTTTCGGTTAACAGGACCGTACTAAAAAAGCCCTCATGACATTCATCATAAGGGCTTTGTTTTTATCTCTATAAAGTTAACACATATCTAATTACGACGATTGATTAAACAGATACAAATACTCTCCATAACCTTCTTTTTTTAAATCTGCTTTAGCAACAAAGCGCATGGCAGCTGAGTTCATACAGTAACGTAGCCCTGTAGGTTTAGGTCCATCACTAAAAACATGCCCTAAATGGGAGTCAGCAAATTTACTGCGGATCTCGGTACGTTTACTGAATAATGCAAAATCATCTTCTTCGGTTATGTACGCTTTATTGATTGGTTTAGTAAAACTTGGCCAACCTGTACCAGATTTGTATTTATCTGTTGATGAGAACAAAGGCTCACCACTGACGATATCAACATAAATACCTTCCGCTTTATTATCCCAGTACGCATTATCAAACGGGCGTTCTGTTCCTTCTTTTTGTGTCACATAGTATTGTTTATCCGTCAGCATTTTCTTAATTTCTGATTCTGACGGTTTACTGTATTGCTTTACATTTTGAGCCATTTTGTGTTCATCAATATACTGACGTAATGTTTTCGGGTTATCTTCTCTATCGTCTCCAAATACAGAATCTAGGTATTTGTCACGACCTGACGCATTACGATAGTACTTATAACGAATAGGATTACGTTTGTAATAATCTTGATGGTAATCTTCTGCTAACCAAAACTTTTTAAACTCAATTAACTCTGTCGCTAATGGTTTTGGATAGACTTTCACGGTATCAATCGCATTCATAAACTCTTGAGCAATCACTTGTTGATCTTCATTATGGAAGAAAATAGCGGGACGATACTGTGGACCTCTATCAACAAATGAGCCTTTATTGTCTGTTGGGTCCATATGTCTAAATAGCTGATCAAGCACTTGCTCATAGCTAACAATTTTTGGATCAAACGTCACTTGGATTACTTCAATATGACCAGACTTTCCAGAAGACACCTGTTTGTAAGTTGGGTTTTCTAATGAGCCTCCGGCATAACCTGAGACAACATCCACCACCCCGTCTAACTTTTCTAAATCAGATTCAGTACACCAGAAACAACCTCCAGCAAGTGTGGCAACCTCATAGTCCCCTTTCATTGGCAGAGTCATATCTTCAGCGGTAGAAAAAAAACTTGTCATAGCAGCAAAAAATGAAGCAAACAGTAGAGCAACTGTTGTAATTTTTAATCGTGATTTCATATCAACCTCTTTATGGTTTCTTATTAATATAGTTATCAGAGTGATGTGAATCGAAAAAGTTGCAAAATATTATCAATTATTAATTCTGTGTTATAGCTTTTGGTTATTAAGATATAGCGCACGGATATGGTAGATAAGTCGGACGATTTATTGATTCAGTGCATCTTTTTCTGCGCTTTCTTTGGTTAGAGTAATCCTATTATTCCCTAGCAATAAAGAAGAAAAGTCATGACTCAAGTGAATCAAGAACGTTTAGTAAATCACTTCCTAGATATTGTTCAAATCGACAGTGAATCAAAAAATGAAAAAGCGATTGCAGAAGCACTTGCAGAACAACTAGGTGAACTAGGCTTTACCGTTACTAAATTACCCGTGCCTGAGCACGTATCAAATGGCTTTAATATTTACGCAAAATTAGAAGGCGAACTAGAGGGCAGCATTGTATTTAGCTCTCACATGGATACGGTTACTCCGGGCAATGGCATTGAACCTATCATTGAAGATGGCGTGATCCGCTCTAAAGGCAACACTGTTCTTGGTGGCGATGATAAATCAGGTATCTCTGCGGTAATGGAAGCGGTACGTGTAATTAAAGAAAATAACTACGCCCACAAAACGATTGAGTTAGCGTTTACTGTCTATGAAGAAGGCGGTTTACACGGCTCTAAAAACTTTGATATGAGCTATATTCAATCTAATCACGCTATCGTGTTAGATTCAGGCGGTCCTATTGGAACTATCATTACTTCTGCTCCTGGCCAACAAAACCTAAAAGTAACCATTACTGGCCGTCCAGCACACGCAGGTTTAGCGCCAGAAGAAGGTATCAATGCCCTAACAGTTGCCGCTGATGCTATTATGAATATGACACTTGCGCGTATTGACGAAGAAACAACAGCCAACATTGGTGTGGTTCATGGTGGCCAAGCAACCAACATCGTTATGCCAGAGCTGTACATTGAAGGCGAAGCTCGTTCTCTTGATGATGTGAAGCTAGCTAAACAAGTTGAGCACATGGAATCAACATTTAAAGCAGCGGCTGATAAGCATGGTGCTGAAATTGAGATTATCTCAACACGAGCTTATAACGCATATAAAATTGCTGACGAAAACCCACACGTAGCTAGCATTAAAGAAGCGTTTGAAAGCATTAACATCGAACCATTCACTAAACCAACAGGTGGTGGCTCAGATGCAAACGTATTTAATGAAAAAGGCCTAACAACGGTTAACCTTTCTACTGGTATGGCTAAAGTGCATACGACTGAAGAGTTTATTAAAGTCTCTGATATGGTTGATATTACTCGTTTCTTAACCGCGTATTTAACTCGTTAATATTTTTCGCTGTAATTTAAAGTAAACAAAAGAGCCACCCGAATGAAGGTGGCTCTTTTTTGTAAATGATGCTGGTGATTTTATTTTCCGATCATTATTTGTTGAAACAACAAACTGGTTTCACAAATAAAAAATAATGATGATGATGATGATGATGAAAGTATTAACAAATTGCCCCTGACACCCTATATTTATTTTATGAGTGGAACATATCTCATCAAGAAATGGATGTTAAGGAACGATATTTGAAAAATAAAGGATTTACGTTACTAGAGTTAATCATCACCCTCGTGATTTTGGGGATTCTTGCTGTTATTGCGTTACCTAAATTCATCAATTATAAAAGCAATGCTAACCAATCCCTCATACAAGGTGTTGGAGCGGCCATCAAAACAGGGCTAGATTTAGCAAACGCTCGAATTCAAATAGACAATGCTGATTCAAGTATTGATTACTTAGGTAATACGATTCAATTAACCGCAGGACAACCAACAGCAAGTGCGGGGACATTGCGTGCCCTTTTAGATATTGAAGTCCCAACCTCTTGGACAAGACTTTGGAAAACAGTTCCTTGTGCAGAACTTGAATTTTGTATTTTAGGCAATATGTATCCTGGAAAATCAAATTATGTGCCCGTTCCCGGTTATGATTTAACGGGGAGCTTTGTTGGCGAAAATAGAGTTGCCTATATTTGGCCAAAAGGTTACTTATTAGAAACCGATGGCTGCTATAGCTTTTACATTAACAACGCTTCCACTAACTCTGTTTATTCAGGCTCAATAACCGATGGCTGTTAGTACCATTACCCTATTTCCTTTATTCCTTCAACTCTCTGAAAAGAAGATCTCTTTAATTATTGTAATTAAACCATTTTTTATTGGCTGTTCATTTTCAGATCTATGCAATGAAACAGCAATTAATTAACAAATAAAAATAAGAAGCAGTTCACGAAATAACCTTATAGAAAAAAAGCCGTTATCAAACCCAGTTATGATGAGTTTTTACGATATTTTCATATTAAAGGATTATTTATGAACTTCGTTGACGGTGTATTACACATCGAGTCGTTTCTTGCTATTACACTTGGGATAATTGTTCTTTTCTTAGGTCGTCGATTAACACAGATGAGCTATTGGCTAAAAGAATTCAGTATTCCAGAACCTGTCTCTGGCGGTATTCTTGTTTCTATTCTTTTCGCCATTCTCCACTACGTAACACAGATTGATGTCTCTTTTGATTTAGCTACTCGAGATCTTCTACTGGTTTACTTCTTCACTACTATTGGCATTAACGCCAGTCTGAAAGATCTCTTTAAAGGTGGCAAACCTCTCATTATTTTATTAACCATCACCATCGGGTACATGTTTATTCAAAACCTCACAGGGATAGGGTTTGCTTTGATGCTTGATCAACCCGCTGTTTTTGGTTTATTAAGTGGATCTGTTTCTTTAATTGGTGGGCATGGAACCGCTATCGCATGGGCGCCAAAAATTGGAGAGCAGTTCGATTTAAATACAGCTATGGAGATAGGTATAGCAAGTGCAACCTTTGGACTTATTCTTGCCAGTTTAATGGGTGGGCCAATCGCAAAATACTTAATTAATAAACACAACTTAAAAGCTGATGAGGGTGAGAAAGTTGATGTCGGTATTCAACAAGACTCCAAACAAACCCGCATTACCTCTTATGACTTTTTAGACGCTATGCTCGCTATCCATATCTGTATTATATTAGGGGCAATCTTAAATGAAGTGGTGTCTGGGCTTGGATTAGATCTTCCTTTGTTCGTGAGTTGCTTATTTGCCGGTATTTTAATTTCTAATTTAATACCAGCCTCTTACCCTCGCTTAACGGGTACTCGTTGGCCAGCTCGTAAGCCAGCTGTCGCTCTGATTGCAGATATGGCATTAGGTGCGTTTTTATCAATGTCTCTAATGAGTATGCAGTTGTGGGCTTTGATAGATTTAGCTGGCCCTATCTTTGTCATTTTGGCTGCTCAGTTCTTTATTGCGATATGTATTGCCATCTTTGTTGTCTTCCCTCTTATGGGAAAAACGTACGATGCAGCGGTGGTTTGTGCAGGATTTGGAGGGATATCTCTGGGCTCAACCCCAACAGCGATGGCAAATATGTCAGCAGTAGCGCAGAAGTATGGTAATTCACATCAAGCTTTTATTATAGTGCCTTTGGTTTGTGCCTTTTTTATCGATCTCGCTAACGCTCTTATTATTCCTTATTTTATTAAAATGGTTTAATAATGCAAAAGACCCTTAATTCATCATGAACAAGGGTCTTTTATCTATTTACTTTTATTACCCATAGCTAACTCAGATCTTACTCTTTAGCTGATGTATCTTCTTCATGACCAAGACCTAAAAATTTCAGACCTAAACTTAATAGCAAAATTGATATTGGTAATACCATGATATCCCAAGATAAATTATTAATATTTACTAAGACGACCTCTAAAAATTTCACAAATAAAATAACAATAATTACTTCCGCCAAGACATTTTTCAAATGACCAATATTAGGTGTTTTAATCCACTTTAGTACGTATGTTGACGTATCTTTAGGGTTCTTATTTGAGATAAATAGAGTAAAAACACCATGTGAGAAAATAAACAGTACAAACGCGATTAAAAAGGTATCAAGAGATTTTATTAAATAGGAAATCGCGATATCTGATGTATCCATGTGAGCCAAGCTTTCATGAGGCACTTCATTAAATAAAAACACAGCAAAAGCGGTATAGGTTTTTACGGCTCCCATCACAAACAGTAGCAATGAACTTAATAAAGAGCAGATGATTGCAATCCACCCCATGTGACGAAACACATTAAACGCTTTCTTCATTATTTTTCTCCCTAATTGATGAATACAGTTTATCTGTTTTGTATACAGTAACAATATATTAAAATTGAATATTACTTTTACGTATTTGTAATAGTAATACTTAGATATGACTTATTTTTCTACACCCAAACTAAATTAACATTGAGCTAACATTTCTTTAGGTGGCATTAATCAGTATATGATACAGTTTGTTGAGCATTTACACTATTAATGGCCTTAGAATGGAAAAATCAGAGCTAAAGCAGCATATATTTCAATCAAAATTAAAAAAAAGCCTTGATGCCTTTCCATTTATTGCACTAAACCACTCTCTGATTGCCATTGCCTGCTTTTTTGTCTCTCAAGCCTATTTTTATCCTTCTTTAAACGCCTTTTATTGGTTTATCACTCTCTGCTCTGTCATTGCTTTACGCTTGCTGCAATTACAAATAATGAAAAAGCAATTAACAACGATAACTCAACAATCTTGCCTCAGCATTTTTTATTCTCTCTCTTCTTCAATGCTTGGGTTTGTCTGGTCTGGTGGGACGATTCTGGCAATGATGAAAGGCAACACCCATGTTGATATATCGGTAATTCTGATCTGTTGCGGTTTAGCTTTTGGTGGTGTGACCTACCATCTTAATAACCTGTTAGCTTTCAATGCCTACTTTTGGTCTGTTTTTATGCCCATCATTATCTATTTTATTTTTTGGGATAATCGACCTTTTGAAGCAGGTGTCCTTTTTACTACTGGGATTATCTATAGTGGCTTTTATGCCCGAAAGCTAAGTATTCAATCGCACCAATGGTTAGCTGAAAGCATTAAAAATGAGGAGTTGGTAAAACAGCTTTCAGAAGCGAATGAAAAGATCCAGTTACTGTCTGAAACCGACGCATTAACAGGGCTAAAAAACAGAACCTATTTTAACTCTCACAGTCAGACGCTATGGTATCAATGCATTAAAGAACACCGGTCTTTCTCTGTTATTTTAATTGATATTGACTACTTCAAGCCATATAACGACAATTATGGTCATATTTCCGGTGATGTAACCTTAAAAAAAGTAGCTGATGCACTAAAATCTATTGAACAAGAACATGATTCCGCCTTGCTAGCTCGTATCGGGGGTGAGGAATTTATTGTTTTGTTACCCAATTGCGATATTGATAGTGCGGTAACTTATGCTGAGAACTTACGTCTTAACGTCAGTAAATGTTGCATTCCTCATGTTTACTCACAATGTAATGATCACATAACGGTTAGTCTTGGTGTATCGACAACAATACCAAATATTGAAAAGAAGCTTATTACATTTATAGATATTGCCGACAATCAATTGTATAGAGCAAAAAAGTCTGGCCGTGATCGTGTCATGTATGAAGCATGATCAAGGAAGCATATTTTTGGATCCTTAACCTTTCCGTTACTATAATTGAATTATCTTCTACTTGTATAATGGATTAAATATGAAATCACAAATTAAATCACTTTCTCTTGCAACCTTATTATTAACAAGCATATATGTTAACGCGGCTCCCATATCCATTCAGTATTTACCACCAAGCACTCCCGAAGACGCAGTAACAGAAAAGTTCATTAAAGAAAGTAAAATAAACAATACGCTTAGCCAACTCTCTGAACATTATTTTTCATTCAATAGTGCTTTAACCATCCAATATGGAACCAAAGAAGGTCCTCTATACGATCCTGAAATTCATACCATTCAGATCCCTTATTCTTTCTATCAAGAGTCATTAAGCTATTTCTCTAAAAATAAATATCAAGAACGTTTTAATAAATCGCCACAATTAGGAGCCATTGATACCTTGCTGCACACGCTATTACATGAAGCAGGGCATGCTTATATTGCCGACCACAATATTCCAGTTTTAGGAAAAGAAGAAGATGCGGTCGATAATTTTGCAACCATATTATTATTAAATTATGTAGATAATGGTGATGATATTGCGATAAGTGCGGCAGATATGTTTGCATTTGAGTCTGAGGATAGACCTGATTACTACGATTTCGGAGAGTATATTGATGAACATAGTTTTGATTTACAGCGCTATTTTTCTACCTTATGCCTTGTTTATGGTAGTGATCCTGAAAAGCAAAGTAATTTACTGGATGAAGTCGAAAACGATTATTTGAAAGATAGAAAGGAGTTTTGCGAGTTTCAATTTGAATCATTAAGTCAAAATTGGGATCATTATTTTAAGTCCGCTAAGTAGTACCAATGGTTACATAGAGGTGACAATAGTGATTAGGTTCGGTTTATAATCAACAGCAAAAAGCAGAGAGATAAACCGTGATAAAACAATTATATCAAAACATATTATTCATAATGTTAGGAGGAGGTTCTCTGCTTTCTTCATTGCCTCTGTATGCTGATGAATCACTTAATATCCCAACACAGTGGAAAATTTTTTTACAGCAAGCGACCTCTTTGCCTTATGAACAAAGAATCCCGCTAGAAGAACTAAACCAATATCCAACTTCTCTATTACTGAGTAAAAATCAATACCCTAATTTTGAACGTTACTCATGGGATGATTTATCGGCATTAAAAACCATACAGCAGCACTGCACTGTCCCTACTGCCTGGCAAATAAATACAGTGACCTTAGATTCGAACTTAGATAAAGCAAGTCAGTTTGAATTAGCCTTGTGTCGTCATGAACCTCTTTCTCATGCTTGGTTCTCTCATGGCAAACTATTTCACCCTGCCGGTGGCACTTATGCGGATCGCTATCTTAAAACCTTATCTACTAGTGAAAAAGCAACGTTTATCAAACAGTATGCAATGCAATTAACCCTAGCGACACCAGAGCACCCTCTGTTTGCTGCCTTTTCCTTAATTTCAACTCAAGGTAGAGATGCTCTTTTATCCCAATATAGGGCTTATTTAATGCCTAATGGAATACTTTGGTTAAATACTCAATTTGGTATTATTTCAATAACCCCTGAAACTTGGCGTTCATTACTGAAAGCGCTAAATATATCTATAGAACCAAAAATAAAAAATACGCAAAGCTGTTCTTTTGAATACAGTAATTTATGTATTCAACCGGCTAGTAATAGTAATCAATGGATTATAATGTCACTTGCCATTCTTTTTTTAGGCTCGGTTTTTATCGCCATTCGCCAACGCCGTATTGAGGCTCAAGAGAGAAAATTTATTTTACAATTTCTCACTCATGAATTAAGAACCCCCATTACTAGTCTAGGTTTAACGGTTGAGCAATTTCGTCAACAATTCGATTTTTTAAACGAGGATACGCAAGAATCATTTTGGCGATTACTCGCAGATCAGCAACGTTTGTCGCAACTAGCAGAAACCAGTAAAGGCTTTTTAAGCGTAGATCCAAACGCACAATTTCAACCTCAAACCGCTTATCTATCAGACTGGCTAGATCATTGTTTAGAAAAGCATCATCTGACTTATCAGTTAGATCATGATCAAGAACTAACTTTACCTTATTATTGGTTAGGGATTTGTTTAGATAACTTAATTAAAAATGCCCTACAACATGGTAAAGGAAACGCTCGCATTTCTGTTAGTGTAGCTTCACAACTTCGTATTGAAGTAAGAGATGAAGGAGAGTACCCAAACGTATTTCAGCGTTTTTTTAAAAGCAATGCCCAACCTAAAAGTCACCACAATATGGGTATAGGTTTAACTGTTGTTGCCCAGTTAATGAAAAAAATGGGAGGTAAATACTACTATTATCGCCACCCAACCCGTTGTATTTTGGAGCTACCTTTATGACTCGTGTATTACTTATTGAAGATGATTATTTATTAGGAGAAGGACTGAAAGATGTCTTATCAAAAGAAGGGATTGAATGCACTTGGCTTACCGATATACAACAAGTTCATACTCACTGGATACAATCTGATTTAGTTATTCTTGATAGACAACTTCCCGAAGGAGATAGCCTTATTTGGCTCCCCGAATGGTTAATGATAAAAGCGCTCCCTGTCATTATCCTCACTGCAAAGGTTGATGTTGAACAACGTATTGAAGGACTAATGTCTGGGGCTAAAGATTATATGATTAAGCCTTTTTCACATCAGGAGCTGATTGCGCGTATCCATGCACACCTACGCCCTTTAGGTCAAAGTACATTACATTATCACCATTTAGAGATCTGTCTTTCACAACGAACCGTTCGCAATAGTACTAATATTATAAATTTAAAACCTAAAGAATTTCAATTACTTCTATTATTGTTACAACATCAAGGACGTGTTTTTCATCGTGATGAGTTATTAAATCAAGTATGGGGATTTCAAGCATTCCCCTCAACCCGTACAGTAGATAATCATATTTTACATTTAAGACAAAAATTGCCTGAGTTAAATATTGAAACACTGAGAGGAGTAGGTTATCGCTTACTTAAGGCTCACCATGAATAAAATAATCTTAAGCTGTTTGATTGCTCTTAATACCCAGCAAGCACTAGCAGATAATTGGTTTCAAGATACACCGTTACAAGCTACTTATTCAGCCTTAATGGCTAAGAATACGCCCTTAGCTTGGCAAGAACTGCAATTAGCGCTAAATCAAAACAACCTTGATGAGCGCTATTGGTCGCAAATAAAAAAGCAAATACTTCTTCAGTCACATTGCGGTAAAACACTATCTGAAACACCAAGCACGGCTGCACAATCTCATATACGTTTAACAATACAAAAAAAGAGCAATTTATTGCAGCAAGGCTACCAATTCAAAATATCATTAGATGATACTCAAGAAAAAGTCTTTATTTCATTCTCTGATAATCAAGGGACAGTACTATTTTCAGGTTACTCTTCTTCTCTTGATAATAGCTACAGTGAATTAGAAGGTGGAGATATGATCTCAGCCCCTACGCCTGGTTTATATCAATTAAGAATTAATAAAAAAAACTATCCCGTAATTCTTTCTTCACATAGATCAGTAAATTGGATTAATTTAGAAAACACACATTCACTTCATCAAATACAAATATCACCACCACAGCAACAACAAGATTGCCCATTAACCTCACCGCAATGGCAATGGTTTGATAAAAATTACACTCTGCTAGGAAGCATTGAACCCATGTCGTATATTGAACCCTATATCATCTCACTCTACTCAACAAAGCACTGCCGTTGTAGATCTTCCTTATGCACCTTCAATCGGTGCAAAATGGATAAGCGCTGTAATCTCACGATCAGAATACCAAGGACAAGTTCGAGTTAACTATTCTCAACGATTAACCCTACCAACAGTAATGAAGACAAATAGGTGACAAAAGAAAATATCAATTAAGGCTTAATAACTCTCTTTGTTACGAGAGATATTCTTATGCCACCATTATTATTTGCCTTTTGTTTATTTTTGTTTTCAACCAATTCAAGTCAGGCTGAAAACCTGACTAATATCCAACCAAACTCCACGATTAAACTAACTAACAAAACAGCATCAATACTCATTAATCCAGCGTCACTAAAAACCGATTGGCTATTAGCATCACACTCAATCCCAGTGATTGACTCAGGGCTACGAGTAGAAAAAAAAACACAACTTGCGACAGATATAACACAGCTTTCACCTTCATCAGCCTCTTGGGTATTGAGCCCTAGTGGGATCAAAATCAATGCGATATTTAATGACGTATTAACACTCTCTTTTTCTACGACAGCTAACTTAAAAATAGATCGCAATAATCCAATCGCTTTAACCTGGTTTTCTCTTCCTGCTAAGGCGGTAAATACTTTATTACTGCCATTTAATGAGGGAATGCGTATTCCGATAAATCACCCAACCCTTATAAATTATATTGCAAAGACCTATTCAGGTTCGAATACCACTCAAGACTTAAAAATGCCATTTTGGAGCGCAAAAATATCAAATAATAAAGAACTGAAATCAGCTGATGTAGTTAGTTACCAAATGATTACAGCAACCAATAACCGCTTACTATTTTCCGTGGTGGATAAGCGCCTACACATGCAAGCATCGCATGAATTCACACCATTAAATCGTAATGAGCATTTTTCAGTACAGATCAGTCTTGGAGACTCAGAGCTCTCAGGCGCTAAACAATACCGTCAATGGCGTCAACATCAGAAACTTGCAGTACCACTTAGTGAAAAACGCCAACAGCAACCTGAATTAGAGCGATTAATTGGTGCAAGTCATGTTTATTTATTTGGGCAAGATTTACTAGCAGTCGAAGACGTTAGTGATTGGTGGGGACTTAAGAATTGGTACTTTACCCAAGATGATCTACTACCTTCAAAAGAAGCGATAAAACAACTAGCTTTATTGAAACAAGGAAAAAACTGGTTTTCTGCTTATGAAAAACGTTTTTTAATTGAAAATATCAACTCCTCTCTAAATCAATACTTCCCTGTTAAACAGAATAATATTAAGAATCAATTTGATGTGGCCCAACAACGAAAAGCCTGGTTACAAACTCAAGCAGGAGCTTATCTAATCAATCCAAAACGATGGGGACAAGGCTTATCTGAAGATATGATAGATACGTTAATTGAAGCAAAATTAACTAAACTATGGCTTGGTCTAGACAACTGGATGCCCGCATTTTATCAACCTAATATCGTCGACAAAGCCAAAGCAGCAGGATATTTAATAGGAACTTACGATTCATACAATACCGCAATAAAAAAAGGTATTAATGATAATTGGTTAACCGCTCAACTCCCTGATGATATGCGAAAGAATTGTGCGATTGAGAATGCCAATGGAAAACAACAAAAAGGGTTTAGAGGTAATGGATTTTATCTACACCCATCATGTCAATTAGAGTACGTAGAACAGCGTATTAACGATATTATTTTATATGGACGTTTTAACAGCCTGTTTTTAGACGTTGATGCAACAGCAATGGCACGAGAAGATTATTCAGCACAAAGGCAATCTAACGAAACTGAAATGCTCGAAGCATTCAATCATCGAATGTCTTCTATTACCAAAAAACATAACATTATACTTGGTTCAGAAGATGGCAACGGATTGACCACTCAAGGAATTGCCTTTGCCCATGGAATGGAAACCGTGGGTTTCGGTTGGACAGATAAAGAAATGAAAACAGATCGTACCTCACCCTATTTTTTAGGTGCGTGGTACCCAGACAACAAACCTGATTTCTTTTTTAAATCGAGTGAAGTAAAAGAACCTTACAAAACGGTTTATTTTTCCCCGCAATATTCCATACCTTTATATCAAACGGTATTTCACGATGAGCTAATTAATAGTCATCATTGGCATACTGACAGCGTTAAATTTAGTAACGTACAAGTAGAACGTGATCTCACGATGATGCTTTACAATACTCCCGCGATGATTCACTTAAACCGCGAGGAATCAAATAATACGAGCAAACAAAGGATCAAAACATTACAACATTACCAAACAGGATTTCTACCGATTCATTCAGTATTATGGAACACCTCGTTAATCGATTTTTCTTGGTTAGATAGTAGCGGAAAGGTACAACAAACCACTTATAGCGACGGTAGTATTATCATTGCTAATTTTAGTAACGAGGATCACTCCTTATCAGCAGGAATGATGATCCCCTCTCAATCAATTCTTGCGATACTAAGTAATAACACGAAGATTAAGTGGGCACCTCAATAACTTAAGATGAAAAAATAAAATATAGTAAGCATGATCAAGGGATCGAATTCTACTTGATCATGCTTCTGGATCAATAAAAACGCTTATTGAATAGCTTTAATATCTTCAGCCATAGATATTAGAGTAGATAAGATCTTCTCCCCATCGACTCGCAAGCCATTGTGCTCATATTCACTCGTCATCCATGCTTTTGAATTAGGGATTGCTCTCAATGTTTCACGAGAGAAATCAAACTCAACAAACATATCATTGACATACGTTGCCGCAGCTATGGGAACCGTATTCTTTGTTAATTGCTCAGCATTGTATAAATTTGGCCAATCAGACTTTGCAGCCAAAAGCTCTGCAGCTTCTTTTAAGGGCTTTAAGGTTTCAAGCTGGTCAAAGAACCATGGGTAGACCATTTCACCGGTAAAATGCAGTGGAGCGCCTTTCTGATGGTTAAATTGAGGATAACTCTCTCTAATACGATGTGCTGACCAATTTGAGGCACTGTGCTGACAATAAATTGATTCATGTAATATGGCATACAATGGATTGGTTAAATGTGCTTGTTGCCCTAACACGTAGTTCAAGAAGCCATAACTCAATTCTGGTTGGCCATTTACTTCAACAAAAGCGGTTTCTAGTTGGAAATATAACTCTTCTTGTCCACCAGCTATGCCAAAACAGATCCCCATTTGTTGGAACTGCTCAACCGTAAAAATCTGACCATTAGGTAATACTGTTTTATTATCAAGCAGCGCGTCTGCAATACGATCACACAAATCTTGTGCTCGTGGGAATCGAGAAAAGAATTCACTATTTTTATCTAGCGTACGTTGATAAGTCGCATGGTACACATCATCAATATGACGAGTTATCGATGGGATCCCACCAGTAATATAAGAAGCAAGTAGGCTATCAGGAAACATAGATAAATATGTTAGAGAGCAGAAACCACCAAAACTTTGACCAATAATCGCCCATTTATCAATATTTAAGTGCTTTCTGATCTCTTCAGCATCACGAACAATGTTATCAGCTCGGAAGTGACTTAAATATTCAGCCTGTTGTTCAGGATCTAAATGTTGGATCGTTTGAGTGGTGATCGGCGAACTCAAGCCAGTCCCTCGTTGATCCAATAAGATCACTCGATACTGATCCAACGCACACTTCAACCAACCTGTATTGCTTGATGGACGCATCGCTGGAAACCCAGGGCCGCCTTGAAAATACACTAGGTAAGGTAGATCACGATCTTTATTTTCATCTTTTACTAATTCTCTAACATAGACGGAAACATGATCAAGTAGATGCTTGTGATCATCGCAATTAATATGATCATTATAATTAAGAGGCAGTGAAAAATGATGTGACTGATATTTTATCCCATCAAGGTAAAAATTAGCTTCAGAATGCGTGAGCATGACATATCCTTATATCGTATAAGTAACCGGCCTTTAATTAGAAGGTCAAGTTACTTACTTTAATTAAGCCCGTTTCATTAATTTGTTGATTTTCTTATTGAAACTGGCGGTTTACTACTTTTCAGCAGCAATCACTGAAATCTCAACCAATAAGGCTTCGCGCGCCATACTTGCTTCTACACAGGCACGAGCTGGTGCATAGCCTTCAGGAACCCAGCTATCCCACACATCATTCATTTCTGAAAAATCTTTCATATCTTTAATATAGATCGTTGCTGAAAGTATATGTTTACGAGAACTACCCGCTTGATCTAGCAATAAATCGACTTTATCTAGCATCGTTTGTGTTTGTTCTTTAATACCTTGAGTTGCATCTGCACATACTTGGCCACATAAATAGACGGTTCCATTATGCTTTACAATACGGCTCATACGTTGCTTTGTTTCTTGACGTTCAATCATGCTCTACTCTATTTCAAAATAGTAAGGGGAATTTTGCAGCCTAGAGTAATAAAAAATGAAGCTAAATACGAGAGTTCTTCTCGATAAAGCCTTATTTCATAATGGAAGAATGATCATGGTCTCATAAGATACGGGAAGTGCAGAAAGGATTATTGATAGACAAAAAAACGGCGAGCACTAAGCTCGCCAATACAATTACTGAAAACAATAAAAGTTAAGATATGTAACAATATGAGCCAATTTCTCAATTGGTAAAGGACAAAGGTTGTCTATTCGTTTGTAATAATAGCGTCCTTAGATTGTATTTTGTCATCGTCTTGTCAGAATAAGGCTATAATGATGTCAACTGACTAGTTATCCAGCCATCTCATCCAAAGCACGTAAAACATCTTGATCATAGTTCTGAGAAAATACTAATTTACAGATCTTTCTTCGAACAGCTAATCCTGCGATCAAGTTCTCTATTGATAAATGCTTACCATTATCTTGGCTATTATAAAACTCGATCGTTTTACTTAAAGTTTCATAAGGAAGAGTTTCACCTGCAACTTTTAAATAATCAAGTTTGTCTAATAACTCCTTACACTCATCTGATATTGAAGAAGAGCTGTGCCCAGTCATTGCTGATAAAGCCGTGATACTTCTCTCTAGTGCCTGCTCAGAGGTATATTTTGTTAATGTTATCGTTAATTCATCCGCATTAATTTCAGCAGAGTGTTTACGAAGTTTTACTCTACGACCTAATCGGCCTGATTTATTTGGGCTATTACGCTTGATTGGTTCAAATTCGCCATCAATGATCGTGGAAAGCTGATCAAGCTCTTGCTTAGGCATGATCTCATTACGTAATGGATTTGGCATTGTTGGGGCCATATTACGTTTTCCTGCGTTTGTGGTTCTTGCCCGTGAATATCGGATTACTTCTTCAGGATCACAGCGAATATCAACTTGATAATCTGGTAACTTTTCATTGCTATCAAGCATTGAGATCGTCAGATGATAACCCCAAAGATTCACAATAAATAATTCATCAGTCACTTTATCTTTAGCTAACTTTTTTAATTCTCGGATAAGATCTAAAGAAAAACGTCTCCAATCGACATTACGAGCGAGTTTTTGATTAATCTCGCTTAGGAGTAGGTTATCAGTCATTCGACGTGCTAAGCGGCTTCTGAAGAAGCTATAGAGCTGAAATACCAACGTGTGTTGCTTTAAAATCTCAGGTGGAAAGAGAAAGAAGTAATCTTTGGTTAACAATTCATCATAAAATGAAGGTTCCCAAACCAATATATACAAGTTTGGTTTAATTTTGATCTCACCATCTTTGCCTTCTTTTGGAGCCTCATCAGAAGCGGTAATCGTCCTAGCTAAAAAACGGAAACGATCACTCTTGAAGCCTTTAGGCATATTCTCACTTAACCAACGACCTGTTAACTCATGCAGCTGAAAATCTGTAAATTCAATACGATCAATGCTTTCACGAATTGAATCTCGCGCTGGGCCTGAATCCTTCTTACCCCGTAATGTAAGAATGTCAGTGATATAAATTGGGGTTTTATTGCCCATGATCTTTGTTTGAATATGATAATCATCTTGATGATGATCGTGATATTGAACTGTTAAGGTGAATAGGGCAAATAATGTCATTAGATCATCAACGGTCATAATGTTTTTTGATGATCTTGTTTCAATGATCGCTTTAGTTCCTGAAATGGCAACCATTGCTTTTTGATAGTTCTTACGAGTCCGTGGTGGCGCTAAAGCTTGATCTATGATCCCTGCCCAATTGGTTGGAGATACGACAAATTGATCAGCTTCATCTCTCATACTTGGTGGGATGCCTAAGCCATGTTCAGTAAGAAATTGTCGATTTACTTGAGTTTGAGCAAGTGCTTTAGAGCGTTTTTGTTTTTCTTGTTCATGACTTTGCTCTGATTTTAAGCTCGTAATACCTAATGTTGAGATTAACAATGATGGATTAATAAACCTATGAAGCATTGTTTTTCCAGCTAATCCTTGCTCAAATCTCACAGGATATTGTTCAAATAATCCGATACTTACCGCAGTTCGTAATCGTTGTTGGATAGCTGCTCGTGTTAGATGTCCATCTGTTGTTGCGATAACTTCAGTTGTTGAAACTAAACCATCAGGTGAAGAGAATCCTTTTAATGAAATTAAATTCATTAATTCTAAAATACTTTTTGTAACACCTTTAAAATGTTGATATTGAGTGATCCAATCAACGAGATTTGTTGGTATTTCAAATAAATGACCTCCCTTGTGATCTCTTGGTAATGGGATATAGATCTTTTCGTTATCTGTGGTTTTTATATGATTCATTTTCAACTGACATTCATTGTATTTTAATCATTCTTTCGCATAGATTAAATGAATTGGATCTTTAAATAAAGAAAAAAATTATTATTCTTTTAAACTGATCTTTATGATTAATACTGATCTATATGATTATAATGATCTATGATCTGATTGATTTTTTGCTTGTAGGTTACTGATATATAAGCATTTAATTTATTGCGCAATGAAAGCATGATCAAGACTTTTTCAAAAGCATGATCATTATAGTTTCGGATCCATGATCAACATAGTTACAAAAGAATGATCATAATGAATTTGAATCGATGATCATGTAATCCATAGAAGAATGATCATGACATGAACACAGGTTATCCACAGGCAAGATTGTTTTTACTACTATTTTTGAGACAATGGGTTGTTTATGATCTATTTTTTTAACAGAACTCACTATGTTTTCTATTTATTAAGGTTTTACTCTAAATATGGTTAGAAAACGTGGTCAAACTTAGATCTTGATGTTGTTGTTTATAGTTCAGAAGAATGATCAAGTGGTTTAATTTACAGATCCATTGGTTACAATGTTTAAAGGATCATCTAGAAAGCCTTATGTAATATACATTCACTGTAATTTATCTTCCTTCTTTCATGCTTCCGAATACAACTTACTCTTGATCATGCTTCCTTTTATTTAAGATCAATTTACACTGTATATTCCTTTTATAGCTTGAAATACTACCCTTGATCATGCTTCATTTTCATGATTTTTCTAATATCTTACAACATCTCTGTTGTTCAATTATTTAAATATATTTTCTGTTTTTTAATTGAAAATACACAGGCCGTAAAATATAGGTTTTGTTTCACGCTTCCGTAAAAATTTACACTGTAAATCACCATCAGTGACAGTGTAACACTTTAATTTATGGCCACTTGACCTATATACTTACGTTTAATTTTTAGTGATATTTAACATAATTTACAGCTTTATGAGTATTTTTGTCTTTTTAATGAATATCACATTATTAAATTCTCGTTCACCAATTTGTTGAAATTGATATGATTTGCTGTACAATCTCATCCAATAGTTATATTACCGGCGAATATTATGAATAGAGAAAAAACCATTGCTAACCTGGCTGCATTGGCAGAACAGACTCAACAAGTACAGTCAGATCGTATTGAATTGGTTCTTGAAGAAAGAAATAACGAACACTTTCCTCCAATGTCTAAAGCAATGATGGAAACTCGTTCTGGTTTAACAAGAAGAAAATTGGATGAAGCAATTAGTCGTTTAGAGTCAGAAGGGCATCTATTTACAAAGAATAATGCCAACCATTATTCAATTTCATTAACTGAAGCCCATATGTTGATGGATGCTGCTGGTATGCCTGCTTTTCATGAACAGAAGAAAAGTGCGAATAATAAACCTTGGGTTGTAAATGTTCAAAACCAAAAAGGTGGAACAGGTAAATCAATGTCAGCGGTTCATTTAGCGGCTTGTTTAGCGTTAAATTTAGAAAAGCGTTATCGTATTTGTTTAATCGATTTAGATCCACAAGGGTCACTTCGTCTATTTTTAAACCCTCAAATTAGTGTATCAGAGCAAGATACTATTTATTCTGCCGTTGATATTATGCTGGATAATGTGCCTGAAGATGAGGTTATTGATGGTCAATTTATGGCTAAGAATGTCTTATTAAATACGCAGTATCCAAATTTGAAGACAATTTCTGCCTTTCCTGAAGATGCGATGTTTAATGCTGAGGCATGGCAAGATCTTTCTACTAATGGCTCTTTAGATATAGTTAAGTTACTGAAAGAAAAAGTTATCGATCCTATTGCTGACCAATTTGATGTAATCATGATAGATACCGGCCCACACGTTGATCCATTAGTATGGAATGCGATGTATGCGTCTAATTCATTATTGATTCCATGTGCAGCTAAACGCTTGGATTGGGCATCAACTGTAAATTTCTTCCAACATTTACCAACAGTATATGAAATGTTTCCTGAAGATTGGCATGGATTGGAGTTTGTCCGTTTAATGCCGACAATGTTTGAAGATGATAATAAAAAGCAAGTATCAGTATTAACTGAAATGAATTATTTATTGGCAGATCAAGTTATGATGGCAACGATACCGCGAAGTCGTGCATTTGAGATTTGTGCTGATACTTATAGTACTGTTTTTGATTTAACTGCTGCTGATTTTGAAGGTGGTAAAAAGACATTAGCAGTAGCGCAAGACGCTGTTAAGAAAAGTGCATTAGAATTTGAGCGTGTACTTCATAGTCATTGGAATTCGTTAAATAAAGGGGAGTACTAATCCATGGCAATTAAAACTTCTGATTTAAATGCAAAGTTATTTGGTAAAACAAATAAGCGTAGAGCTACTACACCTGTTGAAGCGCAGAAAGCTGCAAAATCTCAAGCTCAAGTTATTGAATTAGCAGTTGCAGGGGAGGACATGGTTACGTTTGAATTACGTAAAATCCCTGCAAATGAAATAAAGAATTCTACGGTTGTTTTTGCTGAAAATGCTCGTGAACAGTCTTTTTTAACTGAACATGCTCTATCTGATATTTTAACTACTCTACGTGATCGTGGTCAGCAATATCCTGCTGTTGGTCGTATTGTTGATGGCGGAAAAATTGAAGTATTAGACGGTAGTCGTCGTCGTATGTCATGTATATTGGCAGAACAAGACTTTTTAATTTATGTTGCTGAAGGCATAAATACTACACATGCCAAATTTCTTTCAGATGTTGCCAATGCGTCATAAACCATTATCGTTGTATGAACGTGGTAAAGAAATGCATGCTATGCTTGCTCGTGGTGATGTAGCAGATCAAAAAGAATTAGCAAAAGTATGTCAGTGTAGTGAAGCATTGGTTAGCGGGGCATTAAAAGCTGCCACATTGCCTTTAGAGTTATTACAAGCATATCCAAGTGTAAGTGAAATTGGTCGTCCTACTGTTGTTAAGCTTCATAAGCTCTATAACACGCTTTCAGGAGGAGAACAGAAAATCTTACTTGGGCAATGTGCTGGTGAACAAGGTGCCGTTTGGACGCGTTCTACAGCTCTTGGTGTAAGCCGAATGACTAAAGAAGTAACAGAACTTATTGAGGTTTGGGTTGAAGACTTGTTACCAAAAAAAGAAGTATCTAAACCTCTAAGTACTGAACTGGTAAAAGGTCGAGCTTCATATAAACGTAAAGGTTCGGCTTTGACGTTAAATTTGAAGAAAGTAGATGATGCATTAATGGAAGATATTCTTGCGTACATTAGTGAGAAAGTGTCTTAACTTAGTTTTATCTTAATATATTAAATAAAAAGAGCCAGATTTAGTTAACTAAGTCTGGCTCTTTTTTTTACTGATATACAATATAAATAAGTATTCAATTATTTATATTGACTCAAAAATTTAATACTAAACTAATGGTGCAAGATCAGCAGGACGGTAGTTTACTGATTTCAATACTTTACCTTGTTTGATCACTTTGTTCTCTAATTCAACATTTTTAGCGCATTTTGCAATAATGAATCCGCCTTTTTCTGTCGACATCAGCTCGATACCTTGCTCTGAATAGAATGCCTTTGTTGCTTGGTATTCTTCTTCTGTTTTGCATACTTTACTCATGTTGCTTGAATGAACTTCATTCCAACAAGGTAAAAATTCAATATCTAAGTTTTTGGCAACGTTTAATAGAAGGTCAATTAAGTATGAGATACTTAAATTATCTTCTAAATTCTTAGTGCCTAAATGTACCGCACGTCCCATTAAAACGTAAACAGTATCTATAATTGCATCTGCTTGTTCAATTTTACTGTCTGCTTCTGCTAACTCAGTTAGTTCTTCAATTGCTAATGAGGTGTGTAGTAAGTCATTCTTTTCATCTAATGATTCTGGAGCTTCTACTGCTAAGTCAAAAGTACTTCTGAATTGCTCGATATCTTGATATAACTTTTGGTAAATAGGCTGAGTAAGTTGACTTAAATACATGGTGCTTCCTAAATAAATAATGAGGTCTTGAATGTAGCGTTCATTATACTTCTCTCTATTTATTCCGTCATATTTTCTTTGCTTAGATTGAAAGAAAATATTCATCTCATGCTACACTTTATCCTTAATTTACTCCTTTTCTTAATGGACTTTTCTTCAATGCATTCTGTGCTGTCGTTTTTAAATACTCTTTCTTCTTACGCTGCTAGTGGTTACATTCGTTATCCAATACTACTTGAAGGCTCTAAATCTTGGTGTGAGTCGTTGATCGAAGCATTTTTAGTTAAGCAATCTTCTCGTTTTATTCATATTGAGCTTTATGGTGATTTAACTATCCCTGGTTTTTCGACTTTTCCGATGAAGTCTGCATTAAAAAAACTAGGCCAAGAAACGGATTGTTTAGTTATCGATATATCTCATGAGTTTAATGCAAACGCGATTAATGCGGTTTGTGGAACAGTTGTTGGCGGTGGGTTAGTTTTCTTTATTCAATCGAGTGATTCTGCTTTACCTTTATTTGTTAGGCAATGGTTATCTCTATTTACTCAACAGATGGTTCATTTAGTCGAATCTGACAGTAACTTATTATTACCTTCAAAGCCGATTTTAAATACGAATGATTTTTCTGAACTTAAATCTGGTTATCGATCTTTAGATCAGGAACAAGCTGTAGCAGCAATAAAGAAAACAGTAACAGGGCATTCAAAAAGGCCATTAGTGATGACAGCTGATCGAGGAAGAGGTAAATCTTCTGCTATTGGTATATCTATTGCTGAGTTAGCTATGACACGAAATATTACAATAGGGATAACAGCACCACTACGCGTTAGTGTTGATGAAATATTTGCTCATGCAGAGCGTGTGGCTTTAATTAATGGAGCTGAGGTTAGTAGCAGTAAACATCAATTAACGATTAATAAAGCTCATATTATTTATATTTCACCAGATGAATTACTTAGAAATCCTCAAAACTTGGATTTACTATGTGTCGATGAAGCTGCTGCAATTCCTGCTCCAATGCTACTTTCTTTAGCTAAGCAATATTCACGAATGATTTTCTCTACCACGATTAATGGCTATGAAGGAACTGGGCGTGGATTTGAAATTAAATTTAAACAGCAGCTTTTACAAATCAGACCAAACTATCGTTCAATAGAAATGAAGCAACCAATTAGGTGGAACATAAATGATCCGTTAGAAAGCTGGTTATCATCTGTATTTTTGTTAGAGCACAAATCGAAATCAGCACTTATTCCTACTAATAAGTCATTATCTCCTCTTACGTTTCAATGCTTATCAACGATTGAGTTAATCAATAATGTAACCTTAGCTCAGTCTGTATTCTCATTATTAGTATCTGCTCACTATCAGACATCACCGAATGATTGGTTATCGTTACTTACAGATCCTTCGCTTTGTTGCTGGGTTGGAATAGATATAGAGACTGAGGAGCTTGTAAGTTGTGCGTTATTATCAAAAGAAGGAGAGCTTGATATTGAGCTTATTAATGATGTTCAATATGGCAAACGTCGTCCAAAAGGTCATTTAGCTGCAGTATCTTTGTCTCAAACATTATGTATTGATGAACCTGGCACACAATCAACAATGCGTATAATGAGGGTAGCTGTTGAACCTAGTTACCAACAGTGCAGTATAGGATCTCAATTTATTAAAGCTATTGAGCAATATTATGAAAAAAATAATGTTGACTATCTGAGTACTAGCTTTGGTTCAACGGCTGAACTTAACTATTTTTGGAATAGTTTAGACTTTCAATTTGTACGGTTAGGGATAAGCAAAGATAAATCTAGTGGTACGCACTCATTGCTAGCAATAAAGCCACTTAGTAAAAAATCAACGGTTTGGTTATCTATTGCTGAATCGTATTTTAATACCGAATTTCCTGAGCAATTATTATCTACATTTTCTGAACTTGCGTATAGAGATGTAATTAGTTTAGTTCATGGTATTTCTAAGACAGAAGTCATCACACCGTTAATGGAAAAGCGATTGCTTATTTTTATATCTGGTGGTTTAGGTTTCGAGTTAATTCAATATGAACTTCGTTGGTTTATCTTATCCAACATAAGAAAACTTTCTATTTTATCTGAACTTCAACAGCAGATGGTGATATCTAAAATCATTCAAGCAAAAGAGTGGAAGGAGGTTATTCAAGAGTGTAACTTGATAGGGAGAAAGAATGCAGAAGCTAGTGTTCGAGAATCAATTCAATTTATGCTCAAGAATTTACAGTGTAAATCATAAATATGCCTCTACCCTAACATTGTAATTTACAGTGTAAATCGAACAGTTTCATTTCTCTATATTTTAATTTACAGTGTAAATCGTTATCCAACGCGGATTTTCAATTTACACTGTAAATCCTATCTGATATCAATACTTCCTATATAGTGGTACGTCTCAAATTATAACTAATTAATCTAGTGAGAATTACTGAAGTACGGTACTCTTAATGTAATGAAAATGTTATTCATTCACTGCAGTTAGGGATATTGAAATGAATAAAAAAGGACTTAGTAAACTAAGTAAAGATGAACTTGAATTTGTTGATGATAATACAGCAGCGTTACTATTAAATACGCCAACTAATGCCAAAATTTTATTATGGATAATATTGGTTTTTATTGGTATTGCGATTGCGTGGGCTTCATGGGCTGAAATTGATAAGGTTACTGTCGGCCAAGGTAAGGTTATTCCATCGTCACAGTTACAAGTTGTACAAAACTTGGAGGGAGGCTTAGTAAAAAAGGTTCTAGTGAAAGAAGGGGAACAAGTAAAACAAAATCAACAATTACTTTTAATTGATGACACTCGTTTTCGTTCTGATTTTAGAGAGCGAAAAAAACAGCTTATCAATTTAACCGCAAGTGCGACACAATTGTCAGCATCAATTGATAGCATCCTCATTCAAGATATTAATAGCAGAAAACGTTGGAAAGATTCGGTAATTATATCTAATGATAAATTAGTATTTGATGCTGAGTTCATAGAAGAGAATCCAATTGTTATTCAACGTCAACTTGCAGAATATGAAGCTGATATGAATAATTTAAAAAATCGTATTTATGTTTTTGATCAGCAAGTCAGCCAAAAGCAACAAGACCTCATTGAAATTAAATCCCGAATTAAGAATTTAAGAGCAAGCTATGGTTTAGCTAGAAAAGAGTTAGATATAACTAAGCCACTTGCTGATGAAGGTGTTGTACCGCGAATTGAATTATTAAAACTTCAACGGCAAGTTAATGATACAAAGCGTGAATTAACGTCGACAGAATTAAAAATTCCAATTTTAACGTCTACAATTCAAGAGGCGGTATTAAATCGAATTGATGCAGCCCTTAAATTTCGTTCTGAACAGCAAGAGAAATTAAACAATGTTCAAGATAAGTTATCAGCTCTTACGGAATCTCAAGTAGGTTTAAGAGATAAAGTAAATCGAACGGTTGTTGTCTCTCCTGTCACAGGAACGATTCAAAAAATTTATATAAATACAGTTGGTGGTGTAATTCAACCTGGAATGGATCTTATTGAAATTGTTCCAACGGAAGATACATTACTTATTGAAGCAAAAATAGCACCTCAAGATATTGCTTTTCTTAAACCTGGGTTACCTGCAATCGTTAAATTTAGCGCGTATGACTTTACTCGTTATGGTGGTTTGAAAGGAACTCTAGAACATATAAGTGCCGATACAATTCAAGATGAAGAAGGAAACAGTTTTTATTTGGTTCGAGTGCGTACATCACAAGAAGATCTTGCTGACAAAACTCAGTTCCATATTATTTCAGGTATGACAACTTCTGTAGATATTATTACTGGTAAACGAACAGTTTTAGATTATCTAATTAGGCCGATCATGAATACAAAGAACTCAGCACTACGAGAGTAATTTAAATCAAATTGGGAGCGTAAGATAAAATGAGAGTGAAATGGTTAGCCATTCCAGTAATCATATTTTCATTAGCTTCTATTGCTTTAACAAAACAAGAGAATGTTTGGATAAAAGCAGTACAAGATGAGTATGGAGAAAGAGCAGGGAAAAGGGTAATAACGTGGCGTAAATTGATTTCTGAATTGGATTCTAAAAAAGAGAAAGAGCAGCTAGAAAGAGTTAATCAATTTTTTAATCAACTTTATTTTGTTGATGATATTAGGCTGTGGGGCAAGAAAGATTATTGGGCTACACCACTAGAATTCCTTGGAAGTAACGCAGGTGATTGTGAAGACTTTACTATAGCTAAGTACTTCTCTTTGTTAGAGCTTGGTGTTTCGGATAAAAAGTTACGATTAATTTACCTTAAAGCGTTAGAGCTAAATCAATTTCATATGGTGTTAGCTTATTATCCAACCCCTGGTTCAGTTCCCTTAATTTTGGATAATATTGATAAAGAAATTAAACCAGCAACAAGACGTAAAGATTTATTACCTATCTACAGCTTCAATGGTAAACACTTATGGTTAATGAAGGGTAAAGGTAACGGGAAACAAGCAGGTAAATCTTCACGGCTTAGCTTGTGGAATGATTTACGAGCAAGGAATAAAGACCTGCGATTAAAGCAACCAATTTTAAACTATGATCAATGAGTAATTAGAGATGACATTATATAAACAGTTAGTATCATGGATGACAGTCGTTTTTTTAATATTAATGATCTCTGTCTTCGCAATTGAATTTAAAAATACACAGATATTTTTAGAGAACCAACAACGGTCAGAAGTAAACAATACAATTAACACTGTGGGGTTAGCATTAGCTCCGTATTTAGAAAATGAAGATAAAGTTGCTGCTGAATCTGTTATCAATGCATTATTTGATGGCAGTTACTATTCAGCAGTTAGATTGACATTATTTAATACTAACGATGAGATTGTACGTGTCTATCCTATAGTTATTGATACTGTCCCTAAGTGGTTTTCAGATCTACATCTATTTCGGACTATATCAGAAAGTCGTATCATCACTAGCGGGTGGTTACAATTAGCTGAAGTTGAGATTGTTACGCACCCAGGCTATGCATATCAGCAGTTATGGGGCGCTCTAACGCAGCTAGCAACGACTTTCTTTATTGTGATAGGTTTAGGTATAATTACTATCTCATTTGTTGTTAAACGAGCTCTATCACCGTTACAGCAAATGATTGTAAAAATGCAAGAAGTCGCTGATAACAATTTTGATAATGAATTACCAAAACCCAAAACGAAAGATCTTGAAGCGGTAATTTCAGGCATTAATTCTATGTCAGCACAAATTGCTAAGAGTTTTAAATCTCAAGCAAAAGAAGCTGAAAAATTAAGAGATAAAGTTTATCTTGATCCTGTTTCTGGGCTAGGAAATCGTTCATTTTTTCTTGGGCAGTTAACTACATGGTTATCTGATTCTGCTAAAGGTGGGATAGCCATATTTAAAATTAATTTTATAAATAAAGTATATGAACAAGAAGGTTATGAAGCTGGGGATCAGTTAGTTCGAGAATTAGCCGACCTATTAAAAGCAACATTACCAATGAATAATGTCATTCTAACTCGGATTAATTCATCAGAATTTGGATTTATCTTTCCAAATATAGAAGAAGAAGAATTAAAAACAACAGCTGAGAACATTGTTGCATATGCACAGGACATTAAAGGTGATCCAACAGCAACTGCCCCAATTGATGCCACATTGGGGGTAGTATTCAGTGAATCTAGAAAGACAACAACAGAAATATTATCATTAGCAGATAATGCGTTAACTCAAGCACTTTCAAATCCTGAATTGCACTTTGGTTTTATTGCTGATGAAAGTGCTCATGAGTTGATGGGTAAGCAACAATGGAAGCAATTTGTTGATGAAGCTATTAGTGATAATTTATTTACTTTTACCTTACAGTTAGCGACAACTCGTATAGGTACAGTTTTTCATCAAGAAGTTTTTTCTGCTATTGAAAAAAATAATGAACGTTACTCTGCGAACCAATATTTATTTGCACTAGAGCAGTTGAATGAAACGATGTTATTTGACCAATATGTTATCCGCACCATGATTGAACGCATCTGTTCAGATGAAATAACTCAACCAGTGGCAATTAACTTAGCTACTCGTAGTGTTGAAAATCCAAGCTTTGTTCGTTGGTTAACAAATACATTGAAAAAACATAGTTCGATAGCTTCATTACTTCATTTTGAGATCCAAGAATCAGCCTTTATTGAAAGTGAAGATCATACCGCTTTGTTGTGTAATGTGATCCGATCTTCCGGTGCTGAGTTCGGTGTTGATAATTTTGGTAGAAACTTTGAATCACTAGAATATATTAAAACGTTTAGACCTAAATATGTGAAATTAGATTATTTATTTACTCATCAGTTAAGTGATGAAAAACAACGTTATATTTTGGCTTCAATCTCTAGGACAGCACAAAATCTAGGTGTGACAACGATAGCGTCACGAGTAGAAAACCAAGAGCAATTAAAACTATTAGCAGAGCATAATGTTGATGTTTTCCAAGGTTTTTTTGTTAATGAAACAGTGAAGGGTGCATAATGAAAGATTCACTATTACACTCCCTTTGTTACGTCAGTCGTTATTATGGAAAAGTTAATTCACCAGAAGTCCTGATTAATGGCTTACCACTACAGGAAGGTAAATTAACACCTTTTTTATTCCCTAGAGCGGCAGAAAAAGCAGGTTTGATAGCAAAAGAGAATCAAGCTCAATTACTTACGATCCCGACGTTGATCTTACCTGTTGTGTTATTGCTTAATAATGGAGAATCTTGTGTTTTAACTGGATTTGATAATGAACAGAAAGAAGCTGAAATTATTACTCAAAGTTCAGGAACTCTCCCTATCTCAATTACAATTGAAGACTTAGACAGTCAATATATTGGGCGATATTTTTTACTTAAAAAACAGTTTAGATACGATGACCGCTCTCCAGAAATTCTTAAGAAAAGAGAAGGTCATTGGTTTTGGAGTACATTATTTGAATCAAAGCATATCTATCGTGATGTATTTATTGCATCGATATTAATTAATATGTTTGCAATTGCTACTCCTATGTTTACCCGTTTAGTATATGACAAAGTAGTACCGAATTTAGCATTTGAGTCATTATGGGTACTTTCATCAGGTATCTTTGTTATTTTTGTATTTGATTTTATTTTAAAATATTTACGAAGTTATTTTATTGATATAGCAGGAAAAAAATCAGATGTACTAATTTCCTCAAAGTTATTTCAGAAGGTATTAGGTATTAGGATGGAGGCTAGACCTCCTTCGGTAGGTGCTTTCGCACGACATTTGCAAGAGTTTGAATCAATAAGAGAGTTTTTTACATCAGCGACAATTGCTTCATTAATTGATCTCCCTTTTGCATTATTATTTTTGTTTATTATTTATTTGGTTGCCGGCCCTATTGTTTTAGTACCCATTGTGGGGATTGCATTGTTACTTATTCATGCCGCAATTATCCAAGCACCGCTTAAAAAAACCATTGAAGAAGGTTCGCGGTTATCATCTCAAAAATATGCAAATCTTATTGAAAGTTTGGTTGGTTTAGAGACATTAAAATTATTTAATGCTCAAAGCCAGTTTCAATATCGCTGGGAAGAAGCGGTTACGCATATATCAAATTGGAGTATTAAAAGCCGACGAATAACCGATTCTATTCAAAATATGGCAGGTTTTGTACAACAAGCGGTAAATATTGGGATGATTATTGTAGGTGTTTATTTGATCGCGAATGGAGATCTAACCATGGGAGGTCTTATTGCATCAACTATGCTTAGCGGGAAAGCAATAGGTCCTTTGGTACAAATTTCTTTGTTGTCTAGTCGATATAATCAAGCTAAGTCGTCGCTGACGATAATTGAACAGTTAATGGAAATGCCTGACGAGCAAGAAGAAGATAAGCGTTATATACACCGTCCAATCCTTCAAGGAAAAATCGAGTTTGAAAAGGTCTGCTTTAATTATCCAGAGTCGAAAATATCCGCAGTTCGTGATATTAGCTTTACCATTAATCCAGGAGAAAAAGTTGCTATTATAGGGCGCATAGGTTCGGGTAAAACGACCTTAGAAAGGCTTATTATGGGGTTATATCAACCGGTGCTTGGTTCTGTGCGCATTGATGATACTGATATATCTCAATTACATCATGTCGATGTGCGTCGTAATATAGGCTGCGTTCCACAAGATATTACGTTATTTTATGGTTCTATTCGTGAAAACATTACGTTAGGTCGAGACCTATCTGACGACTCTGAAGTCATGGATGCTGCTAATCGTGCTGGTGTTACGGCATTTACACAGCAAGATCCTGCTGGTTTAGAACGTCAAGTTGGTGAGGGAGGCTTACTACTTTCTGGAGGACAGCGTCAATCAGTGGCTATTGCTAGAGCATTAATCGGGCGTCCACCTGTCTTATTATTAGATGAGCCAACAAGTAGTATGGATAATCGTTCGGAGTTATTATTCAAAAATCAGTTATCTCAACTAAAGCCATCAGAAACACTCATTTTAATAACGCATAAAACATCAATGTTGGACGTAGTTGATCGAATTATCGTGATGGAGAAAGGTCATATTATTGCGGATGGTCCAAAACATCAGGTATTAAATGAATTGAAAACAGGGAAGGTAAGAGCAGCCAGTTAATTTGAAAGAAATTAAAAAATGGGCAGCGAATTAATCACTGCCCATTTTTATTACATGGTTGAAAGGATAACTTACACTAGGTAATATTATTTTTTCTTACGAGTAAAAATAGTCCATTCATTAATTACTTCACCTTTGTAGCCAACAACAGTTGCTATGACTCGTCGATTCAGTGCATGACTGACAGCTGAATCCCCTTCATCAATTAACAAAGTATCCCCAAAACCAATGGTTTTAATTCGACTCGGTTTAACTCCTGATTCAATAAGAGCTGTACGTACTGCTGTTGCTCTAAATTCTGATAATTGAATATTATACTCAGCATCACCTTGTTGACTGGCAAAGCCTTGGAGCTGAATTGAAGTTTCTGGATATTCGATTAAAAACTCTGCCATTGTATTGATCTCTTCTTGAAACATTGATGAGATCTCTGAAGAGTCATTGGCAAATAGGATCTTAAGATCTTTTTCATTTGAGTATTCTACATATTCAGCACAGCCATCATTGTCTATTTCAGCCCCCCTCGGTGTGCTTGGGCAAACATCACGAGCATCAATAACACCATCATAATCTTGATCTGTTAATTCTGAAGCTTGATTTGGCTTGGGTGTTTCGATGTAATCTCTCTCTCCGGACACGCAGGCAGTTAAGAAGAAACTAGCAATAATTACGGGATAAATTGTTTTGTTCATGCTTATTTCTCCTCTTCCTTAGATTGTGAAGAATTCCATTCTGTTGGTGTATCAATGAGTAGTGAAGGTAACAATGTTCCTGTCGCATGCAAAACTCGAAATTTTGCAAACTGCTCTGCATAGTGAGCGTCAAGATATGATTTACGCGCTTCAAAAAGTTCATTTTCAGTATTTAATAGATCAAGTAATGTTCGCTTTCCAATTCGGTATTGCTTTTCATATGCAACAACAGTATCAGAGGCTGCATCTACATGATCCGCTAAAAACTCTTTCTGTTGTAATGTTAAATCTAATGCGCTCCATGAAAGACGAAAGCCTTCTTCTACATTACGATAAGCACTATCACGAAGATCTTTTGCCATATTAAGCTGGTAGGCACTCTTTTCAGATAAAGCACTATCACTACCACCATTGTATAAGTTGTAGCGCATACGGATCATTGCTGAAAATTCATCACTGCTCCCTTCGATACCTCCAGCATCATCACGCCAAGTTTGTGCGGCTTCTAAAGAGAAAGTTGGATAATTGTTACTTTTAGATTGTGCATATTGATATTTTGCCGCCTGAATATCGGCTTGTGTTGTTAATAATACAGGGTGATATTGGTAAGCACGATCGAGACCGTCTTGAAGACTTAGAGGTAGTGTATTTGCATCTGCACGTGGGTAAATAAGACCTTGAGGTCGAGAGCCTACAATTTGAGTGAATACGGTGTGCGTATCAAATAAATTGTTTTGTGCTGCTAGTAAATTACCATGAGCTCGAGCAATACGAGCTTCGATTTGCGAGACGTCAGCTGTAGAACCAATACCGGATGTCGCTCTTCTTTTTATATCCTTATAGATCTTTTTATGAATAGCTAAGTTACTTTCAGAAAGAGCTAGTATTTCAGTGGCTTTTACTGCATCAAGGTAGATTTGTGAAACATCTAAGGCTTTAGTTTCTGCTAAAGATATTAATTGCAAGCGAGCAGCTTCTGATTCGGCTTTAGTTCTATCCATATTATTTATAGTGCTAGAACCATCCCAAATTAACTGAGTTAAAGAAAGAGTAGCATCCTTTCGTGTTAAGTCTGTTGAACTATCATTTACTGGATTTATCTGCTCGTATCCGATCCCTGCATCTAAATCAATTGATGGCAAATAATTACCATAAACACTATTACTATCTTCAATAAAACTTAAATAAGAATTATATGATTTTTTAACTTCGGGGCTAGTTGTTAGTGTTTGAGAAATTGCCTGCTCTAAAGTTTGAGCTTGAGTTGATACACTCAAAACAAGCAGACTGCTATAAGTCGCAAATTTCATCCATTTCAAAATGCTTCTCCTAAAGTCATTATATTCTTTTTAAGTAACACAATGAGCATTGTATTTATAAACTAATAATGACAAAAGATGTCATTATTTTGTTTGAATTGTTATTTATATATTAAGCGAAATGCTACGTTATCTATATTTAAAAAGCAAAAATGTAAATGTTGAAGGAGTAAATTATTAAGGTCTTATATGATTTTCACCTTAAGTATTTATTGAATCTTGTAATTAAAAATGAAAAGTTGTGTCAATAATGAGACTTTTTGAAATAAATTATTCCTATAATAAGTTTAATGCTAATTCTGTTTCACTTTAGTTACAAACTTAATGGAACTGATTTCACGTTTTGTGATGAGCTTAATGAAATTGAGCTATTTATTGATTTTTATCAATCAAAATATAATTTATTACATTTGCAGCTATGTAGTGACAATGTTAATGGTGTGATAAAATAATATATATTGTGATTGTTCAGCTTGTGATTTATAGCAGGCGTAAATAAATGGATTTGGGAAGTAATATCATGGCTTTGAAAACTACTGAAAATGAAAAACAAATTATAGTTATTGATGTGAATGGTAACCTTAAACTTGCTAGTCCAGGAGACTCTATATTTCCTGGAGAGGTTTCTTTGAATAAAGAATTAGGCGAGCTACTCGTTGAAGTTGTTGATTTGCCAGAAGAATCTGATGATATTACTGCTATTTTAGATGCTATTTTAGATGGACAGGATCCAAGTTTAATTACAGAAGCTCCTGCAGCAGGGGAATCTGGAGGTTCAAGCTTAACTGCTTCTACAGAGATTGAACGTGTAGGTAGAAGTTCGATAGCGGAAACTAATTTTGATACATCCTCCTTGCAATCTATTGGTTTGTCAGAAACCCAAAGTTTAACATTATTAGAACAATATAAGGTATATAGAGAAACTGGCGAATTGGTAGTTCCTGAGAAAAATAACGTTATTGGAAGTCTTTCTGATGTCAATGTTTTAGATAATACCATTTCAGAAAATGCAGTCGTAGGTGATGTGGTTAATATCACAGGCCAAGCGCTCGATCCGGATGGCGATGAAGTTACTTATAGCTTGAGTGACGACGCGAACGGCTTATTCCAAATTGATCCAATCACAGGCGTTGTGACTGTTGCCAGAGATGGACTGGATTTTGAAAATGCAACCAGTCACGAGATTGTGATTGTCGCGACTTCAACCGATGGTTCAAGCAGCGAAGAAACTTTCATCATTGGCGTTGAAAATGCAGATGGTACAACTCCAGGTCAAGGTGATACCGATAATGACATTGGTGCAGTCACAGACAGCGATGGTGGTGCCAATACGGTTTCAGAAAATGCAGCCGTGGGAGATGTGGTTAATATCACAGGCCAAGCAGTAGATCCTGATGGTGATGAAGTTACCTATAGCTTGAGTGACGATGCGGATGGGTTATTCCAAATTGATCCAATCACAGGCGTTGTTACTGTTGCTAGAGATGGACTGGATTTTGAAAGTGCAACCAGTCATGAGATCGTGATTGTCGCAACTTCAACTGATGGCTCCAGCAGCGAAGAAACTTTTGTCATTGGCGTTGAAAATGCGGATGACACTACTACCCCACCAGAGCCAGAAAATAATGATGTTGGTGCAGTCACAGACAGCGATGGTGGTGCCAATACGGTTTCAGAAAATGCAGCCGTGGGAGATGTGGTTAATATCACAGGCCAAGCAGTAGATCCTGATGGTGATGAAGTTACCTATAGCTTGAGTGATGATGCGAATGGCTTATTCCAAATTGATCCAATCACTGGTGTTGTGACTGTTGCCAGAGATGGATTGGATTTTGAAAGTGAAACCAGTCATGAGATCGTGATTGTCGCAACTTCAACCGATGGTTCAAGCAGCGAAGAAACTTTCATCATTGGCGTTGAAAATGCAGATGGTACAACTCCAGGTCAAGGTGATACCGATAACGACATTGGTGCAGTCACAGACAGCGATGGTAGTGAAAATACCATTTCAGAAAATGCAGTCGTAGGTGATGTGGTTAATATCACAGGCCAAGCGCTCGATCCGGATGGCGATGAAGTTACTTATAGCTTGAGTGACGACGCGAACGGCTTATTCCAAATTGATCCAATCACAGGCGTTGTTACTGTTGCTAGAGATGGACTGGATTTTGAAAATGCAACCAGTCATGAGATCGTGATTGTCGCGACTTCAACTGATGGTTCAAGCAGCGAAGAAACTTTCATCATTGGCGTTGAAAATGCAGATGGTACAACTCCAGGTCAAGGCGATACTGATAATGACATTGGCGCAGTCACAGACAGCGATGGTGGTGCCAATACGGTTTCAGAAAATGCAGCCGTGGGGGATGTGGTTAATATCACAGGCCAAGCAGTAGATCCTGATGGTGATGAAGTTAGCTATAGCTTGAGTGACGATGCGAATGGCTTATTCCAAATTGATCCAATCACTGGTGTTGTGACTGTTGCCAGAGATGGATTGGATTTTGAAAATGCAACCAGTCATGAGATCGTGATTGTCGCGACTTCAACCGATGGTTCAAGCAGCGAAGAAACTTTTGTCATTGGCGTTGAAGATGAAGACGACACTACGACCCCACCAGAGCCAGAAAACAATGATGTTGGCGCAGTCACAGACCGCGATGGTGGTGCTAATACGGTTTCAGAAAATGCAGCCGTGGGAGATGTGGTTAATATCACAGGCCAAGCAGTAGATCCTGATGGTGATGAAGTTACCTATAGCTTGAGTGACGATGCGGATGGGTTATTCCAAATTGATCCAATCACCGGTGTTGTGACTGTGGCTAGAGATGGACTGGATTTTGAAAGTGCAACCAGTCACGAGATTGTGATTGTCGCGACTTCAACCGATGGTTCAAGCAGCGAAGAAACTTTTGTCATTGGCGTTGAAAATGCGGATGACACTACTACCCCACCAGAGCCAGAAAATAATGATGTTGGCGCAGTCACAGACAGCGATGGTAGTGAAAATACCATTTCAGAAAATGCAGTCGTAGGTGATGTGGTTAATATCACAGGCCAAGCGCTCGATCCGGATGGCGATGAAGTTACTTATAGCTTGAGTGACGACGCGGACGGCTTATTCCAAATTGATCCAATCACCGGTGTTGTGACTGTGGCTAGAGATGGACTGGATTTTGAAAGTGCAACCAGTCACGAGATTGTGATTGTCGCGACTTCAACCGATGGTTCAAGTAGCGAAGAAACTTTTGTCATTGGTGTTGAAAATGCGGATGACACTACTACCCCACCAGAGCCAGAAAATAATGATGTTGGCGCAGTCACAGACAGCGATGGTGGTGCCAATAAGGTTTCAGAAAATGCAGCCGTGGGGGATGTGGTTAATATCACAGGCCAAGCGATCGATCTGGATGGCGATGAAGTTACCTATAGCTTGAGTGACGATGCGGATGGATTATTCCAAATTGATCCAATCACAGGCGTTGTGACTGTGGCTAGAGATGGACTGGATTTTGAAAGTGCAACCAGTCACGAGATTGTGATTGTCGCGACTTCAACCGATGGTTCAAGCAGCGAAGAAACCTTTGTTATTGGCGTGAAAGATAAGACTTATGGTGAAGAGACAGACGAGCCAGCCGATGGCATCACGCCAGCAAGCGTGAGCATCACGGATAATACGGGTGATGGCGCGGAAGTCATCAGTGGTACAGAAAAAGCAGACATCACAGTGAGCTTCGGTGAAGGCGTGAGCTCAGGCACAGCGCAAGTGGTCATCAGCGACAGCGATGGTGACACAGCAGACATCACGTTGAACGTGACGTTGAACAGTGATGGCAGCGCCACGGTTGATGGTGGTTATACGGTGACCAATAACAACGATGGCACTTACACCATTAATGACGTAGACGTGAAAACGCTGGCGGATGGCACCTTAACGGCAAATGCGACGTTCATAGACCAAGATGGCAACACCGCGGGTGATAGCGATAGTGAGAGTGATACGGCTATCAGCGACACGGTAGCGAAAGACATCACTTATGGTGAAGAGACAGACGAGCCAGCCGATGGCATCACGCCAGCAAGCGTGAGCATCACGGATAATACGGGTGATGGCGCGGAAGTCATCAGTGGTACAGAAAAAGCAGACATCACAGTGAGCTTCGGTGAAGGCGTGAGCTCAGGCACAGCGCAAGTGGTCATCAGCGACAGCGATGGTGACACAGCAGACATCACGTTGAACGTGACGTTGAACAGTGATGGCAGCGCCACGGTTGATGGTGGTTATACGGTGACCAATAACAACGATGGCACTTACACCATTAATGACGTAGACGTGAAAACGCTGGCGGATGGCACCTTAACGGCAAATGCGACGTTCATAGACCAAGATGGCAACACCGCGGGTGATAGCGATAGTGAGAGTGATACGGCTATCAGCGACACGGTAGCGAAAGACATCACTTATGGTGAAGAGACAGACGAGCCAGCCGATGGCATCACGCCAGCAAGCGTGAGCATCACGGATAATACGGGTGATGGCGCGGAAGTCATCAGTGGTACAGAAAAAGCAGACATCACAGTGAGCTTCGGTGAAGGCGTGAGCTCAGGCACAGCGCAAGTGGTCATCAGCGACAGCGATGGTGACACAGCAGACATCACGTTGAACGTGACGTTGAACAGTGATGGCAGCGCCACGGTTGATGGTGGTTATACGGTGACCAATAACAACGATGGCACTTACACCATTAATGACGTAGACGTGAAAACGCTGGCGGATGGCACCTTAACGGCAAATGCGACGTTCATAGACCAAGATGGCAACACCGCGGGTGATAGCGATAGTGAGAGTGATACGGCTATCAGCGACACGGTAGCGAAAGACATCACTTATGGTGAAGAGACAGACGAGCCAGCCGATGGCATCACGCCAGCAAGCGTGAGCATCACGGATAATACGGGTGATGGCGCGGAAGTCATCAGTGGTACAGAAAAAGCAGACATCACAGTGAGCTTCGGTGAAGGCGTGAGCTCAGGCACAGCGCAAGTGGTCATCAGCGACAGCGATGGTGACACAGCAGACATCACGTTGAACGTGACGTTGAACAGTGATGGCAGCGCCACGGTTGATGGTGGTTATACGGTGACCAATAACAACGATGGCACTTACACCATTAATGACGTAGACGTGAAAACGCTGGCGGATGGCACCTTAACGGCAAATGCGACGTTCATAGACCAAGATGGCAACACCGCGGGTGATAGCGATAGTGAGAGTGATACGGCTATCAGCGACACGGTAGCGAAAGACATCACTTATGGTGAAGAGACAGACGAGCCAGCCGATGGCATCACGCCAGCAAGCGTGAGCATCACGGATAATACGGGTGATGGCGCGGAAGTCATCAGTGGTACAGAAAAAGCAGACATCACAGTGAGCTTCGGTGAAGGCGTGAGCTCAGGCACAGCGCAAGTGGTCATCAGCGACAGCGATGGTGACACAGCAGACATCACGTTGAACGTGACGTTGAACAGTGATGGCAGCGCCACGGTTGATGGTGGTTATACGGTGACCAATAACAACGATGGCACTTACACCATTAATGACGTAGACGTGAAAACGCTGGCGGATGGCACCTTAACGGCAAATGCGACGTTCATAGACCAAGATGGCAACACCGCGGGTGATAGCGATAGTGAGAGTGATACGGCTATCAGCGACACGGTAGCGAAAGACATCACTTATGGTGAAGAGACAGACGAGCCAGCCGATGGCATCACGCCAGCAAGCGTGAGCATCACGGATAATACGGGTGATGGCGCGGAAGTCATCAGTGGTACAGAAAAAGCAGACATCACAGTGAGCTTCGGTGAAGGCGTGAGCTCAGGCACAGCGCAAGTGGTCATCAGCGACAGCGATGGTGACACAGCAGACATCACGTTGAACGTGACGTTGAACAGTGATGGCAGCGCCACGGTTGATGGTGGTTATACGGTGACCAATAACAACGATGGCACTTACACCATTAATGACGTAGACGTGAAAACGCTGGCGGATGGCACCTTAACGGCAAATGCGACGTTCATAGACCAAGATGGCAACACCGCGGGTGATAGCGATAGTGAGAGTGATACGGCTATCAGCGACACGGTAGCGAAAGACATCACTTATGGTGAAGAGACAGACGAGCCAGCCGATGGCATCACGCCAGCAAGCGTGAGCATCACGGATAATACGGGTGATGGCGCGGAAGTCATCAGTGGTACAGAAAAAGCAGACATCACAGTGAGCTTCGGTGAAGGCGTGAGCTCAGGCACAGCGCAAGTGGTCATCAGCGACAGCGATGGTGACACAGCAGACATCACGTTGAACGTGACGTTGAACAGTGATGGCAGCGCCACGGTTGATGGTGGTTATACGGTGACCAATAACAACGATGGCACTTACACCATTAATGACGTAGACGTGAAAACGCTGGCGGATGGCACCTTAACGGCAAATGCGACGTTCATAGACCAAGATGGCAACACCGCGGGTGATAGCGATAGTGAGAGTGATACGGCTATCAGCGACACGGTAGCGAAAGACATCACTTATGGTGAAGAGACAGACGAGCCAGCCGATGGCATCACGCCAGCAAGCGTGAGCATCACGGATAATACGGGTGATGGCGCGGAAGTCATCAGTGGTACAGAAAAAGCAGACATCACAGTGAGCTTCGGTGAAGGCGTGAGCTCAGGCACAGCGCAAGTGGTCATCAGCGACAGCGATGGTGACACAGCAGACATCACGTTGAACGTGACGTTGAACAGTGATGGCAGCGCCACGGTTGATGGTGGTTATACGGTGACCAATAACAACGATGGCACTTACACCATTAATGACGTAGACGTGAAAACGCTGGCGGATGGCACCTTAACGGCAAATGCGACGTTCATAGACCAAGATGGCAACACCGCGGGTGATAGCGATAGTGAGAGTGATACGGCTATCAGCGACACGGTAGCGAAAGACATCACTTATGGTGAAGAGACAGACGAGCCAGCCGATGGCATCACGCCAGCAAGCGTGAGCATCACGGATAATACGGGTGATGGCGCGGAAGTCATCAGTGGTACAGAAAAAGCAGACATCACAGTGAGCTTCGGTGAAGGCGTGAGCTCAGGCACAGCGCAAGTGGTCATCAGCGACAGCGATGGTGACACAGCAGACATCACGTTGAACGTGACGTTGAACAGTGATGGCAGCGCCACGGTTGATGGTGGTTATACGGTGACCAATAACAACGATGGCACTTACACCATTAATGACGTAGACGTGAAAACGCTGGCGGATGGCACCTTAACGGCAAATGCGACGTTCATAGACCAAGATGGCAACACCGCGGGTGATAGCGATAGTGAGAGTGATACGGCTATCAGCGACACGGTAGCGAAAGACATCACTTATGGTGAAGAGACAGACGAGCCAGCCGATGGCATCACGCCAGCAAGCGTGAGCATCACGGATAATACGGGTGATGGCGCGGAAGTCATCAGTGGTACAGAAAAAGCAGACATCACAGTGAGCTTCGGTGAAGGCGTGAGCTCAGGCACAGCGCAAGTGGTCATCAGCGACAGCGATGGTGACACAGCAGACATCACGTTGAACGTGACGTTGAACAGTGATGGCAGCGCCACGGTTGATGGTGGTTATACGGTGACCAATAACAACGATGGCACTTACACCATTAATGACGTAGACGTGAAAACGCTGGCGGATGGCACCTTAACGGCAAATGCGACGTTCATAGACCAAGATGGCAACACCGCGGGTGATAGCGATAGTGAGAGTGATACGGCTATCAGCGACACGGTAGCGAAAGACATCACTTATGGTGAAGAGACAGACGAGCCAGCCGATGGCATCACGCCAGCAAGCGTGAGCATCACGGATAATACGGGTGATGGCGCGGAAGTCATCAGTGGTACAGAAAAAGCAGACATCACAGTGAGCTTCGGTGAAGGCGTGAGCTCAGGCACAGCGCAAGTGGTCATCAGCGACAGCGATGGTGACACAGCAGACATCACGTTGAACGTGACGTTGAACAGTGATGGCAGCGCCACGGTTGATGGTGGTTATACGGTGACCAATAACAACGATGGCACTTACACCATTAATGACGTAGACGTGAAAACGCTGGCGGATGGCACCTTAACGGCAAATGCGACGTTCATAGACCAAGATGGCAACACCGCGGGTGATAGCGATAGTGAGAGTGATACGGCTATCAGCGACACGGTAGCGAAAGACATCACTTATGGTGAAGAGACAGACGAGCCAGCCGATGGCATCACGCCAGCAAGCGTGAGCATCACGGATAATACGGGTGATGGCGCGGAAGTCATCAGTGGTACAGAAAAAGCAGACATCACAGTGAGCTTCGGTGAAGGCGTGAGCTCAGGCACAGCGCAAGTGGTCATCAGCGACAGCGATGGTGACACAGCAGACATCACGTTGAACGTGACGTTGAACAGTGATGGCAGCGCCACGGTTGATGGTGGTTATACGGTGACCAATAACAACGATGGCACTTACACCATTAATGACGTAGACGTGAAAACGCTGGCGGATGGCACCTTAACGGCAAATGCGACGTTCATAGACCAAGATGGCAACACCGCGGGTGATAGCGATAGTGAGAGTGATACGGCTATCAGCGACACGGTAGCGAAAGACATCACTTATGGTGAAGAGACAGACGAGCCAGCCGATGGCATCACGCCAGCAAGCGTGAGCATCACGGATAATACGGGTGATGGCGCGGAAGTCATCAGTGGTACAGAAAAAGCAGACATCACAGTGAGCTTCGGTGAAGGCGTGAGCTCAGGCACAGCGCAAGTGGTCATCAGCGACAGCGATGGTGACACAGCAGACATCACGTTGAACGTGACGTTGAACAGTGATGGCAGCGCCACGGTTGATGGTGGTTATACGGTGACCAATAACAACGATGGCACTTACACCATTAATGACGTAGACGTGAAAACGCTGGCGGATGGCACCTTAACGGCAAATGCGACGTTCATAGACCAAGATGGCAACACCGCGGGTGATAGCGATAGTGAGAGTGATACGGCTATCAGCGACACGGTAGCGAAAGACATCACTTATGGTGAAGAGACAGACGAGCCAGCCGATGGCATCACGCCAGCAAGCGTGAGCATCACGGATAATACGGGTGATGGCGCGGAAGTCATCAGTGGTACAGAAAAAGCAGACATCACAGTGAGCTTCGGTGAAGGCGTGAGCTCAGGCACAGCGCAAGTGGTCATCAGCGACAGCGATGGTGACACAGCAGACATCACGTTGAACGTGACGTTGAACAGTGATGGCAGCGCCACGGTTGATGGTGGTTATACGGTGACCAATAACAACGATGGCACTTACACCATTAATGACGTAGACGTGAAAACGCTGGCGGATGGCACCTTAACGGCAAATGCGACGTTCATAGACCAAGATGGCAACACCGCGGGTGATAGCGATAGTGAGAGTGATACGGCTATCAGCGACACGGTAGCGAAAGACATCACTTATGGTGAAGAGACAGACGAGCCAGCCGATGGCATCACGCCAGCAAGCGTGAGCATCACGGATAATACGGGTGATGGCGCGGAAGTCATCAGTGGTACAGAAAAAGCAGACATCACAGTGAGCTTCGGTGAAGGCGTGAGCTCAGGCACAGCGCAAGTGGTCATCAGCGACAGCGATGGTGACACAGCAGACATCACGTTGAACGTGACGTTGAACAGTGATGGCAGCGCCACGGTTGATGGTGGTTATACGGTGACCAATAACAACGATGGCACTTACACCATTAATGACGTAGACGTGAAAACGCTGGCGGATGGCACCTTAACGGCAAATGCGACGTTCATAGACCAAGATGGCAACACCGCGGGTGATAGCGATAGTGAGAGTGATACGGCTATCAGCGACACGGTAGCGAAAGACATCACTTATGGTGAAGAGACAGACGAGCCAGCCGATGGCATCACGCCAGCAAGCGTGAGCATCACGGATAATACGGGTGATGGCGCGGAAGTCATCAGTGGTACAGAAAAAGCAGACATCACAGTGAGCTTCGGTGAAGGCGTGAGCTCAGGCACAGCGCAAGTGGTCATCAGCGACAGCGATGGTGACACAGCAGACATCACGTTGAACGTGACGTTGAACAGTGATGGCAGCGCCACGGTTGATGGTGGTTATACGGTGACCAATAACAACGATGGCACTTACACCATTAATGACGTAGACGTGAAAACGCTGGCGGATGGCACCTTAACGGCAAATGCGACGTTCATAGACCAAGATGGCAACACCGCGGGTGATAGCGATAGTGAGAGTGATACGGCTATCAGCGACACGGTAGCGAAAGACATCACTTATGGTGAAGAGACAGACGAGCCAGCCGATGGCATCACGCCAGCAAGCGTGAGCATCACGGATAATACGGGTGATGGCGCGGAAGTCATCAGTGGTACAGAAAAAGCAGACATCACAGTGAGCTTCGGTGAAGGCGTGAGCTCAGGCACAGCGCAAGTGGTCATCAGCGACAGCGATGGTGACACAGCAGACATCACGTTGAACGTGACGTTGAACAGTGATGGCAGCGCCACGGTTGATGGTGGTTATACGGTGACCAATAACAACGATGGCACTTACACCATTAATGACGTAGACGTGAAAACGCTGGCGGATGGCACCTTAACGGCAAATGCGACGTTCATAGACCAAGATGGCAACACCGCGGGTGATAGCGATAGTGAGAGTGATACGGCTATCAGCGACACGGTAGCGAAAGACATCACTTATGGTGAAGAGACAGACGAGCCAGCCGATGGCATCACGCCAGCAAGCGTGAGCATCACGGATAATACGGGTGATGGCGCGGAAGTCATCAGTGGTACAGAAAAAGCAGACATCACAGTGAGCTTCGGTGAAGGCGTGAGCTCAGGCACAGCGCAAGTGGTCATCAGCGACAGCGATGGTGACACAGCAGACATCACGTTGAACGTGACGTTGAACAGTGATGGCAGCGCCACGGTTGATGGTGGTTATACGGTGACCAATAACAACGATGGCACTTACACCATTAATGACGTAGACGTGAAAACGCTGGCGGATGGCACCTTAACGGCAAATGCGACGTTCATAGACCAAGATGGCAACACCGCGGGTGATAGCGATAGTGAGAGTGATACGGCTATCAGCGACACGGTAGCGAAAGACATCACTTATGGTGAAGAGACAGACGAGCCAGCCGATGGCATCACGCCAGCAAGCGTGAGCATCACGGATAATACGGGTGATGGCGCGGAAGTCATCAGTGGTACAGAAAAAGCAGACATCACAGTGAGCTTCGGTGAAGGCGTGAGCTCAGGCACAGCGCAAGTGGTCATCAGCGACAGCGATGGTGACACAGCAGACATCACGTTGAACGTGACGTTGAACAGTGATGGCAGCGCCACGGTTGATGGTGGTTATACGGTGACCAATAACAACGATGGCACTTACACCATTAATGACGTAGACGTGAAAACGCTGGCGGATGGCACCTTAACGGCAAATGCGACGTTCATAGACCAAGATGGCAACACCGCGGGTGATAGCGATAGTGAGAGTGATACGGCTATCAGCGACACGGTAGCGAAAGACATCACTTATGGTGAAGAGACAGACGAGCCAGCCGATGGCATCACGCCAGCAAGCGTGAGCATCACGGATAATACGGGTGATGGCGCGGAAGTCATCAGTGGTACAGAAAAAGCAGACATCACAGTGAGCTTCGGTGAAGGCGTGAGCTCAGGCACAGCGCAAGTGGTCATCAGCGACAGCGATGGTGACACAGCAGACATCACGTTGAACGTGACGTTGAACAGTGATGGCAGCGCCACGGTTGATGGTGGTTATACGGTGACCAATAACAACGATGGCACTTACACCATTAATGACGTAGACGTGAAAACGCTGGCGGATGGCACCTTAACGGCAAATGCGACGTTCATAGACCAAGATGGCAACACCGCGGGTGATAGCGATAGTGAGAGTGATACGGCTATCAGCGACACGGTAGCGAAAGACATCACTTATGGTGAAGAGACAGACGAGCCAGCCGATGGCATCACGCCAGCAAGCGTGAGCATCACGGATAATACGGGTGATGGCGCGGAAGTCATCAGTGGTACAGAAAAAGCAGACATCACAGTGAGCTTCGGTGAAGGCGTGAGCTCAGGCACAGCGCAAGTGGTCATCAGCGACAGCGATGGTGACACAGCAGACATCACGTTGAACGTGACGTTGAACAGTGATGGCAGCGCCACGGTTGATGGTGGTTATACGGTGACCAATAACAACGATGGCACTTACACCATTAATGACGTAGACGTGAAAACGCTGGCGGATGGCACCTTAACGGCAAATGCGACGTTCATAGACCAAGATGGCAACACCGCGGGTGATAGCGATAGTGAGAGTGATACGGCTATCAGCGACACGGTAGCGAAAGACATCACTTATGGTGAAGAGACAGACGAGCCAGCCGATGGCATCACGCCAGCAAGCGTGAGCATCACGGATAATACGGGTGATGGCGCGGAAGTCATCAGTGGTACAGAAAAAGCAGACATCACAGTGAGCTTCGGTGAAGGCGTGAGCTCAGGCACAGCGCAAGTGGTCATCAGCGACAGCGATGGTGACACAGCAGACATCACGTTGAACGTGACGTTGAACAGTGATGGCAGCGCCACGGTTGATGGTGGTTATACGGTGACCAATAACAACGATGGCACTTACACCATTAATGACGTAGACGTGAAAACGCTGGCGGATGGCACCTTAACGGCAAATGCGACGTTCATAGACCAAGATGGCAACACCGCGGGTGATAGCGATAGTGAGAGTGATACGGCTATCAGCGACACGGTAGCGAAAGACATCACTTATGGTGAAGAGACAGACGAGCCAGCCGATGGCATCACGCCAGCAAGCGTGAGCATCACGGATAATACGGGTGATGGCGCGGAAGTCATCAGTGGTACAGAAAAAGCAGACATCACAGTGAGCTTCGGTGAAGGCGTGAGCTCAGGCACAGCGCAAGTGGTCATCAGCGACAGCGATGGTGACACAGCAGACATCACGTTGAACGTGACGTTGAACAGTGATGGCAGCGCCACGGTTGATGGTGGTTATACGGTGACCAATAACAACGATGGCACTTACACCATTAATGACGTAGACGTGAAAACGCTGGCGGATGGCACCTTAACGGCAAATGCGACGTTCATAGACCAAGATGGCAACACCGCGGGTGATAGCGATAGTGAGAGTGATACGGCTATCAGCGACACGGTAGCGAAAGACATCACTTATGGTGAAGAGACAGACGAGCCAGCCGATGGCATCACGCCAGCAAGCGTGAGCATCACGGATAATACGGGTGATGGCGCGGAAGTCATCAGTGGTACAGAAAAAGCAGACATCACAGTGAGCTTCGGTGAAGGCGTGAGCTCAGGCACAGCGCAAGTGGTCATCAGCGACAGCGATGGTGACACAGCAGACATGCCACGTTGAACGTGACGTTGAACAGTGATGGCAGCGCCACGGTTGATGGTGGTTATACGGTGACCAATAACAACGATGGCACTTACACCATTAATGACGTAGACGTGAAAACGCTGGCGGATGGCACCTTAACGGCAAATGCGACGTTCATAGACCAAGATGGCAACACCGCGGGTGATAGCGATAGTGAGAGTGATACGGCTATCAGCGACACGGTAGCGAAAGACATCACTTATGGTGAAGAGACAGACGAGCCAGCCGATGGCATCACGCCAGCAAGCGTGAGCATCACGGATAATACGGGTGATGGCGCGGAAGTCATCAGTGGTACAGAAAAAGCAGACATCACAGTGAGCTTCGGTGAAGGCGTGAGCTCAGGCACAGCGCAAGTGGTCATCAGCGACAGCGATGGTGACACAGCAGACATCACGTTGAACGTGACGTTGAACAGTGATGGCAGCGCCACGGTTGATGGTGGTTATACGGTGACCAATAACAACGATGGCACTTACACCATTAATGACGTAGACGTGAAAACGCTGGCGGATGGCACCTTAACGGCAAATGCGACGTTCATAGACCAAGATGGCAACACCGCGGGTGATAGCGATAGTGAGAGTGATACGGCTATCAGCGACACGGTAGCGAAAGACATCACTTATGGTGAAGAGACAGACGAGCCAGCCGATGGCATCACGCCAGCAAGCGTGAGCATCACGGATAATACGGGTGATGGCGCGGAAGTCATCAGTGGTACAGAAAAAGCAGACATCACAGTGAGCTTCGGTGAAGGCGTGAGCTCAGGCACAGCGCAAGTGGTCATCAGCGACAGCGATGGTGACACAGCAGACATCACGTTGAACGTGACGTTGAACAGTGATGGCAGCGCCACGGTTGATGGTGGTTATACGGTGACCAATAACAACGATGGCACTTACACCATTAATGACGTAGACGTGAAAACGCTGGCGGATGGCACCTTAACGGCAAATGCGACGTTCATAGACCAAGATGGCAACACCGCGGGTGATAGCGATAGTGAGAGTGATACGGCTATCAGCGACACGGTAGCGAAAGACATCACTTATGGTGAAGAGACAGACGAGCCAGCCGATGGCATCACGCCAGCAAGCGTGAGCATCACGGATAATACGGGTGATGGCGCGGAAGTCATCAGTGGTACAGAAAAAGCAGACATCACAGTGAGCTTCGGTGAAGGCGTGAGCTCAGGCACAGCGCAAGTGGTCATCAGCGACAGCGATGGTGACACAGCAGACATCACGTTGAACGTGACGTTGAACAGTGATGGCAGCGCCACGGTTGATGGTGGTTATACGGTGACCAATAACAACGATGGCACTTACACCATTAATGACGTAGACGTGAAAACGCTGGCGGATGGCACCTTAACGGCAAATGCGACGTTCATAGACCAAGATGGCAACACCGCGGGTGATAGCGATAGTGAGAGTGATACGGCTATCAGCGACACGGTAGCGAACAGACATCACTTATGGTGAAGAGACAGACGAGCCAGCCGATGGCATCACGCCAGCAAGCGTGAGCATCACGGATAATACGGGTGATGGCGCGGAAGTCATCAGTGGTACAGAAAAAGCAGACATCACAGTGAGCTTCGGTGAAGGCGTGAGCTCAGGCACAGCGCAAGTGGTCATCAGCGACAGCGATGGTGACACAGCAGACATCACGTTGAACGTGACGTTGAACAGTGATGGCAGCGCCACGGTTGATGGTGGTTATACGGTGACCAATAACAACGATGGCACTTACACCATTAATGACGTAGACGTGAAAACGCTGGCGGATGGCACCTTAACGGCAAATGCGACGTTCATAGACCAAGATGGCAACACCGCGGGTGATAGCGATAGTGAGAGTGATACGGCTATCAGCGACACGGTAGCGAAAGACATCACTTATGGTGAAGAGACAGACGAGCCAGCCGATGGCATCACGCCAGCAAGCGTGAGCATCACGGATAATACGGGTGATGGCGCGGAAGTCATCAGTGGTACAGAAAAAGCAGACATCACAGTGAGCTTCGGTGAAGGCGTGAGCTCAGGCACAGCGCAAGTGGTCATCAGCGACAGCGATGGTGACACAGCAGACATCACGTTGAACGTGACGTTGAACAGTGATGGCAGCGCCACGGTTGATGGTGGTTATACGGTGACCAATAACAACGATGGCACTTACACCATTAATGACGTAGACGTGAAAACGCTGGCGGATGGCACCTTAACGGCAAATGCGACGTTCATAGACCAAGATGGCAACACCGCGGGTGATAGCGATAGTGAGAGTGATACGGCTATCAGCGACACGGTAGCGAAAGACATCACTTATGGTGAAGAGACAGACGAGCCAGCCGATGGCATCACGCCAGCAAGCGTGAGCATCACGGATAATACGGGTGATGGCGCGGAAGTCATCAGTGGTACAGAAAAAGCAGACATCACAGTGAGCTTCGGTGAAGGCGTGAGCTCAGGCACAGCGCAAGTGGTCATCAGCGACAGCGATGGTGACACAGCAGACATCACGTTGAACGTGACGTTGAACAGTGATGGCAGCGCCACGGTTGATGGTGGTTATACGGTGACCAATAACAACGATGGCACTTACACCATTAATGACGTAGACGTGAAAACGCTGGCGGATGGCACCTTAACGGCAAATGCGACGTTCATAGACCAAGATGGCAACACCGCGGGTGATAGCGATAGTGAGAGTGATACGGCTATCAGCGACACGGTAGCGAAAGATAAGGTTGTACCTGATGCACCAAAAATCACAAACATAACCGACGACTCAGCAGAGAGTGATTACTCAACGGTGACATTACACGGTACTGGTGAGCCTGGAGCAACAATTACTATTTATGATGAAGATAATAACGTTGTCAATTCTTCTACAGTTATAACCGTAGATAATGATGGCAACTGGACATTTGATATTTCTGATTTATCAGAAACACCTGTCGGTGATAATGAGTTCTTTAGCGTCACGCAAACTGATGATAATGGAAATGTAAGTTCATCCTCTGATTCAACTCATTATTCCCATGGTGAATTTAGCAGTACAGATGAGTTTGATGATTATGCGTTACTTGGAAAAGGTAATGACAAATTTTCATTGAATGATGACGACCTAAATAATTTTGTAACTGTTGATGGTGGTGCTGGGAACGATACAGCTAAATTCGATTTTAATTTATCAAGCTCTACGGTAGCATTAAATACAGATGGTTCTATTACTATTGTAGAAAGTAATGGAGATGTAAATACACTGATTGAATTTGAGAACTTTGAATTTAAATCGAAGGATAAACAGTCTTTAAAAGAGTTATTCGAACTGGATGTTACTATTGTTAGTGATGTTAATGATAATGAAATTCTGGAAAGATCTGAACAAGATTCAGAGATATCAATAAAAATCGATTTTCCTGATTATTTAGCAGAAGGAACTAAGTTAGATCTAGTTATAAATGGAGAATTATCAACTTATGAATTATTACAAAGCGATCTTGATAAAGGTTATTTAGAGCTTACAGAGCCATTATTAGATGCAGGAGATAGTCTTGATGTTAAAGCTAAGGTATCTGGCCTAGATGATTCGCATTATAAATCCGATAAAGTACTAATTGTTGGAAATAATGCACCGACTGCTAATGATGATCCGGGCGATTATACTTTAGTGCAAGGTAAGGAGCATACCGAGTTAAGCTGGGATGACATTGAAGTTAGTGCTATTGGTGCAGATGGACAGCCCGCAACTGTTATAGTGAAAGATGATGGTAACTTGGGTGTCGTTGGGGATGGAGTAGCTGGTGGACCTGCTGATCAAATTCAATTTAATGTAAATTCTAGTGAATCAGAAAAACTCATATTTAATCTTGATATTCCTGCAACGAAAGCAGAATTTTTTGTTGAAAGATTATATGCAAACGAAGGTGGCACTGGTAATCATGAACAGGGGCGTTGGACTGCTTTACTAAATGGTGTAGTTGTTGCGAGTGACATTTTTTATAATAATTCAGGGAACACAGGTAATAGTATTATAGAGATCGATGGCTTTGCATTTGATGAAATTATTTTTGAATCCACTGATTATTCTTCTTCAGGAGCAACTTCGTCTGACTCGTCTGATTACTTCGTTTCTGGGATCAAAATTGAATCTAATGTGAAATACGCCCAAAATACTGGTGAGACACTATTTACTATCCCAATTAATGAATTGTTAGCGAATGATGTAGACATTGATGGTGATACATTATCTGTTATTGGTGTAGAAACTGATATTATTGGGGCAACGATAAGCATTGTTGGTGGAAATATAGTTTTTGATCTTCCTTCTTCATATACGGGTAAAGCTGATTTTACTTACACAGTGTCTGATGGTCATGGAGGTGAAGATACTGCGAAGGTTAGTGTTCTCATTAACCCTGAAAGTGAGTTTGATAATGAAATTAATTCAGAAGGAGATATTGTGGACTCTGTGCAAGCGATTTTTGCAGGTACAGAACATGAATACGTACGATGGTCCCCATCAGGTAACGAACCTGTTGATTTTGATAAAGCAACAAGTCAGGGGGGGTTAATTGTTGATGTAGGAGCTGCAGGAGATGACGTTCTCTTAGGTAGAGGAAATGATACTATTTATTTAGGTGATAGTCATGCAAGTGATTATGATGGAGATCCAAATGATCCTAAAATTGCAGCAGCTCAAACGTTACTTGAAGATGTATTTAGCTCTGGAAGTGATTTAAGTCATCTGCAAGGAGGAGTTGAAACTGGGGGCTTCACTACATTAGCAGGCTCAAGTAATGCGTATGTCGATCTTGGTCATGGCGGCGGAGGTAAAGATAAGATCTTTGGTCAAGGTGGTGTAGATTTAATCTTTGGTGGTTCAGGTAATGACTATCTTGATGGAGGTGATGGTAATGATGGTCTTCGTGGCGGTACAGGCCAAGATATTTTAATCGGAGGCTCAGGCAACGATATCCTAATTGGTGGACTTGGAAATGATATTCTTACCGGAGGTTCAGGTGAAGATATCTTTAAGTGGGTTGATCAAGGTGCTGATAGTGGTCTTGATACCATCAAAGATTTTACAAAAGGTGAAGACTTAATTGATCTTACTGAGATCTTAACTGATGATGTTAACCAAACAAATGTTGATGCTCTTCTTGCTCATATTGAGTTATCAGGAAGTGGCAATGACTTGACCCTATTAATAACGGATGATGCAGGTAATAAACATACAATTACTGTAGAAGGCGGGATTAATTCCTTTGGACTTGAGAGTGCAGACTTTAATAGCAACCAATCTGAGATTTTAACTCAGTTATTAGAGAATCAAATGTTTAAAGTTGATGTTTAAACTGATGTAGTTACTTAACTAACATCAGTTTAAATACTAAGGGCCTAATTTAGGCCCTTTTTATTTATTTTTGACTTGTTTAAGGTATTTTAAAAGAGCACAATTTCAACAAACCAGTCGAAGTGAGATTTACATGGAATTAGAAGATATTCGTCGAGATTATAGCCTTGGGGGCTTGCGTAGAGCAGATTTACCACAAGAACCTGTTGATTTATTTGAGCTATGGCTTAAACAAGCGGTAGAAGCAAAACTGACAGATCCAACAGCCATGACAGTGGCAACAGTTGATGAGAACGGTCAACCTTTCCAGCGTATTGTACTGTTAAAACATTTTGAACAATCTGGATTTGTGTTTTATACCAATTTAGCTTCTCGAAAGGCACAGCAGTTAGAGCATCATAGTAAGATCTCTCTTCATTTTCCTTGGCACCCTTTAGAGCGTCAAGTTCATATAACAGGAACTGCTGAAAAGCTAAGTGCACTTGAAAATATGAAATACTTCAGTTCAAGGCCTAAGGAAAGCCAAATTGCAGCGTGGGCAAGTAAACAAAGTAGTCGATTAACAGCTCGTGCCGCACTTGAAGGAAAATACTTAGAGCTTAAGCAAAAATTTGCACAAGGTGAGATCCCAATACCAAAGTTCTGGGGCGGCTTTAGAGTTAAAATTGATTCAATTGAGTTTTGGCAAGGAGGGGATCATCGACTTCATGATCGGTTTCTCTATAGTAAAGATCAAGACAAATGGATGATCGACCGTTTAGCGCCATGATCTTGTCGCTTTTCAATTGAAAATAGATAACATAAACGATGATCATAGGATCATCGTTTATGTTTCTTTGAGCCACTCTGAATTTAGTTTCTCTGTATCTCCTAAATAATCAAGTAGCCATTGGATTGCAACCGATTGATTTTTATTATTCCAAGCTAGGCAGCATGGACTTGCTTCAATATGATTTTCAATTTTTTTACTGATTACTTGTTCTGTAGCTAGTAGCCTTTTAGCTCTATGGCTTGGCATAACACCGACACCTAATCCATCAATAAAACATTGCTCTGCACTATGCCAATTAGGAACGATCAAACGACGTTGATTATCTAATTGCCAAGTGGATCTTTTTGGTAAGATCTGAGAAGTATCTTCTAAACAGATTACAGGATATTTAATTAGCTCATGATGAGGGATCTCACCATCATACATTGCCAATGGGTGATTTAGGCCTACAACAAATTCCCAAGCTAGTTCTCCCATTGGACGATAAGAAAAGTCGCCACCGATAGGTATCGTTGCTGTGGCACCAATACCAATATCAGCACGGCCCGTCATCAAGGCATCCCAAACACCATTAAAGACTTCCATAGTTAATTGAAGTTCAATATCAGGAAAGGTCGCATAAAAGTCACGAACGAGTTGGTTGACCCCATTTTCGCGGACTACGTTATCTAGTGCGACTGAAACACTTTGTTGCCACCCATTTGCAACCCTTTGAGTATTAAAGCGAATATCTTCCATCTCTTTGAGCAACTTTCTAGTTTGTTCTACGAAATAACTCCCAGCAGCAGTCAGTTCTACTTTACGATGTAAACGAGTAAACAATGTGACGTTTAATCGTTCTTCAACGGATTTAATTGTATAGCTAATAGCACTTGGAACTTTATGTAACTCATCTGCTGCATGGCTAAAGCTGCCTAGTCTAGCCACTGATTCTATAGCAATTAGTTCATTATAAGAAAACATAACCCTCCTGATGCATGATTAATCACATCAAATTATTTGATGTAAAGTGCAAATTATATCGTTTCACAAGAGTAGCAATTAACTAATAGAATGCAATGGATATTAATAATATGTTCACGTTTGGAGAAGAACATGGAAAATAAAAAACAATCTATTCCATATATTTGGTTAGCTGGCTTAAGTATGCTGGGCTTTTTAGCAACTGATATGTATTTACCTGCTTTTGATATCATTCGTGGTGATCTAGCAACAACAGAAAGTATGATTGGTTTAACCCTAAGTATCTTCTTGTTAGGTATGGCTATTGGTCAACTTTTTTATGGGCGTTTAACTCAAAGTTTAGGTACAAAAAAGTCATTAATTATCGGTTTAAGTATCTTTGCAATCAGTAGTTTAGTTGCCTCATTTTCGACCAGTGTAGAAATGTTACTTGTTGCTCGTTTCTTTCAGGCATTAGGTGCATGTAGTGCCAATGTAATTTGGCAAGCAATGGTTATTCAGCGTTATGATGCAAAAACATCACAACGTATTTTTGCAACTATTATGCCTTTGGTTGCTTTATCTCCTGCATTAGCCCCTTTATTAGGAGCCGCGATTGAAAAGTTCTACGGTTGGTCAATGATCTTCGTAACATTAACGATTATTGGTGTTGGCTTAGCAGTAAGAACTGTTGCAGATAAAGAACCAAAACAAGAGAAAGCAACATCAGGAAAAACCATTACTTTTCGTGATGTTATCAAGTCAAAAAAATTCACAGGAAATATGCTCATCTATGCAGCAAGCTCTGCGATCTTTTTTGCTTGGTTAACTGGTTCTCCGTTTGTTATGACTCAAATGGGTTATTCAGGCGCTGATATCGGCTTAAGCTATGTACCACAAACAATCGCATTTATTGTAGGTGGTTATGGTTGTCGCTGGGCCTTAGAACGTTTTGATGGACAGCAAGTACTACCTTGGTTATTAAAACTTTCTACAGCGAGTGTAGTAACGGTATTTTTAGTGTCATGGAGAATGGATGTTTCATCAATCATTCCGATGTTAATCCCATTTTGTTTCTTAGCTGCGGCAAATGGTGCTATTTATCCAATCGTTGTTAATAATGCTTTAATAGATTTTAAAGAAGGAAGTGCAGTTGCTTCTGGATTACTTAATTTCTTACAAATGCTGTTTTGTGTTGCAGCAAGTGCAATGGTATCAAGTATTAGTTATTTAGGTGGCATCTCAATGGGTGGTATTATGTTATTACAGTTAGTTTTCTTGTTCATTGGTGCTGTTATGGTATTTAAAGCACATCAAGAAGAGAAAATGGTTTTAGCTGAACAATAAATTCCTTCTTAATACATAGCCCTAAAATACATTAATGGTTTTTATTAAGTCAGTAGTGCCAACTGCTGGCTTTTTTAGTGGTCGAGCATGACGTTGTTCTAGGAGGTGAAAGCTTTCTACGGTTTCAGTCGAAGAAAGGTGTCACTGTGAGATGCAATCTGAAGGAAGTAAATGGCAAAACATGTGGTGACACATCGTTACAAAGTACCCATCTCTACCATAGATAGTATCTCCTTGAAAGGAAGTATATGTTCACAACTAAATGTGGTCGTCAAATAGATCCTTTAATTGATTAAAAAATGCTACCCACGAACCTTGGATGGTAGATAGGTGATATTCCATGTAAATACTTGGTTTGGCTCTGTTGTTGTATAGCTAATCGGTCTAGCTTTCTTTTGGCTATTTTTCTAAGCATTAGTAATGCTGCTGTTTCAGCCAGTACCTTTTCTTTATATCGAAGCTTTTTTTTAGCTCTTTTATTTCAAGTGCCTGCTTTTTTGTTTCGGCTTCAATTTCTTTTTTAGACTTGAATTCCTGTATGCATTCACTTTGCCAAGTTTGAATCTACTAAGGGAATAACCCTTTTTCTCGGCAGTACTGGCTAAGTTCATTCTCAGTCATGGAATATGTTTCAGTAATGACGGCAAGCTTGGTTTGAGCAGACTATAGCTCTGATGTTGTATGAATATTTGGCACAGTGGTTCCCGATTCTCTGAGTTGTTTTCGCCAATAATACAGGGTTACTTTACTAATGCCTTCTTCTTTCGAAAGTTCAGTTACTGACATAGAGTGTGGCGGTCATAACTTCTTTAATACAGCATCTTTTTTTCAACAGAATAATAAGTCAGATGATCCTTACGCCGCCCTAAACTGGTTAAATTTTAACAGTAATAACTATTCTGCCAGAGGGGGAAGCTGATACCTTTCATCATGCTATCGTTACAGGTGGCGGAACTAATTGTGTTAAATTATGGGTCAACACAATGCATGGGACTTACCATGCAATAAACAAGTAACATCTTCCTTGTTCTTTGGGAGAGTTTTGTTTTAAGTTCGATAGACAATTCAATCCTTAAAAAGATGTTTGAAAAGCTTATTTGCTCAAGTATTCAAACTGCACCGATGCCAGAGCGGGTGTTTAAATTGGCTGAGTCTCGGAGATAATCAGGAGCATTATTGATAATAATGCCATTTCTATTGTCTTAATTATCAATACCTTACAAGTGTTCGTCATTTTTGCTAGTAATTATTATTTATAAGGATTAAAGCGTGAAGTCTATTCCATTTTCTAATTATTTAATATTATTTAATATTATTTTAGTTATTCTCAAACGAGATTTTAAAACTAATTAATTTTTGGAATATTACTATGTTGAAAAAAACTCTTGCTATAACAACTATATCACTTATATTTTCGTCAAATGTATTTGCTAAAGTAGATACTTATCCAGCTGGTTCATTTTGTAAGGAAAGTATTTTAAAAAAAAATACCGCAGTTAATAAATTTATAACGTCAAACAGTAATTTTGATAATGCTATGAAGCGTGTAGTTACAGAGCAAGTAGGTGCAGATATTCAAGGTTATGGTTTTTTATATAATCCATCATTTGAAAGAAGCTCACGTGAATTTGTGTGTAATATTCCATTAAATGATGATGTTGGTAAATTTAAGCTTAACCTGCATGCTGAGCTTAATAATATGAAACCAGGTCGTCCTGGGGGATGTTCTTTCGCAAAAATTCGACGTGTTAATGATGGCGCAGGTTGGAAAGTTTTTTCTTACGGACTTTCTGGTGGTTTTACTTGGACTGATTTAACTCAAAATGGAGGTTTTGTTCATTATTCACAATATATTGATAATAAATATGAACGTTCTACTTCTCTTCAAGTAAAATGTCGTACGACTTCAGATCAAGGTTCAATTTTATTACACCATATTGAATTAGAATATTAATTACAAATGAATGATAGATGAATTAGTTATCATTATTAATTCATCTATTGTTATTTACTTTACTCTTTTTTTAATAACCGGTTCAATATCAATGTCATAACCCGTGAATGTTATTTTACTTGGACTATACTCACGCTTAGTCACTAAGTGTTCATTATTAAACTTAATTTCTACTCTTGGAAACATTTTGTTAGTAACAAAAATATGATTCTGTTTTAGTCCTGAATCAAACGCATGTTCTTCAAGCTCTAATAGTGCCCTTACCTTTACTAACTCTTGCTCTGTTTTCGTCTTAGAGTGAAGAATTTTTTCGGCAATTTCGCTTGGTTGCTTATCGATATTAATTTGAGTAATCTTATCAATAGTATCATTTAATGATTGGTACTGTTTTTTTAATTGGTGTATGTTTTTTTTGTCTACTGAGAAGTTTTGAAAAGCTTGAACTTTAGTATAAGCGCCGCCTTCAATACCTAAATTTGCTGTTTTTATATAATGGCTAGCAATTACACTACCACCGCTAATTGTTCCATTCTTTCCTGCTTTGTCTGTAACGGCAATAAAAGTACGAGAATTTAAAGAACAATGATTGGCAAGTAGCAATAGATTGATTTCTTTATCTGCAGTTAAGCATGAATGCTGTGCTAATTTAGCGCTAATAGAACCTTTTGCCATAATAGTACAACTTAATTCACCATCGTCATGAGGCTGATGGCCAATAATACCATTAGCAACAGAAATGTCTTCATGAGCAATAACTTCAGCATTTTCAATAAAACCACCGACAGTTATACTGCCTGTTGCCTGCACTTTCATACCTGCTTCGATGTCATTTTCAACAAAGATACTACCTTCAAATGAGATATGACCGGTAGTGACATCGATAGCTTTTAGTTTTAAAAGATTATCAACACCGACACCATCTTTATGAATGATAGGCATTCCATCAATACTGGATAGTAATACATTACAATCATGTTCTGAAATAATAGAACCAGCATATACTTTTAGTGGGATCTCTTCCCCTGGTATTGCAGGAATTGACTTACCTGTAATCGTTAGACCATCAGCCCCTTTTGTTGCAGGAATGCGTTTTATTAAAGGCACGCCTTTTTTTACGGTTATAAAGTCACCTAAATCACGCATATCAACAAGACCATCATCTTGTATTTTTGGTTGTAAAATGCGTTTTTTTACATCAGGAACAAGCGGTAAGAAATTTGCATTATTACCTGGAACGGGAGCTTTGCCAATAGCTATGGTAGCGGTATAAGATTCACCTGGCTTAAGATCTCTATTTGTTAATAAAAGGGATTTAAGTGTTTCTTTTTGAACCCCTTTTATTATCGAATGTTCTGTTAATGCTGCAATGATCGCTGGGCCTCGTAAATGAGAACCACCATAAGCCCCTGTTATTATCATAGTGGCTGATAATTCAGATTCATCGATTTCGATTGAAAGTTGAGTATCTAAACGTTGAGCAATAATGGTTTCATTTAGTTTTAAAAAATCACCAGAACTAATAGCAGTAATTACCGCTTCTATATCTAGATCATATAAATAAAAATCTTGAGCCCCTAGAGTATGTAGCGCATCAATAAGGTCTTGCTTATTTAGTGGCTGAGTAATAATAATATCGCCAGTAGCAATAAATTTGACAATAGATTGGTCTTCTGATAATGACAAACATTTATCAATCATCACGGCTCCCTAAATAAACATATGAATGGCATTTTTACAATCACCTTACCACTTATATGGTATGCGGTACATAGTGTAATGCTCATATTGTAAATAAGATCACTATTTATAAATTACCCATTGAGCTTCCCTATTAATTCTAATACCTCAAAATAAGGCTGAGATTCAAATTTAGCGAAGCCTTGCATCTTATTTGCTTTAATTTTTGTGGTTAATGGTGTTGGAATACCACATAAAAAACGAGCAAAAACGGCATTAGCTAATGGTTCTTTACTGTTGTTTTGTAACTCTTGACACCAGAGTTTCACTTGCTCGTCATCAGTAATAAAATGAGTATTATTTCTTGGTAATACAGCGGCTTCTGAACGACATGCAGAGCAGTGGTCACACTTTTCAGGAGCATTAAAATCTGCAAAATAACGAGCTAATTCATAGCTTAAACAGGTAGTTGTTCCAAAAAAATCAAGCATAGAATGAATTCGGTTTATTTCATTCTGTTCTTTATTTTTAAATAATAAATGCAACTCTTGAGATAACACATGTATACTCTCCATTTTATTAATAACTTGATAAACTTCAGTAACTTGTTTACTTTCAAGCTCAATCCAACCCTGTTCGTGAAAATAATCTAATGCTGAAACGACGCGTTTACGTTCACCTCGATAGCCTATCCACAACGCATCGAAATCAACCGTGTGCCAGGTTTTTGCTTTTGGAGAGCATTGAAAAATTGTTGAGACAAACTGTTGACGTTCTGTTTGGAATTTTCCAATAATATCATTGATTGGAATTAAGCTTTTGAAGCGATAATCTGCATAATAGCTGTATTTAGCTTGAATGATCTTTTTGAGTTCTAAATAGACGAATAAGGTTTTTAGTGGCAATTGACGGACATTGCTCTCTTTAGATAAGCGTAATAATTGGGTTTCCCATGTATCTGAAGATTTGTAAATATCATCCAGTACATATTGAATCGCTTCTCTATCAGGTGTATCACCATAAATAAAGTTTTCTAAGACATTAAGCCCTGATGTATTAGCAAGGACAGTACAAAATGAAGGAGCACCATCGCGGCCGGCTCGGCCTATTTCTTGAGAGTAGTTTTCAATAGATTTAGGTAAATCAAAATGGATGACTTGACGAATATCTGATTTATCGACTCCCATACCAAATGCAATGGTGGCAACAATACAATTAATTTCACCATTCATGAATTGATTTTGGATAGATTCTCTGATGTCGTGTTTTAATCCGGCATGATAGGCTTTTGCTTGGATACCATTACCTTGTAGCCATTGAGCCACATTTTCAGCTGTTTGTTGCAAGGTGACATAAATAATACTTGGTTGTTCTGGTTTTTGTTTTAGTGTCGCAAACAGTGCTGACCGTTTTTGTTCTTCTTCTACAGGGATAATTGAAATATCCAAATTAGGGCGATAGAAGCCAGTAATTACAATATCGTCTTTTTCGATTTTGAATTTTTTACTCATGTCTTCAATAACGGCTGGGGTTGCTGTTGCTGTCAAAAGTAAAACATGAGGAATGTTTAATGCTTCTCTATCTTGAGGAAGCTTAAGATAATCGGGTCTAAAGTTATGACCCCATTCAGAGATACAGTGTGCTTCATCCACCACTAATAGAGAGATATTAATTTGAGCGATGAATTGTCGAAAACGTTCATTCTTCAAACGCTCAACAGAGATCATTAAAATCTTAATTTCCCCGCTTCTAACGCCTTGTAAGATGGCTTGGGTCTCTTCACGGGTTTGAGTCGAGTCAATTGATGCGGCGGCAATGCCTTTGCTTTTTAAAAATGAAATCTGATCTTTCATCAAAGCAAGTAAAGGAGAGATAACCAAAGTAAGGTTTGGTAATAAAAGTGCTGGTAATTGATAGCATAAAGACTTTCCAGAACCGGTTGGAAAGATGGCAGCAGACGAATGACCATTAAGTACTTTTTCAATAACTTGTTGCTGACCTCCTCTAAGGGAATCAAAACCAAATATGTCTTTTAATGTCTGCTGATATGTCATTAGTAATCTACCTTTTTTCTCATACTTTTAGTTTGGCCGCGTTGTGTTTTATTATCGACGCGTTTGCGTTGAGAGTTGCGTGTTGGTTTCGTCTCTCGACGTGCTTTTTGAGTCTCTGCTGCCGATTGAATTAATTCTTTTAAGCGTTCAAGTGCATTCTCACGATTTTTTTCTTGAGTTCTAAATTGCTGTGCCTTGATAACAATAACCCCTTCTTTTGTGATACGACTATCTTTCATTTTTAATAGACGCTCTTTATAGAATGCAGGTAACGTTGATCGTGCAATATCAAATCGTAGATGAATAGCGCTTGAGACCTTATTCACATTCTGACCACCAGCTCCTTGTGCTCGGATTGCCGTTAATTCAATTTCCCAATCTGCTAATTGAACCTGATTTGAAATGGTTAACATATAATAAACCTATGCTCGTTGTTCTAATAGAGGGTATACTATCAGTTAGCGTCAATGCGCACCATTTTCAATACAAAGGTAACTTCATGAGTGTAAAAGAAGAACTGCAAAAAATTCATAACCGTCTAGATCGTTGTAAGCACCGTTTAGATGCTGCACAAAAGCGTGACGATCAACCAGTCGTTAAACAGTTTTTGCATGAAATCCAAACGCTAGAAAAGAAAATCGTAAAATTAAATGGTAAAAAGCAGTTTGAGACAGGTAACAAAGGAACAGAAGTTCGTAATCTTGAGTTCAAACGTGCGATTACTAAAGCAGAACAAGCTGATATGGGTAAACTGAAAAAATCGGTTCGCGGTTTAGTTGTTATTCACCCAATGACGGCACTTGGTAAAGAATTAGGCCTGAAAGAAATGACGGGCTATGCACCACAAGCGTTCTAATTAGCGATTAATTTCTAAATTAACAGAAAGCATCAAATGTTATTCATTTGGTGTTTTTTTTTTGATAATTTGTTTTTTAAATTAGTTTATTACATGCAATACGATAAAAAGTGTTTTGGCGCTCTTATTATGTGGTTCTTCACTTTACTCGGTATGACATTCTGTTAGTATGAAATGTCATTGTAATTGAATAAGTAATAATTATGAAAGCGAATACACTTATAGATAGTAAGCATGCAACTCGTACCTGTTGTTTTCTTTTTCTTGTTTTTTTTGTTGTCATTTTTTGGAGTTTCGCTCAAGAAAATAAAAGATTATTTATCCAAGATAAAATGCTCGTTGGACGTTCACTTGAAGAGCTAACTAACATTTTAAAGTCACTTGATTATAACATTTCAGCGTTATACGAACTCGATCGTGACTTTGAGATGACTAACATATCGAAAGTAGTTAATGATACTTGTTATTTTGTAAATGACTGAAGTAAGAGTAGTCCAGATCTGATTAAAAATGATTTTGTTTTTGCCGGTCCAATCGGCATGTGTGATCCAAATAGCAAATTAAATCATGAGGCATTGGCACGTATGAAAATTGCTCCCTCAATGGCGTACTTTGCTGGAAAAGTAGACAACATTGCCAGTGTGTATTTTATCTCAACAGAAAAATATTTAATCTCATCGCCTGCTGATTACGCCTATAGTGTGCAAGCAAATGCATTTGATGAAGTAATATATAATCGCCCTTATTGGTCAAATACGCTTAAATATGGTGAAGAAGGGTTAAATGATCGCATTGTTTACACTGGTGAGTATCAAGATATTTTAACAGGGAAGCCTGTTTTTACATTAACTACTGGACTCTATATTAAAGGTGAATTTAAAGGAATTTTAGGTATTGATATATTGGTCGATACCTTATTAGATGTAAGTAAAGAAGGTTACCAAATTACTAATGAGATAGGCCAGAATAAATTAGGGTTACTTACTTTTAGTAAATCTAAACCGATATTAGTTAATAATTCCGAAACAGGATTGTTTTTAACCATTAATGAGTCTAGACCTGAGCATTTATTGCATATTTTTGAAAACAGTTATGTGGGGATTATTGTATTTATCTCTAGCTTTGTTGTTTCTATTTTATTGATCCATTTTCAATATCTTAGAGCAGATAACAGCGCACTTATACTAACGTCGATGACAGATTTGTTAACAGGTTTACTAAATCGCCGTGGATTTGTGCACCAAATGGAGCATGTTGTTTCTGATAACTATGTTGGGATTGCTATTTTTGATATTGATAACTTCAAATCAATCAATGACATTTATGGTCATGAAGCGGGTGATGAAGCGCTTATCCATCTTGCTCGTATAATGAAAAATTCATTGAGAGGTAAAGATATGGTATCTCGATTTGGTGGTGAAGAATTTGTACTGATGATTAACGCAAATACGGAAGACCAAATAAGAGCAGTATTAGAGCGAATTCGCCGAGCGATAGAGTCTGCACCTTGTACATTAAAAAATGGTGGTGATATCCATATGACGGTCTCTTGTGGAGCAATTGTAATGTCTACAATGAATGGGACAAGGAATGTTGCGGATATTTGGGCTGAGCATGAATTAAAGCAAGCTGATAATTTGTTGTATAAAGCTAAGCAGCAGGGTAAGAATCAAGTTTGTGTTGTTTAGTACCCCGTCAGTGTAATTAAAAGCAGAAATAGCCATGATTTCGATAAGAGCATGGCTATTTTTTTAAGTAATTGTCAGACACATCGGCTATGATGGCGGCTATTATTCATTATCAGTAAACTTACATGACTTATTCTAACTCAGCTCCTAAAAAAACACAGATGCATCCTCGTAATAAACATAATGCAAAGTATGATTTTCCTGCATTAATTGCGACGTCTCCTGAACTGAAAGCATTTGTTGAAACGAATCAATATGGTAATGAATCAATCAACTTTTCAGATCCTCTTGCTGTTAAAGCATTGAACAAAGCACTGTTGGCGCATTTCTATGATGTACCATTTTGGGATATTCCAGAAGGCTACTTATGCCCACCAATTCCTGGACGTGCTGACTACATTCATAACATTGCTGATTTACTTGCAATCACTAATGAAGGTGAGATCCCAACAGGTAAAAATGTTCGCGGTTTAGACATCGGTGTTGGTGCTAACTGCGTGTACCCTATCATTGGTCACCGTGAATACAAATGGAACTTTGTTGGTTCTGATATTGATGTTCAAGCACTAAAAATGGCGTCGTTCATTGCGAACAATAACCCAAGTCTGAAGAAGGGCATTGAGTGTCGTCAGCAAAAAAATGAAGAGAATATCTTTAGAGGTGTTATTAAGCCACAAGATGAATTTGCGTTCACTATGTGTAACCCTCCGTTCCATGCATCAGAAGAAGAAGCAACAGCAGGATCTGAGCGTAAGCAACAGAATTTAGCGACAAACAAATCGAAGAAAGGTCACGCTTACAATGAATTAAAAGGTGTGAAAAAACTTAACTTTGGTGGCCAAAAAGCGGAACTTTGGTGTGAGGGTGGTGAGCTTGGCTTCATTACTCAAATGGCGAAAGAAAGCTGTGAATTTGCACTTCAAGTTCAATGGTTTACAACATTAATTTCTAAGAAAGAAAACGTAGAAGCTCTTTACCAAGAGTTGGCACGATTAGGTGTAAAAACCATTAAAACTGTTGATATGGCTCAAGGCCAGAAAATCAGCCGTTTTGTTGCATGGACATTCCAAGCGAATGTAAATTTGTAAGCTTTTAGGTATCGATTAAATGTAATAACTATCAATGAGTTAGTTATAAATCGTTTCTAAATTTGACTCAACGTAAATTACAGACACATTCAGTAACAATCTCTGTGATTTAACATTAATAATTTCAATCATTTAGCTGTCAGAATACACAGAATCCGACAGTTAAATGGTTATTTTATGAAATCAAAAACTCTTCTTGCTTCTTTAATTAGCGCAGCTTTACTTGTAGGTTGTAGTGATGAAGCTACGACTAAAACAGCTCCTCAAGCACCTCTTGTTGCTACTCATACCGTTGAGTCCATTCAATATCAACAAGGCAAAACCTATATTGGTCGTATTGAAGCAATGGAAGATGCCTCTATTGTTGCTCACGTTTCTGGCTACATTCAGTCTCGTTCGTTCAAAGAAGGCCAGATGGTCAATAAGGGCGATGTTTTATTTCAAATAGATCCTTCTTCTTTCCAAGCCCAAGTTGCTAATGCTAAAGCGGGTATTACTCAAGCTAATGCAGCATTAAAGAAAGCACAACTTGATTTTAAACGTGGTAAAAATCTACTACCAAAAGGTAATATTAGCCAAGCTGAATTTGATGGTTTAACGGCTCAATTACTCAGTGGTGAAGCACAAGTTGAATCGGCTAAAGCACAATTAAACCTTGCTGAGGTTAATCTTTCATATACGACTATCGTTGCACCATTCTCTGGCCGTATCAGCGATAGTAAAGTCAGTATTGGTGATCTTGTTTCTTCTGCTTCTGGTCCATTAACGACCTTAGTTAGCTTAGACCCAATCCAAACTCGTTTTACTATTAGTGAGCGTGAGCGTTTATTGATGGGAATTGATCAAGTTAAAGGCGATGGTACTGGAGCATCAAATCAAGTTGAGGTGGTACTGAATCTTGAGAACGATAAAGAATATAATCATTTAGGTAAGATTGATTATATTGGTAACCGTATCGATCAAACTACAGGTACATTAACCCTCCGAGCGTTGGTTCAAAACCCTGATTTTACATTACTTCCAGGTCAACATATCAACGTAAATTTGCGTGAAAAGAAACCAACAAACGTAGTGGTCACGCCACGTCGTGCTGTACAAAGTGATCTAGAGGGCAGCTTTGTTATGGTATTAACGGAAGGGAATATAGCAGAAAGACGTAATGTAACCTTGGGTAAGCAGTTGCCAGAAGGTGTGATTATTAGTTCTGGTTTAGAAGCAAACGAGCAAGTGTTAGTTAAAGGATTACAACGTGTTCGAAATGGTGTTCAGGTTCGTTTAGAAAATACGGAGTCTTAATATGTTAAGTCGTTTTTTTATACAACGTCCTAAATTTGCTCTGGTTATTTCTATTATCCTCACTCTTGCCGGAGCGATTGCATTAGCTATTCTTCCTGTGGCGGAATATCCAAAAATTAGCCCGCCTTCAGTGAGCGTAAATGCGTACTACACAGGGGCAAGTGCAGAGGTGGTAGAGCAAGCTATTGCTGATCCGATAGAAACCTCGGTCAACGGCGTTGAAAACATGATTTATATGTCTTCTAAAAGTGCCAATGACGGGTCGTACTCTCTGAACGTGACCTTTGATGTGGGTACTGACCCAGACATGGCTCAGGTTAACGTTCAGAACCGCGTGGCACAGATAGAATCTAAATTGCCACAAGAAGTACGTATGGTGGGCGTGACAGTTAAGAAGCGTTCGCCTGACTTGTTAATGGTGCTGAACTTCTATTCTCCTGATGGAAAATACGATGATCAGTTCTTGGTTAACTACGTAAACTTGAACATTAAAGATCAGTTAGCACGGGTTACTGGAATAAGTGAAGTTGGGGTTATTGGTGGTGGTGAATACGCAATGCGTGTTTGGCTAGATCCTGACAAAATGACCAACTTAGGATTAACCACCTCTGATGTTCAGGCTGCATTAGCAGAGCAAAACGTGCAAGTTGCTGCGGGTAAAATTGGTGCAGCACCTTATGCCAGCGCACAAGATGTTCAATTTAACCTAGTAACAAAAGGACGTTTAGAGTCGGTTGAAGAGTTTGAAAATGTGGTACTTCGTGCCAATAATGACGGCTCATCAGTTTATCTAAAAGACATTGCTCGTGTTGAACTAGGTAAAAAATTCTACGATGGTAATGGTCAATTTAGAGGTCAAGATGCGTCTATCGTAACGCTTTCTCTGCAATCGGATGCAAACGCATTGGAAAGTGGTAAAGCGGTGATGGAGATGCTAGATAAACTCAGCGTAACCTTCCCTGAAGGTATGGCGTATGAAACTAGTTATGACACCACCTTGTTTGTTGCAGAATCAATTAAAGGGGTTATTAAAACACTAATTGAAGCGATTTTATTAGTAATTGCGGTAACGTATCTGTTCTTAGGCAGCGCACGTGCAACCTTAATTCCTGTCGTCGCAATCCCAGTCTCGTTAATCGGTACGTTTGCTGTGATGTTAATGACCGGGTTTACCATTAACACAGTAACGTTGTTTGGTTTAATTCTGGCGATTGGTATTGTGGTGGATGACGCCATTTTGGTTATCGAAAACGTTGATACCATCATGAAGCGTGATCCTTCATTAAGCCCTAGAAAAGCCACTTTAATGGCAATGAAAGAAGTAACTGGCCCAATCATAACCTCTACCTTGGTTCTACTTGCAGTATTTATCCCTGTAGCAATGCTACCGGGTATTACGGGAATCATGTATCGTCAGTTCGCATTAACTATTTGTATTGCGGTAATCATCTCATCGATTAATGCCTTAACATTGTCTCCTGCATTGTGTTCTTTGGTGCTAAAACAAGGTGGAGATAATACCGCTCGTTGGTTTAAAGCGTTCAACCGTGGCTTAGATAACGTTACTAATAAATATGGTGATATTGCGGGCTTCTTTGTTCGAAAAACAATGATCTTAATGATGTTCTTTGCTGTGGCTCTTGGCTCGGTAACTTACCTTGCGAAAAACACCTCAACGGCATTTGTTCCTCAAGAAGATAAAGGGATCTTATTGGTTAATGTGCAGTTGCCAGATTCAGCGTCGTTATCTCGTACTGAAGAAGTGTCTGCAAAATTGCTAGAGATAGTAGAGCAAGAGCAGGGTGTTGATGGCGTTACTATTGCTAATGGTTATGCGTTCTTAACGGGAGCTGCAGCCTCTAATGGTGCTTCTTTATTTATCAAATTAAAGCCTTGGGATGTTCGTAATGAGATGGAGGGAGATAACTCTTCATTCGCCATTACCAATCGCATTAACGGTCGTGCTGCAATGGAGTTACCAGAAGCGGTTGTCTTCGCAATGGGTGCGCCAGCAGTTCCGGGTATGGGCGCGGCCTCTGGTTTTGAATTTGTACTGGAAGATACACTAGGTCGTAATCGTACCGATTTAGCTAACGTAATGAATGAAGTGATCCAGACTGCCAATCAGCAGCCTGAAATTCAATATACATTCAGTACCTTCCGTGCCAATGTTCCGCATTACTATGTGGATATTGATCGCGAAAAAGCTAAGCAACTAGGGGTTTCATTAGGTTCTATTTTCCAAACGCTGCAAGGCAATTTGGGGTCGATGTACGTTAATGATTTCACTATGTTTGGTAAGAACTTCCGCGTAACAATGCAAGCGGACAGTGAGTACCGTAGCAGTATGGATGATTTGGATAAATTCCACGTGCGTGCAAGCTCTGGTCAAATGGTACCACTAAGTACACTGGTTACTTATGACACGGTATTTGAACCTGATGTAGCGTGGCGTTATAACATGTATCGTTCAGCAGTCATTCAAGGCCAACCAGCTGAAGGTTATTCAAGTGGTGATGCAATTGCTGCAATGGAGCGTGTTGCCGCTGAGGTGCTTCCTCATGGTTACCAATACGAGTGGACAGGCATGGCTTACCAAGAAGTAAAAGCGGGTAACCAAGCGATTTATGCGTTCGCCTTAGCGCTGATCTTCATCTATTTGTTTATGGTGGCACAATATGAGAGTTGGAGTATTCCTCTGGCGATTATTCTTGTGGTTCCGGTTGCAACGTTAGGTTCCTTTGTTGCCTTGAATTTAGCAGGAATGCCATTGAATCTATACGCTCAAATTGGTTTGGTTCTCTTAATCGCACTGGCAGCTAAAAATGCGATTTTGATTGTGGAATTTGCTAAAAATGAGCGAGAAGAGAAAGAAACTGATTTAGATAACGCATCGGTGAATGGTGGCCGTTTACGATTCCGCGCGGTAAACATGACATCGTGGTCATTCATCTTAGGTATTTTGCCATTGGTATTTGCATCGGGTGCTGGTTACATCAGTCAAAACTCACTAGGCGTGTCACTGATTGGCGGCTTATTGTGTGTGTTATTGGTAGGTACGCTACTTATCCCTGGTTTCTATGCCATGGTACAGCGTCGTCGTGAGAAACTCCATGGCGGCAGTACTAAGCTAGTTCACATTGATGATGAGTAATGTGATAAGAAGTGAATATATTAAACGATAAGTAATAACATTCAAAAGGACTTCATGGGTAATGCCGTTCACTTAAGGTGAGCGGCATTCTTTTTTCTAGGGGGCTAGATTGTCAAAAGAATAATCTTTCGAGATTTAGATAAAACAACATTAATAATTAGGCTGCGATGCGGCCATCAATTAAATACTGAGAGCTGACAAACTGATCATTCTTCATGATCAAAGTCTCAAACCCTAAAACCAATGCTGGAAAGCGACGTCGATATCAGTTAAATAAACTCTCGCAATCAAGTTATTGCCTATATCGCATCCAAGGATCTGCATGTATTTTTATCAAGCAATCATAACGACCGCGCTAACCTGCGCCTCTTTAACCAGCGTTAGCGCACAGGCCTCACAAAAGATCTCATCTTTGATGATAGAAACCCGCCAACAAGATGGAGTCAGTTTCTACTACAGTATCGCCAACGGCATGACACTAAATGGTGACATCACTATTGTCAGAGATAACCAAGGTTACACCGTAGGCCAATTTTCCCAAGGCGTGCCGAATGGCCGTTGGCAGGTATTTTTGCCAAATAACCAAAAACTGCTTGATGGGCAATATGTGCAAGGTTACCAAGATGGTCAATGGCAGTTGTTTGATAACAGTGGCAACCTAAGTGAAAAGCAGCACTATCGTAAAGGTGTGCCTGATGGGGATTGGGAACAATACAATTATCAAGGTACTGTCGATCAAACAACCTTCTATAAAAATGGGCAAAAAGTAAAAGTAGAACGATTTTTTAGCAGTGGTAAACGACAAGCGCTAGAAACCTATCGGGATAATCTTCGCCACGGCGTGTGGGAAACCTACCATGAAAACGGTATGGTTTCCTTACGCCAAGAGTACGCCAATAACCACCTTTCAGGCCGTTACCTCGAGCAAAATAGTGCAGGGCAAATTATCGTTGAAGGTGAGTACAATACCCAAGGTGAACGACAAGGCACTTGGCGAAACTTCTATGACGACGGCACTCTCAATAGTGAAATGCATTTTGAAGCGGGCGTACACAATGGCAAAGTGCTAACTTACTACCCTAGTGGACAACTTGCCCAACAGGCAACCTATAAGTACAACCACCTTGATGGCGAATCGTTACGCTATCATGAAAATGGTAACCTCTATAAAAAAGAGTACTACCAAGAGGGAGAGTTTGATGGTCCACAAGTTATCTATAATGCGGATCAAGTGATTATCGCTGAGAGCAATTTCAAACGGGGTAAACTAGCTGGTGAACAGAAGTTCTATTTTGATGACGGTAAGCTTAAACAGCTGACCAATTACCACGCCACCATACTGGCAGATAACGGTCAATATTCACTACATGGCAATCAAGAGCAGTATGACTCTGAAGGTCGATTGGTTGAAAAAGGCAATTTTAAACAAGGCGTTAAAGATGGTTTGTTTACACGCTATCGCCAAGGTGAAATGGAAAATGAGGAAAACTGGCTCGCGGGTGAACGTAACGGCAAGCAAACTCGCTATTACGCGACCGATAAACTGCGTAGCATTAATTATTACGAACACGGCAAACAGACTGGACGATCTGAAAGCTATTTTGCAGACGGTACGCTAAAAGAGCGTGGTACGCGTCTCAATAGTGCTTGGGTAGGTAAATATGAATCTTTCTATAAAACAGGCTCACCACGTGAAGTGATTCACTATGCTTCGACTGCCGATGAGAACAGTTATCAAGCGAAATATCATGGTAGCTACGCTCGTTGGCTTGGTAACGGAGATCCAAGTGAAACCGGTGAATACATCGAAGGCAAAAAAGCTGGCGAATGGCTATCGTACAATCAAGGCGTTGTTACGCGTAAAAGAACTTACCTAGACGGCAAGTTAAATGGAGAATACGCCGAGTATTATAACGGTCGTCGCCGTGTGACAGGTCTATATCAAGACAATATGAAAACCGGCGTGTGGACGGGCTATCGTTACCAAGAAAGTGACCCAACTTTTGGTACCATCGCAGAAGGTAATATCCTTCATATCAGTGAATATACCAACAATAAGTTACACGGCAAGCGTGAGTTCTTTGATTTTAAACAGATACGTTATCGCAGTGAAAGTTACGTAGAAGGCGTTCAAACAGGGCCTTACGCGGAATACTATGTCACCAATGGTCAATTAAAACGCCAAGGTGAAATGATTAAAAATGTACAAACAGGCCTGTGGCAAGGTTGGTTTGAGGATGGCATGCAATCATTTAGTAATGAATTATTAGCGGGCCAGCAGCATGGTGAACATCGTGAATACTACACTAACGGCCAACTCAAACAGCAAGCTCAGTTTGAGAAAGGTAAACTTAATGGCCTGCTTACTCAGTATTACCAAACTGGTAAACAAGAGTTCCAAGAGCAATGGTTAAAAGGACAAAAAGAAGGCGAAGCGAGCTACTTTCATACCAACGGAAAACTGACAGAGAAAGGCAGTTATCTACGTGGGCGTAAAGAAGGGCTTTGGCTCAACTATTGGTCGAATGGTGAAAAACGCAGTGAAGGCAGTTACATCAGTAACCGACAATCTGGTGACTGGGTTTATTATGATCAATTCGGTAAATTAATCAAAACCGAGCATCACTAAAATTTATTGAACGCTTTGGAGAACCAAGCACACCAGAATAATTAGTGAATTTACCTTCTGTTATTGACAGTAATGGTACATGATACAGCTGAAAAGGAGCTGTAGTCTCTCATTTTACGGTGGAGTTGTTCGGTGTGACGTACTAAATAGTATGTATTTCTGGGCGTTTATTTAATTTAAATTATCTCTGGGTACCAATCAATGCAAAAACATAACGTAAAATTTATCGCTACCGATATGGATGGCACGCTACTTAATGAATATAGCCAATTAGACCCACGTTTTTTTGATCTATATAAGCAATTAGAAGACAAAGACATCATGTTTGCTGCCGCTTCTGGACGTCAATATTACAGCTTGTTAGAAACGTTTAAGCCAGTGAAAGATAGCATGATGTTCATTGCTGAAAACGGCACGTTAGTGATGCATCAAGGTAAAGAACTATACAGTTGCTCGATGGACACACCGTCGATAATTAACATTATTCAAACAGCACGTTCAATCGAAGGCACGCAGATTGTACTTTGCGGAAAAAACTCAGCCTACATCGAAACCCAAGATCCAAAAGCGTTGGCTGAATTTTCAAAATATTACCAACGTTGCCAATATGTAGAAGATCTTCTTGCGGTTGATGATGAATTTATCAAAGTCGCAATTTGTCATTTTGATGGAACAGAAGAGTTTGTCTATCCTACCATTAATGCTAAATTTGGAGAAACTCATCAAGTGGTGGTTAGTGCTAAAATTTGGTTAGATATAATGAATGCAGAAGCCTCAAAAGGTGCGGCGATTAAACATCTACAAAACACACTTGGCTTTAGTTTTGAAGAAACAATGAGCTTTGGTGATTACTTGAATGATTTAGAAATGTTGCAAGAGAGCTACTACTCTTATGCGATGGAAAATGCGCATCAACAAGTAAAAGAGACAGCCCGCTTTATGGCACCAAGTAACAAAGACGCTGGCGTGTTTACAGTGATTAAAGAGAAAGTACTGTAAGTTTATGCATTAGTAGCAGAGTGAGGCAGGTTACAGACTGCCTTAACGTAGCCTTTGAAGAGCAAATTGATATATGACTCTAATGAATGATGAAGTAACGACTGAATTAATGTTTGATTTATAAAAATTATGATAATTTGAGTTACTTCCTAAATTAATGGTGTAACTGTGGCTCAGACTCAAATGGCAATATCTAGTTATCTTGGTTGGTTGTTCTTGTTAGCTATTTCCTATCCATTCTTACTTGTCTTCATTAGCATCGCTACTTATGAATCCATTCGAGGTAAAGTTACTTTTTGGTTCAATATCATATGTGCCTTACTGGCGATGATTCTTCTGTTTTTGCATATGAATATAGAAATTGTATATGGAAAAGAGCTACTTGATGCTTGGTATAATAATAACTCTGAATAATCTTAATTTTAGTAATTACCTGTTCATTCATTTATTCACTAATGATGTTGGGGAGCTTTTAAACGGTAAACGTATATCGATTATTGTTACGATCTAGCAATTACTTAGGAAAGTAAAACAAAAATATAAAGTTCAATTAACTGCACAAGAACGCAATATGATGGTTCTGAACTGCGTGCCATAATTACTAAAATTAATTATGGCACGTTGTAAGTTTGGTTGAATTTTTTGCGGTTATTACTAAGTCACAATCTGCATAGCTAACCATACAGCCATTAAAGCTGGCTTTTTCTCGCCTTCGATTTCAACGATAATTTCTGTTTTGAATATATATTGACCGGGGTTCTTTTCTTCTACTTCAAGTAATTTCGCATGAACTCGAATACGGCTATTTACTTTTACAGGATGAACAAAGCGCACTTTATCAAATCCATAATTGATACCAATTTTGGCGCCCTCTAAAAGATACCCAAAGCTCTCGGCAAAATATGGGAGCATTGATAATGACAATAAACCATGCGCAATCGTCGACCCAAACATTGTGTTTTGCGCTTTAACTGGATCCGTATGGATAAATTGATGGTCTAAGGTACAGTCTGCAAATTGGTTAATTTGCTCTTGTTTTACAACAAACCAATCTGTTGGTTCAATGTCTACACCAATATACTGATTAATGGCATCCTTCGAGATAATTTTCATAGTTACTTTCTTATTTAAATTTGAATTTTTTATCCTCGATCGTATCACATAAGTCTTTAATGGTTAATAAAAACAGTATTGATAGGTTTAGCTTTAACTTAGCTAAAACTTTGTGATAGAGCCAAGGTTATGCTTTAAACTGTCCTAATAAACCACTAACTTCTGTCCCTAATTGGTTAAGGTGCTCAGCAGATTGAGTCGTTTCTATCGATTGTTCTAATGTATTATCTGAAATATCGGACATGGTATTCACGTTGATACTTACTTCGTCGGCTGCAATAGCTTGTTCGCCTGCTGCACTTGATATATGGCCGATAGAATCATTTATCTGTTCAATAAAGCCATCAATGGACATAAGTACCTTTTCTGCAGAGCTTACTTGTGCAGCTGTCTCTTCAGTGCTTGATCTGCTTTTTGTCATTGCTTGGCTCGCGCTTTCTGAACGTTGCTGCAAACTGACAATAATATTTTGTATTTCTTCAGTAGACTCTTGCGTTCGGGATGCAAGAGAACGAACTTCGTCAGCGACAACAGCAAACCCGCGTCCTTGCTCCCCGGCTCTTGCTGCCTCAATCGCTGCGTTAAGAGCCAGTAAGTTAGTTTGCTCTGCTATGCTACGAATAACGTCTAATACAGTACCAATCTCTTCACTGTCTGAGCGTAATAGCTCTACGGTGTCACTGGCGTCTGATATTTGTAGTGAAAGATGCTCCATTGATTTGGTGGCATCAACGACAACTTGAGTTCCCTTATTTGCCGCGTCTGCTGTAGATTGTGAAAGCTCCGATGCTTGTAGTGCACTATTGCTTACTTCTTGTGCGCTGGCTGACATTTGTGTCATAGCTGATGCCGCTAATTGTGCTTGTGCTTGCTGCTCGCGTACCTCTTCTTGAGTACTATTTGCTTTATTGGTGAGAGTTTGTGCAGAAGATAGCATGCTATTTGAAACCGTATTAAGCTTTGATATTGTGCCTTGTAGCTTGTCGGCAAAGGTATTGTAATTATGCGCAAGTAATGCCAATTCATCAGTCCCTGTTTCTGGGATGCGTATTGTCAGGTCACCTTCGCCTTGAGCAATATCTGCGAGCACATCATTAGTACTTATCAGTTTGGATACAATGGCTTTAGTCACGATAAATGAAACCAAAACCCCTAAGCTGACGGCTGCGGCTGCCATCATAAATAGTATAGAGATTGAAGAGTCGGTATTTTCTTGTGCTGTTATTGCCGCTTCTTTCATTGAGTCACTGATCGAAGCTCGTAATGTCGCAATAGACTGTGCTATTTGAGGTCCGATATTATCTAAGGTTTTAATTCCATCATTACGGTTATAAATGATGGAAACAATGTTATTTGAGGCTTGTTTATACTGTTCTAAATATTCTTTTGCTTCGGTAGTTAAACGACGTCGTCCAGGGTTTTCAAGGGTGTCTAATAATATGTCTAATTCTTTTTTTGCAGAGCTAAATTCTTGATTAAAGCGCTCGACCTGTGCTTGTTGGTTTTCAACTAAAAATTTAGAAACATAAAGACGAGATAAGAGCAGAGCACGCACTGCACGACCGGCATGGTAGGCCGCTATAACGTCACCATCTTTTTTGGCCGACTTCATTACCTGAGTGAGTTTCCGTTCGATTTCTGGGCCATTAACATTTAATGTGCCTTTTACAATATCATTTCGATTACGCATATTTGAAATAACAATATTAGTAAAGGTTTGTAGATATTGCGTTTTCATACTGTCGATAGATTTAAGGATCTGCACTCGTTGTGGCGTTTGAATGTCTTGATAAGCTTGAGACATCTTGCCTTTCCATTGACTGGCTTGTTGGTTAAAAGTAGTAATAAATTGCTCATCACCAGTTTTGATGTAATTTTTTACAGTGAGGCGTAAACCATAAACGGCATCAGTTAACTCTGCGGCTAATTCAGTATCCGGGGCTAAATCAAATGATATTTTTTTCATATCATTTGATAGATTATTTAATAAATTTGAACTAACAAATGAAATCACAATAAGAATAATAATTAATACAGTTGGCGATATGGACAACTTTTTAGCAATTGAAATATTATCGAGCCCCATGACTTACTCCGTTAATGAACTTTTAGATAGTTATTATTAATAAGCGTAGTCAAGTGCTGATAATTTTCTCAATTATATTGATATAAACATCAAATAGATTACGTGTTAAAGTAAATCAATCTATTTTAGGTTGAATATAATGCATTACGCAGCAATCGACTCACCTCTCGCCATTCTTTTCACCAATACCGCTCTTACATTGTCGTATACCCAGTTAAAGGTGAATGCGTAAATGGTGATAAAGATAGTCACGCCAATATCCATCACAGGTACAGTAACGAACAATAACCCTAATTCAAACAATACAACGTGGAAGATACGTAATGAAAGGGTGCGTTGTGTTTTTTCTCCAGTGAAAAATTGATCGAAAATCCAGTTATAAATAAAATTCCAGATCATAGCGATAGTAGCAACAACTATCATCGTTCCTGATAGAGAACTAACATCGTGATGGGTAAAAATAGCTAATCCAATGATAGACAGTGATACAGCCAATACTTCAAATAATACAGCGTGGAAAATACGTTCAGTTGTTTTCATAGCGATGACTCTTAATGATTATTGATATATTTAAAAATAATGAATCAGCGATTATAGAGTTCGAATAAAAGAGATAAAGTTAACAGCCATCACAAATCGTGATAGCTTGGGCGCTTAAACTATTTATCGGGTTAATGCCATGTACAGTTTTGAGCAATTAAAAATCTTTGTCACCGTGTGTGAGTGCGGTTCTTTCTCCGCAGCAGCTCGTCAATTAAAGCGTGCTCAATCAGGTGTGAGTCAGGCTATTGCTAATTTAGAGATCTCTATTAACCAAGAGCTGTTTAACCGTGATAAGAATACGCCAGTTCTGACAGAGAAAGGCAGAGCGTTATTGCCGATTGCTCAATCTATTTTGCATCAACAAAAATACTTTGACCAAAAAGTAGAGTCGTTAGAAAGAGAACACGAATATGAGTTAGTCATCGCCATTGATGAGAGCTTAATGAACGATGATGTATTGCAAATATTGGTGGCATTGGCAGATAAATTTCCTGTGACGGATTTTGAGATCATCACAACTTCAACCTTTGATATTGAAGAGTTAGTAAAAAAAGGCAAAGCTCAAGTAGGTATTGTCTATGCAGATGGTGAGCTAAAAGTAAATATGGATTTCTTCACGTTAGGCCATGTGCGCTTTCTGACTGTTGTGTCTCCAGAGCATGAGTTAGCCAGTTTATCTGTTGTGAATGATGCAGCATTGAAAGGGCATAGACAGCTAGTTCATCGCAGTTCAAAGCGTAAAGAGTTGTGGTTCAGTTATGGAATAAGCTCAAAGTTGTGGTACGCCAATACTCATCAAACCTTGATGGATCTTGCTTGTAAAGGAGTGGGGTGGACGATAGTACCAGAGCATAGTGTTGCGCGCTTGCTAGAGCAGAATAAACTTGTGGCATTGCCGATTGCACATGAATTTGATGGTTGGTTTACCCCTATGGGTTGCTTGGTATCGCGTAGTCATGTTTTTGGCCCTGTATTAGAAGGGTTATTATCCTCTTTACAGGCGATTAGCCAAAAAAAACCGCTAGCTAATCACTAACGATTTATTATTTATTTACACTGTAAAACGGAACTAAGCGACTTGTTCAGTTTTTACTTGTGTGGTGGCTGTATTTTCACAAAACTCGTGGTGCAGCGCTCGAATAGCGTTTTGATAGTCTTGATCACTTACTACAAATTGTACGTTTACGTTACGCATAGATGCATGCAGAGCAACAGGAGTGACGTCATTATTCATTAATGATAAAACCCCTTTTGCTAGTGCTTTGTTAGTATCAATCTGAGAGCCAATCACCGAAATTAATGCCACCATACGACCTTTAATAGAGGCGTTTGGATAGCGTTTTTCTGCTTTGTATAACAACTTATTCAGGTTTTCAGTGCTACCGCCAAGATAATAAGTAATTGAATTTGCATTCATTTCTTTACCAATTAAACTAACTTGTGCGTCGGAGATAATTTCCATTAACTCATAGCCGACGTTATCCACTTGGCCTACCATTGCTTGATCAAAAAGATGTAAGGCAAATACTTTTTCTTTACCTGCAATGATCTCAACTTTATTGGTTTCTGGTTGGTAATCTGACGAGATTAATGTGCCTTTGTGTTCTGGCTCAAAAGTATTTTTAATCTGGATTTCAATGTCGCTTTCACGAAGCCCTGCCGCAGCATTAGGGTGAATGGCTTCCATTCCTAAGCTTGCTAGTTGGTCAGCAACATCGTAATTGGTGCGTCCAATCGGGAATACTTTATCTGTGCCTACAACACGGGGATCAGCCGAGCTTAAGTGATATTCTTTATGGATAATCGCTAAATCAGCATTGGTAAGTGAAGCGATGCGACTAAAGGTCATTTCACTGTAACCACGATCGTATGTACCCATTAAGCCTTCTTTGCAATATGCATAGCCTGTAACAATCGGCAGCTCTGTGGTGACATCTATATCTTTAAATACATCAGTAATAGTTTCATCTAATGTTCTCGGAGTTTGGTTGTCCCAACCAGAGAGATCGATGAACTTCGCGTTAATTCCAACGGCTTTTAGCTTTAATGCCGTGTTAAAGGCGCTGTGCGCTTCACCAATAGAAGAAAGGAATTCACGAACTTGAGGTAAATAACGACGTAATGAAAACTGACCGTATTGACAGGTTTCAAGAATATTAGAAATACAAGTTTTGGCTTCATCAATTCGTGAGCAAATGAATTTATCAGCTCTCAAACGATTTAAAGGATCAATAAATAGGTGTTCATTAGTTAATAGCATACGATTTTTCACATACTCTAACGCTTCATCCCAGCTATCATCACGCTTAGCGATAAGCTTATAAACACCTGGTTTGCCTGTTTTCTTACACTCAAGTAATGAATCGGTAATGCCACCATAGGCAGATACAACAAAAACACGGTTATATGGATTTTGAGGTCGAAGAAAGATGTTGTCTAAAACTGCGTCAAACGCAGTCATAGAAGTACCGCCGATTTTTTCTACGGTATAAGTCATGAAGAAGTCCTTTTTGACTTTAAAGAGAGTATCAACTTGGATCTTTATGGATCCAAGTTGATATTTATACCATCCTAAATAAATACTAAGGGGATTTAGTGTTTAATCTAAGATAGGGTAAACGCCGTTTTTATCATGAACTTCAGCACCAGTGATCGGTGGATTGAAGACACACGCCATGACCATTTCTTTATCTTTATAAGCACGTAAGAAGTGTTCGTCATGCTTATCAAGAATATACAAAGTACCTGGTTTTATTGGGTAGGTTTCGCCGCCAATAACTTCGATTTCGCCTTCGCCACTCATACAATATACCGACTCTAAGTGGTTCTTGTAGTGAATGTGAGTTTCTGTGTTTTCATAAATAGTCGTAATGTGGAAAGAGAAACCCATGTTGTCATTTTTCAACAACATTCTTACGCTTTCCCATGTTTCTGATACTACGCGTCGTTCGCTATCACGACATTCGTCTAGTGTTCTAACAATCATTGTTTCGTCCCTGATTAAGATGCTTTTTTGAAGTGTTTTTCTGCAATATTATCAATTGCGTTTTCAAAGATGGTTAGGCCTGCTTCTAACTCTGACTCTGTGATCGTCAGTGGGCAGAAGAATTTAACAACTTCATCAGATGGACCTGCAGTTTCAATGATCATGCCGTTTTTAAAACAATCTTTAGCTATATCACTTGAGATAATGCCGTCTTTACACTCAATACCAATCATCATGCCACGGCCTTTTTGCTGAACAAACAGCTTAGGGTAGCGTTTTACGGCACGAAGAATGACATCACTGACTTTTTGAGAGATCTGTTTAATATGATCTTCAAAGTTAGAATTTGACCAGTAGATCTCAAGTGCTTTTGCTGCAGTAACGAAAGCATGATTGTTACCACGGAAAGTTCCGTTATGCTCTCCCGGTTTCCATTCATCTAATTCAGGTTTTAGTAATACAATCGCCATTGGTAAGCCATAGCCACCAATTGATTTAGATAGCGTAACCATATCTGGTTTAATACCTGATGGTTCAAAACTGAAGAATGTACCAGTACGACCACAACCTGCTTGGATATCATCAACAATCATAAGAATGTCGTTAGCTTTACAGATTTTGCTTAGACGTTGTAGCCATTCGTTCGATGCGACGTTTAGTCCACCTTCACCTTGCACAGTTTCTAGAAGTACAGCGGCGGGTTTATCTAAGCCGCTTGAGTTATCAGATAGCATGGTTTCAAACAAGTTAAGTCCATCGATATCCGCATAGCCTTCGAAAGGAATACGAGTAACGTTGTTTAAACTAAAACCTGCACCTTGGCGGTGATGTTGATTACCTGTCGCAGCTAATGCACCTGCTGTACAGCCGTGGAAGCCATTAGTGAAAGCGACAATGTTAGTGCGGTTAGTAACTTTACGTGCCAGTTTTAAAGCGGCCTCAACTGCATTGGTTCCGGTTGGACCGGTAAACTGAACCTTATAATCTAGATTTCTAGGTTCAAGAATATAGTTATTTAATGCATTCAAGAAAGTGGCTTTTGCGCTAGAGTGCATATCTAAGCCATGCGTAATACCATCTGTTTCGATGTATTCAAGTAAAGCTTGCTTTAAGACTGGGTTGTTGTGACCGTAGTTGAGTGATCCGGCTCCTGCAAGGAAGTCTAAGTAACGTTCGCCGCTTTCGGTTTCTAGCCAACATCCTTTTGCTTTTTGAAAGATAACTGGAAAACTGTTTGAGTATGAACGTACTTTTGATTCTTGCTTCTTGAAAATATTCATGATGAGTCCGTTTATGATTCCTATTTTATTTTAGAGCGATACGATACAAATATTCAGTATCGTGCTTGCCTTTGAAATGAGCTTCTTTGTCTAGAAACGTAATCACTTCGCCTCGGTCACCATGCTCGGCATCCAGCTTTTTAAATAGTGACCAAGAGGCGTCGTTGGCTTTGGTGATCGTCGTTTCTAAGAATTCTGTGTATTTGAGGTTTTTTCGCTGTAAAAGCTCATTTAGCATGGAGTAAGCTAAACCTTTACCTCGATAGCGGGGAGAGACTGCGACTTGCCAAATGAACAATGTTTTTGGGTCATCAGGCTTATGGTAACCAGAGATAAAGCCAGCAAGATTGCCGTCTTTCTCTGCTAAAACGCAGGTCTTACTGAAATGTGTAGATTGAAGGAAATTACAGTATGAAGAGTTGATATCAAGAGGGGGACACTCGGTGATCAATGCATAAACATCGTCACCGTCTGTCCTTGATGGTTCTCTAAATGTCCATTTTTTGCTGGGTTCAATATCCATGCTTGAACACAAGATTCTGGGCGCTGCAATAGTCATATGTAAATACATATCCTTTGTACTCTAATTAAATTCCTTGTCATTATGGGCATTTTTAGGGGGTGAAAAGCAAATTTATACTAAATAAAGAGCGATTGTTCCGTCAAAAATGAGAGCTGGTTTATAAAAATGATATATTTTACAAAAATAACTTAATGTAAGGTTGATTTATATTTTTATTTTGATATGTAAATGTGTTTTACCACTTAATTTCTTTGCCATAAATTAATTTAAGCCACTGTATTTAATCATTAGTTTTCATTTTCCTTGTTATTTTTACACATTAACTGGTATTTACGCGCTAGGTAATGGTCTTTATTACTGGTGCACGTTCAAATATTAAGCAGAGAGCTCCTCCAATTGTGTAGGCAACGAGATCCATCCAGTCGAATGTAGACCCCAATATAATACGTAAAATAGAGTGGTGTTCTAACCCTAGTAGTTTCAATATACTAAGGTACTGAAAGGCTTCAATGACAAATGAAATGCTGACAACGATGAAGGAAAGCTTTATTGGAGCGAGGTTAAGTACGCTGCTCATAAGGTAATAAAGCCACACGACTACAAGTACATCACCTAGGAATGGACGAATAAACGAGTCTTGAATAAATAGAGCGATTATAATTAGAGTACTAAGTATTATTGTGCTAATAAATAAGCGTTTTATTGATATGTGGAAAATAGAGTCGCCTTGACGACTCTTAGCTAGAAATAAGTAATTACTCATCATGCGTTTCTTTTATGTCTGAAGTGCTTTCTTCTGTTATGTTGATGCTAGCGCTTCGTTCATACCAATTGATGTGCCTAGTAAATATCATTACTACGCTTAATACGATAAAGCATAGCAAAGTTCCCATAAGTAATGCGTAACTGTCTGCTTGAAGTAGGCCAAATAATAATCCATACAGAGTGAGTAAACTGACACCAAATATAGCGCCATGTTTTTTGTTATTTAGCATTCCACCAACATAGAGGCAAAGCAATCCTGTTGAAGCGATAGTTGAGAATATGTAGGCCCAGTTAAATCCAATATGTTCGCTAAAAGAGATCAGTAATAAGTAAAATAAAGCCAGAGCTAAGCCAACAAAACCGTATTGAACAGGATGTATAGGGCGCGCTTGAAACAGTTCTAACAAGAAAAAACAAGCAAAGATTAGGGTGATAACGAGTAATGAGTAATTTATAGAACGATGTGATTTTAGATAGTGATCAACGGGTTCTATTAGGTTTACTCCCATATGTTTCTCCTCTAATTGGTTACATTTAGATTGCATTGAAAGACAGCGTTCAAATAATTGGTTAATGTTGCTTGAGAAATTGTTAGTGCTCCATTGGGCGCTAAATCCAGAATCAGTAATTGTTGATGAGATTGGTAGATAATTTCCGATAAAACTTGGATGCGGCCAACTTGAAGATAACGCGACAGTAGTTTTCTGTCCTATAGGAAGAACTTGAAGCTTTCCCATTCCTTGCAGAAGAAAATTGAAATCAAAAGTGAGAGGCTTAGAGAAATTTGTAGTCTTGATATCTAGTGTGTGATGGAAGCCTTCTGTATATTGATCTACTCCTGTCCCTGGTTGAATATTTACAGGATTACCATTAATAGATATAGCATTAAAATCAATAAGACCTCGATTGTCGCTAATGGCAACGACGAGGCTTATTTTACTGATATTCTCTTTGTTCAATTTATCTAACGCTGATAAGGTAAATTGTCCTGTTAACGCTGTTTTTGCGTTGTATAGGTGAGCTTTGTATATTCCTCTGTATTTTTCAAAGCTATCAAGGTGAGATGTTAGGTTAAATAGGTCGGGTAAAAGGAAAGCCTCACGCTGAGCTATATATGTTTTTTCAGTGTTATTAACTATTTCTGTATAATCGATTTTAATAAAGGGGCCAATAATCTGCTGTTGATTACTACTGCTTCGTGCAATGTCTGCTAGAACCTCTTGTTGGCGATCTGTTCGTTCAGAAATCAAATCTTCAACCATAGATAATGGGATTTGTAATAGTAGAAATAAAAACAGCACAAAACCGAATTTCATGCCGAGTTGATTATTTAGGATGTTTTTCATTATTGATCTCCAATTAACTGATGCTTATAAGATAAAGCTGTTATTTGGAGAACAAATGAAGGTTATATGGAGTTTTTGTGGAGTTGAGCTTTTTATGGCGTTGAGAGCGTTATGATCTTGGTAGCTTAAGTGCTACTTTTACGCCATTATTTCCAGTTAAGACATTTTCAATGGTAAGCGATCCATTATGTAACTTTACAATCTGTTCAACGAAATTAAGCCCTAAACCTGTACTTTTAGCACCATTTTTTCTTGGTAATGAATAGAAACGCTCAGTTAATCTACCCATTGCATATTCCGGAATTTGAACACCATGATTAAAGATTGAGAAGGTGATGTGATCTTTAGAGGTTAATACTTTCCATTGGATTTCCCCTTCTATGAAAACAAAATCGAGAGCATTATCCATTACATTAAACAAAGCTTGTTTTAGTAAGAATTCATCTCCCCATACCTCGGTATGATTATCGACGGTGAGAGAGCAGGTGACTGATTTTTGGCTTAAGCGAGCATCTGAGGCTTGAATAACCTCTTCTAACATAGCTTTACTATTAAGTAGTTTAATATTTTCAAGCTGAGGACGTTTTTCTAATCGTGCTAGCTCTAATAACTTGTCAATTAAGGATTGCATTCGATCACTTTCACGTTCTATATTGCTTGCAAAGCGTGTGATTTTTTCACTAGGTAATGGCATTTGTAATATCTCACTGGCTCCCTTAATTGCAGAGATGGGACTTTTTAATTCATGAGTAAGAGTTGCAACATAGTCTTCAACGTATTGCTTGCCATCGAGTTGATTTCGCATGTTTTCTAGTGCGTTGCTAAGTGTTCTGTATTCATAAAAAATTCTAAATGTAGGCTTACTAACTTTTTCTCCTCGGCCCATTTTTTCTGCGTAATTCTCTAATTTACTGAGAGCTGAATTAATGCGCCAAGCAATTAAAGCCCCTGCTAACAATACTAACCCACTCATCCATACCATCCAAAACATCACGTTACGTTTAGATATGTCGATAAATGGCTGAACTGAACGATTCGCTTTTGCCACGGTAACGGTACCGATGATTTCTTTTTGATAGTAAATGGGTGCTGCGACATACATTATAGTCGAGAGTGAGTCGCTTGGGTCTTCTATAGTACTACGAGCTCCATATTTCCCTTGCAGAGTTAAATAAACATCGTTCCATTGTGAATAGTCTTCACCAATGTTTTCTTGCCAAGAATCAGCAACGACGATGCCATTTTTATCTGTGATATAAATACGGTGATTAATTGTTTTTTTTCCTATTTCCCAGATACGAGCCTCTGGCTCTCGCTTATCGTAAGCGGTGAGTAATTTCGAGAACTGGCCTTGTTTTATCTCACTATGGGTAAGGTCTTTTTCTACTAATACGGCAAGCAAATTTGCCATGTCGACTAGTATTTCTTCACTGACTTGGCGTACTGTAGGTTTCAGTTCCTGAATAACGGTTTTACTAACAACATAAGCGGTCATTCCAACCAATATAAAGTAAAGAAAGAACAGTCGTATTCCAAGTGGGATTTTTGGCCATTGACTCATTCTTGTACCTTTGTGCAATAGTAATAACCAAAACCACGTTTAGTATAAATACGCTCAGATATACCAAAAGGCTTAAGTTTGCTGCGAATGGCTTTTATGTGTGAGTCAATATTTCGCTCGTAAACTGCATCTGGAGCCATGTCGGCAGAGATCATTAATTGTTCACGACTTAGAATATTGGAAGAGACTTGGATTAATTTATCCAGAATTTTAAACTCTACAGCAGTTAAACTCAGAGGCTGGCTATTGAAGTAATAATCAAAGTTTTTAGCATATAAATTATTATTGTTAATAATTTCAGGTGTTGGAGATGAGGGTAGTACTGGTCGAGATTTTATACGAAGTTTAATTCTAGCAAGCATTTCTCGTGGACTAAAAGGTTTAGTGACATAGTCATCTGCGCCAATTTCTAATCCAACAACACGATCAAGTTCATCATTGCGAGCAGTAAGGAAAATAATGGGTATCATAGAGAACTCTCGGATAGTTTTACACAGTTCAAATCCATTACCATCAGGTAGGCCGACATCTAAGACAAGCAAATCGGGTTCGTACTCTTTAAGGAAAGCTAATCCTTCTCCTGCTGTTGGAAACCAGTTTACTTCGTAACCATCCATTTCTAATACATGAATGAGATTTTCAGCAATGGTAAACTCGTCTTCAATGATTAAAATAGCCAAAATTATGTGATCCTTTAAGTTAATTCAGTCGGCGTACTTGCTAACTTGAGATTCCCCCCATTTTTCTGTAATTACGATTTATAGATGGGGGGAGTTTTATTTAAATAGTTGCGACCATTTTTTGTAGTAACCGAATGATTTCTTTTTGTTCATTTAGCTCTAATGAACTTAGCATCTGCTTATTAACCGAAATAGGTATCGGTAATAGTGTTTCTTTTAATGCTTGACCTTTGGCTGTAAGATAAATTCGAAATGAACGACGACTATTAGGATCTGCTTGTCGCTCAACAAGTCCTAATTTCTCTAATTTATCTAATGTACGAGTTGTAGTGGAGTTTTCGACTTTTGATTTTTCAGATATATCACGTTGCGTAACACCTTCTTCTTCCCATAAACACATCATGGTTGGCCATAAAGCTACAGTTAACCCGTGTTGTTTTAGTTCTGCTTCAAAGGATTTTGAGGCTTTATTAGCTACTACATTTACCATCCAACCGAAGCTGCTTTGACGATCAAATTCTTCTTTCATCTACTTATACCTATGATGTTGCAACTATTGCAATAGTAACTAATCCCGTAGCAACAAGCACCAATAAAGCGCGTTTATTAGAGGCAAATACGATATTTGAATATGATTGATCGTATGACTCCTTTTTTTGTACTCCGGTGATCATTGCCCATACAAGAGGCTTTGAACGTAGTTTGTAAACTAAAATAGCGAATAGGTGGAAACCAACGAGAGCAGGAAGTAATCGAGCACAAATACCATGAATAATAACTACCGCATCAAATACATCATCATTAAGTATGCCCTCTGCATAAGGAATATGATCAAACATTCCCGCAAGAATTAACCCTGATATACACTGAATAAATAAAGTAATGATCATTGATATTACCATCCAAGATCCTGCTGGGTTATGTCCTGCTTTTGATGGCTCTTTTCCTAATAGATAACGAATAGTACGTTTAGGGGAAGAGATGAAGTGCTTAAAACGGCTTGTATCACTTCCGACAATTCCCCAAACAATACGCCACATAATCAGAATAAAAAGAGCTAAGCCTAAATAAATATGTGGACCTTCACCATTGAACCCTGTTGCGGCTAATCCAATAAAAAGTATAGCTTGAAGCCAATGATATAAACGTGTTGGTAAATCCCAAATCTTCATATTTTGTTTCCTGATAGTTGATAGATTAAGTATCTAGGAAATAATTTACACAACAACCGTTGCATATGCAACAGTTGTTGTGTAAATTAAACCCAACTTAAAGCGAATCAGAATTAAATCGAGAGGAATAATGGACAAATTAATACTTAGCTTATGCGTTTTATTACCTAGTATTGCACTTGCACAAACAGCACCTGAATTGATTGATGCAAGACAGAGAGCGTTTTCATTAATTGAAAAGCAATCAGAACACATAGAGGGAATGATTGATGAAGAAGCACCTAATTGGAGAGAAATTGAAGTGATCAGTCATGAATTAGTTATGCATAGTCAATTATTGAAAACGGCTTTTTCAGAAGGAAGCCAAGAAGGAAGTAAAGCTAAAAAGGCTGTTTGGGATAAACCCGAAAAATTCAATCTGCTACTGAATGAGATGGATTCTGGCTTTGTTCAATTATACAAAGCAAGCCAGCAACAAAATCAAGAATTAGCCGAGAATAGTTTAGAACAAGCGCAAGATACATGTAACGGGTGCCATCGAAGCTACCGTTCACGTTTCTAAGTTAAAGTCTCATTACAACAACATAAAATTATTAAATTAGAGAGAATAAAGTCATGAAAAAATTAATCACCTCAACATTACTGATCACATCAATATTGGGTTTTACAGCAACTGTGCAAGCGGCAGATTATGGTGTTGCTCTTAATTGGAACACCACTGATGCAGAAAAAGTATTGGATATGATGAGTGAGCAGCGCTCTGCATTTAGTGAGCTAATTAAGTCAAAAGAAGTTAAAGATATGTTTTTAGTTGAAAGTGACATTGATGGTAAGCCTATGGGGATTTTACGTTTTGTTATTCAAGCGGATAGTGAAAAAGACGTAAAAGATAAATTATCAGGCCTTCCATTTTACAAAGAAAAGCTAGTAAGTATTGATAATATTAAGCCATTAGGTGAAAAGTGGTTAGATAATACACCGATGAATAAGAACTATGCATTGATGTTTGAATGGAATGCAGATATTGATGTAATGGAAATGGATCGCGTGATTGGGATTGATTTACAGCGTGTGGTTACTTTGAATTCATCAGGGCTAGTGACGTCATCGTATATTAATACACAAACTGTGAAAGATGGTTCAACGCGTCCAACATACTCTGTCTCTATCATGGCAAAAGATGAAGTACATGCACGTGAACTAAGTCAGCAATTTGAAGCCGTTTCTCTTGGTTATGCAAAAGTGGATGTAATGTACTTAGGCCATAAAATTAATATGTCAGGCTTATAATCGTTAATGAAATTTGCTTTAAAAAAAAAGGTTGAAGATATCGCTATCTTCAACCTTTGTATTTATTGGTTTCTATTTGTACTTGTTTTTGGTATTAATTAGTTAGTGCTAACTTAGCTCCAAAGCCTACTAATAAAGAGCTTAAACCGTATTTAAGTAGATTAGAAAACGCTTTGCTTTCTGCTATAACGGTTCTAAATTTGCCGGCAAAAGTGGCAATACAGATAAACCATAGTAAAGCGATGAAGGCGGTTGTAATACCGAGCATTCCAATCATTGATGGTGATGAGGTTTCTGGTGTTAAAAACTGAGGAATGAAAGCAACAAATGTTAAACAAACCTTAGGATTTAATGCATTGGTTAAAATGCCTTGTTGAAATACTTTTATGTTTGATGTTTTCTTTGCTGTCTCTAATTCGGCAATTCCACCTTTAGCGGTAAACATTTTAAAGCCGATATAGCATAAGTAGGCTGCACCAATGTATTTGATGATGGTAAAAGCTGTTGCAGAAGAGAGTAATAGCGCACTTAAACCAACCACGGCTAAAAAGGTATGAAATAGAACACCAGTAGCTACGCCAAATGCTGCATAGATACCTGTTTTTCCACCACCACTTAAGGCTCTTGAAAGAACGTAGAAGAAATCAGCGCCGGGCATCGCACAAAAGGCGAACATACCAGCCATAAAAAGTAAATAGGTTTCAATGCTCATAAAGATCCATGTATCAAAGAGTTAAATATAGATGTTTTGATAAAGTTTATTTGAACTTCATTAATTTCGCGTACTGTACTGTTTATTGAGCGATATATAAACATTTATTCGGAGACTTTAAGTAAATAACCGTTTATACCTCGAATAATAACTATATCAATGGTGATTAATTAGACTATTTATCTATTAAATTATTGAATTAAGAAGAATGAAGAGATAATTATTAGAATTGGAATGAGAGGTTTATTTTCAGGTTGGGTTAAGGCAGCCAGTTTAAAAAATTGACTGCCAATGACATAGGTTATTAATTTATTGGCTTATCCAAACGGAAACAGATTTTTCATTCACAGGGAATTGCCCCCATCCATTAGCGTCCGTCCAAATAGTTTCACTTCTGTTGCCTAAAGTATCTTTAAACGCAGAGCTTTTTTTACCGGTATACATCCATTTTGCATCAGCATAAGAATCTGTCATAACAACGGCCATTGCATTAGGATGCTCATTATTACCTTCCCGAGTCCAACCAATAATATCTTGGTGATCTAAATAGCTGTTTTGTTTACCATACGCAAAATCTTTACGTAGGGTTATTAGCTCTTTTAGGTGTTTAACTGGGGCAAGATTAATGTCATATTTATCTTTATATTTTGCACCATAATAATCGGGGTAGAAGACACTTGGGTAGCCTTCCTCTCGCAGTAAGATCACAGCATAAGCAAGGGGTTTAAACCAATACTCAACAGGGGATTCAAGAGCTTGCATTGGTTGGGTGTCGTGGTTTTCAACTAAGGTAACTGCTTTGGTTGGGTTATCTTTCATTAACGTACCATTCATGATTGAACCCATATCAAAATACCCATTTTTAATTGAGGCTTGGTAGAAGTTCATGTGTAATGGTGCATCAAATAAAGACATCTCTCCGTTAGTTTTAGTAATGAAATTATGTAATTGATTAACATCATAATTCCAATATTCCCCCACAATAAATAGATCTTTATCTGATGCTGCTTGCATATGTTCAGACCATTCTTTTAGATATTGATATTTTATATGCTTAACAGCATCCATACGGAAGCCGTCAACCTTTTGTTATAGTTAAATACCATTCGCCCCAGTCTTTTAATTCTTGTTTTACTTCAGGGTGATCCATATCGAGGTCGGCATACATTAAATAGTCGTAGTTACCATTTTCATTACTGACTTCCCAATCCCATGCTTTACCTGTTCCTTTGAATTTAAAAATGGATTTTTCACCAGTTGCAGCATCATAATCAACACCATCAAAGTGATACCAAGTCCAATGGAAATCTGAATATTTATCATTTCGACCAGGGAAAGAGAAATCGACCCATGCCTCAATCCATTGTTGGCCAAGCTCTTGATTGCGATCATTCCAATCAACTTTTACTGTGTCTACCCATCGTTTTCCATCTGCCCCCCCTCGATGGTTAAAAACGACGTCACCGTAGACTTGAATATTATTTGCGTGAGCTTTATTAATTGCAGTTAGGTATTGCTCTTTGGTTCCATACTTAGTTCGAACGGTACCTTTTTGGTTAAATTCACCTAAGTCGTACATATCGTAGACTCCATAACCTACATCATTGATACCACCGTCGGCTTTATAGGCTGGTGGTAACCATAGAGCGGTAATACCATTATCAGATAGTGCTTCTGCATTAGTCGTTACTTCTGACCATAAACTTCCATCGTTTGGGCTGTACCAATGGAAGTATTGCATCATAGTGCCATTTTGTTGAGAGTAAGCGTTAAAAGAGCTTAAGATTGTAAGGGCAAGTAAGCTTATTTTTTGTTTTTTATATTTCATGTCTACCACTGCTATTTTGTAAAATCCGTCATTGGGTAGCTAAAAATATAGAAAAACGTTATCACCTAATTGAACTTGATTCACAGTGTCAATATTTTATGAGTGATAACGAGTCAATAAAATAAACTTTTCATCGCATTTTTGTCATGAATTTCTTGAATGTGTTATTCAGAGACTTCTAATAAATAATCTTCAACTTGTTCTGATAGCCAATCAATAATCACACTACGAGACATATTTGCTTTGGTTATCTCCGTAAAAGACTGCCAGTTCATAGCTCGATTATGTCTAAGTACCTTTAATGTTCCATCACGTAAGTACTCGTTCATTAATAATGCAGGCACTGAAGACCAGCCTGTTTTATCTAATACGGCATCACGAAGGTGTTCATAAAAGTTTAATGCAATATATTTGCTGGATTTAGATTCCACTGCGATTAGTTCATCATCAGTGATGTAATTAACAATAATTTCAGTGTTGGTTTCTAAATCAATTTGATTAACTTTCCTGAGTTGACTTAATGGATGGTCTTTATGTGCGACCGACATTAACCGAATTTGCCCTAACTCATTTTGGTGTAAGTGTATTGATCGATTATTGATCGGGAAGAGACCATAAGCTACATCAACCATGTTTTGGGTGACCATATTTTCTAATTCAGGAGAGGGTGCGACATAAATAGAGATACAGGTATTAGGAAACTTTCGACTCATTCGGGCTAAAATTTCACGCCAAATAGACTCAGGAAGTGCATCGTCTCTTACAACTCTAATTGTTGAGGCGATACCTGCATTATATTGTGAGCATTTACTCGTAATATCATTGCTGATAAGCAACATACGCTGGCAATCATTCGCAATCGACGCCCCAATCTCTGTAGGGGTAATACGATTACCTGTACGACTTAATAGAGAAACACCAAGTTCATCTTCCAATGTATTGAGTGCAGCACTTACGGTTGTGCGACTTTTTTGTAATTTACGCGCGGCTTCTGCAATAGAGCCAGTTTCAACCGTATATAAAAACATTTCAATTTGACTGGTTTTCACATTAATTCCTTTAATTCGATTGAGCGACGAAAAAGCTGACGCTGACTAGTTATCATATCATCAATGATAACGCTATGATGGGTTCTATAAATCAAAAGGATAAAAATAAGCCAATGGAGCAAAGAATGTCTGATTCAATCAGAAAAGAAAGGCAATTATTGATGATCTCAACCGGATCTGCATTCGTGTTTGCATTAATGGGGATAGGTCTAGGAGTGTGGATTAACTCATTAGTAATTGTGTTTGATGGCGTATATTCTTTAGTCAGTTTAGCGTTAACATTAATATCACTATGTGCAGCGATTTATATTCGCAAAGAGTCAGTTGCAAAAGAAATCAAGCAGGTTAAGGTAATTGAATCTGGAGTGATTTTATTTAAAGGGATTGCAATTACTTTAATGTGTATGCTTTCTTTCATTTCTGCAGTTGAGGCGATAATACAAGGTGGCCGCGATGTTAATACCGGTATTGCTTTGGTTTTTGGTGTGGTCAATTTAATAGGTTGTTACTTTACTTATTGGGTGATGAAATCTCAAAGTAATAAAATTGATTCAACCTTGGTAGATGCTGAAGCAACGCAATGGCTAATGGATACAGTGATCAGTGCAGCTGTTCTTGGAGGCTTCATGATTGCAAAAATTTTGCTAATGACTCCTTTTGCTGACTATGCTCAATTTGCCGACCCTATGATGGTGGTAATTGCATCACTGTATTTTATTGTTGTTCCTGTGAAAATGATAATAAGTGCAGCTAAGCAATTGCATCATATTAAGAAAGAGAGTCCAGTGGGAAAGCTATTACACGTCTAAGTTCGTTCATCTTTAGGCGTGTCCATAACCACTAATGTACCGATTGAGTTGACCTGAGAGATCTCTCCAAGTACGTTTGAATGAAACTGCTTATAAGATGAGAGGCTCTCAGTCTCAACGCGTAATAAATATTCATTTGCTCCTGTAATATTGTGGCATTCTGTTACTTCTTTCGATTCCATTATCTGAGCTTCAAAATCTTTTTGTGATTGTTTGCTGTGATTAGATAATCCAATCGTCACATACGCTACAAACCACACTCCGCATTTTTTTGGATTTAATACCGCTCGGTAGCCTTGAATCGTTTCATTTCGTTCTAATTCTTGCACTCGTCTCAGTGTGGCTGATGGTGATAATCCAATGCGCTCTGAAAGCTCAACATTAGTTAATCGACCATTCCTTTTTAACTCTTGCAATATTCTTTCGTCAAATCTATCCATAGCGACTAATCCTTGCGTATTTAATTTATTTTAAGCAAATATAGACAGAAAATTTACTCAGTCTCGCATTAAGATACAAGCAGAATTTACTTTTATAAGATGCTCATTATGGATTACACCTATTTACTTGCTTTAACCACGTTTGCTTTTGTTGGCGCGTTTACGCCTGGTCCAAATAACATTATGTTGATGACTTCTGGAGCGAACGTTGGTTTTGTGCGAACTATTCCCCATATGCTGGGTGTGATCTTCGGTTTTGCGTTTATGCTGATATTAGTAGGATTTGGTTTGGTTCAAATTTTTCATACCTATCCACAACTAGAGAAAGCATTACAAATTATCAGTGCAGCCTATTTATTGTATCTGGCCTATAAAATCGCGAGTAGTAAGCCTGTAGATAATATTAATGGCGATTATAAGCCAATGTCATTTTTGCAAGCGGCAAGCTTTCAGTGGATAAATCCAAAGGGGTGGTCTATGGCATTATCGGTAATGAGTATTTACGCGACTAATGCTGATATGTTTAGTGTATTTCTAATCGCATTCGTGTTTATTTGCATTAATGTGCCAACTGTTAGCTTTTGGACGGCCGCAGGAAAGCAGTTACAAAAAAGATTAACGAACCCGAGTCATTTGAAAATATTTAACTACAGCATGGCAGGGTTGTTAGTTGGTTCTATGGTGATGGGATTTTAATTATTTCTAGCTGATTGCCTTGTTAAGACAATGTAAGCGACTTGGATATGTTATCTTTAAACATATCAATCCGTAATTACACGATTAATAAGGCCATTTTTATGTATCGATCTCTCTGTCTGCTTGCCATGCTTATTTTTACCTCGCTTTCAATTCAAGCTGAAGAGGTGAGTTATTCAGAACAAGAGTATTTAGACCGACCATTAATGGAGCGTTACATTCTTGATGAATTGAAAGCATTACGGACAGAGCAACAAGATTTAGAAAAAAGAATGATCATCCAAATTACAGACAGGGAGCTTGCTGTTGCGGATAAGTCCCTTAATTATTCTAATGTAACCGTGACCTATTTCTTCTATGTTATTGCAGCCGTTGCTTCTTTAGTTGCTTTGATTGGTTGGCAGTCTCTAAAGGAAATGAAGCAAAACACCAGAGAGATGGCAGATAAACAGCTCTCTAAAATTGCCCAAGATTATGAAAAAAAATTTGGGGCATTAGAGCGAGATTTAAAACGTAAAACACGAATAATTACAGAGAATAACCGTGAAATTGAAATCATCAATGAAGTCCATAACTTGTGGCTACGAGCACAAAACGTTCAAACTGCCGAGCAAAAAATGGATGTATACGATGAAATTTTAAAAGTCAGACCTGGGGATTTAGAAGCATTAACCTATAAAGCGGATGCTGCGATGGAGATGCGTGAATTTCATTGGGCTTTAAATTTATGTAACCGAGTTCTGGAAGTGGATGATCAAAACGCACATGCACTATTTCAACGTGCGTGTGCGTATGCTCAATTGGGTGCAGAAGTTCAGGCTATTGATGATCTACAACGTTCAATTACTGCGAGTTCTTCAATGCGTGAGCTCGTTATTGAAGAAACAGATTTTGATCCATTACGAGGGCTAGATCGCTTTGAGGCCCTGTTAGAAGAGTAACTCTTATAAACTATTCACCAAGGTGCTCGGTAATGAAATCTAAAAAGCAGCGTACCTTGGCAGACATATGTTTACGACTTGGATAAACAACAAATACATCAATGGTAAGTTTGGGGTAATCTGAAAACAGCTCAACCAACTTTCCGGTTTCTAACTCATCAGTTAAGTGGAATTTTGGAATGCGAGTTATCCCTTGCCCTGCCAAACATAATGATAGCTCCATAAATGAGTTATTAGTAATCACTTGACTTTGAAGTGGCACTGGTAGCTCTTTGTTTTCTTTATCGATAAAATCCCACACCGTGCCTTGCTTTACATAAGCGTAACCAATGGTTTTATGATTAGTTAGCTCTAAGGGATGAATCGGAGCTCCATATTTTTTCAAGTAATCAGGAGAGGCGATGACCACAGCTTGGGAGCTTAAAAATCGACGGCTGATCAAGCTTGAGTCTTCAAGTTGATGAGATGCACGGATCGCCATATCAAATCCTTCTGCCACAATATCTATTTTACGATCATTTAAATCGAGTTCTAATGTGATATCAGGATAGCGATCAGCAAACTTACCAAGAATAGGACGTAAACGAGAAAGTGCAAAGCCAACAGGGCAACTTACCTTAAGACGTCCTTTTGGAGTAGCTTGTTGACCAGTAACTGCGTTCTCAGCCATTTGTGCATCTTCAATTAATTGTTGGCACTGTTGAAAATACAACTCTCCTTCAGGAGTTAATCGTAGTGTCCGTGTTGTACGGTGTAATAAACGGATGCCTAACCGTTCTTCTAATTTTCCGATTTCTTTACTTATATAGGACGTTGAATGCCCACTATTGTGAGCTGCTTGAGTAAAGCTACCACTAGTGACGACCTCAACAAAAATTACCATTCCATCAAATAACGCTGAATTAAAGGCCATAATTAACTTATTCACACTTATATTACGAGTCATATGGAAATAATCATTGCACATTTAGGTTATTAATCAACGTTCGTGAATGAACTATAGTTACTCCATCGCAAAAAAGAACAAGACATTTGAAAAGAGCTGAGAATTAACTACTCTTTTTACTTAATCGAATATGAAGGTACTCTTATGAAAATTTTAGCATTAGCAGCAAGCAGCAGTTCAACATCAATTAACAAACAATTGGCCACTTACGCAGCCAGCTTGGTGCCTAATTCTGACATAGACGTTTTAGATCTAAATGACTTTGAAATGCCAATCTTTAGTGAAGATAAAGAGAAAGAACTAGGTCAGCCTGAGCCTGCAAAACGTTTTTTCCAAAAAATTGGTGAAGCCGATGCGATTGTTATCTCATATGCAGAGCATAATGGTTCTTATGCTGCGGCATTTAAAAATGTGTTTGATTGGACTTCTCGTATTGATATGAAGGTCTATCAAGGTAAGCCTGTAATCATGTTAGCAACATCACCTGGCCCTGGTGGTGCAGCGACCGTACTTGCTGCCGCAACAGGCTCTGCTCCTTACTTTGCAGCAGATGTAAAAGGTTCTCTTTCTATTCCAAGTTTTTACGATAACTTTGATATGGAAAAAGGCGAGCTACGTAACGAAGAATTGGTGCAGCAATTAAAAACAGCAATGTCGGCACTGGCATTATAGTTTTTAATTGATAAAGGTGTGTTTTAATGAAGAAAGGCGGACTCAATATTGGGTCCGCCTTTTTGTTCAAAAAACTAATCCGATTAGGCTTTATGCATTAAGTTCTGGTTAAAAAGTAAAAGCTAAGTTACCCGATGCACCAAATTGGTTTTCACCAGCATATGAGCCTGCAATATCTAAACTAACAACATCGAAAGGACTAATTCCGATACCAGCGGTAATTGAGTTTTCTAATGTATCTTCTAAATCCATTTCATAGCCAGCACGTAACTGTGCCCAACCCCAAGCATTTCCTTCAATACCAAAGCGTAAAAACTGGGTATCATCTTTCAAGCTTGTAAAACGAGTTTGTTTTGTTAAATCGGCGTCAAAGGCTGCTGTGAAGTATTCAGCTGCATAAGCAAAACCCAGAGTAGCTTGAGTGTTTAACTCATAAGTATCTTTTAAGCCATGATGTTCTGCGTCAATTTCTTGAGCAATAATATCTTTTATTGCCAATGCAGTACGGAAGTTACCCTTGTACCAAACTGCACCTAAATCAATGTTGAAGGCATTTTCTGTAATTTCAGTTTCATCGTAATTGTCGATATCAAAATCTTCAATCGTAGTACGTTGTGCATAAGTAGTCATTTGTTGATATTTAGGAGTAACACCAAAAGAGACCTTTTCTTCAGCAATTGTAAACTCTTTCGCAATTGCTAGGCCAAATTCAGCATAGCCAAAAGCGACCATATCAACATTTGAATTTTGGTAACGTTGTTCAACATCAATAGGTGTAGAGCCAGTATTTGCAGCAACATCAGGTGCTGCAATAATCTCGGTATATCCTCGGCCATATAAATTTAGAGCAACGGTTTTTGTTGGCAGCGCAATTGCAAAGCCAAGTCCAGCAGTAACGGTTAGTGGTTTATTGTTTTCAAGTTGATCTAAATATCCATTAAGTTCGTCAACTTGTCCTTGAGAAGGTGTTGTTGAATTTTCAAACTCTTCAATAGATGATTGAAGATCATCAATAGTTGTTAACGTATCATCGCTATCACGTGCAGAAGCACCAATCGCAGGTAGCAAAAAAGCAAAATCATCATTTTCTTTAAAACTTGTCGCGAGAGCGGGATTATAAAATGGAGCGACAAGATAGTCAGCAGAAGCAACACCAGTGTTACCCATAGCATTACCGCGAGCGTCAGCCACTTGGTTTGCCGCGTATAGATTAGTACTTAATAGTGCTGTACCAATGCTTAAAGAGAGTAAGGTTATTTTTTTCATGAGCGTAAAGTCCATTTATATTGTAGATATTCTGCATGAGAGATTAACGAGGTAATTAATTTGTAAAATCCCATAAATGCAGTGAATAGAATCTATTATTTTAGCTCTATTTTGTATTTATTGTGTGCTATTCGTCTCAAATATCTAGTGTAAATGGAGTATTATTGATGATACTTCATAAGTTTGATGAACTTTTTAGTAAAAACGGAAATGAATTCAAGTTAGAGATACTTAGGAGTGCTCTACTCTTCTTTAGAATTAAGGTTTGTTTTAGACGGTTTTTTAAATCTTTTGATAATTAGAGAGATGGCAAAACAAAATGCACCAACGATAAGGACAGATCGTAGAATAGTGAAACTATCATGTTCTAACTGTTGCAGATGAGGGCCAACAGAAGCAAATAAACGTAGGCTAAAAAAGGCGAGAAGAATAAATGGGACAATTTTTTTCATGTATTAGATGCTCCGCTAAATGTTAGTTAATGCCATATGTATAAAAACATCATAACTAAAACGGAGCATATTTTAAGTGTATTAATCAGTAAATTTAGATTACTTTTTTAGCAATCATCAGCGTTGAACTAAAATTTGTAGTTAACACCGATAGACATTAAGTATTCTGATTCATTATAAAACTCGATGTTAGAGCTACTGCTGCCGTAACCTGCAAATGAGATAAATGATACATCTTCCCAGCCCATTAGATTATCGTATTCATATGCGGCAAATAAGCTAATCTCATTATCATTACGAGTTTTATCAAACACCGGATTTGAACCATCGTAGCTACGATTTGTGTAACCTGCCGTTAGTGCAAATTGGTGCTTATCAAGGACTTTAAAATAAGTTAAATCAGCACCGATTGCGTTATAGGCCATCGCATCACCATCAGCAGAGCGGATAGTGTAACTTAGAGAGGGGATTAGGCCTGATGAACGATCTAGCATGTATTTATATTCACCTTTAAGGAAAATTAAACTGCCATCACGTTGTAGAGCTTCTTGATCTTTTTGAGAGAATTGAGAGCCAGAAGTCTCATTATCAACATCGATTGTTGCGTATGCCATATCTAAAGAGAAATCAGAACCTGCAATATCAATTAGTTGTAGCCGGTAAGCGTTACCTGTTTCATCGGTTACTTCACGTTTTGATCCAGTTAAGAATGGGTCTTCCCACGTTTCGTTTGCCATGATTGTAGGTAAGAAAGCGGCATCGATAATCATGCCTGAATCAAGTTGGTGCTTGTAACCTAACTCTAAAGCAAAATCACCTACCGCAATATCTTCACGAGCCGTACCAAAATATATTTGATGGTTTAAATCTTGGCCAAATGTATAGCTGACAGTGCCTAAAGGTAGCACCATAAAGTCACTGCTTGATTCGCCTTCAGAATTGAGGTCTGTTAGTGCATCTTCATTATCAGTGTTGAGATTAGAAGTTTGTGAAAAAACACCAGTATTTAATGAAATTTCACCACCAAAGCCAGCTTCATCGCTTAGCTCTGCAAATGAAGAAAATGAACATAAAGAAGTAAGAATTGAAATGGATAAGAATGATTTTTTCATTGGTTGTACTCAGTATTAAGAAGTTGGTGCCGATTATGGAGTTTGTAATGTGAAAAAAATGTCATACGGTTTCTGTGGAAGGATAGTTTTTTATTACGTCTTTAATCACGGCTTCTATTTGTGTGATGATTGGATGTTGGTAATAAGATCGGTGATATTGCATACCTAAATCAAACTTCATTTTTTTTCCCTCAAGTTTTAATGGCACTTTTACTACATTTGCTGGTAACTCTGTATCTGACGAATCAAATGAGACAAAAACGTGATGGCCTTTAGCTACGCACGCTAAAGCAATAGATGTATTTGCTACGGTGAGGTTCTGTTGTAATCGGATGCCTGTTTCAGTAAATATTCGTTGGTAATAACGATGTGTATCAACACTTCCCATCGTTATTCTAACCGTTGCTTGGTTTTCTAGTTTCTTTAACTCAACAAATGAATTATTCGCTAACGGATGTTTTTTCGGTAAATAAATAAAAAGCGCTAAGCTCCCTAGTTTTTTATCTATCACACGATGATTGACGGTTTGTGGGTATCCAGTAATCCCAACAGGTAACGTATTCTTTTTTGGAGATTCAATGTCATTTAAAGCCCAATCTTGAAAAGATAATTTAGTTTCAGGATCTTGCTCTAAGGCATATTCTATCAATTGCAGAGAGAATATTTCATTTAAGGTAGTGGGCAGATAAAAAGCCAACTCGATTTTCTTTTTCTTGGCATAAAGAGTAGTAGATATTCCATTGATGTCATTTAAAAAATTTAATGGTTCTTCTATTTCTTTGTGCAGGTTAATCATAAATGCGGTGGGTTCATATTTTCCTTTTTCAGCGATAAATAACTCATTTTCAAATAGATTTCGACAATCAGACAAATGTCGATTAAAGGTGGCTTTGCTGATATTCAATTTATGGATAGTTTTATCAACGGTTGTCCATTGATAAAGCGTGGTCAAAAATCGATATAAATTTAAATCAATGCTACTTGTCATCCGTGAATTCTTCTTACTTAATGTCCCTAAAACAGTATGGCACAAACTCAAATCTAAGAATATTCATTATCAAAAATGAGTTCGTTAATTGGTTAAGATAAATTCAGTAAAATAAGAAACAGCGATAATAATCAGCAGATTATCGATAGTGAACTAAGATTTATGTAACGTGAACGCCATAGCCATAACTTGTTATGTTAGGGCGAATATGAATGATTGAGGTAAGAATATGATCAAATCTAAATTGAAACTTTTAGCATTGTTTACAGGGTTCGTATTTTCAAGCAGTGCGGTATCTACAGAGAACTATAATACTGATATTCCTAAAAGCATAATGACGCCAGATAGTGTAGAAACCAGTATTGGGGATCTTGAATTTAAAGATGGTGCACCAAGCTTAGAGACAACTCAAAAGATTTACGACAACCTTGATACCATTCGTGCTACTGAGGTTTTCTTAAATGCGATACCTATGGCTTCAATAGAGGCATTAAGGCTTGGTCATGAAGAGTTAGGAGTCACAAAATCAAATCAAGTGGTTCTCTTTGATAAGTTGATGGATTCAAACCCACTATTTTTGACCGGGAATACCGATACCGTTTATGCATCAGCCTTTTTGGATTTAGAGAGAGATGGCCCTACGATAATTGAAGTTCCCGCAGGGATGGGACCGACCACTGTTAATGATGCGTTTTTTCGATTTGTGACAGACCTTGGTATTGTTGGCCCTGACAAAGGTAAAGGAGGGAAGTACCTTATTTTGCCACCAAATTATAAAGGAGAGATACCGAAAGGGTACTTTGTATCACAATCAACAAGCTATACTAATTGGTTTATCGCACGTGGTTTCTTGAAAGATGGAAAAACGGATTCAGCGGTAAATGCATACAAAAATGAGTTAAAAATTTATCCATTAGCGAAAAAAGATGTAAAACCAAAAATGGAATTTATCTCTGGCAGTAAGAAATCATTTAATACGGTTCATGCTAATGATGCTCATTTTTATGCAGAGCTTAAACCAGTATTAGATAAAGAGCCGGTGAGTTTTCTTGATCCTGAATTAAGAGGCTTGATGGCAAGTATTGGAATCCAAAAAAATAAACCATTTATGCCGGATGAAAGAATGCAAGAGATCTTGCAAGATGGTGTCGCTATCGGTAATGCAACAGCTCGTACTTTGATGTTTCAACCAAGAGAAAAAAAAGCGTATATCTATGAAGATCGTTTATGGAAAACGGCATTTATCGGAAAAGATTATCAATGGTTAATTGATGGAGGAGAAGGAGGGCGCAATTTAGATGCTCGTACTTACTTCTTCTATATGGCTACGGTTAATACTCCTGCGATGGCATTAAAAATGATAGGAAAGGGATCTCAATATGCCATGGTTGATAAAGCGAAAGGTGGTGACTATTTAGATGGCGGAAAGAATTATAAACTGAATATTCCAGCAAATGTTCCTGCTAAGAATTTTTGGTCAGTTGTCGCTTATGACCCTCAGACTCGTTCAGAGCTACAAACCGAACAACCATTACCAAGTAAAAATAATCAACGAGATGATTTTGTGAAGAACTCAGATGGTTCTGTAGATATTTTCTTTGGTCCAACCGCGCCAAAACAAAGGAAAGAGAACTGGATACAAACAATACCTGGTAAAGGATGGTTTACGCTATTACGTTTATATGGCCCAGAAGAGGCATGGTATGACAAAACATGGAAGCCTGGTGATATCGAGTTAATTGACTAACCAATTACTTTGATTTAGTTGAGAGGGTATACCGTCTATATGCTGTGGGTAGACGGTATTTTTATAAGGGCTCTCTAATTTTATTTAATCGAATTGGGTACAAAAACAGTAAAATAATTGAAGAAACTTCTTTACAATTTTTAGCACTGAGGTATTATTCATCTCGCTCTGTTGCTCAGAGTTGTTTAATGAACATCAAGTAAAGTAAGCCTTAGTATTTCTTCGTAATGTTGTTATTCTCAGTCTTTCCCTTAGCTTTGTCGTCGCATTTAATAATTCAAGCTCTAAGCGTATCGCATTATGCGATTTTTTATGAATTTATATATATATAAGGGACATTACATGTCTAAAACAACTGGTATCGTTAAATGGTTTAACGAAGAGAAAGGTTTCGGTTTTATCACTCAAGATAACGGCGGCGCTGACGTATTCGTACATTTCCGTGCTATCGCTTCAGAGGGTTTCAAAACTCTTGCTGAAGGCCAAAAAGTTTCTTTTGAAGTTGAGCAAGGCCAAAAAGGCCCTCAAGCTGCTAACGTTGTAGCTGCTTAATTTCAAATAAGTTGCGTAGATGATATTCAGTATCATCTGCGCTACTTTTAAATGCTTTATTAATACTCGATTTAGTTCTACTTTGTAAGATATCAACATTTCAAACATCTGCTCCTGTTTTGTACTTGTCAAAAAATCTCTTAGTTACTTCTACCATCTTAGTTTTAATCCAATCATTTTTCTGTAACACAAATCTATTACTCTATTTTAATAATTTTTAGCCTCGCTGTATCTTTATATCTGGTCGAAAATTAATAAAAACTCTAATTTATAAAAACCCAAAGGTATTTAATGAACGTAAATTTTACTATTTTTAAAAATAATGTTTCGTGGGACGCGCTAATTCATCAACTAAACAGTGATGTTTTATTACGTAACATACTAATGAAAGGCGAGTTAGACTCGTTTGATATTGATTTTTCATACTGTGAAGAGACAGGTAAAGGAAGTATTACCGATAGCAATAATCAACCTATTGGTGATTTTTTAATTTCGTTTTAATTGGTGTCACGCTTTTTAAACATCATTACTATTGGCTTCCCTCAAGAAAGCATCAGCCATATTATTCTCTACAAATCTATTAATGGTCCCCAATAAAATTTACTAAGTACGTATGGTTCACGTACAAGGTAATCATAAGCTATTGAAACTATCCATATAATTTAAAAATAATAATGGGTTTATTTTATTGATAGCTTTATCATATACATCCAACTTTCTCTTTTTATCCCAATGTAATTAATTAGATGATTTAGGCAACTATTTGGCTAATAACTTACGAATATTGATATAATGTTACCTTCCTCATAAATTTCACGTAAAAACATGCAGTACTTTTAAATATTCGTGATCTTGATCCTCGCAAAGAACTCAACTCTACTATAGATTGAATAGGTCATTAAGAATTATGACAGCAGCTCAAAGATGAGCGAGAGATTAAAGGAAGTATCTTATGAAAAGAACAAGAAAAGCCCAGTTGCAACGTGCACGAATTCAATATTGGAAAGACACTGCAAAAGACACGGCTAAAAAGTGGTAAAAATAGAAAACTCCTGATAATCAGGAGTTTTTTGGTTTTAGGGCTTTGCAAAACATTAAGACACTGCTGAAATACCCACGCTCGATATAATAAACCTTTCTTTTATTCTTCAGACAACAACGCATTTATTTTATCCATACAATAAGTAACGTGAGAGGCTAATCGACCTTCTTCTACTGCTGTTCTTGAACCATATAGCGTAATTGGTTCGAGATAATTTAATCCTGTATCTTGAGCCATTTTTTCAATAGGCATCAATAAGGTTTTCAGGATTGACTCTTGGCTGTCATCTGGTTGATAAGCCGAAAGCGAACTGCCTGTACTTGTCATGCATAATAATGTTTTACCGTGAAGCTTATTGCCTTTAGATCCATAAGCAAACCCATATTCTAAAACGCAATCTTGCCATTCTTTTAATAAAGATGGGCTAGAGTACCAATAGATTGGGAATACAAACACGATAATGTCATGACAAAGCAGCAACTCTTTTTCTTTCTCAACATCAATCTGGAAATTTGGATAAGCTTGGTACAAGTTATGTATTGTGATTTGTTTATGCTTAGATAAGGCTTCTACCAACGTTCGGTTAATCGTGGAGCTTTCAATTAAAGGGTGTGCAAGTAAGACTAAAATACGTTTCATTCTGTTCTCATTTTGTGATGAAAAAGCTAGCCATGTTCATTGTAATAACTAGTGAACATGACTATAAGGGCTGTTAATACGGTTGATTAGTGCGTCATTTGTGTTGCTAATGCAAAGCGATTCCAAGCGTTAATCATGATCACTTGCATCATTGTTTGTGCTAGTTGTTCTTCACCCAGAACATCTAAAGCTTCTTGATAGACTGTATCTGAAACACCATCATGAGCGATTAGTGTCATGTCATCTGTTAATGCTAATACAGCACGTTCTGTGGCGTTGAATAGTGGTGACTCTTTCCATGCAGCAAGAGCGAAAAGCTTTTGAGATTCAACTCCTACTTTTTCTGCTTCTGGTACATGCATTTGAATACAATAAGCACACTTGTTGATCATGGAAGCACGGATCTTAATTAGCTCTTTTAATTCAGCAGATAACGTCACGTTAGCTAGGTAAGATTCAATAGAAAGCATTGCATTTAGAGCTTTTGGTTGGACTTTTGCAATATCAATACGTGTAGTCATAATTAATCTCTCTTTATGTTTTTTGTTAGCGCTTTATTGCGATGTGTGTATTGTGCATAATTCGATAAAGGGAGAGAATAGGCATTAAAACTGAAGTAATTTTGCATAAAACGCAAAGGTGATGGTGTGTTAGATTTAATCCGAATATTTGATCAGGTGGTAGAGTCTGGTAGCTTTTCTCAAGCTGGCCATGCGTTACATATGGCTCCATCATCGGTTGCGAGAAATATCGATAACCTTGAAAATAAAGTGCAGACGACATTATTTAAAAGAAGTACACGCCAGTTAATTTTGACTGAAGAAGGGCTTTATTTTCATCAACAATCAATTAAGTTGCTGCAAGACAGTGATAAGTTATTGAGTGAAATGAAGGGGCATAATGAAGCAGGGCAACCGCATGAGTGGTTAAATTTTAACCTCTGAGAAAAAACCTGCCGTTAAAACAGATTCAAGCATTGAAGTATTCATCATGCATCGCTTTTGTTTACCCACGATACTCAGTTTTGTGGGCTCAGCTCTGAGCATGTTCAAGCTCATGTGTCGTAAGCAGGAAAGGTTTTCGGCACCATTATCTTTGAATATAGAGCAAGCATCTTCATTCATGCTGACATCGAGTACCCAGTGCATTGATTCGATCCCCCAATGCTCTCTGACCGCCACTGCTGCTTGCTCTGCACTTAATTCTTTTGAGCTAATGTAATAACGATATTCTAGACTGGGCTGTTTTCCTTTAATGGCACGAAAGCTTTCAATCATGATGATACTTTTTAAGCCTTTCCAACGAGAAAAGTTACCTTCTAGAGCTGTACTTGGTAATACATAACTTTGACGTGATTCAATACGGCCATGACCTTGCTCAAGGTTAATGAGTTTGTTTACTGTAGAGCGTTGATTTGAAAATGCTTTTTCAACAGATTTGCGTAGCGAGCCTTGATTGTTTTTTACTGCTAATAAGTAGTCTGCGCCCTTATCTATTATGACTTTGGCTATTGCCGTTTGGCATGCCATGGCATCAATAGTCACTAATGCGCCTTTAATATCAAGCATCTTAATAAGCTCTGGAATAGCTGTTATTTCATTACTTTTTTGCTCTGTTTTTAACTGCCCTAAAACCAATTTGTTTGAAGAGGCGTAAGCACTCACCATATGGATAGTACTTGAGCGGTCGTCTCGATCATAAGAGCCACGAAGTGTCTTGCCATCAATAGCAACGACTTGGCCTTGAGTTAAAGAATGCACTGAAGACATCCAAGAGACGAAGCATTGATGAAATTGCTCTGGTTCAATATTTGAAACAATCCTAGCAATCGTATCATCGACAGGAATGTCATTTAAAAACATACCATTACGTTCAAACCAAGCGTGATGACCAAGAATGTATTCTCTAATATCAAACCAGCCTTTTGCTCCTGCAATAACAGCACACATTGAGCCGAATAGAACTTCAAAAAGGCAATAGGTTACTTTTGCACCTTGTCTTTGGTCTGTTATTTCATGAAAGTGTTCTTTAAAATGGTCAATGTGCATCGAATTCTCCTCGTTAAAGGAGGTATATGATCACAGGTAAATCTGATCGTCAAATCGATCGTTTAATTGATTAAAAAACATTCGTGATCTTGCCCTGCATAATGAAGAGCCTGAAGGTATGTTACGTATCTCTGTGTTTGAAAGCTTCGGTAATTTAGTGTTAGCGCCTTTAATTCCTGAGTTTTTAGCTTTATATCCAAAAGTACAGATAGAGTTAGAGCTTGATAACAACTTGGTGGATCTTCATAGTGAAAATGTTGATATAGCGATACGTATTGGTACTCCTCAAGACAGCTGTTTGAAAGCACGTAAGTTAATGGAAAATAATACATCTTTAGTGGCTTCCCCTGATTACCTAGCGAGTCATGAGACAATTGAGAAGCCGGATGATTTGGTTCATCATAATTGCTTGCTCATTACTCATGAAAGGCAGAGAAACCACTGGTATTTTAAAAAGGGAAATGTAGCGAAAAAGACCTCAGTCTCAGGAAATTTAATCTCAAAAGGAGGCTCACCACTATTGAATGCGGCACTAAAAGGGACAGGAGTACTGCTGCTCTCTGATTGGATGACTGCGGACTACATTGAAAGTGGTCTATTAATCCCAGTATTGCCTAAGTGGGCAGTAACTCATGGTGAAAATGGCAGTGGTGAAATTTTTGCGATTTACAAAAACGCTCAATATCCCAAGCCATATATTCGTGCATTTTTAGATTTTGTCATTGCGAAAATGAAAAACAGCTAGTAGAACTTATGCCAGTGTTTCTTTAAGCTTTTCAATAAGAGTTTGATATCTCTTTGGTAAATCCCTATTTCTCTTTTGTACTAAAAATAAGCTCTCTAAAACCGGAGCTGTTGGTCGATGTATATGTAAATCTTGTTTATAAGGAAAGGCATCAATCGCACTTTGTGGAAGAACCGTAAATCCAATCCCTTGTGCAATAGGCAATAGAATCTGGCTTAGTTGATTAATGTAGCTAGTTACTGGGATTTCATGAATATTGCTTTTTTCTAAGGCCTTATCTTGGCAAAAATCAAAATAAAGTGAAAGATAATGCTCTGCATCGGGGTGTTTTATTAATCCTAATGCCAGTAAGGCGTCCCAAGTTATGGCTGTGTTTTTATGGTGTTTTGGTAACACTAAGCAGAGTGGCTCTTTACTAATTTCTTCACTACGAAATAGATTTGGTGTTGGTTGATGAGTTACGATCCCAATATCAATTTGTCCGCGCTGGATCTCATCTAATATTTTACTATTTGGTGCAACCTCAACATGGGTCACTAGATCGGGATGGCTTTTTTGTAGGCTGATGAATTCTGGGTATAGAGATAAAGCTAGCGCCCCTGAGCAAGCGAATTTACATAATCCTTTATGTGGGTCATCAAAACTTAACGCTTCAACTAGGTTAGCTGCATCGCGTCGCTGCTGGTGTGCATAATTGTATACTAGGCGACCTTGCTCTGTGAGCTCGACGCTTTTCCCCTCTCGTTTTAACAAATCATACCCGCACGCCAGTTCTAGTTTTTTAATGTGCTGACTGACCCCTGGCTGAGTCATAAAGAGTTTTTCTGCCGTATGGGTAAAATGGCCGATATCAACCAAAGTAAAAAAGGTATTGAGCCAAAGAGGATTAAGCATAAATCACCAAGAAAAATGAACCTGAAAACAGATAACAAAAGATTATTAGATTAAGAGTAATTGATAATTTCTTGTTTGATAAGAGGGCGGAGCGATTTATTTCGTCTGTGAGATGATGACTTTTGCTTTTAGGTGATTTAACCTCAACTCGGAATAATCTAAGCCATTCAGTACTGTTTCTTTAGCGCCTAACTACGTTAAAATCAATGCAATAGGCAAGCTATTGACTTATGATTTTGCCTTGTTACGCATCTAAATTAACATTACTGACTTATTGGTTTAATTTAAGTGTATGAAAAATATATTCTCGACTTTCTTATCCCGAGTTGAGGTTAATTACACTCGCCGAAAATAGTTAAGAGGAATATAAAATGGACTGTCCAAGTTGTGAAGAATATATCGGTTGGGAATGGGTTGAAGAGGAAGCCATTGAGCCCAATGAGATTTTTGAGTGTCCCGAGTGTAGTGACTCTTTACGTTATTACATAGATGAAGGGACTTATTTAGGTCCTCAGCATAAAACAGTGGAAGTGGTGAGTTAAGCACCACTTCTACCATTTAGAACGATTTCTATGAAAGTTTAAATGTAGCTACTTTTTCACTTAAATTAACCGCTTGTTCTTTGAGTGAATGAGATTGAGCTAGACTATCTGTTGAATCGATAACAAGTAGATCTGTCACGTCTTTAATAGATGTTATATTTTGAGTTATCTCACCAGTAACGTGAGTTTGCTCCTCTGCCGCTGTTGCTATTTGGGTGGCCATATCGCTGATTAGTGTTACTGATGAGCTTATCTCCTCTAGCGCTAAGGTTGCACGATCAGCATCTTCTACTGAGTTATTGGCTAACTCAGAGCTGCTTTGCATCAAGTTTACTGCGCGGCTTGTGGTTTGTTGTAGAGTATCAATCGTTGATTTTATTTCTTCTGTTGAAGTATGAGTGCGTTGAGATAAAACACGCACTTCATCGGCAACAACAGCAAAGCCACGACCTTGCTCTCCTGCACGTGCTGCTTCAATTGCTGCATTTAATGCTAAAAGGTTAGTTTGTTCAGCAATGCCTTGAATTGTTGCCAGCACCGTATTGATTTCTTGAGAATGTTGCTGAAGCTCACTAATTACTGCGCTTGCTTCATTTACTTCATTTGCTAGGCTGTTAATTGATGCTTTTGTGTCTACAACCAAAGAGTGTCCTTTTTCAGTGCTGCTTGAAGAATTTTGCGCTGCCTCTGCAGTTTGTTCAGCATGAGAAGCGATCTCACGGGTTGCAGATGCCATTTCAGTAACAGCAGTTGCCACCATTGTAATTTCTTGCTGTTGTAAATTTAGCTCTTTCACTGAGTTATTTGCACGGTTTGTACTTTGCTCTGAGCCTTCAGTAAGCTGCTGTGATTGCAAACGAATATGTTGAATAAGTAGCTGTAAACTTTCAACGAAGGTATTGAAATTATCTGCCAGTTCGCCCACTTCATCTTTATTTTCTACATAAATACGCTGTGTTAAATCACCGCTACCATTAGCGATTTGAGCTAAAGCTTGAGAAACGTTATTTAGTGGACGGAATAAAATATTACACAATAAATTGAATAAGAAAGTACATATTATTACGACAAGAGCTGTGACTAAGATTTGACCAGATACCGCATCAAATAGAGGTGCAACTAAAGAGTCATAATTAATTACACTAACGGTAGTCAAACTTGTGCCATCAATTTTTTGAGCATAAAGAATATATTTCTCACCATCTAGTTCAATAGAGATATCAGAATTACGATTCGCAGCCTGTTGAATTGTTGAGTAGTTTAGCCCTAATGTTGAAACTGATTTATTGAGAAGTTCTGTATTTGGATGAGTGAAAACATTACCCTGCTCATTGGCAATAAACATAAAGCCTTCACCAGGAATAATCACTTTTTCCATACTATTTAAAATATCGGTGATTTCAACATCTGCACCTAATACCACTTGTTGTCCATGTAAATTTATCGCTTTACCGAGTGATACGACATTAGCACCTGTCGCTGCGGCAACCGTTGGGTTGTCCATGAATACTTTTGAAGGAGCAGCAACTGCGTTTGTGTACCAGCCCCATTTTCTAGGGTCATCATTACCTGGTGGGAGGGTTACACCATTTGCATTAGCTTGAGATCCATTTGGATAAGCAAGGAAGACATTATCAAATTTAGCAGAATCACGAACTTGTTCTAAATGGGTTACAATTGCATTTTTATTGGTATCCTTAGATAAAGAAGTAAGAGCTCGTTCTTTCGATAATATCCAATCTGTAACATATTGATTGTACGAAGCTGTGGTGCTTTCTAAGCGTTGCTCTACTTCAATATCTAATCGTTCTAACGAAGCATTAAAAGATAGAGCTTCAACCAATACTCCCCCAAGTATAATTGCAGCACTAGCTGATATAGCGAGTTTATTTTTAAGCGATAAATTTTTTAGCATAATAGTTCTTCACATTGTTAAATGTTGTAATAAATGATCATTTACGAGTTATATTTACTCATTTAGTCATAATAATTTTTAGGTTCGAAATAAATTATTACATAAACAAGGCATTGAAGATAATATTTAAAGTTAAATAAGTATGCACTTTTCAGTGTGTTGTTCTATATATTGTGACTTTTTATTCATCTGTGTGGTGTCTTTTATTAACAACATGATAGAGTAGCATCGTTTATTTTCCCTACATAAATAGGATATGTCATTGAATACGTCATATAAATACACCATCGCAGGTTGTACTGCCATTTTATTGTGGAGCATGATTGTTGGTTTGCTTCGTAATGTGACTGAGCAATTAGGGCCTATTGGTGGTGCTGCAATGATCTATAGTGTTGGATCACTATTTTTGGTCATTGTTATGGGATTGCCCAAGTTACGAATTTTTTCTTTACGTTATTTACTGATTGGCGGCGTTTTATTTATCAGTTATGAAATGTGTTTATCATTAGCTCTTGGTATGGCAAATAGCCGAAATCAAGCGATAGAAATGAGTATTATTAATTATTTATGGCCTTCATTAACGGTATTATTTTCAGTACTTGCAAGTAATAAACCAGTAAACAAAATTATCTATCCTTCCATTTTATTATCATTTTTTGGTGTTGCTTGGACTTTAAGTGGAGACAGTGGATTATCTATCACACAACTTTTAAATAACGCAGAAAGTAATCCAGTTAGTTACTCTTTAGCATTAATTGGTGCATTTTTGTGGGCAATTTATTGTAATATAACCAAAAAGCTTGCCAATGGTAAAAATGCCATCACTTGGTTTTTTATCGGAACCGCTATAGTACTTTGGTGCAAATATACAATAAGTAATGAAAGCGCAATCGTGATGACAAGTAATGCGACTATTGATCTACTTTTAGCTGGTATTATTATGGGAAGCGGTTATGCGTTATGGAATATAGGTATTATTGGTGGGAACATGGTATTACTAGCGACATTTTCATATTTCACACCAGTATTATCTACATTTTTTTCGGCTTGGATTTTAGACATTGAATTAACAAACCAATTTTGGCAAGGGGTTATGATGGTGACAATAGCATCACTATTGTGTTGGTGGTTTACCAAAGAAAACGTTGATGTTAAATAGTCGATAACAAGGACAATTTATGAAGTTAGAACCTAATTTTTCGAACCAGGCAATCGATGCGTTTATCAAAATCAGTGCGCTTGCTGTATTGGTCTTATGGTGCTTGTCGATTTTAAAACCATTCTTATTGCTTATGGTGTGGGGTGGCATTATTGCGACCGCCTTGTACCCAATAGTGGAATTTTTTCATAAAAAGACTTCGCTGAGTGAAAGTAAGATAAGTATCGCCTTAAGTATGATTGGTGTTTTATTGCTATTGGTTCCATTGGTGGCATTGTCTACGGGAATTTACACTAGTGGTACTGAACTATTTTTAGGTTACCAAGATGGAACAATAGCGATCCCTAAACCAAAAGCCAGTATGCAAGAGTGGCCAATAATTGGAAGTGAAGCCTATTCTTTTATGTCACAGGCTTCCTCTAATCTTGAAAGTTTGCTTTTTAAATACAGTGCAGAGGTGCGAACAATTGCAACTAAAGCTGCTTCACTTGTTGGCTCTTTAGGTGGTGGTTTTATTCAGTTTATTGTATCAACTATTATTGCTGGTATTTTTATGTCTCATGCTGCTAAGTGTGAACAAGCCTGTATTTTAGTTTCAAATCGGTTAACGGGAGCTCATGGTGAAGCATTAACTAAGTTGTCGACGAAAACGATAAGAAGTGTAGTTTTAGGTGTTATAGGGGTTGCTGTAATACAAACTACGTTAGCAGGGTTGGGAATGGCTGTAATTGGTATTCCTGCTCCAGCTTTGGGGCCATTGATTTTTTTAGTGCTTGTTTTTGCGATTATTCAATTGCCTCCAATTTTTGTACTGTTACCCGTCATTTTTTATGTTTTCAGTGTTGATACCACAACTCCTGCGGTTTTATTTTCTATTTGGTGTGTCTTAGTGAGTAGTAGTGATGCCTTTTTAAAGCCAATATTATTAAGTCGAGGTTCTCATATACCAATGATTGTTATCTTACTTGGTGCATTAGGCGGTATGGCGATGTCCGGCATTGTTGGTTTGTTTGTAGGGGCTGTAATATTGAGTTTAACCTATCAATTATTCACGGTATGGTTGAATAATGAGGCAGAAGAAAGTTCAGATTCTATTGAAAATTAACCTCCTTTAATTTAATAATTTGTTCTAGATCGCGATTTATTAATTCATTGTGTATCGAGTCGTAATAAATGATATTTTTAATATGTAAGAACTATTATGACTTGATATAGTCAAATACAGAGCTTTGGATTAAAGGAATTAAGGTAATGGCGAACATTGTGATGTTGCATGGATTGTATATGCATGGGGTGGTAATGAAACCACTGGCTTCTCGGTTAAGGAAAAAAGGGCATACAGTACAAGTCATTACTTACAATTCCTTACGGATTAATGAGTCATTACTTTTTAAACGGATCCATAATTGTTTGTCTATTTCTCAAAAAAATGTTGTTGTAGGGCACAGCTTAGGTGGCATTTTAGGTGTGCATTTTGTTAATTCTCATCAAGACCTTAATACGCCAATCAATGCTGTCGTCACTATTGGATCACCGCTCCAAGGTTCTTCTATTGCAAAAGAACTTAAAAATATGAAATTGGGTTTTATTTTAGGAAGCTCAAAAGAGCAAGGCTTGGTAGATGTAAATCAATTGACAACTGATTGCCCTGTGGGTTCTATTGCAGGAACACTACCTATTGGTATTCGCTCTCCGATTATAAGAGACAAACAGCCCTCAGATGGCACAGTAACAGTAGAAGAGACACTGTTACCTGAACTAAGTGATCACCTGTGTTTAAAACATTCTCATACAAGCTTACTCTATGCGAATGAAACCGCAAATCAAGTTGATTACTTTATCGAGCATCATAAGTTTAATAGAGAAGATGAAAAGGTTAGAGGGCATTATAGGGCAGATAATCCATCATCTGCCAATGAAGCTCTTAGGTTGTAATGTATTTATTGTTTAATCTTGTTCTTGATCTTCAAGTTGGCGCTCTTTACGTAAGCGCGCCTCTTCCATTACTGCATTAATTTCCGCCATTAAGCCATCAACGTCAGCATCTTTTCCATCATCAATAAATACACCAGTAAGTTTGGTATTTGGTGTCAGTTCGCCTATTTCATACAGCGCCCACATTTCTTTAGCGTATTCGGTGCCAAGTAATTCAGGTGCGTATTGACCATAGTAAGTCGTCATGTTGTTCACATCACGCTCAAGCATCCATTTTGCATTGTTGTTTGCAGAGGCATCGACAGCTTGAGGTAAATCGATGATAACAGGGCCTAGATGATCAACTAATACATTAAATTCAGATAAATCGCCATGCACGATACCTACACATAACATACGAGTTACGTATTGAATCATTAAATCATGATCACGTAATGCTTGTTCTTTTGTTAAGGTGATGTCATTTAAACGAGGGGCTACAGAGCCTTCATCGTTTGTCACTAATTCCATTAAGAGAACACCATCAAAGCAGCCATAAGGCGTCGGTACACGAACGTCAGCTTCAGATAGCTTGTATAGCGCATCAATCTCTGCGTTTTGCCATACCTTTTCTTGCTCGTCACGGCCAAATTTAGAGCCTTTTTCCATTGCACGAGCACGACGGCTGTTTTTTACCTTTCGACCTTCACGATACGCTACAGCTTGTTTAAAGCTGCGCTGTTCAATCTCTTTGTAAACTTTGGCACACTGAATGTTATCACCACTACGAACAATGTAGACCGAGGCTTCTTTACCGCTCATTAATTGGGTTAGAACTTCATCTATTAAACCATCTTCAACTAGTGGTAGTAATCTGTTTGGTATTTTCATTGCACCTCATATGAGCGTAGATAAACGTCGTAAATCGTGACGTATTTTTGAACTATACATTAAAATTTAAAGGGCATTATGCCTATATTCTGCTTTCTCACAAGTTTTGAAGGGTAGTTATTTTTATCATAGGTTACAGTGAGAGCATTATTTCTTTTCGTTTAGATATAATTTATAGACTATAGAGTGGCTTTAACACAAGTTCTGGTATGACTTTTTGAGATGTTTTACTCTGTTTAAAAAATAAAGACCAAGTTATCGAATAACTTGGTCTTAGTGTGTAGATAATAATTCTTATATGTTAAGTCTTATTGAACCGCAGGGCAGCCTTTTACTTCTTGACCACTGCTGAGGTAAATCAATTTACCATCAGTCGGTGCGTAATCAGCTGCTGTTACTTGCGGGTTATTAACAAAGAATTCTCTAAGTACTGATGCGTCTGTTATTTGTGTTGATTCAACATCAATGATTGGATAGTCATCGCCACCCGCAGCACTAAAACTGATCACAGAGAAAGTATATGTATCCTGTAAATCAAATCCTCTACCGTTAATATCACGAATAGTCACGTCGCTTAGATCACAATCAACGGTTAAACTGATATTATCCAGTTGAGCATAAGCACCAGAACCCGCAGTTTTTGTCGCGACAACATCCAGGTACTCTTTAACTTCTTGACCTGTCATTGTTGCTTTAGTTACAAAGTTACCAAACGGTTGCACTGTTAACACATCACGATAAGCTACATCACCTGGTTGAATCGAATCACGTACACCTCCTGAGTTCATCACACCAAAGTCGGCATTAACAAGGTTATAAGTGCGATATGCATGACCTAAAAGGTGACCAAGGTTAGTTTGCTCTGAACGAACGACACTACGGTCACCAACAAGGACGTCATCAGTATGTGAGATCACCACATCTAGTAGTTCTTGACCTTCTTGTTGGTATGGTAAAAGAATAGATTTAACCGTAGCGTCTGGTTTTATTTCTGATTGAATGTATTGGTAGTCACCATTTTCGTCTTTTTCTTTAAGATTTACGGGTACTAAATCGTATTTTGCTAAATGAAGTTTACCATCATAGAATTCGAAATCTGCACGACCAACGTATTTGCCCCACTCATGTGCCTGCATGATATAAGTTCCATTTTGTTGATCAGGTTTACACGCATCGCCAGGGTTAAAGTCTGCGTATTCATTACCTTCCATACATACAGGGTTTTGAGAGTGTCCACCAATAATTGCGTTTAATTGCCCCTCTTCTAGAGAGCGAGCTAATAGCACATCACCGGGAGCTTCACTACCATGTTGTCCATTAGCATAATGACCCATGTGGGTTGTTGCAAAAATTAAATCAACGTTTTCATTTTCTTTGATTTCAGTAATGACTTTTTCAATTTCAATTTGAGGATCTGCAAAATGGATAGTTGATACATTGTCAGGATTAACCAGTTTCGCAGTGTCTTTTGTGGTTAAGCCAATCACTGCAACTTTCAATCCATTAATCGTAAATACTTTATATGGGTCAAATAGGCGCTCTTCAGTTACATTACCATCTGTATCTTTTACATAAATATTTGCAGCAAGCATTGGGAAATCAGCTAGCTCAGATTGCTTCTCAAGTACATCTAATGCATTATCGAATTCGTGATTGCCAAGAGCCATTGCGTCATAGCCCAAAAGATTCATACCAACAAAGTCTGGCACAGCATCCTGCATATCTGATTCTGGAACACCTGTATTAATATCACCACCAGATAATAAAATGGATTCGCCACCATTCTCTTTTACTTCAGCACGGATTTGGTCAATAAGTGTTTTTCGAGCAGCCATGCCGTACTCGCCCTTACTATTTTCCCAAAATCTGCCGTGATTATCGTTAGTATGAAGAACAGTAAACTTAGTACATGAATCAGCAGTCTCACAAGTTGTAGGAGAATCGTTGCTATCTGAGCCACAGCCAGCCATTGCTAAACTGACTGAAAGTACGAGTAGTGATTTAGAAATGTTCATAAAGAGCCTTATTTTGATAGATTGATAACAATAATGCGCTCAATATACTGAAACATTTATAAACTTTTGTGACGTGAGGTGGATTTGTACTTTAGTCGCGTTGATTTATTCTTATCTTGTGATTTATGCAGTGAAATCAACATTTTTAGTGTTTAGTTAATCATTAAGTCATACGATTATAGAAAAAGAAAAAAGGTGATATTAACGTATTGTTTTAATTTTTACTTAACACCAAATAATTCATCTGATGAATATCTCGTTAAAGTAAGTTGAATGAAGACAAAATAAATATTCCCAATGTACATGTAACTAATGATGCCACTGTTGTTTGAGCTATTATATTTGCAGCCAGTGTTGAATTCCCCCCCATTGCTCTTGCCATTACATAACTAGCGGCGGCTGTAGGAGCTGCACTCATAAAGAATAAAAGACCTAAATCTAGCCCCCTAAAGCCTAACAACATACCTCCAAGGGTAATAAATATTGGACTTAATATAAGTTTATAACTTGTTGCAAACCAGGTAGGTCTTTGATTTTCTCTCATCGAATTGAGATCTAATGAGCCACCTGCACATAGTAGGGCAAGAGGTAGTGTCATGTTTGCAAAATATTGCCCCGCTTGAGTTACCATATCTGGAATCGGAATAGAGAGAAGTGAGCACACAACACCTAATATTATAGAGATGATTAATGGGTTTTTAGTGAGAGTTTTAACTATTACACCAAAGGCTTGCTTCTCGCTATGCTTTTCTTTTGGTGTTAACGCGATGACAGCTTGAATGTTGTAGAGGACAGTTGTCGCAGCTACATAAATAGCAGCAAGAGCTACGCCTGAATCGCCATACGCATTAGCAACATAAGCAAGTGCAATGATGGCTGTATTTGCACGGAATCCACCCTGAATAATCACACCATGGTCTTGCTTGTTTTTAAAGATAAACTTAGTTGAAAAAACTGTGAATAAAAAAAAGAGAAAGTTTGCGATTAATCCGTAAATAATTAGACGGCTACTGGATGAAAAATCATGTTCAGCATTTACGATACTCAAAAATAACATAGCAGGTAAGGTTACTTGGAATACTAGCTTTGAAGCGACTTCAATAAAATTATCGTTAATTAAATGAATGCGTTTAAGGGCGACACCTAGAAAAAGCATTAAGCAAATCGGCCCAGTGATTGATGCTGAAAACCACAGTTGAGTGATAAAATTATCCATGCTTTCTCTTTATGCGTAAGTTAAGAATGGTTTTATTTTACACAGAATTAATCAACTTGCAGTATGGTAATTAAGGTGTATGTATCTTTGATTGGATAAATAAAAAAAGCCTCTTTTGAAATTGAAGTGACCCCGTTAAGTTGGACATTTTAGTTAAGCGGCTTGTAAGGCCTGGTTTCGATATTCTATCGGAGTCAGGCCTTTTAGTTTTACCTTAATCCGCTTCGTATTGTAATACTCGATATATTCTTCGATCTTTTCTATTAACTCATCTGCATCCTTGAAGATGTATCCATGATACATTTCAGTTTTAAGTAAACCAAAGAAATTTTCAGCTACTGCATTATCTAAGCAGTTTCCTTTTCTAGACATACTTTGTTGAAGCCTATGCTTTACAAGTTCCTGTTGATAAGTCTTATGTCGATATTGCCAACCTTGATCACTGTGTAAAATTGGCTTCGAGCCCTTACTTAGTTTGCCTATTGCTTCTTTAAGCATATCCGTGACTAGCGGTAAACGTGCATTCTTTGTCACTTTATAAGCGATAACTTCTTGATTGAATAAATCAACCACTGGCGATAGGTAAACTTTTTGTCCGTTAACTTTAAATTCTGTTACATCGGTTACCCATTTCTCATCTGGTTTCGTAGCACTAAAATCCCTTTCAAGTACATTTGGGACTGATTTACCCACCTCTCCTCGATAAGAACGATATTTTTTGGGTCTTACTATAGATTTTAGGTTTAGTTGCGCCATCAGCCTTTGTACTGTTTTATGATTCAGCTCTACACCTTTTCTTCGCATAGCTAAATGGATCCGTCGATAGCCATAACGTCCTTTATGTTCATGGTAGATAGACTCAATCATCTCTAACTCATGCTCATAAGTATCAGGCCTTCTACTTATTTGAGCCTGATAATAGAAGACACTTTTTGCCAAACTGGTGATACGAAGTAAATATTTTAAAGGGTAATTAGCTTTGAGAGCTAAAACAATTAACGCTTTTTCTTTGTTTGTTGGCGTTTTTTCTGTTTCAGCTCTTCGAACTTTTTTAGAACAGCATTCTCTGTTCGTAAATAACTTAACTCTTCTCTTAGCTCTTCAATGGTCATTTCGTCATCTGATTTTTGTGTAGTATTGGATAATGATTTCATTGAAGGCCTTCCTATATTGCTATTCTTGAGTCCCTTAAACCCCGCTTCATTATATGTTTTAAGCCAGACTGATAGCGTGCCAGGGGAGGATAAGTTTAATACTGCACTAGTGTGAGTGAGAGACCAACTGTTAGTCCACATTAATTTCAATGCTTGTAATTTTGTTTTGGCATTATCGGCATGTGTAGTTGGTAAAAATGAGTTTTTACCATGGATAGAAAATACTTGAGTCCAATATCGTATCTGACGAGCAGATATCGAATATTCTTTAGATAATTGAATTGATGTACGACTAACTAAGCACTGCTTAGCAATAATTAGTTTTAGCTCACGACTATATTTGGACATAAAAAAGACCCTCAGTAATTGGTTGTCCAATTATTGGGGGTCAGTTCAAATAGAGGCTTTTATTTGCTATTGGAGCAACAAGCTCAAGCTACTTAAATTTTTGCAATACTTTCAAGTTGCAATACTGGTGCGGCATCGATATCTTCAGCGTTCATCATAGAAGATACTCGTTGCATTGATGATAACAGTAAGCTCTGCTCCCATGATTCTAACTTATGGAATTTGTTCACGAAGTTATCTTGCAAAGAGAGAGGAGCATTGTTGAGTAATTCAGTTCCTTTCTCTGTCAAATTAGCATGTACTTTTCGTCGATCAGATTCGCTACGAATACGTTGAACGTAGCCGTTATGTTCTAAGCGATCAATAATAGTTGTCGTTGTCGCTTGGCTTACATTTGTGTGATTTGACAGCTCTTTGATCGTTACATTATGCATACTTTGAATCGCACGCATTAAAATAAGTTGAGGACCGGTTAATCCATATTCTTTGTTCAGTTTTTTCGATTGTAAATCGATAGCTCGAATTATCTGACGAATAGCGACCAAAACTTCTTCATGTTTATCCACGTAACAGACCTTTGTATAAATGCAAAATTGAATGGTTTACAACGTTGTTGATTTCCGCATTGTACTGATGTTGGTACTATTCTCAATCTTTTCTAGTCTTGCTTGCTTATAGAGTGTCATTTTTTCTTTCAATTAATAACTCGGATTGGTCTTGATTATAAAGTGATGAGAGCTATCATCACTTTATGATTAGTGCGCCGAGCATGGCGTTGTTCTAGGAGGTGAAAGTCCTCTACGGGCTCAGTCGAACGAGAACCGTTAGCCTATGCAAGGGTGTTCACCGTGAGGTGAAATCTGAAGGAAGCAAATGGCAAAACATGGTGGTGACGAACAGAAATCTGATAGTAGGCTGTGACAACTTGGGTAACCTAGCTATAGATAGAATAACCCTATGTTTCGACGAGAAGTGTGTCGCAGTAAATCAGGCATGACCATGGGAAAGAACAGCGTCTTACCTCGGGAGATCTTAGCCTTTGTCTCAAAGAGACTAGAGCGGCAGTGATGTCACTCGACGGAAGTTAAGAAGTCAGCCGACGGCATAGTACTTTAAACCAGTACAGTTTAAAGGAAGGCCTGAACCGAATATATCAAGAAGCAGCCGCTAAACACTCAAATACGTGGAGTAACAGCAACGATGAAACCCATCACTCTGTCCCAGTTGGTAAAACCGCAAGTAGCACTGACGGTGACAAAGCGTAACAAACGTATCTGGCGTAGAAAGAAAGGCGAGTCTTGGTGAATACCTCTCAACTACTAGAGCGCATTAGCGCTCCAACTAATTTGAACGCAGCATTACGCCGAGTGAAGAGTAATAAAGGGTGTGCGGGAGTTGATAGACTCAGCATCGAAGCGACCATTAATAAACTCAAGCAAGGCGATAATGGACAACAATTGCGTCAATCCTTATTAGAAGGTAGTTATCAACCTCAACCAGTCTTGGGTGTTGAGATCCCGAAAGCTAAAGGTGGTGTCAGGCAGTTGGGAATACCAACGGTTCTAGATCGAATAGTTCAACAAGCTATCACGATAGTGTTAACAGAAGTTTATGAGCCAAAATTCTCGAAGAGTAGTTTTGGTTTTAGGCCAATGCGTAGCGCTCATAATGCCTTAGCGACAGCGAGTCAATACATCAGAGAAGGAAGAGGATACGTTGTAGATATAGATCTAGAAAAGTATTTCGATACCGTTAATCACGATAGATTGATGCATCGTTTAGCAGAAGATATTGAAGATAAACGAGTTTTGAAGTTAATTAGGTCATATTTACAAAGTGGACTGATGCGAAATGGGATAATAGAGTGTAGACAAAGAGGAACCCCACAAGGTGGTCCTCTGTCACCTTTACTATCTAATATAGTATTAGATGAGCTAGATAAAGAGCTAGAACGTAGAGGGCATAAGTTCTGTCGATATGCAGACGATTGCCAAATCTATGTGAGTAGTCAGGAAGCTGCAGAGAGAGTCAAAGACTCGATCACCGTATTCTTAGAGCATAAACTGAAACTCAAGGTTAACCGAGAGAAAAGTGCGGCGACAAGAATAACGGAGCGCAGTTATCTAAGCCACAGTTTTAGTTACTCAGGTCAGATCCGTCTATCAAAAGAGGCGAAAGCAAGAATGAAAAAGCGGGTCAGAGAGATAACGAAACGAAATCGAGGAAGAGAGTTAAAGGCAATAATAAAAGAATTAACTCAATATCTTAGAGGATGGCAACACTACTTTAAATTGGCTTTAAAACCGAGTGTAATGGGAACTCTAGACAGTTGGATAAGACGCCGACTTCGGAGCTACCGCCTGAAGCAGAGAAAGCGAAAATACAGCATAGCGATGTGGCTACGCCAAGAGGGTGTAAGCGAGCGAAATGCTTGGAAATTAGCGATGTCAGATAAAGGTTGGTGGAGACTCTCAAGAACACCTCAAGTGAATCATGCACTTCCAAACGTAAAACTGATGGAGATGGGATTATACTCATTATTGGATGGGTATAAGGCACTGAAAATGTATTCGGAACCGCCGTATGCGACCCACGCTTGTACGGTGGTGTGAGAGGACGGAGGCCGCGAGGCCTCCTCCTACTCGATTGTATTACGCTGCACTATTTAGCTGAAAATCACCAATAAGCGCATTATAGAATTCGCTGTTATCCAAAATCCCGACTAATTGATTATGTTCAACCAGTAAAATAGGGTGATTGCTTCGCTGTTTTAGCTTTATTGCATCACGCATACTAATCTCTGGATTTGCGATAACCAGTGTTGAGTGATTGATCGAAGACAAATCTGTCGTTGATTCATTCCATTCAATTAAAGTTAGCGTTGGTTGGTCTTCAATATTCAATTTACCTTGGCGCTGATTTACCCAAAGATCTTTAGCGTCACAAATTTTCCAACAGTTATTTTCTTGTTTAAGTGAGTCTAAAGGCTGCATTAATGAACGACCTTTTAATACATTCAATGGATTAGTATGAGCGACAAAATCTTTCACGTATTCTGTTTTTGGGTTAAGCACGATGTCTTCTGGTTTTCCATGCTGAATTAGCTTGCCTGACTCCATGATCGCAATGTTATTGCCAATTTTTAACGCTTCATCTAAATCATGGCTAACAAACAAAATGGTTTTATTCAGTTTAGTTTGTAATAAAAGGAGTTCATCTTGAAGTTGAGCTCGAATGAGGGGATCAAGCGCCGAGAAGGGTTCATCCATTAATAGAATGTCCGTATCCATCGTAAATGCACGAGCTAAGCCTACACGTTGTTGCATACCGCCTGAAAGCTCATGAGGGTATTTTGTTTCCCATTCTGCAAGGCCAACCATTTCAATTTGTTCACGAGCTCTTTCTCTGCGTTCATTTTTTGCGATGCCTTGCATTTCTAAACCAAAAGCAACGTTATCTAGCACGGTAAGCCATGGCATTAACGCAAAGTTTTGGAAGACCATAGACACACGCTGAGTACGTAAATGGCGTAAGGTTTCTTCATCACACAGAGCGACATCAACAAGTTTGTCGCCATTCTTAATCATTAGCTCACCGCGGCTTACTTCATTTAATCCGTTAACGGCGCGAAGCAGACTTGATTTACCCGAACCCGATAATCCCATTAGAACGCAAATCTCGCCTTCTTTAACTGAAAGAGAGACATTATCAACACCGACAACTTGGCCTATCTCGTCGATAATTTCTTGGCGAGTTTTCCCTTGGTCTAATAATTCCAATGCTTGTTTAGTTTTTTTTCCAAACACCACGTCGAGGTTTTTTATAGTAATGGCATCCATGATTATACTTCCTTCTGATTCGGTGCTTTACATAAGCGATCAAGAATAATAGCGACAAGAACAATGGCTAATCCAGCTTCAAAACCTTGTGAGATATTTACGGTGTTAAGTGCTCGAACAACAGGTTTACCTAAGCCATCAGCACCAACAAGTGCGGCAATAACCACCATTGATAATGACAACATTATACATTGGGTGATGCCGGCCATAATGCTTGGTAGTGCCGCAGGTAATTCTACTTTGAGTAATAATTTCATGCGGCTTGCACCAAATGCTTTGCCTGCTTCAATTAACTCTCCCGGCACTTTTGTTACACCAAGATACGTAAGACGAATAGGGGCGGCGATAGCAAAGATAATGGTTGAGATTAATCCTGGCACAATGCCTAAACCGAATAAAACGAGAGTTGGGATCAAGTAAACAAAAGTTGGTACGGTTTGCATTAAATCAAGAATTGGCCTTAATACGGTATAAAGCCAAGGTCGGTGTGCAGCCATGATCCCAATGGGTACGCCAATTAATACGGAAATCGTTGTCGCTGCAAAAACAAGGACAAAGGTTTCCAGCATTTCTTGCCAATAACCGAGGTTTAGAATCGTCAATAATGCAGCGACGACAAAAATAACTAATGATGGTTTTCTGTGTAAATACCACGCAATGGCAGCGGTCATAAGAATAGGAAGCGCAGGTGGCATCCATTTAAATACATCGACTAAAAAGAGAATGATAGTTTCTAGAAAAAATGAAATGGCATCAAAAAAACCAGCGGCATTGATAGTTAACCAGTCAACGCCTGTTTCCATCCATTGCCCAACAGGGATTTTGTGCTCTGTAATAAAATTCACAATATTTCCTTAAATGACTGGTGGGCCGAAACCCACCATTATTGATTACGCTTTAATTTGTTTTAGGTATTCTGTAACCGCTTTTGTGGCCGAATCACCCTGTAGAGAGGTAACGTTTTCAAGCCATGCTTTTACTTGTTCCGGATTTTTCGTTAACCATTGTTGAGCCGCTTTTTCTGGCTGTACTTTCTGGTTTAGGATGGCTTCCATAAGTTCGTTTTCCATTTCTAGTGTGAACTCTAGATTTTGAAGAAGTTGGCCGACGTTTTTACACTCTGAAAGGTAGTTAGAACGAACATTGGTATAAACACTTGCTCCGCCATAATTGGCACCAAAGAAGTCGTCACCGCCTGATAGATATTCCATTTCAACATTGCTGTTCATTGGATGCGGCGCCCAACCTAAATAAACAATCCATTGACTACGGCGCACTGAACGAGAAACTTGCGACACCATTCCGGCTTCACTTGATTCAACAACACTGAAGTCTTTAAGACCAAAGGCATCAGCATCAATCATGGATTGGATAATACGGTTACCATCGTTACCCGGCTCAATTCCGTAGATACGGTCTTTGAATTTATCTGCATGTTTTGCAAGATCAGCAAAGCTTGTAACACCCGCGTCGTAGACATATTTTGGTACAGCAAGTGTGTATTTAGCGCCTTCTAAATTGGCTCGGACGGTTTCTACTGTGCCGGCTTCACGGTATTTAGCGATATCACCTTCCATCGTTGGCATCCAGTTACCTAAGAATACATCGATGTCACCATTCGCCATTGAAGAGTAAGTAACGGGTACAGAAAGAAGATCTGTTTTGGTTTTATAGCCCATACCTTTAAGTAATTCAGAGGTGACCGCGGTTGTTGCTGTGATATCTGTCCAACCAACATCTGCAAAACGTACGGTTTCACATTGATTGGCATACACGTTAAAAGCAAATGAGCTGATGGCTAATGTGGCAAGTGTCTTTTTTGTAAGTGACATAATAATTCCTTGTAATGATTCCTTTCGCCATTGGTTAGAACGGCGATGCTGACTGTATTTTTGTGTTTCTTATTATTTAAGAGAGTGAACTTGTCTCTCTTATTGGTGCGTTTATTCGTTGTTTCACTTCCCATTCCGGTGCTATCCAAACGGGTGCGTGCTCCCCTGTGAGCATAGGGTTACCAAGGATGAAATCGGCGGCACGTTCTGCAACCATAATGGTGGGTGCATTTAAGTTTCCATTCGGAATAGTTGGGAATACAGAAGAATCGACAACGCGTAAATTCGTAATTCCACGTACGCGGCACTGTTCATCGAGTACAGCCATTGGGTCTTCTTTATTGCCCATTTTGCAGCCACAAGAAGGGTGGTAAGCACTTTCTACATTTTGCTTAACCCATTCATCAATCGCCTCGTCAGAAGTGACCTCAATACCCGGTTGAATTTCTTCACCACGGAATGTATCCATTGAAGGTTGAGATAGAATTTCACGAGTAAGGCGAATGCAATCGCGCCAATCTTGGCGATCTTGCTCAGTCGAAATGTAATTAAAAACGATCTTTGGTTTTGCGTGAGGATCCGCTGAGATTATTGATACTGTTCCTCGGCTTTCTGGTTTATTTGGACCAACATGAACTTGAAATCCATGACCATCAAATGCGGCTTGTCCGTCATAACGCATCGCCGCAGGTAAGAAGTGATATTGAAGATTAGGCCACTTCAAGCCTTTGCGAGAACGAATAAAAGCACACGATTCAAAGTGGTTTGTCGCGCCTAACCCTTTGCGAGTTAATATCCATTCGGCACCAATGAGCCCTTTGCTAACTAAGTCTAATTTGCTGTTCAGCGTAATGGGTTCGTTACAATGATATTGAAAGTAAATCTCAAGGTGATCTTGCAGGTTTTCACCAACACCAGAGAGTTGATGCTTTACCTCTACGCCTGCGTTTTCTAAGACGGATTTTGGACCTATGCCTGACAGTTGCAGTAATTGAACTGAGCCAATTGAACCTGCGCTTGAAATGACTTCTTTATTTGCATGAACATTGATAATTTTTCCTGATTTTTCAAACTCAATACCAACGGCTTTGTTGTCTTTAAGTAGAATTTTTCTGGCGACAATACCTTTTTTTAATGTCAGGTTAGGACGCTTTAAGGCACGACGAAGATACGCGTTTGAGGTAGATGCTCTAACGCCTTTATCTACCGTCATATGCATTGGACCAAAACCTTCTTGTTGATAGCCGTTGTAGTCTGATGTTTCTGGGTATCCCGCATCTTTACCTGCATTGATGAAGGCTTGATATAGAGGGTTAAGTGTCATGTCATTGCCATTACACGTACCTAAAGGACCTTCGCCTCCGCGATATTGATCTGCGCCTTTACTCCATGTTTCAGCTTTACGAAAGTAAGGTAAGCAAGCTTGGTAGTTCCAGCCTGTCGCGCCATTTTCTTCCCATTCGTCATAATCACACGCGTGACCACGAACATAAACCATGCCGTTGATCGACGAGCTTCCACCAAGAACTTTACCGCGAGGGCAATGCAATTGACGTCCATCTAGCCCTGACTCTTGTTGAGTCTCGAACTGCCATGCGTACTTTTCAGAATTCATAGGATAAGAAAGTGCAGTAGGCATTTGGATAAAAATACTCTTATCCGTACCGCCTGCTTCTAATAATAAAACGCTGTGTTGACCGCTTTCGGTTAGTCTATCTGCTAACACACAGCCGGCCGAACCCGCGCCGACGATAATATAATCGTAGCGTTGTTCCATGTCTGTATTCTCCGTGACGTCTAGCGCATAGGGCTAGACGTTTTTATTGGAAGGGCAAATTAAGCGTAAGGGCTAGCGAAATCACCAAGCTCTATTAATATGCTTTTGGTTTGCGTGTAATGCAGTAGCGTTTCAGGGCCGTTTTCACGTCCAACCCCCGAATGTTTATAACCGCCTACTGGCATTTCTGCAGGAGAGTCTCCCCACGTGTTTACCCAACAAATCCCCGCTTGCATTTGATGAATAACTCGGTGAGCTCGTGATAAGTTTTGAGTAAAAATACCGGCAGCAAGCCCATATTTAGTGTCGTTTGCGCGACGAATAACCTCGTCTTCGTCAGTGAATTTAAGGACTGACATAACAGGGCCAAAGATCTCTTGTTGAACGTGTGGCATATCGTCTTCGCAATTTACAAAGACGGTAGGAACCACAAAGTTACCGTTTTCTAATCCTTTGTTGGTCACTTGATAGCCGCCAGTAAGCAGGGTTGCACCTGACTGTTTGGCTTGCTCAATGGCCTCTAATACTTTTGCTAAATGTGCTTTTGAAATCAGAGCACCGACTTGGGTTTCGATGTTCATTGGGTCCCCGATAATCAACTTTTCAGTACGAACTTTAAGTTGGCTAATGAATTCGTCATAAAGATTTTCATGAACAAAAACACGAGTACCATTAGTACAAACTTCACCTTGAGTGTAGAAGTTTGCCACCATCGCTGCGGATACGGCATCATCCAATTTTGCGTCATCAAAGACGACCATTGGTGATTTTCCACCTAACTCCATCGTGACTGATTTTAGTGTTTTTGCACTGTCAGCCATGACTGTTTTTCCTGTTCCTGTTTCACCTGTGAAAGACACTTTTACGATATCAGGGTGTGCAGTCAGCATCTGACCAACACGATAATCACCTTGAACGACGTTGAACACGCCATCTGGCAATCCCGCCTCAGTAAATATTTCAGCCAGTTTCAGTGCAGTTAAGGGCGTTTCTTCTGACGGTTTGAAGATCATCGCATTACCCGCTGCCAATGCAGGTGCTGATTTCCACATGGCGATCTGGATAGGGTAGTTCCATGCACCGATGCCAGCACAAATACCAAGTGGCTCACGACGAGTATAGAAGAATTGGTTTTCACCTAGTGGCTGTTGGTCGCCTTGCATTGCGGGAACCAACCCAGCGAAATATTCAATCACATCAGCACCAGACGCTACATCAACTTCTAATGCTTCTTGAAGTGGTTTTCCTGTATCCATAACCTCAAGATTTGCAAGGTCATTGTTTCGTTCTCTAAGTATTTTTACAGCATTGAGAAGAATACGGCTGCGTTCAATCGGTAACATTGCAGACCATATAGCAAAACCTCGCTTTGCTGATTCAACGGCAAGCTCAAGATCGGCTTGAGAGGCTTGACCTAGGGTTGCAATAGCTTCACCGTTAGCAGGGTTTGTACTAATAAAGGTTTCTCCAGACGTAGCTGGAATCGACTTTCCATCGATATATAACGAGTTAATTTCCATTTGAATATCTGACTTAATAATTATTATGAGTGATTTGTAGAGTGACTTGAATAAAAGGAAAGTTGCTTTTCAAGGTAGTCATTGATGATGGTACGCGCTTTATCTGCGTTAATGCCTTCAGGGTTTAATGTACCTCTTAACCAAACACCATCAATTAATGATGCGATCCCGTGAGCAACGAGTTCTGCTTGTTGGTTATTTAACATGGCTTTTAGTTCAATTCGTAGGTGAGACAGTAAACGCCTTTCATTTACATGCTGTAGACGCTTTAGTTGTTCGTCATGCATAGAGTAAGACCAGAATGCTAACCAAGTTTTAGCGACTTCGTTTTCTGCTTGATAGCCTTCAAAATTACCATTGATAATGGCATTGATGCGTAGTTGATGAGCGTCAACAGGTAAGGATTTTAATTGAGATGTGATGGTATTGGAGAGCTGACGGAGGATCTCACGCATGGTTTCTTCGAGAAGACCGTGCTTACCTCCGAAATAGTGATTTATGATCCCTGTAGATACACCTGCTTCTTTACTAATTAAAGCAATGCTAGCGGCGTGTAAACCAACACGATCAATGACCTTCATTGTTGCTTTTACAAGGGCTGTGGTTTTCTAATGTCAGGCATCCCAACCTTGGGCATCTTTCTGTCCTTTTATTTTTTATTGAACGTTCAATTAATTATAAAATGACAGAAAAATAGTTAGAGTTCAAATTATTATTTTATGGGCTTTTGATCTTTAGGCGCAGCGTTGTCTTTTTTATTTATAAAAAACAACGCATTATGAAGGGTTGGTGAGTGGGTATTTATTGTGTTAAAAATATTAATATTTGAACTATAAACATTTGAGGTGTAACTTTTTTGCGTTAAGCAAAGGTGAGGGTGGCAGCAAATTATGGCGATTTAATTTGATTCTAAATCATCTTTTACTGAGTTCACGGCATCGCGTGATGCATGTCCGATGGCTTTTGTCGTATCGCGAGTTGTATGGCCAATGGTTCTACCTACGTCTTTAAGTTCTGCACATCCATTGAGTGTAAATAATAGACCAATAGTGAGAAGAAATGTGGTGTGCTTATGCATAATCGTTCCTTTTTCTTAAGTAATATGTTCGATGTTATCGATATTTATTGGTGAAATTTATATCAGAAAATTGATAATAGGGCATCTTATTAATATCTTAATTTATTACGTTTTTTACTATGAAATTAAGAGACACCTAGATATTTAATCATAAGCAATCAAATTGCCATAAATCTTCTACAAAACTGTCATAAATCCCCTTTAGGCTACATCTAATTATATAAAACGCACTTATAAAAATAATGATTTCAAAGGGAAGTATGATGAGTAATTTTGTAGAGAAAGAATCAGATTTTAGTAACATGGTTAACGCACGTTTATCTCGTCGAGGATTTTTGATGGGGACGGCAGCAGCAAGTGCTGGTGCATTTTTAGCATTAAATCCAGTGGCAAAAGCGATTGCGGGTAGTATGGACAGCTCGTTATTAAATTTTGAGGCTATCTCGGTATCGTTCCAAAAGGGTATCGCTCTAGTACGTTAATGTCATGGGGTGATCCCATTTTTGCTAATGCTCCTCAATTTAATTCTAATGGCAAACAAGATTCAAAAGCACAAGCGCTGCAATTTGGTGATAATACCGATGGTATGAGTGTATTTCCTTTATCAAAAGATCGCGCCATTCTTGCGGTGAATAATGAATACACCAATTACGAATACCTGTTTGTTCATGAAGGTAAAGCAATGACAGCTGACGATGTTGCAAAAGCACAAGCTGCCGTTGGTATTACGATAGTAGAGATAGTGAAGAAAAATGGTCAATGGACGATGGACGTTGATGGCCGAGCAAACCGTCGTATTACCGCAAATACAGAAATGGAAGTGACAGGCCCTGCTGCTGGTCATGATTTATTAAAAACCAATGCAGACTCAACAGGTAAGAAAGTATTAGGAACATTCAATAATTGCGCTAATGGTGAAACGCCTTGGGGTACTTATTTAACCTGTGAAGAGAACTTCAATTCATTCTTTGGCTCTGAAGTAGCAACAGAGTTAACCTCAGACGATAAACGATATGGTATAAAATCAAAACAAAGTAAATATCAATGGCATAATTTTGATGAGCGTTTTGATGTTTCTAAAAACCCAAATGAACCAAATCGTTTTGGTTGGGTGGTTGAAATTGACCCTAATGATCCAACGTCTACACCATTAAAAAGAACCGCGTTAGGTCGCTTTAAGCATGAAAATGCTGCATTGGTTGTGAACGATGATGGTCATGTGGTGGTGTATCTTGGTGATGATGAACGTGGTGAGCATCTTTACAAATTTGTATCAAAAAACAAATACCAAGAAGGTAATAAGTCAGCTAACCGAGACTTGTTAGAAGAAGGGACACTTTACGTTGCTAAGTTTGCAATGAAAGGTGATAAATTAGAAGGTGATGGCCAATGGCTAGAGCTGACTTACGGTAAGAATGGGTTAACTAAAGAAAACGGATTTAATAGCCAAGCAGAAGTGATGATTTTTGCTCGACGTGCCGCGACACAAGTAGGGGCAACAACAATGGATAGACCTGAATGGGTTGCGGTTCATCCAGATAAAAAACACGTTTTTTGCACATTAACTAACAACAAATACCGTGGTGTTAAAGAAGGTCAAGAGGTTGATGGTGTTAATCCTCGAGCTGAAAACCACTACGGCCAAATTGTGCGTTGGGCACCAAGAAATGGCAACCATGTTAGTGATATATTCCAATGGGATTTATATGTGATAGCAGGGAATCCAAGGGTTCATGAGGGTAATTTGTACGCAGGCAGTGCCAATATAAACAAAGATAATATGTTTAATAGCCCTGATGGTATTGGTTTTGATAAAGCAGGACGTCTATGGATTCAAACCGATGGTAATTACTCAAACAAAGGCGATTTTGCAGGTCAAGGTAACAATCAAATGTTGTGTGGTGATCCTAATACAGGTGAGATTCGTCGCTTCTTAACGGGCCCAATTGGCTGCGAAATTACAGGATTGACGTTTTCTGAAGATCAAAAAACCATGTTTGTTGGCGTGCAGCATCCATCTGGGCACTTTCCTCAAGGTGGTAGCAATAAACCACGTTCAACCATTGTTATGATCACGAAAGAGAATGGCGGTGTGATAGGTAGCTAGTTTTTTTGTAGGATCGTTTATTCTTAAATTAAATAAGAAACGTCAGTTCACACCGATGAATTGGCGTTTTAATTTTAGTTCAATGCATTTTCAATCGCTTCGATTGCCATTGTTACACTTATCGGTGTTTGACCATGGAATGGATGTAATGCATACACATTAGAAGGCGCTATTTCATCGTCAGGAACCGCTTTTCGTACTGTTGCTTGATGTTGTGAATAAATAAATTCAGGAAGAAGGCCGACGCCTAATCCACTTTCAATTAACGCTAAGCTATTTTGAACCGTGTTCACTTGGTGCGTGGGGGTAAAATTTAAGCGGTGTGTGATTTTTGTTTTTATATTAACGAGGGAATGTGAGATCTGTTTTGATTGCCAATGGTTTGCAATATAAGGAACTGACTCTATATTTTCTAAGTTGATAAGGGAGTAATCACTTGCTACGCACAATACATCTTGTACTGTTCCAATGCGTTTTTGTTTTAAATTACTGAGTTTGGATTCTCCAACTCGGATCGCTAAATCAATTTCTTCTTGCATTAAATCGAGCTGCCCGTCATGCGCAATTAAATTTAACGCTACGCCTTTGTGTGTTTTAAAGGTGGAGCTTAATGCCGGAATAACAATACTATTCATTAATGCGTGTGGTGCGGTGACCGTTAGTTTCCCTTGAGGGAATTGTTGCTGGTGTAAGATATCACTCCATGCTTTTTCGGCTAATTGATGCATCTCGCAACATTGCAGATAAAAGCGCTCACCAGAAGTGGTTAATACTTGTTTACGAGTAGTACGTTTTAATAATGGAACGGAGAGATCATTCTCTAATTGTTTTAAGTGCTGGCTAATGACAGATTTAGATAGTTCAAGCTTTTCCGCTGCTTTAGTAATAGAACCAGTTTCAACGATTGTCATAAAGAGTGTCATTTGTTTTAGTTTGTTCATACTCTTACCAACCCTATTGTTTGAATTTATTAAACAGTGTTTTCTAATTAGTTTGTTTTTCAGTGTTAATAATGCACGTATAGTCCATCTCATACAAACATTAGGAGAAACAATCATGACTCAAGAACAAATTTTAGCAGCATGTAAAGCAGGCATTTCAACATGGCAGCAGGCGTTTAACTCTCAAGATGCAGCAGGTTGTGCAGCACAATACGCTGAAGGTACAGTAATGGAAGCTCGCCCATTTGGAACGTTTACTGGCCGTGAAGAGATCCAAGCATTTTGGCAAAATATTATAGATCAAGGCTTTGCTGATGTGGATTATACAGAGGTTAAATGGGAACCAATCGGTGAAGATGGTTATCTATTAACGGCTAATTGGACGATGAACAAAGCATTTGGTGTTGTACACCGTGAACATTGGACAATTCAAAGCGATGGTAAGGCACGTTTAATTGCTGATGATTTTGAAGTGCAAGGTGAGCGCTAAGAAGTACTTTTTAAATAATGTGGTTGAATTATTAATTCTTTTCAACCACGTTTGAGTTTAGAAGCCTCTTTAGTCATGTCCTCTGGGTACCTAAGCAGTAGTATAATATTCGGAATAGGATTGAATTTAGTAATTATACAATCTTAGATTCTGGCAATGAAAATTGAACTGATGATTTTATAAATATACACTGGCCACCTGTTTGATTTAGAGGATATTGATCACTGTGTTAATTACGCCGCCTTAAACGCTCCATCCCCCCTATAGCTATCATTGCTAACTAAGCACTGTACTCACCAGAGTATTCGGCTTAACTCTTTGCGCTTGTTAATTCTTTGCCGTACTTTCGGCTACTTTTCCGCGCTAAAACTCATACCATTGCCATTAATTAAATAGTCTATTTATTACGCAGGCAAACCACTTAAGAGCAAGGCAAAAATTCTGATAAGTAGTTATTCTACTTAAATAATTTTTAACGAAGCTATTATGTGATTTAACCAGCAATAATGACTAGAGAATTACTGGAATTGGTATTATCAAAGAAGCACTTATTTACACCCCAGATCTATTTCTGGTGCGTATTGCCGTGCATAAATTGAGAATTCAATGTTTAAAAATTTCAAAATTGACTGGATGTCTAATATCCGTGGTGACCTGCTTGCGGGCATCGTTGTTGCTCTTGCTTTAATTCCTGAAGCTATCGCATTTTCTATTATCGCCGGTGTTGACCCTAAAGTTGGGTTGTATGCTTCTTTCAGTATCTCGGTTGTTATTGCTTTTACTGGAGGTCGTTCAGGAATGATTTCTGCAGCGACGGGTGCAATGGCACTATTGATGGTCACGTTAGTTAAAGAACACGGGCTAGAATACCTACTTGCCGTTACTGTACTCACTGGAATATTGCAGATCTTAGCGGGTTATTTAAAACTGGGCAGCTTGATGCGTTTTGTTTCTCGCTCAGTGGTCACAGGTTTTGTGAATGCGTTAGCCATACTTATTTTTATGGCGCAACTTCCTGAATTAACAAATGTAACTTGGCATGTTTACGCCATGACAGCCGCCGGTTTAGGGATTATTTATCTTTTCCCATACCTACCGGTTATCGGTAAATTAATTCCTTCACCTTTAGTTTGTATTATCGTATTAACCGCCATTTCGATGTCATTTAATATTGATGTTCGTACTGTTGGAGATATGGGACACCTGCCTGATACTTTACCAATTTTCTTATGGCCAGATGTGCCTTTAAACTTAGATACGTTATTAATTATCTTGCCGTATTCTATTGGTTTGGCTGTGGTGGGTTTATTAGAATCCATGATGACAGCAACGATTGTTGATGACTTAACCGATACCAGCAGCGATAAAAACCGCGAGTGTAAAGGCCAAGGGCTTGCCAATATCTTTACGGGTTTTCTTGGTGGTATGGCAGGTTGTGCGATGATCGGACAATCAATGATTAATATAAAATCGGGCGGCCGTGGACGTTTATCAACGTTATCTGCTGGCGTGTTTTTGTTAATTATGGTGGTTTTTCTTGGTCCGTGGTTAAAACAAATCCCAATGGCAGCCTTAGTTGCTGTGATGATAATGGTATCTATCGGTACTTTTTCATGGAGTTCAATTACTGATTTAAGAAAGCACCCAATATCAACCAATATTGTTATGTTAGCCACGGTGATTATTGTGGTAATGACGCATAATTTAGCTATTGGTGTTCTGGTCGGTGTCTTGCTTGCGTCATTATTCTTTGCCAATAAAATCAGCCGTATGATGGTGATAAAGAATAATTCGGATGAAAATACATCGCGTGAATATACTGTAATAGGGCAAGTATTCTTCGCGTCATCGGATAAATTTATTGCTTCCTTTGATTTTAAAGAAGTGATCGAGAGCGTGACAATTGATTTATCGTCTGCGCATTTCTGGGATGTCACCTCTGTGTCAGCCTTGGATAAAGTGGTGGTCAAGTTTCGTAGAGAGGGGACACAAGTAGAGCTTATTGGTATGAATCAAGCAACCCAAACTATTGTTGATAAATTTGGTGTACATGACAAACCAGAAGAAGTTGAAAAACTATTGGCCGGACATTAAGGATTAGAAAATGAAAAATATAATAGCTTGTATTGATGGATCTCCGATGACGCTTGCAACGTGTGAAGCGAGTGCATGGGTTGCCTCTAAGATTAATGCGCCGCTTATCTTATTGCACGCTCTTGATAAAACGACCAGACCTGTTGTGAGTGAGCTTTCAGGGCAAATAGGATTAGGCAGCCAAGAAGAGTTGCTTAATGAACTTGCGGAGCTAGACGAAGTGCGCAGTAAAGTTGCTCTAAAGCATGGAAAACAATTGCTGGAAGAAGCGGCTGAATGGGTAATGAAAGAAGGCATTACTAATGTTGAGCAATTGCAACGTCATGGGAGCTTACTTGAAAGCCTGATTGATTTAGAAAATGAACTAAGAGTATTAGTTATTGGTAAATTAGGTGAAGAGCAGGGCAGTAATAAAACGATAGGTTCTCAACTTGAGAGTGTTATTCGTTCTATTAAATCTCATACACTAGTAGTTAATGCCCCATTTTCTATTCCAACGTCTTATCTCATTGCTTTTGATGGCAGTCCAACGAGTGAAAAATTGATTGAAAAAGCAATCAATACGCCTCTGCTTTTGGGATTGGATTGTCATTTAGTGATGGTGGATGACTTTGCAGAAAAAAGTGCGGCTTTTGAGAAAGCGGCCATTAAATTAAAAAATGCAGGACTTAGTGTGCATGAAGACATACTGTCAGGTTCTGTTGATGATGCTTTGCTGAAGTACCAGAAAGATCACCAGATAGGCATGATGGTAATGGGGGCTTATGGACATTCAACGCTAAGACAGTTTTTTTTAGGCAGTAACACAACCAAGGTATTAATAAAAAGTGAAGTGCCTCTGTTGTTAATACGTTAATTATTGATATTTAAGTAGAAGATTAGAAATGGATGAAACGCCTAAAGTTAATTGCTTTAGGCGTTTTTTATGGCTGAAGTTTAGGTAACAACATTGTCCCTGTTGGTTATGATTGTTGACGAAGCCACTGCTTGGTTACTTCGTCAATCGCTTTTCCTTCTCGGCAAACTTGATAATCGAGTGCGGCGATAATTTCATTAGAGAATTTAAGAGCATCTAATGTTTCAAGCTGTTCTGGAGTGAAGTTAATCGATTTGTCTTGTCGAAGTAATAAGACGGCACGATCAACTATCCCCAATAATCCTTCAGGTTCGGAAATTTCACGGATATTGTATTTATGGTGTAGAAATTGTGGTTTCCATAATGGAACAATAACCCACTCTTTATTCTCGACAGCTTGTTCAAATGCATCAAAGCAATCTTCTTCACTTCCGGTATAAAAGCGGTAACCTGCGTTGTTTAAACCGTATATTTCCATCATTTTGATTGAAAATCGGGTAATTCCGGCCCCTGGGTTAATGCCTTGAATTGTATTATTCATGCGTGAAATTACTTCAGGCTTCAGTAAATCTTTTACTTCAGATACTGCACTTTCTGGAATGTAATCAGGAACCCCCCAAAGAGCGTATGGCTTATAATGTAGCCCTAATTCAAGTAATTCGACTTTTTCTTCTACATCAGATTTGTATATTCCGTGACTAGAGGGAAGCCAAGCAGAGGCGAGCATATCAATGTCGCCAGATTTTAATTTCTCAAAATTTTCTTGGTGTGGAGAATAAATACGTTCAACGTCAAAACCCATATTAGTTAAAATATGTGAAATGATGGATGCCGTTACTCGATGAAAAGAAAGATCCGTGACACCAAGGATTATTTTGTTTTTCATAGCTCCGTCTCTAGTATTTTTTCACTGTAGGCTGGGTAGTCAATATAACCTTGTTCATTACCGCCAAATAACGTATTGCCATCTAATGTAGCGAGGTCATGATTGTTTTCTAAACGTGATACCAAGTCTGGATTTGATACGAATGGGACGACCAAAAGCGATAAGATCGGCATAGCCTTTATTTAGGATTTCATTTGCACGTTCCTGTGTGTAGCTACCTGCAACAATAATGGTATTAGTGAACAATTTTCTTAGTTCGATGCGGAAGTTTTCAGGAATAACAGGTGCATCGTCCCAATCTGCTTCTGATAAATGTAAATAAGCAATATCGCGAGCTTGCAATTCCTTTGAGGCTTCAAGAATCGTAGGGACAATATCAGGGCAATCCATGTCTTTAAATGTGATGAAAGGAGCAAGACGAACGCCAACTTTATCTGCACCGATCTCTTTACTTACTGCATCAACAACTTCAAGTAGAAAACGAAGACGGTTCTCACGAGAATCCCCATACCTATCCGTTCTATGATTAGAGTTAGTACGAAGAAATTGATCAATCAGATATCCATTTCCTCCGTGGATTTCAACACCATCAAAACCAGCTTCGATTGCGCGCTTTGCTGAGTAAGCGAAATCTTGAATGACTCGATTGATGTCGTCATGAGTCATTGCTCGTGGCTGAATACAATCAACCATATTACCGTTACCTTGTTCATCTGAAATCCACACTTTGGTTTCGACAGGAGCAAGTGCGGATGGCGCAATGGGCAATTCACCTTTTTGGAAAGTAGGATGAGATACACGACCCACATGCCATAATTGACAGAACATCGCAGCTCCTTCTTTGTGAACTGATTTGGTTATTGATTGCCATCCTTTCACTTGTTTATCGGTATAAACTCCTGGGGTAAATGAGTACCCTTGGGAGTCATCTGAAATTTGAGTCGCTTCAGAGATAATTAATCCGGCAGTTGCTCGTTGCTTGTAGTAGGTCGCCATCATGTCATTTGGAATGTTACCCGGCTGGCTAGTACGTGCGCGAGTCATTGGAGCCATGACAACTCGATTTTGTAAGTTCAGATTGTTTAGTTTTGTTTTTTCAAATAATGAATTCATGATTGTATGCCTCTTTGTTTTTTCATCGTAAGTATTGAAGAAGTCTTAGTCGTTTTTTAATGTGAAATTTGTATTCTGTTAATTAATTAGTGCGCCACCATCAACATCGATGATTGAGCCTGTCATGTATGGGTTTGCAATTGTCATCACATAGGCCATCGCAATATCTGAAGCTTGACCAATGTGCCTAACAGGTAAATTTTGTTTAGCGTTGTCATACATAGACTTGCGATATTTCTCATCCATATTTTGATAAGCCGTGGTGGCTGTTAAGCCGGGACTTACCGCGTTGACTCGTATTGGTGCCAGCTCTTTCGCAAGTACTTTGGTTACGGTTTCTAACGCGGCATTCATTGCTGATTTTACATAGGTATTTGCCACAACTTTACGTGACAACATCCCCGTAGTAAGGGTGATAGAACCATTTGGTTTTAGATATCGAGCTGCATTTTTTGCCGCATGAATTGAGCCCCAAAACTTAGTATCAAAGGCGTTTTTTGCTTCTTCGGTTACCACATCAACTACTTTTCCTGATGGAGCAAATGATCCAGCCGTGATAATAAGGTGATCAATTGGGCCAATAGATTCAAAGTAATGTTGAACTGATTTTTCATTGCTGATATCTAGACCTGTTGAGCGGCTAGCAACATGAATAATATTGCTTTCGTTAGTCAGCTGCTGTGCGACTGCTTCACCAATGCCAGAAGTACCGCCAATGATAACGAATGAGGTTTTTTCTTGATTCATAATGAGTCCCTTTTAAAAAATAATTATGGTTTTGTGTTGAGAAAATAAGCGTTAATTTACATACAAATAAATAAAGAACAGTGAGCAAATAATCAGAGACTTTTCTATTTTTTGTAGCAATGAATAATTAAAAATATCGATATCATCGGCCGTAAAACCGAAGGAGATTTCATTAATCGTCGTTTTATGTGATGGCTTTATTTCAGTAATACAATTGAGAGGCATCGTCATATTCCTTGATAAAAGGCTCAGGTGATGAGCCTTTATTTAACGAGTTAGTTAGCTAAGTTAGATATTGATGCTGCGGATGTTTTGTCATTACGATTCGCTTTTGCAATAAAGAACAATCCAATGATAGGAACAATGACGGCGGTGAAAGGGATCATACTTGCTCCGAATTGGCTATCAAGCACCATGCCGCCAAGGAAGCCACCGAACGCATTAGCTAGGTTAAACGCTGAGATATTTGCAGTTGCTGCTAGCTCTTGACCTTCACCACCGTTGTTCATTACTCGAAGCTGCATGGCAGGTACATTAGCAAATGATGCAATACCAAAGATAAACGCTGCAATGACAAATAAGATTTTGTTATCAACCACCAGACCAACAGCAATTAGTGAAACGATCATTGCAATAGCCCAGAACATAGAAGCTTTGTTTAAGTCTTTGTCTGAAGAACGACCACCTAATGTGTTGCCAATAATAAGACCAAAGCCAACAATAACGAGGATCCATGTTACTGCTGATTCACCATAGCCGGTGATGTGCATAGCAATTGGAGCAAGGTAACCATATAGAGTCATAAAACCAGACCATGATAATGCAGTGATCGCTAAGCTAATGATCAACATTGGATTTTTGAATGCAGCAAGCTGAGTTTTAATGTCTTTTGCTTCGCCATGACCTGTAGATTTAATGGAGGTTAGAATTGAAATCATTGCAATGGCACCAAAGGCTGCAACGGTAAAGAAAGTCGTGTGCCATCCGAACTGTAAACTGATCCAAGTACCTGCAGGAACACCAAGAACATTGGCAAGCGTTAAGCCCGCAAACATTTGACCTACAGCTCGTCCAGCCATTTTTTCAGAGACTAAATTGGTCGCAACAACAGCACCAATGCCATAAAAAGGCCCTTGAACAAGACCCGCAACAACGCGGCTAATGAGTAGTAAGTGATAGGTTGGCGCTAGTGCTGATAAAATATTACCGATAATAAATAGAGCCATTAATCCAGTTAAAACGAGCTTCTTATTAAAACGGGCTAAATAAATGGTTAGGATAGGACCGCCAATAACAATGGCTAATGCATACGCACTGATTAAGTAGCCAGCTTGGCCTTCAGTAATAGACAGTGACGTAGCTATTTGCGGAAGGATACCTGCAATAACAAATTCAGCAGTACCAATTGCGAAGGCCGCTAATGTTAATATCCAGACTTGAAATGGCATTTTTTCTTTATTCATGATGTTACCTTTAACTTATTTTATTGTTGTGACCTAATGATGATGATTATATACATTCGCTTTAATTTGATAATTGAGTAAAATATAAAATCATTGTTCAGGTTTTCTGAATAATGATGATTGGCAATATATAAGATTGAAATAACCGAGAAGGTGGCAATGGATAAGTTTTCTGATATGACAATGTTTGTAAGTGTCATCAAGCATCAAGGGTTGGCGGCGGCTGGGCGAGAGTTGGGTCTTTCTCCTGCAACGATGACAGCAAGATTACAGGGCTTAGAAGAGCGCTATGGTGTAAAGCTACTGAATCGAAGCACAAGGCATATATCCCTTACCGATTCTGGTTACCTGTATCATAAGGCGTGTCTCGAGATCCTTGATAATGTAAAAGAGACAGAGAATCTGATATTAAATGGGGTGAAAGAAGTAAAAGGGTCACTTAAAATCAGTGCGCCAAAAGACATTGGTAAGCAATATATCCTTCCTATTTTGTCTGAGTTTTGTGAAAAATACCCTGAGGTGGTGCCGTATTTATATTTGAATGATGATGTTTCAAATATTGCAGAATCAGGCATAGATATTGTGGTTCGATATGGAGAACTCGCTGATAGTAGTTTGATATCTCGACGGTTATCGTCAAGCCATCGAGTATTATGTGCATCACCTAAATATCTAGCAAAGTATGGTACGCCGTTAACGCCACAAGATTTAGTCAATCATAATTGCCTTGCTATGGTGCGCAGTAACGAAGAGCTTAAAACGTGGCATTTTCAAGATACAGATAAGAAGAATGTAATAACGGTATTACCTAAACGATTTTCAGATGATGGTGAAGTCGTTCGATATTGGGCATTAGAAGGCGCGGGCATTGCTTTGAAGTCAATATTAGATGTGCAGGATGATATTAATAACTTACGTCTTGTGACGGTGCTTAATGGTTATATGGCGAATTTCAATACATCGACGTCGGTATCCAGTGCCGATCTAAATGTGGTGTATATCAGTAAGAAATATCAACCAAAGCGAATTCGATTATTTTTAGATTTTTTGTTTGAGAAATTTGATGCGATGAAAGCAGGTGAGTAAATATCGAGGAATTAAGAGAGCAACACTGAGCCATTGAGATTGACTCAGTGTTTTGGTGTGAGTATTACATCATTACCAAACTTGCCGTTCCTAAGAAAGCAAAGAAACCGACCACATCCGTGACAGTGGTTAAAATAACAGAGCCAGCAAGCGCAGGATCTAACTTAAACTTATCTAACGTGATAGGAATAAGAACCCCAAACAGAGCCGCCGTAATAATGTTTACAATAATGGCGAGTGAAATTGTGGCACCTAACGCGAACGACTGGAACCAAGCACCAGCAAGACCGCCTATGATTAATGACCATAGCAACCCGTTGATAGAACCAATACCTAATTCATTTTTTAATAGTGCAAAACGGTTACCAGGGGTGATTTGATTGAGTGCCATTGCACGAACCATCAAGGTTAATGTTTGACTGCCAGCGATACCGCCCATAGAGGCAACAATTGGCATTAATACCGCAAGAGCTACCACTTGAGTTATTACATCCTCAAATAAGCCAATGGTTACAGAAGCCAAAATAGCGGTTAGTAAGTTAATACCAAGCCACACGCCACGTTTTTTTGAACTCTTAAGGATTGGAGAAAAAAGGTCGTCCCCTTCATCCATACCAGTACCCGCCATTAAGCGAGTTTCGTAAATTTCCCGTTGAGTATTAATCGCAAACTGCCAATCAAGTTGGCCAACTAAAACGTTATCGTCGTCAATAATAGCTACACTTGGTACCGCTGAGTGTTCAATGGCTTCAATACTTTCATTTAATGGTTGATGAACATTTAAAACTAAACAATCTTCCAATTTTAACGTATTAATTTTAACTGAGTCATCAGCAGTTAAAATATCAGTGTACTGAACAATACCGTGAAACTTATGCGCTCGGTTAATTAGGTGCATGTATTGATGAGATTCAAATAGATTGGTTTTTAAAAGCTTTTTCGCTCGGCCTACACTGACGTTAAAAGGTAAAGTTGCAATTTTTCTGTCAGCCCAGTGGCCTACTTCATCATCTTCATACTGCTTTGCATCATCATATAAGTCTAATTCATCGCGGCTGATAAGTTGCAAGGCAAGACTAAATAGTTCATCAGGTAGGGATTCTGCCCATTCAATTAACGATAAGTTATCTAGTTTTGCTAAGGTGAAATTTAATTCAGCTTCTGATAATTCTTCTAGGATTGCTACACGTGCGTCGGCGCGCATTTCTGTTAATACTTCAATGTGCATCTCTAGTGGCAAGTGACGCCATAATTGCACACGATCATCAACTGGAAAAGCTTCTAAAATACGAGCAACAGAGCCTATGTCTAGACCATCTTCTACAAACTCACCGAGTAAATTGATCTGTTCTTGTTGGTCGGCATTGAATAGTGTTTCAATTTGAAATGATAAATCTTGATGTTCGTTCAATGTCGTACTCCATGGGGAAGCAGGGGTCAAAAGTAATACGTGATTATAGTAATTAGATTTATTTTATTAAACCCTTTAATGATCTTATTTATCATAATGATAGATAAAGTTAAGGACTCCTTAGAGCCCTTAGTTTCATTTTTGTTAAATCAGGTTAATTATACCAATCGCTGTAAATAACTGATCATCCTAGCTGGTTAAAATACTCGATAACAGCGTTGAAATTTCTGAGTACTTACTTACTGTGATTGGTATTACACACTTTTTGTTACTTGGTTAGGGTTCACGTCAGTAATTTGTTTAATAAGATCGGCCTTATCACTTTTCTCTTGCCATACTAAATATAAGGCTTGTTCCATAATAGGTGCGCCTTCAACGACATATAATTCTTTATTATCAACGCATTGATTAATTACTGGGGCTGGTAAATATCCGGCACTTGGGTGTGCAATTAAATAATCTAACGCCATTCTTGATGAGTGAGTATGAAGAATAGGTGTTTTTTGTAATTCATTTATTTTGCTGTGCTGAATCGCAAAGCGCGCTCCCCAATCTAAGTAAACTAATGGTAGAGATTGAATGCTGTTAATTGTACTATCTGTCTGATTAGTAACTAATTGTAACTGATAATCTCGTATTTTATGAACACGTATCCCATCAATTTTAGGGGGTTCACTAGTAATAAATAGATCGACACTTTTATCGAGCAAGGATTTTGCTAGATCTTGTCGAGGAATAGACTCTAATCGCAGAGCTAGCCCTTGAACGGTGTCATAAATCCCATTAATCCAATCAGAAATACCATCAAATTCCCAAATGAGCGCGCTCGCACCAATGGTGATTTGAGAGTTGTAATCTTCAGTAAGAGCTACGTCTTGCTTGGCGCGTCCCCATGTTTGCAAAATGGCTTCAGCATAAGGCAGAAGTCGCTCGCCAGCAGCAGTTAATTGAACATTATGACGCTGACGAGTGAATAGTGGGTTGCCTAACTGTGATTCCAATTGGCGAACACGGAAACTCACAGCTGACTGTGTGAGAAATAGATGCTCTGCAGCACGTCCGAAATGGCGAGTTTTTGTCACTTCTAAGAAGGTTTTAAGCAGATCAGTATCCAAGTGTTTCATCTCTTTGATGGTGGTATTAACAACAATAAAATATTTTGATTGAAAGCGCGAATATTTTTTGTTTTACAAGCTACTCACTCTGAATTACATATACGTTTTCTGTGGTTATAAAGAAACATCAATGAGAATAACAACTAAGTTTTATGATGATAAAAACTTCAAAAGAGGTTTTAGCCGTAGTGGTTTCACAATCCGTGAATCAACGATTTTGGAAACGTATGGCCGCACTATGCAGTCTTTACTAAGTGGTGCATTTACACCAGAGTCAGATGCAGAAATACGATTTGTTGAGCAAGTACAGCATCAACCAACGGAAATTTCAGAATTTGCACAATGTTGGTTAAAGTATCAAAACAAGATTAATTTTAAGCCTAAATACTTTACTTTGTGCGGTACTCAACGAACTTCTGACAATAGTGAAGATAACTATTCATCAGATGATGATTGATTACTTAGATAAATAAAATATAAAAAGCCTGTTATTTACTTTCTCTAAAGTAAGACCAGGCTTTTTATTTATTTTAAATAAGGTGATAGTTCTTGCGCCATAAATTCTGCAATCCATGGCTGTGCTTCTGGTTTAGGGTGCAAGCCATCTTTCATCATCCATTCTGGTTTAATAATTACTTGCTCTAAGAAAAATGGAAGCAAAGGAATATCGTATTTCTCACTTAATGCAGGGTAAATCGAACCAAACGCTTGGCTATAACGCTTACCATAATTCGGTGGAACTTGAATTTGCATTAACAAAGGTTGCGCGTCAGCTGATTTAATTTGAGCAAAAAGCAGCTCCAAGTTTGCTTTTACTTTTTGTGGTGGGAATCCACGTAAGCCATCATTTGCTCCTAGTTCGATTAATACATAATTTGGTTGATGCAGGTTAAGTAAGTTTTGTAACCGGTCTAACCCATTTCCTGTCGTATCTCCAGAAATACTGCCATTGACGACCGTCATAGGTTTATTTATTTTAGCTAGTTGATCTGGTAATAGTGATGGCCAACTTTGCTCGATTGGCATGCTATAACCTGCACTTAAGCTGTCTCCGAGGATCAACAAGGTTTGGCTATAAGCACTTTTAAATGGAAGAAATAAGCTAGAAAAGACAATTAAAAAAAAAGTAAAAATCTTGCGCATAATATTCTCAAATAGTAAATATAATGAAGCATACAATGGAAAAAATACATTCATATTGCAATGTTTATTTTGATTTTAGTAATGAAAGTCTGTCAGTTGTTCGTATTAGACATCATTAATAAATTAACATAGACTTCATGGCATTAAGTAGCCGCTTGTTTATCAATAAGGACATTGAAAACCTCGTGCATGATAATACTAACAATAATACGACCTCAGTTATTATAAAAATCACGTTGATATTATTTCAAACTCTTATATTTACACTGATTTATACCAGTAATAATTGGTATGCAGAAAATCAAATGATTACTCGAAGTGTCATTACTGGGTTCGATTTAGCGCTTCCTTTTATTGAATGGATGATCATTCCTTATTTAAGTTCTGTTATTTATTTCTTACTTGCCTTTTTTTATATTGATGAACCTAAAAAATATCAACAATTAAATCAAAATATGTTATTTGCTGCCTTAATCTCTGGCTGGTGTTTTTATTTATATCCATTATATTTTGGTTCGATTGAATTAGTGAGCAGTTATCCTTGGAAGCTCGGTTTTGATGGGGTTTATTTTTTTGATAAGCCTTATAATCAAGCACCTTCCCTGCATATTGTCTACGGTATTTTATTATGGTTCTCACTACTTGGGCGATTTAATCGTGCAGTAAATTGGGTTATTACGATGGGTATTACACTAATGTTGGTATCAACGCTATTTACTTATCAGCATCGAATCATTGATGTGCTTAGTGGGCTTATTGTTTCTGTTGGAGTGCTAGGCTTCACTCGATATTGTCTTTTGAGTTATCTGTCACAAATCTATTTATCGTTAACATCGACCTGTTGGTTATTGAGCATGATATTGACGAGCTTTAATCCTATGTTAAGTCTATTGCTTGGTTATTTATCAATAGGGTTTGGGCTGCTATTTATTGCTTATTTTATGAATAAACCTTATGCACTCGGTAAGCGTTGTGATGGTAAGGTGGGAATGACTCATCTTATTTGCCTATTTCCTTATCGATTTGTGTATTGGTTTATGTGGAATGTTCGTTCTTTGGTTGATAAACAGCCAGTGGTTTCTGTCTTGCCATGGTTAAGTGTTGGTCGACGATTATCAATGATGGATAAACCAAGAAATTTTACACATGTTATTGATTTAAGTTCAGAATTATCGCTAATGTCGACTCTTCATTACGATGATGCATATCAAGGAGAGAATCAATATAGATGTTTACCTTTATTGGATTTACAGCCAATCACAATGGCTGATGCCGTGCTTTTTTGTGAATCTTTAGAAGTAATAAAAAACAGCAATGAAGCCTTTTCTGTTTATGTGCATTGTACGATGGGGATCAGTCGCAGCTATGCCATGATAGCAAGCTATCTTGTGTGGTCTGGTGAGTGTGAACCGTGTAAGGTTAAGGCGTATTTATCTACGTTAAATCCTCATGCTATGTTAAGAGAACGTTATTTAGAACAAGAATTATTACAGAAGTTGAGCGAATATAGCGTGGAGAGAGGCAAATAATGAGCTCTAACCTAATTTTTATGTTGATAATATTTACTTGTATCTCTGTCGCGATGGTTGCTGCTTTTATCAAAAAAGAGTTTCTTAGTTCTGAGTTTTATTTACGTGTTAGGTCATGGTGGTGGATGTTATTGGTTCTCACATTTTTTGTGTTACTACCTATCTCATTTATGCCTCTATTTATCTCATTTTTAGCGTTAATGGGAGCAAAAGAAATAGCAACGGTGAGTCGGTTAAACACATTAACGACTTGTATTTTGATGGCGTCAATGACGCTACCAATACTATTAAGCTATTGGTCTTTTTATATCATGCTGATAACCGGTGTTATAGGATTTGTTTGTATTTTAACGTGTTTGTTTATATCCCAAAATGGCTTTATTATGGGGGGGAGCAATAAGATCATCCCAATTTTAAGTATTATAATATTACTTGCTGCTTTTCTTTTCTCTTTTAGGTTATTACTTAATAATAAAGATAGTGAATTAGCGATGAGCTATGTGCTGTATCTTATATTTACGACGCAATTTAATGATGCGATTCAATATTTTGTTGGGAAGAAATTTGGTAAACATCAACTGTGTCCCACAATCAGTCCTAATAAAACGGTAGAAGGGGCAATTGGAGGAGGGCTAATTGTATCATTGTTAGCGACTGTGGTTGCTCTATCTATTACCCCTTTTTCTCTTATTTCAGCTATGGTGATCAGTTTTACTTTAACTGTATTAGGCGTTTCAGGTGATGTTAGTGTCTCTTGGGTTAAGCGCAAGTTTGGTGTTAAAGATATGGGGGATTTACTCCCAGGACATGGCGGAATACTTGATCGTATTGATAGTTTACTTTTAGCTACACCGATATTTTTCTTTATCGTCGAGCTCTTAAGACTTCACTAACAAGGTGTAAAGGTAAGTAATTTAAAAAACTGACAAGTAGCTTCATTCTTAGAGGAAAGACACTGAGAATTTTCTTCTTTTTAATGGCTTTGATTATGCAATTTACCGCTTGATGCTCTTCTAATAAAAAAGGCTTATGAGAAGCGTCTCCTCCATTTAACTCTCTGAGTTTTTGGGTATTAATATAACCGGGTGCGATAGCTGTCACGTTGATATTGTGATTTTCTAAGGTTGCCGCATAGTGCTTTGCTTGTGTGATCATATCGGCTTTTAAGCGACTATAAAGTGTTGGTGAAGAAGAGTGTACTAACCCTGCTATTGAAGCTATGGTCACCAAATGACCGTAGCCTTGAGATATCATCTTTTGTGATGCAAGCTCAAAACAGAGATTAAACCCTGTTGCGTTTACTGCTCTCATTTCGTTTTGCTCATCTTGATTGAGATCTAAGCGCCTTTCATTAAAATATTTTCCGGCACAATAGATTACAATATCCATTGGATTATCTTTTAACGAATCAAAAAATTGAATGAGGTCATTCTGCTGGCTCACATCTACATTCATCATGGATAATGAGGGTGTTTTTAACTCTGCAGGTACTTTGGTAATATCTCGCCCACAAATAACCACTTGATGATCAGAGTTTACATAATGTTTTGCTAGCGCAAGGCCAATACCACTTGTTCCACCAATAATGATGACATTCATGTGTGTTCCTTATTTGTGGTGTTGTTTAAATGCAATTAATGCTCGTTGATAACCATAATCCCATTGAGCTTGCATCATGGTACAAAATTGGTCATAACTTGGTGTATCAATCACTATTTGATTAGATAACAAGTCAATTTTTTTGTTAATTTGATGGGCTTTTAGTTCTTTTGGAGAATCCGAAGTGTTGATCCAAATATCTTGTGGTCTGTGTGGGATAGCTTGTTGAACATCATTGGGATTATAACCCAGAAGATACAAAAAAGCGGGGACGGCACTGAAATTTGAGAAGGGTTGTTTTGCTTCTAAGGAGAGTGTTGTTGAACAATGTTGAGCTAGATGAAAAGGGACTAGATCCAACATTCCTCCCATGTAGTTCTCTCCTGCAACTGAGTATGGTGGTAGGTAATAAATATCAGACACAGAGATACGAATTGCATCCTGAAAAGAGACGGAATCTTCTTTTTTAAACGTGTTTTTTATAAGTGAAGAGTGGGGAGAGTAAGGGGCATTTATTAGTGCTGATATTCCTTTTCTATTACTAAAAATTACTTCTTCAAACAGAGGCGAAGCGTGCCTTTTTGTTCCTACTTGATTATTATTAAAGCAGAGTTTTGATCCAATAATCGCAATGGTACAGTTGTTTGAAGCGTAGTTAGGAGTGAAAGGAAACAGAGGTGTGTCATTATCATTTATATTAAAAAGGGCATCATGGTGAAGATCAGGAAAAATATCAGTTGCTCTACGATGGAGGTACCGCTTACCAATATCTAAAAATACATTGATAAGAGAGTGTCTTTTATTATATTGAATTCGTTGAGACATTTGATGGATTTCATGACTAAGCAAGGCTTCTTTTTGCTCTTTAATTGACTCAAATGACCCAACAATTCCAGCGGCGATAGCTCCACCGCAAGTTGCAAAAATGGCGTCCGGTTTTTTGTTCGAGGCAATGGCTGCTGCATACATCCCAAGATAATAACCAAATCGTGAGCCGCCACCAGACATCAACATTGAATGCTTAAAAGGCTTATTTGTATTGTGGTATTCATGTACGTGGTTATTCTTGGGATTTACGATCATAACTAGAGACTCTTTTGAGCAATAGAAACCGTAAATATGCCGCAGGGATCAATGTTCATATCTACTTTTTTTAGTCCAGCTTCTGTGACTAAAGCATCCATTTCCGCTTGAGAGCGACAGCGCATTACCCATGGTTTCCCTCTATGATTATTAAGTGTTCTTGCTATGAACTCTTGTTGTGGGTGCCAAGGTTGATTGGTATACAATAAATATCCTCCGGGAGCTAGCTGTTCAACCATGCCTTTCAAGGCAGTTTTAATTAAGGTGTTATCAGGGAAAAGTTCAAATAACCCCGAGACAATGGCAAGATCATAGTTTGATTCATTAAGGTAACTCTCTTTAGAAAAAGCGTCGGCTTGAACAGCATTCGCTCGTGATGCTAAATTCATGCTTTCGATACGTGAAGCCATTATTTGAATGTTTGATGAGTCAAAATCTCTCATTTCAACCGAAGTCAGAGGGTTTGAATCCATAAGGTCAAACAGGTAACGCCCATTACCACTGGCAATATCAAGTACATGAAATGGTTGTGTAGTATCAAGGTATTTTTCGAGCAGTTTAGCGATGATTTCTTTTCTACAACGGATGCCTTGCCAGCCTGGACTGTCGAGGTAAATTCGATCCACTATTTTACCTATAAAGGTAGTCCCTTCTGCTTTATTGGTATAGACGTTATCGAGTGATTGACCTGAATCAAACCCATGCTGTAAACCAATATTGATCCCTTGGCTTAAACGGCCAATAGAGTTCAGCACGGCTTTAGTGATTGGGTAGATTGGATTTATGCTTGGCAGTAAAAGCGAATCCATTTTATCTTTGCTTGTACCATAGTGATTGGCGTTGTCGTAATTAACCTTAATGATAGGTTGCACAAAGCATTCATCAAGAAAGGTTTGGCATCTGTTGAAGACGTCTGTTGTTTTATCTTCATGGAAAATAGCGTGGTAAAGATCAGGGTAATAAGCCCATTCTTTTTTTGTTGAAGAGAGGCGATTATAAAATTTACGCTGTGCTGAGCGACTGACGACCCAATCTTGGCCTGCACACAGAACTAAGGTTGGCGTATGGATAGCTTCTGCATCATCAATGATCCGTTGTCCTGTTTGGTAGGTATCAATTAAAAGATCTGTTGAGATAGAGTTTGAAATAAGTGAGTCTTGATTATAAATCGCCTGTTGAGATCTATCATGAGTCAGAACTTTTGATTTTACGTAACTGGTGACTTTAGGTAACAGTGAGAGTTGCCTTGCTACTTTTAACAGTGGAATAGCAAAAGGGACATATAGACGAATATTAAACGCAGGAGTTGCAAGGATCATCCCTCGAATATTTGGCGCATAATCATGAACCCAACTTGCCGCAATAACAGCGCCCATGCTACTGGCAATAATAAACATATCTTCAGTTGAACGTTGGGTTTCTTTACTAATTTTTTCTACAAAAAGTTGAAGGTCTTTAGCAAAGACAGAGAAACTTTTTGCGTCATCTCGTGGCCCTTCGGATAATCCATTACCGCGTGCATCCCAAGCATAAACTGTGTAATTATGGTTCACAAAGAAATCAGCCATCGCTTCCATTCTTCCTGAATGTTCATGCCCTCGGTGTAACAACAAGATGATGCCTTTCGTATCTGGTTGTTGGTTCCAAGAGCGGTAGATTATCTTTGTCTCATCCCAAGACGAAAAGCTGTGGTGTTCTAATGTCATAATTTACCTAAATAATGATGTGTAAACGTTTATATATGGTGATAATTAACGCGAGATTGGCGATAAGCATTATCCAAAGACCGCTTGATGTGAAATCTACCTCAAACGCAATTAATAAGCCTAGCAACCCAAATAAGAAAGCCCGATCACTTTTCCCAAGAGGACCTTGATTAGCTCGGTTTTTTGTTATTTGAACAGAGAGAATTGCAATCACTTCGCTTAACCACGCAAGCAGAACTAAGCCAAATAATGCATAGGCGTTAAATCCTGTTATCGCGATAAAACTTAAATAGATAGCAGCATCAGAAATCAAGTCGCACACTTCATTTAACACTAACCCAAGTGAAGAGGCCATGTTGTGTTCTCGTGCAAGCATACCGTCAACGGCATTTAAAGCCATGCGTATAAAAAGAACAATAGGTAAAATCCCCCACCATACACTTGCCCCAATAGTAAAGAGGGTTATAGAGCTCACAAGCGTAAAAATAAGTGTAAATAGTGTGACTTGATTTGCGGTAACTCCAGAATGAGCAAGTCGATTAACACAAGGGCGTAAGAGAGATTGAAACTTAGGTTTAAGCTGATAAATGCTCATAGGGATGAGAAACCTTACTGAGAAGAAGATTGTGATGTTTGTTATTACTACGATTGATACAGCTTAGCTTATTCCAGAGGTATCATTATGTCTATTTTTGAGCAACACTAAATGATTATATTACGAGCAGTATCCCTTCCGTAAAACTTAAATGCAGTTAACAAGTAATCCTAAATGCAATGAGGTTCGTATTAAACATACTTTAGATACCTTGTAACCTTTAGTTAAAGAAGTGTAAATGAAATTGCTGTTCCACGGGCACTTGCGTATACAATACGAGTAATAGCATAAGAATAATCTCAAAAGGAAAGAGTCATGACCGTTGCCATAAAAGTGAGCTCAGTAGGAAAATCAGTACTTTCTAATGAAGCAGAATTAACTATTTTAAAAGATATCTCTTTTGAGGTTCAGTCAGGCCAAAGTGTAGCGATTGTAGGTACGTCTGGTGCGGGTAAATCAACGTTAATGACGTTATTGGCAGGGTTAGATATTCCCACATCTGGTGATATTAAATTATTAGGACAAAGCCTTTCTCAATTAGATGATGAAGCTCGCGCTCAAATTCGCAGTGAATCGATTGGTTTTGTGTTTCAAAGCTTCTTGCTTATCCCTTCTTTAACTGCACTTGAAAATGTTACCTTGCCCGCGATTTTACGTGGTGAAGGTGAAGATATTGCAAAAGCAAAACAGTTATTAGAGTCTGTTGGACTATCCGGCCGTGAAACCCATTTGCCTTCTCAACTGTCTGGTGGTGAGCAGCAACGTGTGGCATTGGCTCGTGCGTTTATGACTCAGCCGCGTATTTTATTTGCGGATGAACCAACAGGAAACCTCGATCAATCTACCGCAGAGCACATCATTGAACTTTTGTTTGAGATGAACCAAAAACACGGTACAACCTTAGTGCTTATCACTCATGATCCTAAGCTTGCACAGCGATGTGAGCGCACACTTACTATTAATGCTGGGCAGATTAATGAAGAGGTGAAGGGCGGATGAGTAAACAAGCATTGAGGCCAAATATCTCAGGAGACAATAAATCTTCTGGGAATAGAATGATATTGCGTTGGAGTTGGCGAGAGATATGGCAAGGTCAGCTGTGGCCTGTAATGGCAGCATTAACCTTGATAGTTGCCTGTGTGGTTGCTTTGTCTGCCTTGGCGATTCGAGTTGAAAAGGTAATGACAGATCAAGGTCGCTCAATGATGGCAGCCGATCTCGTGTTTCGCTCTGCTAATCCAACCCCCGAATTTATTCTGCAACGAGCGCATGACCAAAATTTAGTTTTATCTTCTCAAGTGCGTTTTCAAACTATGGCATTCAGCGACACTGGTATGCAATTAGTGAGTGTGAAATCGGTTGAAAGTAATTACCCACTTCGCGGTGAGCTCTTATTTAATGGGGCAGATAACCAAATCCATAATCAAGTTAAATCAGGAGAAGTATGGATCGCCGAGCGCCTCTTATCGTTATTAGAGCTGAGTATTGGTGATGTCATTGCTATTGGTGATGCTGAACTGCCAATCAGTGGTGTAATTGAATCGGAGCCAGAGTTAGCGTTTAACCCATTTAGAACCATGCCAAGTGTGTTTATTCATCAGTCTGATTTAGATAAAACTGGTGCGATTCAACTGGGCAGTCGTGTGCAATATCGAACCCTATTTAAAGGTGAAGATAGTGCAATATCGTTACTGCAAAGTGATTATGAATTGCAAGCAGGAGAACGTTGGATAAGCGAAGAAACTCAAGGTCGAACCGCCGATTTAATGCAAAAAGCCAAGCAGTATTTATCGCTGACTATCTTGATGGTGATACTAATGGCATCGGTCACCTTGGTGTTAACGTGTCAGCATTACGCGACCAGTCGTGCCAATACCGTTGCGATGTTAAAAAGTATGGGCGCGAGTAAACAATGGTTGAAACGTTGGTTATTAAGCCAAGTGGGTTTGATGTTCTTTACTGGCGTAGTTGCGGGCTCTCTTATTGGTCTAGGTTTAGAATTATTACTACGTATTCCATTAGCGGGGATCCTACCTGAGAATTTACCAAGTTATGGTTGGCAGCCGTTTGCGTTTGGTTCTGTCGTTGCGTTGTTTATTGGTTTACCTGCGTTGGGTATTCCATTATTGCGCTTATTAGACACTCCTGCGATAGCGGTACTTCAATCTCAAATGACCGCACCTTCTAAAAAAGGCTTGTGGTTAATTGCGGTACCAGTAGTCGCTTTCTTATTTATGTACGGCAATAACAGCCTAGTCTGGATGGTATCGGTTGGCTTAGTGGTACTGTTTGTTTTACTTGCAGGTATTAGTTATGGCTTAGTGCATCTGTTTGGACGCTTTAAATGGGGGGCAGCGATGACTCTAGCGCTTAGTCGTATTAAACGTTCTCCAAAAAACAGCATGATGCAATTAGCCGCCTTGTCGGGGTCATTGATGCTAGTTGCGGTGATTTGGTTAGTAAGAACCGATCTGTTGGGGGATTGGCAACAAACGCTTCCACCAGATGCCCCAAATGTATTTGCGATGAACATTGCCCCTTATGAACAACAAGAGTATTTACAAAAATTAGATAATGAGAAATTAGATCGATCGGAAGGCTATCCGATTGTTCGTGGTCGCTTAACTGACATTAATGGGGAAAGCACCAAAGATAAAATGAAAGGAGAAGGGCAAGGTTCTGAAGCATTACGACGTGAGATAAACTTTACATGGCGAGATGCGTTACCCGTTCATAATGAAGTGACAGCAGGCGAATGGAGGAGTTCTAATGGGGTTTCTGTAGAGCAAGACGTTGCTAATGACTTGGGTATTGAAATTGGTGATACATTGAGTTTTTCAGTCAACAGCCAGTCTTTTTCTGCTGTAGTTAATTCGATTCGAATTGTTGATTGGCAAAGCATGAAACCGAACTTCTATTTTATTTTCACACCGGATGTGATTGCTGAACTACCTGCCACTTGGTTAGTGAGTTTTAAAATAGATGACAACGAAAATACCTTATTGAATCAATTGGCTCGTGATTACCCAACCGTGAGTTTATTGGATTTTAGAACCATGGGTGGAAAAATTCAAGCCATGCTCGCTCAAATTACGTGGTCGTTAAGTGTATTAGCAGGCTTAGGTGTAGTGAGTGGTGTGCTGTTGATATTCACTTTGCTTCGTTTGAGTTTGTATCAGCGTCAACGTGAAATTACCCTTTATCGAACGCTTGGTGCAAGCCGTCAGCGTATTAGCCAGACGTTATGGAGTGAATACGGGGTAATGGCATTAGCCGCAGGCTTTGTTGCTGTGATGGGCGCAGAAGCCATCGTATTTAGCTTAGTGAAATGGGGCTTTAAACTTGAGCCAACATTGCACATAGGTATGTGGATTGTGTTGCCATTACTTGCCATGATGATTGTATTTATGAGTTTGGTGAGTGTGATTAAGCAACTATTGAAGCCACTGAAGTAATCCATATTTTCTTAATTTCTTAAAGAGTCATATAAATGCTCACTGTGTTATGAATTGAACCGCATTAACCCTGTGAGCATATGTAATGAGCTTCAAACCATTCTGTAGTGGCAGGTTTACCATAGAGGAAACCCTGACCATAATCACACTCTTCAAATTTAATGAAATCATCTTGAGATTGAGTCTCTACTCCCTCCGCTATTACATGAAGATCTAGTTTTTTCCCTATTGCTATGATGGCTTTAGTGAGCTCTCGATCTTGTTTGTTTTTTTCGATATTCATAATAAAGCAACGATCAATTTTGATAGTATCAAAAGAGTATTTCTGCAAATAGCTTAAAGAAGAATACCCAGTCCCAAAATCATCTAATGAGATACGAACTCCTAACTTCTGTAGTTGTTTAATCGTTTTTTGAGCCATGTGCTCATTTTGTAATAAGATCCCCTCTGTTATCTCAAGTTCTAACGAGGAAGCGGGTAAGTTGTATAAATTTAATAGATCAGAAATATGTTCGGCAAAGCCTGAATATTTAAATTGCATTGGTGAGATATTAATAGCGATGCGAAAATTCCCCTGTTGCATTATATGCCACTTTACAGCTTGAGCCATCGCCGTATGTAACACAAAATTACCGATCTCATGAATTTGACCATTATGCTCAGCTAAGCTAATAAATTGATCTGGAGGAACGTTACCTAATATCGGATTATTCCATCGTAATAAGGCTTCAGCGCCAATTACTTTATTCGTTTTTAAGCAGAAAAATGGTTGATAATTAAGGCTTAACTCTTGATTCTTTAAAGCATCAACTAAATTAGATTCAAGATGATAGCGCTGTTCAATGTTAAGTTGAGCCTGCTTAGTAAAAAATGTATATGGGGAGCCATCAGCCTTACTAATCCCCATTGCTGCTCCCGCTTTTTGAATCAATTCGGCGGCATCACAGGTATCGAGAGGTGCTTGAGCGACCCCTATGCAGCAAGGTATCGTAATAGAAAACTCAGCGATATTAAATGGTGTGTTACTGCAGGAGATTATCTTATTAATTAACGATATATTATTTACTGATTCACTGTTTGATAGAGCAATAACGAATTCAGCACCAGATACCCTAGCAAATAAGGCACTGTTAGTTAAGCAGCGTTTAATACGTTGGGTAAATAATTGCAACACTTTGTCGCCCATTACATAACCATAGCTATTATTGATGGATTTAAAATTCCTCAATGCGAAATAGATAACAGTGGTATGCTCGGATATCTGAGTGTTTAATTGCTGAGATAGTGCGTTGATAATGTTCAATCGATTAGGTAAACCAGTCAGTGCGTCGTAACTTTTATGATAATCAAGTGAGTGCTCAATCGCTTGGCGGCTTTCTATTTCTCTCATTATCTTACCACTGAGTTTTACTAGCTCAGTAGTGCGTTTTTGAACTTTATTCTCAAGGATTTGATTCAGATATTGTAACTCAGATTGTTGATATAAACTGGCTAGGTTCGCATTAATTGCATTTTGGAAACGCTCGAGTAAGTGACGAAAAGGTTGGCTATATTCTCGTTCTTTACTATCTAGCATACATAAAGTACCAAAAACACTTTGATCTGGCCAAGTTAATGGTAAACCACAATAAGCAATCATCCCTAATTCAATATCGGGGTTCTGATCCCACTCTTTATCTTTTAAGGCGTTAGGAACATGCAATTCACACTGATTTTTAATTACAGTCTCACAATATAAACCCTTGCCTAAACTTTCACTATCGTGCTGTTTATATGGATTACCTTCACTGTTACTCGAAGTGAAGACCGATATGTTTTTTTCGCTAACACGCATAATAAGCACTGCTGGGCTGTCGATTATTTCAGCTAGTAGATCAAGGGTTTGCTGCCAACCATTAAAAATGTCATCAGATACGATTATTTGAGCTGTATTAATCGTTAAATGATCAAATAAATGTTCATATTGCAGCTTTTTCAGCTCATCTTTGTATGGCATTTGTGTGAATCCCTACGATACTCTACTTATGATCCAATAATTGTAGTTCTTATTTTGAAAATAATCTGTGATACAACAGAAATTAAACAATCTTGTAGCATTGGTGGTCTGGTGAGATTTTTAGGTATAAAAAAGCCAACCCTTTAATTTTAAAGGATTGGCTTTTTATTTAGTGACTGAAAATTCTAAAAAATGATATTAAAGCTGAATGATTTTAGTGATGAAGTTATACTTTTCTGAGTCCGCTTTAGTTACCCAGTGCTCACCGCTTGCAGGAGCTGAATCTAAAGTGAATAGGTAAAAATCGATGCCTTTGCTGCCCATTACTGTATCAAAATATGTAGCTTGTTTACGGTGGCTTTCATCAGTATATGGGAATTCTTTAGCGGTCTTATCACCTTCAGCCCAACTATGAACACCAACTTGCTTATCAGCTTCAATTGCTGCGTTTGCTGTAGCACGCTCTAAGATTCGTTCGTTTCCAGCAGCAAATAAATCAGTACCGCCAGAGAAAACAGACCCTGTTGGAGTTACGATAGTTGTCATCTGATTCTTATTGATCATTAACCCTGTATACATATTGATATCATCGTCGGCACTGCCACGAATAGGGTTATCAAATCGCACTGTCATGTTACTGCCTTTGTACTGTTCAGTAATATCCTTAAGTTGTAAAAATGTAGTTACACCAAGGGTTGATGGTGTTTTTTCATCACAACTTGGCTGACATATAAGGTCACGGAAGAAACCTTCAAAAGCAAAAGAAGTAGTGATATTAATTTGGTTTTGGTTATCTACAGCCGTTAAAATGGTTGAACCAATACTAGTGATATATTCTGCGTCTTCGTGATTATATTCAACTTGAATTGGTAAGCTTGCATGAGTCGTCGTAGTTTGAATTAACGTTGTATCGTTAGAGATTGAACGTTTATCAGCGCCGCATTGAAAGCTGTCTACACGGTTGCTTGCTTCATGATAAATGATGCACTCTTCTACTTCATCTGCGCCTAATAAATAAAGGTCAATGTTGTTTCCATTATCATCAGCAAGCTGTATTAAGGTATTTTCGTCACCTAAGGATTCAGCAAACTTAACGTTAGAATACTGCTTTTCCATCGTAAGATAACATCATTGAATTAAGGATGCCTTGTCGCTCTTCGAGTAACTCATCACGAGCAGCATCAGTAAATTGGTAATTAGCAGCAGGCTTTAAAAGTGGTTTGGTTGTAGAAGAATTATTGCTTGATCCTGAGTTACAACCAGCTAATAAGATAAGAGGGGCTGCTAATAAAAAAGTGCGGTAATTATTCATTTGTGACTTCCAGTTGAGATGATGTAATGTAGTCTATTTGAATAAAATGTAATTTACTGTCGTTGTAATGTATGACTTTGTCATTATTATTTAACAGACTTATACTTCTTGATTATTAATCATTTATTACATAATGAGATTGTTTTAATTTAAAAATAAATAATTGAGTAAGTCTCATGTTGTGAGAGTGGTTCAATATTTAAGTGTGGTCTTGAGCTTTATAATGATTCTGCCAAGTTCTCAGGTTAAATTGTTACAAACTCCAATTAAAGGTTAAAGGTTAAAGATTAAAATGAATAAGTTAACAAACTTACCAACAAAATTATTAATGCTTATCGCTTTCTTTGTAACATTTATCTCATTCATGTCTATTTTTATTTCTGTAGATAACTCAAACTCAGATATTAAAAAAAACAGTGATGCAGTAGAAAAGACTTACGCGATTATGGGTTTGGTCCAGCACTCTTTGGAACAAGTAATAAACATAGAAACAGGTTTCAGGGGGTATATGCTAACTAATGATAAATCATCATTAATGCCTTATGAAATGGGGGTTAGCTCAATTAATGCTGATTTGGATGAACTATCTACACTTTTTTTGAATAATCCAACCGATGTTCAAACGAATAAATTAAATTTACTGAAAAATACATATTCTAATTGGAAAAAGAATGTGATTGATAAAGGAATAGATATTCGCACTACTAGCAGCTTAAATGAAGCTTTAGAGTTTATAGATAAAGCGAATGGTGGAAGCTATGTAAATGAAATGAGGGTGATATTTGATGAGATCTCAGCAGAAGAGGAAGAGTTTCTTATTCAACGTTCAGAATCTTTAGATGAATCACTCAGTAACTTAATTTCAATAACCTTGCTACTAACCTTTGTTGGTTGTTTTGTTTCTGGTATTTTATTTTTCTTTATCAATAAAATTCTTAAGAAAAATGTAAATGAAATGTCATCAGCGATTGCTTTATTGGCTGAGGGTGTTTTAAAACCATTATCTATATCTCCTTCTAAAAATGAATTCTTTAAAATTAAGCAAGAATTTAATAAATCAATTGAGAGACTATCAAATCTGATAAAGGAATTAACTGTTTCAGCGGAAAATACAAGTTCTTCTTCAGAGGCGTTAACTATTGTCATGCAAAATACAGCCAAAAACACTCAAAGTGAATTGGCGCAAGTTGAAGAAATTTCAACGGCTATTAGTGAGTTATCAAGTACTTCAAAAGAAGTTTCTTCAAATGCGCTTCAAGCTGAAGATGAAACCAAAAAAGCAATTGATAATGTAATTGATGGAAATAAGGCATTAGACCAATCTATTTTATTAACTCAAAATATTAATGAATCAGTTCAGGAGACTGCTGAGATGATTGAAGAGTTAAAGAACAGCGCCATTAATATAGGGGAAGTTACTAATGTAATTAGTTCTATTTCAGAACAGACTAATTTATTAGCATTGAATGCGGCAATTGAAGCTGCTCGTGCAGGAGAGCAAGGAAGAGGATTTGCAGTAGTTGCGGATGAGGTACGAAACTTAGCAGCTAAGACTCAAGAATCAACCAAAAATATTCAAGGGATAATTTCTAAACTGCAAGCGCAATCAGAAAAAGCGAATGATAATATGGTGGCAAATGTTACATCGATTCAAGACTCTGTTGCATTATCTCATAATGTAAAATCTTCGTTTGATGACATTGCACAATCAGTTCAAACTATTTCTGATATTAATGCCCTCGTCGCGACTGCTTCACAAGAGCAATATAGTGTTACTGAAGATATTGCTAAAAATACAACTAGAACATTTGATTTAGTGAATGAAAATGTAGCAGCAGTAAACCAGACAAAACATGCAGCGCAAGAGTTAGCGTCATTAGCAGAAACACAAAGCCAAGAATTATCTTTTTTCAAAGTGAATTAGATATATAAAATAAAACCAACTCTTGAATATAAAGAGTTGGTTTTTACTGTTTAGCGAATATATTTCAGATAAGGGATGTTAACCGTTATTCATTTGTCACTATAGCTTTAACCAGCCGTGAATTATGAATAGAAACATATTAACTCTGTAAGCCTTGAGGTGGATACATTACACTGCACACTTAGTTTATTTAAAGGATTACCATGAGAACTCTATTTTTAACGTTAGCCTTGACTTTTTCTGCTGGCGTTGCTGCAAATACGACCACTGACTCAACTGATGTGATTGAGAGTAACCCAACGATTTCTAGCGTATCTGTAGATATGAAAGCCGTCATGAAAAAGATGAGATTAGAGTATAAGTTAGGTGAGCGAGCGACCTCTATTGAGGATATGAATCAAGTTGTGACTAAATTAGAGTCACTCATTGATCAGTTAAAGCAGGGCGAATACACCCCAGAAAAACAAGCTATGTATCAAGAGGGATTCAAGAAGTTATCGGCTTCTGTTGCGTTAGTTAAAACAGAGTTAGATGCGGGTGATTTAGAAAAAGCACAAGCGGCTCTTGAGCAAGTTGACGAACTACGAGTTGAATATCACAAAAAGCGTAATCCAAGTATTTGGAGTAAGATCTTTGGATAGTAAAGCCTAGATCTCAAGAATAAAAAATGGAGCTAATCAGCTCCATTTTTATTCTTTACTCTTCTGCGATATAGAGCGATTAACTGTTATACATCTTATCAAAATTCTTCTGATTCCAGCCAACCATTACTTGATCGCCAATTTTAAGAACAGGGATAGAACGAGCGCCCATGGCTTGTAATTCCTTGCGTCCTCGTTGCATTTTTGCATTGGTCAACCTATATGCAATTTTTTTAGAATCAAGGTAACGCTGTGCGTCTTTGCAATGTGGGCATTTGTCAGCGACATATAAAACAACACGTTTCATTATTATCTCTCTAAGTAAATCTGGTTATACAATTAGCGTAGTTTATACAAACAAGTAAGGGAATAACTTACGACGCTCTTCTGGACTTAGTGCTTCAACACGAGCGATGTTAGTATCAGGGATCGCTTCTGGGTTTGGATAGTGTTTCAGTACTTTTGCCATGCTCTCTTCACGGATAAGGTGAAGTACAGGGTAAGGAGAACGGTTTGTTAAGTTCTCATCGTCTTCAGGTTCAGCACCACCAAAGCAATAATTTGGATGGAAAGTCGCAATTTGGAATGTGCCTTCCCATTCTTGCTGCTTGATAAGAGCATCAACCCAATCTAAGAAGAAGTTATAATCCATGAAGTCTTGCAGCATGTTTGGAATAGCAACTAATGTTGTTTCTAACTCTTCTGCTGTTTTAGAATCTAGGTTCATTAATTCTTGCAGTACGTCTTCAAGCAGAACTTCTTCTGTTGTTGCTTCAGATACAAAAACTTTGATTTGTTTATTACGGTTAGGCTTGGCTGCAAATGGGCAAAGATTAAGGCCGATCACCACATCTTCTAACCATTGTTGAACTTCTTGCTCTATTTTTTGAATATTCATGTCTGACTTATTACTGCTCTTGTTATTTTCAGCAAGAATAACAGATTCAATATTGTTTTTCTGTATCCATGAATACAAATATTATGCTACATGAATTGAAAATAAGGAGTGCCAATAGATGATTGATTAAATAAACCTTCTTTGAATTTCTCAGCGGTAATTGGTCTTGAGTAGAGGTAACCTTGAATAATATCCACACCTTCACGGATAACAAACTTCTCCTGATGTTTGTTTTCAACGCCTTCGGCGACTACTTTTAAATTCAGCTTTTTGGCTATATTGATCATTGCACATACAATATTTTGATCTGCGGTGTTGTATTCAATATTAGTAATGAAGCTTTTGTCTATTTTAAGAGTATCAAATGGGTATTTTTTCAAATATTGGAACGAAGCATAACCAGTACCAAAATCATCCAATGCAATAGCAACACCCATCTCATGTAATTGAGTTAAAGTATCAATCGCTAAGGCTTCATCTGCAATAAGTCCACTTTCGGTTACTTCCAGTTCTAAGTTGTGAGGAGGAAGATGATAAAGCTCTAGTAAATGCTTTATGTGCTGGACAAAGTTAGGATCTTTCAATTGGATGGCAGAAATATTAACGGCAGTGATAAAGTGCTGTGAATGTAAAATCCACTCAGCCGTTTGTTGGATTGCACTTCTCAGAGCAAAATTTCCCAGTTCATAAATTAAGCCATTTCGTTCAGCTAGCTGGATTAATAAGTCATTAGATATGGTGCCTAAATGAGGGTGATTCCAACGCAACAATGCTTCACAGCCTAACCAACGTTTCGAATGAGGGCAAATTTTAGGTTGGTAGTTTAAAAAAAGATCATTATTACGTACCGCTTCTAATAAATAGCCTTCGATTTTATGTTCAGATAAACTTGATTTAACAGGTAAAGAGCGATCAGATATCGTAAAGGTTTTACCTAAGTTTTGGCATTCGACAACAGTATTGTATGCACACTGAAGTAACTCAGTGCGAGAAGCACTATCTTTTGAGTGGATAGCTCCAATATAACTTTGTAAATGTATCGGTTCTCCATTATTAAAGAAAGAAGCTTGCCCTATTTCAGAAAGGTGCCTACATAGTTGAGGTAGTTTTTCTTTATCAGTATGAATCACTAATAAGATATCAGAAGAATCTAAGCGACCAGTGACAGAGGTTTCGGTAATTTTAGTTAATTTAGACCTATATTTAGTAAGCAGAAAATCAAAAACTGAATGCCCATGTTCTTGCTGTATTTTTCGACTATTAGCAAAATGAATGTGTAACAGTACAAATTTTTTATTGGTATCTATCAATTTATCCATATGTTGATAAAGAGCTATCGGGTTTAAAAAACCTGTCCCTATATCATGATTTTTATGATAATCAACTTTTTGCTCAGCTGCTCGTCGACAATCAATTTCATTCGCTAGTTTTACATTTATATCATTGATATATCGTGTTGTTGTTGTTATTTCTTTTTGTAATGTTCTGTGGCTTTTTAATAATTCATTATGTTGATATAAAGTACTAAGTTGGGCTTCAATCAATTGTTGGTATGTGTTTAACAACTCTTGGCTGGTTGGGTCAAAAGAATTTTCTTTTTCATCAAGAAGACAAATTGTGCCAAAAGGTGTGCTATCTGGCCAAAATAATGGGAGTCCGCAGTAGGCAATCATATTTAATGCTATATCTGGGTTATTTTCCCATTCATGAGATTTTAATGCATTTGTCACAATGAGTTGCTTTTTATGCTGAATAACATACTCACAATATAGCCCTTGTTTTAGTTTTTCTTTACTCCCTTTTTTATAGGGATTGTTAAGAGTATGGCTAGATGAAAACACTTCAATTTCATTATTATCGATACGCATAATAAGTGCAGCAGGAACGTTAACAAGTTTAGTTAATAAATTCAGCATATTTTGCCAGTCAAGTTGCATCTTATCAGGAACAGTAATAGGAAAAGTGGGTGATTGAGTCATGTTTGTATCCGGTAACCACTAAAAAGCTAATAACATAATGTTCATATTATCAGGTTATGATGCTAAATAATTGTCTTATATTTGATACTTTTACTTGTCTTTTTTTATAATATTTCGATTTTTGTTACAAAAACTAATGCATGGCGTTCATAGATAATTGTTATTTATAGATGTTACTTATAATTGATGTAATCATTAGTGGTTTTTTTTGAGTTGGTAATGTTACCATTTGGTTTTGTAGATGCTGGCATTTATGATGTCGGTGGTTTTTTTTTGTGATTTTAAGGAGGTTGTATGGTGTCATTGAGAAAGGTTTCGATTAATGTGCGCTTGTATTTTTTAACATTTACAGTGACTTTATTTATGCTAGTTCCGCTATTTTTATCTTCTATTGATTATAAAAATAACCTCTTAGAATCAAAGCGCATTGAAACTAAGCAATTAGTCTCTGTTGCACATTCGGTCATCCAATCTTTTTATGATCAAGCAACAACGGGTTTCATGAATGAAGAAGATGCAAAAGCTTTAGCAAAAAAAGCGATTGCAGCAATGCGCTATGATGGAAGTAATTATTATTGGATTAATGATCTTTCTGCAACGATGATAATGCACCCAGTTAAGCCTCAATTAAATGGGAAAGACCTGTCTTCTTTAGCTGATCCTAACGGTAAATATTTATTTAAAGAAATGGTGCAGGTAGCTAGTCGTGAAGGATCTGGTTATGTTGATTATCAGTGGGCAAAACCAGGTGTTGATATACCCGTAGATAAGATCTCATATATTTCTTTATTTAAACCATGGGGTTGGGTTATTGGTACTGGAGTTTATGTTGATGATGTGGCTAGCACTTATAATAATTTCCTTTTTGAGATCATGTATGAAGTGTTGATTGCGTTGATTATTATGTTGCCACTTGCTTGGAAAATTTCACAAAGCATTGTTGTGCCAGCTAAAAATTCTGCGATGGCAATGAAAGATATTGCCGAGGGTGAGGGGGATTTAACCAAGAAATTGGATGAGACAGGAACGGATGAGCTTAGTGATATTGCTCGTGCGTTTAATGTATTTACTAATAAGCTGAATATGACGGTTAATCATGTTAAGCCTGTTACTGAAGAGTTGTTGAACTCAGCAGCAAAGTTTGCACAAGTTGCAACGACAGCCTAGATCCCAAGAATAACCGACACACTTTGGTATAGATTAGAGAGTCAGTTGCCTATAAGCTTCAAGCTCTCACACAATCAACTAAGGTAACCACATGGGACACCAATATAAGCAACTGACACTAAGTGAAAGATACCAGATTGAAGCTTGGAATACACATAGTATTTCTGCTCGGGAAATAGGACAAAAATTAAAACGGAGCAATGGCTCCATTTCAAGGGAATTACGACGCTGTCCTGTTGGAAGTTATTCTGCCGAGCAAGCGCATAAACATGCTTTTCAAAAAAGAACACTTTCAATTAAGCACACAAAGTGTGGCCAAAAGAATAAGAAAATAATTCAAATATACCTACAACTTGGTTGGATCCCAGAGCAAATATCTGGACGAATGCATAAAGAAAAAATAGAAAATACAATATGTTGCAGTACTATTTACAATGTAGTTAAAAGAGAGCATTGGCAAAGAATGCTTGCTCGAAAAGGTAAAAAATACAAACAGCGTAAAGGTGTAGAAGCTGGCGCAAGACTAATTCCCAACCGTGCTGATATCTCTCTCCGGCCTGCTATTGTTGACGATAACTCAGAAATTGGCCACTGGGAAGGTGATACTGTTTATGGTCAAGATGGGTATTTAGTCACTATGGTAGAGCGAGTATCTAAGCTATTAGTTACTTGCAAAGTACGTAGCAAGTCTAAAAAAGCAGTCACTCGTGGGATAAATCGCATGATGAAGCCCTTTAAAGAACTTTGCAAAACAATCACATTTGATAATGGCGGAGAGTTTGCAGGTCATGCTAAGATAGCTAAGCATCTGAACTGTGACATTTATTTTGCTAAACCTTACCATTCCTGGCAACGAGGTTTGAATGAAAATACCAATGGTTTACTAAGGCGTTTTTTCCCAAAGGGAATGGCCATTGGAGAACTTGCTGCAAAAGAGGTTAAACAGGCAGAGTTTTTGATTAATTCGAGACCTAGAAAGGCATTAAATTTTCTGAGTCCGAGTGAGTTTTTAAGCGGTAAGCGTGTGTCGGTTATTGTTACGATCTAGCCAGCAAAGCAAAATACCAATGAGCAATTTAAAAATGTAGATAGTGTTGCTGCAGCTATGAACGAGCTATTAGCAAGTAACCAGGAGGTTGCACAAGCGGCATCAAATGCCGCATTAACCGCAGAAGAGGCGGATAAAGAAGGGCTTAAAGGAATCGCTATTGTGGACTCTACCTCAGCACATATGGCTGAACTAGCGGGTTCACTTCTTGAAACTGAAAAGAATACAGAAGCATTGGCAGAGCAAGCTAATACAATAAGCTCAGTTGTTGAAGTAATTAGAGGTATTGCAGAACAAACCAATTTATTGGCCTTAAACGCAGCGATAGAGGCTGCTCGTGCCGGGGAACAAGGACGAGGTTTTGCAGTGGTTGCTGATGAAGTTCGTACCTTAGCTACTCGAACTCAAGCCAGTACAAATGAAATATCGAGTATTATTGATAACTTGCAAGCGTCATCCCAGCAAGTATCTAACTCAATGAGAACAACAAGACATCAATCAGATTCAACGTTAGAGAAAGCGGAATTAACACGCCAAGCATTAACGGATATTTTAAGTAAAGTAAAAGATATTAGTGAATTGAATCATCAAATCGCTGATGCTAGTTCTCAACAAGCGACTGCGACGGATGAAATTAATCAAAATATTACTAATATGTCTGAGAGTTCTAGTTCGAACCTTCAACAAGCTGAAGATATTAGTCAGGTAAGTGAACAATTAATTGAACATGGTAACGAGTTAGAAAGCCTAATGAATCAATTTAAAACAACTAAATAAAACAATAAGCTATTGCCCTTTCATTAGATATTGATGGAAGGGCTTTTGCCTTATTGTCCACGTGCAAAAAGCATCACTTTAACGGTCATTAATAAAATATACATATCAATTCTTATCCAGCTGGAGATCGAGCTTAGCGATAAAGCATAACTATGGTCAAACCCCACTTTAGAGCGGACATCTTCAATACAAGTATCATAGCCTTGATTAACTTGAGCAAGACCTGTTATTCCAGGTAATACACCGTAAGTGCGTTCGCTGAAGTAAGGGATCTCATGTTCAAGTTTATTGTAAAATGTTGGTCTCTCAGGTCTAGGACCGACTAAAGACATATCTCCATTAAGAACATTGAAAAATTGAGGTATTTCATCTAAACGTGTTTTTCTTAAAAAACGGCCTACAAGCGTGATACGGCAATCTCCTTCGGTAGCGAGGGTTGCTCCTGTATTTACTTCGGCATCTTGCACCATGCTTCTAAATTTAATCATTTCAAAAACATGAACTTGCGTAGGCATTGCTTTACCAACACGTAATTGACGGTAGAAAACAGGTCCTTTGGAATTGAGTTTTATCGCAAGTGCTATCAAAGGAAATAAAGGTAAAGTCAGACCTAAACCAATAAGAGATAGGCAGACATCGAACACTCTTTTAGCCTTAACGGTTGAGTGATTTATTGTATAAGAAGAATCCATCATAGTAATTTCCCTTTGATTATTTATGTATACGGGTCCAAGGACTCGTTGGTTTATTGAATAAATAATTGAGCCCACCGAGGAAGTTAGCAAGGTGCCCTGCGATAAGATAAGCGATTGTCTGACAATATTTATTCGAAAAAATGCTAGGGAATAAAAAACTTAAAATCCCCAGTGAATAGCCGACAGTTTGGCCAATGAAAGAAATAAGGAATACAGGGTAAGAAAGCAATAGTGCTGATCCTATATAAGCTAAGATCATAAAGTAAGGCATGATGACTCTTAATCCTTTACCTGAAAAAAAAGTAAAAGCGGTTCCTCGATATTTAGGATTGAATAGCGGAAATAGACGTAAAAGTTGTTGAATATTTCCTGCTGATATACGCAAGCGTCGAGAAAAGTCGTCATCTTGAAGAGAAGGTTCAAGCTCCAATGCGCAGATGTTAGGGTCATAAATTGCGCGATAGCCTTGTTCGATAATTTTCATTGGTAAAATAAAGTCATCATTAATTGTATCTTTATCTAGTGGTGTAAATAACTCAGAGCGAAATAGATAAAATGCACCATGAGATCCTAAACTATCACCTAAAATTGCTTCTTGTTGTTTGATTTTTGTTTGATACTCCCAGTACCTTTTTTCTCCCTCTGAATTGGGGGCTAATAGTAGATAAGTTGGATTAACGACACCAATGCTTGGATCTTCAAAGTGTTTTGCTGAGATCAATAGTGAATCATAAGAAAGAAGTGCCGAAACATCACTTAACGCAATAATATCACTATGATATTGGGGGATTAATTGATTTAGTAGCGCGACTTTGCCTTGATTTTTTTCAAATGAAAGGACTTCTATATGCACTTCAGAGCACATGGCCTCTTGGATAGTATTATTGGCAATGGTAAGGGTATTATCGGTACAGCCATCGCATGCAATAATAATAGTTAGTTTTTTGGATGGATAATCTAAGCATGATAAATTGTATATTTTATCAGCGATCCATTGCTCTTCATTATAAGCAGGAATAATAATAGTAATACTTGGTAATACTCTGTCCTTTTTTGATTTATAAAACTTACGATGTGTAAATACTGTCTCTTTTTGGGGGTAGAGAGTTGAAATAATATGTAAAATAATAGGGTATAAAGCATGATGATAAATGACAGCTATTATACTGATAGAGGTAATAATGATAAGAAATAGAGTCATAGCGTCACTCCTTGAAAGTATAAATGCTCATAGGCTGTAGCCATTGATTTAGCGTGATTGTTTTCTAAAATGAATCGTCTTGATGAGCTAGTGATAGTTTGATAAGTCAGAGATTCAATCGCATTTGATAATGTGGTCGCATTGTTATTTGGAACTAAAATACTGTTATTTGGGCATAGTGTTTCACTCACTCCTCCGACATCATTTGCAATACAAGGTATACCACAGGCTTGAGCTTCTAATGTTGAAAGAGGAAAACCTTCATTATTTGATGGCAAGCAGAATAAATCCAGAGCGTGATAAAATGTAGGCATTTGGTCAATATGTCCCAAAAAATGGACTCTGTTTTCTAAGTGGTAGCGATTAACTAATGTGTTTAGCCATTCTTTTTGCGAGCCAGATCCCGCAAGTACAAGGTGATATTTAGAGCCTAAAAATCGAAAAGCTTCAATTAAGTTTTCTTGTCCTTTTACCACTTCTAGTCGAGCCGCATTACCAATAACAATGGAATATTCAGGTAGGTGCAATTGTAAATCGGCTCGTGCTTTTTGTTTGTTTCCTATTTTAAATTTATAAGGGTTTATGCCATTCTTAATTGTGTAAATTGGGTATTTATTAAAGATTAGAGACAGTGATTTTTTTACGAAAGCAGCGTCTGCGACTAATTTGGGGTGTGATAATGATAACGCCAAACGTTGTAGGTAACGATGCTTCTTTGCGCTTAGGTGCCAAGCATCATGTTCGGTGTGAATATGATTAATATTATTACTTAGCATAACAGCACAGCTTGAATAGAGAAGTGGGCCAATATGATGGGAATGAACGACATCAACGTTATGCTGCTTAAAAATGCCTAGTAATTTTTTTATAATAGTAAATGAGAAACCTTCGGATTTATTTAAGCAAAGAATTTGATCTCTGTATCGTTCTAACCGAGGCCAATGATTAATGGCTTCATCTACAGTGCCTTCTAAGCTGACGATTATAATATTGTGTTCACAATCAGTGAATTCCAACATATCTAATACCATACTTTCTAATCCGCCAGGAGAAAGATGTTGTACTACATGGGTTATCGTTTTCATTGCGCACTCCTTTTTAATCTAAATAAAGAGTTGCAGAGTTTGTGCCATTTTTTTTATATTTTATATTCAATAGGTTATGTGTTTTTATTTTGTAATTCTCAAAATGAGAATGAATTTACGAAAGAGAGTATAGTTTTTTATCAAGAAAAATAGTGGGATAAATGTGATGATTTAATAGTAGTAAATATTGATATATACAGTATTTCATGTCAGTACGATGTTCCATTGTTGTTAATGGAATGGTGTTTTTATTAAAGTGAATTTGAAGTCGGTTCAAAAATAGAGGATATAATGCAAAATCAAATGAAAACCATTGAGGTTAAGCTATGAAATATTCATTATTCACAGCTAGCGTTTTGCATTATTTATCTCACCAAACCTTATTGCCTCAGAAGAAGCAACAAGAGAAGACCAATATCGCTTTGTAGTGATGCCTTTTTATGTCCAAGTACAGATGCTGGTATTACTGTAATGCCTATCTGGGCTTTTATCCTGATGGAATCTAGCTCTGAAGCGTCCTCTGTTTCGTTATCGTTGATTTATACTCAACATGACAGTTATTTTGGTATAGGTGAAAGCATTTAACAGGTTGTGGTGGTATACGACTAAGTACAGGAGCAGAGCTAAGTGCCATGATTTCATCTTTTCTTCGAATCGTGGTATCGCATAACTCTGCAATAACAGCTAATCCAACTCCCAACCCAATACCTCCAGCTAACCCTGCGATAATAAAAAGAACATTAGGTAGATTAGATGGGCTACTTGGTTTATAAGGTCGATCTATGATCTTAACGCGTTTTTCTTGTTCAAAAACCCCTAGAGAATGCGTCAGTTTTGCCATTTCAAAGCGTTCAACTAAGTCGTTGTAGAGTTCTCTTTTTAATACTAAATCACGTTGTAACTGATGTAATTCTTTTTCATTCTGTCCAAATTGTGTTGCTTGCTCTTCAATGTCCTTGATCATGCTTTCGAGAACGCGAGTTTCTTCAGTTAATGCGTCGACTTTACTGGTCGCTTTTTGTAATTCTTCAAGTTGAGAGAGTAAAATAGGTGGGGCTTTAGCTAAATCTTCTACGCTATTACTACTTGCGATGTCCCATAATTGCTCGCTGCTTAGTCCTGGTTGAGTTTGAGAAAGCAGGCGGGATCGTTCTTCTTCTAAACGATTTAGATTTCTTATTTTACCCTGTACCTTACTGTGTAAAGGGGTGTATTGGGCTTGAAGCAATGTTAACTCTCCACGAATGCGGATAATTTGCTCTTCTATCTTCCCTATAACAGGATTCGTTTTCGATAATTGTAAATCAAGAGAGCCTAAACGTTTTTCTGCACCAGCAAGTTCAGCTTGTCGCTCATATAAGCGTTGTTTAAGTTTAGTTTAATCTGTCTAAACTGGAGATTTGCATTTCAGGAAGAATAGTATCTTTGCGACTTTTAAATGCCGCTAGTTTTTCTTCTGCTATATTTAGTCCTTTACGGCGTTGATCAATATTGTCGGCTAAAAATTGGCTAGAATCTTTCATTGATGATCGTTCAGGGGCTAATAATTGTTCTGTAAAATGCCGACTTACCGCATCTAAAGTATCTCTCATTCCTTCAGGGTTATGTGAGCGGTAATCAATACGGATTAAATCTTTTCCTGCCATTGTTACTGATAAATTGTTAGAGAGTTCTGCTACTGCATTATCAATCGCTTGAGGACTCATTGATTGGTGTGTGTAGCCTCTTTCCTCCGCAACAAGCCCTAATATGTGTCGACTGTGTAATAAGGTTTGAAGTGAACTCAATCGTTCTTTTAGCATGCTAGAAACGGCAAGATCTTCAAGAAACGGATTCATCTTGGCTGTTTCTTGAATTAACATACTTGTGTGTGAATCATAATATTTTGGCGCAAGCTTACCTATTATTAACCCAATGATAGGCATTAATAAAATAGGTATGACGATGAGGTAGCGACGACGCCATGCTGACTCAAAAATAATTAGAAATCGTTGGCTTAATGTGATCATAATTCATCCAACCATGTGGTTAATTGGGCGGATCTTGCTTGCCATGTATGTGATTTTATTAATGATGATTGCTTATTTCGTTTGTGTGGAACTTCCACAGAGCAAGTAATATTCTCTTTTTCCCATTTTTTATGGATTTTGTTTAACTGTAATGAAAAATTTTCAACTGAATTTACAGTGTGAATCGTCGATTTATAAGGGGATAGCGCAGGAAAATCAGTACTAATAATCGGTGTTCCTGTTGCAAGATATTCCAATAATTTTAATGGGTTACAAGATCTTATTTGCTCATTATCTACAAAAGGAAGCAGACTTACTTGCCAATGCTGACTGTAACTAGGTAGTTGGTGATGTTCTCTTGCCCCAAGGATATGAACGTTTTCTCTTTCAATAAGAGGATTATTCGGCAATTCATTTTGTCCGATAAATATAAAGTGCCAATCAGGGTTTTTCTCAATGGTGTGATTGAGTAAGTCATAATCGAGCCATTTTGATAGGCTGCCATAAAATCCTGCAATTGGACGACCATCATTAGGCAAGTCAATCGCTCGAGCTATGGGTAGGTTAAATAACGGAAAATCAACACCATGAGGTAAGTGTCGCACTTTATTTTGAGGAAACTTTGCACACAAGACAGAACTTGCTGCTAAAATAAGATCTGATTTTTGGATTAATTTTTCTTCATGTTTGAGTACTACTTCATGATCAACGCCTGCTAATGCGCCAAAGTCATCTCCACAGTAATAAACAATGCGTGACTCCCCTAAGTTTCCACATACATCAGCAACTGTAGGCAGTGATGTCCATAAAATAGGGTGTTGAAGCTGAGCTTGTTGAATAATGGGCTTGAGTTGTTTGATAATAAGTTGTTTAGCAAGCCAGCGAGCCAGCAAACCTTTAGGCGCCGGAATTGTTTTCAGGTTTACAGTTTGAAAAGGAGCAGAATGAACTTTATTTTTTATGGTTCCTTTTGATTGAGTGAGTTTTGGCTGAATTAGTTTTTTCCATGCTCGCTTTATATCATGTAATGACCATTTTGGTTGACGCAAGCCAATAGAATTGACCCAAACTACTTTGTGAGTGTGTGACAGTTGAGTAATTAGGTGTTGAGTACTAGAAGGTAAACCTCCCCAATCTTCCCCGAAAACAATCAAATCATGCTTCATAACGTATTTCCTCTTTCATTTCTTCTGAGGTGTTTATATCTAATTGCTTTATAACTTTTGCTGGATTTCCTCCTGCTAATACAAAAGGCGGGAGACTTTTTGTTACAACGCTCCCCGATGCAACAATAGTGCCTTCGCCAACAGTGATATTGCCTATGATGCTGACGCGGGAGCCAAGCCATACATCTTTTTCTAAAATTATGTCACCTACTTGGCTATCTAAATCAGCTTTGCCTAAGGCCCGTGCAAGAGGGTTAATTGGATGGCCGGGATAGCCACATATAAACCCTTGCCCAGCAATGCGAACGTTATCGCCAATTACGACCTTATTACCAACGGCAATAGTTGTTTGCCAGCAGATATCGACATTGTTTCCCACGCTTAACGTTGGGTTAGCTGAGTTAGTACGGCCACTGAAAGTTGTTTGTCCTGAAATACGACAATCATCACCAATTGTCATGGTTAAAGGACCACTAAAAAAAGGTAGGCCGCCATATAGTAAGGTTCGTTTTCCGTAGGAGTCTAATCGTCCTTTAAAAGCGGGGACATAAAAGACTAAATGAGTAAGTGCTTGCCACTGAGTGGTAAGGGTTTTGTGTAATCCATACAAAACCTGATTTATTAGACGAGGAGTAGGTAACTCGAAATGATGAATGGATTTAGCAACTCGAAATAAAGTTAAGGCTAGTGGGGTCTCTCCTTCTTTTAGCCACTGTTTTAATCGATAAATGGATAAAGTACTCATAGTCACATTCCTTTTTTGATTGCTCTTACTAAGAGTATTTCATGGATTGTGCCAATTATTTTTTTACCTATTATTCAATTGGTTACCTTAATTTTGTTTTATATTTTAGTTAATGCTCTTGTATTTTCTCATTCTGAGAATCGATTTGACTAGTGCAATTTATTATTTTTGCGGTGGTGTGTTTAATTCATTTAAGGCAATTTCACTGGTTTTACCAACAGCAACGACTAAGGCGGCTAAAATATAAATTGGCCAGTTAAACCCTTGGGTTAAAAACGTACCTGAAATAATGGTACCTATGAGGCCTGCAAAAACGGCTTGAGCACTGGTGTAAATAGCAGGGTCTATTTTATCTTGGACAACGGTGACTGCTTTTAAAGTACGGTTTGCGTTTTTGATTAATACGACAATCAAGCTGATAAATACAATAAAACCTAGAAATCCAGTTTCAGCTAATACTCCAAACCACGTGCTATGAACGGCGTGATTTAGTCCATCCCAATGAGGGCTATAATAAAAATAATTTGCGAGGAAGTTATCTAAACCCACTCCTGTGAATGGGTGAGAAAGCGCCATTTTAAAAGCGGCCTCCCATGCATATATACGTCCCATTGCAGAAGCATCAACCCCTTCTTCGGCAGCTCCACCTGAGGATCGATCTGATATGCCTGCAACGATAAATAAGATAGCACCAGCAAGGACTCCGATAGCTATTAACAGAGCTTTTGATTTGATACGTTGTAGACCATAAATACCAAATACAGCTATCATTCCTAATAATCCGCCTCGGCTTTGAGTTGCCATTACGGCCCAAAAAAGGATAGGAATAGATACCACTCCAATCATACGTTGATGCCATGGAAGTTGGTGGGTAACGAGTAATCCAACGGCAAAAGAAGTGGGGAACATTAACACTAATGCGAGATCGTTAGGATCACCAAGCATAGAGCCAAATTCCCGACCAATCGTAACGCGAGAGCCTTCAACTAACCCAATCCCTCCTAATTTGTTTTGAATTGCGACAATACCAACAAGAACACCTGATATGGTAATAGCCTTCAATGTGAATGCTAACTGTTGAGGACTACGGACTAAAACCGCAATAGCGAAAGTCATAAGGATAATTTTCCAATAAATACTTTTAAAATAATCAAGGGCAATGGGACGGTTACTGGCTAAAGCAATACCAATAATAATCAACACGAGAAAGCAGGTCAGTAAAGTAAATTCTTTACACCAAAATAATTTAATTTTTTTAGTTATGCCAACTTGCCAGCCCAATGCAGCAAGTGAGCCAAGAGAGAGGAGTAAAGGAATTTTTAAAGAATATAGTTGAGGGAAAACCTCATGAATGCGAAAGAATGAAAAAATAACAAAAAACAAAACCATTAAAAAAGGACGATTTAGGATATAAAGCACTGCCAAAGGAAGGAGTCCTAAAACGACGATTAAAGCAGGATGAGGAAATAATCGCCATAAAACCCCAGCAAAAAGCGAGCAGGTAACGGCTGTAAACCATTGTAGGGGGGTTGATTGCAGTGGCGTATTATTCATTGCCTTTCTCCTACTTATTTTGTCTTATAGTAAAGAGAGCAAGGGTAATGCCACATTGTTAATGTTTATATCTATATGATTTAATTTGTTATTTCTATTCTTTGGAAGGTGAATTTCGCAAATTGAGAACTGTCTTTCAAATTGAGAATAAGAGGTGTGAGGAGCTGCTTCCTCGATCCGAAGAATAACCGAGAACCGAGTAATAGATTAGCTTTTATAAGCTTTTATTATTATTGGCACAATGGCTTCTGTTGAAAAAGCATCTTGAATTGTTTGTTTTGCGGCTTGTTGTATTGGTTTTTTTTGCTGAGAAGAAAGTGAAAGCCAATGTGTCAGTGAGTCAGATAGCTGTTCTGGCTCATTTATCCAACCATTATTACCATGCTTGATTAGACGATGAAGATTACCTACAGGAGTTGAAATGACAGGGATCCCTCTTGCCATCGCTTCTAGTGCTGTCATCGGTAATCCTTCATAGCGAGAGCATATGATTAATAAACCTATATCTTGCCAGAGCGAATCCATAGAAGATTGATGACCATGAAAAATCACATTGCAACTTTCTTGATCTATAAGCTCTTTTTCCATTGGTCCTGAGCCATAAATATGGAAGTTGTGTTCAGGGTGGCGTTTAGCTAATTGAATAAATCGATCTGGGGCTTTTTCATGGTTTAAGCGTCCGACAAAAGCAATTTCTCTACCTTGAGATTGAGAAAGTGTCGCAGTATTAACGAAATTATTCAGAATTGTAGTATGCCAAGGTACTCGTTTATCAATTCTCTCACTAACTGAGAAGTTATAATGACTAAGCCAAGCGCTCCACCTATCTGCTAAATCATAATAGGCAAGTTTCCCTTTATTGATTTCTCCTGCATGAAAGGTATTAATAAAACGAATTTTTTGATGGGAAGTTAATAAAGATAGACGCAATAAGCGAGAATATAGAGCCGCTTTGTAGCCATGAGTGTGAATCACTGCTGGTGTATTATGGCGTACATTATGGAGTAAATCACGAAACGAACCCTTCAGAAATTGATAAGAAACATTAGCGTTATTTAACGCTAATGTTAATGGGTGTGTATTTTCATACTGGCAGAGGAAAACCACTCGCACGGAATGATTAAAGGACGTTAAGCCCTGTGCGAGCTGTAAAATATGGGATTCAATACCCCCTATATCCCGACTGTCGAGTAGTAACCAAATATCATTGGTAGATTTAGGAGTCTGACTCTTCATAGGCTTCCCAAGCTTGTTTTTTACGATATAGGGTTGATGGGCTTAGCTCAAGTAATACTGCGGCATTGAGAACATTTCCATCACAATGGTCAATTGCATTTTGGATGGCTTCTCTTTCAATATCAGCCATCGGACGAATAGAGTTGGTATTAATTTGATTCACTATTGGAGGATCTTCACTTAACGATTGAGGCACGACTTCATGGAATTGAGAAGCTTGAGCTGTTTCTGGGGATGTTGTTGGGGCAATAACCGTTCGTGGTTTAACTGTCGATGCTGAAAGTGGCTGATTCAATGGTGGTGGGAGGTGCTCGATAGCAACTTGAGTATCATTATGAAGTACGACTACATTGCGAATGATGTTTTGTAATTGACGCACATTTCCAGGCCATGAATAATTGCATAGCTTTAATTCAACATCTCGCTTCATTGAGGCGAATTTTTTATTATCTTCTTTAGCGTATTTCTTTAAGAAAAAAGAAGCGATATCAATAATGTCAGTACCGCGTTCACGTAATGGGGGCATTTGAATTGGAACTACATGAACTCGATAGTACAAATCTTCTCTAAATCGACCTTCGTTAACTTCAGTTAGTGGGTCTCGGTTGGTGGCGCAGATAATACGAATATCGGTACTGAGTTCCTTGCTGCCCCCTAATGGAGTAAAGACGTCCTGTCTGTAAAAAACGCAGTAATTTCTTCTGCATTTCTAATTCCATTTCGCACAATTCATCTAAAAATAGTGTACCACCGTTAGCGAGCATTGCCGCCCCTTTACGGTCAGTTGTTGCTCCTGTAAATGCGCCTTTAACATGGCCAAAAATTTCACTTTCCATTAAGTCTCGAGGAATAGCACCACAGTTAATGGCAACAAAGGATTTATTATGACGGTGACTCTGGTAATGAATTGCTTCAGCACAAACTTCTTTACCTGTACCACTTTCACCATAAATAAACACACTCGCTGTCGTGGGAGCAACGGCGTCAATTATTTTGTAAACGGCTTGCATTGGAAGGCTAGAACCGATAAACCCTTGATATTTTTTGCGGTTGAATGTGTTTTGAAGATCTTCAACAATACCTTCTAGCTTTGCTCGTTTGAGATGATTTCGAATCGAGGTTTTTAAGCGTTCTGCTTGAATTGGTTTTTCAATAAAATCATCTGCACCACTTTGTAATAAATTAACGGCAATGTTAATCGTCCCGTGAGCTGTTGCGACAATAACGGCAGTGGGTAGCTGATTTTCTTTCATCCACGCCAATACATCTTGCCCAGATATATCGGGTAATTTTAGGTCAAGGATCACCAATTGTGGTGGGTTCTTTTCCATAAATGCTTTGGCTTCTTTTCCGGTGGTAACGTGAAAGAATTCATAAGGTTCATCTTTCACATATTGTTTATAAAGAATAGCCAAAGAAGTTGAATCCTCAACTAAAAGCACTTTTTGTAGCATAAGCAACGTCCTGTTTTACCTAGCAATTGTTAATATAGTCACATTTTAGTTTGTGAATCCTTGAGCATTTCGTTTTTCTAAAGCAGCAAATGATAGAGCTGCAATATTTGGTAATTTTTCTGCTTTTTCAAGAGCTTCATCAAACTGCTGTTGTATACAATGTAATTCAATTTCACGTGAAATTGCAGATAAAGCAACGTTTCCGAGAGTTAGCGCACTACTTCCTAATGTATGAGCTTCAAATTCGAGAGCGTAGAGGTCTTTTTCTTTTGCTGATGTACTAATAGTACTGACTCTTTCTTTTGATTCAATAATATAAAATTTAATTAATTCAGGCATAACACTCGCATCAGTGTCATGGATAATTTGTTGAATAATACTTTCATCGATAAGAGATAGTGTGTCATTTTCATTATTGTTTGATGTATTTTTGTTCACAGTTATTCCTTTTTCTGTTGTCTTATCTTCGATGCTAGAGAAGGTTAAATAACGGGTTAAGCACTCTAATAAACTGGTTCTATTAAATGGTTTTGATAAATAGTCAGTCATTCCGGCTTCAATAAAACGCTCTTTATCGCCAGAGAGAGCATGAGCCGTTAATGCGATAATAGGCATTTCTTTATGGATTTTCGAGATTGCTCTTATTTTTCTTGTTGCGACCATTCCATCCATCTCTGGCATTGAGATATCCATAAAAATAAGATCATATTGTTGCCTCTTGAACCATGGCAATCGCTTCTTCGCCATTGTTAGCAATATCAATATTATAGCCCATATAATGGAGTGTGTTTTTAATTACGATTTGGTTGGCTTGATTATCTTCCACAACTAAGAGTTGTATTTGTTTACTTGTATGGCTGAGAGTTTGGGTATGGGGAACTTGTTGGTGTGTTTTAATAATGTCTATCTCCTTGGCACTAGAGTGATCTAATGTGACTTGAAAAGTAAACTCACTCCCTTTTCCATAATGGCTGCTAGCTTTTATATTACCATCCATCATAGTTACCAAGCGTTTTGTGATTGCTAGCCCTAGCCCTGACCCTTCATGTGAACGAGAAAAGCTATTATCAGCCATAGTAAACTCTTCAAATAATGAGTCTAGTTGTTCCGCTTTTATTCCGATACCAGAGTCTTTAATTGTGGCATTAAGTTGTAAGCGTTCGTTGAATGGTTGAACATCAATTGAGATAAGAATAAAGCCATCATCTGTGAATTTTAAACTATTACCGATGAGATTGAGCAATATTTGACGTAAGCGATTAACGTCACCACAAGCATATTCAGGTACAGTGTTTGATAATGACATACTTAATTTTAGTTGTTTTTTATCTGCTTGAGCTTGAAAGCTTTGTAAGGAACCTTGTAAGCATTCATGCATATTAAAGGTTTTATTATTGAGATAAAAAGTGTTCGTTTCCATTCGAGAGAAGTCCAAAATATCATTAATAATAGATAATAAAAGTTCACTAGAACTGGTTGCTGTCTCAACTAATTCTTGTTGATTTGGTTTTAATTGAGTCTCTTTTAAGATGGCAAGTAATCCTAAAACTGCGTTCATTGGTGTTCTGATCTCATGACTCATTGAAGCTAAAAATCGGCTCTTACTTTCATTGGCTGACTCCGCTTGTTGGCGTGCTTGCTGTAGATCTTGATAGTTTTGTTTTAGGCTGTAAGACATTGAGTTAAACGCGTTAGAAATTTCTTCTAGATCTCCGCTAGAGGTAATGTCAATTTGTGTTCCTGGACCTTTCTTTGTGATGGTGTTTACTGCATTTTTTAGCTTGTTTAGGTGACGAGTTAAAGCATTACCTAATAGAAAAGAGAGACCAATAACGATGAGTAATTCAACTGAGGCGATCGCAAATATCCAGGACTTTGCTTTATGTAAAAAGGTATTTTCATTATGAGTGCCAAAGCCTATCTCGACGGTACCAAGGAGTGTTGAACTACTTTTTATATAAGTTTGAATATCATAACTGCCGTCAGAGGCATTATCTAAAATCGAGCTATTAGGGTTAGGTATTTCATGTAATTTAGGTCCTCCTTCTGCGATTAATGTGCCATCAGGGTGATATATTTTTACATAACAAATATTTCCAAGGGCAATTAACTGGTTGACTAACTCAGTAATCGCAGGCTTATTTCCTTCTGTCAAAGGTTCTTTAATCGCTTTAGTAAACATGTGTAATGTCGCTGTTGAGCGCGTAACCAGTTGCTGTTCACTTGAGTCAGAAAGAAACTTAATAGAGCTAAAAACCAATACCAATAGCATTATGCATTGTATTAGAGAGATTCCTACGATGGTTTTAAGTCTGAATGTCATAATAAGCTCCTTGGTTTTTTATGCTAGGGCAATTAAATATCTTGGCGGTTATTGCTTCTCTATGATTAATAATAGAGCGTCATCATTCGGTGGAATACCTGCCAGAGAGTCGAACGTGTTCATGATGCTCTCTATTGCGAGTTCAAGTGGTAGTTCAAGTGTGCTTAGGAGCTTTTCCTTAATGGTTGATTCAAGAGTTTCTCGTTCTGATATGGAGTTTCCTGATTCAAATAATCCATCAGTAAAAACGGCAACTCTGTCGCCTTTATTTAGATGGAGTTGTGTTTCTTGATATTTAGTGTGAGGCAGCAAACCAAGTAATGTTCCTTCGGTATTGACGGTTTTTAGCCCTGTCTTGGTTATGCAAATAGGAGCAGGATGTCCCGCACTACTGACTTTTATTGTTGTGTCATTGGTTAAACTTAAACAGCAACTGGTTAGCATAGTTTGAGATAAAATTTGGTCTTTAAATGCATTGTTAGACAGTAATGAGAGTAATTGGCTTGGTTTTGTTATGTCTATATTCTGCATTAGCCCTCTGATATAACCGGCGTAGGCATAAGCAAAGAATTTTGCGCTTTCGTCGTGGCCCATAACATCTGCAAGTAACAGCTGGGTCGTATCTTCATTGGTCATTGATAAAACAAAGTCTCCTCCTCCATGTCCAGTATTACGTTGTTGAATTGCTAATTTCCAATGAGGTGATGTTAGTTCTACTTGAGGCAATAAAGTATTAGTGATTTTTTGATTAACCTGTTGTGATAAGGAACGATACACTTGGTCAAATCGTGCAAGAACACGTAAAATAGAGCGAACTAGCATCTCTTTTCGGATTGGTTTTTCTAGGTAATCATCAATGCCTAAATCGCTTGCATCCATTAACGTACCACTGTCTTGTAAGTGAGATAAAAAGATGAAAGGGATAGAAAAGTCCTTTTCTTGTTCTAATCTTTTTCTTAGCTCTAGCCCACCAACTTCTGGCATTTGAATATCAGAAATTATCAGGTCGACCGTATTGTTTTTTAGAAATTCGAGAGCTTCTTTTCCGTTGGCTTTAATTGTAAGTTTAAATTGGTCTTGTAAGTAAGCTTGGTAGAGTTTGCATTGAATGCTATCGTCTTCCACAATCAGAAGATGAGGTTGTTTCTGACCAGTTTTACGTTCCCATTTCATGGTAAATGTATTGATATTTTTAGTGGTTGTATAAACAAGAGCGTCCGTTTGATTTTGTATAATATCAATACCGCGGCCATTGCATTTTAATGAAAAATCACCAATGTCAGTGTTGCTTTTGTGTAAGGTAGGATCCCAAGGTTCACCGTCGTCACTAATGCTTAGTTGCCAGTATTGCTTAGTCTTTCTTAACGTAACGTTAATAACCTCAGTAGGTTTATCAGGATGAAGAACAAGGTTTGTACTCCATTCTGAAAAACACAGCAAACATTGATGCTTAAATGTTTGCTGTAAATCTAAACGGTCTAATATTTTAGAAAGCGATTGACGTAAAACTCGAACAGAGTTAAGAGATCCTGGTTGAGTGCTTTCAAAGAGTAAAATAGAGTCTGTCATAATTACACCACTGTAGATAAAAAACGATTATTTTGAATAGCAGAGATAAGCTTAGTAGATAAAAACGCGGGTAAAAATCGTAAACGTTCAATTTCTCTGCATATTTCATTTTTTAAGCTAGGTTGATATTTATCATTAAACACATGACCTATTAGATGAGCGCCATGATTCTCTAGGCTTTTTAGAGAATCTTTGAGCTCGGTATGCAAGGTTTGTCCTGATAAAATAACCATAATGGTGCCATCACAACAGCCAGCGATACTCTGCGCTGGAATATTATTGGCATTTAATTGAGATATTGCTGTGCTATCAATAATTATTTTGTCGAATTCATTGCGCCATATTTCGATCTGTTCTTGTAGTTTTTTTGGTTGACGTAATTCTAAAATTTTAGAGCGATTGTTTGGCACGGGAACGCCTGATATTACCTGAGAGCTGTTTTCTATCGTGCTTAAATAATGTGTTGGTGAATCGTCAGTAGTAAGGGTTGTTTGTGGCAAAGAAAGTGAAAATAAGCTGGGGTGTTGCAAATTTAAATCAACCAAAAGTGTTCGATAACCTGCAAGTAAGTGTCTTTCAGTAAGAGCCTGAGCTAAAGAGCTGACGCCTTCTCCTGGATTTGTGGAGGTGATGCACAAAGAATGGCAATCGTGTTGCTCCAACTGTAAGAATACTTGTTCTATTTCCATATAACATGAAGGAATTCTCATTATAGTGCTCCTATTAAGGCAATAGCGGCAACAACTTGGAAAACGTCTTTTACACCGGTGCGAACTTGCTCCATGATGCTTTCATCTTTATTCGGAATATAAACAGTATCGCCTGCACGTAGTACTGGTAGGCTTCTAAAATCAGCAGTACGACTAAATTTTACAAGATCAAAAGTACGAGCTTGTCCTTCGTCTAATGAGTGATTAACCACGCTGATTTTTTCAAGATAAGCCATATTACTTGGGCCACCGGCTTCGGCGAGTAAATCTAAAAGTGTCATTGAATCATTAAAGCGATAGCGACCAGGTTTATTAATGGCACCAAGCACTCGAATGGTCGTTTCTTTGCTATCATCAACCCAAAGACGGTTTTTTTCTGGAACATAAATGGTGTCGCCTGTTTTTACTTTTGGTAATAGAGATTCGTCACCTGTTTCAAAATACAATGCTAAATTGAGTTTGCTTACTCGTGAATAACTCTTATCTCGATGAGTAACGCGAATATTATGAATGTCAGCATCTTTAGTCGGTCCATCTGCTGCAGATAAGATATCTAAAAAGTGCATATCATTGGTAAAGCGATAGCGACCAGCGGCATTTACCTGACCAAAAACATAAATCGAACTGTCTGAGCTTTGACGAACCCACTGAGATTTATTGTCTGATGGATCTTGAGGTAAATCGTGTACTCTGATAGTCGCGCCAGCTCGAATAACGGGAAGTGCAGAGTCTGGTCTTCCTTTTGAAATAAAGGTATCGAGATTAAATGTGTGTACTTGGTTTCGACCTGTCGCATCAGGAGTAACAATTTCTATTCTTGTAGTGTCTCCTCGAAGTGTTGGGCCACCAACATGTGCAAGTAAATCTAAAAAGGACATTTCATCAGACCATTCAATTCGACCTGGGTGTTGTACCTCACCTAATACTCGTACGGCACGATTTGGTGTGATTTTAAGCCATGATTTCTCATTTATATCGGTTTTTTCTGGCACAAATATAGCGTCACCGGCTGTAATTGCTGGTGGGCGAACATAGTTAGTTCCCTCTGTATAGCCTGATAAATCGAAGTTAATTACAGCACCATTGGCTTTAATAATTCGAATCTGGCGAGATTCAGCAAACCGAGTTGGCCCACCTGCGTTGGCTAAAATATCCATAAAGGTTGCGCCTTTTTTACCTTCAAATGCGCCTGGTTTTGCTACTTCACCCATTACATACACCATGTTTGCACCTGATTTTATTTCTTCTTCTTGTTTTGGTACGAAGATAGTTGAGCCAACTTCAAGTGGCGGTAATAAGCTAGAGTCTCCAGTATCTAGATAACGTTTTAGATTAAATAAGGCTGGTTGGTTTTTTGAAATTACGCGGATCTGTTCGACGCCTGCATAGCGCGTTACTCCACCTGCTCTCATTAAGACATCAACAAGATTTGAACCAGATTTATAAGAGAAAGTACCAGGGGAATTTACTTCACCAAATACCTTGATGGCTTTTTTACCATCGGCAGCATCACCTGCTTGAGAGAGTTTCGCTGGGTCAAATTCTTGTTCAATATTACCGACCATAGGGGATGCCGGGATAAATAAAGTATCTAATGATTGAAGAGATGGCAGTAATGATTGCTCTCCAGAATCTAAAAAGGCTTTGTAGTTAAATGTGGTTAATTTATCTGCTCGGCGAAGTTGCAAACGGTTAAGTTGAGCACCAGAGCGAAGTCCGCCAGCGGCATATAAAGCCAGTTGAACAGAGTCACCATCGCTGAGTGTATATTCTCCAGGCTGCTTTACATACCCTTGAATATTAATGATTAATTGACGTTTACTGATGAAAATTTGCAGATTAGTGAGATCTTGTAATATCGTATTTAAGCTTAAACTAATACTGGATACCATTTGTTTCTCTGTTTTACCTGCAACAAAAATAGGACCAATTTCAGGAAGAATTACGCGTCCCTGTTTATCAACTTGAAAATCTTTATTTAGTGATTCTTCACCTGGTAATAAGATTGAGATAACGTCACCAATTCGTACATTATTCATCTCTGATGCAGAGCTAAATAGAGCAGAAGTTAATGCAATGATAAAAATAATAGTATGAAGTATACGCATTTTATTGGTCTCCATTAACTGAATGGTTATCTAGCATAAGAGGTTGGTCTAATTGCATTAACTCAATAGTAACTCGGCGATTTGTTAATCGAATATGAGGCTCTGTACCTGCAAAGTAAGGGTCGTTTGAACCAACGGCATCAACGTGGATTCGTTCCAGTGAAAGTCCGAATATACTTAAATAGCGCTTAACTTGTTTTGCTCTATTAAGGGCAAGATCTTGGTTATAATCTTCCTCACCAACTGCATCAGCATGACCTGTTACTAATAGCTTAAAATCTTTATGTTTATTAAGTAATTGCGATGCTTCTGATAAATTTACAACGTATTTAGGGTTTAACTCAGCAGAATTGAATGCAAACTGATTGTCTCTATTTAAGAGATCATAGATTTTTTTTGCTAAATCTAGATCTGAGTCACCACCATTTGAATGAGTAGGGGGCTTGCACGTTTCTTGACGTTTTACGTGATCTAACTGACGCTCTAAGCGTTTTAGTAGATTACGTTGAATAATTAAATCGTTCGCGGCATCCAGTTGTAATCCTCCTTCTAGTTCACGAGCAATACGAGTTTCGTTTTGCTTTGCTTGGTGTACTGTCGCAGGGAAACACCACTCTGCTTTCTCTAATATTAAAATATCGAGATGACGAGCTGCTAATTCCCAGTCAAAACGTAAACCGTGTTCAGGACCTAAAGGCTGATCTGGCATTACAGGAGAAAATGCTGCTTGTGGATAATTTTCTGCTTCACCACCTCTTCCAGAGTCAGCGAAGGAGGTGCAACCAGACATGATCAGTATCTCTAAACTGAGGATGCATATTAGTTTTATGTTCATAGTGATACTCCTATCTGATTGTGGGCGTATGATTAATGTTGAGTACTATTTACTGGAATTGCGTTTTCAATACGCAACAATTTCAATAGTTCTAAAGGTTGCCCGTGAGCATTTTGAATTTGCATCGTGCGTTCTCTTTCAATAAGGCGTTTATAAAGATAAACAATTGCCCCAATGCCTGATGAATCTAAGAATGTTACTTGTGCTAAATCTATTTGTACTTGGTGATGCTCTTGTTCAATGACTTCATCAATAGTGGGTTGAATATCTCGGCAGCCAATCGCATCCATATCACCTTGAACGGATAGCACTAGTGTTTCTGTGTTTGATTCAAATTGATGTAGTTCCATAATAAGCTCCTAAGGAATAATCCTTTATGTTGATGTTATGTCTGTATAGTTAATAGAGCAGTAAGCGTGCCACTTTTTAAACTCTTTACTTTCAATGATTTATATTTTTTTCTATCTGCTGTACTTGTTTTTCTCAAATTGCAATGCACTTTGCAGAGTGCGAGAACTCAGTTTGAAAGAAAAGAATGAAGGAGAGTATATGAATAGAGATAAGTTGGATTTTTATTGTGTTATTTCTGGATGCAAATTGAATCTCATAATAATAAATCAGGAATAGAATAAGTTTTCTTCAATTAAAACAGTTATTTATGATTGGCATGTTTTTTGATTGTTTAATAGGTAGTGCGATATAACAAGAAGGAAAAAACTATGTATCTATTTATTCGGTTAACCGTATGTTTATTTTTACTCTTCACGACAAAAGTATTTTCGTCCCCTTTTGATAGCTGTCCGAGTAAAGCGTATTTATTTCAAGGAAAGCCAGTTGCTGTTTATGGTATCAACTTAGTTACAGGGACCAATAGCATTTTGCAAAGTGATACTGGACTCAACGCGAATATTAATGGCGTTGGATTTAATGAATTTGATCGCTATATTTATGGTTTCAATACGACTAACTTTACTATGGTTCGGTTAGGGGATAATTTTCAAGCAACTACATTATCTGTTAGCGGTTTGCCTGCAAGTAAAACCTTCTTTGTAGGGGATGTTTATAACCATCACTATTACCTTTATAGAAAAGGTGAAGGGCTATATAAAGTGGATCTTTCTCCATTAGATTCAGATCCTAGCGCATTATTGATTGCTCAGTTGATTACAACAACGACAAGTGTGAATTTAACTGATTTTGCTTTCCATCCAGGTAATAGCAAGTTATACGGGGTTGATAACGGCAGTGGTGCATTGTATGAATTTGATATTAATACGGGAGCTTCGTCTTATATTGGGCCAACGGGGGAGACTGGAACCTTTGGTGCTATGTATTTTGATGTAGATGGGTATCTTTATCTTTCTCGCAATCAAGATGGACAAATTTATCGTGTGAATCTCTCTACTCAAACAATTATTGATTCAGGTGTTGTACCAGCAATAAAATTTGCAGATGGACCATTCTCGAGTCAAAACGATGGGGCTCGTTGTGCAAGTGCCCCATTGATTGACACTGATGAGCCCGCGACAATTGACTTTGGTGATGCTCCAGACAGTTATGGTTCAACGCTTGCGTCTAATGGTGCTCGACATGAAATGGATAATGTGACTTGGCTAGGTAGCAGTGTTGATGGCGATTATTATGCGCCTCAATCGCCAGATTCAGATGATACTATTAGTAATGATGATGAAGACGGAGTTGGCTTTGTTACCGCACTAGAGCCAGGTTTAGATTCAGTTATTGCAGTTAATGCCTCTACTACAGGCTACTTATCAGTATGGATAGATTGGAATGATGACGGTGATTTTTCAGATACAGGTGAGCAAGCTATTACTGACCAATTATTAAATGTAGGAAGTAATGCATTAGTTGTTTCTGTTCCCTTTGGTGCTAGTGTTGGTGAGACATGGAGCCGATTCCGTTTTAGTCAGCAAACAGGGTTAGCGTATTTTGGAGGAGCCAAATCAGGTGAAGTGGAGGATCATGTTGTCACTGTTGTTGCAGCAAATACTACGCTACGTCATTTTCCATCAGCCAGTGGCTACGTCACACTAGCTTATGAAGATAATTGGCCAGAAACCGCTGATTACGATATGAATGATTTAGTGGTTAGATATAGAGTGACAGAAGTACTTAAAGATAATCTAGTAGCTAAAATCATTATTAGCGGGAAATTAGTCGCAGTGGGTGCTGGGCATCACAGTGGGTTTGCCGTTCGATTACCATTCGTGAGCGGGGGGAATGTAACGGCAGCAAAAACACGCTTATTTTATAATAACGTACAGCAAGAAGGTAACGCTCAAGAGTCAGGAATGTCAGAAGCGAGCTTTATTCTGATTAATGATGCAGTAAATGTTGTTGGTTATGGGTGTAACTATTTTAGAACCTCGAACGATTGTCGTGAAAGTGTAGGGCTTGAATTTGAACTTCAATTTAGTTTCAACTCTCCAATTGCGACCGAAAGTATACCTTCAATGCCTTACGACCCATTTATTTTTGCGACACCGGGTTTTTATCGTGGAGATATGTTTTCAGGAGCCCCTGGCCGAAGTTATGAAATACATTTAGCGGATCAAGCACCAACGGAGTCATTCAATGCAAGCTATTTTCAGTTAGGACAAGATACGAGTGATCCAGCTGCTCAACGATACTTTAAAACCATCAATAATATGCCTTGGGCGCTGCTGATTTATGATGAGTGGAAATGGCCAAGAGAACGAGTTGATTTAATTGAGGCTTACCCAGATTTTGTTGGCTATACCGAGTCTGGAGGTGCCGTAGATCAATCTTGGTACAATATTAATAATGCAATAGCGAATAAATATTATTAAGAGAGGGTGTGATGATGAAAAATATACTAATGGTATTCTTAATGTCGCTATCCTTAATAGCGTGTGGTGGTGGTGATTCAGGTTCAAGTTCAGGGCCTTCAAATAGTGATAAGCCAGTAACTGTGAAAACAGAAGATCTTCTTGCTCCTGATGATTTTACATTTAATCCAATCACTTTACAGAAGCTGACTATTGATTTAAGTGGGTCGTTACCAGAAAGAACACATGTATCTGTTTATTCACTTTTTTCAGAAGTAGGGAAAGAAAACTATATTGTTAATTATGATAGTAAAATCATAGACAGTGCGATGACAAATGGACAGCTAACACTTGAATTCTCTTTAGCTGAAAGTCAATCTGAAATTGTTGTTGAAATATGGTCATATGATGGCAGTCAACCATTACAAAAGATGTTTGAAATTAATGGTGAAGCTCTTGTTTGGTAAATGATAATAGATATAACACTTTAATTTATCTGCGATAAAAAACCGCCGCTTTATTTGTTTAAAGCGACGGTTTTTATATTACCAACAATCGAATCTATTCAAACGATAGTTTTAGCGATGGATCCAATAGGGCTGTATCTTTAGAGGTTGAATCCATTTTGTGCCTTAATTCATAACTATTTTCTTTAATAAAATCAATGTTAGCATGCAAGCATTGAACTAATGAGTCTCTTTTTTTATTTAATGATTCAGACAGTGGCATATCGATTGTTAGAGCAAGAGCTTTACTGGCTTTAGTTGGATTATCTAAGCTTAATTTTACATAACATCCCAATAGGCCTAAACAAAGTTCTGTTGAGTAAGGATATTGGACTAATCCCTCTTGATAAAGTTCAAGAGCTTCATCTGGTGCTATTTCTTGTTTATGATAAGCAGCAGTGATTGTTTGTGATAATGAGGATAATGAATTTTTTAATTCAGTACTATTTTTAAGTATCGATAACGAATGACGAGCATAATTATCGATTTTTTTCTTTTGTTTTAACACTTCATTTATTTTTTCTATTAACCAAATTTCACCAAAAAAGCTAAGTAAATAAAGCGTCTCGACTAATGTAACAGAGCTAAGTTGATGCAAATTATTATAATAAGGGTGTAGGCTTTTTAATGTATTTTGTTTAGCTTGTATAATGTCGCCTTCTTCAATCAAGTGCTTAGCCATACTCAAGTTAAACATAATATTTAACTGCCCTCTTTGTATGGGCGTTAAGCGATATTCTGAGCGACGGATGAAGTTTTTTTGGTCTAAAATTAACTGATTTATATCACTTTCAGATTGTGCTTTTTGAATATAAGCATCGTAGTAATTCAAGCATTCGATAACATAAGAACACCAATTTGGGTCCGCAATCGGAAGATGATTTGCTAGTAGGTGAGTTGCTTTTAAAAAACTACTTTTATTGTTGCAAGAGAGCGCAAGTTTTATCACTTGTAGAGCTCTTGAGGGAACACTTGGAGTGAGGTTCAATGCAGTATTTGCAGATAAAAGAGCGTCTTCATAATATTTCTGATTAATATATAAAGAGGCTAAAAAGTCAAATGCAGGCGTAAACAAAGAGTATTGTTCACATAGCTGTTGAGTTTTTTTAAGTAATTCTTCTTTTGGTATCAGCTCAAGCTCATTTTCAACTTCTAATTGTGCAAGAAGGTAGTTCTTACGTGTTGAAAATTCGGGTTCTTGACAAAGAGAAAGTAATTTTTTCTTATCTGTAAGCATTAATAAATCAATTAGATACTGATCTAATTCATTAATATTATTGGTTTTAGCAAACTCAATTGCTTGACGTTGAAGTTCAATATCACTCTTATTATTCTTTAAAGAATATAATTGTTTAAACAAGCAATATTCTTGATGAGCATGAGTCATTTTATTACTGAGAATAGACTTATTGATAGGTTTACAAAGATAATCGCCATTTCCCTTTGATAAGGTACTCAAAACAGTTTGAGTGGTATTATCACCAGAAACCGTAATTACACGAGTATAAGGTTGAATGAATCCTTTTTCTTTGAGTAGATCATAAAGCTCTGATCCATTAAGTGTTTGCTCAAGATGATAATCAATAAATAGCAAAGAATAGGCTCTTTTCACACAGCTTTTGATTGCCTGTTGATATGATGTTACCAGATCAGGTGTTGGGTATCCCAAATGCTCAATAAGTTGGGATAAATATTTAGAAGAAACTTGGCAGTCATCAACAATCAAAATATTGAAATTCTGAATGGGTTTTTTTCTTATTATTTCAGGGGCTAAGATATCCATAATGGCCTCTTTACTTTATGTTCATTATTTTTTCTAATAAGGTTTCTTTTTTAAATGGCTTAGCAACGTAGTCATCCATACCTGATTCATAACATTTTGAAATATCTTGATCAAGTACACTGGCCGTAAGTGCGATAATAGGCGTCTTTTTTCTGTTTTCTACCTTCTCCACTTGGCGTATTTCTTTTGTTGCGGCAAAACCATCCTTAACCGGCATCATACAATCCATTAAAATTAAATGGTAAGTTTCACTCTCTGTAAATTTATCTACGGCTTCCTGTCCGTTGTTTGCTATATCAAAGGTATAGCCTGATTTACTGAGAAATAGAGAGGCAACTTTTTGGTTAACAAGATTATCTTCTACAATAAGAATGTGCTCCTTAGTTTGATTAGGAATCTCTTGGTCGTGAACGATTGTATTCTCTGGATAATGTTTCTTTATATCTCCCGAAATAGGAGATGTACTTGACAGGTTATCAGAATGAAAAATCAGAGAGTTGGTCAATGTTTTATTAAATCGGTAGCCCAATAAAGGATAAGTTATTAAACCATCAATTATGGATTCAAAATTCGTAGCTCTGTTTTTGTGTTTTTGAATTAAAACGACAGATATGTCTGGATGTTGATGACGGAGGTTTAAGAGATCATTTTTACACTCCATATTCATATAATCATCAATACAATACAAAAGAATAGGCTTTTCATTTGCTAAAAGTGTTATTTCATCAAGGGTATTAATAGAGATAAAATTAGATAAACTTTGATAATGCAACTCTTTAACAATATTGTCTTTAAATTCACAATTATTACCCATTAAAATAATAGGTGTGGTTAATAGCTCAGTTGCTGGTAGGCTATTTTCATGTACGATTGTGGTCTCTATACTAAACGAAAAACAACTGCCGTGATTCTTTTCTGAGCTGATAGATAAAGTGCCCCCCATCAACTCAATAAGTTGAGAAGTAATGGCTAAACCAAGCCCTGTACCACCATATTCTCGTGTAATAGAGCTGTCTTCTTGGGTAAAGGGTTTAAAGATATATTGTTGAGCCTGTTTATCAATACCAATACCAGAGTCAGAGACGGAGAGGTGAATGTATCCTTTATCTCTTGAAGTCGGCTCAAACCTTGCTGTTATTGTTACATGTCCTGTGTGAGTGAATTTAATCGCATTTGAGGTTAAATTCATTAATATTTGTCTAATACGGTGATCATCTAGCAGTAAATGAACAGGAAGGTCAGGTGATAAATTAATATTCAGGTCAAGATTTTTTTCTGTAGCTTTAGAGATACCGATAGAAATAGTATCAAAAATAACTTCCCGTAAATTAGTACTGTGTGTATGAAGAATTAGACTCCCTGCTTCAATTTTAGAAATGTCTAAAATGTCATTAATTAAAATTAAAAGTGTTTGAGATGATGTTTCTACGGTATTTAGGTAGTCATGCTGAATTGGTGAAAGCTTTGTTTCAGATAGTATTCCTGACATGCCAATAATGCCGTTGAGAGGCGTTCTTATTTCGTGGGACATATTCGCCAGAAAAGTGCTTTTAGCTAAATTTGCTCTTTGGGCCTCGTTTTTTGAATTAATCAAGTTTTCTTCATTTGAGGCTCTTTCTGAGATAAGAGTATTAATGTTTTGAGAAAATAGAGCTAACTCATCATCTCCTTCTACATTAATTTGGATGCTATAGTCATGGTTTTTTTCAATAAGTTTCATGGAATTTGTAATGGTGTTTAGGTTCGTAATTATTCGTCTAGAAAGTGAAATGCCAAAATATGAAATAAACATAAGAGATAGAACTAAGCCGGTGATAAAGGTAAAAATGGTCGTGTTAATTTTCTCTATATGAGCATTAATCTCTTTTTTTAGTTCGCTAGTAATTACAGTCGTTACTGATTGAATTAGAAGTAATCGATGGTTAAGAGCTTGTCTTCCAGTGTTTTTTTCTTCAATAGAGTAGTCTTTTGCTCTGTTTTTTATTACGGCATTACGAAATTGAATACTTAGTGCAAAACTATCATTACTAAAGGTCTTGAGTAGAAGTTCAATATTTTCTTGACTAGCATTCATGGTAATAAACTGTTCTATAAACAATTCCTGTCGATAAAACAAGGAATTCAATTCATCATGGTATTCCTCATTATGTATATTAAGGTCAAGGTTAATATACCAGTTCTCTTTAATTGCCCAGTAGTTTAGCCATTGTAGCTGGGAGACGATTTTTTCCTTTCTATTGAGAAGATCTGATGATGTTTTTAGGCGCTCTTTATTTTCTATAATATTGATATTTTCTAAAGTATCGGTGATCCAATCAGACCACTCCTCAACATCGACTGCGGTGTAATTAACAATTTCTGAATTAACGTTTGAGAGTTTTTGTATTGCCTCATATAACTGTGGCGAATTTTTTTTGTCGATGTGCTTAACTAGTTCATTTATTGCATTTACTGACGCCGATTTATCAATGTCATTGTGAATTGAATATAATGAATTCAAACGAAGGAAGTGCATCGCTGTAATGTAATTGGAAAGTTTTTCATTAAAAATCAGATGTTTACTCAATGATTTTAACGATTTTAACTCCTGTCGTTGAGAAGATATTTCTTTTATCGAAAGCATAGACAGAAGCATAAAAGGAAGAATGACAAGTATCAGCATTCTTGATTTTACGGAAAGGTGATTCATTAGTTTCATTAAACAATCCTTGTAAAAAGTCATCATTATTGACCTATATGTAAAGCATAGGATATTTAGTCAATAAAAGTAGTTAATATGAATTAAAGTTCATTTTTCATATACCCTTACAAAAATAATCCTCAAAAAGTAATTTTTTATATAAAACAAATACATATTATAAATGCCTGTTCGTGTCAATATAATGACGTCTTATTATTTGGAATGCTAGCGATATTCTTGTGATGAATATCACAAAGTATGCGAGTGATTTATTAAGTTAATAGGTTTGTATTGTGTGATTCAAACCTTTATACCATAGTGTATTTATACCGCTGAATATACAGTCGGAAATTTATAATTAGTTTGCTAGATAAAAGGAATTATTATGGCTTCTGTAAAAATAAATGATAAAAGTGATAGTTATGTAGGTGGGGACCTATATTCTAAATATTTAAAAGAAATAAATAAATATCAACTTCTTAGTGCCTCTGAAGAGTTGGTTTATAGTCGAAAATACCATGCTGGCGATATATCATCTCGTAATGTGTTAATTGAATCTAACTTAAGGCTTGTTGTTAAAATAGCAAATAAGTATCGAGGAAGAAATCAAACTGATTTATCACCGCTAGATATCATCGAAGAAGGTAACTTAGGGTTAATAAAAGCAATTGATAAATTTGATCCAGATCTTGGCTATCGATTTTCAACTTATGCTGTTTGGTGGATAAAAGAAGCAATTGAAAGTGCTTTATTTAACCATTCGAGAACAGTGCGCCTTCCAGTTCATATCACAAAAGAGTTGAATACGTACTTGCGAGCATCTCGTGAGTTATCAAAATCTCTTAAAAAAGAACCTTCCATTAGTGATATTTCAAAACATTGCGGTGTTGACTCTATAAAAGTAAATAAAATCATGAGGTTATCTTCTGGTGGTTTTATGGGGTATTCTGCATCTTCAGATGATACCCTTCCACAACTTATTGACTCATGTGTTAATAAAAAAGAAAATAATCCTGATAATTTATTATCAAAACTTAACCTTGAAGATAACCTATCATCATGGTTGAATTTACTTCAAGGCAGAGAAAAACAAATAATTATTAATCGTTTTGGGTTATTTGATAGTGATATCAAAACGTTAGAACAATTAGGTAAAGAGCTTCAACTTTCTAAAGAGAGAGTGAGACAAATACAGTCAGAGACACTAATAAAATTAAATTCAATTTTTATAAAAAATAAATTACATCATGATGTTGTATTAAATTCATAGCGATAAGTTTATTTACTTAAATTGGAGAGTAACTGTATGGATATGAAAATAATCTTTTTTCTATTATTAATATTTTATACGGTGATATTTTTATACTCCTTTAGGTTTATATTATCCTCTGGAAGTTATAAAACCATGAAGAAAAAAATATTGTCTATTTCCATATTTTTTCTGTATTTATTTTCTATTAAAAGTGCTTATTTAGCATATTCTATTAATGAAGAGTCAAATGTATTAAATTTTATTTTATTGACAGCATTAGCTCAAATATTATTCATTGTTTTATGGTGTGTAAATAATTTGAGTAATTACTTTATATCGCCCGGTAAAGAAAGAAATAATGAAAAAGTTGGTTTATTTAACTTTAGCAGACGTTGTAATTATAATAAGATTATTGATGATAAGATAAAATTAGGTATTCCATTTAGTGTTATTAAACTAAAAATTAATAATCATAAAAAGCTCATAGATGCTTCTTCAAGTAAAACCTTTGGGAAATTAGTGTCTTACTCTGTGTTAGTGTTAAAAAAATCATTGAGTAACAATCATATAGAGTTGTTTTGTGAGGGGCCAGAAATGGTTTTGGTCAGTTACTCTACTGACCAAAATGAAATTAAAAAGCTTGCAGATACGATATATGAGTTGGTGACAACTCCGATCTTGATGGAAGATAAGCATTACCTTCTTCAACCGATTATGGGCTGTGTGATTTTTTCAGAAGAGATAAAAACAACGAGTGAGATCATAAAGAGGGTTGACATTGCTTGCTATAAAGCTAAAAAATTAGGTATTCCGATTGATTTTTACCGCAGTACTTATACAAAATCAATTCATGAAGAAGTGGAGATACTTAATAAACTAATTTACGCCATCCCTAATAATGAGTTTGAGCTTTTCTATCAACCAATTGTAAATAGCATTGATAAATCTGTTCATGGTTATGAGGCTTTGATACGTTGGCCTCAAAAGGATGGAAGTATGATCCCTCCTGATAAGTTTATTTGTATTGCTGAGGAGAATAATTACATAAAAAGAATTACTCAATGGGTCGTAAATCAAGTAGCTTGTGACCTTGCTCAGTTTAAGAGGGAAGGTTTACATCCACAAGTTCATATTAATATTTCAGCGTTAGATTTACATGATGATGATCTGTACAAGCAGCTGTTTGAGTTAGTGACTAGTAATAAGTTGATACCATCTGATGTGATACTAGAGGTGACAGAGAGTGCATTAATGTCAGATATTGATATTGCCTATTTGATGTTATCAAAGCTATCTGAGTTAGGCTTCTATATTAGTATTGATGACTTTGGTACGGGTTTTTCTTCGTTATCTCTACTTAGAGTACTTTCATTTAATCAAATTAAGATAGATCAATCATTTATTCGTAATATGGCTATTGGTAATAGTGATTATGCGATTGTCGCCTCAACTATTTATCTTGCACATAGTCTTGGGTGTAATGTAGTTGCTGAAGGTGTTGAAAGTGAAGACTTATATTGTGAACTAAAAGAGTTAGGTTGCGATTATATTCAAGGATACGTAATTAGTAAGCCCCAAAATTTTGTTGAAATTGTTCATTGGTCTTTAAAGCAAATAGAAAGAGAAAAATTAGTTGCGATTGCTTAGAGCGCACTGATTTTTTCTTGCTAGAATCGATTATAATCAAGAATGATCCATTTTTTAATTAGATACACTAGCTATGTATGAAATGAATCTTAAAAAAATGCAGGAAACAGGTATGAATGGTGTGTGTTTCCTGCGTAAAAATAGATTATTGTAGTAGTACTGGTAGAAACTAAATCAATTAGCTAAGTGCTCTTCCATCTGTTTTTGTATTTGATCTAAACCCTCAATTACTTTATTTATAATGGATTGTTCTGGCTTGGTATTTGCTCTGGTCGCAGCTTCAACAGCTTTAATAGCTGGTAATGTATCTACTTCACATAAGTTACCTAGAGCACCAGAAAGGGTATGAACAGTATGAAATAAGCCTGATAGGTCTTCTGTTTTATATTGTTCTAAAAGAGTCTGACTGGTTGTTGAGTTTTCTGAAAGATAGAGCTCAAACAATTGCTCTGTGATCTCTTTATCCCCATCAAATATTTCTTCTAACATCTCTATGTTTATCATAATATTTACCTACTCTTTCAATATATCTATTTAATATAGAATATAAGCTATTATTATCCAAGGTAATATTGATATTTAAGAGTATTTGCTTTGGACTTTTAGTTAAATTTTCCCTATCTTTCTCTACTGAGTATTAGTTAGGGTGTATTGACATTTGTAAGTGTAGATAAAAAGGCAGAATGTGTATGATGGTAGAACAGAAGGTGTTAATCGTTGAAGATGAACCAATTAGTCGTCGAATTTTACAACATCATTTAAAACCATTGACGACCGTTTTGGCGAGTAATGGGGTTGAGGCTTTGCGGTTGATTAAGTCTGAGAGTATTGATCTGATTTTACTTGATATTCATATGCCTGTAATGGGGGGGTTTGAGGTTATTGAACATCTTAAAAGTAATGATAAAACCAAAAATATACCTATTATAGTTATTACAATAAATCACTCAGAAGCAGACGAAATCCGAGCTCTAGATCTAGGAGCTGTAGATTTTATTACAAAACCATTTAACTCTGTCATTTTACAAAAAAGAGTACGTAATCAATTAAGGTTAAAGCTTAAATCTGATTTACTAGAAAAATACGCTTCACTCGATGGATTAACAAATCTTTTAAACCGTCGTATGTTTGATTCTGATTTAGATAATAAGTGGTCAGAATCTCAAAGATGTGGGGTTAATCTAGGGATCATTATTTTCGATATTGACCACTTTAAAAACTATAATGATCATTATGGCCACTCAGCTGGTGATGAAGTATTGATTCAGGTGGCAAAAGCATTAATGAGAGTTTTACATAGAAAAACAGATCGAGTGTATAGATACGGTGGTGAAGAATTTACTTTAATTCAATTTGATACGGATTTTGATCAGTTGAATCAAACCGCTGAACTATTGCGAAAATGTATTTATGATTTAAACATTACTCATGATTACTCTTCGTATGGAAAAGTGACAATCAGTATAGGGGCTGCGTTAATGAACAATACAGAGGAAAACAATGAAAGTACCTTATTGGAGATGGCAGATGAGCAGCTCTATAAAGCAAAAGATAAAGGTCGAAACCGTATTGAGTCTGTAAAAGTTTAATTTTGTTGATTATTTAAGCGTTAAAGATAAAATTTAATCAGTTAGTTTTATATTTAGGCAAGTGAACATTTATTTTCAAAAAAGACTTGCACCTGATCTCATTTTCTCTATAATGCGCGACATCACTTGATGAGGCAGATGCTTCAGAAGAGTCCCGTGGAGGGATGGCTGAGTGGTCGAAAGCACCGGTCTTGAAAACCGGCAACCGTTAATAGCGGTTCTAGGGTTCAAATCCCTATCCCTCCACCACATTAATTATTGAGCTGATTGAGCTTAATGATAAAAAGATAAAGTGTGCCGACTTAGCTCAGTAGGTAGAGCAACTGACTTGTAATCAGTAGGTCACCAGTTCGACTCCGGTAGTCGGCACCATCTTTTCTCTTTATGAGATGCAACACCTGTTCCCTTTTAGTTCAGTTGGTAGAACGCCGGACTGTTAATCCGTATGTCGCTGGTTCAAGTCCAGCAAAGGGAGCCACCTTTAAGAACGCCGCTTGATAGCAATATCAAGCGGCGTTTTTGTATTTTCAGATTATGAAATAATAATTATTTATTTCAAATATTTTTAGGTGTTTGTCTTATCAGTTGTTGTTTCTATCGTTATGGAATGTGCTTTAATTTATTTCGTCACTTTACAACACTAGAGAGTCCAATACTGCATTAGTAGTTAGTTGTGTTGGTATAAAAAAGCCTCTCACTAATATTATTAGTGAGAGGCTTTTTTGGAATGACGTCTGTATTGTCCTAAAACGTACTTTTTAGTTTTTTCTTACTTCGACTAACTTATCTGTTTCTAGTTTTTCTTTTAACCATAAACCAGATGTTTTCATCGCGTAAGCAAATACAACACCTAAAATTAGAGATGGAATAACCAACTGCCAGTTACCGTTTGAAGCAAAAGTCGCACAAGATCCGATAAATGTACCGGGAATAAAGCTTAGCCATGATTTTTTTGCCTGAGCACACATAAAAAAAGCAACAACGGCAGTAATAACATAGCCGATAATTTCTAGGCTTACCATTGATGATAATTTAATTATCACCATCGCCCAGAACACTCCACTTAAATTAGTCGCAATACTTAGTCCTATACCTTTTATTCCATCGGTTGGTGAAGCAAAGTAAGTGGTGCAGCCAAGAAAACCAGCCCAGCTTAATAGGCCTAAACTAACAGCCACCCAACCCCAAAGACCAGAAAGAATACCTGTCGTAATGGCAATCGCAATTAATGTACTCATGGTTAACCTATTCATTTATTATTTTCTAATAGGCAATAATAATGAGTTTAAAAAAAATTTTAGTGACTAATGTCTCTCTAATAGATTCAGGTTACATCCTTCTCTTTCAAAATTGAGAGGGGTATCGATTGCAATTAATTTCCGTGAAAATATAAATATACTGGGTATTATGACGTCTATTTTCATATATTTGTAAAACTTTATTTCATTGCGAATTAAGTGCTTTATTAGCTAAATCTTTTAAAGTCACTCGTGGTTATTTGTATCTTTAGTTGTGGTCTTGGTTCTAATTGTGCGGTGCGTCGCATAATTATTTCCTTATTATTAAAAATTAAATAAGATGATGTGCGGTTATATGTTGATGTGATTCTCATTATTTTAATTTATACCGTGAAATATAGAATTATTTGTGATTCAAAGCATAAATTGCATTTATCTTAATTTGTAAAACTAAAAAACTTTTGTATTGTAATTCCAGATTTGAAATTTAATTACTTTATCTTTTAGGAATGGAATCATGTTGAAAAGAACGCTTCTTTCTACAATTATTATGGCGAGTTTAGCGGCTTGCTCTTCTACTTCTTCTGAGCAATCAACAGTTAACCAACTGGCTGAAAACCTAGATGTTAACTACACAGTGATTACTAACCAAGGTGCTGATGATGGCCTTGCATGTAAAGAACTTCAAGCTGAATGGGCATCATGTAACAAAGTAAACATGACTGTGACTAATACAGGTGAAGCGGTTGATTCAAAAGACTGGACAATCTACTTCCACAGCATTCGTTTAATTCTAGATGTAGAGAACGACCAATTTAAAATTACTCGTGTGACGGGTGATTTACACAAACTTGAACCAACAGATAAATTTGATGGTTTTGCTGCTGGTGAAGAAGTAGTTATTCCATTGGTTGCTGAATATTGGCAGTTATTTGAAACTGATTTCATGCCGGGCGCATTCGTAACAGCACCAGGTGCAGAAGCTCGTAATATTATTTCTTTAGATACTGAAGACACTGGTGAATACGTAGATGAGATCATCGGCAATCAACTAAAACGTACTCTTGCAGATAATAACGTAACAGCAACAGCTAATACGCGTTTTGAGAAGAATGCAGATGTAGCTGAAGTTGATGCGTCTTCTCATATTATCCCAACACCTTTAAAAACAACGCTAACTAATAAAGCCGTTGATTTAGCAAAAGGTATTTCAATTACAGCTAACGGTATTGATGCAGACCAACTTGCAGCATTAAATCAACGTGCTGAACTTCTAGGCCTAGAAACAGCGGGTGAATACCCAGTATCAGTTTCTGTAGATAAGAAGCAATTCAAAGATGGCGTATCTGGTGCATACAAACTAGATGTGACTGAAGGTAAAACTACGGTTGTAGCATTTGATGAAGCGGGTGCATTCTACGGCGTTCAATCTCTACTAGCTCTAGTTAGCCTAGATAGCTCAGAAATCCCAACACTAAACGTGGAAGATGCTCCTCGTTTTGAATACCGTGGTGTAATGGTTGATGTTGCTCGTAACTTCCACTCAAAAGAAGCGATTCTTGCGACAGTTGACCAAATGGCAGCCTACAAACTTAACAAACTACATCTTCACCTAACAGATGATGAAGGCTGGCGTTTAGAGATCCCTGGTCTTCCTGAGCTAACGGATATCGGTGGCAACCGTTGTTTTGATGAGTCAGAAACCTCTTGTCTACTGCCTCAACTAGGTTCAGGTGCTGATTCAGATAACTTTGGTTCTGGTTTCTTCACAACAGAAGATTACCTAGAGATCCTAACGTACGCGAAAAACCGTAACATTGAAGTGATTCCAGAAATCGATATGCCAGCTCACTCACGTGCAGCTGTAATGTCGATGGAAGCGCGTTACGCACGTCTTGCTGCTGAAGGCAAAATGGAAGAAGCGAACCAATACCGCTTGATGGATCCACAGGATGAGTCTAATGTAACAACGATTCAATTCTATAATAAGCAAAGCTTTATCAATCCATGTTTAGATTCATCTGCAACGTTTGTAGATAAAGTGATCACTGAAGTTGCAGCAATGCACAAAGCGGCGGGTGTGCCACTAACAACATGGCACTTCGGTGGTGATGAAGCGAAAAACATTAAACTTCATCCTGGTTTCCAAGATATTAATGATGAAGAAAAAATTGCATGGAAAGGGGATCTAGATTTATCTAAACAAGATTTCCCATTTGAAAAATCGCCACAGTGTCAGTCTCTGATTGCAAGCGGTGAAGTTGCAGATTTTGAGCACCTTCCAAGTCACTTTGCTGAGCAAGTTTCAAAAATTGTGGCAAAACATAACATCCCACACTTCCAAGCGTGGCAAGATGGTTTGAAGCACTCAAAAGGAGCTTCTGAATTTGCAACAGAATCTGTACGTGCAAACTTCTGGGATACTCTGTACTGGGGCGGTGGTTCGTCAGCATACGAATGGTCTGAAAAAGGCTACGACGTAGTTATCTCTAACCCAGACTACGTCTACATGGACTTTCCATATGAAGTAGATGCGAAAGAGCGCGGCTACTACTGGGCAACACGTGCGACAGATACTCGTAAGATGTTTGGTTTCGCACCAGAAAATTTACCTCAAAATGCAGAAACATCAGTAGATCGTGATGGTAATGGCTTTGAAAGTGCAGGAACGGTAGCTCCAGAGAAGCCATTCTATGGTCTGTCTGCACAACTTTGGTCTGAAACGGTACGTACTGATGAGCAATACGAGTACATGGTGTTCCCACGAGTTATCGCAGCAGCTGAGCGAGCATGGCATGAAGCGTCTTGGGAAAATGAATACAAAGTCGGTGTTAAGTACTCTCAAGATACTAATTTAGTAAATAAGAAAGCACAGCTTACTGATTGGACGAACTTTGCAAACACTATGGGTCAACGTGAATTAGCGAAGCTTGAAAGAGCGGGCATTGATTACCGTCTACCAATCCCAGGTGCAGAAATTGCAAACGGAGAGCTAAGCATGAACATTTCATTCCCAGGTGTAACGCTACAATATTCTGTAGATGGTGGTAAAACATGGGCTGCATACGACAATGCGAACAAACCAAAAGTAACAGGTGATGTTCAAATTCGTTCAGCATCATTTACTGGCGAGCGGGTTAGCCGAGTAACTAGCGTTAAGTAATTAAGCTAGAAATACATTAAAAACAGTCATTAAATAATCAAACGGCACTTCTTTTATAAGAGGTGCCGTTTTTTATTTTTTATAATTGCAAGCGATTGTTTACCAAGTGTATTTTATACCAACACGATAACGAGTTTGGCGGTTGTCGCTGTAACTGTCTTGCCTTACGTTACCAACCTCAACAAATGGACGCCATTTAGTGCCATCAGGGTTCACAAAACTATACATGATGCGGAAATTGTGTAGATAGTCATAGCTTTCGTTATCAAATTGAGGTTTTGCATCATCAGTCATTTCATTCCAAATTTGGAACTCATATTGGAAATCCCATTTACCAGTGTTATAGCCAAGCCAAGTATCTACCTCTTGAATTTTAGAGGTATAGCTTTCGCCTGCTTTATTAGTTTGTGAATAATCCCAAAGTTTCCATTTATAACGTGCTTGTACTCTAAAACCGTTATCAAAAGAGTGGTTCACACGAACATAAGGAACATAAACTAAACCGTCAGGGTTAAAGTCAAGTGATGAGCCAACTAGCCCTGTTGTATTTTCAGCAATTTTATCGTAATAGAAAATAGAGAGTTCAGAGCCATTCATGCTCATCTCATCAAACATTTGATCTTCGTCTTTATTGTTGTACCTTGCATCTAATTCAAACCCAATATTCTTCCCTGTATCTAAGAACATTTTTACTCTATCTGCATGTTTGTTATTACCATCTTTATATTCATGACGGTATTCCACAGTTGTTTTATAGTCATTTGCTAAAGCTTGAGACGCAAATACGGCTAAACCAGAAGCGATAATGATTTTGTAAGATTGTTTCATAATATTCCCTATTTATTATTAGTGTTTCACTGCTAAATCTTGAATGTGTTTTTTATATGGGGTTAATTAGGTGTAAGCATTGGCGGTATTTTTAGGTACTTCTGTTGGGCGCCAAGGATCACCTGTGTGCTCAAGCCAAGGCATTAATTCATCTTGGATAAGTTGAGTAATAAGCTTGGGTTGCTCTGCTGCTATGTTTTTCATTTGATATGGATCGGCTTGGTTATCATGAAGAACATAGGTCAGTGGTTTACCTATTTTTCTGTCAATCATAAGCGTGTATTTTTCGTTACGAATTCCGCGTCGACCGTAAGATTGTCCGCCATAAGGCATAAAGGTATAAAACTGTGAGGTTGGTTTTTCATCACCGCTTTCCCCTTTTACAGTTTTTGAAAAATCAGTCCCTTCTACTGTATCTGGGATCAAATCGTTCATTCCTATTAACCCAAAAAGTGTTGGATAGATGTCAGGAGCGGAGAATAATATGTCGTCTGAGGTCGGTTTTATTTTTCCTGGCCAACGAAACATCATTGGTATACGCATTGCTTCTTCATAATGAACATTTTTGGTTGGATTTCCATTAGAACCCATACAGCAACCATGATCTGAGAAGAACACGACTAAAGTATCTTCGGCGAGATTTAAGGTGTCGAGCTCATCGATAATACGACCAAATTGTTCATCAACGCCATTAACCATGGCCATGTATTCTTTGAAATATTCAGGACCATAACCTTCAAGATATTCCTTATCCCATATAACATTTGGGCGAGAGTTTAGTTCTTTCGAACTTTTGTTAAATCGGTCAAGATATTTTTGAGGGACTTGATCATAAGGAGAATGAGGAGGGTTCATAGACACAACAAGCGTAAAAGGTTTTGTGCTATCTCTATACTTACCATTCTCATTTCTTAGGTAGTTAATTGCGATATCAGCTTCATGCTCAGGACTCCATTGATTAATGTGAAGAGGTTTGTCTCGAGGCGTATCATTCGTCCAATACATTGGCGTTAAATGTTTATCGTAAGTCCCGTATGAATACCAAAAATCAAAACCATGGCGACGATCTGGCGCAGTCCAATCATTCCAGTAACGACCTTCCATTGGATTGTTGTAGCTAGGAACGAAAGGCGTTTCGGGAGTATCTAAATGCCATTTCCCGATATAGCCCATGCTATATCCTTCTTTGCTTAGAATATCGGACCATGTTGATTGGTTTTTTTTCAACTCAATTCCAAAGTCTTTCCCACCAAACATTCCAGGGGTTGCTGTATGGCTATTTCCTTGAATACCATTGCGATATGGGTATTGCCCTGTCATTAACATTCCTCTAAATGGAGTACATAAAGGAAAGTTTGAAACTGCTTGTTTTAATACTGAACTTTGTTTAGCAAATCTATTTAAATTAGGAGTAAGAGAAGGATCTTGGTTCATAAAACCAAGAGCTTGAGCTCTCATTTCATCAGGGAAAATAATCAGTAGATTCGGGCGCTTAACTTTTCTAGCTAGTTCGCCCATAGGATCTTGCACTGTATTTTTTTGGCAACCAGTTATTGCAGACGTTGCTGCAAGCGCTCCTGTTGCTGCGACACCTTTTAAAATGTCACGGCGAGTAATTGACATAATGTCTCCTTTCTTATTCTATTTTTTTAGGGTTACGTTATTGGTTGTTTGCTTTCGAACTGTTGCGGATCGTAAGTGATCGAAAGTTAACTTGCTGTGTTAGCGATCACAAATATTGAGAGTGGCGATGGATTTTTAATCAAAGGTGATTTTCTTTTGCCATAGATATAAAAATAAATGAAAGACAAGTCGCATTAACTATGCGTTTTATTTGGTGTTTTTACTTTCAAAGAGTAATATATGAAGAAATACGAAAATCAACGTAAGATAAAAACAAATCGAAAATTAACGAAAGAATGTGAAAGAGATCAAAAGTTTTATACTTCCATATTGTGGGAATAATTTTTAGGTGTAAGGTTAATTCGAAATCAAACGAAAGAAATTTCGTTGATTTTAGGGAGACGAGAAAAAATGATTAGTGCTGTCGAAAGGCGCATGGAAATCGTAAACGTGGTGAACCAAGATGGTAAAGCACGTGTAGAGGACCTTGCTGCACGATTTGATGTCTCTAGTGTCACTATTCGCAGTGATCTGAGCTTTTTAGAAAAGAATGGGTATGTTGTTCGTTCTCATGGGGCGGCGATTCCAAATACTGGCGTAATTGCAGAACTTACGGTTCATGAAAAACGCCATCAAAATATTGGAACGAAATCCTCCATTGGGTATGCAGCAGCGCAGCTGATAGAGAATGGTGACACCGTTATTCTGGATTCAGGTACGACTACGCGAGAAATTGCATCTAACTTAAAGTTGTTAGAGCAAGCTGTAGTCATGACTAATGGTCTAGATGTAGCTATGGAGTTAGCATCAGCTTCTGGTATAGAAGTATTGATGTCAGGTGGAGTTCTTCGTAAGAAGGCTCTCTCTTTCTCTGGATCTCAAGCAGAGGCAAGCCTGAAGAATTACCGTTTTGATAAGGTTTTTCTTGGGGTTGATGGTTTTGATTTGAGGTCAGGTATCACCACACATAATGAACAAGAAGCAAGTTTAAATCGACTTATGTGTGATATTTCAGAACAAGTCATTGCTGTTGCGGATTCTACCAAATTTGGTAAGCGCAGCTGCCATATGATTAGAGAGTTTGGAAATATTGATATCTTAGTAACGGATTCTGATATTCCCGAAGAATATTTACAAGGTCTTCGTGAAATGAAAGTTGAAGTTATTATTGTAGAGAAAGATAAATAACCTAACTAACTCCATAGCTGCATTTAGATACAGTATGGAGTTAGTAAATGAACACCTTTCAACACCTTGTACAGCGTCATAAAGCGGGTGAACAAAATGGTATTTATTCTGTTTGTTCTGCACACCCGCTTGTTATTGAAGCGGCGCTTTCTCAAGCTTTAAGTGATGATTCCTTGCTATTAATTGAAGCAACTTCTAATCAAGTTGATCAATTTGGTGGCTATACAGGTATGAAACCAGCAGATTTTCGAGATTTCGTTTTAGATCTAGCTCAATCACTTCATTTTCCAGTCGATAAACTTATCTTGGGTGGCGATCATCTTGGACCTAATCGCTGGCAAAAACTAACGGCTAAAGAAGCCATGATAAATGCTGACGATCTTATCGCAGCTTATGTTGCTGCTGGATTCAAAAAAATCCATCTTGATTGCAGCATGTCTTGTTCTGATGATCCAAGGCCTCTCTCTGATGAAATTGTTGCCGAACGTGCAGCAAGATTAGCTAAAATTGCAGAAAAAACTGCAAATACATGTTTTGGCCATAGTGATCTTGTTTATGTTATTGGCACTGAAGTTCCTGTTCCTGGAGGCGCTGCAGAAGAGTTAGATACCCTCCAAGTTACTTCTCCGGAAGCTGCTCGAAAAACGATCCAAGCACACCAATTTGCATTTGAAAGAGTAGACATTGCGGAATGTTGGCAGCGTGTTGTCGGGTTAGTTGTGCAGCCTGGCGTTGAGTTTGACCACACTGGCGTGATTGATTACCGCCCTGAAGACGCAACCGAACTGAGTAAAGTTGTGAATGACTTTGATCACATGGTGTTTGAAGCTCATTCAACGGATTATCAAACCGATAAAGCTTATCAATCTCTTGTTAAAGATCATTTCGCTATTTTGAAAGTAGGACCAGCGTTGACTTTTGCTCTACGCGAAGCCTTATACAATTTATGTGATATCGAAGAACAACTTATCCCTAAAGCACATTGTTCAGATCTGCGTGAGCATATCGAAAAAGAAATGTGTGACTCTCCAGAATATTGGCAACCGTATTATCAAGGTAATGAAGCTCAACAACGTTTCTCTCGTAGCTACAGCTTTAGTGACCGAATTCGTTATTACTGGCCAGATGAAAATATTAATCAAGCACAAACAACGTTGTTTAACAATTTATCTCGTAGTGGTATCCCACTTCCTTTACTTAGCCAACATTTATCTGCGCAATTTCATGCGGTTCGTGAAGGACAATTAAGTTCAGATCCGAAAGCATTAGTACTCGACAAAATTCGTCAAACTCTTCGTAGTTATGCGAAGGCATGCAAACAAAATAAAGAAGAAGGCATTGCATTATGAACCATTACCTTGGCTACTCAGAATCAGAATTAGAACAGCTTTCCGGCTTTTGGACAGCAAAAGAAATAACACAACAACCAATGAGCTGGAGAAGAACTAACTCAATAATTCAAGACAATATTGTTGAGATCTCAGCGTTTATGGAGGAGTGGGATACTCATACTGAACGTCGAATTATATTAACTGGAGCAGGCACTTCAGCATTTGCAGGGCAAGCTATTGCTCCTACATTATCTCGTGTACTTAAGTGTCGTGTAGAAGACATTTCAACAACTGATATTGTGTCGAACCCCGCAGAAATATTAGCGGAGGATATTCCAACATTATTGGTTTCTTTTGCCCGTTCAGGTAATAGCCCCGAAAGCGTAGCTGCTGCAAATCTGGCTAACCAGTGTTTATCTAATTGTTATCATCTGATCTTAACCTGCAATGGTGAAGGGGCGTTGTTTATTCAGTTTCAGCATGAGAAAAATGCACTTGTTTTATTGATGCCTGAAGAAACAAACGATAAGTCATTCGCGATGACCTCTAGTTTCTCGTCAATGACATTAGCTTGTTTTTCTGCTTTAACGCACAAAAACAACAAATCGAAAGAAATCGAAAGCATTTGTAAGTGTTCTGAGGAGTTGATCAAAGAAATTAATTCCAATGTCAGAGATACTGCTTCCCATGATTTTAGTAGGGTTATTTATTTAGGTAGCGGTGGTTTGAAAGGATTAGCTCAAGAGTCTGCATTAAAATTATTAGAACTTACCGCAGGTAAAGTCGTTGGTTATTTCGATTCACCTCTTGGCTTTCGTCATGGCCCTAAATCTATCGTTAATAATGAAACCATGATTATTGTTTTCATTTCAAACGACCCTTACACCCGTCAATACGATTTAGATTTATTAGCTGAACTACGTCGTGACAATATCGCTAAAAAAGTCATTGCGATCACCGCTCAATTTAATGATGTGGTTGCTGATGAGAACATTATTCGTGTACCTGAGATGGAAAAGGCTTCAGATGTTGAACTGCTGTTTCCTTATATGTTGTTTGCTCAAGCTTACGCATTCCATCGCGCAGTTGCACTTGGTAATACCCCTGATAATCCGTGCCCTACAGGTGAAGTTAATCGGGTTGTTCAAGGTGTCAATATTCATACTTTTAATAATAAAAATTAAAGCAGGGAACTATTATGACAGGACCACAAATCGTTTGGACACGTATCGATGAGCGTCTACTTCATGGCCAAATTCGAATTACTTGGGGAAAACATTCTGAAGCTAATTTGATTCTTGTAGCTAATGATGATGCAGCTGAAGGACCGAATGCTGCATTTATGCAAGCAGGAATGAAAGCATCTGCTGGTGGAGAATATGCGGTGCGTTTCTTCTCAATCCAAAAAACAATCGATGTGATTCATAAAGCATCACCGAAACAGAAAATTTTCATCTTATGTAATAACCCAACAGACGTGGCGCGTTTAGTCGAAGGTGGGGTTCCTATTACACATTGTAATGTTGGCAACATGCATTATCACGATGGAAAACGTCAAATAGCTAAAACGGTTTCAGTTGATAAAACCGACATATTAGCGTTTGAAAGAATGGTGGAGAAAGGGGTGACATGTACCATTCAAAATACACCTGACCAAACACCAATTAACGTTCTTGAACTAGCAAAAACAGCAGCCTAGGTAGGTATTTATGTTATTTGAAGCAAGTTTAGTGGCAGTGTGGGCATTCTTTTGTGGTATCGATAAATACGATGTTGCACTGAATATTCATAGACCACTTATCACTGGGCCAGTTGTTGGCCTCATTATGGGCGATATGCAAATAGGCTTAATCGCAGGTGCAACCCTGGAATTAGCATGGTTAGGCTTAGTGCCTAATGCTGGAGCTCAGCCGCCAGATGTAACTATGGGGACGATAGCTGCTGTTGCGTTTGCTGTTATGACTGGTCAATCACCAGAAGTTGCAATGGGTGTTGGTATGCCTATCGCAGTACTTATGCAAATGCTGATCATTGGTTTCTTTGCTATGACCTCATTCACTATGGGTAAAGCAGACAAATACGCTGAAGAAGCAAACACGAATGGCATAGACTTTCTCTTACTTTCAACCATTACGATGCGGTCAATGCTCTACGCTTTTGTTGCCTTTCTTACCGTTTACTTTGGCGAGCATGGTGCCGCTTGGATTGATGCCAACGCGCCAAAAACATTATTAGAAGGCTTAGGTATTGGCGCGAAGATGGTTCCTGCAATTGGTTTTGCAATGTTACTGAAAATTATGTGGTCAAAAGAAGTGGCAGGGGTGTTCTTTATTGGGTTTGTAATGACGACTTACTTACAACTACCAATTATGGCCGTGGCAATTTTAGGTGCGTCAGCTGCTGCCTTATATTACTTCTTTAGTGGAAATGGAAATTCAAATCAAGAGCCAGAGGATTTTGAAGATGGTATCTAAAACAGAAATTTTAATTGATGGTGCTGATGAATACCAAGGCACGCAAGTTGCGAATCCAAATAGCTTAGTTGATGGTATTGATGAATATCAAGATACTGAAGTTAGAAAAGTTATTTCGAAAAAGGATTTATGGAAATGCGCCATTCGTGGCTTGTTCATGGAAGGCAACTTTAACTTTGAACGAATGCAAGGTGGTGGTTTTGCTTATTCAATTGTCCCAGCATTGAAAAAAATACATGGCAATAATAAGCGTGATTTAGCAACAGCAACAAAAAACCATCTTCAATTTTTTAATGCCAGTCCAAAACTGTTTACTTTCTTGCTTGGTACTGCCATTGCAATGGAAGAGAACAAAGAAAAGCCATCCACTGTTAACGTAATGAAAGTAGCAGGTATGGGACCAACGGGTGGGATCGGTGATGCAATAGATCATATGACACTTATGCCTTTGACTCTTGCATTAGGTGCATCAATTGCAATGCAGGGCTCAATTGCTGGTCCATTTGTATTCTTCTTCCTATATCAAATTGTGCACTTCTTCGTGTATTTCGGTTTGATGTTTATGGGATACAAAGCGGGTACCGCGGCCATGGTTAACATGAGCGATGCGACTGAGAAATTGGCCAAAGCCGCTAATATCATGGGTATCTTTGTTATTGGGGCATTATCCGCTTCCTTTATTAAAGTTCAAACCACGCTTTCGCTTGAACTTGGAGGGAAAGTGGTTGAGTTGCAAACTGCGTTATTTGACAAAATCATGCCAAATATTTTGCCATTAGCTCTTGTGTTCTTCATGTTGAAAATGGTGAAAGGAACCGGTTTTTGGGCGAAACCACCAGTATTAATATTCTCAACGTTGGCGGCAGGTGTTGTTGGGCATTACTTAGGTATTTTATAAAAAAAACAAGTGAAAGCGGCATAAGGGGGAGTGATTTCCCCCTTTAATTTCAACAGATTATATAACGCATTAGTAACAGGGATTAAATCATGATTGGTATTGTAGTTTCAGGGCATATTAATTTTGCAACGGGGGTTGAGTCGGCAGTAAAAGCAATTGCTGGTGAGCAAGAGCAAATGGAGTTTGTCGACTTTGTTGAATCTATGTCGACCGATGAGTTAGAGCAAGCACTGCGAGCAGCGGCAAAACGTGTTGATTCTGGTGAAGGGGTACTTTTTTTAACTGATATCCCTGGTGGTTCTCCTGCGAATCGTGCTTTAACCATTTTAATGGACACAGAAAACGTTGAGTTGATAGGTGGTGCGAACTTACCAATGATTGCTAATGCTGCTTTTGAGCGAGACGACACAACCGTCAAAGAATTAGTGGTTACTTTATTAGAAATTGGTTCTTCATGTATGCAAGACATGCGATTACAGCTTGAATTGTTTATGGAGCCGGAACCTGAATGTGAAGATGGGCTGTAATATGCGTTATGCTTTATATCCACAAAGGGTGTTTGTCTCTGATGGTATTAAAGAAAACCATTATGTAGTCGTCAATGATGGGAAAGTAGAGGCGGTCACAGACACGCTGCCAACTGATTGTGAAATCCTATCGTTAGAAGGTAAAACATTGCTGCCGGGTTTTATTGATATTCACATTCATGGTCGAGCTGGCTCTGATGTTATGGATGCAACACCGGAAGCATTACAAACGATTTCAGACGCATTACTTCAAACAGGAGTCGTTGCTTGGGTTGGGACTACAGTTACTGCGCCATGGAGTAGCATTGTTTATTCGCTTGATGCGATAAAAACATGGTTAGAACAATCACAGCAATGTGGATCTGAATTATTAGGTAGTTTTTTAGAAGGCCCTTATTTTACAGAAGCACATCGAGGATCTCATCCAACTGCTTATTTAAAATCGCCGACAATTCAAGAATTAGAAGAGCTTTATCAAGTCGCGGATCATTCGTTATTACGTGTGGCGATAGCTCCTGAAGCTGATGGTGCGATGGAAGCCATTCAATGGTTACAGAGTAAAAACATCAAAACGTCGGTTGCTCATACTGATTCTACGTTCGAACAAGTCACACAAGCTCATCAACTTGGAGCAGATTGTGGAGTGCATTTGTTTAATGGCATGCGTGGATTACATCATCGAGAACCAGGTTGTACAGGTGCGATTTTATATCACGATATGTTAGCGGAGCTTATTGCTGATGGTATCCATGTTCATCCAGTCATGATGCAACTTGCTTATCGAATGAAAGGCTACCAAAACATTGCGCTTATTACTGATTGTATGCGAGCAGGAGGCCTTGATGATGGTGACTATCAACTTGGCGCTCAAACCATCACAGTCACTAATGGTGAAGCAAGAACAAAGTGTGGATCGCTTGCTGGTAGTACGTGCAGTTTAGATCAAGCTTTGAGAAATATGATTCAATTAAGCGGAGTTCCTGAATGGGAAGCTGTGCAAATGGCAACTTCAGTTCCTGCTAAATACTTAGAAATAGATCAACGTTTAGGAAGTATCGCTTCAGGAATGGATGCAAGTTTCACCGTCGTTAATCAAGATTTTGAAGTACAAAACACAATGATGAAAGGCAAATGGGTTTATTAACTCTTGCCATTTATATAAATGAAAATATTAAGATAATGTTTAGAGGTTTAAAATGGAAATTCGTCAACCAATTCATAGTGACCATGCAAAACAATTAGATACTGCAGGTTTACGCGAGCAATTCCTTATTGAAGGTATGTTCCAAGAAAATCACATTACGCTTACTTACAGCCATATCGACCGTATTATTGTCGGTGGTGTTGTACCAACATCAGAAACGATTCAATTTGAAGGTGGCAAAGAAATTGGTGTTGATTTCTTTTTGCAACGCCGTGAGTTAGGGATCATCAATATAGGTCAAGCTGGTCGAGTTACTGTCGATGGTGAAACCTTTGAGATTGCCGCACGTGAAGCAATGTACGTGGGTATGGGGGCAAAGGAGATCAATTTTGAAAGTATTGATCCAAAAGATCCTGCTCGTTTTTATCTTAATTGTGCACCAGCGCACCACGCTTACCCAACTCGTAAAATTACACGTGAAGAAGCTTCTCCTGAAACATTGGGTAACCAAGAAAACTGCAATGTTCGAACCATTTATAAGTATCTACATCCATCAGTATTACCAACCTGCCAATTATTAATGGGAATGACAGAATTAGCCCCAGGTAGTCTATGGAATACCATGCCTTGTCATACTCATGAACGTCGTATGGAAGTGTACTTATACTTTGACATGAAAGACGACAACATTGTTTTTCATTACATGGGAGAGCCACAAGAAACTCGTCATATGGTTATCCGTAATGAGCAAGCAGTAATTAGCCCTAGTTGGTCTATTCACTCGGGTGTGGGAACCTCGTCATATACCTTTATTTGGGGAATGGTCGGTGAAAATCAGACTTTCCATGATATGGACCACGTAGCAATGACTGATATTAAATAGTCGTTTTAATTACATTGTTATGTTGCTTGTATTCATTGGCAACATATTCTCAAAAGAATAGGGATAAACATGAAACTTTTTGATTTAACTGGCAAAGTTGCCATCGTAACGGGGTGTAATACAGGTCTTGGTCAAGGAATGGCATTAGGGTTAGCAAAAGCCGGTGCAGATATTGTAGGTGTCGGTCACCAAGCTGCACCAGAGACAGAAGAGCAAGTGAAAGCATTAGGTCGTAAATTTTATTACATTACTGCAAATCTGATGGAGCAAGAAGGATTAGAAGAACTCGTTGCTGAAGCGGTCGAGGTGATGGGGCATGTTGATATCTTAATTAATAATGCCGGTATTATTCGTCGAGAAGACTTACTTGAGTTCTCTGAAAAAGATTGGGATGACGTTATTAATATTAATCAAAAGACATTATTCTTCCTTTCTCAAAAAGTGGCTAAGCAATTTGTTAAACAGGGAAATGGCGGTAAGATCATCAATATTGCATCGATGTTATCGTATCAAGGTGGGATCCGTGTTCCTTCTTATACCGCAAGTAAGTCAGCGGTTATGGGATTAACTCGTGCTCTAGCAACTGAACTTGCAGAACATAATATCAATGTTAATGCGATTGCTCCGGGTTATATGGCAACAGATAACACAACAGCCCTCCGTGCCGATGAGGCTCGAAATGCGGCTATTTTAGAGCGTATCCCTGCAAATCGCTGGGGATTACCTTCTGATCTTGAAGGACCAGCAATTTTCTTGTCATCATCAGCAAGTGATTACATTAATGGCTATACAATTGCGGTTGATGGTGGTTGGTTAGCTCGTTAATGCAATACAGAAGGATCGGTAAAATGAAATTAGGAACAAAGCAAGACGTATTACAGGCAATGAAGCGGGTTTATCGTTACCAAGCTGAAAACCAAACAAGAAGTGTAATAAGACGGAGTGGTAAAACACGTTTTATCAAAGACACGGATTGGGAGCGTGGAGTATTTTGGTCGTGCGCCGCCGCTGCATGGAAAGCAACAGGTGATACCGAGTATTTAGATGGAGTAAAAGATTATGCCTTACATACAGGGTTTAGAACTGGGCCTAATGCTCGCTTTGCTGATGACCATGTTTGTTGCCAAGCATATCTTGATATTTACCCAGAGTTTAATCAACCAGAAGCATTAGAACCAACAATCAAAGCGCTTGATATTATGGTTGATTCACCAGAGCTAGGTCGTAAAGATTGGTGGTGGTGTGATTCATTATTTATGGCGCCACCAGCTTTTGTTGCGCTATCAAAGCAAACAGGTGATCCAAAATATTTGGATTACATGAATACTGCTTTTTGGGATTCGGCAGAACATTTATTAGATACGGAAACTGGGCTGTATTATCGTGATCATCGTTATATTCCAACGGGAAATGGCGAAGAATTACGAGAAGAAAATGGTAATAAAGTTTTCTGGAGTCGTGGTATAGGGTGGGTATTAGCTTCTGTTCCTCGTATTTTAGCGAATATGCCAGAAGATTATATGAATCGTTCTGAGTACATTACTCTATTTACGCATTTAGCGACTGAAGTTATTAAATACCAACAAGACGATGGTTTTTGGCGTACTAGCTTATTAGCGCCAGAAAATTTCCCAGCCCCAGAAAGCAGTGCAACAGCTCTGTTTTGTTATGGTTTAGCATGGGGGGTTAATACTGGTGAGTTAGATAAAGAAATCTACTTACCTGTCATCGAAAAAGCGTGGGCAGCGTTACTCGAATGCATTCACGATAACGGTATGATTGGTTGGGTACAGTTACCAGCCTTTAATCCACGTGACGTGAAGTTTGAGCATAACATCGATTATGGCGCGGGAGCATTTATGTTAGCGGCTACAGAAGTTGCTAAGCTAGCTGAATAAACGGATTTTCATCTTAATTAGTATAAAAAAAGCCAATCATCGTGAAGTGACCCCGTTAAGTTGGACATTTTAGTTAAGCGGCTTGTAAGGCCTGGTTTCGATATTCTATCGGAGTCAGGCCTTTTAGTTTTACCTTAATCCGCTTCGTATTGTAATACTCGATATATTCTTCGATCTTTTCTATTAACTCATCTGCATCCTTGAAGATGTATCCATGATACATTTCAGTTTTAAGTAAACCAAAGAAATTTTCAGCTACTGCATTATCTAAGCAGTTTCCTTTTCTAGACATACTTTGTTGAAGCCTATGCTTTACAAGTTCCTGTTGATAAGTCTTATGTCGATATTGCCAACCTTGATCACTGTGTAAAATTGGCTTCGAGCCCTTACTTAGTTTGCCTATTGCTTCTTTAAGCATATCCGTGACTAGCGGTAAACGTGCATTCTTTGTCACTTTATAAGCGATAACTTCTTGATTGAATAAATCAACCACTGGCGATAGGTAAACTTTTTGTCCGTTAACTTTAAATTCTGTTACATCGGTTACCCATTTCTCATCTGGTTTCGTAGCACTAAAATCCCTTTCAAGTACATTTGGGACTGATTTACCCACCTCTCCTCGATAAGAACGATATTTTTTGGGTCTTACTATAGATTTTAGGTTTAGTTGCGCCATCAGCCTTTGTACTGTTTTATGATTCAGCTCTACACCTTTTCTTCGCATAGCTAAATGGATCCGTCGATAGCCATAACGTCCTTTATGTTCATGGTAGATAGACTCCAATCATCTCTAACTCATGCTCATAAGTATCAGGCCTTCTACTTATTTGAGCCTGATAATAGAAGACACTTTTTGCCAAACTGGTGATACGAAGTAAATATTTTAAAGGGTAATTAGCTTTGAGAGCTAAAACAATTAACGCTTTTTCTTTGTTTGTTGGCGTTTTTTCTGTTTCAGCTCTTCGAACTTTTTTAGAACAGCATTCTCTGTTCGTAAATAACTTAACTCTTCTCTTAGCTCTTCAATGGTCATTTCGTCATCTGATTTTTGTGTAGTATTGGATAATAATTTCATTGAAGGCCTTCCTATATTACTATTCTTGAGTCCCTTAAACCCCGCTTCATTATATGTTTTAAGCCAGACTGATAGCGTGCCAGGGGAGGATAAGTTTAATACTGCACTAGTGTGAGTGAGAGACCAACTGTTAGTCCACATTAATTTCAATGCTTGTAATTTTGTTTTGGCATTATCGGCATGTGTAGTTGGTAAAAATGAGTTTTTACCATGGATAGAAAATACTTGAGTCCAATATCGTATCTGACGAGCAGATATCGAATATTCTTTAGATAATTGAATTGATGTACGACTAACTAAGCACTGCTTAGCAATAATTAGTTTTAGCTCACGACTATATTTGGACATAAAAAAGACCCTCAGTAATTGGTTGTCCAATTATTGGGGGTCAGTTCATCGATCGGCTTTTTTATTTATTGATCCTGTGTTATTTTACTGAATCACTAAGCTGCTGTTTTTGTTTTTATTAATTTCTTTGTTTGATTTTTCGTTAATACAAAAAGAATACTTAATGTAGCTATGTATGCGATAAGTTGCGCTAGACTTGGTTTTTCTGTGTATCCAAACATCACGTGAATAAATAGGCCAAACCAATTTGAATGGTGATCAAGTAAGGCTGTGCTATTCCATAATGGATTGATTATTGGGTTAATGAGCCCAGCAGAAGTAAACTTACTTACCGCATTTATAGCCATACCTGCTGCTAAAAATGACATCAATACGGCAAAGAAATTGAATACTTTACCAAGATTGATTTTGATAAAGCCAAAGTACATTGCAATGCCTGAAGCAATCGCACCAACAGCTCCAACTAAGCTTCCACTTAATATTGAAACCCCAGTGGTTACGCTATCGCTGGTTAAACCTAAAAGAAATAATACAACTTCAATACCTTCACGGAACACACAAAAGAAAGCAACTAAACTTAATGAAAATAAAGGTTTATTGTTTTCTTTGATATCATTTACTGAAGCTTTGATATCTTGAGAAGCTTTCATTCCGTTTGATTTCATCCAAATAACCGTATAGCCAATTAAAATACTAGATAATGCAAGAATAACCCCTCCGGTCATTTTCCCTTCAATTAATGCTGTAATAGTTGAGTTGTTTAACGCTAGAATGGCTAACAATAAAGAGATAAAGATTCCAATTCCTGTACCTCCTAAAATCCATCTTGATCTGTTGGGTATATCTTTTGTCGCGGCTAAAAGCAAAGAAACAATAATGGCCATTTCTAAGCCTTCTCTAAATACAATCGTCATACTGGAAAACATAAAAAACATCCTATTTCATCGAGTAAAATCATAATAATGCAAATCATTATCAATTCCATTTGCATTTGTGGGAACTTATATTGATAAAATAGAGAAGAAGTAGAGAGATAAGAGAAAGACCACAAGAGACAGTTCCTGCGGCCTTGTTGGTAGTTTAATCTTGAGTCGTTAGTTGGAAAGAATAAGACTGTCCCTGTAAACCAGAGGTATTAATGGTAATCGTTGTGCCATTTAGTACCACACGGTTTTCAATATCGTCTTTAATTACAATGTCTTGTTTATCAAAGGTAAAGTTTACGCTATCGATAGTTTGAATTGGTTCACTAACTGCAACAGTGAACGTATTTGAACTTTCTTCTTTAATCATAAAGCCCATCATCGAGTTAAGCATAATAGTATCGGTGATATCAACGGGACTATTTTTCCAATTATTTGCAGCAATGATATTTAAGGTGTTTTCTTGTACCGCGTGTGCTTGTTCATCTTGACGTAGAATGGTGACATCAGGATGTTGAGCGTAGTTTTGTACAGCATCATTGTTTTGATTAGGAAGTAGAGCATATTGATAATCAGCTTGATCTACTTGAGTTAATGTTGCTTGTAAGTACGAGTCTGAAACATCACCTTTGCTATTGCCAATATCGCTCCAATTACCATCTACATTATTTTGGCTTATTGATATGGTTTTAGGCGTTAACATAACATAGCTTAAATCACTGTTAGCGAGTGTGTCATTACGAATACTAAAAGTGGTTGGTGTTCCTTGATATGGCAGTACTGTTTGCTCTATACCATCAATAAATAATTGCGTATCTGCTAAGCGCTTTCTATTTTCAATCGTAGTTATGTTATTTCCATTACTTTGGTCTTTAATGTTAGAACCAAGCATGACGACTTCATTATCAAACATAAACCAAGATTTATAGGCACTTAGTGTGTCACTCCAGTTATAAAATTGCATACCAGCAATACCATAATTGTTTAGTGATGTACTGCCAACCCATTGCATATTTGTATTTAAATTCGTCCCTCCTCGCTCACCACTACAATCGGTCATTGGTTGATTATCAACGGTAGTTCCTGGTATGCGAGATGAATTTACGGTTGGCCAATATCCTGTGTAATGATCAAGCTGATCGTTATATAAATAGGTCATGCCATCGCCAGTGAACCAGCCTTTAAGGTTTTCACCATTCATACATTCGTAGTTACCAATACGATATGAATGCATAGCTAAAGCGAAAGCCCAATCATTTCTACGGTGCACAACACGATCCATTGAAGGGTAGTTGAAGTTACCAATCAAAGGGTCTTTAAGTGAAACCGTTGGGTCATTAACAATATGCTGAGCTGCTTGGTACGTGGATACATAATAAATTTTATCAAAAAAGTTTTGGTAAGTATCATCGGTTATTTGGGTTTTGATCAGTGATGACAGCTGTTTATTCTTATCGCTATCTGGTCCATTGGTATAGAACAACATAGAGTTGACAATATTTAATCCAACATCATGATTTTGTTCTGCACTTCGAGAAATAGAGCGACCATTAACCATATCCATCATTGCTCCTTTATACAGTAAAGGTTCATACGATTGGTTAATGATATTGTAAACGGCGCTAATGGTTTGGCTATCCATACTCCAAGGTGAGCCTGCGACTGCGTTCATTTGAATGCCTAAACCACCAAGTAATACATTGCCATATGTGCCGTTATAAGCAATATCAGAGTGCTGCAAGAATGACCCGTCAGTGTAATAGCCATCCCCTTCGCTAACATATTCAATAACCGCTGGCAGAGCCGCAATTGCTTGGCTGATTTCTTCACTATTGTTTTCAAGCATGCCACGAATAAGTACAACTTGAGCGTTGTCGGTTCGGTTACCGCCAGTTGATTCTCGATAGTTAGGATTCGTCGATTCAGCTGCACCAGGACTGACTCCTAAGTGGGTTGGGTCTGGTGTGAAATAGCGAGTGGCATTAAGGTGATTGGTTATAATGGTTTGGTAATTGTCTTTAATATCATCAAAAAGTAGTACTAAAATGTTATGAATATCTTTTGGAATTGCCAACTCCCATTGCCACCAATTTCCATATTCTAATTGATTAACAAAGTAAAAGTTTTGATTTATGTAGTTCATGGCAGTCATGATGTCGTTTAGCATTAATTGATTATTTTCTAAATTGCCATTACGCAAACGATAGGCTTTTGCCATGGTAAATAAACGTTGATAAGAGCTGCGTATATTAGGGCCGAGCGTTTTATCTTTATCTATTAATGGTAAATCATCCCAAATTCCAGAAGAGTTTGGTTGTGGTGTCATGCTATCCCAGTTATTTTGAGCTGAAGTGTTGGTGCTGGTCACCATATTTTTTAGTGCTTGATCAAATGTGGTTGTGGGATCTCCTAAATAGTTTTCTGCCCAATTGCTTCTTACTTGTTCAAAATCACTCGGTAAATATTGTGGTGACTCAGCATTTTTTGCAGCATAAGTGCCTCCTGTAAATAGAAATAACATAGAGAGAGCAATAGTATTTAAACGATGTTTTCTTGCGTTATACATAATCCATTCCCTTTAAATATTTATGAATTTGTGAAATTTATAATTAAAAAATTTACTTTCGATGAGTTTCGTTTATATGGTAATGAAAATAAATTGGTTATTTATCGATCAATATCGCAAATTATTTATTTTTGTTTTCTTTCGTTTGTTTGTGATGTCGATCTTTAAATCTTAATTTACTTTCGTGTATTGTTGTCTTGCTTTCAAATTCTTTCGATAGGGATCGTTATGGCTTCTAATGCTCAATCTGCTGCTTTCCATATGATGGCAAAACCAACCAGTTTTCATTGCAACTTGAAATGCGATTACTGCTTCTATTTAGAAAAAGATGGCGTAGTGAACAAGACGAGATCTGAGCCAAGTGAAAATATGTCGAATGGAATGCTCAAACGTTATGTACGTGATTATATTCGCTCACATCAGGGACAAGAGGTCGATTTCTCTTGGCAGGGTGGTGAGCCAACATTAGCAGGCTTAGATTTTTATCGAAATGCGGTGATATATCAGCAGCAGTATGCTGAAGGTAAAACGATTACTAATAGCTTTCAAACCAATGCTGTAGCTATTAACCGTCAATGGGCTGAGTTCTTTTCTCAACATGATTTTTTACTTGGTGTTTCTATTGATGGGATTGCTGAGGTTCATGATAAATATCGTATTTCAGTTAATGGTAAGCCTACGTTTGAGCGGGTGAAGCGAGCACTTGAATTATTAAAAGAGTATAAGGTTGAATTTAATACATTAACGGTGATTAACGATCAAAATTGGCAACGTGGTAAAGAAACGTATCTAGCATTAAAAGATCTCGGTTCAACTCATATGCAATTTATCCCAATTGTTGAAGTTAATGCGAATTGCCAAGAGCCAACCAGTGGGCATTATTCTCCACAGAAAAATGCAGAGTTAGCGCACTTCTCTGTGCCTTCTCATGGTTATGGTAAGTTCATGATGTCAGTATTTAATGAATGGTTTAAAGAAGATGTAGGCCACATTTTTATTCGCATGTTTGACAGTATTTTAGGCAGTTGGATGGGATACCCAGCATCGACTTGTGTTCAATCAAAAGAGTGCGGACAAGCGATGGTAATTGAAGCTAATGGGGATGTTTATTCTTGCGATCACTATGTTTATCCCGTAAATAAATTAGGAAATATTGAGCAGACGACATTGGCTCAAATGGCGACAAGCAAACAACAAAAAAGGTTTGGCACCGCAAAATCTCTTAAATTAACGAGTCAATGTGAGACATGCGATGTGCATCGTTTATGTCATGGAGGCTGCCCTAAACATCGACTTGTTTCTCTTGATGGAGAAAAGCATAAACACAATTACCTTTGTGAATCCTATCAGCAAATTTTTACGCAAACCGCACCTGCCATGCATTTAATGTCGCAAGCCATTCAACAGGGAGGGACTGCGATTGACGCGGTATCTCTTATCAAAAATACCCTACGGATCTAATGCAACAATATAAATTTAAAAATAATAACAAGGAGTGAAAAATGAACCTGTCCTCATCGAAGAAGACAGTAATTGCAAGCCTAGTCGCTGCTGCCTGTGTAGCTGCACCTTCGCTTTCTTATGCTGCAAATCACAATCCTGATCAACCTAACGTGTTACTTGTCGTTATGGATGATTTAGGTACGGGCCAACTTAATTTTGCCCTAGACAGTTTAGATAAAACTGAGTTAGCTAAACGCTCTGTACCTGTTCGTTATCAGGGCGATTTGGATAAGATGATCGATGCCGCACAACGAGCGATGCCAAATGTTGAAAAACTGGCGGCGAATGGCATAAAAATGACCAATGCGTTTGTGGCTCATCCTGTATGTGGCCCATCACGTGCGGGTATTTTTACAGGCCGTCACCCAACCAGTTTTGGTACGTATAGTAATGATGATGCTAAATTGGGCATCCCGCTTGATATCAAACTATTACCTGCTCTTTTCCAAGAAAATGGTTACCGAACTGCGACTATAGGTAAATGGCATAATGCTAAAATTGCTGGGAAGAATTTAGTTGATGAAGATAAACGCACCCGTGATTACCATGATAATCAAATAACAGTAACACCAAAAGGCTATGGACCAGAAGATCGTGGTTTTGATTATTCTTATAGTTTTTATGCATCTGGTGCCGCTTTATGGGATTCTCCTGCAATTTGGCAGAATGGAAAAAACATCTCCGCTCCGGGTTATTTAACGCATAACTTAACTGATCAAGCGTTGAAGTTCATCGATGAAAGTGGCGATAAACCTTTCTTTGTTAATCTTGCATTTAGCGTGCCTCATATTCCGTTAGAAGAAGCATCTCCGGCGAAATACATGGATAGATTTAATACAGGTAATGTCGAGGCAGATAAGTATTTTGCGGCTATTAATGCGGCGGATGAAAGCCTTGGTATTATCATGGATAACTTAGAGAAGAAAGGGGAGTTAGATAACACCATCATCTTTTTCTTGTCTGATAACGGTGCAGTACATGAGTCACCAATGCCAATGAACGGGATGGATAAAGGCTTTAAAGGACAAATGTATAATGGTGGGGTAAGAGTTCCATTCGTTGCTTATTGGCCAAAACATATACCTGCGGGCGGTGAAAGCGATTCATTAATTTCTGCACTCGATATCCTACCAACAGCGCTAGCTGCTGCAGGCATTGATATTCCGAAAGATATGCAGGTTGATGGTAAAAACATTATGCCTGTTTTGGAGGGGAAGGCAGAAACATCACCTCATCAATACTTATATTGGGCAGGTCCTGGAGCGAAACATTACAGTGAAGAAAATGATGCGTTCTGGTACGGCTATTGGAAATGGCTCACTTACGAAACCAACACAATTCCTGAGAATCCAAATTTAGAAAAACTGTCTAAAGGATCATGGGCTATTCGTGATCAAGATTGGGCTTTATATTTCTATGATGATGGTTCAAATAAAGTGAAGTTATTCAATGATAAAGAAGATCCGTCTGAGTCGATTGATTTAGCTAAAAAATACCCAGAGAAAGTAAAAGAGATGAAAAACGCCTTTTATAACTGGATTAAAGATAAACCAAAACCAGTCGCGTGGGGTCAAGATCGTTATCAAGTTTTAACTGAATCTGCCAAAGAGTAAATCAGCACTTTGTTTAAGCCACATAACCTCTGTGTTTTGTGGCTTTTTTCGTTTTTGAGAGGAGTATAAAAAATGAAGCAAAAAGTCGAAAATCAAACGCTTTTATATCAACCAAAACAGATAAGAGAAACTGCTCGGCCAACCATTGCTTATGAACACCCAAATTTAATGATGTATGTAATATCGATTAAAGAAAATATCATTAGATACAAAAATAAAAAGCTTGCATATACGCAACATGATGAATATATAAAAAACCTTCTTTCAGATGAAAATACAGTTTTAAAACAACAATGTGATTTCATTGTTAGTTATATTTCAGAGGCGTTTGTACATTACTCTGTATGGGATTATAGCAATGCTTATTATCCGGGAAGACCAAGCCAGCAAACAGCAAGAACAGATGCAATGGAGGGAACAAGTCGAACTTTGCCTACATTAGCTGCGTGGCTACATGCCAATGGAAAATCTAATACAATAATTACAGGTTTAAATCAGCAGCCAATTTTAGTTCCAGAGGTCCTCCGTAAGGCTTTCTTGGCAGGAACCAATCCGCAACATAAAGGATATTGGGGCACTCTTCATCATTGTGATCAGAGAGTCTGCGAGAGTGCAGATTTAGCTTTAGCATTATGGTTGAGTAAAGAATGGGGGTGGGACAGTTTCTCAATAAGTGAAAAAACTACAAATAGTGACGTGGTTTAAACAAGTTAATCATTGTGAAACGGTTGATAATAATTGGCATTTATTTGTACTTACGGTGCAAGTCGTATTGAAAGCATTGAACGGTGAAGATGTTATTCAATATGATAAATACGAAAGAATAAAAGAGTTTTATGTCGGCGATGGTTGGTTTCGTGATGGGGCTAAGGGTAATTACGATTATTACAATGCGTGGGCTTTTCATTATAGTTTATATTGGTTCACCCAGATTAATCCTGATTTTGATTCTGATTTTATAAAAAATGTATTGTCTGATTTTGTCGGCAATTATCGATATTTCTTTACAGAGAAAGGCTTACCGTTTTTTGGGAGGAGTGCATGTTATCGCTTAGCTGCTGCTGCACCATTATTAGCTGCTGTCGATTTACGAAGTAATAACATTTCTGTTGGAGAAGCCAAAAGAGCTTTCCACTGTAATCTTAAATATTTTATTAGTCATGGATCTCTAAAAGCAGGATTACCCACACAAGGGATGTTTGATGAAGATGTCCGTTTGGTAGATAACTACAGTGGACCTGCCAGCAGTTTATGGTCATTGAGAGCCCTCAATGTAGCACTCTTCTGTGGAGATAAAATCAACCTTTGGGAGGCAGAAGAGGCGCCATTAGAAATAGAACAGGGAGGCTTTGAATTCGATATTCCTGCAATTAATATGAAGGTACTTGGCATATACGAAACTCAAGAGGTGATAGCCATATTTAAAAATGAGTATATTGCGGAACAGTCCCCATTAAGTCGTCGTCTGTTAACACAATCTGTATGGCGTGAATTAAAAGAAAAGGTAACGGGGCGAGCAGATAGACCCAAGAATAATTTATTAAGAAAAGGGGTCACTTGCTATTCATCAAAAATGGAATCATTCTTTTAATATTTAGAAGTTCATAATTACGTTGCTAAAATTAGAGAAAATGCAGCCTAAAGTTATTAACTTCTTATAAGGTATATTTTATTTAATAGCATTATTTTCTAACCTTTAAATGTGTATGTAAAATGAATCTTTAAAGGTTTACTATGTTCCCAATGAATTATTTATCGAATCATCAGTATTGATAAGTAACTAACACTACGGAATGTATTATGGCTATTTCTCGACGTACCTTTTTAAAAACATCCATTGCTACTGCTGTTGTTGCGGGTGGTGGTTTAATGGTTTATCCAGCTTCGAAATTCTTTGATGATGAAGATGTCGAGGTTATTCCACACGCCAGTCATTGGGGACCATTTAATGCCATAGTCAAAGCTGGCGTGCTTGTTGGTATTCAACCGCGTAAAGAACTAGACGCAATGCCAACTGAAATGCTCACTGAGGGTTTAATTGGTCGAGTCTACGATAAAACTCGCGTTAAATATCCTATGGTAAGGGCATCTTATCTCGCTGACCCTAAAGGTGATACCAAGCCTCATTTACGTGGAAAAGAACCTTTTGTGAGAGTGAGTTGGGAAACCGCATTATCTCTAGTGGCAGACGCGATTCAAACGACGGCAACAGATTATGGTAATGAAGCTATTTTTAGTAGCTCTTATGGTGGTTGGTCGCACGCAGGCCTAATGAGGCCGCAGGTATTGCAAGGTCGGTTCTTTAACTTAATTGGTGGACAAAGCACCACTACAGGGGATTATTCAGGTGGTGCTTCTCAAGTTATACTTCCTCATGTTATTGGTGATATGGAAGTATACTCGCCACAAACCGCATGGCCTGTAATTCAAGAGAACACAGAAATCTTTGTATTGATAGGTTGTGATCCTTGGAAAAACAACCGCATTGAATTTCGCGTTGCAGATCATCAAATGTATTCTCATTGGAAGCAGTTTGCTGAAAATGGCATTCAGTTTATTTCAATTAACCCACAACAGACCCGTACCGATGATGAATTGGATGCAGAGTGGGTGAAAATTGTTCCAAATACAGACACCGCTTTATTTTTAGCTATGGCACAGCATGTTTATGTCAACGATCTTCATGATACCGCTTATTTGGATCGTTATACTGTAGGGGCTGACAAATACATCAACCATTTAATGGGAAAAAATGATGGCATTGTAAAATCACCAGAATGGGCTGCAAAGATCACGGGTATTCCTGCTGAGGATATTCAAAAAATGGCTATTCGATTAGCAACCAGTAAAACCCAATTTGCGGCGGGTTGGTCATTACAAAGAGCCGATCATGGTGAGATGATCCACTGGGCGATCATTAACTTTGCAGCCATGCTAGGCAAAATTGGTAAGCCGGGAGAAGGGGTTGGTTTTAGTTGGCATTATGGTAATGGTGGTATGCCACAATCAGGGAAAACACTTCCTATTGGCTTATCTCAAGGTAAAAATCCGGTGAGTGCGATTTGTCCTGCTTCACGCATTTCTGAAATGTTGATGAATCCAGGAAAAACCTTTACTAGAGATGGCATTGAATACACGTATCCGGATGTCAAAATGGTGTATAACGCAGGTAATAACCTCCTTTCTCATCAGCAAGATACGAATGAACTTATTAATGCACTTAATGAAAAAGTTGAAACGTTTGTCTGCCAAGACCCATGGTGGTGTGCTTCTTCTCGATATGCCGATATTGTATTGCCAGCAACCAGTACGTTAGAACGAAATGATCTCTCTTCTGGAGGAACTTACAGTAATGATAAAATTTATGCGATGCGCCAAGTTATTAAGCCTTACGGTGAAAGCTTAGATGATTTTGAAATATTTAGAAAACTGGCTGAGATCTTTAAAGTAGAAGATAAATTTACGGATGGTTTGCCATTTGATGATATTTTAAAACGTGCTTATAAAGCGTCTTCTGCAACGTTATCGTTTGATGAATTTTGGAAAAATGGCGTAGCTTTATTACCAGTGCCACAAGAAGCAAACCAATGGGTAAGGCATGGAGATTTTTATCAAGATCCAGATAAGCATCCTTTGCATACCACATCAGGAAAAATAGAGCTTTACTGCCAAGATATTGCAAACTTTGATGTGAAAAATTGTCCACCAATGCCAACATTTTTAGAACCGTTTGAATATTTAGGGAACGCAAAATCAAACCAAGTTCATGTTGTGAGCCCTCACCCTTATATGCGTTTGCATTCGCAATTGGCAAATACAGAGGTTCGCAAATATGAAAGTGTGCAAGGGCGACAATACGTACTGATCAATGATAATGATGCAGAGAAGCACGGTATTCGTTCTGGCCAATTAGTTGAGATATTTAATGAACGTGGCCGAGTGATCGCTGGGGCGAAAGTATCTGATCAGATCATGCCCGGAGTCATCAGTTTAGAAGAGGGTGCTTGGCTGCAATTTGATAGCCAAGGACGCTGTAATAGTGGGTCCATTAATGTGTTAACTTCAAGTCAAGCATGTAGTGATTTAAGTCAGGCAAATAGCGCAAATACTTGCTTGGCATATATCCAACGATGCCGTGATCCTGAGTCATCTAACCTTGCTTTTGAGCCACCAAGAATAGTCACTGTAGATACGGATATTCGCATTGATAAAGTGAATACAACATTAGGTATTGAGGGGGCAGAGGTGGAGGCTACGGCACAAAGTGTTGGTGAGGCGCTGTTCTATCAACGATGTACGATGTGCCACTCAGCCAAAGATCCTAAGCAATATACAAAAACTCAATGGCATGGAATCACTAAAAGTATGTTCCCTCGGGCTGGATTAAATCCATTAGAGCGTGAAGAAGTGATGGCTTTTTTAGAAGCCAATGCCAAAGACACACAATAATGTAAGTGAGTTCCTGTTTTATTTAAGCCCAAATAGCATTGCTGCTGTTTGGGCTTTTTTATACGTAATAATAAAAAACAAACAATGAAAGTGTTCGAAAGTTAATTTCGTCAGTTTAACCTCATTAATTCTTAGTTTTTTGCTTTCATTTGCTTTCGCTGATTGTTTGTTCTGTGATCTTGCTCATCTTATTTATGTTTTCTTTCGAATACTATAATAGCGAAAGAAAACGAAGAATTTAATTTGAGGTTATTATGTTTCTTGTATCATCCCGTGAAATGCTCCATAAAGCGCAGTTGGGTGGTTATGCCGTTCCTGCATTCAATATTCATAACTTAGAAACAGCTCAAGTTGTTGTAGAAACAGCGGCTGAAATGCAAACCCCAGTCATTCTTGCTGGCACTCCCGGTACTTTTTCTTATGCAGGGACAGATTACTTAATTGGCATTTGTAAAGAAGCAGCAAAGCGTTATCACATGCCTATTGCTCTTCATCTTGATCATCACGAGTCTTTTTCTGATATTCAACAAAAAGTAGAAGCGGGCATTAAATCTGCAATGATTGATGGTTCTCATTTAAGCTTTGATAAAAATATCGAGTTAGTTCGTAAAGTGGTTCAATTTTGTCATCGTTGGGATTGCTCGGTAGAAGCAGAGTTAGGTCGTTTAGGTGGACAGGAAGATGATCTAATTGTTGATGCTAAAGATGCACTATTTACTGACCCTGATGCTGCGGTTGAATTTATCGAAGCGACAGGAATTGATTCATTAGCGATTGCAATTGGTACTGCCCATGGTCTTTATAAAGAAAAACCATGTTTAGATTTTGATCGATTAGGTATTATTCGCCGTAAAACAGATGTCCCATTAGTATTGCACGGTGCATCAGATGTACCAGATGAAGACGTTCGCCGTTGTATCGAATTAGGCATTACAAAAGTGAATGTCGCAACCGAATTAAAAATTGCATTTTCAGATGCTGTGAAAGCATATTTTATTGAGAACCCAGGAGCTAACGATCCTCGTCATTACATTATCCCTGGCAAAGAAGCGATGAAAAAAGTCGTGCAAGATAAAATTCGAGTTTGTGGCAGTGAAGGTAAATTATAATTTAGGATTTTAATTCTGTTTTGAACCTTACATGGTTTTGCCACATTGATTTAATAAACCCTCTAATTGAATCAATGTGGCTTTTTTAGGTTGTCTTATGAAAAAAACAAAAATAGCCATCATTGGCGAATGCATGATTGAGTTAAGTGGCAATGCTTTTTCTACACAAACTCAAAGTTTTGGCGGGGATACTCTAAATACGGCAGTGTATTTATCTCGTTTACTTCCTCATATTTCCCCTCATTATATAACCGCATTAGGTCTAGATGAATATAGCTCATTAATGCTTCAAGCTTGGGAGTCGGAGGGGATCAATTGTTCATTAGTTCTACGAGATAAGGAGCGACTTCCCGGTTTATATAGTATTAATATCGATGGTGCAGGGGAGCGCAGTTTTCATTATTGGCGTGATAATTCAGCAGCCAAGCATATGTGTCAGCACCTTATGTTTGTACCGAACATAGCTAAAATCATGGATGCTGATATTGTCTATTTATCAGGTATTTCTCTCGCAATATTACCCATTCATGATCGTGAAATTCTTTTAGATGTACTGGCCACATTGAAACAACATGGTGCAACGATTATTACTGATTCAAATTACCGTCCCACTCTATGGAAAGACCAAATAGATGCGAAGTTTTGGTTAGATAATTTATATCGACTGAGCGATGTCACTTTAGTCACAGGAGATGATGAAGAATTACTTCTAGGAACTGAACACATATCAGCACAAGAAATAGCAGACCGATTGCATACTCTAGGGGTGGAGCAAGTTGTAGTAAAACTTGGAGCAGAAGGCGCTATGTGGTCTATCAATACTGGTGATACAGGTAGTATGAATGCGGAACGAATTGATAAATTGGTAGATACGACGGCTGCTGGTGATTCATTTAATGCGGCATTTATAGCTGCCTATAGTCAGGGAGAGTCCATCGCAAATTGTTGTGCTTGGGGGAATCTATTAGCCTCTAAAGTTATACAGCATAAGGGGGCGATTATCCCGATTTCATACATACAAACACTCATTACTAATATGGAACAGATTAATGAAAAATAACCTTTGGATAGAAACAGTAAAAGCATTAAAAGTCATGCCTGTAATTCAAATTGAAAACGCAGATGATGCTGTTCCTTTAGCTAAAATACTTGTCGAAAATGGATTACCTGCGGCAGAAATCACCTTCAGAACTGAAGCGGCAGAAGAATCGATTCGTCGTATTCGTCAAGCATACCCAGATATTATTTTATGTGCAGGAACAGTATTAACAAAAGAGCAAGCCAAGCTCGCTGTCGATGCAGGAGCCGATTTTGTTGTGAGCCCTGGTTTTAATCCAAAGACGGTTCAATATTGTTTAGATAACAATATTAAGATTATTCCGGGAATCAATAATCCAAGCTTAGTTGAGCAAGCGTTAGAGATGGGACTCTCGGCATTAAAATTCTTTCCTGCAGAAGCATCTGGTGGGTTGAATATGTTGAAATCATTAACTGGACCTTATGGCAATATTCAATTAATGCCTACAGGTGGGGTTAACCTGAAAAACTTATTAAGTTATTTGGCAATACCACAGGTTATTGCGTGTGGTGGAACATGGATAGCTCCAACGGATGCGATTAAAAATCATGACTGGAAGGTTATCGCTAAAAATGTACGTGAAACTTGTTCATTAATTACTGGTGATGAAGATGGAAAATAATCAAATAACGAAACACGTTGCTGTTTTACTTGCTGATGGTTTTGAAGAAGGCGAAGCGGTTGTTTTTATCGATATAATGCGTCGTTTAGATATTAAGGTTGATGTCTTATCTTGTATGAAAACGACCGCATTAGAAACCTATTTTGAAACTCGAATTTCTGCCGATTATACGTTAAAAGATAAACAAAACGTTCTGTATGATGCAGTAATGATGCCAGGAGGCCCAAAAGGTACGGATAATTTATCTGCCAACCCAATGGTTATTGCTTTTCTTGAACGCCACATAACGAAAGAAAAATACATTTGTGCATTGTGCTCTTCTGGTGCAAAGGTACTTGCGGCAAATCATTTATTGAATGGACGAAATTATACAACAGGCGGAGGTCTTGAGAAGAAGTTTTCGGATGGTACTTTCCAAGATAAGAAAGTTGTTGTAGATGGATATTTTATTAGTGGTAAGGGGCTTGGTGTTAGTTTTGAATTTGCGTTTACAGTAGCTAAATATGTGCTTTCTGACAATATTGAAAAAGTAGAGTGGCAAGCTCAGCATATTTATTTTGATTACATTTAATAAATGATCCCCCCTATTTTTTACAAACGGCACTTCTTCGGAAGTGTCTTTTTTTATTCTATTTTCTGGTTTTAATTGATCGCTGTCCTATGCTTGTTACTTAAGTGTTAAAAATAAGATTGGGTGAGATAAATGGATTTAGCTAATGTATCAATTAAAGGGCGACTATTAGGCAGTAATATTGTGATTTGTTTTTTAATAATTGCATTAAATATTGTGGTGTTTCAATCTATTTCAACGATGGAAAAAGCCTCTGAATGGGTAGAGCATACCGAAGAGGTTATCGCAAATAGTAAAGGTCTTGTTAATTCAATGGTCAATCAAGAAACTGGCTTACGAGGATTTGCTATTGCCGGTCAAGAAAGTTATTTAGAACCTTATGTAGCAGGTAAAGCTAATTTTAAAACCTATTTGCAAGAAGCCAAATCGTTAACATCGGATAACCCAGCGCAACAGGTACGTTTTGATGAAGTCTCTGCTCTGGCTCAGAACTGGTCAAATTATGCAGAATCCATTATTGAGCTAAGAAGAAGCATTAGGCAAGGAGAGGGTATAAATCATCAGCTAACGGAATTAATTCAATCGGGTATTGGCAAAAATAGAATGGATGGGTTGCGAGCAGAAGTCGATACACGAAGCTTTGGAATGGTTGGAAATATTATCATCAATGCGATGGTCAATATGGAAACAGGCTTAAGAGGTTATATTCTTAATCGTGAAGAACAATATTTAGAACCGTATTATGCCGGGCTAAAAGTGATCAAAAAACAGAATCAATTTATTGAAGGGACAGCGCTATCTAAACATGTTAATGGGTGGATAAATGATTATAGTGAAAAAGCCATATCTCTTGTAAAAACATCAACTGATTATAAAACGATGGAAGCTCTGTATACAGAGCTTGATAAAAAGAAAGGTAAAATCTATATGGATGATCTTCGCAGTAAGGTCTCGGCAATTATAGATATTGAAGCTAGCTTAATGGGTCAAAGAAAGATTGAATCAAGTAATACGGCAACAATGGCAAATAATGTCATTCTTTTTGGTAGTGTAATTGTTGTTTTACTTGCACTTATTTTTTCATACTTTACTGCTACTAGTATAACAGGGCCAATTCAAAAGGCTGTAGCTTATGCGAAGCAATTAGCTGCTGGTGATTTGAATATCAATGTTGGTAAACAAGGAACGAGTGAGGCCGGAACACTGTTACTTGCCATTCAAACGGTATCAAATAATCTAAAGGAAATGATCGGACAGATAGCTGAAACGAGTAATAAGCTTAAGGAATCATCAAACTATTTAACGAGTGCATTAGAAAAGACCGATAATGGTGCGAAAGAGCAGTTAACTCGAACAGAGCAGATCTCAGACGCAATGCAGCAGTTGTCTATTGCAGTTCAAGAGGTATCTCAAAATACAGTTAATGCGGCACATGTAGCAACTCATGCAGATGAAGAGGCTCAAGCTGGTTTTAATGTGATTCAAAGCACCATTGGTCATATTGCCCAGCTGGATAAAGAGATAAAACAAACCTCTTCACAAATAACAGACTTGGCAGAAGAAACTAATAATATTGGTAAAATTTTAGAGGTTATTGGAGGAATTGCTGAGCAAACTAATTTACTAGCATTAAATGCAGCGATAGAGGCAGCAAGAGCGGGTGAGCAGGGCAGAGGCTTTGCAGTAGTTGCTGATGAGGTTCGAGTTTTGGCTAAGAGAACTCAAGAGTCGACGACTGAGATCCATACTCTTATTGACCGAATTCAGAATGGAACAAATGATGTTGTAGCTAGCATGGAGCAGAGTACAAATTTATTAACCTCCAGCATAAATTCAGCGAGTAAATCAGGCAGTGCATTTTCAGTAATAACGGGCTCAATTACTAAGATAAATGATATGAATACTCAAAGCGCTAGTGCCTCTGAAGAGCAAAGTGTTGCCACGGAACAAGTAAATGAGAGTATGCAAGCTGTGAACAGTATTTCACACGAGAATCATACGACAATGATGGAGACGGTTAAATCGTGTGACGATCTTGCTAAGTTGTCAAATGAGCTAAATGCATCAGTTAAACAATTTAAGATGTAGTCTTTGTGTGCCTATACAGAGGATTACGTGAGGTAATAGTGAAAGTTTGCACCAGATTACATTATTGACTTTTAAACGATTATTTATAGCTCCTGATGCGGATAAATGTGCTAAACCTATAAGAAGAATATAAAAAAATGAGGTAACTGATGGATCTTTTTTCTGATTATCGGAGCGATGTACAAACTGATTCTCCTGAGAATCGAGTGCAGAAATTAGTTAAACCTTGGCGTGTTTTGTTAGTTGATGATGATGAACAAATGCATCAAATAACAAAACTGGCGTTAAGTGGCTTTACTTTTCAAGACCGAAAACTGGATTTGATCTCAGCATTATCGGGTGAAGAAGCAAGACTCATTCTAGAGTCGAATTCTGATATTGCTATTGCGCTAATTGATGTTGTTATGGAAACTGAACATGCTGGATTAGATTTAGTTCAATATATTCGAGAAAATTTAGATAATCAATTAATTCGATTGGTGCTTAGAACTGGACAAGCAGGCCAAGCGCCAGAAGATATTGTTATTCAAGAATATGAAATTGATGATTATAAAGAAAAAACAGAATTGACCACTCAGAAACTTCGAACACTACTGTATTCAATGTTAAGATCTTATCGAGATTTATGTTTGATTGATGAACAGAAAGAAGGGCTAAGTTTGGTTATTAAGGCCTCGGCGAATGTTCAAAATACTACAACCCTAAAGGCGTATGCGACTGCTGTGTTACAACAAGTCACTTCATTACTTAAATTAGAAGCTTCCGCTTTTTATGGCGTTGTTCAACCCGAACCAAACGGTGAAGAATCTCGAGCATTAACGATAGCGGCAACGGGAGGATATGTTAATTCCTATGATGAATGTGCGTACGAGCGTTTGCCTGATATCGTTTCAGAACGCTGTAAAAATGCGGTAACAAATCAATCAAGCCAGAGTTATGATGATGCGTATGTCTTTTTCATGTCGGATGAGCGAGGGGTTAATAACCTTTTATATATTAATATTAATAGCGAATTATCAGAATTAGATAAACAGCTCCTTGAAATTTATATGAATAATATAGGGCTGACTTTTGAAAATTTAAACTTGCTTGAAGATTTAAAAGAGACAGCGAAAGAGTTAGTTTACAACTTAGCTAATGCAGTTGAAGCAAGAAGCAAAGAAACTGGAGCACATGTTCAAAGAGTTGCTTTGGTATCAGAACAGCTGGCTATTTTATATGGACTTTCTGATTTTGATTGCTTGATGATTAAACAATCATCTCCGTTACATGATGTTGGGAAAGTCGCAATTCCGGATTCTATTTTGCATAAACCAGGTAAATTAACACCTGAAGAATGGCATATAATGCAAAAGCATGTGGAATATGGTGTTGATATCCTTAGTCGTTCGAAACGCAAACTGATTTTAGTCGCCAAAGATATAGCAGCTTATCATCATGAAAAATGGGATGGAACAGGTTACCCGAATCAATTAAGTGGTGAAAATATACCAATTAGTGGTCGGATTACAGCACTTGCTGACGTATTTGATGCTCTTGGTTCAAAGAGAAGCTATAAACAACCTTGGTCTAGTGAAGATATACGACAAGAAATCGCCTTACAGAGAGGGAAGCATTTTGAACCCAAATTGGTTGATTTAATGTTGGATAATTGGACTTTATTTACTTCAATTCGTGATAATCACCCTGATTAGTGAATCTCCTTTCTGATTTATACTTTATTCATTATTTTAATAAGAAGAAGGGCTCATTATTAAATGAGCCCTTCTTCTTATGCAACATACTAACTGTTAAAAGGCGAATTGTTTAATCGAGAAAGGTAAATAAATACTCTCTAGTTTTATATGTCTTTTGAGATAATTGTCAGTGGTAGTTCTTTCGGTAAAGTAAAAGTAAAATGAACCCCTTGATTCAAGGTTGAGTTGAATACTAAACTTCCAGCTAATTTTTGATGAATAAGATTGAAAACTAAGTTTAACCCTAGTCCAGAGCCTCCTTTCCCTCGCTTACTAGTATAAAATGGTTCGAATATTTTTTGATGCAAGGCTTCTTCTACACCGGACCCATTATCAACATATTCACAAATAATATTGTCTCCCTCTTCATAGAAGGAGATATGTATTTCTGCGGCCTTTGTGGTGTCGGTAAAAGCATGATTAACACTGTTCATTATTAGATTAGAAATAACTTGAGTGAGTACTCCTGGCAAGCTGTTCATGGTTAATGAATGGCTACCTGAAATGATAGGAACAACTGGTATTTTGCGTGTTTCGGAGTGTAAGCTGGCAATTAATGAATCGAGAGTTTGGTGAATAACGAATTGGCTACGGCATTCTGATACTTGATCTACGGCCGTTTGTTTGAAGTCACGAATTAATTTAGCCCCTCTGTTAAGGTTATCTTCTAGCATTGTTGTTGTTTCATTCATACGTTGCATTAGATCAGAGAATTGTGTGCTAGTTAATGTTTGATTAGCGAATGCATTGTTTAACTCTTGAGTTATTTCTTTAATGATAGAGGCTGCTGTTACTGAGATCCCTAGTGGTGTATTTACTTCATGTGCCACACCAGCAACAAGTCCACCAAGAGCAGCTAATTTCTCTGATTCGACTAATTGGTCTTGAGTTTTTTGTAGCTTCTTCATATTATCTTTCAGATCTTTAGTTCGCTCTTTTACCTTATCTTCAAGACCCTGGTTAAGTTCTTCTAAATCTCGTTTTGCTTGAGTAAGAGCTGAAATATCTAGAGCTGTGCCCCTAAATCCAATAAAACGCTTATTTTGGTAATTGGCTGTTCCTTGGAAAAGGAGATACTGAGTTCGATTATCGATATGGAGAGCTTCTTCACATAAGGAGAAATCCGTTCGTTCATGAATATAAGATAATAACGTTGTTGCCATTTTTAGAGAGGGTATATCTGTAATCATAATGTGGTGCTCTATATCTAAATTTAAACTTTTTCTCATTTCCTCTGAAGCATAAATAAGCTGTCCTAATTCATTCGTTTCCCATAACCAGTCAGATGAAATGTTGGCGAAATCAGCAAAACGTTCTTGTTGAAACTTTAAATTTTGATATAGCAAGGTGACATCTTTAGTAATTTTATTTGCCTCATCTCCAAGCCATTTTAACTCATCTTCTTTTTCCATTATGCATGGTGTATACCTTAACTTTAAGGGTTTAGGTGGTTCTAGAGGGTTAAATTGACGTAGGTATCTTGCAATAGAGAATATGCGTCGATTAATACTTTGATGAACAATCATTAGTATGATGTAGCAGATAATCGTGATCTTAAAAGCATTAATTCCTAACGAAATTAAAAATTGTTCAAGCAAATAGTTATAAATTTTCTTTGCATCAGATTGTACATATAAACTGCCAATGACTTCTGGGGTTGCTTCTTCTGAGGCTTTAAAGGTAACAGGGTATAGACTTGAAATAGTTTGCTCAAACACTGGAGTTCCAGCTGTAAATGTATAGTTTTCAGTTTCAATCTTTAGATAATCAATTTTTGATAAATTAACTAAGCCCTCTAAACGTTGTTGTAAGAGAACGAGATCAAATCGCCATAATGACGTTGCGAGTAAATCAATATGTATACTTTGTAGTTCTTGATGACGGCTCTCCACTGCATCAAATTCACGGTTGTAGTCCCAGTAGAGTTGCATAAAACTCGTTAGTAATGTCACGATACTGCTTATAATTATTAAAATTAATATAATACGTCGGCCAATATGACTGGAAATAGGATTTTTTTTATTATGTATGAACTGGTTAGTGCGATTCATTCTTATCCCTCACTTTAACTGATTTACTAAGTAAGTATAGTCAGGTTTTCTTACTTGAGTGCATAGTTAATATATCAACTACACTAAATAGGTTGGTAAAAAGAAACCGGAGGCGTAATGAAAACTTGCTTATTAGTGATGTTAACTCTGTTTAGTAATATGCTTTATGCTGGAAAAGTACTGGTTATCGAAAGTTATCATGCCGAATATTCTTGGGATAAAAGCTATTTAGCAGGGATTAATTTAATTCTAGATGGTGAACATGAAATTACTACTTTTCAAATGAATACGAAAAGACTGCCGAGTGAACAACACGAAAAAATGGCAGATAAGGCTTACCTCAAATATGCGACATATCAACCGGATTTAGTGATCTTAGGTGATGATAATGCGTTGAATTATATGTTACCTAAATTATATGACAAAGGTATTCCAATTGTATTTTTGGGAATAAATGCTAATCCAAGAAAACTTCTTGAAAAATATAGGGGAAGCTCTCAAATTACAGGAGTTTTAGAGCAACCTTTGTTAGCAAAAACGATGGGTGAAATAGGGTCGATGCTACCCGTTAATAAAAAGAAAATTCGAGTCCTTTTTGATTCTGGCACGACCTCCAAAATAGCAACATCTTATATGAAACAACAATACAAAATGCTTAACAAAAAAATTGGACTTGAAGCTGAAGTAATAATAGTCAGTCACTTTTCTGATTGGCAATCTTTAATTTTAGATGCTGATAGCCAAGGTATAGGAGCTGTCGTCATTGGTTTATATCATACCTTGATGGATGAAAATGGAATTCATGTCAATGAAGATACGGTAATTTCATGGACAAATAAGGAATCAAAAGTACCATTATTTGGTTTTTGGGACTTCTCTATTGGTGAAGGAAAAGCAGCTGGAGGGGTTGTCTTATTTGGTGAATCTCAAGGTATTGCTGCAGGTGAGATTGCCCAGAAAATCTTATCAGGTAAGGCATTAGCAAAAGATATTCCGATAACTATTGGTCGAAAAGGAAAGGCGATTTATACGCTAAAAGAGATGAAACGTTGGGACTTAACTCCCCCAAAACACTGGAAAGCAATTGAGTAAGGCTAAGCCATGCCTTTTATTCGCATGACTTAGTCCTAACTGAATATTTGCTAACTTTACTTTTTATTAAAAAAAGTTAGATACATACAAGGAATAATAATTAACACCACAGGTAACGAAAACAGCAAGCCGTAGCCAAGTGTTAACGACATTGGGCCCATAAACACATCGGTCCCACCTAATCCATAAGCTAATGGTAGCAAACCTACAACAGTGGTGATAGATGTCAATAATATGGGTCTAAAGCGACTGCTTGTTGCTTGAGTTACCGATTCTAGTGTCGATAACCCTTCAGCTACTAACTCGTTAATTTTATTAATTAATACCAATGAGTTATTCACTACAACACCTGTCATGCCTAGCACACCAATTAATGCAAATAATGATAAAGCTTGAGCATGAATAAATAACGCCATTAATGCAGAGATAACCGCAAACGGAATAACTGTCATTACCAATAGTGGTTGTAGTAATGAATTGAACATTACTGCTAAAACAAAGTAGATCCCTAATAATCCAGCAGGAAAGGCAATCATAAATCCACTCATGGTTTCATTGGTGCTTTCTGCTTCGCCACCTGCTTGAATGATCACGTTGCTTGGGTACTTTCCTTGCAGTTCAGCCAATAATGTTTCACTCAGCGCCACAGACGAAAGTTCGTCATTTATGATTTGTGCTGTTATGGTAACTTCGCGATCACCGTTATAATGTTGAATTAAACGTGGAGCATCAATGTTTTCTACTTTTGCTAAACGGCTTAATGGAACCTGTGCGCCTTTAGCTGTATATATCTTGGTTGTTTTTAGTTTTTCTATGCTGCGATAGTTTTCATCCATAATTACTCGAATATTGACTTCTTGATCGCCAAGCCAAGTCGATGTCACGCTCTCGCCCTCAAAGGCAATACGAAGTGTAGAGGCAAGATCTGAAGTGGTTAAATTATAACGAGCAAGCCACTCGTACTGTGGAATAATTTGTAATTGAGGATCTTTTAATTCCTCGTTATTCGTTATTTTATTAAGCCCTGATTGTTCTTTTAACCATGCCATTACTAATTGAACGGTAGCGTCTCGTTCTACGGTTGTTCCGCCTAATACTCTTAGTTCAACAGGCTCTCCTGGTGGGGGGCCTCCAGCATCGACAGAGAGTTTTACAAACGATAATGTATCAATGTTTGCCAATTTTGAATCCAATTCTGTGATAATTTCATCAGCGGTGCGGTCACGATTTTCAAAACTTGTTAAGGCAATTAAGCCAGTACTTACTGGACTAGAGTAGGTGATTTCTACACTTTTTAGTTCATTGTCAGGCAGTGCGGCAATTACTTCTTCTAAAGTGATGTGTGCTGCTCGGATCTTCTCTATCGGTGTTCCTGGCTTTACCTCTGTGTATATTTCTATGTATTTTGCCGCTTCAGAAGGAAATATATCGAGCTTTAAGTTTGTGACTAACCATGTGCTCCCCATTAAGCTGACAACTGCAATAACTAATACGCTTTTCTTGTAGTTTAAACAGTGGGTTAAGAAGCGTTGATACTGGTTGATAATAATTTGAAATTTATCGACTTTTTCTTCTTTCTTCGCTTTTTTATCCAGAGAGTTTGCTAAGTGAGCAGGTAAGGTAAATGTACATTCAGCGAGTGAAAATAACAGTGCAGCAATAACCGTAACTGGGATCACAAAAATAGCTTTACCCATAGTTCCAGGAATAAACAGCATTGGGATGAATACTAATGCTGTGGTGGTTAAGCTAGCAATTATTGGTTTAATGACTTTTTGAGTACCTGACACCGCTGCATCTAATGCACTTAGACCTTTCTCTTTTTCTTGGTAAATACTCTCGGCAACAATCACTGAATCATCGACAATAACGCCAATCACCAATAACAAGGCGGCTAAAGTAATGCTGTCTAAATTCATGCCTAACATTGGTAAAATAGCGATGACGCCTAAAATACAGAACGGGATAGACATTGAAACCCAAAAGGCAATTTGACGCTTTAGAATTAAACTTAATACCGCTAAGACAAGGATAAGACCTATCATTCCATTGGTTGATACAATCGAGAATTTTTCGCTCATGTCATCGGCAAGATTGAGCCCATAATCAAAAGCGAATTGGCCTTCAAATGTGCTGCCTTCTTTTTCAAGTAAGGCTTTGATGTTATCGACTGTGGTAATGATGTCCGCATTGGCGCTGTTGGTGAGACTAAATAAGATAGCATCTTGCCCATTGATCATGCCTTTTTGGGTCGAATTTTCAAAGGTATCAATGATTGTTGCAACATCACTAAGGCGGATCAAAGCGCCAGTAGGTAGTACTTTGATAATGGTTTGTGCAAGTTCATCAGTTGATTGCACTTGAGTCATGGTGACAATTTTTTGCTCACTGTTCCATGATTCAACGACACCACCAGAGAGTGATAAACTACGATTATTTACTGCATTAATTACTTCGTTAAACGTTAATTTATAACGGCTTACTTTTGTCGGGTCGATTTCAATCCAAAACTCACGTTCGTTATAACCTGTCATCGATATTGCAGCAACACCCGAGGTGTTTTTCAGTTGTTTTTCTAATTTACGAGCGTAATTTTGTAAGGCTGTTTCGCTATCTTTATTTGCTTTACCAATATAACTAACCCCAAAAGTCAGCACTTCAAATGAAGACGTACCGCGTTGTGCAACCATTGGAGGGTTGGAAATATTTTTTGGCAAACCACTCACACGATCAACTGCTTGTTGTACATCACGAATAACTTTATTCATGTCGTTATTAGGGTCTAATTCAACACTAATGGCCGATAAACCATCAGAAGATTGAGAGGTAAATAGTTTTATCCCTTCAACTGACTTTAGCTCTTTCTCTATGAGATTAGTAATATTGATTTCTACATCTTGTGCAGTAGAACCAGGGTAGGTAGTAGTAATATCTAGCTCTTCAAAAGCGACATCAGGGTATTCTTGTAGGTTCAATGTACTTAATGAGGCCGCACCAATAAACAGCACCATGATTGTCATAATGCGAGCAAGAAAACTGCGTTGTGCAAAGTAACTAATAAATGAATTCATTGCTTAGCCTTACTGTGGATTTGAAAGAATGGTAGAGGCATGGATAGACATACCTGGCTTTAATTTGTGATCTGCATTTTGAATTTCAACATCAATAGGGTAAGCAAAAGTTTGAGGGTCAATCTCTACTCCAATACGTTTTATTGACGACAATATTTTCATGTTAGGATTAGTTTCAGGCCAAACGACCATTTCTTGACCTACAGTTAATTCGGCAATATCAAATTCACTGGCAAGTAATCGAATAGTTAGGGTATCTATGTTAATAACTTGATAAAGTAAATCCCCTTGATTTACCCATGCACCATCTTCTATTGAACGATTCACCACATAACCATCAATGGCAGACGCAATAATTGTGCTTTGTAAATCTAATTGCGCTTTATCTAACTCAATTTTTGCTAATGATACGGTTGCTTTAGCACTGTCATAATCGGCAGACGCTATATCTAATTCATTTTGAGATAGGCTGTTTTTCTTTTTTAACTCTTGGTAGCGAATAAAGAGTGATTTTTTAAGTTTTAGATCCGCTTGAGCTAAAGATAAATTTGCTTTTTGTTTACTTACTTCTAATTTGAAATCTTGGTTTTTAATTGTTGCTAGTGTGGTGTTTTTTACAATTTTCTCACCGAGTTCAATATTGGCTTGTTCAACCATGCCACTGATTTCTGAAACGACGTTAAGTGGGCTTTTACTTTTGGTTTGACCGATTAATTCAACAGCGAAAAGAGACGACGAAATTAAGCTTGTTGCTAAGCTCAATGCTAATAATGTTTTTTTCATAATGATGTCCTCATTTGGTATGAGAGTAGTATCAATCATGAAATGTCGTTTTTTTGTCAAAGAGCACGACATTTATTCGACAAAAATTTGTTATGATGAAATTAAATCAAAAACAGAGAGTGATGATGTTTACTAACAAACGCATCTTAGTGGTTGAAGATAACGAAGAACTTCAAGGAATATTAGCTGACTTTTTAGAGATAAAAGGTGCAGAAGTAGATTTTGCTGATAATGGAGAATTAGGATTGCAACTAGCTTTAACTCATTCTTTTGATGCCATTATTCTTGATGTAATGTTACCCAAAAAAGACGGAATGACAGTAGCTAAAGAGTTGCGTGAACAAGGCTGTGCCACGCCCGTACTAATGCTGACAGCATTAAATGGTCAAAATGATTTGGTCAAAGGTTTTGAAAGTGGAGTCGATGACTTTGTGAGCAAACCATTTAACTTTATTGAACTTGAAGTCCGCTTACTGGCATTAATAAAACGATTTAGGGGCGAGGTTGCAAGTGCTCTATTATCCTTTGGTGATCTTCATGTTGATCAAAGTAGTCATAAAGTCATTCGTAATAAACAAGAACTTACGCTCACACCTGTAATGTATCAGATTATTGTAAAATTGATTAAATCAGCTCCTGAGATGGTAACAAGAGAAGCGCTAATTTATGAAATATGGGGAGATGATGCTCCCGATAAAGATATTTTACGCAGTCATATTCACTTGCTAAGAGCGGTATTGGATAAACCATTTAGTTATCCAATGCTAAAAACAGTTCCTAAATTTGGCTTTAAATTGGAGTTATAATTATGAGCTGGAGGCAACGTATTTTTCCATCGCGAACAACGCATTCAATTGAAGATGTAAAAAAACGATTGTTGTTTACATTTTCTGCAATTTCTCTTAGCTCAGCTTTTTTTGTTTTTTTTGGATTTTCACTACATTTAGTTTTTAATGAAGATGCACAAATTGAACACCACTTGCAATCATTTGAACAAATCGCAAAAGATCATTACGCTTTAGCTAAAGAGGATAAAGTACAAATCAGTCCTCATATTATGGCGTATTATTCCGAAGCTGCGTTAGATGCGAAACTTAGTCATAGTCTGCCTTATCAACTAGCACAGGTCAGTAAATTCAATACGTTCGATGAAGATGGTTATATGGTTTACCATGATACCTTCTATAATGAAGAGGGAGATCTAATCCCATTATTCTTAACTATTGGCAGTCGTTCTATTAATTTTGGCGATGATACATGGGATACACTCATGTTGTTATCATTTGCGTTAATGATTTTTTTAATTGGTTTTTTACGTTTCTCATTACGACGTGTCTTTGATGGGTTAATGTCGCCATTGTCTGAATTAAGTACACAATTAGAAAGTAAAAATGAAAAAGACTTTGTGGTATCAGAGCGTTCAATTGATGAGTTAAAACAATTTACGCATCATCTAAACGACTACAAACAAATGAAAGAACGATTAGCGAAACAAGAAATGATGTTTGCCAAATATGCTAGTCATGAATTAAAAACCCCGATTGCTGTTGTGTTAGGTGCTGCAAATCTTCAAGCGATGAAAGAGGGTGATGAACCATTTCAAGTCAAGCAACGGAACAGAATATTAATAGCTGCTTCTAATATGCAAGTCACGGTTGAATTACTGCTGAATATTGTGAAACAAGAAAATGTAACTCAAGATGGCCGCTATGACATTAATGAAACGGCATTGAACCTTAATTATTATGAATCTCTCTTGTCTGAGGGCGTATCGTTATTAGTTAATATTGACTCGTCTGAGCAAACCAATTTACCTGAAGGGGTTATTAATATGGTCCTGAAGAATTTACTCAATAATGCGATTCGATTTACTCAAACTGGAAGCATTACGGTTACTGTAGCCGGAGACCTTATTTCGGTTGTGGATACTGGTAAGGGGCTAAGCGGTAAACCAGAAACAGAACATGGTTTAGGTTTACTTATTGTTCAACGTTTATGTGCTAGCTATGGCTGGTGTTTTGAACTAAAGGACAATAGTGATTCTAAAAAAGGGCCGGGATGCTCTGCGATATTGTCTAGATAAAATTGAATAACATAAAGAATCCTATGTTTATTATTACACAAGGTCTTTATTCGTTGTTATGTTTGATATTAACTTTCAAGTAACCATATTTTTTAGAAACGACTTTTATTAATTTATCGGTGATTCTAGTGATTCTGTTTCACAAACTCTAAGAAAGTACGGTCGGCTCTTGAGAGGTAGCCTTTTTTTCTCCATGCAATTGATATATCTAAAAAGATAGGCTCACTAAAAGGAATGGATACAATATCGGGTTCATTTTCTGTGGCTAACTCAAGCAAGGCACTAATGGCAAAATCTCGTTTTACAATTTTTAATATTACTGGTAATAAATTGGTTTCAAAAGAAAAATCGGCAGTTAAATTCTCTCGCTTACAAATCGAATCTAGCCTTTCTCGGTGAAAGTAGCCTTGCTTAAACATCACCAATTCTTGAGAGAAAAACTCTTTAAATGACAGCGTTTCTTTTGTTGAAAATTCATGCTCAGGACTTACTACTGCAACCATTTGAGAGCGTAATAAATGGTCGGAATCTAGCTCTTCTGGTAAATTTCTAACTTGAGTAATACCGAGATCGATCTCTCCATCAAGTAGCATTTTTTGAATAGATTGAGCTCCCGCTTCTACCATGGTGAGTTTTAATTTTGGATATCGACTTTTAAAAGCCATCAGTACATCAGGAAAATAATAGGTTCCCATTATACTCGGTACGCCTAATCGAACTTCTCCCTTTTCTAGTCCCCTTAATTCTTTCATAGCTAAGGTAGCATCATCTAATTGCTGTAGGATTAGTTTTGCATGAGTAAGCAATACTTCACCTTCGTGGGTTAGTGCTATTTTTCGTTCATTACGACGGAAGAGTTCAAGTTCTAATTGGCTTTCTAATTTCTTGATAGCAACACTAAGAGCGGGTTGGGCAATGTGCAAAGCTTTGGCTGCATGAGTGATATTTTGGTGTTCAGCAACTGCAACAAAATACTTCAGTAATCTTGTATCCATCTTAATAACCCACCATAACTAAAAACTATCAAATCAATAATTATTATATATTTTCACTATTTCAATGAACTTGCTACTGTTTTGATATTGTTTTCCTGATGATGATCACTGAGATGATTGAATTTCGTAGTCGAGCCTATTACCAAGTGAGTGCTGCATTAGCCTTTGGGTCGTTTTTGGTCTTTTGTAATCTGTATTTATTTCAGCCTATGCTACCTGTTTTGGCGGATCATTTTTCGGTCTCTGCAACTCGAATCAATTGGCTATTAGCCGCAGGTACATTCGCTCTCGCTTTAATGTTATTACCTTGGGCTATTGCTTCTGAAATGATAGGTAGGCGTAGGGTATTGCTTATCAGCCTATTCTTATTGCCTGTTATTGGTTTAACATCGTTGCTGACTGACAATTTACTGTTACTTATCATTAGTCGTGCATTAATGGGCTTTGCTCTGGCTGGGTTTGCGGCGGTGGCGGTGGCCTACATGGCGGAAGAGTTTTCGGCAAAGGCATTCAGCCATGCAATTGGGGCGTACATTAGTGCTAACTCATTAGGTGGGATTTCTGGACGTATTTTGGGCGGTATGATTACTGATCATTTTGATTGGCAGACTGCCGTTATTAGTATGGCAATTCTCAGTTTAATTGGGGCCATAGTGGTCGCTTTCGTTCTTCCTAAAGAAGCTCAACCAACCGCTAAAGTGCCGCAACTTTCTCAGTATCATCGAGTTATTTTTCAACACCTTAGAAATAAAAAAATCCTGTTCGCTATGTTGATTGGTGGGGTGAATTTTGCCTTGTTCGTTAATCTATATACAGTGACAGGTTTTCGCTTAGTCAGTGCGCCTTATATGCTGCCTATTAGTATTGCTTCTATGATTTTCCTCTGTTATTTATCCGGGACTGTCAGCTCTCGATTAGTCGGGATATGGTGTCAATATTTTAGCTCGGTATCAGGAATGTTTTTTGGATCATTATTAAGTTTAGTGGGAATGTTAATTGCTAGCCATGAATCACTTCTTATGATCATTATTGGATTGAATGTGCTTAGTTTTGGCGCTTTTTTTACTCATTCTTTGGCTTATGGTTGGGTCAGTCAACAAGCGAAAACTGCGAAATCTACAGCAACGGCGTTATATTTGGTTCATTACTATGTCAGCGGTAGTTTGGGTGGTTTTTATTTGATGTATTGCTGGCAGCATGGTGGATGGGAGAGAGTAATATTAGGCGCTAGTGTCTTATATGGCATGGTTTTCTGGTTGTGTTGGCGTTTATATTATTACGCCCATACCAAAATGGAATGGGCGTAATCTGTATGGATAGATTACTTAATGAGTGCTACTTATTATAAATATGGAACCCATTTTTTCCTGAACGCTTAATATAATACATTGCTTCATCGGCATTATGCATTAAATCGTTGATGCTTGTACCGTGTTCAGGGTAGTAAGCGACACCAATACTGGTATTAAGTATATGCTTCTCACTATCTAACATGATTGGTTGATGAGAGAGTGATAAGTAAGAGCTTACCTGTGAAATAACGTCTTCTGTATCAAGTACATCATAAATAAGTACGGCAAACTCATCGCCTCCAATTCGAGCGACATAGGCATTAGTAGAAAATATATATTCTAAATTATCAGCTATGGCTTTTAAGGCTAAATCTCCAACGCTGTGACCAAAGGTGTCATTGAGCTCCTTAAAGCTATCAAGGTCAATGTAAATTAAGGCTACTTTAGTTTCTGTATGACGTGCATTTTGTAATTTCCAATGAAATAATTTTTTGAAATACCCACGGTTAACTAATCCCGTTAAACTATCATGATGAGCTAATTTTCGTATTTCATTATGGTCGATGTTTTTCTTGAGCTGAAGTCGAGTAATAATGTAAGCCATAGAAACGGAAAAGAGTAATATCACCAATAAAATATAGAACTCAATCGTGGAACATATTTTTCGGTGTCCATTGAGCTTCGTGTGGTGCAAAGGTGATTAATCGCCAACAAGTATCTTGCTTTACAATACGAACCTCTTCTAATGAGGTAACGCTTTTAGGGTAGGAGAATACAGAATCAAATGTTAATACACCACTTAGTAAGTTAAATTGGCCATATTCATTATTCTTAACGCAGTCGTAAGTTTTAGGATAAATATTAGAGTATTTTTTTTCTTCACTATTAGGGAACATGAAAGCAAATTCAAGATCAGGCCTTCTATCATAAAATAAAAAATAATCATCGCTGTTAATTAACATATGATGATCTTTATTATTTAAGTTAAATATCTTTAAACCATCAAGTAGGTGTTCTGCTAAATAGTTTAAAATAACAACACCACGCTTACGGCCATTATCGTCAAATACAGGGGTTGCAAGGCGGATCATCGGTTTATAAGGTGTTTCTATTTCACCATGCTCGATATTAAGGTCAAGGATAGAGATATACACATCCCCATCTCGCAGTTTTAAACTGTCTTTAAAGTAGTATCGACTCGCTTTATTTTGAAGTAGATTTTTGGGTACGATAGAAGGGACACCATCATTATAGTTGATCCGAATAATTTCATTCCCTTTTAAATCAAGGTAACGAAGCTGATCATATAGGCCTTTACGTAAACTTAATGCTAGGGTGTTTAATTCAGCCAATTGGATGAGCTTTTTGTCTGAATTATTATAAGCATGATGAATCTCAATAAAATCAGATAGGAGAAGTAGATCTTGTCCAATGCTATCAAGTGTTATAGAAATATATTTTTTCTGTGCTGAAATAATAGCTTTTTGTTCTGATTCAATTTTGTTTATCTTTATTTCATTTTCTGAGTATTTGTATAAATAGAACGCAGAAAATAAGAGAGTAAAAAATGTTGAAAATAAAATGATAAGGCGTGGCCAAAAATGGAATATATTAGGTTTATTGAACTTCATTACTTTAATCACTTAACACAAGTTTAACAAAAGGCATGAAATTTATGCCACGAGCGCTACTTAGTTTATCCATTATCTAAGGAAGGCGTTAATTCGATGGACTGTATAATATCTGAGTGACTCAATCAATAAGTAGCCAAAGATAGTTACGATTAGCTTGACCTATATCGTATTATTTTTGCTGAAGAAACTAGAGGTATATCTAATCTTAAGTAATGTTATTTATTATTGTTTTTATGGTTGTTTTTCACTTCATTTAAACTACATGGCTATAACCCTATATACTACGTTAAATAACATTGATTTCAGTGTTCTATTTTGGGTTTGGATAATTAATACTAATATATTCTGGCTCTTCAATCCCTGATTCTTGATTTAATACACGGGTTAGCACGAAATAGTAGTTAGCTAATACATTGGCAAACCTAGGCAGTGTTTCAGGTATTTTCTTTGTGGTCAATTTATCTACTTGAACTAATGCGCGGACTACTTTCTTACTTAAGCTACGGCATTGGTGCAATTGGATCACAGGTCCAGTTCCCCTTGGAAGAACAAAGCGTTTTCCTTTGTCTTCGACTTGTTCTTTAAAGGCGATCATTTCAGTGAGTAATTCTTGTACGTCTTCTTCAAAGATCCCACATTTACCACGAATCGAACCGTTTAAATGGAAAATTTTTGGTTGTAAGCGTTCTAATGATTCTCGGACTTCTTGATTTGAAATTTGAGAAATAGCGAGGCCAGTGTAGGTGCATAATTCGTCGGTTAAAATCTCAAAATCACACAGTGGACTGTCTTCAAAAATGAAGGGGTACGAAAGTTCACCAACCACACCAGAGGCTTTTAGTGTCATAATTAAATCACTTAGTTATCAATAAGAATTGAACGTACTTTATCATGAGGTTAGAAATTAATTCTAATTAATCTAATATTTATCTTATTGATAGAATATCTACGTTGAGCAAAGTACAATACCGCCTATCTTCGGAATACGGTGAAAGTCCGTAACGGGCGCGCCACTGTGAGAATACCTAGGTGTATTTAAGTCAGATACGAAGATCATGGTTTACAATGACGTAAGCCATTTCACTAGGTACGCGATTTACAGGAGTTGCCATGCATTGGCCGGCGTTTAAGTATTTTTTCATTATTTCCTCTTTATTCTTATCTGTATCTTCATTGGCAAATACAGTGTATCCGCTTTCTTTGATTGATGGTCTTGGCAACAAAGTTACTATAAAAACAGAGCCTCAAAAGATTTCATCTAAAACCTTATTTACTGATGCGGTGTTACTCGAGTTGGTGGATGATAGTTCACTATCCAGTTTGACTGATTTAGCTAATAATCCTAATTACTCAGCGGTAAAAGACATTCTTCCAAAATCAGTGCCTTTATTAGCGTTGAATGTAGAAATGATTATTGCTAATCGTCCTGATATTGTGTTTGCAGCCAATTGGAGTGATGCGTCAAAATTGGCGATTATTGAAAGTGCGGGCATTCCGGTTTATCGAATTCAAACACCTAAAACGATTGCTGAGATCGAATCTGAGATCTTACGTGTTGGTGAGATAGTTAACAAAAGCGAAGCGGCTAAAAAAGTCGTTGCCAAAATGAAAGCACGATTAATTCAAGATGTGATTAAGCCAAAACAAAGATTAACAGCATTAGATTACAACCCTTGGGGAACCTCTAGTGGACAAGACTCCACATGGGATGAAGTATTAGAACAAGCGGAACTGGATAATGCGATTGAAGGATTAGTGAGTGATAAATACGGCCAAGTGCCAGTATCAAAAGAAATGGTGATTGTGCTTAATCCGGATGTGTTGTTTATTCCTGCTTGGGTTTATGGCGATGACAATGGAGCAGAGCAGTTCAAGCAAGATGTAATGTCTGATCCATCACTACAATCTGTCACTGCGATTAAAGAAGGGCGTGTGTATCAAATGCCTCATGTATTAAGAAGTGTTTATAGTCAGTACATTATTGATGCTGTTCTTTTTGTTAATCATTCTGCATATAAGAAGCCCTAATGCCTTTTTATCGTTTAACTTCAGTTCAAATTCTTATTTCTGTGAGTCTTTTTGTTGGCTTATTTTTGGCGTATCTCAGCCTTGGTGCTGTTCATATTCCAATTATCGATATATTGGCGATGTTTAAGAGTTATTTGCTTAATGGTAGCGAACTCGCAGCAAAAGAATACCCATTAGCCTCTGCGATTGTTATGCATATTCGTTTACCTAGAGCGTGCGCCGCTATTCTTGCTGGTGGTGCATTGGCCTTGGCTGGGGCGTGTACTCAAGGTTTATTTAAAAATCCACTCGCGAGTCCAGATGTGTTAGGAGTGAGTTCGGGCAGTAGTTTTGGGGCGGTGATTGCGATAGTCACGGGCTTTTCATTTATGAACCCGATGTGGCTACCGATTTTTACTACAGTAGGGGCATTAGCAGCGTCAGCATTTATCTATGTATTGGCTTCTCGCAGTTCTTCTTCGCAGATCTTGTTTTTAATCTTAACGGGCTTGGCGTTATCGAGCTTATTGGGTGGCGCTCGCATGGGGCTATTATTAATGGCTCAACAATATGAAGTCAGCCAATTTGTTTTTTGGGCAATGGGTGGCTTAGATGGCCGTATGTGGCAGCATTTATTATGGCCAACGCCTGTCATTATCATTGTCTCGTTCTTATTGCTAAAAGAGAGTAGAGCCTTGAATTTATTGGCTTTAGGTGAAGAAAGCGCGCACGGCATGGGGCTTAATGTAAAACAGACTCGATTCAAGCTATTGATGTTTGCTACCTTGCTTACAGCGATGTCGATAGCGATTGCCGGACCTATAGGTTTTATTGGCTTGATGGTGCCGCATTTGGTGCGTTTATTAGTGGGCCCTGCACATGAAAAGCTGTTGCCATTTTCTGCTATTTTTGGTGTGATTTTCTTATTAGTGTGTGATTTGTTAGGTCGTTGGATTATCGCGCCAAATGAGTTAAAAGCGGGGATCATCACGTCGTTTATTGGTGGTTGTTACTTTATTGGTTTAATTATTCGATTCCAAAGAAAAGGGCGTTTAGCATGATGAATTCAACAGCGGCACTACTAAACGTATCAAACCTAAGTTATCAAGTTGGTTCAAAAACGTTATTAAACGACATCTCATTTTCAGTGAATGCGGGTGAGTTAGTTGGTGTTATTGGCCCTAATGGTGCTGGTAAAAGTACCTTGATGAAATGCATCAGTGGTTTTCAAGCCTATTCTCAGGGGGAGATATCAATTAAAGGCGAATCGCTATCGAGTCTTTCACATATTGAACGTGCATTAAGTATGAGCTACTTACCCCAATACAGTGAAGCCGCATTTCCATTCAGCGTGATGGAAACCATTGGTTTAGGGTTTCATGCGCGTCAGCAACAAGAAGTGATTTCAACTGCTCTGATTAAAAACCAAAGCAAAGACGCGTTAGAAAGAGTTGGAATAGGGCATTTACATAATCGGACAGTAACTGATTTATCTGGTGGTGAAAAACAGCTAGTACACTTTGCGCGATCGTTAGTGCAAGGAACGTCATTAATGCTACTTGATGAACCAACGGCCAGTTTGGATATTGGTCATGAATCGCAGTTAATGAATGTGCTTTATCAAGAATGCCAAAACGGGAAATCAGCTCTAGTCGCTATTCATAATTTAAACACTGCGGCAGAGTTTTGTGATCGCCTCATCTTGATTAACCAAGGTGAAGTGATGGCAGAAGGTAAGCCAAATGAGGTGTTGAGTGAAGAGAATATTCGAACCTTATATCAAGACTTAGTCATGGTGTCGAATCATGCGGTGACAGGAAATACGATAGTGTCGCCGTATAAGAAATAACTCGTATTAATATAGTGCATATCGTTTATATTAAATTAATATTTAGATTTACATTTAATATATTAGGTTTGATAATTGTGTTAATTAACAGAAGATCACATATTGAAGCTTATATTTATTAGTGAGTTTGACTGTGAAGATTAAATTATTAATTATAGATGTCCCATAATTAATAAGTTTAATATAATGAAAAAAACAAAAGTAATATTGTTGTCTTTCTTGTTTCCTTTTTCTGTTAATGCTTTTGCAGAAGAGGCTCTTTTAATCCCTGAAGCGATTACCGCTGCACAAGTGGATAGTGTTCAAGGCTCGAATACTTATACTTATGTTCGTTGTTGGTATCGACCTCATACTGATCACAATGATCCTGCTACTGATTGGGAATGGGCAAAAAATACTGATGGTAGTGATTATAAGGTTCAAGGTTATTGGTGGTCATCTTCCTCATTTAAAAATATGTTCTATAGTAATGAACCACAAAGTAAGATCCAAGAGCGTTGTGAAGAAACTTTAGACGTTACTCATGACACAGCAGATATTACCTACTTTGCGGCAGATAATAGGCTGTCATATAATCATTCTATCTGGACAAACGATGAAGTATTTCAGGCTAATACAATAAACCGATTAGTCGCGTTTGGAGACAGTCTTTCCGATACTGGTAATATTTTTAATGGTTCTCAATGGATATTTCCTAATCGTAATTCATGGTTCTTAGGGCATTTTTCAAATGGTTTAGTTTGGACTGAATATTTAGCAAAAGAGAAAAATATCCCGCTTTATAATTGGGCTGTAGGAGGTGCTGCTGGTGAAAATAAATACGTAGCTCTAACTGGGGTATATGATCAGGTAACATCTTATTTAACCTATATAAAAATGGCGAAAAACTATAAACCAGAGAACACATTATTTACATTAGAGTTTGGTTTAAATGACTTTATGAATTATCACCGTGAACTTTCGGAAGTTAAAGGGGATTTAAGTCGAGCCCTTATTCGATTAGTGGATGCAGGAGCAGAAAATATTTTGCTATTTACTTTACCTGACGCAACAAAAGCACCACAATTTAAATACTCAACTCAAGATGAAATTGTCACGATACGTAACCAAATAAATGAATTTAATTTATTTATTAAAGAACAGGCAAAATACTATAAAGAGACAGGTAAAAACGTAGTTTTGTTTGATGCTGGAGAGTTATTTTCACAAATCACGGCTGATCCACAAGAGCATGGTTTCCAAAATTCGACAGATGCGTGTTTAGATATTAACCGTAGCTCATCGCTTGATTATTTATATAGCCATAGTTTAACTAAAGACTGTGAATATTACGGATCGGATGCGTATGTATTTTGGGGTGTTACTCATCCAACAACAGCTACTCATAGATACATTGCCGATAAAATACTGGAAACGTCATTTAGTACTTTCTCATTTAAATAAATAATTAATAAACTAATCACTTACGGTAAGAATATAACCGTAAGTGATTTTTCAGAGTAAGATGTAGGTCTCCTAATGGCAGCATTTGTAGATTGTTATACTCTATAGGTATTAAGCACAACCACCATTACTTTATCTATTATTCACACGGCGGTGCCATGTGAATTAACGCTAAACCGCCGAGAGAGGTTTCACGGTATTTACGGTTCATGTCTTTACCTGTTTGATACATGGTATCGATCACTTTATCGAGTGAGATAAGACATTTGCTTGTTCGCTTAAGCGCCATACGAGAAGCGTTAATCGCCTTCATTGAGCCCATTGCATTACGCTCGATACAAGGCACTTGAACAAGACCACCAATAGGATCACACGTCATACCTAACGAATGTTCCATGGCAATTTCAGCCGCCATACAAATTTGCTCATTACTGCCACCGCGAAGTGCCGTTAAGCCAGCCGCTGCCATGGATGAAGAAACACCAACCTCACCCTGACAACCTACCTCAGCGCCAGAAATGGAAGCATTAGTTTTGTATAAAATACCAATCGCACCAGATACCGCTAAGAAGTCTTTTAGTTGCTTTGTATCAAGCTCTTTAATGAAACGATGGTAATACATCAATACACCAGGAATAACACCGGCTGCGCCATTGGTTGGAGAAGTAACAACTTGTCCACCTGCGGCGTTTTCTTCACTTACTGCAAAAGCAAATAAGTTAATCCAATCCATGATTTCCATCGGGTCGTTTTCAATAGAGGCGTTTGCTTCTAGTTTTTTCAATAAAGCAGGCGCACGACGAACTACATTTAAGCCGCCATCAAGAATGCCCTCGGTTTGGAAGCCACGTTCCATACACAGTGACATTACTTTCCAGATTTGGTCCGCTTTCGCGTCAATCGCTTCCATTGGTTGGAAAGAGATTTCGTTACGTAGAATCAGATTACCTAAACTTAGGCCTTGTTTCTCAGCTTTTTCTAGCATCTCATCTGCTGATTTGAATGGGAATTCAACCTCAACATCAGCGGTGCTTTTGCCATTAGTTAGTTCATCTGCGGTTGCAATAAAACCACCACCCACAGAGTAATAAGTTTCGATAGCAAGTTGTTGCCCTGCGGCGTCAAAAATTGAAATCGTCATACCATTTTCATGTAATGGCAGGTTGGTTTTATGAAAAAGCATATCAGTTTCATAATCAAAGGTGATTTCATGTTCGCCGGCAACGGTAAGTACTTTATCTTCAATGGCTTTTTTCATTGCCAAATTTGCGCTAGTAATCTTGATGGTATCAGGACGGTTACCTAGTAAACCTAAAATGGTTGCGCGATCGGTGTGGTGTCCGATACCCGTCAGCGAGAGCGAACCATATAAATCAACTTGAACACGAGTGACTTGCTTTAAATGAGGTTGAATAAGTTGAGTAAAATTATACCCAGCAATCATAGGACCGTTTGTGTGTGAGCTAGATGGCCCAACACCAATTTTGTAGATATCAAAGATAGACAGCATAAGACATTACCTATTTAAATGCAGTAAAACCAAAATCATAAACGTGTGAGCATCGCTTACTGGCTTTACTATTATAATTATTAAGTTTAGTTGTTTTGTAGAATTGTGCTTAAAAATGACAAATCCCAAGCACTAACAACTAGAACTTGGGATTAAGACAGTGAAACGTAACATAAATGAGCGAAGAGAAATACCCCAAAAAAGAAGGGGTAAATTGTTTATTATTACTTAATCGCTAAATCTTTGTTATTTAAATACCCTTTGAATTATTACATTCCGAAGAAAGTACCTACAGCTAATCCTAAGAAGATGATAGCAGTTATCCGATGAATTAAGGTTAGCGGCAATTTATCGGCAGAAAATTTACCAATCAATACGACTGGAACATTTGCCAGTAACATACCTACCGTTGTACCTAATATAACCCAACTTAGCGCATCTGAGTATTGAGCGCCTAGGATAGACGTTGCGATTTGTGTTTTATCACCAATCTCCGCAATGAAAAAGGCAATGAAGCTAGCAACAAAAGGACCTCTGTTTGATATTTTCTCGTCATCATCCAGTTTATCTGGGATCAAGATCCAACCCGCCATTGCAACAAAGCTAACAATAAGAACCCATTTTAAGGTTTCTGGGGTTAAAAAATCGGCAATAACAACGCCTAAATAAGCCGCTAAAGCATGGTTCAAAATGGTCGCAAAAAAGATCGCGGCAATAATAGGGATTGGTTTTCGGTATCTACTGGCAAGCAGTAAAGAGAGGAGTTGGGTTTTATCACCGATTTCAGCTAACGCGACGGTGGTTATTGATATTACTAATACACTCACGACATTACTCATTTGGGCGGGATTATAATTATAAGATCCATAGAAAAACCTCACGCCCACCCAATGGTTCGTGATGTTAATCTAAGGTCTTGCCGAACAAGCTGCTCATGCTTGCCTCGCACACCATGGTGATTTTGCACCAATTATGTTGATGTACGAACTCTCTGTTTATTTTTGATTATTAAAACAAGAAAGCGGGCTACTCCCCAAAGAGTAAGGCGGTGGATATTAAAGGATGTTATTTCTTATTTCAACTGCAAAGTGTTTTATAATGTTTCAAGGTTTAACTTTTATCTGTGGGCAATAATGGATCTTATACAACTCTCTCGTATTAACTTTAAACAGCTAACTGCTTTACACGTCATGCTATCGACTTATAGCGTTACGAAAAGTGCTGAAGTGTTGTGTATGAGTCCATCAAGTGTGAGTAAAACTTTATCTCAGTTACGAACTTTACTCGATGATGAGCTCTTTTATCGTGATGGGACTAAATTAATTCCCACGTCTTATGCGTTAAAAACAGGTCCTGTACTGCATCAAATTTTAAATAACATGAATGGGTTATTGAATCAGCCTACTTTTAAACCTAAAGACTTCTCGGGTAAATATTCTCTTTCAATGCGAGAAAGTACTTTTGAAGTATTCGCGCCAATCATTAGTGATATTTTATCTAATCAAGCCCAAAATTCTCATATAGATATTCACTCAAAAGAGCAATTGGGGTTTGATGCCTTATTAAATGGTCAAGTTGATGTGATTTTGCTACCACATGATAGAAGCCAGCCACCAACAACGGAAAAACAGTTGGTATGGGAAACGGTGATTGAAGATGAAATGGTCTGTCTCATGAATGCCGACCATCCCTTAGTTGATAAAGAGTTAACAGTTGAGGGCTATTTAGCTTATAAGCATATTGGTATTTTTGATAAGGAATTAAATGTGCCTTATTTTGAGCAATGTTTGGCTCAGCAATACCAACCAAGGGACGTTGCGATTTCTGTGGCTGATTTTGGTAGTGCCGCAACCTTGTGCCATCACACTGACTTTTTATTTACCAGTTCTAAAAAATGGGCAGAAATGGCAAGCCAAGCAAAGGGGTTAGTGATAAAACCTATGCCGTTTGATTATGGGCAAGTGGCATATAGCATGGTTTACAATAAATTAAGTATCAATGATCAAGCAGTAAGCTGGCTCTGTGATCGCATTAAGGAAAAATAAGACATTATAACTAAACAATTAATGTTACTATTTTTTGAATGATATTGGCGTAATTTTTATCGTCTATGTTTTATAACCAATTGTTTATCAAGGCAGTAAAATGGATTTACCACAAGAAAAGATCACCGCAGAACACTCTTTAGAACGCATTTACCCAAAACAGCTTAATCAAGATGATAAAGGTCATCAAGATGTGTTGGAAATCCATTTAGAGCGTTATCAATTTGCCTCAGAACAACTACGTGGCACGCATATTTTAGATATCGCTTGCGGTTGTGGTTACGGTACTGCGCTAATGGCAGAAGCGCATCCAGATAAACAATTTGTGGGTGTTGATGTAGATCCAATGGCAGTGAAGTATGCCAAAGAGCATTATCAAGCAGAAAATTTACGTTATGAATGCGGTAATGGTATGGATTTTCAATTAGCTAAAAAAGGGGGTGGTTTTCAGCTGTTTGATACCATCATTAGCTTAGAAACCATAGAGCATGTGCCTGAGCCTCAAAAAATGGTGACGCATCTTTTAACTCAGTTGAATGAGAAAGGCGTGATGATTGCTTCAGTTCCGACCACGCCAACGGTCGATGGTAACCCGCATCATTTGCATGATTTTACAGTAGCCTCTTTTTATCGTCTGTTTTCAGCCTCAAATTATCAAGCGGGTGAAACGTTTGAGCAGATCCAATATTGGGAATTTAAAGGATTGTTTTCAAAGAAAGAGTCAAAAGAAAACCGTTCACAAGGTGTAGGACGAAATATCATTAAGCACTATGTTAAAAAGCCAAGTGCGTTGTTCTTTCGAGTGCATTCGATATTAACGAAAGGGCTAAACAATCGTTATCTAACCGCTGTTTTTTCTAAGTAACCAATAATAAAAGCATCACGTATAAACCGATGGGGTGATAACTGGTCGCCCCAATCTAGTAATTAACTTGTCCTCAAATTCTTCCATTTGTGCTTTATTGCATTTATCCCACCCTAACGCTTCACCAATCACGCCATGATGTTGAAAGGCATTTAGTCGAATGTTGATATGATCGGGCAGTGTCTTTAAATACTCACTAACAGCATCGATTTCACACAGTAAATCGGTTTTATTGGGAATATACAATAAACGAACTTCGTGTAATTTTCCGTGTTGAGCCAATAAATTAATAGAGTGTAATACTCGATGGTTTTCCCTGCCGACCAACCATAAATGCGTGTCGTTTTGCCATGCTTTTAAGTCAATCATGGAGCCATCAAGGTAAGGTAAAACCTTGTACCAGCCTTGCTCTGATAAGCTGCCATTGCTATCAATAAAGCACGTAAGGTGGCTTAATGAGGGAGTTGATTTTATGGCTTTAAAGTATTCAACAATAAACGGTAATTGTAAGGTTGCTTCACCACCAGAAATAGTAACGCCACTTAAAAATGGCGCGTGTTTTAGCGTTAATTCAAGTAATTGTTGAACAGAGTAAGTGATTGTTTTTGGATTGGATTTACTTGGGCAGACATCAATGCATTTATCACATTGAGTACACAACGCTTCATTCCATATGACTTTCTTATTTGGTGAATCATCGAAGGTTAATGCTCCAGTAGGGCACGGTTCGACGCAATCACCACAATGGTCACAGTGATTAATGGTATGAGGGTTATGACAAGTAATGCAATCATAGTTACAACCTTGCAAAAAAATCACAAGTCGGTTACCGGGACCATCGACACAAGAAAAGGTCAGTATTTTACTGACCAATCCTGTTTTGTCGTAGTTGATGGTATTGCTCTGTTGAGTGATAGCGTCAACCATAATTTATCTAACTTATTCTGCGTACGTTGGTGTCATTTCTAACGCAGCAACACGAGGCGTTCGGTTTAATACTTCCGTGTTTTTCGCCGCTTCTGCTCCTAAGAACGTGGTATTGGTGCGCGAGCCTTCTGCATCATATTTTGCAATATCAGACAATTTGACCATATAACCTGTAATACGAACTAAATCGTTAGAAGCAACATTGGCAGTAAACTCGCGATAGCCTAATTGCAGTGCGCCTTTCGCTAAATTAAACATTGCTTCTGGGTTTGATTTAACTGTTTCATCAATGGTCAAAATATCACTGACACCAGAGGTGTAATATTGATGGTGTTCAGCAGTCGCTTGCACATAAGAGACTGGGTCAGGCTCTGTTCCATAAGGGATACGAACACCAGGAGTTACATCAATATCTAAACTAATACCGCCTTGAGCGTGAAGTAAGGCTTTTCCGTGATAGCCGTATTTTACCTCGGTAGAATCAACGATCTCTGATAATTGTTTTGAAATAGTGTGACCTAATTGATTTGCCATTTCGTCATGACCGTATTTTGCGTCAATGCCTTCTTTTTCCATAAGAATATCTACGGCTTCAGCCATACCGTAGATACCAAACATGGGTGCAAAGCGGTCTTCACTAATCAAGCCTTCTTTGGTTAAGAAACCTTCAAAGAAATTTGATTGTTCATGCAAAAATGCACTTCTTGTATTAATTAAGCCAAACATAACGTTGCAGTATTTAGGGAGCACGTTATTAACAAAGTCCGCTTTGTTTTGGGCTTTTTTAGCCACTTCTTTTAAGTTCATACGGACAAGGGTATTTGAGCCACCCGCTAATGGTAGCGAGTTGTAGCAACTGACGATGCCAAAGCCGGTGTTATTGTATGCTTTTGCGTGTACTGGGTAGTTTGCAATGTGCGGTTTACTGCACTCACAAATGTTCGATGCGGCGTGACGAAGCAGATCATCTGGTGTGATTTCAGCGTCGTACATAAAGGTTAAATTCGGTGCAATTTGTTTTAATTCAGCATCAACACGTAAGATAGTACGACAAATAATATTATCTGTAGGGCCAATGTTTACGTGCATGAAAGCATCAGGAAGCGTGCGATCAAGCATGATCCAAAAACGTTTTATTTTTTGATAAATTTCTTCATCACTAAGGGAACCAACAAAAGGCATAAGCACAGTATCAAGTTGGCCAAGATAAACAGGGATAGAAGTAACAGAAGGAACATGATGATAAATTATAGTTAGTAAATTTAATGCATCATCAAAATTTTCCGCTGCAGATAGCTCTAGGTATTCTGAACCTTGAGTTAAAAACTTAGCGTAATCTGGCAATACATAGCGAGGCTTAAATGGGGCGTGACCTTCAAACATGTCACATAACACACCGTCTTTTAAGGCTTGTTGGGTTTCTGAGTCAATCTCCATATATGGAAGGCTGGCTTCTGCTTCTAATGCCAAATAATTTGATTTTTGCTTTGGAGAAAGAGTAGCGTCAGTAATAATGCGGTAGAAACGTTCTTGACTCATGATAAAACCCTTTTTATTAGTATGGTTTTATTTTAAGTGATAAATCCACTTTCATTTAGTGAAATTATATAAACTACTCATTTCCTTTTTTGAAATAAGGTAAGGAGTAAAGATACGAAGCTCCCGTTGTAATCTGGGGGGATTTCATCACAGGAGCTTCGCCGACAAGTGAGTTATAACTCCATTTTGCCGTGCGATGTACTATATATAATCTAATGCTGTTTGAAAGTGAAACTAATAGGAATACTTATTTCTATTATGGAAATATAAACCGTTAGTAGTAGGGATGGTCATAACATAAAGCGTGTCGGAGTCTCTCCAGTATGTTGTTTAAAAAAGTGGATAAACGCACTGTCACTGGAGAACTCTAGGGAATGCGCGACTTCTGAAACACTTTTATTTTCGGCAAGGCGTTCAATTGCGGTAAGTAAGCGCCATTGTTGTCGCCATGCTTGATAAGGCATACCTGTTTCTTTAATGAATAAACGTGAGATGGTTTTGCTGCTGGCTCCAATTTGGATCGACATTTCATTTAATGGCTGAGGAAGAGAATGTCCTGTTTTTATCCTTTCTAACCATACAGTGAGGCGTTTATCTGTAGGTAGGGGCAATGTAAGATCGTATTTTTCTGCGTACAATAATTCTTCACAACATAAAGCCAAGGTATTTGCTTGCTCACTACTTGGTTTATCCCATTCCCAAAAAGCCATTCGTTCAATTAATTCTTTTAATAATGACGTAACGTTAAAAACCGCAAGATCGCAGGGTAAGTTATTAATTATCGAGGGATCAAAATAGAGTGAGCGATAAGCGACAACATTTCTCATAACGGCACAATGCTCAACCCCCGCAGGTATCCAAGCCGCTTTGGTTGGAGGTAGCACGCAATGCAATCCATCCAGAGTAATACTCATGCAACCATGTGGTGCAAATAACAATTGAGCACGATTATGCTTATGCATGCCGGAATCATGTTTGCCAATCTTGGCTGCAATACCTACAAAAGAGTAAGGAGTTGCATCAACATTGAATGGTGTTTTTTCATCAATCAGCATGAGTTGTCCTTATTTTGATATTTATTGTTCTATTGTTGATATTTGACCATAGCACAAATCTCTATACTTCTCTTATTCCAAATAGAAGAGAAAAGAGAATGAATAGAAAACCTCACGTTGGTCTCATTGTTATTTTAATGATGTTTCCACAAATTATAGAAACCATTTATAGCCCTGTACTACCACATTTAGCGAGTTATTTTGATGTAAGTATCGGAACGGCTAGCCAAACGCTATCGATTTATTTTATCGCTTTTGCTGTGGGTGTTGTTGTCTGGGGACGCGTTGCTGATGTTATTGGACGTCGAAAAGCCATGTTAAGTGGTTTGTTTATCTATGGCATTGGTAGTGGATTGGCAATCACCGCGAATCATTTTGACATTATTATTATTGCTCGTGTGTTGTCTGCATTTGGTGCTGCGGTTGGCTCTGTAGTGACTCAAACTATGCTGAGAGACAGTTATAATGGAAAAGAATTAGGTAAAGTATTTTCATTGATGGGGATGGGAATTTCCATTAGCCCAGTACTTGGTTTAATGAGTGGCGGTGCACTTTCACAATACGCAGGACATTTTGCGGTATTTAGTGTGCTGCTTGTTCTTGCTATTGTGTTGTTTAGTGGCTCACTATTAACACTACCAGAAACCAAACCTGATCAGATTCAGCCAACGAGCTTTATTGTTGTGTTGAAAACCATGTCAAAAGATAAGGCGATCTGGAAAAGTGCGATTCTTGTGGCTTGTTTTAATATAATGATGTTTAGTTACTATTCCTTGGCTCCGTTTATTTTTGATAGATTAGGATTAAGTTCAATGGAATTTGGCTACAGTGGTGCAGTACTTGCGCTGGCTTCCGTTATCGGCAGTGCGATGAATCGACATTTATTATCAAGAAACATGAAAGCAGACAAATTGGTAATTTTTGCGGTGTTATCTAGCCTTATCGGAGCAATTGGCGTTTACTTATTGCAAGATGATTTATGGTTTTTAATTCCGATGATGTTGGTTGTTATCGGTTTTGGTATCGCGATTCCTAATATTTTATCTACCGCATTAGTGAGTTATAAACACCAAGCAGGAACGGCTGGGGCGATTTTAGGTTTGTTTTATTATTTGATGATTGGAACAGGTTTAGGGCTTGCAGGAATGATCGGAAATCTTGGTGCGGTATTGATTATTACATCGTTACTTGCAGCTGTAATGGCTTGTCGTAAATAGTCGCCATAACTAATTCAGGATGAATCAATAAAAAGCCCTTATTCACGCCAAGGGGTAGAAGTGAATAAGGGCAAGCTAATTGACGTTGCTATTTTATTATTTTAATTAGGCTGTGTTATTAATACGAGTGTTCACCTAATACTTTTCCATTTACGGTTTTCCCGTAGTAACCTTGGTGGTTATGGTATTTTTCTTGGTTTGCTTTTAAGTCACCTTTAAAGCGAGGATCTTGAGGGCGTTCATGACTGTTCATAAAGGCTGCTACATCCCATGCTTCTTGTTTGGTGATCTGGATACTTTTTCCTAATGGCATGTTTTCATAGATAAAGAAGGCTGCTGTATTTACACGGTGCATACCTGCTCCCCAGTTAAATGAGTCTTTACCCCATAGTGGTGGGAAAGATTGCACGCCGTTAGATTTTATCCCTTCGCCATTTTCACCGTGACAACTTGCACAGGTGGTGTTGTAAACAATCTCACCACGTTCAATAGAAGGTTCTTGCTCTGGCTTATCTAATTTAGGGAAACTACGACCAGCAAGTTTACCGCGCTTTCCTGCCAGTAAATCTTGCATCATCTCAGCAGGTAAGATGAACGACTCGTCGTTACCGCCTAGTTGAATTGCAGCATCTGATAACTCAGGAATTGGAGTATCTTGCATATCATATTTATCTAATAACCCGCCCATAGCTAACCAATATGAATAAGCACTTAATGCGACTAATTCTGGAGAGTCTTTAGGTGGTGGAGTCCCGTTCATTGAATAAGTAAAACACCCTTGAATACGCTCGGCGTAGGTGTTTACTTTGTCATTCTTTTTACGATAAGCAGGATAGGCCATATACGCCCCCCAAAGTGGGGCGGAATCGGCTTTCATGCCTGCTTGCATATGACAATTAACGCAGTTTTGTTCGTTGGCAACATACTTTCCGCGCATGGTTTGAGAGTTTACAAACAACGAGTAACCTTGTTTTACTTTTTCACCAAAGGGTGTGTTTGGGATTGTACTTAAATCTCGTGGAACTAGGTGATCAGACTTTTCTGTTTTAGGATGAGCAGGCAGTTCGGCTTGTTTATCCGGTAATTCTGTCGCTGCTAATACAGTGTGTGAAAACAAGGTTGCCGCTGCCAGAGTGATTAGGGTTTTATTCATCGTAGGTTCCTTATTTCACAGTGGCAAAATAGTGTGATAATTGGGTGATTTCAGTATCTGTAAGTTGTCGTGCAATACTGCCCATTACGTCATTATGATCGCCTGAACGGGTTTTGTTTTTCCATGCTTTTAGTTGTTTTTCAAGATAATCAGGATGTTGATTTGCTAAACGAGGGAAAGCTTCAATGCCAATACCACTAGCGCCATGGCAAGTCGAACAGGCTGGAATATTACGATTCCAATCACCTTGGTAGACGAGCTTGCGAGCAGGATCTTCGATAATGGCATGATCACCACGGTGTTCTGGGGTTTTAACTTCAGGGGCAGTTAAAGAAGCGAAGTAATTAATCGCTTCGGCTTTTTTTTGTGGATCAGAAACGAGGGCTGCCATTGGTGTCATTAGCGGGTCAGAACGGTCACCATTAAGAAATAAATCGATTTGATGGCTAAGGTATTCTGCGTTTTTCCCTGCAATCATAGGGGCCATATTGGGCAACCCCATTCCTGTGGGCATATGACAGCTTGTGCAGACTGTCGCGGATGGTGGAATTGGGGTGGCAAAGGAAGAACTGATAGAGAAAAGAAGGACTCCTAACCCCATGCTGCTTTGAACGATTTTGGTTAATGACATACTTGCTCCACAAGAATTATTTTATCTTTATCGGTTTTTTTCTTTTTATTATCAGTATTATTCATAGTCTTGGGTATTGTGGTTTTCCACATTTATAAGAAGTGTGTGATGTGTATTGTGACTATCTGGTAAAAGAGGCAACTTGAAGAATGTATATGTATGACATTCTTTAAGTTGCAAGATGATGTTTTTTTGCTAGTATTATCTTATTGTGCAATGGACTGTAAACTAACTAATGCGAAAATATATTAATAAATATGCTATTCCTTGCAGTGTTCTTATTACCTTCTTCTCAATAATATTAACGATTGATAGGTATAAGAAAATCGAAGAGTCTTTTGAAAGCATTACTAAAAGCTATTTTAGGACACTCTTCATGAATCGATAAAACATTGTCTAAAAGGCATTGCAGAGATCACCAAAAAGAATTTAATTCTAGGTGGAGATGATTACCAGAAAACAATTTTCTCTCAAGTTTAAAGCTTCCCACCGTCTCTTTAGTTGAGTAGGGTTTTAATATCTACATCGTGGAATAAAGGAATAAAGGAATAAAGGAATAAGAGATTTTGCCACTCGTAGTTAAGCCAATTATCTTCAATAAATGGTTCTCGTCAATAAAAATCAAGCGACAAATATCTTTCAAGATAGGGTTAGCATTGGAAATATAAAATCAAATTATTTTATTTACAATGCCATTATAGTTTTCGGTAATGATATTTATCGGGTTGGATTTTTTATTTATATAGTGTTCAATAGTTCGACTATAAACTTTTCTAATAATTATTATTATCTCTAATGAATTTAAATTTATGGTGTTTAAATGAAATAAAGGATTTGCACCCAAGTTGATTTCAAGTAGATTAGAGTTAAATCTATCACTCAAAGTTATTGATTTAATTGTATTTCTATAGAGTGACAACCTTTTTATACTAGTTGGGAAGTTCCTGAAATTAATAGAAGATATGTTGTTTTTATATGCTAGTAATGTCGATAACTCTTTTAAATTTATTAATGATTCTGGGAGTTCTCTTATTTTACATGCGCTTATATTAAGATGTTTAATGTTTTTAAACTTAAAAATATTAGATAAGTCAATATTTTCATTACCCCTTAAATCAAGTTTTTGTACATTACGAAATACTGGTAGTGATGTTATATTCGAAAATGATAAATTTATTTCTTTTAATGTATCGATATTGCTAAGTATAGATAATATTATACTTTTATCCTTTTCTGAGTATTGTGATAAATAACTTTCTGAATATATGGAACTTTTTGAAAAGTCTATGGAGAAAATGTAACCATTATTATCCAAAGTGTATTTAGGGGTGAAACCTAATATATATGTAATCTGCTTTAATTCAGGAATGTTACAAACCAACGTTGGAAAATATTCTTTTAATTTGTAATTATCTTTACAATCAATCGCAATGCTTTTCGCAATTGAATTGTATTCTATAAGGTCTCCATCATACCAATGTATAATGATATCCAACCCATGTAATAAAAATAACAAATGATTTCGTACAATCCATTGGGATTTTGGAATGTTTATTAAATCACCTAAAATATGGATTTCAATAATCTTATTGGTTTGAATGAAATCTAAGTTTATATACTCTGATAATTTATCATCAGAGTATATAGATGCTATTATTTTATTCTTCTTACAATTTAGTTGTTCAGATAGCATTGAACATTTATTGCCACCAAGAATAAAGTCCATAATTAATTCACATTATTTATTAAATATTTATTTAAAATAGAACTGCATAAATGCAATATTTCCAAATTATAGTCGGTTTGGTTAAATGAATTTATTATTTTATAAATGCTAAGAGTGTCAGTTGAATTGGAATTCTGAATCCAAAAATCAAAACCTAAATCAATCGAACGACTGAACTCATTTGTTTCACAATAATGATTTAATGCGCCAACTCTAAAAAATGTTTTTATTAGCCTTATGTATTTTTGGTTGTATATTTCAGTATCATGCGGTTTTTTTTTGATATATAGGTTAAGTGATGATTTTTTCGTGAAAAAACTTTTAATGTATAAGTTTGTTATTTTTTTCTTTTCGGAAATTGTGATTTTATTTAATGGTGAGAGATCAATGCTATCTCCTTTTATTAAACGTGAGCTATCTTTTAATAAAAGTAAGGTGTGAAGATATTTAAGATTATTTTTATCGACATTTAAGTTTATTATCCTGATATCCATTGGTGGATTAGGCTTGAGTTGATGATTTATTTTTAATAACTCATCATAAAATGAAAGTATTTCTTCTTTTGTTTTTTTCTGTTCTCCTTTAACTCCTAATACAAAGTCGACATCCCAAGGCGTATATTTAATTTTCTCATAACTTCTGGAGGAACTCCCTCTAATATATAAAGATGACACATTTGGAAAGAAATTCCAAATGAATTCAATATAAGGTTTATATATCTCTGAACTTAAATCATAAAATGATTTGTTATCTCTATTTTTTATCATTTACAGCTATCCAACGCAAAATATCAAATATTGATGAAAGGTCATCATCTGCTAAACTGCTTTTAATTACTTTGCCATCTATATAATTTAATGGCATATCATGCCTTAATTGATGGTATTTAGCCGCACTATTTATAATTAAATCATTTAAAAACTCAAATATTCTTGTTGTATGTATACCAATAGCAATGTGAATGGATGATTTTTCCGTATAGGCTCGATGTTGTAATCCTGGTGGAATATATAGAATTTCACCTATATTAGTTTCAACAGTTAAAGTGTTTAATGGTTCTACTGGCTCTTTGATCATAAAGTCTATATGAGGGTTCTCGACAATTTTGTCACTGATTTCCCACTTTTTTGTACCATGAAGCTGCATTGCAAATATATGATAGGAGTCATAGTGTGATGGTATTCCATAAGCAGGGCCTTTGGAGATATAAGCATTCATTGTTATTTTTGTATCTATAAAAAAACTTTCTAAAGAAAACTTAATATCTTTCATTTCTGATGATAATAGATCAATGTTTTCAAGTTTTATTGTACCTAATTTATTTAGTAATAATAAAGTTTTATCTTTGTCAATTTCTTCAGACAACTTTCTTCTTGTCGATTTTGTATATAGTAATGGATTGACTTGACCTTCTGGATTGACAGCTCGTAATGTTGGGTAATAAATTATATTATTATTTATTACTCTATTTAAAAATTCACAAGGGTCAATTGTATTAGATATATGTGTTGGAAATATATAATGTTCCTTAGACCATTTTTCGTTAATGAATTTTTCAAAATTAATTTTAGAGAAAATTGAACACATAGGTTTATACTCTGCTTAAATGAACTTTAGATATGACAGGACAGCGTGGATCACCGTAGTTGTTGAACCGAGCGCTAACGCCTGGGCAGCCACCTTTACATATATTCCAAGCGGTACATTTATAGCAAATTGAGTCATTGTTGGGAGATATTGTTAATAATGACAATTTATCTTTTATTAAATCAAAGCTATCAAAATTAAAGTCTCCAATAATCTTATCTTCCATACAAGCACATGGATATACAGAACCATTGGGATTTATATATAATTTTGATCTTCCTGTGCCACAGTTGGTTCCAAAGTTTGCTAACTTAGTATTTGAAAAAAATGGATAATCTTGATTTATACTATTTATAGTAAACATTGGAGAAGCCTTAATTCTCGGAGAATTAAAAAATGAATCACTACTAAAGATAAAAGAGTTCCAAGCTTCAGTACTTAAGTCATCACTATCATCAGCTCGACCATAACCTACAATACGCTTAATACTCCATCTAGTAAAGGAAATATCTTTTAAATGTCTATCAAGAAGTATAATAGAATTGAGGTTGTTATTTGTTACTGTTGTAGCTATTTCTATTTTAAACCCTTGCTCAGATAGTTTAATTATATTGTTTATAGTTTTATTAAAAGTACCTTTTCCTCTGATCATATCGTGAGAGATACGATCGCCATCAAGGGATACCTGTATAGTTAATAGATCTGAGATATCAGTTAGAGTTGATATTTGTCTTATTTTAATTCCATTTGTATTAATAACAACATGTTGGAATTGATTGGCTGCATTTCTTACAATATTAGTAAAGTTTGGATGTAATGTAGGTTCACCACCACTAATCATGATAGTGGATTTAGAGTTTTTACTACTAACTTTTTTTATAATAGAATTAGCTAAGCTTTCAGGCATAAATGTAGTATGCTCGGGACTAGATGTCCTAATGCAGTGGGTGCAAGAAATATTACATTTACGTGTTAAAAGTAAATAGGTTTGCTGTAAAACAAACCTATCATTTTCTATAAAATTAATCGAAGTCATGATCAGCTTCAAACCAAGAACCGAATAATTCTGGCTTTTTAAGTTCATCTTTTTTGATATTTTTATCACAAAAATTCGAACTGATCTCTAATAAAACTTGAGAGAAATTAGGTAAGGTTGTTTTAGCTGTTGATGTAACAGTTGTTTGGTTCATTTTCTTATTCCTTAATGAAAAGTTGAATTTTAAATTATCCGATATTTTGTGTTTTTGTCAACTATAATGATGCTTTGTTTAGTGATTATTAGAATTAAGTACTGTTAAGTGGAGTGTTTCTGGTTATATCAGGATTAACTGGCTTCTATCTAATAGTAACCTTCCTTTTTATAATAAAATTACTACGAGATAGAACTACAATAGTGCTGAGTAACTAATTGAGATTTGTAGAATCAATGCAATATAGGTGTGCTACAAACTTTGAAATGCACCGCTTAGAAGAGGGCATTGTAGCGCCAATTTAACATCCTTCAAGTCAACAACAGAACTATGTTTTTTTGTTTGATTAAGCAACTACTAGGTAGAACTCTAAAACTTGTTACAACGATTCTCTTAAGCTCTTTGATTTAATTAGTTAAGATCTACGGTTTGCATACTATACGGGTATTGAACAACAAGTATGAGGGGGCGATAGGTTGTTTAACACTTACAATGAGGCAGGTAAAGCAAGAGCGATATATTGCTCTTGTTTATAACCTCATAATAAGACCTATTGTTTAATAGTTGGCTCTATGTAGCCTTAGTTCCCCACAGTGGCACTGTAGATAAACTATGCTTGAAGTTACCCTCTGTTTCTTTAGTCGATGCTAGCGATCATCTCTGGTGTGATTTCGCCGGTTTGACGACACGAGATTGAACTATCACTTGGATCTGCAAGACTAAAATCTGCCTCAACTGAAGCTATATGACAAGTTACCCCAGAAATTTTATCATCATCTAAATTCGACACTTTTATGTCCTTAGATGAACTCTTTATTACCAATACTGTGATAAATTCAATTTTAATTATCTAACACTTCTAATAACTGAAAAATATTCATTTTTTAAACTTAATCTTTTCATTATTACAAACCCATCCGACACAAACTGTCGCAGTAATACGTTATCATATTGGTAACTGTTATGCATTATAACAACAAGAACGTTGGCTATAGGTTTGAAACAAGACCTGAACTATTAGAAACATAAGGCTTATCTATGTTATTAAAACAAAAATTAGAGCAACTGATCCCAATCATTGAAAAACTCTCTGAAGAGTATGGATTTGAAAAACAAAGCGAACAGGCGATTAACAAACATAATCAATTCAAATTGCGTTTGCCACTTGTAGGATCATTTAGCTCAGGGAAATCGACACTGATTAACGCTCTACTTGGTGAAAAATTATTGAGTGTAGAAGTTACACCTGAAACCTGTCTTCCAACGGGAAATTAGCTACTCTGAAGTCGAATTTATTCGTTTAATGAACGAAGATAAGAAGGTTGCCGATCTATCAAGAACACAATTAAAAGACCAAGACTACCTTTTATCTTTACAGCAAAATCTTAATGATGATTTTGCGAATATTTGGATTGAAATGGGTTCTTCTCATCCAGTACTAGAACAAAACAAAGATCTGGTTTTAGTCGATATGCCAGGATGGGATTCTGGCATATCTGACAGGGCAAGATCACGAATGTTTTTTAATCAATTAAACGATCGATTTGACGATCAGATTTACCTGTGATCATATACCTCCTTTAACGAGGAGAATTCGATGCACATTGACCATTTTAAAGAACACTTTCATGAAATAACAGACCAAAGACAAGGTGCAAAAGTAACCTATTGCCTTTTTGAAGTTCTATTCGGCTCAATGTGTGCTGTTATTGCAGGAGCAAAAGGCTGGTTTGATATTAGAGAATACATTCTTGCTCATCACGCTTGGTTTGAACGTAATACTATGTTTTTAAATGACATTCCTGTCGATGATACGATTGCTAGGATTGTTTCAAATATTGAACCAGAGCAATTTCATCAAGGCTTCGTCTCTTGGATGTCTTCAGTGCATTCTTTAACTCAAGGCCAAGTCGTTGCTATTGATGGCAGACACTTCGTGGCTCTTATGATCGAGACGACCGCTCAAGTACTATCCATATGGTGAGTGCTTACGCCTCTTCAAACAAATTGGTTTTAGGGCAGTTAAAAACAGAGCAAAAAAGTAATGAAATAACAGCTATTCCAGAGCTTATTAAGATGCTTGATATTAAAGGCGCATTAGTGACTATTGATGGCATGCCAAACGGCAATAGCCAAAGTCATAATAGATAAGGGCGCAGACTACTTATTAGCAGTAAAAAACAATCTTTTCTCGTTGGAAAGGCTTAAAAAGTATCATCATGATTGAAAGCTTTCGTGCGATTAAAGGAAAACAGCCCAGTTTAGAATATCGTTATTACATTAGCTCAAAAGAATTAAGTGCAGAGCAAGCAGCAGTGGCGGTCAGAGAGCATTGGGGGATCGAATCAATGCACTGGGTACTCGATGTCAGCATGAATGAAGATGCTTGCTCCATATTCAAAGATAATGGTGCCGAAAACCTTTCCTGCTTACGACACATGAGCTTGAACATGCTCAGAGTTGAGCCCACAAAACTGAGTATCGTGGGTAAACAAAAGCTATGCATGATGAACACTTCAATGCTTGAATCTGTTTTAACGGTAGGTTTTTTCGCAGAGGTTGAAATTTAACCACTCATGCGGTTGCCCTGGGCTTGATCACCACGGTGTTCTGGGGTTTTAACTTCAGGGGCAGTTAAAGAAGCGAAGTAATTAATCGCTTCGGCTTTTTTTTGTGGATCAGAAACGAGGGCTGCCATTGGTGTCATTAGCGGGTCAGAACGGCCACCATTAAGAAATAAATCGATTTGATGACTAAGGTATTCTGCGTTTTTCCCTGCAATCATAGGGGCCATATTGGGCAACCCCATTCCAGTGGGCATATGACAGCTTGTGCAGACCGTCGCGGATGGTGGAATAGGGGCAGAGAAAGCTGAGCTTGTCGAGAGTAATAACACTCCCAATCCAATGCAGTATTGGCTTATTTTTGTTGGTGACATAGTTGCTCCACATAGGCTAATAGTTACTTATTATTATTTTTATATAGACTGGTTTTTGTTCTATTATTAACGGTATTAATAAGCTTGGGTATTGTGGTTTTCCACATTTACAAGAAGTGTGTGATGTGTATTGTGATTATCTGGTAAAAGAGGCAACTTGAAGAATGTATATGTATGGCATTCTTTAAGTTGCAAGATGATGTTTTTTTGCTAGTATTATCTTATTGTACAATGGACTGTAAACTAACTAATGCGAAAATATATTAATAAATATGCTATTCCTTGCAGTGTTCTTATTACCTTCGTCTCAATAATATTAACGATTGATAGGTATAAGAAAATTGAAGAGTCTTTTGAAAGCATTACTAAAAGCTATTTTAGGATGTCAGTCGATTCTCGTTATGACATTATCGATCTCACTCTTCATGAATCGATAAAACATTATCTAAAAGGCATTGCAGAGATCACCAAAAAGAATTTAATTCTAGGTGGGGATGATTACCAAAAAACAATTTTCACTCAAGTTGTTGAGCTACATCGTATTGGTTTTCAGGGCTATATTTATTTAATGGATCGCAATGGAAAACTCCTTTATCACCCTTATATCGCTGGGACGAATTTGAACGAGTTTCCTCACATTCAAGAGCAACTTGCTAAGCCTGAGGCGTTAATTGAGTATCAATGGAAGAACCCTGAGGATGATAAGGCCAAAGATAAAATTGTTTACTCTTTACGGTTAGATTCAGGTGAAGTGATTGGGATTTCAGCTTATAAAAGTGAATTGCTGCATTTGATCAATCAGTCAGAATTAATCTCTAAACTTAATAAGTATCAGCTTGGGGAAAGTGGATATTTATTCATTGTTAATGGAAAAGGCAAGTTATTGCTTCATCCAAGTAGAGAGGGGGTTAACATTGAGTATCTGATTGGACTATCAACTCCTGAGTTTCTTGAACGAGTAAAAGCCGATCCAGAAGGGTCATTTACTTATCGACTGCAACCTGATGCTGGTGGGAAGCGGATTAAGCCATTTGAAGATAACTCAGCGGTAATTAAAGATGTTCAATATCGTTATTATCCATATCTTGACTGGGTTATCGTCTCGGGCATAGAAAGAGATGAATTACTTTTTCATAGTGATAGTTTATTTGAAGCTGCGCTCGTGACTATTTCTGCATTATGTTCAATTATCTTAATGTTGGTTTTATTATTGAACATGAGACACCGACAATTAACAAGTGTTCTGAAACGAGATTATTTAACGGGTTTACGTAATCGCCGTAGTTTTATGGAGATGGCAGTAGAGCGAGTTGATGTGTGTAATCTTCAAAAAACTTCTTTTTAGTACCTTGTTGTTAGATATTGATTTCTTTAAAAGTGTTAATGATACCTTTGGTCACCAGCAAGGCGATATAGTGATTAAAGCTGTTGCTAAAACCATTGAAAAACATGAAGGAGAGCACTCTCTATGTGCAAGATATGGTGGCGAAGAATTTATTATCTTATTAACGGATGTTGATCATCATGAAGCGCTAAAAATAGCGAATCGTATTCGATTGGACATTGAAGCGATTAAAGGGCTTTGTCGAAAAGTGACAGTCAGCATTGGTGTCCATACTTCTGTTAATAGTCTGACACTAGAGCAGTCAATTATTTATGCAGATACCGCACTTTATGAAGCGAAAGGTAATGGAAGAAATCAGGTTGTGGATCATTGGCCTGAGGTGATCCGTAAAGTCGGTTAATGTTTGTTTAACTTGAATCGTTACTACAGTGATGTACAGTAAAAGGCTGGTGCAATATACACCAGCCTTGTTTTTTTAAGCGGTAAGGTATTAAGCTAAAGTAATCTTCGCTGGTAGCGCTTGTCTTGCTGCTGCGCCAACCACCCAATCAAGTAAGACACCTTTGCCTTCACGGGTTGGATCTATCAAACCAATGTCATTAATATTTACGCCATCGTTTGATTTCATTTTAACGGGTTGCTGAGCATCACCAATCCAGTGAGCACGTTCTCCAAGCTCTTTATGACCAAAGCCATGTTCAAAGCCAAGGGTTCCTATTTGGATACCATCAACCAGCATAGCTAACGCTTTGGTTGAGCTGCTTGGTGTTGTGATGGTAAATAGGTCTCCTGTTTTTATTCCCATTTTTTGTGCGTCTGTCGGATGAATATAAACAGGGTTTACGCCTTTAATCGAATTCAAGCGAGGAGATAGATTAGACACCGCACTGTGAATGTTTGATTTAAAGTTAGTTAACGTAAATGGCCATTCTGATTTTGGGTATTTATCACTTAACGGTGTACCATCAGCGAGTTTTTGTGGATACCAAGTTGGACACCCTACATATTGCTCTCCTGTCATGGTATTGCGAGACGTTCCTACCTTCTCATTCCAAATAGAGAGCGGTTTTTTCCATTTATGCTTCATCTCATCATCTTTGTAGGCTTCTGTAGCATCTTCAAATCGACCGCCACGAGCAAAAATATAAGCGACTTTGCCAAACTCTTCTTGCGTTAATACTCGCTGCATATCAGGGACTAGGCGCTCTAATCCTGAAAGAACAATGTCTTCCGCCGTGGCTGTTGGTGCGCCATTCGCTGCATAAGCTAAGTTTGCCGCTGAGCGTAAATAGAAGTCTTCTGCTGAGTGAATTGAGTGCCAGTTGCCTTTGGTATCTGGCATTGCATTGTCACCAAAGCCGCCAAGATCCATTGATTTTGCAATATCGATAAAGAAGTTTTCTAGGTTAATCGATCGGCCATCAGCGGTTTTTTCAGTTAATGGTTCAACAATCGGCCAACGCGCCGTCACAGCTTTGGTTGGTACGCCATGCCACGGTGTTGCCATTCCCCAACTTTCATAAGTCACTGTATCTGGTACTAGGTAATCAGATAGCGCAGTTGTTTCGTTAATAAAGGCATCGACAGAGACAATTAATCCGAGCTGTTTTGGATCTTTCAGTTTATCACCCAGTAAATTGTCGAGTCCTGGAACGCCATAAAGAGGATTCGCCATATGGTTGATCCATGCTTTAGCACGGTACGGGTAGCCATCAATCGCCGCTGATAAATGCTCTGTCAGTAATGGCGCTGAGATAGGGTACCAAGGTGAGCGAGTTGGATAAGGCGATTGGCCTGCCGCTATTTTTCGTTTGTATTCACTGGTTTTTTCATAAGGGAATTTACTGCGAGATAAAAATACGCCTTTTGGTTTTACTTTGCCTTTGAATTTAGCAAAATTATAACGAGGGCCTGCTGCGGAAGTAGGGTAACCACCGGCTTTTGCCATCGTGCCGCCTTTTAGGTTGATATTACCGATAAGGGCGTTAAGCATTAAAATAGAGAATGAATTATAGAAACCATTACTGTGCATGTTACCGCCATGGGTATCTACCACCGCTTTGGTACCATGACTGGTAAATTTAGTCGCGAGAGCAATAATATCGTCTTGTGAAATACCACATTGCTCACTGTAGAAAGCCAAGTCATATTTAAAGGCTTCTTCTTTTAGGCGTTGCAGAGAAGATTTGACGGTGACAGTGCCATTAATAGTCTCTAATTGTTGGCTAACAAATAACTTCGCAGGTTGGTTTTGCGTATTAAGTGATGGCTCATTACTTTGTGCATCAATAATGACATAAGGATCACTCTCAGACAGCGCTTTACCTTCAAAAGGAAGGCCCATTTCAGACGCACGTAAGAATGCACCGTTTCTCGGATGGTTTTCATCACTGATAACAAGGTGAGTGGCGTTACACCAATGAGCTGTGCCTGCACTTTTCATCGCATTCGCACTTGGTTGCGCTAAGAAGGTTTTATTATAACGCTCGTTAGTGATGATCCATTGGATCATACCCAAAACTAAGGCTGAATCCGTCCCTGAGTTAATTGGCATCCAACGGTTATTGTCACCTGCGGCTAGGCTTGATGAACCAGCGGGTAAACTTGGTGTAATAATGGTGTATTCAAAATTACCACGAGTACGAGCTGCCGCTAATTGGCGAGCTTGACGCTTAAATGGATTACCGGCTTGAGCAGGAGACATACCAATAAATATCGCAAATTCGGTGTGCTCTAAATCCGGTTTAACGTGAGCAAATTTATTGAGATCACTCATTAAAGCCCCTGAGCCTGCACGGAATGCATAACCACAATACGAACCATGATGACCAAAGTTACGTGTGCCATAACTGTTAAAAGCAAAGCGTTTTAAAATATCATCACGACCTTCGTTACCGGCATTAGTGACTAACAGTTGGTTTGATTTTGGACCATATTCAGGGTTATTTGGGTCTAGTGGTGTTTTAATATCACGGATCTCACGTAAGCCTTCAACGTGACCTTCACCAAACAGGTCGCCGCCTTCAACCACTTCTTTGAGGAGTTGCTCATAGCTGATAGGAACCCATTTTCCTTCACCACGGTTACCCACACGTTTTAATGGCTGAGTAATACGATATGGGCTATTACGGATCTCCATCATGCCGTTACCGCGAGCACAGGCTGTTGAGCGCCCGGCTAATCCTGCTTCACCTGCCATGCCAATGTACGCGTCTTTTACTGACGTATTGAATGGGATTTGCTGCTCGTGTGATAACGGATGGTACGGATTGCCAGAGATACGTAAGATCTTATCGCTGTCATTGTCAATACGAACTCGCAGGCCACAAAGTGTCCAACAGCCAAAACACATAGAGGGTGCTACACGCTGCTTTGGATTTGCAATCAACTTGCCGTTTTCCGTGACCGTGTATTCTGGCTCTAATGAATTACCATGATGAATATGATTGGTTTTCTTACCAGCGGTTCCATCAATGACACCGTGCGCCATGTGTGTGCCTGTGGTGGCATACCCTGCTGCAAAAGCGCCTACACCCCCCACAGCAAGGCCTGATTTTAAAAACTGACGACGTTTGTTATCCATAATTAAATCCTACTTTGTTGTGTGTGTTGTGGCTGAAGTTGATGATTTTTGAGTATTTACGATTTCGGATGCAGCTAACGCGAGTGCCATCCATAAGCCAAACATTCCTAAGATGCCAAGTAAACCTGCGCCTCCCATTGGTAGTTCGTATGGATAAGCGCCAACATCAAACTTTGGAATGGTTTGTACGTCCATCATGGTCACCCAACGCAAATAGAAGCTCGTAAATAGAGTCGTTGTGGTAATGATTATAAAGTTGATTCGATTAAGTTTTTTTAAGATTTGAGCAATAACAAAACAAGCAATAAAGCCAAGAGATAACAAGCCTAATCGAGTAATCCATGCGTGATTTTCATATAGAGAAAAAGTCGGATTATTTGAAGCCCATAACGGTACTAAAATAAGAGAAAGTACAGAGCTCAATACTAATGTGCGTTTGATAAGCGATGCATCGCCTTCACTCATTGAATGGCTGTTTATAGGGTTTGAGGGAAATAAAAATAGCAATAATGTACTAAAACCAATGGCACCCAGAAAAGCAGTCACAAACCAAAGAATAGGAGAGGCGGCTTGATTCCATAATGGACGACTCTCAATGATGGCAATTTCAGCGCCAGTATAAAGAGCAATACTCAGCCCTGATAAGGTCGTGATGGCTGCGACGATGATCATTTGTGTATGAGTTATTTTCCAATCGCCTAAGGTCAGTAAACCAACGAGTTTTGCTATGGGATTAGTGCTGTTTTTTAGCTCAGCAATATCATCGCGCAAATACAACCATGCAGTGGCTACCGCTAATGCAGAGAACAGAGGCAAGAAAAGTGAACCAAGAGACATCCAAGACCAAGGCGTAATATGGAAGAAGAAATGCCAAGCACGGCCAGGTTGATGCAAATCACCGGTTAACGCTAATGGACCAACAATCGCACCAATCGCCAGGGTTAATACCAATGCAGATCGCATTTTATGGCTTGTGAATTGTTGAAATACCAAACTCAGTAAAAACAAAATAGCAGCGGCGTAAGCAGAGCCAATGTATAAGAAATATTGCACGGCCCACGGAAGCCACGCGGTTGCTTGTGGTTGAACTAAAACTTCAGTGATGTTCATGCGTTATCTCCTTTTGGATCGTAAATCGCCGCCTTGCCCTCAATGTGAGAGGTAAAGCGCTCGTCCATACCGATATAGAACACGTGAGGTTGTGTTTCTTCTTCCGGTTTTAGTACTTTAATGTCGGCTTGGTTTTCTGCCATTAAGCGCACAATTTCACTGCTTGGATCGTTTAAGTCACCAATCACGCGCGCGCCACCTACACAGGTTTCAACACAAGCGGGCAATAAGCCTTTTTCTAAACGGTGAGCACAGAAGGTGCATTTATCAGCGGTTAAGGTTTCTTCATTAATAAAGCGAGCGTCGTAAGGGCAAGCTTGAACACAATAGGCACAGGCTACGCAGCGTTCGTTATCAACCATGACAATGCCATCTTCACGTTGGAATGTGGCTTGAACTGGGCAGACTTTGACACAAGGAGGATTTTCACAGTGGTTACACAAGCGCGGTAACATGAATGATTTGACGTTTTGAACTTCAGTATCGCCATTATCTAGCGTGACTTCATACTGTTTTACGGTTGTTCTAAACTGCCCAATAGGCGCTTGGTTTTCGATGGAACAACCCACGGTACAGGCTTGGCAGCCTACACATTTTCGTAAATCAACAACCATCGCGTAACGTTTACCCACCATGCCTTTGCGGTCTGGTTGGTTATTGTTACGGATAATGGTATTGGCTGATAATGTGCCTGCGCCAGCGACAGGAATAATCGCAGCGCCTGCGGTAAGGGTGCCAAGACGACTGAGAAATCGACGTTTGGTATTGTCCATAAAACACCTTTTTGGTTAGGAGTTAAGAGTGCATTTCATAATATGAACGGATTATTAAGAATTAAGTCAGTGTCGCCTATTGTGGTTTTCCACATAGCGTAAGGTGAGTTGATCTAAAACAAGAAAAAGCTTGGGAAATGAAGAGATATTGATATCCTAAAAAAGAACATCAATGAATTGAGAGTAAGTAATGAGTGAAAGCAGATACAATTGGCAAACAAAAAATCGACGTATTTACCCTCTGTTAGCTGGTGTAATGTTTTGTCTTATCTCTTCATTATCTTACGCTCAACCAAATGTGATTAAAGTGGGCGTACTGGCAACGAGAGGCAGCAACGAAGCGGATCTACGTTGGCAGCCCACAATGATGTGGCTCTCGCAACATATTCCGGATACTCAATTTGTTTTATTGCCATTTACTCTTAATCAAATGGAAAAAGCGGTGACTTATCAAACGGTTGATTTTGTTATTACCAATCCAGGACAAGCAGTTCGATTAGGAAGGCAATTTCCTCTTTCTTGGTTAGCAACGTTAAATAAAGCCAATGGAAATAGAGAAAGCAGCACTACTCATGCAATTGGTTCTGCACTAATAGTAAGAAACGATTCCAGTTTTACAACGATTGAATCCTTGAGTGGTCAGTCATTATCAGCCGTTAATCAAAATGCGTTTGGTGGGTACTTAACCATGCGATTTGAAGTGGCCAAATTAGGGATAAATCAAGAACGCTATTTTTCTGATATTCAGTTTTTAGGCTTTCCTTTAGATGCACAGATTTATCAATTACGAGATAAACACATTGATGGGGCAATTGTTCCTGTCTGTTTATTAGAGAAAATGTCGCAAGAAGGCTTGATCGATAAAAATGAATTTAGAGCGATAAATAACATCGCACCACAAGGGTTTGCGTGTGTAGCTTCAACGCCGCTCTATCCAAATTGGTCGTTTGCTAAGGTGGGCAGTGGCAATGAAGAATTAGCGAAAAAAATCGCACGGTCTTTGCTCGCATTACCTCAAGATAATGCCGCCGCGATAGCTGCTAATTCTCTTGGGTGGACAACGCCAATCAGTCCATTGTCGGTAGACCAATTATACCGTGGTTTGGATATGCACCCATTGCAAAAACCGTGGTGGCAAGAAGCCGTATCGTGGCTAAAGCAGAATCAGCAATGGGGTTGGATGTTATTTATATTAGTGATTGCGCTTAATGGTTATCATTTTCTACTGGAGTACCGATTCAGCCGCAGTAAACGAGAGTTAGAAAGTACGCTGCATAGCTTGAAAGAGAAGAACTCTATGCTAGAACATGCTCAGCGAGTCAGTATTGTGGGAGAGCTAGGAAGCAGTTTGGCGCATGAAATTAATCAACCATTAGCCGCCATCCGTAATTATAGCCAAGGAGGATTGTTACGTCTCAGAAAAGGATTACCAGCACAAGAGTTAATTCCCATTTTAGAGAAAATAGAGCAGCAGGTAATTCGTGCCGATAGTATTGTACAGCGGTTACGTAAACTGATTAATAAGCGCCAAATAGCCAAAGCGGAATGTGATATTAACGGCATCATTAGCGATACCTTAGTGTTATTAGACTACGATTTCCAAAAGAAACAGATACACCTTACACGAGACAACGCAGCTGAAGCGTGTCTTTTGTGGGGAGATGCGGTAGGAATACAACAGGTGCTGCTGAATGTTTTTAATAATGCAGCAGATGCCTGTATACAGCGCGAAGAACAAGACAACAATGTCACACATCAAATTCATATTGAAACACACTGTGATGACAGCAACGTCGTGATTAAAGTACAAGATAATGGTATCGGGCTTGAAGATGATAGCGAGTTGTTATCTAAAGCATTCTTTACTACCAAAGAGAACGGGTTAGGACTAGGGCTTGCGATTTGTCGTGATGTAATTGAAGCGCATCAAGGGCAATTTTTATTAGAACCGGCCTCACCGCAAGGGTGTTGTGTCACAGTAATATTGCCACGATTAAGTAAACTGTCGGTCGATAAAAAAGAGATTGAAAAATAATGGTTTTGGATAAGGAAATCGAATGTCTGAATTAAAGTTACCCGTGTATGTGGTGGACGATGATGAATCGGTACGTGACTCATTGGCTTTTATGCTTGAAGGGCATGATTTTAAGGTAACTACCTTTGATGATGGGCAGGTGTTTATTGACCAAGTAGATCTGATGACTCCCGGCTGTGTGGTGCTGGATAGTCGAATGCCAATCCTTCGTGGTCAAGAAGTGCATGCCATTCTTAATCAACAACAAAGTCCACTATCCGTGATATTTTTAACTGGGCACGGTGACGTACCAATGGCGGTGGATGCCCTAAAATTAGGCGCGGTGGATTTCTTTCAAAAACCCGTTGATGGTGAGCAACTGGCTGTCGCTATTCACAAAGCAATGACGCATTCTCTAGGTCGACATGAGTACCAAGAAAATAAAAGTATGTTTGACTCTCTAACAGAAAGAGAGAGAGAGATTTTACAGCTCATAGTAAAAGGTAAACGTAATCAACAGATTGCCGATGAATTATGTGTTGCAGTGCGCACTATTGAAGTGCATCGTTCGAGTTTAATGAAAAAATGCCAAGCAAAAACCGTGGCTGATCTTGTCATGAGTTTTGCAAAGATAAAATAAGAGAGTCGTTGAAATCACTTCAATTGATTGGCTATTTTATTCATGTGTTCTTCTAAGGTATAGAGTCGTTTATATTAGTGAGTAACATAATATAAAATAGATTATTGATAATAAAAGTAATAGAATGGTGTACATTATTAATTCGAATTTGAGATAACATGCGTAATTATTTTTTCGCGATAAGCCTCAGTGTTTTTAGTGTGTGTGCCAACGCGAAAACCCTCAATATTCCAGGAAAACCTAGCGATGATAAGTTAGCGATTACCTTAGTTAAAGAAATGGTTAGCCGCAGTGATATTTATGACAATGTGCATTTTTATTATGGTGACGCGGGTGACCCACCAATTACTAAAATGACTGCCGACTTAGATCTTGGCCATATTGATATCGCATGGTCAGGAACGACAAGCCAGTTTGAACAAGAGATGAAAGCGATTTATTTTCCTATTTATCGTGGTTTATTAGGGATGCGTTTACCTATTGTCGAACGTAATAAATCATCCATGTTTAACAATGTAAACACGTGGTCTCAATTTGTTCAATATGTACCTTGTCAGGGCAAAGCATGGCCAGATACCACTATTCTTGAAGCGAATGGTTTGACGGTTGCTAAAAGTTTAAAGTACCCAAATATGTTCCCGATGCTAGAGGGCGATCGCTGTGATTACTTTCCACGTGGTGTGTTTGAACCTTTCCGTGAAGTGAAAACCCAGTCTCAATATAATTTGGTGGTTGATACTAACGTGATGCTGCGTTACAAGATGCCTTATTACCTCTTTACCAAAAAATCTAATTCAGAACTAGCAGAGCATATTAGTCAAATATTCACTGAAATGTATAACGATGGTACTTTCCAAACTATTTTCTTTGCTGACCACGAAGTACGTGAAGCAATGACTCTTGGTGGGTTATCCGATCGCGTTATTTTTGATTTAAAGAATCCAGATTTAACAGAAAGTACCAAATCAATTCCTTCTTTATATTGGTTTGATCCAATTTCAGGGCAATAAAATGAAAACAATTACCGCTAAAATTTTAACTTCATTAATCATTGTGATGGTGATCATCGCCTCATTAGTGACCGCAACAATACAGTATCGAAATAATACGCTACTTACAGCAGAATATGACTCTCATAAGGCAGAGCTTAAAGAGCAAATGCACGTTATCTTACAAGAACCTGTATTTGTGTATGATAGTACGGTGTCGCAAGCTATTATAGAATCATTCAAAAAAGATCCGGTAATCACGGCAATTAAAGTTGTTGATCAGCGTAATCAAGTGTTAGCACAATTTTCTTCTAATAAAAAAAGTGATGATAACCTGTTGGTTGATTTAGTTTGGAATGGAGAAAAAATTGGTTCTGTTGAAATGGAGTTAACCACACAACCTATAACCGACGGTTTGGTTCAAACATTCAATCAGACTTTATTTACCGTGTTATTACTTGCAGTATTGATGGCGATATCTATTATCGTGTTATTACAAAAATTAGTATTAACACCACTGAACGAAGTGAAAGATGTACTAGCAGATATCGCGGGTGGTGGTGGTAACTTAACGGCTCGTATTCCTGTGAAATCTGAAGATGAAATTGGGCAACTTGCAGGCAGTTTTAATGGTTTTATCTATACCGTTCAAGCGATAATTAAAGATATGTCTGTGGCAGCCTTGACGCTTAAAGACGTCTCTTCAACCGTTGCTGGAATTAAAGATAAAACATTAGTAAGTACTAACACACAAATGGACTTAACAACGTCATCAGTGACCAATATTGAGCAGTTGGATATTGCAACTCAAGAGATTGCCAATAGCACTGAATCAACACTTATTAAGGCTACGAAAGCGTGTAGTGTTACTGCTGAAAGCCGCACCGCAATTAAAGCAAGTATTGATAATATCAACGCGTTAGTTTCTAACTTAGAGCATACTGCAAATGAAGTATCACATTTAAAAGAGACCAGTGATAATATTGGTAGTGTTTTAGATGTTATTAAAGGCATTGCAGAGCAAACGAATTTATTAGCATTAAATGCAGCGATTGAAGCAGCACGAGCGGGCGAGACTGGTCGTGGGTTTGCAGTGGTTGCTGATGAAGTTCGTGCACTAGCAAGTAAGACACATGACTCTACGCGAGAGATTGAAACCATTATTATTAAATTACAGACTCAAGCTGAAGCTTCTTTTCAAGCGACGCAAACCAGTAAAAATATGGTGTCTGAAACGATTGAAAAATCAGAGCAAACTGGATCAGCGCTTGATCACATAGCCCTGGAAATCACGAGTATTAATGACATGATTATGGTGATTTCAAGTGCCTGTGAAGAGCAATCGAATGTAACTGCGAATGTAAGTTCGGATATGAATCATTTACGTAATGGAGCGAATGAATTAGAGCAAGACAGTCAGCAGCTTGAACATTCGATTGAGAACTTGATTGAAGTAGGTAATACCATGGTTGGACAGATTGAGCGCTTTAAGTATTAACCCAACACATAGTATATAAATAAATTATCAGCCTGTGAATGCCATGTTCATGGGCTGTATCAATACCAATAATCACTAGCCATGCACTCAAGCTACTTTCCTGCATAATTGATTCAATGAATAATCTCAGTATTACTTGATTCTATGACTTCACAATAACCAATATTACTATATAAATTCTCGTCAATTTCTTGCCAATTAATGAATCTACACCATTGCTTCTAGCTTTATCTGTTATAATTATCGTTTCGACATAACAGACTTTCATGCTGTTTAATTATTATTAATTTCAATAGATATTCAATTATTATGCGTAGATTTTTTGTATTTATGATGTTTCTTAGCCCGCTGATGTCTGAAGCAAAAGTGCTTGAATTTTGGAGTGCTTTTGGTGACAACGTCGATACTAAATTAGCTCAAGAGTTTGAAGCGAGAACGGGGAACCAATTAATCGTCCGCAAGTTTTCTATTGATGAAATGAAGGCGGAGCTGTTACTGGCCTCGCGTTCTAAAAATTATATGCCAGATGTTGCATGGGTACCTTCTGATTTTTTAGGACTACATGAATTTATAGGATTGAAGCCAATTCCAGAACACTGGATTAACATAAAACAGCTGGAAGATGCTGCAAAACAAAGTGCTATTGTTGACAATGAATATATGGGCTTGCCTCTGTTTCTGGGTAATCATTTGATGTTATTTTATGATAAAAATAACATCAAAACACCAATCACTCAGTGGGAACAACTACAGTTACTATCAGAGCAAGAACCAACAAAAACACACATTACTTTTAGTGTGAGAAATATGTATTATTTCTCGGCATTTTTTAGTCTATTTCATCCTGACATTCCTCTTGATCAGATTAAATTTGATGATGAAAGAAGTGTCGATGCATTACGATTATTTTATGATTTTGCCAACCTTAACCATATTGGTACAAATTGTGATAGCAGCTGTAGCCGTCAGCGATTTATTGATGGGCAAGCGTCATATTTAATTGATGGTGATTGGGCTGTTAGTGATTTACTTGATGTCTTTGGTGATGATCTTGGAGTTATTTCTTTACCTAGCTATAAAGGTAAACCAATGAAATCATTATCAGGAGGTAAAATTTTGATAATGACTAAAGCAGGCTATCAAAATCCAGAAAAAAGAGAAATGATCCAACAGTTAATTGAATTGGCTCAAGATAAGGAATTTTTAACGCTACTTATTAATGAGCATCAATATATCTCAGCTTCTGTTGAAGTAAACCGAGCATCAATATCTCCGGATAAAAATATTATGTATTTAGTTTACCAGCAGTACCTTCTTTCCCAACCGATGCCTACAAGTTTACGAGTGTCTTTTATTTGGGAAGCATTAGCAAGGGGGGCCGCACGTCATGTAGATGGAATGCCTGAAGAGCAGACTATGAAATATATCGAAAACTTAATAGAACGATTTTCTAAGAAGGTGGAGGAGCAATGATTTCTCGCCCATTTTTAAGTCTACGTAAAGTATTTACTTACGTACTATTATTTACAGCATTAGCCCCATTACTATTTATTAGTCACTTTTTAACCAATAGTATCGGTCAAACATTATTAGATCAAAAAGAGCAACAGGTTCAAAATGCTGTATCGACAATAGCACAGGAAATTGTAACTGAATTTGATCGGATTCAGCAGAGTTTGAATTGGCTTTCTCGTGATAGGTTTAATATCCAAGCACTTGAAAATATTCTTTATTCTAGCGTTGTTACGCATAACCTTACTCGGTTTAGTGAGTTGTCTAATTTGATTAATAGTGTCTATATATTAAATGATGATTGGGAGCCATTGTATGACCTATATGGCCGTCCATATCATTTTGAAAATAGTCAGTTATTAAAAGAGATTAGTAAAGATAAGTCAATCTATGAAAAAGGATCAACTGAAGCTCGGTTTTATACTGAACCCAATCTAATAAAAGGAATGTCGTCTTCACGTGGTGTCGCTTTGATCACTCCGATGTTGGCGTATAATTTAGAAGGTGCGGGGCGATATCGGGCTTCTGGTTATGTAGTCGTACTAATTTCATTTGATACTATTGAAAAGCACTTTCAACACTTTCTGTTACAGGATGAAAGTTTTAATGTTAATCAACATATTGGTTCTAGCTTGATAAGGAGTTCGGTGACGGATAGAGATGATATTATTACAGACAATAATGATGCATTAGACCGATTGTTTATTTTAAATAATCCATTTTTCTCATCACCATTAAAACTAGATATTTCTTATCGATTTTCTGATATTGCTCGTTTGAAAGAGATGAAATCAACACTAGTTGCTCTATTTAGTGTTATCGGTTGGACATTTATTACCGTATTGTTCATTGCTATGGGGATCAGCCGTTGGCTCTCTAGAGAGCTTTTTGAAATGCAAGATACAATAGTTGCTTATGCTTTAAATAAATCACCGAAAGAAAAAAAATACCAATTTACTGAATTTGATCGAATGGCTGTAGTGTTAAATAAAATGAGCATAACAATTCAGAGTCAACTTTTTGAATTGAAGTCAAAAAATACCGAATTGAATGCATCTAAAGGTTTAATTGAATTAAATAATGAGAAGCTATCCAACTTTAATCAAGAGCTTGAAATACAAGTTAAAAAACAAACCTCATTAATTCGTGATGCGCTATTTCGTGAAGAGTTAAATAAGAACAATTTAGCTGCGGTTATTGAGTTTGGAACTGAGTATAAATCTCTTGATTTTCATGAGGTCCCTCATACTGTAGAGCTGCAATTATCTCAACTTTTCCCTCACACTGAGTGGGCGCTACGATTTGCGCCATTAGGTGAGCATTTAGGTATTCAAATCAACTCAAGTGAAGATAAATTATTAGCAAGTTTACGCTTTGTATCAACCCCTGAGCTTGAAGAGCAAGTGCTTGTGTTTGAGCTTTTTGTTAAGCAACTCTCTTCTTGGTTAGAGCTTGCTGATATCGCTAGAACTGATTCTTTATTATCATGTGGAAACAGAAAAGCATTTAATGAAGATTTACTGAGCTTCCAAAAGCGCTTTAGAGATTCTGAAGTCAATTGGAATTTTGGTTTATTTATCTTTGATGTGAATGGATTAAAAGCCATCAATGATAAGCACGGACACTATTTAGGTGATGAGCTAATTAGAGTGACGGGCAATAATATTTCTAATTTATTACTTGATAATATGAAGTTTTATCGTATTGGTGGTGATGAATTTGCATTATTAGCCAAAAATACGACAACAAAAGAGTGTGAACTATTCTTTGAACAGCTACAAAAAAACCAACAAAATTTGAAGTATTTAGATAATAGAGGTGAAGCTTATCTAGCGCATTATTCTATTGGTTGGTCATGCTCAGATAGCACGGAACTTATTGATATGTTTCGTGTATCTGATGAGCTAATGTACCAATATAAAAGAGCGTATTACCTGAAAAAATAAGTAGTTTCTAGGCTAGCTTTGTGATTTTGTATGTGCGTATTTATTTATGTTAACCATTTCTTATGCGCTAATGCTTGAGTGAACCATGCACATGCATTTCCTTTGTTATCTTTATGCCAAGCAATAAATAAAGGAGGATTGACTCTTGCCACTGTACACTCTTTCTCGATTAATTCTCTTGAATCTAAATAGGGTTGGATTAAATGTCTAGGCAAAAAACCAACCCCAACGCCAGCCAGTTGTGCTTGGATTTTTGCTTGCATGGTTTGGAATCGAATACGACGTTTACTTTTAAATAACCCAGTGTCTCTAGTCGGTAATAAAATAGAGGAATCAGAGACTATTAATGAAGGGTATTGCAATAAATCACTTGCTTCGATAGGACGCTTAAGTTGAGCTAGTGGATGGTGTTGTGCAACGGAAAAAACGAAAGTTCACACGACCAATCTCTGTGATTTGATACTCGCCTTTAGGTAAGTCATCTGAAACACCAATGGCAATATCTGCTCGATTACTGTGCAATGCATCCCAACCACCACTCAGAGATTCTTCTGAAATTGTGATACTAGTGCCATGTTCTAATTTATTGAACTCATTTAGAGTATCAAGTAAAGGATTTAATGGAACTATTGTATCTCGTGAAATGGTGATCTCTCGTTCCCATCCCGAATCTAGCTCTTTTACTGCGGACTCAAGTCTATCAGTTGCAATTAATATTTCTCGCCCTTGCTCTAGAATCAACTTACCTGCAGAGGTCAATTGGGCTTTCTGTTTTGAGCGATCAAACAAAACTACATTAAGGTCATCTTCGAGCTTTTTAATGGTATAAGTGAGTGCAGAAGGGACTTTAAATAAGGACTTAGCTGCAGCTGCAAAACTGCCTTTTCTATCAATGGCATCTAATGCTCTTAGTGCATCAAGCGTGATGGGTGATTGCATGATATTCCTTATTGTAGATGTATTGATTTGTAATATGACAGAATAGGATGAATTCTAGACCTCTTACCCTACCATGCCTATTTATATATTCAAAAAAATTGAACTATAAGCTCAAATACTTCCAATTTTCTTTATGAACTGATTATCTATACTGATTAGCAACGACAGAGGGAACTCCTCTTACATTGAATTTTGGTAAGGAAATAAAATGAAACAGAAAATTGAGCAACTACTAGCTTCAAATGCAGGTTTTAACACATTAGCACTTCGTATTCCTGTTGGTATTATCTTCATGGCACATGGTGCTCAAAAACTATTTGCGTGGTTTGGTGGTTATGGTTTAGCTGGCACTGGACAATTCTTTGAATCTATTGGACTAGCACCGGGTGTTGCAATGGCATTTTTAGCAGGCAGTGCTGAGTTTTTTGGTGGCCTATTTATTATTCTTGGTTTATTGACTCGACCATCGGCCTTTGTATTGGCGTTTACTATGTTGATTGCGATTGTAAGCGTTCACTTACCTAATGGATTGTTTATGTCTAATGGTGGTTATGAGTTTGGTTTAGCACTATTGGCAGCGAGTGTTTCTTTGATGTTATCTGGTGGCGGTAAAGTGGCTGTAGATAGTTGGTTAGCAGCTCGACTATCTGTACAAAAGTAACTTTCAGTTAGTTATGGGTAGTAGACAAAGGGGAAGAAGATGTTTGAATTAAGAAAAGCGAATGAGCGTGGTAGTGCAAATTTTGGCTGGTTGAATGCAAAACATACCTTCTCCTTTGGTCACTACTATGATGTGAGTTACATGGGTTTTGGTCCTTTACGAGTGATTAATGAAGATCGAGTTAAGCCTGAAGGTGGCTTTGCAACCCATGGTCATGAAAATATGGAAATCTTAACCGTTGTGTTGTCAGGTGCAATTGCTCACAAAGACAGCATGGGACAAAGTGAGAAACTTGTACCTGGTGAATATCAGCTGATGTCGGCAGGGGCAGGGGTTCAACACAGTGAGTTTAATCCCTCTTCAAATGAAGAATTGCACTTATTGCAAATATGGTTACAACCAAATGTATTTAATGGTAAGCCGAGCTATCAACAGAAGGCTTTCTCTCAAGAGCAAGGCTTTGTAGATATAGCAACGCCAACAGCTAGTGGAGATTCATTTTTAATTAAACAAGATGCAGTTATAAAACAACTTATTTTAGAACCAAATACTCAGCAATCACTTTCTATCGAGTTAAGTAATAAGGTCTTTGTACAAAGTATTAATGATGAATTATCGGTCGGTAAGACGGAACTAAACTCTGGTGATGGGCTTAAAATAACTCAAGAATCAGAATTATTATTTAGCAATAACAGTTCAGAGAAGGTTAAGGCTATCGTTTTTATTATGTAACTGTCTTTATTATGCATCCAAGCTAGCTAAAGCAGTCGATTATTTACTGATAATCAACTGCTTTACAAATTGACATTATTTCTATTTACTAGCCATAACGTCAAGATTTGAATGATGCTCTTTTAGATAGTCGATTAAGCTTAGTGGTTTAGCGATAGCATAGCCTTGGGCATAATCTATACCAGCTTCACGCAGCAGAGGAATATGTTCTTCGGACTCAACAAACTCAGCAACCGTAGCTAACTTCATACCTTGAGCAACCTGACTCATTGCTTTTACTATCGTATTGTCAATATTACTTTGTGTGATATTACGAACAAAAGATCCATCAATTTTCAATATATCAATAGGAAGTCGACGTAAATAGTCAAAACTAGCGTACCCTGTTCCAAAGTCATCTAACGCAATTTTACATCCATATTCTCTTAGTTTTTGAATAGTGGTAAAAGCGGCTTCTTCATTGTTTATTGCACTACTTTCTGTTATTTCAAAACATATTTTACTTAGGTCAATATTATATTTTTTTGCCTCTGTTAAAATAAACGGAGCTATTGAATGTGTGTTTAATGCTTGTGCTGTTAAATTTATTGAGCACCGACCCAGTGAATCCCAGTGAGAAATAAATTCGTTTAACGTTTTAAATGTCTCTTTTATTACCCATCGGTCAAGTTCTGTTTCTAATCCAAATTCAGTAATTGATGGAAAAAATTCCGCAGGTGTTAAATTAGCTTTACTTTTTTTGTCTTGGGATAAACGAATAAGAACTTCAAAATATGCAGGTGCTGTCGAGTTATTTAGGTTTAGATAGGGCTGACACACGAGAACAAATTTATTTTCTTTAAATGCCATTTGTATGCGGCTTAATTTATTCAGTTTATGATCTTCATTTTCATCTATGGTAATCCAATTAATATCACTACCGTGAGTATGAGTCTCTGATGGTGTGCAAAGACTTGATAATGTGAGGTTTATATCAACATGCTTATCAAGTTTGGTACAAATTATTTTATGGCTGATTAGATTGAAGGTCTCATGCTTCCATTTAAACTTAAATAGATGAAGTGAATTTACAAGTGCATTGATATCCAATTTAGATGTGTTATCGGTAGGGAATACATATAAAAGCCCAGGGCAAGATCACGAATGTTTTTTAATCAATTAAACGATCGATTTGACGATCAGATTTACCTGTGATCATATACCTCCTTTAACGAGGAGAATTCGATGCACATTGACCATTTTAAAGAACACTTTCATGAAATAACAGACCAAAGACAAGGTGCAAAAGTAACCTATTGCCTTTTTGAAGTTCTATTCGGCTCAATGTGTGCTGTTATTGCAGGAGCAAAAGGCTGGTTTGATATTAGAGAATACATTCTTGGTCATCACGCTTGGTTTGAACGTAATGGTATGTTTTTAAATGACATTCCTGTCGATGATACGATTGCTAGGATTGTTTCAAATATTGAACCAGAGCAATTTCATCAATGCTTCGTCTCTTGGATGTCTTCAGTGCATTCTTTAACTCAAGGCCAAGTCGTTGCTATTGATGGCAAGACACTTCGTGGCTCTTATGATCGAGACGACCGCTCAAGTACTATCCATATGGTGAGTGCTTACGCCTCTTCAAACAAATTGGTTTTAGGGCAGTTAAAAACAGAGCAAAAAAGTAATGAAATAACAGCTATTCCAGAGCTTATTAAGATGCTTGATATTAAAGGCGCATTAGTGACTATTGATGCCATGGCATGCCAAACGGCAATAGCCAAAGTCATAATAGATAAGGGCGCAGACTACTTATTAGCAGTAAAAAACAATCAAGGCTCGCTACGCAAATCTGTTGAAAAAGCATTTTCAAATCAACGCTCTACAGTAAACAAACTCATTAACCTTGAGCAAGGTCATGGCCGTATTGAATCACGTCAAAGTTATGTATTACCAAGTACAGCTCTAGAAGGTAACTTTTCTCGTTGGAAAGGCTTAAAAAGTATCATCATGATTGAAAGCTTTCGTGCCATTAAAGGAAAACAGCCCAGTCTAGAATATCGTTATTACATTAGCTCAAAAGAATTAAGTGCAGAGCAAGCAGCAGTGGCGGTCAGAGAGCATTGGGGGATCGAATCAATGCACTGGGTACTCGATGTCAGCATGAATGAAGATGCTTGCTCTATATTCAAAGATAATGGTGCCGAAAACCTTTCCTGCTTACGACACATGAGCTTGAACATGCTCAGAGCTGAGCCCACAAAACTGAGTATCGTGGGTAAACAAAAGCGATGCATGATGAATACTTCAATGCTTGAATCTGTTTTAACGGCAGGTTTTTTCTCAGAGGTTAAAATTTAACCACTCATGCGGTTGCCCTGTATAAAAGCCCCTGTGAAAAAGGGGGTAAATAAGCCTTTCCTTTATTTTTCTTTAGTAAGATTATAAATTTTGCTAAGCGTTTAATTAAGTGTATTTTACCTTCAAAACCTAAAGCTTTTAATTTATTAACCATCTCGTGAATATCAATAAATAGAACCGTATTACCATGATTATTCTCAATGTCACTTTTAAATTGTGACATTGATAGTAACCCTGTATATGGATCTAAACGTTCTTTTTGTATGGTGTTCTCAAGAGTGTAATGGTTCTTAATAGCTTGAACTGTAAGTAATAAAATAAATGTAACAATGGAGAAAAGTACCGTTATCATACTATAAAAAGTTTCTTCACTAATTAATTGTGAATTAATACTTGATATTCCATTGTGAGTAGCCAAAAGGCAACTAATTATAGTTATAATATAAGGTTCAATTATTCCAAATCGACCAACGCCGAGTGCAACAATAGGGACAATTAATAAAGAAAGTGTATTTATTGTCATTAAATTTGTTGTGAAAAACATACTTATTAATAGTACGGTACAGCTGATCGCCCATAAATAATGTAGACGTGTTTTTACTGTGTCTTTTTTCATCGAAAGATCAATCTCTAGATATTTCTTTCTAAGTTTAGGGTCAATGAAGCCAAATAAAAGATAAAAAAGAGGCGTTAAAAGTAATTGTGAAATAGCCCCTGCTAATACAGAGTAAGAGAGGAAGTTAGGTCTACCGATAAATGGATAGCCTAGTATATCACTGATAAAAATCATTGAGAGTGTGTTAATTAGAGGTAGGAAGAGACCAATAACTACAGTGTAGAAAGAAGCTCTTAACATGTAATCTTCATGATTTAAACGTGTATTAATAAGCTGATATAAGGTAACAAAGACGTAGTTTGATAAGGGCAAAAAGAAAGAGAAGGTGGCTGCTATATGTAAAGGTCGTTCGGAAATAAAGATATAGTGATATAACAAGGCCACAATAATGCTCGGAACGACTTTAAATCCATAGCGGATTAAAGCAGCGACAACAAATGCTGATGTGAATGAGATAACATGAACACGATCAATATCGGATGCAAAAAAAACAGACAGTCGCATGCTCAATAACGTTAAGGTAATGATAGATAAATAGAATATTATCTCAGTAGCCAAACTTTTTTTGGTTTGCATTTTTAAGTAGCCTGTTTTTTATTACATAACGTTTCAATTAATGGGGTATTGTACCATAAAGTAAGTCTTTAGAAAATTGCATGGCTTTAGCTTAATTCTTTAGTTTGCTTTTAGGTAATCTCCTAGTTCCTTCCCATCATCTTGATTACCCAAATAGTATAGCATGGTTGTAATCGTTTAAAAATTAATCATATAGAGTGTGTTTTTATTTATATAATGTTACGCACTCGACAAAAAAACAAATAAGTTCACAATCGAGCGCTCGAATGCTCATTTTGTTTGTTTGTGTCACATTTATGAAATGTTCTTAAGGTTATTATCCTCATATCTTCTAACACGTAAAATAGGTTAAACAATGAAAACACTAATAGCGCATCGTGGAATGTCTTCCCTGGCACCTGAAAATACACTTTCCGCTTTTTCATTATGTAAAGATCATGGTGTTCAGTGGTTTGAATGTGATGTTGATATTCTACAAGATGGCACAGTGATTATTTCTCATGATGATACATTAGATCGCTGCACTGATAAAAGTGGTCGCTTATGTGACATTAGCAATGCTGATTTGTCTTCTATTGATGCAGGTAGTTGGTTTAGTGATGATTATATTGATGAGCGTTTACCTACAGTTCAACAATTAATCGCAATGGCAAACGAAAAAGAACTTAACTTAAATATTGAGATTAAGTCATGTTCAGCAAGTGCGAAGTTGAGCCATTTATTAATTGATAATTTGATCATTGCTCTTAAAGAATTAGCCCCAGAGAGAGAGCTGATTATTTCAAGTTTTAACCACCTTGTACTATCAGAGTTTAAGCGCAAAAGCCCTCAAACTAAAATTGCGTGTTTGTTTGAAAGCCATAACTTATGGGATGACTGGAATTCAATTATTGAATGGTGTGAAGCCGATTATATTCACCCTGAAGAGAAAGGTTTGACTCGTGAAATGGTACAAAAATTCAAAGCATCAGGCATTAAAGTCAATGTTTGGACTGTGAATGATTTAGCTCGTGCAAACGAACTGTTTAATTGGGGAGTTGATGGTATTTGTACTGATATAGCACATCAATTTCCATCGAAATACAAAGCTAGAAAATAATAATTACAATATTAAAAACAATAACGTGAAAGGATACCCGCTATGAACTTATTTGAAAAAATAGGGTTTACCAGTCGAAACCAACTATTTGGCTTCTTCTCAGTCGTGATGTCAGGACAGATCATTTACTCTGCTTTTGAGGCATTTAAAGGCACATTCTACAATTTACTTTTAGAAGTACTTCAAATAGACAATACCCAAATGGGGATCTTGTTTACGCTGATTGGTTCGGCAATGTTCTTCTATATTCCTGCTGGCTGGGTCAACAACCGTTTTTCTGTAAAATCCATTTTAATGACCAGCTTAGCAATACGTTTTTTAAGTATGATGGGGATCATTTTCTTAGAACCTGGCTTTAGTGTACTGGTTGTGATTGCTGGGCTTTGGGGCTTAGTTGATGCGGCATTCTGGCCTGCAGTTGTGAATGGTGTGACATTAATGTCAGGCGATAAAAACAAAGGCATGGCGTTTGGTTTGTTAGAGTCTGTGCGACGCGCAGCTGAAATGAGTATGAATGCGGTGATCGTTGGTATCATGGCATTGGTTGGCGGTTCAATCCTTGTATTCCAAGGCGCGATTGTTTTCTATACACTATTAATTCTTCCTATGATTTTCTGTGTATGGAAATTTGTACCAGATAACCACATGGAAATTAAACAAGGTGAAAGTAAAAATAAAGAAGCGTTAAAAGGACTGCTTCATGTATTGAAAATGCCAACAGTATGGTTAGCTGCAATTACTTCTCTGACGGTATATTGGATTTACATTACTTTGATTTACACAGTGCCTTACCTACAAGCGGTATTTGGGTTATCGACAGCACAAGCGGCTATCTTCGGCATTATTAATACAGGTGCGATGGGCGTAGTTGCTGGTTTGGTTGCGGGCTCTATTGCTGATTTCGTATTTAAATCGTCGATCAAAATGATGTTTTTTGCACTAGCTTTAACAGCGGTTTGTTTAGGTGTGACAATCGCACTGCCTAAAACGGAAGGTATGTTAATGATGAACATGGTGCTGCTAATGTGTTTCTCATTTAGCATCTTCTTAGCAAAAGGTATCATTCTAGCGCCAGTAGCCGAAGCAGGTGTGCCAAAAGATTATAGTGGCTCTGCAATGAGTGTTGGTTCGTTTGCGGCTTACGCTTCTGTGTTCTGGGCTTATGCATTAAATGGTTGGATCATCGACACTTACCCTGCGATTGAAGCTTACCAAATGATCTTTGGTATTGGTTTAACTGTAGCGGTACTTGGTATGGTGTGTTCACTGATCTTGATTTCACTGAAAAAGAAAAACAGTGGTAATGACCAAGATGAAAAGTTAGTTGAATCAGAAGCCTAGTAATTCAGAACAAAGCGAATCAGAATTAACAACAGTTTAGCATTAAATAAAAACCCCAGAGTATGTAAGTGTTCTGGGGTTTTATTTGTTAGATTCCTTGAGTGGCGAACGTAATGTAAATAATTAAACGTTTAACACAAACTCTTCAATCACTTTAGCAACACCGTGATCATTATTACTGACGGTAATATGGTTCGCAATTTCTTTGATATCATCAGTCGCATTCGCCATTGCAACACCAAGTCCTGCATATTTAATCATGTGCCAGTCATTGCCTGCATCGCCCATGCAAATAACTTCATCTGCACTAATACCAAGGTGATCCGCTAATGCTTTTACGCCCACACCCTTATTGCTGTTTGGGTTTAAGAATTCTAAGAAGAAAGGGGCACTTTGCACAATAGTAAATTGTTCGTATAACTCTGCTGGCAGCTGTTTAATCGCAGCAGAAAGCAGTTCTGGCTCATCAATCATCATGGCTTTCATGATTTGCTCGTCATCTGCGAGTTCTTCAAAATCAATCACTGTAATTGGCATACCAGTGATGCTAGATTCATGTTCTGTGTAATGATTTAACTGTGGGGTGATTAAGCCTTTTTCTTGAGAGAAAGCGTGGATATGAACACCTAATTTTTTGGCTAGCTTAGCAATAGTTTTTGCATCATCACCAGTAATGATTTGACTACGGATCACTTCTTCGCTTTTTACTTTTTGAACTAATGATGCATTGTAACTAAGAACGTAATCGTCCTCTGTTGTCATGCCTAGCTCTTCAAGTTGTGGTTTCATGCCATTTAACGGACGACCAGAGGCCAATACAACCACAACCCCTTTTTCACGAGCTGTTGCAATTGCGGCTTTGTTTTCCGCTGAGATTTGCTTATCAGAGTTAAGCAGAGTGCCGTCCATATCCAGTGCGATCAGTTTATACATTATATAGTTACCATTGGATTAAAAATTCTATCTGGTAGCTTACCTGATTTTTATGAAAAAAATACTATATACTGTGGCTGATTTTCACTACCGATATAAGAGTCATGAAATTAAGTTCTCGTTTAGATACCATCAAAAATAAAGTCACAAAGCATTACGATCATATTTGGGATTGCTGCTGCGATCATGGTCAATTAGGCGTTGCATTATTGGCTTCACAACCAAAGAGTGTGATTCACTTTGTTGATGTCGTGGATGAGTTGATGGTTGAGCTTGAAAGTCAGCTTCAAAAACACGCATCGGCGATTCAACCTCAGTGGAAAGTGCATTGTATGGATGTCGCTAAATTACCATTAGTGGAGAATAAAAAGAATCTGATTATTATCGCTGGTGTTGGTGGTGATTTATTGATTGAGTTGGTTCGTTCTATTCAATTACGTAATAGTGACACTGAATTGGAGTTTATCCTTTGTCCTGTTCTGCATAACTATATGGTTAGGAGTGACCTGATAAAGATGGGCTTTGGATTGATTTCAGAAACTTTGCTTAAAGAGAATAAACGTTTTTATGAAGTACTGCATGTTAGTAATCAAACGCCTAAAATGCTTACGGCGGTTGGAAGTGAAATGTGGAATTTGTCTGATGGTGATCATCAAGAGTATCTAAATAAGACTATTTCACATTATCAGCGAATGGAAGCTAACCCTAGGTGTATGGATAGGGTTAGCGAGTTGTATGAAAGCTTGATGTTCGAAAATAGCAATTAATTATTTAATTCGTATTTATTTAAAAAACTTTGAAATGGAACTGGTTTGGCTACAAAAAAACCTTGAAAATAGGTTATACCTAATTCTTTTAGTAATTTACATTGTTCTTCTGTTTCAACAAATTCGGCTACGGTTTCTTTATTCATATCTAAACAAAAGTTATTGATGGCTTTGACTATCGAGTAGTCACTTTCATTTCGTTCAATATTTTTAATGAACTCTCCATCAAACTTGATTATGTCATAAGGCAGGTTTTTTAAATAATTAAAACCAGAACACCCTGAACCAAGGTCATCAATCGCAATTTTTACCCCTCGTTTTTTTAGTCCAATAATGTTGGACATATAAATATTTGAATCTAAAGAAATTTCACTTTCTGATATTTCAAAACAATATTTTTCAGGAATAACAGAAAACTCTGTAAATAGTAAATCTATTTTTTCTAAAAATACATCACTCGATAAGCTTTGTGTTGATATATTTAAGGATATGTAGCCAACTTTACTTAAATCAAGGTTGTTAGTATTTATTAATGAAAATGTTTTTTCTAGTACAATGAAATCTAGTTTCATAAAAAGAGAAAATTTACTCATCATAGGGAAATATTTATAAATACTTTCAATTTTATCTTTATGAACGACTCGGGTTAATATTTCACCATATAAGTGGTCGCTAAAGTTTGATTGGTACTGTTGAAAATGTATAGATATATAATCATCTGATATCAATGACTTAGAGTATATGGTTTCTTCTATCTTGCAATCTATAATATCACTTTCAATCCATAATGGTGTATTGTTAATAGATGTACTATCGCATAGTTTTGAAATACTATCTACAAGTGAACTATTACTAAGTAGGTTAATTTTCATTCCCTTAATATTTATATTGTCAATATTTAAAATATTGTTACTAACGGTAACTTCGATATTGGAAACTATATCATTTATTTTATTCAATAAAGTTTCATTATGTACATTATCTATATCTTCTGAAAAAGATAAAATAAGGCCAGAGGAGTTAGGTGAAAGGTATGAATTTACAAGGTAGTAATTTTCAAGCACGACTTTCACTTTATTATAAATTGATATTTTATCTTTGAATTTCAATCCAATATAAGAAGAAAAGAAATCTTGAAAATTAATCTCTATTAATATTAAATTATTCTTATTTTTGCAGTCATCCAGTAAGCAATTTATATTATTTATTAGTGTGACAGGGTCTCTACTTAATATTTTATTCTTGTTTTTTAATAGTGAATTATAAAAAGTTCCCTTTATTAATAATAGGAATAAAAAGAAATTTATTACAACTAAAAATAGTAATGATGAGTTGAATTCATATATTGATATTATCCCATTATTAAGCTGTTCACATTTACCTATATATATTCCGATTGAAACTATTGCACAAATTAACCATGGTTCTAATCGTCCTTTAAATCCGATTATGAACCCAATAGATGGAACGAATAAGAATAAAATTAATTCTTTATACTGTTCTGATGGGTAAAGTAAATAAAGTATAAAAACAAGGGTGAATGGTATGTAGTAAAAAATTTCTAATTTTGGCGTTGATAATTTAATCTTGTTGTTATTTAAGTAATATTCAGAAATTATAAAAAATATAGGTGTAATGCTAAGAGAGTTTAGAACATCTGAAAAATACAAACTGATCAGGGCCCCATCCATTGAGAAAATATTTAAATCTATAACCCAAATATGAGATAGCAGGTAGTAAAATAAATTATATACTATTGGGAGTGCAACTACATAGACTATCATATAATTTAATTCATTATTGTTAATATTTATCTTGTTTAAGTGTTTGAATACTATTGATGATACAAATGAAATAAATAGTGATGAAAGTAAACAAAAGAATGAAAACTTATCATTGATTAAGAAATATGGATCATAGTAAATTATGAATGAAATCAATATTGATGGTACATACTTTAAGCCACTATAATTAATTAAAGTAATGATTAAAGAGTGAACTAAAAAAATATAATAAACATTGTATTCCACTATAAAGAAAAATGAGGATAGCTCATACATGAGAATAGATAAAATAAATATAATTATACTTTTATACAAATGATTCACAATAATCCCAAGCCAGTTAGTTTTTTATAGTGTACATGAAACCGGCTTAAATAAAACACCATTCTGAAAATTTTCAATGTTAATTAACTTGTTGTTTTTAATGTTTTTTGAACGGTATTTTTTATAATTTCATTGAATTTAAAGCTTAAAAACAAAAAATTAACGCCGTTATTTTTCTTTGGTAATTAACATATATCTACATATGGTTAATGGTTTAGGTGTAATGAGTTTACATATCTTAAGGTATTGTTTACTTCAGGATGAAAAGGAATGGATTTTATCCTTTATACAGGTACTTACAGTTTCTATATGTGGAAGTCTTTAATAGGAAAAGAATATGGAGAAGCATGACAGCTTTAAGATTTATTTATCACTATAAAACGAATAAATCAGTATGTACGTACCCATTTATTAAAAGTAGGGTGCAACTTTAAGAAACTGTCATGCTGTAAATTTTATTATGAAGCGTAATTCATAATATATAGTAGAGAGGTTGTTGATATCACAACCCACAAGCTAACACCAAAGATCAATGGCTTTGCGCCTGCTGCTTTGATTTTTTCAATCGAAATTCCACAGCCGATAAAGAATAAGCACAATACCAATAGCTTTTTCGATAGTTCAAAAATACCCTCATAAACCACATGAAACTGCGGTAAGTTATCACTAATTAAAATAGCGAAGCAATAGAAAAGGATGAAGTAAGGGATCGTGATTTTTTTACTGTTGCTACGAAAAAGTAGAGCACTAATAAAGGCAACAGGAACAATCCATAATGCACGTGCTAATTTAAGCGTTGTTGCGGTTTTTAACGCTTCTTCGCCGTATGCTGAGGCGGCACCAACCACGGATGAAGTATCGTGAATCGCAATAGCTGCCCAAGTACCAAAGGCGTGTTGGCTTAGCTCTAATGCATGTCCAATGACAGGGAAAATAAAGAGTGCAATTGAGTTCAATACAAATACGGTAGCTAAAGCAAGACCTGTAGATTCTTCATCAGCATTAATCGCAGGGGCAACTGCAGCAATAGCGCTACCGCCACAAATCGCAGTACCAGATGCGATCAAATGCCCAGTCACTTTATCAAGTTTCATGAGTCGAGCGAGCACCCAACCCAGAACTAATGTACCAACAATCGTTGATAAAATGATACCAATCCCATTTGACGTTGCTTCTACCGCCTCATTTAGTTGAATACCAAATCCTAAGCCAACGATAGAGTAAGCCAATAATTTTTTAGTGACTTTACCAAGTGCAAAAGTAGTAGGTACAAAACCAAAACTTGCTAGAGCAAACCCCATAACTAAAGCGGTTGGTGAACTAACCCAAGGTGTTAGAGTTAATAGTGCTGCTAGGTAAAAAGGAAAGAAACGCTGTAAATGGGGTTTATTAAAAGTCATGTTCATTATTCATAGAGACAGGAAGGGCAAAGATATCACTTTTATCTTGTTTAGTAAGTTTAATAATTCAATATATGAGGTTAAATAAACCTTAACATAAGTAAGGGTTTTTGTAGTGGCATAGTGAATTTGGCCACCTAATTAGAAATGATATAATCATTTCAGAATTAAATAGGTGTACATAATGACAAAACGTCCAAGAAAGAACTATAGCGCAACATACAAGTTAGAAGCCGCTCAGTTAGTCATTGAGCAAGGATACTCAATTACTGAAGCTTCCCAGGTTATGAACGTAAGTAAATCCGCGATGACTAAGTGGGTTCAGCAGCTAAAAGATGAGTTAAGTGGAGTGATGCCAGCGGCATCTCCCATCACTCCCGAACAAATAGAAATTCGCGAGTTAAAAAAGTAAACTTGCTCGTCTCGAGGAGCATAATGAAATACTAAAAAAGGCTACGGCTCTGTTGATGTCAGACTCACTGAACAATTCGCATTAATAGATAAACTCAGGCAGAGCCACAGTATAAGCATTCTTTGTGAAACCTTTGGTATTCATCGGAGTAGTTATAAGTATTGGAAGGCAAAACCAAGAAATATTGACGGTGAATTATTAGAGCTATACTCAGAAGTTAAAGAAGTACATCGCATTAGTAATGGCTCTGCTGGGGCGAGAAGTATAGCAAAAATGGTATCCCAAAGAGGGATACCACTTAGCCGCTATCGTGCGACTAAGTTAATGAAATTGCTTAATTTAGTAAGCACGCAAATACCGAAGCATAATTATAAGAAAGCGGATCATGAGAGTATTATTGCCCCTAATTTATTGAAACGACAATTTGACGTTAAGCAACCAAATCAAATTTGGTGTGGTGATGTCACTTACATTTGGATTGGTACAAGGTGGGCTTATTTAGCTGTTGTTATTGACCTATTTTCACGAAAACCGATTGGTTGGTCATTGTCACTTTCACCTGATAGTAACCTTACAGCGAAAGCACTTTCAATAGCGTATGAATTACGAGGAAAACCATCAAATGTCATGTTCCATAGCGATCAAGGTTGCCACTATACAAGTTTAAAGTTCAGGCAAAAATTATGGCAATATCAAATAACTCAAAGCATGAGTCGTCGTGGTAATTGCTGGGATAATAGTCCAATGGAAAGATTCTTTAGAAGTTTAAAAAGTGAATGGGTTCCTAAGAATGGATATAAAAGTTTTGCTGAAGCAAAACATTCAATAACCAAATATATAATTGGTTACTTCAGTAATATCAGGCCTCATCAGCACAATGATGGATTACCACCTAACCTTGCAGAGCAACAATATTGGTTAGAATATAAAACGGTGGCCAGTTTTACTTGACCACTACATTTGGGAATGGGGAATAACGCAGTGTAATAGACTGGTTTTATTCAAAATAACAGTAAACTTAAGAGACTTATACTCTTATAAATTTAATGCTAATCGGTATACTTTTTAAACAAAGGGAAATGATAAAAATAAGCTAGGTAGAAGATCCCAAGGAGGGAGTATGGAAGAGACGAAAATAGCAAAGGACAACAGTAAAATGGAAGAAAGTGGAAGCGTATTACAATGGGGACGTCTTTCTCGTTTTAACCATATTATTTGGACGGTATTAGTTGGAACTCTTCTGGCTCGAACTACGTATTTTATGGCTTGGCCATTTCTCATCGTTATTCTTTATCAAGACTTTAATGCCAGTGCAGTTATGGTTGGATCTATTTTAGCTGGTTCAGCGGTAGTGGGATCATTTACTGGATTATATTCAGGTTGGCTATCTGATAAATTTGGTCGTAAATGGGTTATGGTATCTGGGTGTATTATTGCTGCATTTTCGTATTCAGGGATTGGCATTGCGAACTCTATTTTTCAACTGTTTATCTTAGTTGCTATGTGCGGCTTAATGCGACCTATGATAGAGGCACCAGCTAAAGCGGTAATTGGAGATAATTTAGACGATGAAAAGGATAGAGAGCTTGCGCTTAATGTGCGCTATTTTCTCATTAATGTAGGAGGAGCTATTGGTCCTTTGATTGGGATTACTCTAGGCTTAGCTCATCCTAAAGTACTGTTCTTAGTTACGGGGATTACCTATTTAGCTTTCGGCCTTTTTTTGTTTCTCTCTTTTGCTAGAAGTAATAGTGAAACATTACTGTCTAAAAGTACAAGTGATGTAACATCGTTTTTATCAACGATGCGTATTATTAGTAAAGATAAACTCTTTATTAAGCTAATTGCAGCGAACTTAATCATGATGTTTGTGTATGGCCAGTATGAATCGTCTATTCCCCAAGTTATTGTTCGTACCGATATTGTCGATGCGGCTAAGTTTATTAGTGGCTTGGTGTTAGTGAATACATTAACGATTGTGGTGTTGCAATTCCCAATGCTCAAGTTACTTGAAAATGTACCATTATTTACACGCACTCGGATTGGTATGGTGATGATGGCACTAGCTCAAATTGGTTTTTTAATGGTACCGGTTGATTTTCCAGAAGGCTGGTTGATGGCATGTTTTATTTTAAGTGTAGGGGAGGTAATTGCTTTTCCAACTTTGAATGTGCAAATAGATCAATTAGCCCCGAAACATTTACGAGGTAGTTACTTTGGTGCCGCAGCTATTTATGGACTAGGTTTTGCGCTTGCGCCTTTAGTGGGCGGTATTTTGATTCAATTGGGCGGAGCTACACCATTATTTATTGTGTGTTTTATTCTTTCATTAGCTATGATCGGATTATATAAATGGGCGGAGAGGGAGATTTAGTCCTCATAATGATGGCTTAACAACATTGTCGGTTCAATCAGAAATATCTCATAAACTAGCAGTCGCAATATTTTTTGATATTTCAAAACAGACTCCTAAAGTAGATAGATTAATACGAAGCATAATAATAGTATTAATATACTTATTAAATACATTAAAAAATACACCTTATATATTATACTTTTAGCTCTTATGATTAATATATTATAGTTTAAGCCGTTTAGTTGAATGAGCGGCTATTGTTATGATATAGCTTTTATATTGGTATTTTTATGATAAATTTAGCACCATTCATTGTACTGTCGGTGACCTTAATTTCCCAATCTAGGCGTGTTGCAGCTGCATGAGCAATAGCAAGTCCAAGCCCAAAGCCTCCTGTTTTACTGTTTCGACTTTTATCTAGACGAGCAAAGGGCATAAAAACTTCTTTTCGTTTGGTTTCTGGAATACCAGCCCCGTCATCTTCAATTGATATTTCGAGATAGTCATTATGGTTTATTAAGCGTATATCTACGAGAGTATTGGTGTATTTGATGGCATTTTTAATTAAATTATCGACGACTAATCTTGCCATTGTACTGTCGCATCGAATCGTTGGGCTGTTTTGAAGAGTAGAGCTAAGATTGATATGTTTATGAGAGTGAGCTTCAATTCTTAAAGGGATAAAAAGCGTCATGTTGAGATTAGAACAATGTGTTTCATAAAAAGAAGACTCCATTGAGGTTAATTTAGATAACATAATAATCTTGGTTGTTAGGTTATTAATGTCTTCAATATATAAATCAATATCATCATGCAGAGTCGCTTCACTCGGCTTACTTTTTATTCTAAGTAAATCATTTACTAATTGAATACGACTAAGAGGTGTTCGAACTTCATGAGGGATCGCTTGTGCAAATATTTGGCTTTGAATTACTCGACTTTCAATTTCATTAGCCATTTTATTGAAACTGGTTGCAAGATGACCTACAGGTGCTGGTAATGTCTCATCAGCTCTCTCTTGAAGGTTACCATTGCCAAATATTCTTTGTGTTTGCTGGAAGTTATGTGTTTGTTTCTGTAATTGACGTAAAGGGAGATAAATAGAAATACAGAGAACAAAAACAACACAGCCTGTGAGAGCTAAAATGAATATAATTTCAGGATCTTCGTACCAAGGAGTACCATCAGAAAAAAACTCTTCATGTTCACTAAAAACAAAATGATCATTCGTATTTGGAATGGGGAGGATTGTAACGTATAGGTCATTTTTGGTTAAGTAGATAGGGATTGAGTCTAAGTTGAATATTTCTTCGCAAGTATCACATGGAGGGGAACCGTCCCAATTTGAAATTATCTCTAATTTAAAGATGTAAAAAGTCTCTTTTTTTGTCTTCTCTAATTCTTTATATAATGAGTTTTCACTGCCTTTTTGCGCTTGGTATTGTGCTAAAAAATAATGACCATCGTTTAAAAATATTGCCACATCATTTTTTCTAAGGTAATTATCACTAAAGGTAAGAAAAATATATAAAGTAGCAATTAATGAAACAGTAAGGCCAAAATAGAGCCTTGAAAACATTGAGGGCAGTGATTTAAAGTGAAACAAGCATATATCCTTTGTTACGGATGGTACGAATTAAATTGTTTGGCGAGTTATTGGAAATTAATTTTTTCCTTAAACCAGAAATTCTCATGTCGATGGATCTATCATTAAACCCATAATCAATCCCTCTAAATACTTTACAGCACTCTTCTCTTGTAACTACTTGCCCCACATTGTCGATTAATACATGTAATATCTCGAACTCTGCACTGGTTAATTGAAGATCTGAAAGTTTGTACCAAGCGGTTTGTGATTTAATGTCTATAGTGATATTTTGGTGCGTAACCTTAGGTTTTTGGTCATCATTTTTAAGTCGTGTTCGACGAAGTAAAGCTTCAATTCGTGCAAGTAATATGTGCCCTCTAATTGGCTTAGTGACATAATCATCAGCCCCAAACTTAAATAGACTTACTTCACTCATTTCATCATCAGATGCAGTAAGGATTAAAATCATGCCGTTATAGAAACGTCTGGCTTCACGGCAAATATCCGCTCCGCTCATGCCTGGCAGCATAAGGTCCAATAAAATCAAGTCGGGTTTGTATTCTCGTATTGCATCGATTACAGCTAAACCATTATCAATAATATAAGAATCATAGAGTTCAGCTTCCAAATACATTTGAGTAAGACGACCTATTTCAGGATCATCTTCAACAATAAGTATTTTACCTTTAGCCATGTTATTTTCCTCGAGAATGATTTCCGGGCAATTATATATATTGAGAATGGAAAATAAAGGAATTTTTTGATGAAGTTAATGACTCTTCCTTATATTAAATAATATGACAAACGGTATTTATATTTAGGGGTAGGTTCTGAGTATTAAGGTTGTAAAACATAAAAATCAATTTATTATTAATTTCTGTAGGTTTTTTAACATTACTTGGTTTATTTTAACGTATCTAAGTTTGATTATAGTATTACACTAGGGTTTATGTATCAAAGCCTAGTATTTTAAAGATAGTAGTGAGCCTTTAGTCCATCAAAATATAAGAGGATATTAAAGACTCTGTGTTCTTTTCTATTTATATTAAATTTATTATATATGTAATTAGGTAAATGTTATTCTCCATCTTTATATGTATGTGGGCTTTATCACCTTAAATGCAGGTATTACGGAGATAAACTCATTGGAGAAGATTGAAGATATTTGGTTTGATGCGGAAGATAATTTGATTCTTGCAAAAGAGTATGGAAATAATTGTGCGTTTAAAACTAATACGTTGTTTTTTACGTCTTAGTTTTTGTACTTAAATATGTGACAACTGCACTGTGATCAGAGCCCGAAAATTGAGATAAAACCTCACGTTTACAGATGAACAATGATGAAGATTCTGTTGATCTTAACCAAAAATGATCAATGGCAATTTGAGTAAAAGAGGGGATGAATATACCGCTAATTTTTCTTGGCCAACTTTGAACGGGAGCCGTTTGATAATCTTGATAAGTATGCTCAAAACGGGATGTATTCGCTGATAAATTGAAATCACCAATAATCAGAGTGTCGGGATATGGAGAGTAATTAGCTAGGCGTTCTAAACTGTTAATTAAAGCATTCCTTTCATGCCAAAGTTGTTCTGTTCTTGGCGAGGGAGGGTGTGCAGTATATAAGCTAATCGGACGATTTTCACTACTTTGCCATACACCACTTATCATATAATGACCTGCAAGTGTATTGTGTGCTCTTAAGTTAATAGGTTGTTTACTTATTACCATTTGACCACTCGGGTAGCCTATTTTAGGTTTCCCACCAAATTGATAAGGGTACTCATCAATTAGTGCCATTAATTTATCTCCATGCCATGGTGCAGTCTCTTGAAGTACAACAAGATCAATATCATTTTTTCCCAAGTAGTCTAAAAAGGGTGAAAGTTCAGGATTGGTATAATAGAGGTTATATTGAAGTACTTTTAAAGGGTCTTGACAGGAGGCGGTCGTGTATTGTTGCGACGGACTTTGGTATAGCCATAGAGAAGCAAGTATTAAGCAAATAAATGAATAAAGATAGTACCTGCAAAGTAATAATAAAACAAAAGAGAGGCAATAAATTCCGGTGATAATACTAGGAATACCGATGATATTTTCTACCCACCATACCTCAGTAAAACGTGATGCGGCACCCCATAAAACGGTGGGCACCAATAACAATAAAGAAAACCCTATTTTTTTCATTATGCTGTACCCTCCAATAAATGACTTACTTGTTCATATAGTTAAGTATGATATATAAAGTGGTTGAGTGCTGATGATTTTAGATGAATTTATTAGTAATTTTAAAGTGCTATTTATCAATTACATTTAAGGCATAAGCAATAAAACAGTCGATCATAAGTCTATCTTCAGTGGATCTTAAGTTTGATATGTGACACTCGTCTCATTCTTAAAAGATCTGAAGGTATGCTTGTGTTGTCGGAACTGTTCTCAAAATTTAAAAATCAAAAAATAGAGCTGAACATGGTGTCTTTAATCACTATTGTTTCGTTGTATTTTGCTGTTGTGTTTAATTACCCAATTAATGAAAAGATTTATGCGCTTTCTCAAGGTCAGGCAGTCTTTTTGTTTTTGACACCCGCACTTTTAACTTGTGCATTTATCATGATTTTCTCTCTTATTGCTTTTCCTTATGTATTTAAAGGTGTTGTTACGGTATTAGTTATTACATCAGCCATGGCGTTTTATGCCGGGTTGCAGTACAACACCATGTTTGATTATGCCATGATAGAGAATATCTTTGAGACTAATGTGGATGAAGCCTCTTCCTATTTAAGTGGTGCTTCAATTTTATATGTGGTTTTTTTGGGGTTCATGCCGGCGGCACTGCTATTAAGGGTCAAAATTGTACGTCATACATCATGGGCGAAAGAACTTTTTCATCGAGCAACATTAATAAGTATAGCGATTGTAGGCATATTATTAATTTCAGTTTTTTATTTTAAAGATTACGTCTCTATTGGTCGAAATAACTCATACCTTAATAAAATGATTAATCCAGCAGACGCTTTCAATACAGTAAAATATATTAATAATGAGTATTTAACAGCTCCTTTGGATTACATCAAGATTGGTGAAGATGCGGCGCTTATTCCTGCGAAGAATGGTAAGCCAACTCTAATGGTGATGTTAGTGGGTGAAACAGCTCGCGCCCAAAACAGCACTTACAATGGTTATGTAAGAGAAACAAACCCATACACAAAAGATTTAGGACTAATAGCATTTCAGAATGTTAGTTCATGTGGTACTGCAACGGCACACTCATTACCATGCATGTTCTCTAACATGAAGCGTACTAATTACAATAAAGATCGTGCGAATAGCCAAGACGATTTATTGGATGTGTTAACCCATGCGGGTGTAAAAATAGTGTGGATTGACAATGACGGCGGTGATAAAGCGGTAGCTAAAAACATTGAAAAAGAGATGATTACCAATCATGAAAAATCAGCATTATGTAATGGCTCAAGTTGTTATGATGAAATCTTATTAGAGGGATTGGATGAGCGAATTCAACATACCAAAGGCGATCAAATGTATGTGCTGCATATGATTGGTAGCCATGGTCCAACGTATTGGAAGCGTTATCCTGAAAATATGGCAGTATATACACCGGCCTGTAATCGTAGTGATATTGAGAACTGTACAGACAGAGAGATCATCAATGTTTATGATAATACTCTGGTGTATACCGATTATGTTATAGCACAAACGATTAAAAAATTAGAAGCCTATTCAAATAAATACAATGTAGTATTACTGTATATTTCAGATCATGGTGAGTCATTAGGTGAGAATGGTTTATATCTTCATGGTGCGCCATACATGATTGCGCCAAAAGAGCAGACTCATGTGCCTTGGTATATTTGGATGAGTAATGATTACGCAAACCAAAAAGGGCTAGATAAAGCGAGTGTTGTTAAAAAATCGGCAATAGGTGACTACTCTCACGATAACTTATTTCATACCACATTAGGTTTATTTGGTGTGAAAACAAAAGCTAAAGATAACACATTAGATATTATGTTAACTCAAGGACTATAATTGGTCTATTAAGTTGAGAGATGAAATGGGGGGATCATGAGAATGATTTCCCCATTTTTGCTATTATCAGTTTATAAAAAGTAGCTATGGTATAAATAAATGAAGATACTCTTGATTGAAGACTCTGAACATTTGCGACGTAGTTTGGTCGTTGGCTTAAGTAATCTAGGTTTTACGATTGATGAAACTGGAGATGGCTCAGTTGGCTTGTCAATGGCGCTCATTAATGAGTATGATTTTATTATTTTAGATTTGATGTTACCTAACGTTGATGGCATCACGTTATTAAAAAGTATTCGTAAAATGGGCAATGACGTTAAAGTGATTATTTTATCAGCAAAATCACAGCCAGAAGATCGTATTGAGGGTTTGCTTTCAGGTGCGGATGATTATCTAGTAAAACCATTTTCTTTTGATGAACTGCATGCAAGAATTCTAACAGTTGCTCGCAGAGGTACAGTGAAAAATAATGATGATGAGGTAAAGTCAGGTGGTTTTAGGCTCGACCTTGCTAAAAAAGAGTTGGAGTTTAATGGGCAATTAATTGACTTAACGAAAAATGAATACAAAATCATTGAGTGTCTATTCTTATCGAAAAACCAAGTAATGACGACTGAGAATATTAGTAGTTACGTCGTAGGATCATTTGATTCTCTTTCAAAAAATACCATAGAGTCACACCTTTCTTCTGTGCGTAAAAAAGCAAAAGCGTTAGAGGGTGAGTTACCCATTAAAAATAAACGTGGTTTTGGTTATTACTTGGAAAAACGCTCATGTACTCAATAAAAGATAGGTTAGTTAATGCACTGACAGTAATTATTGGTATCATTTTGTTAGTCGTTTTTTTGTCTTTGGATTTTATTTTAGATGCCTGGGTGGATCAGCAGTTTGATGATGCGTTAGTTGAAAAATCAAATTACTTCAAATCTTTGATTGAAATAGAAAATGATGGTATTGAGTTTGAATATCATAAAGGTTTTATGCCTCAGTTTGAGCGACAAGAAAATGCACAATATTTTCAGATATGGACAGAAGAGGGCACCTTTGCTAAATCTAAATCACTTGATTTTTTTGATAATGTAGATTTAGATTACCAAGATGTTATGACTCATGATAGTCAAATCTTCGATATTAAGCTTCCGGATGGCAGTATGGGAAAAGCCATTTCAGCTCGATTTCAGCCACAGCTATCATCCGATGTTAAGCCAAGTGAAATTACTTATATAGAGACTATGTATCTAACTCTGGCCATCTCTAATCAAAGAGTAAGTAATATATTACTTATTGCAGATATATCCCTACTGTTTGTTTTCATTACCGTAATTTTTGGTATTCGATTTGTGGTGATCCGAGTTGTGGATAAAGAGCTTGATTCACTATATCTATTAAATAAAGAAATTTCAGAATTAGATGCGAATACTCAAAAAATAGCAAAAAATCCGCAAGAGAGCAGAGAAATAGCACCTATAAGAAAAGAGCTCAATCGATATATTGAATTGAATATTCAAAATATTGATAATGAAAAGCGGTTGTCTTCTGATATTGCCCATGAGCTTAAAACACCGATTGCAGAACTTATAAGCTTGAGTGAAATGAACATTCGTTTCCCTGATGATATTCGAATCTCAGCAACTTACAAAGAAGATGTACTTTCGATTGCATCTAATATGAAAGATATAGTTAACCAATTAATGATGTTGAATCAGAGTGCATCAGGTTATTACCGCATTGAGAAAAAAGATATTGATATAAATATCTTTGCTGAAAGGATAAGTGCAGAGTTACAATTTAAATACCCTGATATATTTACCCGCTTAACGTTTACTTCATCTTTGGAGTCGTCTTTTATTCATGCTGATAAATTTAGTCTAGAAACTATAGTGAAAAACTTACTGGATAACGCATTATTTTATAGTGCCGAGAATACCGACGTTATTGCTTCTATAAGGTATGACAGTGTTAGTCATATTATGTTAGAGGTTAGAAATACGACAGCGATCAAACTGACACAAGAAAATCTAGATAATCTATTTAAACCACTCTATCAGGCTGATAGTTCACGAACCCACACTGACAGGCATGGCCTAGGCCTTTCGATTGTGAAGAATATCGCGCAATTAAATGGTTATGATATATCAGTTGATTATACGGAAGATCAGTTAATAACGTTTAGAGTTTTGATTTCTCAAGCATAGATATTATTAGTGTTTTTATTATTAAATATAACGACAAAGCTCTGAATAATCATTATTTATACACTATAATCGGGACTAACATAATAAAAATACTCTTTAATGGATAAAGGAAAAAAGATGAAAAAATGGTTGTTATTGCTCAATAGCGTAATACTTTCTTTTGGTGTTAATGCTACGGACACATGGAAAGAGATAGAGCAGAAAGCGAAGGGACAAACTGTATATTTTCATGCTTGGGGGGGCAGCCAAGAGATAAATAACTATCTTCGTTGGGCTGATAAAGAGTTACAGCGTAATTATGGTGTGACTTTAAAGCACGTTAAAGTTGCTGATATTGCAGAAAGTACATCACGCCTGATTGCAGAAAAGACTGTTGGAAAAAATGAAGGCGGTAGCGTGGATATGGTTTGGATTAATGGTGAAAACTTTAAATCCATGAAAAATAATAAGCTATTATTTGGTCCATTTACTGAGAGATTACCGAGTTGGGAGTTTATTAATAAAACTCTACCCGTTGATAGCGATTTTGCAGAGCCAACATTAGGCTTAGAAGCGCCATGGGGTGTAGGTCAACTTGTTTTCATCCATGATAAACAGACTCTAAGCAATCCGCCACAATCTTTTGCTGAACTACTCAGTTATGGCAAGGCGTTTCCAGGCAAAGTAACTTATCCAAAACCACCAGAGTTTCATGGAACCAGCTTTTTAAAAGCGTTATTGATTGAACTGACAGATAATAATCCTCAGTTAATGAAGCCAGTAGAGCAGGCAAATTTTGCTGAAATAACACAACCGCTATGGATATATCTGGACGAGCTTCATCAAAATGCATGGCGCAAAGGAAAGCAGTTCCCATCAGGCACAGCACAATCATTACAACTACTAGATGACGGTCAGATTGATCTTGCTGTGACGTTTAATCCAAATGAAGTGTTTTCAGCACAAGCGAGTGGTAAGTTAGCGGAAACAACGCAAGCTTATGCAATGGAAGCGGGCGCACTATCAAATATTCACTTTTTAGCAATTCCATGGAATGCGTCAGCAAAAGAGGGCGCACAAGTTGCGATTAACTTCTTGCTCAGTCCTGAAGCGCAATCTCGTAAAGGGGATTTAAGTGTGTGGGGTGACCCGTCTGTTGTATCATCACAGTATTTAACTGGCTCAGCAAAAAATACCAAATTATTTAAATCTTTAGCAGAACCACATCCAAGCTGGCAGGTGGCGTTAGAGAAGGAGTGGTTAGTTCGTTACGGAAAATAATTTGAATCTAATCTAATCTAATGAAATGTTCGTTTTGATGGTTAATGTATCCAAACGAACATTTATTTTATAAAAGAATAAATATCTCACATAAGTACCTTGTTACTAATCTTGTCTATAATATCGCTGTTAGCCGAATTTTATTGAGCTATAGAGAAGAACTACCTTAATTTCCTTTTGTTTCTCCCTTTTTTTTAATTATCACCCTACCTGGTCATACCTGTTCGTTTGCTTATTTCATGCTCTAGATCTTCTTTTTGTTATTCTAACACGCATTTTTTGTGCTCGAATGCTCAATTTGGCTTTGCTGACATTTCAATTAATTATAAAAGGAGTACATTTCTCGCTGCTTAACGTGAATGCTGTATAACAATTTTTATAATAATTGAGCCCTTTATCTTGTGTAGTAAACCTGCAATGCAGAGTTTGATGAAGTGAGTTCATAACAAACAAAGGAATGAATTATGACAACTAAAAAACAACACACTCTGTTTGGCGAATGTCTCGCTGAGTTTATAGGAACAGGCTTATTGATCTTCTTTGGTGTTGGCTGTGTTGCTGCACTCGTACTTACTGGAGCTGAGTTTGGTCAATGGGAAGTGAGTATCATTTGGGGCTTTGGTGTCTCGATAGCTATTTATTGTACTGCAGGTGTATCAGGTGCACATATTAATCCAGCAGTAACTATTGCTCTTGCTGCTTTTCATGGATTCAATAAAGCAAAAGTGATTCCATATATTATTTCCCAACTGCTAGGGGCTTTCTGCTCGGCGGCATTGATCTATGCTTTATATAGTAACCTGTTTGCTGATTATGAAATTGCGAATGGTTTTTTACGAAGCAGTGAAGCTGCACTATCAACGGCTGGTATCTTTTCAACTTATCCCCACCCTTCTTTATCGATGCTAGGCGCGTTTGCTGTTGAATTTGTAATTACTGCAGTTCTTATGTTTGGTATTTTAGCATTAGGTGATGAGCATAATGGCGCATCTCGTGGTGCAATGAACCCATTACTTATTGGTATTCTGATTGCGGTTATCGGTGGTTCTCTCTTGGTCCTCTAACTGGCTTTGCAATGAACCCTGCTCGTGATTTTGGACCAAAACTGTTTGCTTACTTAGCTGGTTGGGATTACGCCCTAACAGGAGCAAAAGAAATCCCATACTTTATCGTACCAATCCTAGCGCCAATTGCAGGTGCGTGTTTCGGTGGCTGGGCTTACCCAAAAATGATTGGTGCTTATCTACCAACAGCAGGTCAAGGCTGTACAATTCCGAATCAGTGTGAAACGGAAGAAGAAGTAAAAACAGCTGAAGCTTAATATAATAAATAAAAAACTAACAAGTTTATCCCTACGAGTTAATACATTAAAACTTATATATAAAAGGATTCCATCATGACTGAGCAAAAATACATTGTTGCACTTGACCAAGGAACTACCAGCTCTCGTGCCGTCATTCTTGACCACGACGCGAATATTGTCAGTGTTTCTCAGCGTGAATTCACTCAGATTTATCCTCAAGCAGGATGGGTTGAGCATGATCCACTCGAAATCTACGCAACACAAAGCTCTACGTTAGTTGAAACCTTAGCGAAAGCGGGGATCCGAAGTGATCAAATTGCTGCGATTGGTATTACTAACCAACGTGAAACAACGATTGTTTGGAATAAAGAAACGGGTAAGCCTGTCTATAACGCCATTGTTTGGCAATGTCGTCGTACTGCAGATACGTGTGAAAAACTGAAAGAAGCAGGCCTTGAAGAATACATTCGTGAAAATACAGGTTTAGTTGTTGACCCATATTTCTCAGGTACAAAAATTAAGTGGATTCTTGATAACGTTGAAGGCGCTCGCGAAGACGCAGAAGCGGGTAAATTATTGTTTGGTACAGTAGATACATGGCTTGTGTGGAAAATGACGCAAGGACGTGTTCACGTTACTGATTACACAAATGCTTCTCGTACCATGGTATTCAATATCAATACATTGCAATGGGATGAAAAACTACTAAAAGAGTTAGATATTCCACTTTCAATGATGCCAGAAGTTAAGTCATCATCTGAAGTATATGGTGAAACAAACATTGGTGGTAAAGGCGGTACGCGTATTCCAATTGCTGGGATTGCAGGGGATCAACAAGCAGCACTTTACGGTCAAATGTGTGTTGAACAAGGCCAAGCGAAGAACACCTACGGCACAGGTTGTTTCTTACTAATGAACACCGGTAAAGAAAAAGTAACGTCTCGCAATGGCCTATTAACAACACTAGCGTGCGGACCTCGCGGTGAAGCGTCTTATGCACTTGAAGGTGCGGTATTCATGGGCGGAGCATCGATTCAATGGTTACGTGATGAAATGAAATTACTGGCTGATGCAAAAGACTCTGAATACTTTGCAACTAAAGTTGATTCATCGAATGGCGTATACGTAGTTCCAGCCTTTACAGGTCTTGGTGCTCCATATTGGGATGCGTATGCTCGTGGTACGATTGTTGGATTAACACGTGGTTGTGGCTCTAACCATATTATTCGTGCAACGCTAGAGAGTATTGCTTACCAAACTCGTGATGTTATTGATGCAATGCAAGCGGATTCAGGTATCAAATTATCAGCGCTTCGTGTTGATGGTGGCGCGGTTGCCAATAACTTCTTAATGCAGTTCCAGTCTGATGTATTAGATGTTGCTGTTCATCGTCCACAAGTCACAGAAGTTACCGCTTTAGGTGCTGCTTATCTTGCTGGTTTAGCCGTTGGATTCTGGGGTGGCTTAGATGAATTAGCTGGTAAGGCTGTCATTGACCGTTCGTTTGAACCTCATCATGATGAAGAGAAGCGTAACCAACGTTATCGTGGTTGGAAACGCGCAGTAAAATGTGCACAATCGTGGGCAGAGATGCATGACGAAGAGTAATTAATCTAATTTGATGGTTAAATAAACGAAAGGAGTGCATTTTATGTGCTCCTTTTTCTTTTCCGAACTTTGTTTGATATATATCACGCATATTTACGTCAAAAATTTCATTCCTTATATTTTCTTTAGTACACTGATTTGAGTTGAAAAATATAAGTCATTGATTGATCGAAATTAGGGGAGTAATTCGTGAAGCAATTATCAAGACACCAAGAAATAGTAAACCTTGTGCAACAACATGGATATGTTAGTACCGAAGATTTAGTGGAGCAATTCAAAGTCAGCCCACAGACCATTCGCCGTGATTTAAACGAACTGGCAGATGAGAATAAAATCCGTCGCCATCATGGTGGTGCAACTATTCCATTAAGCTCGGTTAATACAGAATACACCACCCGTAAAGTAATGCAGTTGAATGAGAAAGATACGATTGCAGAAGCGTTAGCGAAACATATCCCAGATGGTGCAACCCTATTTATTGATATTGGTACTACGCCAGAATCTGTAGCAAAGGCACTGGTTAAAAACCATAAAGATTTACGTGTGGTAACGAACAACATCAACGTAGCTATGATCTTAATGGCAAATCCAGATTTTAAAGTTATCCTTGCTGGTGGTGAAGTCCGAAATCGTGATGGTGGAATTGTAGGCGAAGCAACGCTCGATTTCATTAAGCAGTTCCGTTTAGATTTTGGTATCTTGGGGATCAGTGGTATTGATTATGATGGTTCACTATTGGATTTTGATTATCATGAAGTTCGAGTGAAAAAAGCGATTATTGAGAATAGTCGTAGTGTTTACCTTGCGGTTGATCATACAAAATTTGGTCGTAATGCAATGGTGAACTTAGGTAATATTAGTGAACTGCAAATGATTATTACCGATCAAGAGCCACCAGAAGAGATCGTCGCAATTCTAAAAGATAATGAAGTCCCTTATGAAGTAATTTCAAAGTAGCGCTCACTTCTAATAAATAAAAAATCCCTGTTCTTGACTAAGATCAGGGATTTTTTGTATCTGTATCACACTAAATGTTCGAAATCGAAAATAAAAAGTGACTAAAAACGAAAGTTAAGATATCGTATCTTTATCGTAATTAATGTTCGTTCGCTCATTGTTGGGCATTTGAGGTCACTACTATGAATAATGAAAACCAAACACACACAACTTGCGCTGTTTTAGATTTAATTGTAGTTGGTGGTGGTATTAATGGGGCCGGTGTTGCTGCTGATGCTGCTGGTCGAGGACTAACTGTTGGCTTATATGAAGCATCTGACTTTGCTTCTGCAACATCATCAGCAAGCTCAAAGTTAATTCACGGTGGTTTGCGCTATTTAGAACATTATGAGTTTCGTTTAGTCTCTGAAGCACTTGCTGAACGTGAAGTGTTATTAGCTAAAGCGCCACATATTGCAAAGCCAATGCGTTTTCGTTTACCTCATCGCCCATTCTTACGACCTGCATGGATGATCCGTGCTGGTCTGTTCCTTTACGATAATCTAGGTAAACGTACAACTCTTCCTGCAAGTCATTCAGTTAACCTTGCTGCATCAGGTTTATTAAAGCCTGAAATGACTAAAGGTTTTGAATATTCAGACTGTTGGGTTGATGATGCTCGTTTGGTGATCCTAAATGCAATGGCTGCAGAGAAAAACGGCGCAGAAGTAAAGAATTATTGTCGTGTTGAAAAAGCCACTCGTGTTGATGATATTTGGCATGTGACTATTTTTGATGAGCAAACAAACACGCGTTTTGAGCGAAAAGCCAAGGCACTTGTTAATGCGGCGGGGCCATGGGTTAAACAGTTCTTTGATGACAGCTTAGAAGATGAGTCCCCTCGTAATATCCGCTTGGTAAAAGGCTCACATATTGTCGTGCCAAAAATTCATGATGAAGAGCAAGCGTATATTCTACAAAATAAAGATAACCGAATTGTGTTTGTAATTCCTTACATGGAAGACTTTTCAATCATAGGCACCACAGATGTTGAGTACAAAGGCGATCCGAGAAAAGTAGAAATTTCAGAAGATGAAGTTAACTATTTAATTGATGTTGTAAATCAACATTTTGTTGAACAAATAGAGCGTGATGATGTGGTATGGACTTACAGTGGCGTGCGTCCATTGTGTGATGATGAGTCTGATTCACCTCAAGCGATTACTCGTGATTACACTCTAGAGTTAGAGCAAGAGTTAGACCAAGCGCCTTTATTGTCTATTTTTGGTGGAAAGCTAACAACGTATAGAAAACTGGGTGAAACAGCAATGAAGATGCTGACTCCTTACTTTTCTAAAATGGGAACCCCATGGACAAGAAATGTAGCATTACCAGGTGGCGATTTTGATTATCCGCGAACGCAATTGGTTAGTAATATTTGTAGTCAACATTCATGGTTGTCAGAGAAAACAGCAACACGATATGTAAATCAATTTGGTACATTAGTCTGGACATTATTGGAAAATATAAACTCTGAAACTGATATGGGGCGTGTATTTTCTGAAGGGGTATATCAAGCTGAGATTGATTATTTGATCAATCATGAATTCTCTCAAAAAGCTGAAGATATCTTATGGCGAAGAACTAAACTTGGTTTATATTTGACTCAAGAGCAGCAAGCTGAAGTTACTCAATATATGATTGAGAAATTAGGAACAAAAAAGAGAGCTATACTTGCTCAAGTAAGCTAAACGATAAAGCGACCCTCAAATAATCTTTATTATGAAATAACCCCCAATGTTGGATAATCAACTGTGGGGGTTATAAGATTTTAGTACTAACTAAAACATAAATTGGTATAAAAATCCTGCACTTACTGCCATACCCAAGATCACGATTAAGAATGCCGCAATCATTTGGTTTTTGAAGATAGATTTAAGTAAAATTACTTCGGTTAAACTTGCCCCTGCACTACCAATAATTAATGCCATTACCGCTCCAAGGCTCATACCTTTTGCTGCTAATGCTGCACTTAGTGGAATGACCGCTTCTGCACGAATATACAAAGGAATACCAATCACGGCTGCTACTGGGATAGCAAATGGGTTATTTTCACTTGCGATACGAGCAACAAATTCTGTTGGCATAAAGCCGTAGATCATCGAGCCAAGTGCGATACCACCAATCAAATAAGGCAATACTTTTTTAAAATCGGTCCAGGTACTGTTCCAAATTTTGATCCATTTACTTTGAGGTGCTTTTTTTGTGCCGCCACAAGTTGAACCACAACACTTTGGTTCAGGTGCGAGATACGCAGTTTCTTTTACGTATTTTTCAAAGCCCAGTTTTTCTAACGTGTAGCCTGCAATGATTGAAACGCCCATCGCAATCGTAAAGTAGAACACGGTAACTTTAAGTCCAAAGGTCACTGCAAATAGACCAATAATAATTGGGTTAAGCAGTGGACTTGCAAATAAGAATACCATCATCGTGCCAAAGCCTGCTTTTGCTCGTAATAGACCTTTCAAAAAAGGAATGGTTGAGCATGAGCAAAATGGCGTAATTGCACCTAATAAACCAGCCACAATATAGCCACGGCCATTTTTACCACTTAGGATACTTTGGATCTTTGCTGGTGGAATGTATTCCTGTAAGACGCCAACAAGGTAGCTAATCAATAAGAATAGTACGGTTAACTCAGCCGCTAAGAAAGCGAACATATTTAAGGTGTCCATCACCATGTCTTGTGTAATTGTAAACATAATCTAAATCTCTATATTTCTGGAATAGTCGAAATATATACTTAAGGATTAGTATGATCAAGTTATTTCTAGTATTATCGAAATATAAATTTAAAGAGGATTAAACTATGGACATCGAGATTGTCGCTAAAGCATTGAAAGAGCTAGGTCACCCTACCCGTTTAGCTATTTATAAAAGTGTAGTGAGAGCGGGTTACCAAGGAATTGCGGTTGGTGGGCTTCAAGATAAATTGGATATTCCGGGATCTACGTTGTCTCATCATGTATCAGGTTTAGCGTCTGCGGGGCTAATTTCACAACGTCGTGAAGGCCGTACTCTTTTTTGTGTGGCTGAATATGAAAAACTAACCTCAGTGATTGGTTTCTTACAAGATGAATGCTGCTTTGATGAAGCGTGTGAAGAAGAGGAACAATAAAATGAATGTATATACGCAATTTGATAGCCCAATAGGGATGATCACCGTTAATGGCAATGATGAAGGACTCCTTGGCGTTTGGTATGAAAGCCACGCAAGGGTACTTAGTGATTTTGGAGTGCAAGCTGATGATCATCCTATATTGAAGCTTACTGTTAGCCAATTAAAAGAATACTTTAATGGTGACCGTCGTGAGTTTTCTATCCCACTAGCTGCGAATGGTACTGAATTTCAAAATAAAGTATGGAAGGCTTTAACGGCAATCCCATATGGTGAAACTTGGTGTTATAAAGATCTCGCTATTGCAGTGGGTAACCCAAAAGCTTCTCAAGCAGTGGGCGGCGCTAATGGTAAAAATCCAATTTCAATTATTGTTCCATGCCATCGTGTTATTGGTAAAAATGGTAGCTTAACTGGTTATGCCGGAGGCATTGATATTAAACAGGCATTATTAGAATTAGAAGCGAAATCGTAAGCCTAGATTGCTGTAATACCTATAATAACGAGTGATTATTTTATTATTAACGTGGTAATTAACCTTCTAGCTCCTACACTTACCTTGTAAGGGGGCGCTATGGACGATATTAATAATAAATGCAGCTATCAAAACCTTGAAGGGTGGCAGTGCGATCAAACGTGTGGTGAGTCTGGTCTTTGCTATTGGCATGATCCTGGGGTTGATAAAAGCAAGGATGATATAAAACATCAGGTTGAAGCGTGGGCGAAATCCGGCAAGCCTCTAGATGGTTTTCAGTTAGCGAAAACTGATCTTCAGGATATCGACTTAGTAAATCGAGGTTGTAAGCAAGGGTTTCAGTGCCACGGAGCCGATTTTTATCGTGCTGATTTAAGTGATGCTCATTTCTTCGGTTTAGACCTACGTGGCACGTCTTTAATGAAGGCTAAGTTGATTAATGCCAATTTGCATTGTGCTCAGTTAGAAAATTGTAATTTGCTAGGCGCGGACCTGACTCGGGCTCGTTTAGAGAATGTCGATTGGGGTGGGTGTTTAAAACAAGAGATAGAAGTGATCAATGAGATTAAAAGTAGAGATAAGAGACTGAGTGTTGCGTTGTGCCAAGAAGCTGAAGAAGTATGTCGAAATATTAGAAAGCAGTGTGAAAAACAAGGGCTGTTTGAAACCGCAGGAACGTTTTTCAAAAAAGAAATGCGCTATCGTCGTTATCAAATGCCGCTATTTAGTTCTAAGCGTATCATATCTAAATGTGTCGACCTTTTTTGTGGCTATGGTGAATCCCCATTACGTGTTGTGATGTTTTCTTTTGTGATCATTTTCGCCTCTGCAATGGCTTATTTTTTGTTAGATACGACATCAAGTAATCCCATCTATGCAGGTATTACAGGTTGGAAATTTTACATTTTTGAATTTTTCAACGCTATTTATTTCAGTGTGGTGACGTTTACTACTTTGGGTTACGGTGATATATCCCCGGTAGGTGTCGCTCGATTTATAGCTGCGTTTGAAGCTTTTCTTGGTAGCTTTACCATGGCTCTATTTGTTGTGGTGTTCGTAAAGAAAATGACTCGTTAACTGTCACTTTAATCCTTCTTTTTCTAAGGTAATATAGCATTGATTTATTAAATTAACGTTAAGCCGCCAATTTTGAGTTTCTTTATAGGTGGCTTTTTAACTTATTCCTTCAATATTTCATTGCTTCGTTTTTGAGCTAAAAGATGCGGGGTATTTCTAAGTATTAACTTGGGTTCTAAAAGAAACTCTGTCTGTTGTATTTCTTGTTTATTGAGAGCATCAAGCATTAATTCAAAGCCACGAAGGGCAATTTGATGCATCGGTTGGTGAACACTAGAAAAGCCGAGTGATTGTGCAATAAAGGTGTCATCAAAACCAACTATCTCGACCTGTTTAGTTAGATTAGTGTTATTAAGCAGGTTATACACATGGCTCGCTGAAATATCATCAGAGCAGAAGAGTGCTTCCAATGGTGTATCTGAGCTTAGTATGTGGTTTTGTACGAACTCTTTCAAAGACTCTATTGTATAAGGCGTGAGAATACGTTCCTCGATAAGATCTCTGCCTTTACTTAATAAGGTATTTTGAAAGCCAATAAAACGGTCAGATTGCTGGTTAGTACTGCCAATAAACCCAATACGTCGATAACCTTGCTTAATAAAGTGCTCTGCGACTAAATTACCCCCCTGCTTATGGTGTGTTCCAATGCTCAAGCAGAGTGGTGAAGTTACCGTTAATAGAATAATAGGAAAGGAAGCGTTCTGAAGAGGACGAATATGTTGATCTTTTAACGAGCGAGGAATAAGAAATACCCCATCCACATTATGATGTTTACACTCCTCTAAAAAAGTCTGCTCAAGCTTTAAATTATTACGACTATTGAACAACAGAATACTGCGCCCGTGCTTATAAGCTTCCTCTTCTAATACATCAATCAATTTAGCGAAAAACGGATTACTCATATTACGTACAATCACACCAAATAGCTTGGTTGCTTTCTTTTTCTTAGGCTCTGGTTTTTGGTAATTAAATTTAGCAATAGCAGCTTCTACTGAGTGTCGTGCGGCGTCAGATACCTTGCCATTGTTATTGATCACTCTTGATACCGTAGCGATAGAAACGCCTGAATATTTTGCAATGTCTCTGATGGTCATTTTCTATCTCTTAAAAGGCGATTTGGTGGTGGCGCTCATCATACGATTATTTGTGTAACAAGTTTTTGTGTTACATCACATAAATTTAGTCAATATGCGTAAATGATAACTTACTTATCTATTGGGTCTTGTTTATAGTTTCTAAAGTGAAGATGAGACTCTATTATCAACTCAACAAGTTAATGATTGGGTATCACCGTGGATTTAGATAAATATAAAACGATTAACGCTGCAACGAAGCAAGACAATGAAAATTTTAATGCTATTCGTTGCAATACAGTATATCGACCACAATTACATATTACGCCACCGTATGGATTATTAAATGATCCAAATGGATTTTGTTATTTTAATGGTGAGTATCATTTATTTTATCAGTGGTATCCATTTGGTACTTTTCACGGAATGAAACATTGGATGCATTTAACATCGAGTGATTTATATTCTTGGAATGAACATGGAAGTAAAATAACTCCAGTAGACAAATACGAGTCACATGGTGCTTATTCTGGAGCGGCTTTTGTTGAGGATGGTTCTGCGTATTTATTTTATACAGGTAATGTAAAAAATGGCGAAGAGCGTGATGCAAATCAGTGTATCGCTATTTTAGGTAAAGATAATCAAGTGACAAAATCAGAGCACAATCCAATTATAAAGTCGTTCCCTAAAGGGTATACGGGTCAGGGCAACCGCATGAGTGGTTAAATTTTAACCTCTGAGAAAAAACCTGCCGTTAAAACAGATTCAAGCATTGAAGTATTCATCATGCATCGCTTTTGTTTACCCACGATACTCAGTTTTGTGGGCTCAGCTCTGAGCATGTTCAAGCTCATGTGTCGTAAGCAGGAAAGGTTTTCGGCACCATTATCTTTGAATATAGAGCAAGCATCTTCATTCATGCTGACATCGAGTACCCAGTGCATTGATTCGATCCCCCAATGCTCTCTGACCGCCACTGCTGCTTGCTCTGCACTTAATTCTTTTGAGCTAATGTAATAACGATATTCTAGACTGGGCTGTTTTCCTTTAATGGCACGAAAGCTTTCAATCATGATGATACTTTTTAAGCCTTTCCAACGAGAAAAGTTACCTTCTAGAGCTGTACTTGGTAATACATAACTTTGACGTGATTCAATACGGCCATGACCTTGCTCAAGGTTAATGAGTTTGTTTACTGTAGAGCGTTGATTTGAAAATGCTTTTTCAACAGATTTGCGTAGCGAGCCTTGATTGTTTTTTACTGCTAATAAGTAGTCTGCGCCCTTATCTATTATGACTTTGGCTATTGCCGTTTGGCATGCCATGGCATCAATAGTCACTAATGCGCCTTTAATATCAAGCATCTTAATAAGCTCTGGAATAGCTGTTATTTCATTACTTTTTTGCTCTGTTTTTAACTGCCCTAAAACCAATTTGTTTGAAGAGGCGTAAGCACTCACCATATGGATAGTACTTGAGCGGTCGTCTCGATCATAAGAGCCACGAAGTGTCTTGCCATCAATAGCAACGACTTGGCCTTGAGTTAAAGAATGCACTGAAGACATCCAAGAGACGAAGCATTGATGAAATTGCTCTGGTTCAATATTTGAAACAATCCTAGCAATCGTATCATCGACAGGAATGTCATTTAAAAACATACCATTACGTTCAAACCAAGCGTGATGACCAAGAATGTATTCTCTAATATCAAACCAGCCTTTTGCTCCTGCAATAACAGCACACATTGAGCCGAATAGAACTTCAAAAAGGCAATAGGTTACTTTTGCACCTTGTCTTTGGTCTGTTATTTCATGAAAGTGTTCTTTAAAATGGTCAATGTGCATCGAATTCTCCTCGTTAAAGGAGGTATATGATCACAGGTAAATCTGATCGTCAAATCGATCGTTTAATTGATTAAAAAACATTCGTGATCTTGCCCTGGTATACGGGTCATGTAAGAGATCCCAAAATCATTAAAGACGGTGATGTTTATTACATGCTGCTTGGCGCTCAAAGAGAGGCTGATCTAAAAGGTTCTATTATTGTTTATAGCTCTGATAATTTGCTTGAGTGGGCATTGAAAGGGGAGTTATCCATTGATATTGATGCTGATTTTAATGAAGCCTATATGTTTGAATGCCCTGATTTACTAGAGGTCGATGGTCAAGATGTACTTATCTTTTCTCCACAAGGGATTTCACCAAAGCAAGAGCGATTCCAGAACCGTTATAACGTGGTGTATTGCATTGGTCGGATTGATTGGGCATCACTAACATTTACTGTAACTCATTGGGATGAACTTGATCGAGGGTTTGACTTTTACGCTCCACAAACCATGAACAACAACCCAAATGAGCCAACATTAATCGCATGGGCGGGAACGGATGGTGATTTACCATCAGAGCAATACGGTTGGGTTAATTGCTTAACCGCACCAAGAAAACTGTCGATTAAAGAGAATAAGCTATACCAAGAATTAGAACCGATTAATGAGACTAAATTGAATTCGGTATTAGTAAATTTAAATATAAAGACTGAGAGAATAATTAAATTAGAGTCATTGTCATTTTTATTAGATATTGATTTTAGCCAAGCTGAAAATATAGCAGTGGTTATTTTTGACGACTTTAATAATGAGTTTTTATTTACGGTTGATAATGAAAGTAAACAACTAACACTAGACAGATCAAATTATGATCATAATGAAAAAGAGTATGAATTTGGATCAATTCGTTCTTGTTCATTAACTGAAAAAAGTAAAAATCTGACATTATTTTGTGATCAAAGCATTATCGAAATATTTTCAGACCAAGGACGTAATGTATTTACGTCACTGTTTTTCCCATCAAAAGGAAACCAATACTTAAAAATAACTTTTGATGAGCCTGCTGAAATAAAAGCAACCCTACAATATGTGAATGGAATTTAGGTATAACACTATGAATTATGACGCTATTACCAATGAGATACTCGATAGTATCGGTGGAATCGACAACATAAAAAACGCAGAGCATTGTGCAACACGCTTACGTTTAATCTTAAAAGACAATGATAAAGTTAATGTTGATGAAGCCAAAGCGATTGAACAGATCAGCGGTTATTTTTATCAATCAGGCCAGCACCAGTTTATTATTGGCACAGGTAAAGTTACTCACGTTTACAATGTACTGAAGCAGAGACTGGGTGGTACAGCTGAAGGTGGTGATTTTAAGCAAGACGCTTTCTCGGACATGACTGCAAGCCAAAAAGTGGTTCGTACTTTAGCTGATATTTTGGTTCCATTAATCCCAGCGCTAGTGACTACAGGCTTGCTAATGGGATTACGTGGCATGCTTCTGCATTCAGGTGTGGAATTTTCACCTGAGCTATTGGCACTGTTTAGCATGTTAACTGACACTGCTTTTGCCTTCTTACCAGTATTGATTGCTTTTTCTGCCTCGAAAAAATTTGGTGGTAACCCAGTTATTGCGATAGTGGTTGGCTTGATGATGGTTGCACCGCAACTGCCTAACGCATGGGCAGTAGCAAGTGGTGGCGCAGAACCGATGATGGTCACTTTATTTGGACTCTCTTTCCCATTAGTCGGTTATCAGGGCACAGTTTTACCTGCTATTTTTGCTGGTTGGTTTACCTCTTACCTTGAACGTAATCTGAGAAAGTTTGTTCCAACGAGTATGGACTTGATTGTTACGCCATTTATGACCATCACCATCGCTATTGTGGTTATCTTGTTTGGCTTTGGTCCTTTACTACAAAGTATTGAGCATGGTTGTACATCATTGGTACGTTTGGCGCTTGATCTTCCATTAGGTATTGGTTACATCTTATATGGTGCTTTCCAACAAATGATTGTAATCACCGGCCTACATCACGCGTTGGGTGTGATTGAAATTGGTTTATTAAATGACACAGGACTGAACCCGTTACAACCATTAGGTACAGCGTCTATGGCGGGTCAATTTGGTGCAGCAATTGCGGTAGCGACACTGTTGAAGAACAAACAGAAAAAGAGCAATGCGTACGGTGCATCAATGTCGACACTGTTTGGTATTACAGAGCCACTACTGTTTGGTGTAAACCTTCAATATGGCAAAGTCTTTATCTTCGGGATGGTTGGTGGTGCAGTCGGTGGTTTGGTTACTTATGTATTAAATATCAGTGCAACAGGTATGGGCATTACCTTTATTCCAGGTATCTTATTGTACTCACACTCACTGACTGCGGTATTAGGATACTTAACGGTAATTGCGAGTGCATTTGTTACTGCCTTCATGTTAACTAGAATTTATAACCCGATTAGAAGAATAAAATAGTAGATTATAAATCCCCTTATAATCCTGTTATTACTTGCCTCGATGGTTTGCCGTTGGGGCCTTTTTGTACGAGTGAAGATGAATATGAATAAAGTTTGGTTAACGGGTGATGCCGTGGTGGATCTGATCCCAGAAACAGCAAATACCTATTTGAAATGCCCTGGTGGTGCTCCAGCGAATGTGGCGGTGGGTGTTGCTCGTTTAGGTGGTGATTGTGCTTTCTTTGGCCGTGTTGGAGAAGATCCATTAGGCCGATTTATGCGTGAAACATTAAGCTCTGAAGGGGTAGATGTCACTCATCTTCAGCTTGATAAAGCGCAACGAACCTCTACCGTGTTGGTTGATCTAGATGACACCGGTGAGAGAACCTTTACTTTTATGGTAAAACCGAGTGCTGATCAGTTTGTTGAAAAATCGGACGTGCCTTCTTTCTTGGCGGGTGAGTGGTTGCATACTTGTTCAATTTCATTAGCTAATGAGCCAAGCCGAAGCTCTACATTATATGCTCTGGCAGCTATTAAATCTGTGGGTGGTTTTGTTAGTTTCGATCCTAATCTACGTGATGAAGTGTGGCAAAACCCATCAGAGATTAAAGATGTCGTGATGAAAGCGGTCGCATTAGCAGATGTGGTTAAATTCTCTGAAGAAGAGTTATTGTTTTTAACTGATACAACGGATTTACAGCAAGGTTTAGCGTTTATAGAATCACTGAATATCCCATTAGTAGCGATCACTTTAGGGGCTAAAGGCGCATTAGTTGTATTTGATGGTAAGCAACAAGTTATCTCAGGCATCTCTGTTGATGTTGTAGATACAACCGGTGCCGGTGATGCGTTTGTATGTGGTCTTTTAGCGCAATTATCTCAGCACGTTGAGTGGGATAATATTACCGTTATCGAGAAGGCCGTTTGCTGGGGAAATATTTGCGGTGCATTAGCAACAACTCAAAAAGGGGCGATGACCGCACTTCCGACGCAACAATCATTATTCGAATTAGAAGGTATACGATAGTTTGTTAGTCCGTTACACTGCTCAGACATTTTGGGCAGCTTAAGGATAGGATATGCACGCCATTTTAAAAATTATTACTGATTTGATTAATAAGCATTTTATGGCAATCAATGCGTATATTTTACTGTTATTGACAAGTGGTTATGTACTGCTTAGTTGGGTTGGGCTTATTATCACAAATGAAGCCCATTTAACTGATAATATCGCTAACTTTTTATACTATTTAGTGACTACAAGCAGTACGGTTGGTTATGGAGATTTAAGCCCAGCAACCAGCAGTGGTCGTTTATTTTCAGCCTTATTTATTATTCCATGTGGTGTGGGGTTATTTGCATTGTCCGTTGGACGAATTGCGGTTTTTTTTACGGACTTTTGGCGTACGAATCGAAGAGGAAAACAAAATTTGAACATAGAAAATCACATCATTGTTATTGGCATTAATAGCGCTAGAACACCTCATTTACTAGAAATGCTAAAAAGAGAAGAGAAAGGTCGTCGTGAAGTGGTGGTGGTATCTTGTGAGTATGAAGAATCTCCATTTGATTCAAGCACTCATTTTGTTCGAGTTAATTCATTTACTGATGCGTTAGAAATGGAACGTACAAACCTAGCGAAAGCCAGTGCGGTCATTGTAGATACCGATTTGGATGATGTAACGTTAACAGTTAGCTTGTTTGTTGCAGAGCAGAACAGTGATGCTCATTTAGTTGCTCATTTTGAAGATCCGATTAAACGTAATTTATTGCACAAATATTGTCCTAATTCTGAATGCATTTCATCACTTTCTACTGAATTAGTTGCAAAATCGGTGATGGATAAGGGTTCAAGCTTTATTCATTCTGAGCTAGTTAGTGCACATGAAGGTCAAACTCAATATTCAATTGAAGTACCAAGTGATCTTGAGAGCTTTACTCTTGAATCAATATATTCTTCATTTAAAAAACAATATGAAGCTATCATTATAGCGGTGCAGCAAAAAGATCAAGGCTGTAAAGTAAACCCAAGTTTAGAGACACAATTAGCCTCTGGTGATGTGGTTTATTACATTGCTGATGAGCGTATTATGGACCTTGATTGGCAGAAAACCATAAATAATTAAAGGTTATTGATGGTTTTATAATAAGTCTGTTGCACAACGCTTTTCTCAAGATTAGAATACGAACGATTTTCATTTGATAGGAAAGTAAACGTGTCCCGTATTTTAGTGGTCGATGACGACATAGCGTTGTGCAATTTATTGCAAGAAGTTTTACAAGATGAAGGCTATGATGTTGATTGTGTCCATTGTGGTGAAAGTGCCCTAGAGTTTATCCAGAGCCATTCAGTTGATCTTGTTTTATTAGATGTCATGCTTCCCAAGCTTGATGGCTATCAAGTGGCACGCCGTATTTGTCAGCGTTTTGCTACCCCTATTCTTATGCTCACTGCTCTAGGTGATGAAGCGTCTATGCTTGATGGCTTACAAGCTGGTGCCGATCATTTTATTGCCAAACCTTTTAATGTTCCGGAATTACTGGCACGTATTACTGCTATATTACGTCGTGTAGGGTTAGAGCGTCAGCGTCAAAATTATGTGGGTGCGACAGAAGATTTGGCAGAACAATTCTTGCGGTTACCACTGACTGAAACAGAATCGGAATTACTGCAATATTTGATTAAGAATGCCGATTTAGTGGTCTCTAAGTCTGATTTACAAATTAATATACTTAAGAAAGAGCTGTGTCCCTTTGATCGAAATTTAGATATGCACATCAGTAATATTCGTCGTAAGCTCTTGAAGTCAGGTTTATCTAAACAGCATATAAAAACGGTGCGCGGTCGCGGATACAGTTTTATTAAAGTCGTTCATGAGTAATAAGTCATGAAGATTATTTGCTGGCTTAAAATTTGCCCTTCTTTATTTTATAAACATAAAAACGGGTTAGCATTTCGTCTGTTTAGTGCTTTTGCTACCAGTTTATTTCTAATCATTTCCTTACAAAGCTTAGCTGAAATAGCATTAATGAAATCTATGCTGCGTGTCCCCTCTTCAATCCAAGAAGAAATGTTGGATTTAGCCAATCAAGCAAATATATTGATTGCAGAAGGCGATATGGATGAATTAGCTGATTGGGGCAGAGCGCAAGAATATTATCTTTTTGTTTTAGATAAGAATAAACACCCAATTACGCATCGCGACATGCATCCTCATTTTGAATTTAAGCTCCGGTATTTACGTCCATTAGATACTCAATTGGATAATGAAGTGAATCGTCCCATTATTGGTATCCCATTAGATAATGGTTTGACTATTGTGATTCAAATGCCGTATCAACAGCACCCTGCAAATGATTTTCCATTTTATTTTGGTATTATTAAGCTCGTTATTTCTGCATTGATTTTAGGTTTGTTCTCTTGGGTTATTGCTCGCTATTTACAGCAGCCTTTAGATAAATTACGAGCCGTTAGTCATAAATTATCTCAAGGTGATTTTGAGGTAAAAGTAAGTGATGAGATTGGGCACTCTGTTCGAGAGTTTAGCGAGTTGGCTCATGACTTTGATAATATGACACATGAGATTCACTCCTTAGCTGAAAAGCAACAGCGATTGATTCGCGATGTTTCTCATGAATTACGAACGCCATTAGCTCGACATAACTTAGCGCTGCATTTACTAAGAAAGAAAGTAGACAGTGAACATCAACATTTATTAGATAGATTAGAAAATGAATCTAATGAAATGAACACATTAGTTGGTGAGATCTTAGAATTTAGTCGTTTGGAGAGTGCTCGGTATTCAGCAAAACTAGAAGCGGTCACGCTAGACAGTTATAGCAGTGCTCAAATTGCTCAACGCCAAGTAGATTTAAAACCAAATCAAACGTTAAGTATGCAATGTTCTACGACTATTCCAATAATAATGGCTGATCCACGCTTGGTGACTCGCGCGATCAGTAACTTGATTGGTAATGCGATCAAATATGCTGGTGAAAATGCGATGATTCAGGTTGTCGTAACACCATACACAGAACAAGGTAATGAGTATGTTGCGGTGATCGTAGAAGATGATGGCCTTGGGATCCCAGAACACCAGCTATCAGATATATTCTCCCCATTTACCCGTTTAGAGTCAGCCAGGGATAAGCAATCCGGTGGCTATGGTTTAGGGCTTGCGATAGTTAAAGAAGCTATGTTAGTGATGAAAGGTAAAGTGAAAGCTGAGAATAGAAAAGAGGGAGGCTTAAGAGTTTCACTGCTATTTAATGTATGAAGCTAATTTCTCTTGTTAAGTGTATTTATTTATATAGGTGTATTTTTATATATAAGATGATGAAATCACTTCATATTTTATAATAGATAGGCAAATACCAATATCTTTACGAATGCAAAGAATGTAAATTCAATTGCAAATAATAACGATTATCATTTATATTCCATCTCAGAATTTAATCACCCGTTTATTAATAAAAGATTTGGAGATAATGGAATATGTTTTCTAAAAGTCAGTTGGCTCTTGTTATTGGCGCAGTTTTGTCTACCCCTCTTGCTTACGCTGAAACAGACGCATCAACCACTGATGAGCACATGGTCGTTACTGGTCGTGATTACGGTTATAAAGCAGACACAAACTCAACGTCAATGCGTATGGAAGCAACGCAATTAGAAACTCCTGGACAAGTAACTGTTATTGATGAGCAAATCATTGATGAACAACGTGCGAGTACACTAGGTGAAGTGTTGAAGAATGACTCAAGTATTTCAGAAGGGTCTAAATCAACAAACCGTGAACGTTTTTATCTACGTGGTTTTGAGCTAAGCAGCAGCTCAAGCTTCTTACGTGATGGTGTTCAACACTGGTCTCATTATCGTCAACCAATTGAGTTATTAGAACGAGTCGAAGTCGTTAAGGGGCCAGCAGGTTTACTTTACGGTAAATCGACACCTGGTGGCTTAGTGAATATGATTTCTAAAAAACCAACGTATGAAACGCAAGTAAATCTTAGCCAAGATATCGGTTCAAATAATTCAACTCGTACCATGGCTGATATTAGTGGTGCATTGAATGAAGACAAAACATTGCGTGCTCGTGTTGTTTTATCTGAAGAACATAAAGAGTCATGGCGAACTCGTTTTGATGGTACTGCCGTTGAAACTGATCGTACTGTCGGTGGTCTGTTTGTTGATTATGATATTAATGACGACATTATGTTATCTGCACACTATGACAGAACTAACGAGCAAGGCGATTTAGATAACGGTTCAAAAGTAGATACAACAACGGGTGAAGTCATTGATCCAAATACTGTGAAGGATCAACATTGGGCTGAAACTGATAACGATGTGGCTAACTATGGTCTGGGGCTTACAGCGAACTTGACTGACTCATGGTCTGTTAAAACGGGTATTAGTCGTCAGTTTTATGAGCGTCAACGTACAGAATCTGACATACATAAAGATGGTAGTGGCTATAAATCATCAGATCGTCATGATGAGTGGACATTCGATACCGCTTATGTTGATTTCACGGGGGATGTTGATGCTCTAGGTGTTAACCACCGTTTATTAGTTGGTGGTAATGGTTTGCATTATGACTACAAGCGTGAATACGACAAAACAACATCATGTACTACAGGTACAGATACGTGTAGTGACGGTTTTAATCGCCCAGATGATTTGAGTTCAAATAATGATACTGTTGGTTCTCATTCAAAGAGCCAACATTACGGAATTTATTTACAAGATTTAGTGACATTTAATGATTCTTGGCAATTACTTGCAGGGGTACGCTTTGCTGTTGATAAAACTGAAAGTAGCAAGGGTGTAAAAGCAGATTACTCAAATGTTCTTCCAAAAGTGGGTGCTATTTATCATCCTGCTGAAAACGGTTCTATTTATGCCGTGTACTCTGAAAGCTTTGAGCCAGTGGCAGATATTAACGATGAAGATGATGTTAACCACGGTAAAGAACAAGATCCTCAAAAAGGTCACTTATACGAGTTGGGTACAAAATGGGAATTATTAGATAACAGCCTATATGTATCAGGTGCTTTATTCCAAATTGTACAATCGAATATGCAAGTATCTGAAGACTTAAAGGATGGAACAGATCGTACAAGAACATCACAAGTTGGTGAGCAAGTTCATACAGGTATTGAGTTAGCAGCAACAGGCTATGTAACGGAAGCGTTCTCATTAAGTGCATCAACCACTATTCTCGATGCTAAATATGAAAATGATCCAGCGCTAGAAGGTAAAACACCTGCAGATGTACCTGAGTTTAGTGCAAGCATTTGGTCGCAGTATGATTTCAACAATGGCACAGGGATTAACCTTGGTGTTTACCATGTAGGTGAGCGTTACTATGATTCTTCAAACGAGCTTAAGAAAGACGCATATACACGAGTAGATATGGGTATTTCTCATACTATTAAATATGATGAAAATTTAGATTTTGTCGCACGATTTAATGTAGAAAATTTATTAGATACTGATTACCTAGCCGGAGGTAGTACTAGTGGTGTAGTGGTTGGTGAAGGCCGAAACTACATGGCGACACTACAAGTTAAATACTAATTTAGCGCATTAAATATAAGGGAGGCTTCGGTCTCCCTTTAGTGCGTTTATTTGAATGTAAATTTTAAGAACATAGATAGTTAAGATAAAAAATATGAATATTCTAAAAGCCAGTATTGGATTAGCGTTAGCTACTGTAATGACCTCAGCTCAAGCCTCTACGCTTGATCAAGCTCGATCTATCGAGAATAAATCAAATACAGCTTCAGCAGTTAGCCAAAGCAAAATTGATAAAAGCGCAGAAGCCACATTGACCTATAAAGCAGAGATCGAACAACTGCAAGAAGAAGTGAAAAATCTTGCGGTTTATCGTAATCACTTAGCTGGCTTGGTGAATAGTCAACAACAAGAGATGACAAATTTAAACAGCCAAATTGAAACCATAAAAGACACTCGTCAAGGCGTAGTGCCGTTGATGTATAAGATGCTGTCAGGTCTTACGGTATTAGTTGAACAAGATAAACCAATCAAGATTTCAGAACGTACCTTACGCATCGAAAAGCTTGAGCATATGATGACAAGAGCCGATGTTAGTGATGCTGAAAAATACCGCCGTATTCTGGAAGCGTATCAAATTGAGATGGATTACGGTTCAAAGTTGGGAACATACCAAACTCAAATTACGGTTGAAAATGATGAACTAATCGATGCCGATATGCTGCATCTAGGGCGTGTATCTTTGCTTGCTCGTCGCTTAGACTCTTCGCAATACTGGAGTTGGGATACTTATAACAATCGATGGACATTATTGGATTCATCATTCAATGATGAGTTAGCAAAAGCCTATTCAGTGGGTTATAAGCAAGTCGCGCCAAGTTTATTAACTTTGCCTGTTTCTCTATCACTGAAAGAGGTGAAATAACATGACAATCAAACCACTTATTTTAGCTATTTCAGTATTAAGCTTTTCAGCTAACACATCGGCAGCAAGCTCTGAATTAGTTCAAGATACAAAGCAAGCAAGCCAAATTCAAAAGCAACACAATACACAGCGAGAAGCGGGCTTTGCGTTGACTGAGAAAGGAATTTAAAGCACAAAAGAACGCCCTCATTGCAGAGCGTAAAAAACTGCAAAAAGAGAGCGATGAACTGAGTTCAACCTTCAGTAAAAACGAACAATCACTTGCTACGCTAGAGCAACAATTGCATTTAGAAACAGGCAGTTTAGGTGAGTTGTTTGGCGTGGTAAGACAAGCGGCAAAAGATCTTAATGCTGAATTAAAAAACTCAGTGACAGGTTCAATTAATGCTAATAATGCACAAGTGATTAATGACATTGTAGAGGCTAAATCATTGCCATCAATGACTCAGTTAACAGGGTTATGGCAAACAATGACTCAACAAGTGCAGGCGAGTTCAGCGTTGGAATTAATGCCAGTGACCCTAATTAATGGTGCAGGGCATCGTTCTGAAATTAATGCTTATCGTTTAGGAAATATGGCGCTTGTTGGTGACGAAGGCTTCCTACGTTGGGATAACAAAAAGAGCGTAGCAACGTATTATTCACAACAGCCTGATCTTGCGCCATCAGTCGCTACATTATCTGATATGCAACAACAGCAAGTGATGATGATGTCTGTTGATCCATCTCGTGGGATCATGTTGGAACAACTAGCAAACTTACCAACACTTAAAGATCGTTTTCAAGCCGGTGGTGTAGTTGGACAAATCATTATTGTTTTATTGGCGATTGGTTTACTTATCTCATTATTTAATGGCGTTAGATTGTTGGTTATTCGTCAGCAAATACGTACTCAATTAAAAGATCCGACAAACATTGGAAAGAATCCGCTAGGTCGTGTGTTATCTGTTTATGATGCAGAGCAGAATCGCTCAGTAGAAGCTTTGGAATTGCGCTTATTAGAAACCATTGTTGATGAGCAGCAAGGATTAGAAAAAGGCCTATCAATGCTTAAATTACTTGCCGCATTAGCCCCGATGTTAGGGCTTTTAGGTACCGTTACCGGCATGATCGAAACGTTCCAAGTGATTACTCAATTTGGTAATGGCGATCCTAAAGTGATGGCAGGTGGTATTTCAATGGCGCTAGTGACGACGGTTCTTGGCTTAGTAGCAGCAATGCCACTGTTATTAACTCACAACATTTTAAGCTCACAAGCAGAAAGTATTCGTACCATTCTTGAAAAGCAGGGCTTGAGCTTAGTTGCAGAGCAAGCAGAAAAAGAAACGTTGAATAAACCAATGGGAATCGCAGCCTAATGACGGCATTTCTATCCCACTTTATGGCACAAGGCGGCCCCATATTATGGTGGTTAGGGGCTGTTGTCGCGGTATGTTGGTTACTGGTGGTTGAGCGTGTGTTTTTCTTATTATTCACTTTTCCTGCACAACGAAAAGTATGGTTAGAGAAATGGCAACAGCGAGACGATCACGATTCGTGGTATGCGAAAACCATTCGTGATGGATGGATAAGTGAAGCGCACCTTCAACTTAATCAATATTTGAATTTTATCAAAGTTCTTGTGGCAATTTGCCCAATGCTTGGATTATTAGGCACAGTAACTGGCATGATTTCTGTGTTTGATGTAATGGCAAATCAAGGCAGTAGCCAGCCTAAACTAATGGCATCGGGCATTTCGTTAGCGACCTTACCAACCATGGCTGGAATGGTTGCAGCGTTAGCGGGTATGTTTGTTCATGCTCGTTTAGCCAAAGTGTGTCGTCGTAAAGAACATCATTTAGAAAAAGCATTAAGGAGTCAGTCATGAGACTTGGCCGTCGTTCTTCAAATCAAGAAGAAGCACAAATCGATTTAACATCAATGCTTGATATCGTATTTATCATGCTGATCTTTTTTATCGTAACCAGTTCATTTGTTCGAGAGTCAGGCGTTGAAGTTAATCGCCCTCAAGCAAGCAATGTATCTAGCCAAAAAGACGCGGGTATCTTTGTTGCTATTACGGCTTCAAACGATATTTTCATTGATAAACGCATGGTGGATGCAGAGCGAGTTCAAGCAACATTGGAACATTTGTTACTAGAGCAACCAGACGCATCGCTAGTCATTCAGGCTGATGAACATGCTTATAATGGCACGGTTGTAAAAGTGATGGATGCAGCTAAAGGTGCAGGAGTTAAAGGTATCGCATTGGCTGCGGAGAAAAACTAATGTGGCGATTATTGTTAGCGGTTCCAGTTGCACTTTCTATAACCGTTGGATTGTTTACGTTTATGGCGTGGATGGTAGACAACGGGCATAACGGTAAACCAGAAAGTGATGAGACGATTCGTTTTGATATGGTGATGGTTGAGCAAGAACAAGATGTTCAGCGCCGTCAACGTCGTGTGCCTGAAAAACCAGAAACACCAGAGCCGCCACCAGAGGCAAAACCAATGGCGTCTCAAACTCAAACCTCGATGGCGACGCCACAAAGTTCAATGCCACCAATGAGCTTGGATTCTGGAATTTCTGGTTTAGCGATTAACGCACCTAGTTTTTCTGATTTTACAGGTAATCAGCAAGCCATGCCTTTGTATCGTGTTGAGCCTCGTTACCCATCAAAGGCATTAAAAAGAGGTGCTGAAGGATTTGTTGTGATGTCATTTACCATTGATGAGCAGGGTCGCCCAACCAATGTAAAAGTGACGGATGCTAAACCACGGCGAATGTTTGAAAGAGAAGCGTTAAAAGCGTTGAAAAAATGGAAATATCAACCAAAAGTGGTCGATGGAAAAGCCATTGCTCAACTTGGACAAACGGTGAAATTGGAGTTTACGTTAGCAAAATGATGAAATTATTATCAACCTCGTCAGCACTGGTTCTGAGCTTTATTTTGTTTTTTAGTCACTCAATACAAGCAGGGCAACTTAGCCAATATAACGCAGCTAAAGTACAGCGAGCTATTCAACTCCAGCAGCAAGATAAGATGAAAGAAGCCATTGGTGTGCTTGCCGATTTATCGCCTTCACTAGAGTATGATAAAGCCTATATTCAACGTATGCTGGGTGTTTTTTATTGGCAATCAGGCAACAGTAATTCAGCGGTCAGCTATCTTTCAAAAGCCGGTTAGCAGCAAGCAATTAGCAGATGAGCAAGCATGGGTAACTCAACGTATGTTGGCAGATCTTCTACTTACCGAGCAGCGTTTTTCTGATGCCTTGCCTCATTATTATCAATTAACCAAAACGCTCCCTGAAAAGCAGAGTATTGGGGATTTATGGTTCCGAATTTCTCAAACCCATTACCAGCTATCACAATGGAATAAGGTCCTTTCTGCATTAAATAAGCATGAACGTGTTGCGATATATAAGAAACAAAGTGAAAAAAGCCAATCGCTAGTACTGAAATTAGGGGCGCAGTTGCAGTTAAAACAATGGAAATCGGCTATCCCTACATTGAACAGCTTAATTGTACTTGAACCAAATAAAGCGACGTGGTGGCAGCAGTTAACTAGTATTCAGCTTCGCTTGAATCAACCTAAAAATGCGTTAGATACCCTTATTCTAGCAGAGCGACAAGGAATTGAGTTGAGTCAATCAGAGCTGAAATTGTCGGCTCAACTTTATGCTCAACGCGGTATCCCAGAGAAAGCCGCTGAAGTACTAAGTCAGTTAGATGAAGCGCAAAGTGATATTGATTTACTGACAATGCAGGCAAGTTATTGGCAAGCAGCAAAAGAGTGGGATAAAGCCATTGTTACTTGGTCAAAAGCCGCGACACTAGATTCACGTTTTTACTGGCAGGTTGCACAATTACAAATTCAAGAAGGTCGCCATCAACAGGGCTTGAAAACCTTAGATAAAGTAAAAGATTACAAAAAGACAGAGGATATCGCGCTAGCTAAAGTGAGAGCTTATTACAAATTAAACCAAATAGACTCGGCTTTACTTTATGCCAAGAGAGCCAATGATTTTACCCCATCAAATGAAGCGAAAGGGTGGATAAAGTATTTGTCTCAACTGAGAAAGACTGTCAATAATTCAGTGTAAACTCTCTTTAATGCCCTTATTGAATGATGAGGGCTTTCACACCTTCAATAAAGATAGGCGTTAAAAATCTTCCCAAACGTAAATAATGTAAATTGAATGGCAATGCAAATCATTACCAATTACATTGCCGTCCATTATTCTTAATTGACTCTGTCTTATTCATGCTGCTTAAAAACAAACAAGTACAATTGTGGGCGCGTCGCTTACATGTTTACGTATCAATGGCGCTTCTACTCGTTGTCTTATTTTTTTCGATCACAGGGATCACGCTAAATCGTCCTGATTGGTTTGTCAGCAGCTCTCCAGACATAAAAAATACCACTCTTTCTATTCCTCATGATGTGCTTTTTTCTCTAGATGAAAAGCAGCAAGTTCTGTGGAATAAACCAAACACTGCCGCTTTGCTTAATTACTTAAATCAACATACCGATCTCTCTGGAACGCCTTCTAATGTCGATGTTTTTACCGAGGTTGAAGACGGTGAATTAGTCGAGGGTGAATTGTCATTAAACTATAAAGGACCCGGTTATAACGCGTCTGTTTATATTGATTTAACGACAGGCATAGCAGACATCGAAAGCTCAAATTATGGTGTTGTTGCGTTATTAAATGATTTACATAAAGGACGAAATAGTGGTGAGGTCTGGAAGGCATTCATTGATATTACCGCGCTATTAATGGTCTTTTTTGTACTTACGGGCGTGTGCTTAATTTTACCGAAAAAAAGAACACTGATGACATCAATGAAGTGGATGGCATTTGGCTCATCAATCACGCTTGCATTGTATTTTATTGCCGTACCTTAACCCTTTTAATCTTGTATCCATAAGGACATCACAATGGCTTCACTCTCTACTTATTTACGTCATTCAATTGCAGCAATGATATTAACGACGCCTCTTTTGGTTCATTCAGCGGCTATTTCTGAGAGTGCGAAAGTCGATATCGCTTTTGAGCTTCCTGCGATTACAACCACTATGTATGCACGCCCTTATGTGGCGGTGTGGATTGAAAACAGTGAACGTAAATCAGTAAAAACGATTGAGCTGTGGGTAGGTAAAGATGAGTGGCTAAAAAGATTTAAGAAGTTGGTGGCGCAAAGTCGGTCGTTACGATCGTGAATTAGTTGATGCTGTTACTTCTGCAACACGACCAGCCGGAAAATATAAATTCAGTTGGGATGGAAAGGATGATTCAGGTCAGGCGTTACCACAAGGTGACTATACGTTACACGTTGAAGTGGTTCGTGAGCATGGTGGTCGTAACTATTTACGTCAAAAAATGAAATTGGCCGATAGTGATATGTCATACCAACTTGCTCCAACTGAAGAGACTGGCTTAATCACAATCGAATATAAAAATTAATACAGATGTCTATTTACAGGGAATTAAACAAATTATGAGAACGACAATAATGAACAATAAAGTAAAGGCTGCAATATTAAGTGGCGTAATGGCTGCGGGTTTATTGGTTGCTACTACTGCGAACGCTCACCCTCGTTGGGTGTTACCTTCTCATTTTACTGTATCTAAAGAAGGCGGTGATTGGCTTACATTTGATGTGACCGCGTCACACGGTACATTTGTATTTGATAAACCAGCGGGCAGCGATAAAGCACAAGTTGTGATGCCAGATGGTCGAACTGAGCGTCCAAACTTTGTGGTTAAGGGTAAGCGCCGCTCAATGTTTGATTTCTATTTTGAAGAAGAAGGCACACATAAAGTTCGTATTAATAATGAACCAACGTATTACACCCAATATAAAGCAGGCCGTCGTGATACGGTTAAATGGATTAAAGCGACCAAGGCTGATCGTGCGTTAGTTCTTCCAGAGAAAGCCCGTGATATTGTGACTCAAATTAGTTTTACTCGTGCTGAAAGTTACGTGACAGTAGGCAAGCCTACAACAGAAGCAATGAAGCTTGATAATACGCTGTTAGAGCTTAAACCATTAACTCACCCATCAGATATTCTTGAAGGTGAGCCAGTTACTTTTCAGTTCTTCTTTAATGGCAAACCTCAAGCAGGCGTAACGGCTGACATTACTCGTGAAGGGACGTTATATCGAAATCATCAAGAGCAGATTGATGTAGTGAGTGATAAAGAGGGAAAGATCACCTTTACTCCTGAAACTGCGGGTCGTTACCTGATGAAATCAAATTATAAAGGTGAATTGAAAGACCACCCACTTGCAGAACAAGCAAGCGTAAATGTTCACTTAACGTTTGAAGCTCTACTTCAATAATGCAGTTAGCACCACTTTCTATAAAGGTTTGTGGTGCTTTTTTATCGAGATGTATCCATGACTAAAGTAAACCTGAAAACCCTTTTTGTTTCTTCTCTTCTTTTTTCTTCTGCGAGTTTTGCTCACTTTCCATTAATGAGCTGTTGGTTTGAATCGGATTTAGTACTGTGTGAAACAGGTTACAGTGATGGCAGTAAAGCGGTTGATTACGATGTAAATATGTATGATTACGATGATAATTTGATTGCAAAAGTAACCACAGATAAACGTTCAATTGCGGAATTTACGAATCCTGAAACGGATTTTTATCTAGTGTTTGATTCAGGACATGAAAGCCCTGTTGAAGTCGATGTTGTCGAGATCTCAGAGAAATGATCATTCAATCAGTTACTCCAGATAATGGAAGCGCAGAAGGAAAATGGATAGCACTCATTATTGGGTGCATTTCGCTTATTGCAGTGGTCGCGTTGCCATATCATCAATCGAACGATGAAGGTGTAAAGCTTGAATCACACCAAGTGCTTATTACCGATTTGACACAAGACGATTTAGCTATGATCGCTGAACTACGTTTAGCCTATGAAGAAATTTACGATATTCAGGCTGAATCAGAAGAAGAAAATACATGGCCAGATATCGCTTATTTAGCCGATGAGTGGTTGCCTCCTTTTGTACAAGACCAAAGCTGGGAGCGCCGTGGAAAGCACCAATGGCAGCATTTAGGCAATGGCATTTATTTAGGCTTAGCCTCTAAAAAAGAAGGGTCTGCATCATTCATCTTTAATGCGAAAGGCGATGATATTGAACTTTGGCTGAACCCTGATTTGATGTCTACGTCTATCTCCCCTGATTCAATCTCTTGGAATGAAAGCGAACTCATTCAACTGCATTGGATACAAGTTGTCTTTCCTGCTCATGACACTCATTTAAATTGATACCAATTAAAGATAAATAATAATGATGAAATCTATTTTATACGTACGTTCTTTTATTCTGCTTAGCTTAGTCTCTTTGTTTTCTGCGTCGGCGATGTCGGCAACAAAACCTTTAGTGATTGGCATTACCTTACAACCTTACTACAGCTATGTGAAAGCAGTGGTAGGTGATAAAGCAGAAATCCTTCCTTTGGTTGATGCTGGGTTTAATCCACATAATTATTTACCTCAACCAAACGATTTAAAACGTTTAAATAAAATGGATGTGATTGTTGTTAATGGCATTGGCCATGATGACTTTGCGTTAAAAGTAATTTCGGCAGCAAACAACAGCGAGTTAATGGTATTAGAAGCCAATAAAGACGTTCCGTTGTTGCCTGCGATGGGACAATCTGTCGGTAAAGGGGCGGTGAATCCTCATACGTTTGTTGGTTTATCTACGACGATTCAAAAGGTTTACACCATTGCCAATGAACTATCTCGAATTGATCCTGAAAATGCCTCGTTCTACCGTAAAAATGCACGTAAATACGCGAAAAAATTCCGATTAATGAAGCGTGATGCCATGCTCTCTCTTGGAGAATTAGATACCGCAGGAATGAAAGTAGCAACCACGCACAATGCTTATGGTTATATTCTTCAAGAATTTGGTGTTGATGTTGCTGCAGTCATTGAACCCGCTCACGGAGTAGAACCAAGTGCGAGTCAACTGCAAGGGACAATTGAAAAGATCCGTGAATCTGACATTGATGTTTTATTTTATGAATTGAACATGCCAAACCGTTTTGTCGACACGATTGAAGAGGCAACAGGCGTTCAGCTGTATCGTTTCTCACACATGACGCACGGCCCTTATGAAGACAATAAAGTTGAAATCGAAATGAAATCAAATTTAGACACCTTAATCGAAGCCATGAAATTTGCCGCAGATAAGGACGCTGAATAATGTCAGGACCAGCAATTTCGTTAACCAATGTAGGGTTAACTTATGGTGAAAATACCATTCTCGAAGGGGTTAATCAACGCTTTGAAGCGGGTCAATGCCATGTGGTTATGGGGCCTAATGGCGGTGGTAAAACCTCGTTATTGCGTTCAATTTTAGGATTAACCGCGTTCCAGGGTGAAATTAATATTGAGTGGCCAGAGCAGAAAGGCGTGATTGGTTATGTACCACAAAAAGCCGTTTTTGAATCTAGCCTGCCGCTAACCGTGAAAGATTTCATTTTATTGAATCAAACGCGAGTGCCTCTATTTTTAAGTGCGCTATGGCGTAAGAAAAGCAGCCAAGAAGCATTTGCAATGGCGCAGTTAGAGCGCGTTGGAATGTCTAATCGTGCCGATCGTCGCATGGGGCAACTTTCTGGTGGTGAGCAACAACGCGTGTTATTCGCACAAGCGTTACTGGATAATCCTGATCTACTTGTTCTTGATGAACCAACGACAGGGATGGATGAACACGGCGTTCGTTACCTTGAATCATTAATGCATGAATTTATCGCACAAGGTAAAACCGTATTAGCCGTTCATCACGATGTCACGGCTGTTCGCCGTCTTAAAGCATATGTTCATGTGATTAATCGTAATTTGGTTGATTCTGGTTGTTATTCAGAAGTATTAAAACCTGAGAAAATTGAACGATTATTCAATCATTATACGGGTGCAAGTGCTCAGTACGATGCATCAAAAACTAATAATGAAGAGGCTGCATAATGGAGCTGTTTCGTCAGTGGGCGTTATATGGCGTCGAGCAAGGCTTCTTAAGTGACAGTTTTTCGTATGCCTTTATGGTTAATGCTATTGTTGCTGCGATCCTTTTAGGACCATTGTTAGGTGGGTTGGGGACGTTAGTGATTGCAAAGCGTTTGGCCTTTTTCTCTGAAGCCGTTGGTCACGCCGCCTTAACGGGTATCGCGTTAGGCGTGTTATTGGGAGAGCCAGCAGAGAATCCAATTATCGGCTTATTTAGTTTCTGTATGATCTTTGCTTTGTTACTGCATTTTGTAAGAAACAGAACCAATGTGCCTTACGATACGTTAGTTGGAGTGTTCCTTGCCTTAGCATTGGCTGTGGGTGCAGCATTACTGATGTACGTAGCACGTAAAATTAATATTCACATGCTAGAGAACGTATTATTTGGTTCTATCTTAACGGTTACGGACCAAGACATTGCGATTCTAGCAGGCAGTTGCTTATTGATTGTGGTGGTATTAATTCCAACGTTTAATCGTATTTTATTAACTTGTATCAGCCCTGATATTGCCAGAGTTCGTGGTTACAAAACCAATTTTTATGACTACTTGTTTGTGATGATGATTACCCTTGTGACGATTGCATCGGTAAAAATTGTCGGTGCGGTTTTAGTTGGCGCGTTATTGCTCATACCTGGTGCGACGGCTCGATTGTTAACTAAGAACATGGGCAGTTTTGTCTTGATGTCTGCATTGTTAGCGACAATATCGTGCTTGATTGGCACGGTATTACCGATGGAATTAGAACTGCCAGTGCCTTCTGGTGCGGCGATTATTATTGTTTCAGCTTTCTTCTTTTTACTTGCGACTAGCTACCGAATTATTCGTAAGAATTAACAGAGTAGAAACCAAGAAGAATTGAAGAATATTGGTATAGATAGGATAAGAAATGAAACAGAATTTAATGAAATGGATAGCGATTGTTAGTGTATGTGTAGCATCTCTATTTAGCATCAAAACAGTAATAGCGGCAGATGTATTAACGGCAACCCCTGTGACGTATATGCTATCAAGCGAGTTATTAAAAGATACTTCATTAACGACAAAATATTTACCACCAAATCGTTATGGGATTGAGCGTTTACCCAATTGGTTTGCCAACAAGGGGTCGAAAGCCGTTCAAGATTCAGCAAAAATAGCCCAAGCGGTTGTGACTATTGGTGCGGTATGGGCAGAAGATCCTCTGTATGTGAACGCAAGATACAGCAATATTCAGATTATTGAGGTTGATGCCTCTCAAGCAATCACACCTCGTGCACAAGGTGTGGCAGCATTACGTTTATCTGATGGAACGACTTCAAAATATGCATGGTTAAACCCAACAAACTTAATCAGAATGGTAGCGATTGTGAGTGATGATTTTCAACGTATCTGGCCTGATAAATCAGATCAGATCCAAAAAAACCAAGAGCAATTTATGTTATCGGTACGTCAATTAATTAATCAGCAACAAAAAGTGATTTTAGAGAATGATATCGACTCGGTTATTTTGTTGTCTGAGCAGTTAGAAGACTTTGCCTCTGGCAATCAATTGTTTGTGGTTGACCGTTTAACAAAACCTGCTCTTGAGTGGACTGAAGACGATAAAGTACAACTGCAAGAATTATTGGAAGAAGACGATTCAGTTTGGATTATTACTACTCAAAAACCAAATAAGCAGATGCAAGCATTACTCCCAATGGAACGTGTATTAATTGTCGATGCGGTTGATCGTTGGGGCAGAGCAGGAATAAACAGTAAAGTACCATTACAGAGATGGCAATTAGCGTTATAGCCTTATCTAGATTTGGCTAGTTTACTCTAAACAGAAAAGCAGTAGGGGCTTATTGTTACGATCTAACACCTACTGCTTTTTTATTGTTTTATCATGGTTATTTTATGAGGTAATAAATTTAATGGGGGGACATTAAATTTGGAGTGTTACTGCTATTTAACGATTCATTCCAAGAAAGGCTCGCCATTAATTTAACGTGCATTTCAATTAATGAGAGTGCTTTTTCATGCCATGTTGATTGGTCTTGTTGCTGATTACAAAACTCCAGACTGAGTACCGTGAGGTGTTGCAATCGCTTTAAGCACCAATCTTTAATATCAATATCCGTTGCAGAGTTAAAGGCGGCCACTTCTAACTTTGCACTGGCGTACTGTAATGTTTGGTATGCTTTCTTCGTATTATTATACTTGGTGTGCTCAAATACTCTTAGACACCCATCCAACCAACAGGCTATCGCTTTACTTTGATCATCAGTTAATTCTGGACCCCAAATAGAATTAGGTGCAGAGTATAAGAGTGCTTCAAGCGTTTCTATTTGGTTGTATTGCTTTGCATGATACCAACCAGAAATTGAGGTTAACCAAGTATCTAATGTCATTATGCTGCCTCATCCCAATGTTTAACGAAATGGTTGTCGCCAACCTGCTTACATCCTTCTATTACAATACTGCTGCGTTTTCGTATTTCATCAGCATCTATAGAATAGTTTGGTTCACTTTCGACTAAATTGCCAAAAGGTAAATCAGGATCTGGCACTGCTGAGATTAATAGCTTGGTGTAAGGGTGCTGAGGATTACGTAAAATTGAACGAGTGTCTCCCCATTCTACGATCTGACCTTTGTACATCACAGCGGTTTCTTCTGCAATATAATGAGCAGTGGCAAGATCATGAGTGATGTACAAAAAACCAATTCCGAGATCTTTTTTCATATTCTGCATTAGATTAAGAACGCCTAACCTAATTGATACATCAAGCATTGAAGTAGGTTCATCTGCCAGAATAATCTTAGAACCAACCGCTAATGCACGAGCTAGATTGACTCGTTGACGTTGACCACCACTGAGCTCATGAGGAAACTTAGCTAAAGTGTCGTGATCCAATTCAACCAAATCCAATAATTCAAGTAAGCGTGTAGGTATGTCTTTATCATTCGCTATTTGTTTATGAATTTTAAGTGGTCGAGTTAAATGATGTGCAATAGTATGCGTTGGGTTTAATGATCCAAACGGATCTTGGAATATCATTTGCACTTGGCTGCGGTAATCTAAAATGTCTTTCGATGAATTTATCTCATTGATATTTTTTCCATCAAAGAGAATTTCTCCGTCCGTTGCTGGGTATACCTTGGTAATTAAACGTGCACAGGTACTTTTTCCACAACCAGACTCTCCAACCAAGGCTAAGGTTCGTCCAGCATAGAGATCAAAACTGATCCCTTGTAATGCTTTGAAGGTATCTTCTTGGGAGAATCCTCCTCCAACAGTAAATTCTTTAACAATGTTTTTGACTTGAATAAGAGGCTTGTCCATTATAAAACTCCTTCTAATGTTGGAGATTGACGTCTTTCTTCATGGATATTTGGGAATGAAGCCCATAATTTTTGAGTGTAAGGATGTTGCGGGTTGTTTCTGATTTCTGATGATGTACCAACTTCAACTATTTCACCGTGGCGCATAATCGCAATGCGATCACAAAGCTGGCTCATTAAGGCTAAGTCGTGAGTGATGAATAAAACTGAGAATCCAAACTCTTGCTTTAATTGATATATTTGTTGCAAGATTTCTCGTTGGACAACCACATCTAGGGCGGTTGTTGGTTCATCCATTACGATCAATTTGGGACTTAAAGAGAGCGCAATAGCAATCACGAGACGTTGTCTCATTCCGCCACTAAATTGATGGGGATAATCAGCTAACCGTTCACGGGGGATATTAACTAAATCTAATAATTTCTCTGCTCTGTCTTTCGCTTGTTCGTTTGTCATGCCCTTGTGGTGGCGTAATACGTCTGCAAATTGTTCTTGAATTGGAAGGACAGGGTTTAGTGAATTCATGGCACTTTGAAATACCATGGCAATCTCACTCCACCGGATAGTATTTAATTGTCCATCAGATAACCGAAGTAAGTCTTTATCTTGAAATAAAATACTTCCACCAGAAATAAATGCAGGTGGTTTATGAAGACGGTTAATAGCAAAGGCAATGGTACTTTTTCCACAACCAGATTCACCGGCAAGACCGAATATTTCACCTTTACCCACATCAAAGCTTACAGATTTCACAGCATTGAAATCACCGTTATCAGTGATGTAATCAACACAGAGTTCTTTTATTTGAATTAACGGATCAGGGTGAGAGCCGTTAGTGGTGTTTATATTATTCATTGCAGTCACTCGTTAAATACTCAAAAGATAATAATTATCATTAGTATTAACATGTGTGATTTTTGTAAGAAAGAGAAAGAGGCTTGTTAAGTGAAGTGACTCGAAGTATCAATGTAAGTATTTTATTGTTTCAATAAAAGATGTCGGTGATATTACTATATTTAAAGGAAGAAAAGAGGGTATTGATACCCTCCTTGAGCTGCTTTATTTTTTTTCTAAATTGTCAATTCCAGCCATCCCATTTAATACAATGTTGTTATAACTTACCATGCCAACGACCTCACCATTTTTTATAACAGGGGCACGACTGATCCCAAAGCGTTCAAATAGACGAGCGCAATACTTTACATTCATATCGGGTGAGACTGAAAGTGCAGGCTTGGTCATGATCTCATAGATATTGGTACGTTCTGTCGGGCGGTTTTGAGCGAGCACTTTTTTAGCAATATCGTTCATTAAGACAATGCCGAATTCATCATCATCATGGCGTTTTTTTACAATTAGGGCTTTGACCTGTTTCTGTTTTGCCAATTGAATTCCTTCTGCTACTGTTATTAAACCATCAACCATTACGTAGGTATTCGACATAACATTTTCTACTTTAATCTTGTTCATATTTTTTCCTCTACGACCTTGGTTAATGTTTCAACTTGATGTGCTACTCCAACGGCATCTTCAATATCGATTTGAATTGCGATTCCTTGGCCAGATTCAGTATCAAACTCACCGACTTCATTAATTTTTTCTAAAATAGATCGAGCAAGGTGTTCTTCTACCACAAATAATAGAACATCTTTTTGTACTTCAAGAGTGAGACCAAAAAAGGTTTTTTTCTTATTTAATCCTTCGCCACGTGCATGGTTGATTACGGTTGCTCCTGTCGCTCCCGCATTACGTGCAGCATCAAGAACTGCATTTGTTTTGGCTTCTTCTACAAAAGCGAGTAATAATTTAAAGCGCATTGGCTTTCTCCTAAATTAATCTATTAATTCGATTTTTCTTGGGATATAGGTTTGGTTTTGCCCCTATAGGCACTGATTTGCGCATAAGCCATTACGGAGATAATAGGAAATAGGCTTGCAAAGGCAATGAGTCCAAATCCATCAATCATAGGATTGCGTCCTGGTACAGTAGAGGCAAGCCCAAGTCCCAGAGCGGTTACTAAAGGTACAGTCACGGTAGAGGTAGTGACTCCTCCTGAATCATATGCAAGCGGGATAATCATTTTAGGTGCATAGAAAGTTTGGATCACAACAATTACATAACCAGCCATGATGTAATAATGGATAGGGTCACCCACAACAATACGATAGCTACCTAATGAGATACCAAAAGCAACCCCCAGAGCGACGGAAATTCTCAACCCGTTAACACTAATACTACCGCCAGAGACGGCATTAGCTTTAATAGCTACAGCGATTAATGAAGGTTCTGCAATAGTGGTACTAAAACCAATGGTAGCGGCAAAAATATACACCCAATAATAATCTATCCAATCAAAAGTTTGATTTAAAATGTCTTGTCCTTGATAGATAAATTCAGGTGCAGTTAATTGTGTTGCCATCGATTCACCAAGAGGAAAAAGAGCGAGTTCTAATCCCATAAGAAATAGAGTTAACCCAAGAATTACATAGAAGAAACCAAGAATTACTTTGGGTAAATTAGCGATTGGTTTTTTTAATACAGCAAATTGGAAGCCAAAAATAATTACGACAATCGGTAATACATCACGAATGGTTGATAAGAAGGTTTCAAAAAATAGAGTCAGATTGTTCATGCTAATACCATCCCATAGAGCATGACAAATATCATCGGAAGCAGGGAGGCGAAGGCGATTAAACCAAAACCATCAAGCATAGGGTTTCGTCCTTTAATGGTAGAAGCAAGACCGACACCAAGAGCGGTAACTAAGGGAACGGTAATGGTAGATGTTGTCACGCCACCAGAATCATAAGCAATACCAATAATGTTCTCAGGTGCGAACCATGTAAGAGCGACCACGGTAATATAACCCCCGATGATCATGATATGGATTGGCCAACCTTTTAAAATACGTAACACCCCAATCACAATGGCAAAACCAACAGAGAGTGCGACAGTCAAACGTAGCCCATTGGCATAATCATCCATATCGTTTTTTGTATGGGGGATCATTCCTCCTTCGGCAGCGACGTCAGCGGCCTCTGCTGCTACGGCGGTGAGAGCTGGCTCTGCTATGGTTGTTCCAAAGCCTAAACAAAAGGCGAATAAAAGCAGCCATGCAACACTGCCTTTTCTAGCAAAGGCTTGAGCCATAGACTCACCTATAGGAAATAAGCCCATTTCTAATCCAAAGATAAAAAAGGTAAGCCCCAAAACAACAAGAAGGAGCCCAAAAAGAATGGAACCAAGGTTTGGCAAAGGCTCTTGTAGTACCACTAATTGAAAGAAAGCGATGACTAAAATAATAGGCAGGAGATCTCGAAAACTTCCAAGCATGGAATGTAACATAGCTTTAATTGCGTTCACTTACTCTCCTTATAAGTTCTTTATCTACCTATTATTTATACTGTACGAATAAATAATAGAGTGTGATCAAAAGTAGATTTTAAGTTATTCCCAAAGGAAATGTTTCAAAATGTTAACTTCGTGTGATTGCATTGATTTTGCGAGAGAGTTCCAGAATAGGAATATTTAATATGAAGACATTATTAAGTTGGCATGTTTTTTTGTTTGATGGTTTTTTATATGGCTTTGACTGAATTTCAATCAAAAGCCGCCTAAGTTATATTGATTTAATTGTTAACTTGTTGATTGTAAATATAATATTTTCTGGCACACCTTTAGCAATAGGAAAGGGGAACATTCATTATTATTGATTAAAAAGGAATATAGTATGCCAACCCCAGCTTATATGCGCATCGAAGGCGAAAAACAAGGATTGATCACGGCAGGTACATTTACTGAAGATTCAGTAGGTAATATTTACCAAGAAGGTCATGAAGATGAAGTGCTTGTTCAAGGTTTTGAGCACCAAGTTTTATTACCTCGTGATCCTCAATCTGGTCAACCTACGGGTCAGCGTGTGCATAAGCCAGTACGCATTACTAAGGTGTTCGATAAAGCATCTCCATTAATGTATAACGCACTGACCTCTGGTGAGAAACTGCCAAAAGTTGAAATCAAATGGTACCGAACTTCAGCAACAGGTACTCAAGAGCATTATTTCACAACCGTTTTGCATGACGCGATCATTGTTGATATCACGGCTTCAATGCCAAACTGTCAAGATCCAGCACAAGCGCATTTTACTCACTTAGAAGACGTATTTATGACATACCGTGCAATTGATTGGACGCATGAAGTCGCAGGTACATCAGGTAATGATGACTGGCGTACAGCAATGAAAGCGTAACCACTCGCATTTTCGGGAGAGTCATTATCATAAACAACCCTAGCTGTTTATGATGGCTCTCCCTTTTTGCGTTTTAGTTGTACTGACTTCATATAATTTAGTGATAGTGCTGTTGGTATATGAGTTGAATATACATTTGTTTTTCAGGAAGGATCATTATGCAGGATGCAAACCAAGCTCAGTTTGAAATTAATGTCGCCACGATAGATATGCCTTTACAAGTCTATGCGTTTTCTGGGCATGAGGCATTAGGTGATGGCTATGAATTTGATGTTACCTTTATTTGTGATGATCCTGAATTACCGTTGGGTGAGTGGCTCCAGTTACCGGTTTGTTTAACCCTTTATCATAAAAATGACCCTGAGCTAATACCTCGATATATACATGGCATTATTGAGTCTATAGAACAGTTAGGATCTTCATTTCGCTATAGTACTTATAAACTGAGTTTGGTTCCTATTTTTTCACTTCTTAACTACCGAACGAATTTTCAGATATTTCAGAATAAAAAAGTCCCAGACATAATTAGTGAGATTTATCAACAAGCTGGAATTTTAACAAATCATTTTGAAATCGAATTATTTAACACTCATCAACCGCGTGAATATTGTGTGCAATATGGTGAATCGGATTTTGGGTTTATTCAACGACTGATGGCAGAGGAAGGCCTAGTTTCTTATTTTGAGCATACTGATGTAGGGTCTAAACTCATTATATCTGATGGCCCTGAAATCTATACAGAGCTTCCTCCTCTTTGCGTTGTTGCCGACAATGGAATGGTAAAAGATGGTAATACCATTACCTCATTAATGAAGAAGCAGAAGGTCAGTGTTGGTAAGGTATCAGTAAAAGACTATCATTTTGAAACCCCGCAACGTCATCCTGTTGGCGTTCATCAGCAAGACGATAAAGAAAATCAAGCTTCGGAGTTAGGATTAGAGCAATATCATTATCCTGCGAATAAGAGCACATCAGAAGCCGCAACCCTACAAGCTGCATTAGTATTGAAACAAGCGAGAACGAATACACTAGAGTTAATTGGCGAGAGTGATTGCGCCCAATTAACGGTAGGTCATTTTCAACCGATCCAAGAACATCCTAATTCAGAATGGAACGATACTTGGTTGCTCACTCAAGTGTTTCATAGTGGCCAACAACCACAAGTGCTCGAAGAGTTAGCGGATGGGAGTTCAAGTTATCATGCCAGCTTTCGATGTTCGCCTTGGCACCTTCCTTTTAAAACAAAATCAGAGCCGAAACCACTTATTCATAATGTCGATACTGCGATAGTCACAGGCCCTGAAAATGAAGAAATCTATTGTGATGAGCATGGTCGTGTAAAAGTGCAATTTCATTGGGATAGAAACGGCCAAGGAAATGAAAAGACCAGTTGTTGGTTACGAACTTCTCAAGGCTGGGCGGGCAATCAATATGGGCAGTTTGTTTTGCCAAGAATAGGACACGAAGTGATTGTCAGTTTTATTCACGGTGATCCAGATAAACCTATCATTACTGGCTCTCTTTATAATGGCGATAATAAGCCGCCATATACCTTGCCTGAGCACAAGACGCGCAGCACTTTTAAAACCTCAAGCTCTCCTGGTGGTGAAAACTTCAATGAATTGCGTTTTGAAGATAAAAAAGACGCAGAGCAAGTTTATATTCATGCGGCAAAAGACATGGATAGTCAGATCCAAAATGATCATACGATAGAAGTGTTTAATGATGAGCACAAAATAGTACATAACAATCAATTTAATGAGATGAAAAACAATAGACATACGACCGTTGGTGGTAGCCAATTTGAAACCATTAAAGGGGACTCTCATCATCAAATTAATGGCTCTGTTCATAGCAAAGTAGGAAAAAAGCGATTAGAAGAGATCGGCTCTGAATTGCACTTAAAATCAGGGCAAAAAATCATATTAGAAGCGGGAACTGAAATTACGATTAAAGCAGGCGGTAGTGTCGTAAAAATAGATCCGGCAGGCGTTCATCTTATTGGCTCAGCGATTAACCTAAACTCCGGCGGAAGTGCAGGGAGTGGCAGTGGTTATGAAGGAAAAATTGCAGTATTACCGATGGGGAAAGAGGTTGAGCTGGCGGGAGACGTTTCTAATACTGTAAATGCGATATCTTATGATTTTGAAGAGTTAGAGGTTAATTCATTTTCAAATGAAAAAATATCTAAAAATCAAAAAAAAGAAATAGTTAGTATATTTTGGTCTTATGGAAAAGATAATGTAAAAATTAATGAAGTATCAAAGCATTATACCGACTTGAATTTAAATATAAAAACAAAAGGTTATATTGAAGGGGATTTAGTAAAAGTAGATATTTTAAATAAATCATTTCATGTAACAATTGGGGAAAATGGTAATGGTTTTGTTGAAAATATATTAGAGCATGAATTTATTGAAATAGGTGAAAGGTGATGATTAATGAAATAATTGCAACTGTTGGTGAACAACAAACTAGCTTATATATAAAAAGACCTAGATGGATAAATATACATAATTCTTATAAGGAAATAGGAATGCTAAATGCGTATTTGACTTATCAAAAAGTTGGAGGTTATGCATTTCAATTACATGTTGAAAATCCAAATGATTATGCAAATGCTTGTGCTTTAAGAATTAGTTGGGCATTTAACTATGGTGGATATAAGATTCCATCAGGAACAATCTTCTCTGGTAGAAATATTTATAGAGTAAAAGGGGAAGATGAACTACCTTATATTTTGAGAGTTGAAGACATAATATTTTTTATTAAAAATAAATGGGGAGATCCAGAAATAGATAATATAGACTTTTTAGATATATCAAGAAAGTTATCTGGTAAAAAAGGTATCATTATATATACCATTTCTGGTTGGGATGATGCCAGTGGTCATGTTACTTTATGGAATGGCAATGGAGTTGAAGATCAGGGCAAGATCACGAATGTTTTTTAATCAATTAAACGATCGATTTGACGATCAGATTTACCTGTGATCATATACCTCCTTTAACGAGGAGAATTCGATGCACATTGACCATTTTAAAGAACACTTTCATGAAATAACAGACCAAAGACAAGGTGCAAAAGTAACCTATTGCCTTTTTGAAGTTCTATTCGGCTCAATGTGTGCTGTTATTGCAGGAGCAAAAGGCTGGTTTGATATTAGAGAATACATTCTTGGATCATCACGCTTGGTTTGAACGTAATGGTATGTTTTTAAATGACATTCCTGTCGATGATACGATTGCTAGGATTGTTTCAAATATTGAACCAGAGCAATTTCATCAATGCTTCGTCTCTTGGATGTCTTCAGTGCATTCTTTAACTCAAGGCCAAGTCGTTGCTATTGATGGCAAGACACTTCGTGGCTCTTATGATCGAGACGACCGCTCAAGTACTATCCATATGGTGAGTGCTTACGCCTCTTCAAACAAATTGGTTTTAGGGCAGTTAAAAACAGAGCAAAAAAGTAATGAAATAACAGCTATTCCAGAGCTTATTAAGATGCTTGATATTAAAGGCGCATTAGTGACTATTGATGCCATGGCATGCCAAACGGCAATAGCCAAAGTCATAATAGATAAGGGCGCAGACTACTTATTAGCAGTAAAAAACAATCAAGGCTCGCTACGCAAATCTGTTGAAAAAGCATTTTCAAATCAACGCTCTACAGTAAACAAACTCATTAACCTTGAGCAAGGTCATGGCCGTATTGAATCACGTCAAAGTTATGTATTACCAAGTACAGCTCTAGAAGGTAACTTTTCTCGTTGGAAAGGCTTAAAAAGTATCATCATGATTGAAAGCTTTCGTGCCATTAAAGGAAAACAGCCCAGTCTAGAATATCGTTATTACATTAGCTCAAAAGAATTAAGTGCAGAGCAAGCAGCAGTGGCGGTCAGAGAGCATTGGGGGATCGAATCAATGCACTGGGTACTCGATGTCAGCATGAATGAAGATGCTTGCTCTATATTCAAAGATAATGGTGCCGAAAACCTTTCCTGCTTACGACACATGAGCTTGAACATGCTCAGAGCTGAGCCCACAAAACTGAGTATCGTGGGTAAACAAAAGCGATGCATGATGAATACTTCAATGCTTGAATCTGTTTTAACGGCAGGTTTTTTCTCAGAGGTTAAAATTTAACCACTCATGCGGTTGCCCTGAGTTGAAGATGAGTCAAATTATCATAATGATGATTATTATGAGTCAAAAATTTTAAATGTACAATTTTGGGAATTAAAATAAATGAAATCGTTCTTAATATATTTAATTTTTTCTGTATGCTTAACTTCAAGCTATGCTTATTCCAAAGATTTGCATTTAGAATTAGCTCGATTATCTCTGAAAAATTATGGTTTAGTGAATTGTATATATAATGGTTTAAAAAAAGAAAATAAAATTAAAGTCGATGATATTGGTTCCGCTTCTAGAGTTTTTAGTTTTATGGGACAAGGATATTATAAAATAGAGCAAGACAGGGTAACATTTGAAGAGTTACATAATCCATATAGAGATGTTAATATTTATATGAAAAGTAGATATAATAAAGTTAATTCTAATATTAAAAATGGAACGAATAATGTAACAGTTAGATGTTTGATGATATTTGATTCTTTAGAGTTTAAAAAAAAGATAAAAGAACAAGATAAATATATTAATGATATTGATAATATAAACTTACCTTATGAAATAGACAATTAATTACAATGTTTAATATTGATTGTTAAATCAATGTCGGATGCGATGTGGTATGAATTTTTGATAATGATTCCTGCTGTTTTTTTTGCTGCTTTGTCTATGGCTTGGGGTGTGACCGCGATTATAATATTACCTACAGTCTCCTTGAGGAGCTTTAAACATATTATTTTTATTGATAAGCAATTAGATAAACTAACTCAAAAAACACTTAATATTCCAGTGAATAAAAGTATTAAGAAGACCTTAGGGGTTAATTCAACAAAGTCTCTTATCCATAATGCAGATGAAATACTGAAAGAAGGTAGCGTTAGTGAGCTAGGTAAGCGTATTGCTAATACGGCTAAATGGGTTAAACATGCAGAATCTGCGGGTAATGTAGCTGTAGGATTAAGTGGTCATAAGTGGTGTATATAATGTAACTCAAAATTGTGATGGACTTGAATCATGTACTCGAAATGTTGCAATTGAAACCGGTGGAGTTATTGGTGGTTGGGCTGGCGGAACGGCTGGAACCGTAATTGCTAGTGGATTTGTAGTTCTAATCGGGGCTTCTTCAGCTCCGATTGTTATGGTTATTGTTGGTATAGGAGCCGCGGGCTTTGGTATTCTTGGTGCAGGTGCTGGCAAGGATGTATTTGAATCATTCTATGAAATGTCTAAATTGGATGAAATTTTAGAGGGTGTTGAAAGCCGTGTAGAAAAAAGGATACCTCAAGAAATAGAAGATTACATTATAGAATCAAGATTTAATAACTTTTCAATAAATGCTTCATTCTAGAAGGTAGATGTAATGTTAGAAATATTAAAAATGTTTGTTGGTTGGTATGGGATTATTTGGGGTTTAATATATTTTTATTATCTTGTGATTTATAGCCTAGGAGATAAAAAACATATAAACCAATTAGTAGATGATTTGGTAAAAGAACCTGAAACTTTTAAAAAGAAGCATTATATATCAATGGTAAGTATTGGTGCTGGTGGTTTATTTTCTTATTTTTGCCTCATATATCCATTCATTAGGCATAGACGAAAAAATAAAAAAATCACGTTTGATTTATTTATGTGGCTGAATTGGGTGTTTTTTATTGTGGTGATCGTTGCTTATATTTATGCGTAAGTCATACGTCGTTTGAAACGTATTGGAAATATAGCGATAGGTATTTTAGCCTCTAGAGGGTTGGGATATGTAGGTCTATTGATTGGTGCTAATAGTGCAATCAATAATTTTTATGAAGCGTGTAAGGTTGATAGCTCTGGTGATTGCGGTAGGTACTGTATTGTTTGTTGTTGGCTCGACGACAGGTAAAGCTGTTGGAGATGGTATGTATGATTTTTATGAATGATGGTGGAATAAATGTCGGATGCGGAATGGTGGGAATTATTGATTATGGTTCCTGGCTCTATTTTTGCGGGATACGCTATAGCTTGGTCTGTTCCTGGTGTGATTATGAGTGCAATTGTTTCGTTGGGAAGCTTTAAACATATTATTTTTATTGATAAGCAATTAGCAAAAGACCTTGATAAATATTATGACAAAAATGGGTATATGCGGCTTCAATATCAAATGTCTTGGGAAATTGGTAGTCGTTGTTTTGATTATTGGGTTAAGTTCCCATTCATTCGTAAGCGTATAACAACTGACTCCATGAAATTTAAGGTTTTTATGTGGGTTAATGCGTTAGGGGTATGGAGCTATATTCTTTTTATTTTTTGTTCATCAATGGCTAAATTTCTTGATATTATTTAACTAAGTGTTGTATACCATATAAACAAGCTAAAACTGGCTGCCACAACAGCCAGTTTAATGGTTAACGAATAACTATCTTTCTAGGAATCAATTCAATCCCTGCTTGATAACGCTTTGCTGAAGCATTTAATCCTAATGCCAGCGCACTATCTGCAATCAATTCAAACTGCTGAGGTAAAGAGTTGATCTTAATTGGTAAGAAGTCTAATAAGCGGTTATCACCAAAGGTGCCTAGTTTTACTGTTCCCATCAGCTCAGGCTTCTCAATCAATACATCCAAAATACCTTCAAGCAGGATATAAGAGGTCGTGATGATGGCATCTGGTACCGTGTCTTCTTTTATCCACTGTTCAAAAATTTCTTTGCCAGATTCACTGTTAAAGTGTTCGCCATAACCAGTAATGCTTGTTAAGCCTTTCTCTTTGGCCTTTGCTTCAAATCCCAACTGACGCTGACGAGATATATTTAGATCTGGTAGAGCTCCAATTAAGCCTATTGATTTTACGTTCTCATTAACTACCGACTTGGTTAACTCGTAAGCCGCATCAAAATCTTCGCTAATAACACAGCCAAAGTGCTCATCATCTAATGAACGGTCAATCGCGATAATTGGCGTGCCTTTCTCTTGAATCGTTAAATAGTAATCACTGCCATCTGGTAAGCAACTTGCAACGAATAGGGCATCAATACGACGACTAATTAGGGCATGAGCCACATTTTTTTCTGTTTCAGGATCATCATCAGAACAACCAATTAAGATTTGATAGCCCGCTTGACGAGAGTTGTATTCTAAAAGTTTAGCAAGTTTGGCGTAACTGGTGTTTTCAAGATCAGGAATGATTAATCCGAACGAACGGCTACTGCCTGCACGTAATGCAGAAGCGGCATGATCTGGACGATAATTATGTTCATCAACTACCGCCATTACTTTTAACTGGGTCTTTTCACTGATGCGATATTTCTGCGCTTTACCATTAATGACATAGCTTGCAGTGGTTTTTGAGACGCCAGCAAGTTTGGCAATTTCATCTAATGTCATGACTGAGAACCTCAAATTCTGTGGGTCGGATCATATAAATTTAGATCCAATCATTTTATGGGTTGAATTATATGCTGAATCGTTTCAGTATAAAAGCTGAAAGGATTCAGCAAATTTGAAAAACGTGATATTCGCGTTATTTTTACTCTTTATGAGACATAAGTTAGGGTAGAAAACATTTGCTGAACTTTTTTTACCTGTTTTGCTGAATCGATTAAGCAGTTCTTGAACAATAGTAAACCGATGGAACAGCAAGGCACAATATAGACAAACAAGCGAGAGGCTAAGACCCATGCTGACATTGACAAAGAATGACATTACGTTGCAACAAGCAGCAACGGACAAAACAACAGCAATCAAAGCGATTGCAAAGCAACTGACAAAGAAAGGATTAGTTGCAGAGAAGTACGTAGAAGGGATGCTAAACCGTGAGCAACAAAACTCAACGTTTTTAGGCAACGGTATTGCTATCCCACATGGTACAACCGATACCCGTGATTTAGTCAATAACACAGGCGTTGCTGTTCATCATTTTCCTCAAGGTGTTAACTGGGGTGATGGTAATGTGGCTTATGTTGCTATTGGTATTGCAGCTAAATCAGATGAGCATTTAGGCATTCTAAAGCAACTAACTAAAGTGCTGTCTGCTGATGGTGTAGAAGAGAAGCTAAAACAAGCGAAAACAGAAGCAGATATTATTGCATTACTAAATGGTGACGTGCAGTTTGAAGCAGATTTCGATGCCTCATTGATTCAATTGCTATTCCCAGCAAGCGACATGATCCAAATGAGCGCGGTTGCTGGTGGCTTACTAAAAAATAGCGGCAATGCTGAAAACCAATTTGTTGCAGAGCTAGTGACTAAAGAACCTACGCATTTAGGCAAAGGTTTATGGTTGGTAAGTACTGACAAAGGCGTTAAGCGCTCTGGTATGTCTATCGTAACAACAGCGAATGGCTGTGAGTTTAATGGCTTACCTGTAAAAGGTTTGATTGCAATCGCCTCTTGTAATGCCTCTCATAAATCGTTTTTAACGACGATTACAAAAGTGGTTTCAGAGCAGCAACAAGACTCTATTTTATCTGCAACTTCAGAGCAGTTACTAGCGATGTTCTCTACTTCTACTGAAGAAACAACAGTAAGTGTTGATGCAGATAATACAGCAACGTTTAAGATTAAAAATGCACATGGCTTACACGCTCGTCCAGGAGCAATGTTAGTTGCAGAAGCGAAGAAATACGAATCAAAAATCACTGTGTTAAATGTAAATGGTGATGGTAAATCAGTGAATGCGAAGAGCTTGATGAAAGTGATTGCATTGGGCGTTAAACACGGTCACGAACTGCAATTTACAGCAGACGGTTCAGATGCAAAAGAAGCGCTAGCCGGTATTGGTGATGCGATCGCTTCTGGTTTAGGTGAGGGTTAATTTATGAGCATTAATCCAAAAAGCAAAGTGGTTACTATCACGTTGAATCCTGCTTTAGATTTAACTGGCAGCTTAGGTGCGTTATCGGTTGGCTCTGTAAGTTTAGTAAGTAAAGGCTCACTTCATGCAGCAGGTAAAGGCGTTAATGTTGCAAAAGTACTGTCTGACTTAGGTGCTAAAGTTACGGTTACTGGCTTTTTAGGCCGTGATAATGAAGAGTTGTTCTGCCAATTGTTTGAAGAAATGAAAGCCAACGATGAGTTTATTCGTGTCGATGGTGCCACTCGAATTAATGTGAAATTGGTCGAAACTGACGGTCGAGTGAGTGATATCAACTTTCCAGGAGTTGAAGTATCACAACAAGCGATTGCTGAGTTTGAAGTTCGTTTATTTGAATTAGCTAAAACACATGAATTCTTCGTATTAGCAGGCAGTCTGCCAAAAGGTATCTCTCCTGAGCAGTGCGCTGAATGGATTGATAAACTGCATCAAATGGGTAAAAAAGTCTTATTTGATAGTAGCCGTGCCGCGTTAGCAGCAGGTTTAGATGCTCACCCATGGTTAATTAAACCAAACGATGAAGAGCTATCTGAATTTGTGGGGCGTGAGTTAGATACTCCAGAAGCGTGTCAGCAAGCGGCTCAAGATATTGCACAAAAAGGCATTGAAAATATCGTCGTTTCATTAGGCTCAAAAGGCGTAATGTGGCTTGGTAAAAATGAACAAGCACAACCTGAATGGATGTATTCGCAACCACCAAAAATGAATGTAGTAAGTACCGTTGGTGCGGGTGATACGTTAGTTGCTGGTCTTTGCTGGGGTCATATGCAGCAAGATTGGGATCGTTCACAAATATTATCTTTTGCTACCGCTTTATCTGCTTTAGCTGTATCGCAGGTTGGCGTTGGTGTACCAAATGTCGAAGACGTAAAAGAATTACAAAAACAAGTAACCCTACACAACCCTATTTCTACAAACGTGCAGTAATGCGTTTAGACTTAGTTTAAGGACAGATTATGAAAAATATAGCTATCGTTACTGCATGCCCAAGCGGTGTAGCAAACAGTATCATTGCAGCAGGTTTATTAGAGCAAGCTGCAACTAAACTGAATTGGAAAGCATCGATTGAATGTCAATCAAGTGTGTTACCCGTTGAGGTTTTAACTCAAGAAATAATTGATACGGCAGATGCAATTGTTATTGCCGCAAATTCTGTTGTTGATACATCTCGCTTTGTTGGTAAAAAAGTACATCAAGGTTCAATTTCTGAATGTGCAATTAACTCGGAAGTTTGGCTAGAAAATGCAGTAAACAATGCAAAAGAACTAACGGCATCTGAAGTCACTGTACCAGAAACAGCAATAGTGACAGATGCAACAGGGCCTAAGAAAATCGTAGCGATTACGGCATGTCCAACGGGTGTTGCGCATACTTTCATGGCAGCTGAAGCGCTAGAGGAAGAAGGTAAGCGCCAAGGCCACATTATTAAAGTAGAAACTCGTGGCTCTGTTGGTGCTAAAAACCAATTAACAGACCAAGAAATTGCAGAAGCTGATTTAGTTATCATTGCTGCTGACATTGAAGTTGCACTTGATCGCTTTAATGGTAAACGTCTGTACAAAACAAGTACAGGTTTAGCGCTGAAGAAAACAGAACAAGAGATGAATAAAGCCTTCTCTTGATGCGATGGTTTTCCAAGCATCAGGTAAAGCACAATCTTCTCAAACAGAAGAGAAAAAAGGCATGTACAAACACCTTATGACAGGGGTATCACACATGCTTCCTGTTGTTATCGCTGGTGGTTTGCTAATTGCACTGTCATTTGTCTTTGGTATCGAAGCATTTAAAGAGCCAGGTACGATTGCAGCAACATTAATGGACATTGGTGGTGGCGCAGCATTTGCGTTGATGATCCCTGTTCTTGCTGGTTTCATTGCGTTCTCAATTGCTGATCGTCCGGGTCTGGCTCCTGGTCTAATCGGTGGTATGTTGGCTAGCTCAACAGGTGCGGGTTTCCTTGGTGGTATCGCGGCTGGTTTCATTGCGGGTTATTCTGCAAAATTCATTGCTGATAAAGTGTCTCTTCCTCAGTCAATGGAAGCACTTAAACCAATATTAATCATTCCGTTTGTGGCTAGTTTGTTCACAGGTCTGGTAATGGTTTACATCGTTGGTGGCCCTGTCGCAGGTATCATGTCTGCACTGACAGAGTTCCTAAACAACATGGGTTCAACTAACGCAGTATTACTGGGCGTTATCCTTGGCTGTATGATGTGTTTCGACTTAGGTGGTCCAGTAAACAAAGCAGCATATACGTTCGGTGTCGGTCTTTTGGCTTCACAAACGTACGGTCCAATGGCGGCTATCATGGCGGCTGGTATGGTTCCTGCACTAGGTATGGGGCTAGCGACATTCCTTGCTAAGAATAAGTTTGAAGCCGGTGAGCGTGAAGCCGGTAAAGCATCATTTGTGCTTGGCTTATGTTTTATCTCTGAAGGTGCGATTCCATTTGCAGCGAAAGATCCAATGCGTGTAATCCCAAGTTGTATGGCGGGTGGTGCATTAACAGGTGGCTTATCTATGCTATTTGGCGCAGAGTTGCTTGCTCCACACGGTGGTTTGTTTGTACTACTGATTCCAAATGCAATTTCTCCCGTATTAATGTATTTAGTAGCAATCGCAGCAGGTACCGCAGTAACAGGTTTCACTTACGCTTTCTTGAAAAATAAAGCAGATGAGAAAGAAGCAGTTACAGCATAATACCAATCACAGTAAGTGAGCAGAAATAGCACAGGAAAAACTCTTGAGAATAAGACGAAATTTTTCGATAAGTAGTTATTCTACAATCAAAAATTTCAACGCAGTTATCGATCATTTTAACCAACTAGGATGATCAGTTATTTACTACGATTGGTATAACATTAGTCAATATTACTGTTTGTTTTAAAATAGCTTAAACAAAATGGGCGCTTTCAATGTAGATTGGAAGCGCCCATTTCTATAGATAGTGATAACTAGAAAAAGATGTTGATACCTGCACCGATAGAAGATGCGTAATTATTTGATGATAAACCAATATATTGATATTCAAAGTTTACAGCCATTGAAGGAAATAAATAAGACATCCCTCCTACTGCAATATAAGGTTTTGTTGTAGTTTCATTTTCATCATAAGGTAGGGTTATTGCTGTTGAGCTATATTTTAATTCAGTATGATTAAACCCTAATTTACCGTAAAAAGATCCGTAATAAGTCGCAGGGAAATAGAGTTTGCTAGATATTGAGTAACCAGAAATAGAAGCGCTATCCCCTGATACGGCGATATTTTTGATGCTTCCAGTTGAAAGATAACTGATATCAGCAGCAAACATTGGGGTAAAATGATAAGTATAACCGACTTGTGTCATTAAACCGCTCGCATCAGAGCCGTTAACGTGTAAGCTAGCAATGCTTGGCTGAATATATATTTGGTTTATTGTTCCAACAGCATGTACTGGAGCTGCGATTCCTAGCAATAAAACAGGGATTATCCTTTTCATTATAAACTCATCTTTTTTTGATTGATGGTAATAGTTTATGGTGAATAAGATAATTTTGTAAAGAAGATTCAAGGATAGATATGACATTAACAATCTGGGTTTCACTTTTTATGGTTTCATTATTGGGCGCAATGTCTCCAGGCCCGAGTTTGGCAACAGTGGCAAAACATACCTTATCGGGTCGGCGGGTTAATGGTATTTCTGCTGCATGGGCTCATTCTATTGGTATTGGTATCTATGCATTTGTCACTGTGATTGGTTTAGCTGTTGTACTGAAACAATCTCCAATGTTATTTAAAACAATTAGCTATTTAGGTGCCGCGTATTTGGCATATTTAGGATATGGAGCATTACGGTCAACGGGAGGGATTGCAGCGAAATTAGAATCTGGTAAACAAGTGAGTATTCTTGAGTCGGCAAAAGAGGGTTTACTTATCTCTCTTCTGAATCCTAAAATTGCGTTATTTTTCTTAGCGTTATTCAGCCAATTTGTGGCTGTAGGTAATGATCCATTAGATAAAGCAATCATAGTGATTACGCCTATTATTGTTGATGGTCTGTGGTATACAATGATTAGTTGTTTAATATCCGCACCTAAAATTGTTGATAAGTTGCGTACTCAAGCAAAGTGGATTGACCGTTTATCTGGTGTAGTGCTTATTCTTCTGGCTATTCGAGTCGTGTTTTCTGCGTAAAATTAGTTCATCTAAATGCTTATTTTGTGTAATTTAAAAGAGGAAGTGGACTTAAAAGAAGAGTTCACTTTTTTATCCAATAGTTTTGACTTAGTATGAGCCATCTCAAGCGTATAGTTCTGTAATTTTATACGTAAAGTCATTCTATTTTTGTTATTTAAGACATAAGGTTTCTCATGACATTTCAAGCTGCAATTTTCGATATGGATGGACTGCTATTAGACACAGAACGTGTGTGTATGGGGATCTTTAAAGAGGCGTGTGAAGCTCAAAATGTTCCATTTATTGAAGAGCTATACCTTTCTATCATTGGTTGTAATGCGAAACGTATTGAGCAACTGTTTCGTGAAGGTTATGGGCCAAGTGTTGACTACCCTGCATTAAATCAAGAGTGGAGAGTGCGTTACACTGCTGTCGTTAAGCACCAAGCGATCCCTGTAAAAGAAGGCGTTATTGAGCTGTTAGAATGGTTAAAAGCCAATAAAATTCCAATGGCAGTTGCGACATCAACACAGCATGATATTGCGATTAAAAAATTGGAATTAGCAGGACTTGATGCTTACTTTGATGTACTGGCCACAGGTTGTGAAGTTGAGCATGGTAAACCACACCCTGAGATCTATTTCTTAGCGGCGGAGCGTTTAGGCATGGCAGCTGATACTTGTCTTGCGTTTGAAGACTCTAATAACGGAACTCATGCAGCCGTTGCGGCGAATATGATCACCTACCAGATCCCTGATTTAGTAGAACCAAGTGCAGAAGTGATTAAGCTTGGCCATCAAATTCTGCCTTCTATGATTGATGTGTTGGTTGATTTGAAAACGCGTAAAGCTTAAGTTGGTTTTAAATTAACTAATACTGAAATAAAAGAAAGGCGACTCACTATTTAGTACGTCGCCTTTTTTAGTTCTTGGAAGGTATTAATTTAGTTTTTAGCTAATAGTCCGTCTAATTTAGGTTGAAGGATTTTTATCCATGTAGCGTAAGCCCTTGCATTTAAATGTAAGTCATCACAGGTAAATTCATTTGATAATAACTCGTTAGGGCTTAAAACTTGATTGACGTTTAAATAATGAAAGTTGTTTTGTTGGCAATATTCCTCTAAACGTTCATTTAGTTCTGTGACTTTTACATTCAAGTGGGCTAATTTGTTGCCGCAATATAAGGTGCTTTGCACTAACACGGGGCAATGATTTTCTTGCCAATAAGTAAGCATTGTCGTGTAGTTTTCAAAGACTGAATCAACAGAGAAGCCTTGAGACAAATCGTTGATCCCTGCCATAATCGAAATAAGCTTAGGCTTTACAGCAAGTGTTGTATCAATTCGACGCAGCATTCCAAAAGTGGTATCACCAGCAATTCCACGGTTTACGTGAGTGATATCGGTAAAAACATCTTGCCATGGGCCCCATTCGGTAATGGAATCTCCAAATAACACAATATCGACTTTAGGCGTAAAGGTTTGGTGAGAATCAACCAAATGAATATAACGACTCATACTATGACCTCGATGTGCAAGATCTATCTCTTGGCAAAGAAAATTTACTTTATCTGTAGGTTCTTTAATCGAATCTAGTGTAGGTAGCAGTCCTTCTATTTGTGATATTAGAGGACTAAGTTTAGTTGTAAGCTGTAGTTCTTGCTTAATCTGTTGTAATTCATCAATTATAGTGTAAATAGAAGTAGGTTTAAGCTGATGAAAAAGCTCATATAAATCAACAGAATCATTGTTTAACATATGTTGGTTTAATAGGTGTTCTTTTAATGTTTTTTTCATAAGCTGCTTATCTTTTTATTACTTGGTAAAAGTATGCTCAATTTCATCTAGCATCCACTCCATGATATTACCCATGCCACTGTCTCTACGTTTTACAACACCCATCTCAACTTGTAAAGCATTTGGTATGTTGTAAGTGGATAATGTAATCGTTTGGTTTTTATACCACTCAGATTCAATCACATGCTCTGGAACTAAAGCCCAACCAACGTTGCGTATCACTAAAGCGGTAATATAGTAGTAACTATCGATATACCAATGATTGGCAGAAATAGCTTTTTCTTGGGAGTGTCCGACGCGATCACGAATAACCAACTGTCGATGTTGATTCAATTGAATTAACGTTGGTTTTTCTGTTTGAGCCAAAGGATGTTGTGGAGAAACGATTAAAGAGTGATTAAATACACCAAGAGAAAGATATTCTAGCGAATCAGCAAGTTGATTAATTCGAAACATAAACCCAATGTCCGCTTTTTTTTCATCTACCCATTTAGCAATATCATCTTGAGAGCCATTAATGATTGTTAGTTTTAATAATGGATATCGATTCGCTATCTTTTGGAAAAAGGCTTCAAAAATATCAATCGGGACCGCTTCATCAAGTGCGACAGTAAGCACAATTTCTTCGCCAGTGGCAACGGTATCTGCACGAGCTTGTAAGCGTTCACATTGTTCTAAAATTGCTTGAGCCTCAATAAACATATCTTGGCCATCTTGGGTTAATACTGGTAAACGAGCACTTCTATCAAATAGGTCAAATCCAAGATCTGCTTCTAAATTTGAAATGGCGGTACTGATACGTGATTGAGCTTTCCCTATTTTCCGAGCGGCGGCAGAAAAAGAGCCACATTTTACCGAGGTAACAAAAGCGTTGAGTTGATCTAAAGTCCAATTCATTCTCTCTCGCCTTTTTGTAAACGTATATGGCGATTGGAGCAATTTGGTGAAGGCTTAGGGTTAACGGTTCTTTTTTCTGACAGTAAGTGCCTAACCGCTAATATTGGATGATGAAGTAACATTCGTGGACCAGAAAAGCGCATCACCAAACGCATTTGTTCCTTTGGTTCAGGCTTATAGCAATGAATAGGGCAGGTATTACAAGTAGGTTTTTCTTCTCCATATGGACAGCGATCTAAGCGAATTTCTGCATAATTCATTAAGCTTTCACACTCTTTACATAGTTCTTTAGAGTGATGATGTTGACAAAAGATTTCAATCATTGCTGAAACGGTTTTAAATTCCGTGTTGAGTTTTCCAATAAGAATGTCACTTGTTTTCATATTACACTTATCCACGTAGCCATGAAGTTAGTAATTATAAAGTGAGAATTATCAAAGAGGAAATAATAATCAATAATAAATCCCCCTTCTTCATTGTTTTGGCTAAAAGGGTGATGATTAGGAAGTTTCAATTTATGAATGAATGTCTTTATTTTTTGCTTAGCTATTAATATTGGAGTGATAGCGAGAATAAATAAAAGTATCATGTATTTTATATCTCTTTAGAGGTATCTACATATATAAGAAAGGTAATATTAAATGGATTTTGTTAATTCAACGTTTGTTTTTTGTTATTTATCGCAAAGCAGTAAGTGGTTTGTTTATCATGAAATATGATTTTCTAGGTTGAAATTATAGTTGTAGTAAGTGTTTTTTATAAGTGAAATCGTGATATTTATTATAATGCGATGATTTTATGTTTACTTATTTCGCATGAAAACTTAATGAATGTCTTTTTTTATTTAATGGTGAATACTACTGGATATCAAGTCAGACCACTTTTCAGTTTTATTTTAAATTATATATTTGACTTTAATATCAATTAGTTGCGCTGTTGTTATTGATGTGGGTATTAGTAGTTGTTAATAGATATATTGTTTTGTGTAAATTTTCATTTGTTAATGCACCGAATTTATAATATGCTCAATAGCATTGAAATCATCAATGAATGCATGAGTTTAATAATAGAAACTGATCGGTGTGATTAATAAATTTAATTACTGTTTTTTAGATAGGGATTATAACTAGTGCACATATTGGTTGGTCTATTATATTCACTTTAGTTACCCAAAAAATAGCTTATATAGCATGATGATATTAAAAATACTTCAGCATTTACCGAGGGTTTTAGAAAGTCCATAAATGTTGGAAATAAAATATACTAGTGATACTGAGAAAAAGTATAAAAGAACAGCCATCTACGAAGTCTACAGCGTTTTGTAGGTGAATATATTTTACTAAAATAAGGGAAAAAATATGGCGAGTATTTACATGCGTATTGAAGGTGTCGATGTCAAAGGTGGCGCGACGGTTGAAGGTCTAGAAGGAACGGGTTGGTTTGCAGTTTCTTCTTATTCTTGGGGTGGTGTGCGCAATGTAGCGATGGACATCGGTAATGGTAATAATGCCGATGGTGGCATGGTTGCATTAAGCGAAGTAAATCTAAGCAAGCAAGTTGACGGAGCATCTGAAGATTTACTTTCTTACCTATTTAACCCAGGTAAAGAAGGTAAAACGGTTGAGATTGCATTTACTAAACCAGAATCAGATGGTTCAGGTGCAAAATTGTATTTCCAAGTGAAATTATCTAAAGCTCGTCTTGTTTCTTATAACGTAACAGGCAGTGATGGTTCTCAACCACAAGAAAGTATTTCACTATCTTATGTTGAGATAGCGCAGAAGCACAATTACGAATTAGATGGCGGTGAAGTTAAAGATGGCGGCATCGTTAGCTATAACTTACCTCAAGGTAAGCTACTGTCTGGCGCTAAGTAATCTTCATAATTAAGTACCTTGTAATGAGGTACTTTTTATTTATAAGCTCTTACTATCTTATGGGTCTAGATAATGTTCATGAATTTGTGAGTGTTCTAATTCATTAGAAGAAAGCTAAAAGTATAGGTACACCGATAGGAGATGTATTATGCCTACATGTAGTAACCAAGGTTGTAACATTGAATTGTCCTGGACGATTTCACAAAAAGGATTGGAATTACCTGACAGAATCGAGCGATTTAAGATTTTTGAGGTTAAGGCTGCACTACAAAAAATCCTGTCTGAAGCATTAAATGGCAAGAAAATGCCAACTATTAATAATAATATAACAATTAATGCATTATGCCCTGATTGTTGGACTGAACAAGCTCGAATTTGGGGGGATGTCAGGACATATGCAGCAGCTCGCGCTAAAACAGATGTAACTGGTGTCTATATGCAAGTGGAAAGTCCTGCATTTTTTACATTCGAAAAACCTGATCCTGCTTCAATCTTATCGTGTCTGATCCATGAAATGATGCATATATGGTCTCACAATTCCTGTGGTCTTCAAGATTATAACCGTACTCTCAATGTTGATTGGGATGAAGCAGCAGCCGATTTATTTGGTTATCTTGTTTTTAAGGAATACTACAAGAGTCAGGGGAAAAAATACATTACGCCTTATAATGAATATGCAAAATGTATTGGCGCAGCAAAAGACTCTGCAAAAGTACAATTTTCCCGTAAGTTTTTTTGGAATAAATTGGTTTCACAAAGTGATTTACATATAGATAAAAACCCTTTGTCCGGTGATTTCCCAGAAAAATTAATTATTAAACTCTCGGAATTACGAGCGGCAACACCAGAAATTCCCGAAAGTCTAATTAAGGATAAATTGGCTGAATACCTTGCTAGCAACATGCTGTATCCAACGATGGCCAACTGTTTTTTCTTTGGACCACAAGCAATACCAGAATCCTGGGGCCAGGATTTCAATAGTTTCGTTTCATCGAAAGGCATTAAACAATTGCTTAACTTAAGCCAAACTTTCCCACCTTATGATGGTAATAACAAAGCACATGATATTAGTTGATAGCAGATACTAAATACATGAAATAAATTACAGGGATTGTGATTATACTTGCTGTGCCTTATCTTCCGAAATCTTGAATAATAATTCAAATGAAATTATTCACCTCTCTCCCTAACTATTTTCTAATACCAATTCGAGTAAGTATTGAGTGCGTACTTATCTGGCTTGGTATTAGAGCTTATGATATTTATCATTTTGACTAACTAGGCAGGTTTAGTTTATCTGTATTGGTAGATAATGAACCGTTTATATTTAATTTTTTATTATGGTTAATATCAATTGAATCAGAAAGTTTTATTAAATTGGCTATATACTGAAATAAACATGGTATGTTAGTCCTGCATAATTAATGAATAAATGGCAGTCTTTTAATCGGCTACAATGCCATATAATAAAGGAATGATAATCACAATGACTCAATTATTGCATGAATCCCGTCCTCTTACGGTTAAATTAGCTGATAATAAAACTTATATTGTGACTCAGCTAGAGTGCGATGAAGTATTATCTAAAGGAACAAATTTTACGCTTTCGGTGGCGAGTAATAATGAGATTGGTGATAAAGCATTAGGTAAAAGTGTTGATGTTACTTTTCAGCAAGAGGAAGAGGAACGTCATTTTTTCGGTTTAGCGATTAGTATTGAATTAGTAGGTTATAGTGAGGAAAAGTCATTATTCTTTTATCGAATTCAAGCTTCAGATCCTCTCTCGCTCCTAGCGTATCGCCATAACCGCCAAATCTTTCAAGATATGACGACAAAACAGATTATAGATAAAGTACTCGGTGAGTCTGACTTTAAAAGTTATTTTAAATTTTCAGTCTCTGGAGAGGGGCAAAAACATAAGTATTGTGCTCAATTAGATGAAAGTGATCTCTCGTTTGTGCAACGCTTATTGTCTAGTGAGGGATGGCATTATCATGTTGATCATACTGGCAGTAAGGCCATTGTTATTATTGCTGATTCAAACCAAGGCTTTAAATCGATAGAGAAAAGCTCAGTATACTTTCAAGATGGAAGTTCAGATCCTGAGCGAGTTGTGAATACGTGGCAACTGAAAACTAGTATTGGAACTGCTAAGCTATCATTAGCTGATCATACTCAGGAGTTGGCTGAGGTTTTCAGCAGTGGTGAGCGTAAAAGTGAATTCACTCATTCACCTACATCACTTTCTTCTTATCATTATGGGCAGGGATTTACCGATAAAGGTGATATTCGTTCTGCTGTAAAACGCCAAATGGAAGCATTGGATATAGGAAAGACTTTAGCTACTTCCGAATCCTATATTGCCGCCCTTTCTTGTGGTAAACGCTTTAAGTTAGTTAAGCATCCAGTTGGTAGTTTTAATCAAGAATATGTAATTTCACAGGTAACTCATAGTATTAATTGTGATGAGTCAGGCAGAGGAGTGACTTATCAAAATTATTTTCAATGCCTTACAGCATCATCACCATATCGACCAGTATTGTTGCCAAAACCTCAAATGCATTCAGTCCACACAGCTACAGTAACTGGCCCTAAAGATAAAGAGATTTATCGTGATGAGATGGGACGCATTAAAGTCCAATTTCATTGGGATCAACAAGGCAAAGAAGATGAAAATACATCGTGTTGGCTTCCCGTTTCTCAAGGGCTAGCGAGTAAAGGGTTTGGAATGCAGTTTGTGCCACGTATTGGTGATGAAGTACTTGTGCAATACATTGATGGAAACCCTGATCAGCCTATTGTCGTTGGTTCTATTTATAATAAAGCAAATACCACACCTTACTCTTCGGCTTCTCAAAGTGGGATTAAAACGCGTACTACGCCAAAGGGCAGCAGTAAGCAAGGTAATGAATTGCGTTTTGAAGATCAAAAAGATAAAGAACATGTATTTCTCCATGCTGAAAAGGATTTTTTACTTGATGCAAACAATGATTGGATAACAACCATTAAAGGGAAGCAAACAACAACGATAGAAAAAACATCTGATCTATTAGTAAAAGAAGCACTATCTCTTAAAAGTGAAAAAACAATAGAGATAAGCAGTAAAGATAATTGGTCTTCAAGCAGTGACAAAGAAGTAAAACTAAATGCAGGCTCAAACATGTCATTGGAAGCAAAATCCTCTGTGACGGTTGATGGCAGCTCTATTGCAATTACAGGAAAAAGTAAAATTGAGCTGAAAGTCGGTGCTAGTAAAATAGAAATTAGTGCTAGCGGTATTAAGATCGATGCCCCACAAGTCAGTATTACAGGGAAAGCAAAAGCGGAAATGAAAGCGGCAATGGTGACTGTTGAAGGTCAAGGAAAAGCGGATATCAAAGCTGCGATGGTTACTCTTAATGGAAGTGCCATGACTCAAGTAAAGGCTGGTGCTATGGTTCAAATCCAAGGCGCAATTACGAAGGTAAATTAATGAAATTGTTAAAAGTTCCATATCAAAAGGCTCAAGATATTTTAGCGCTTTATTCTGCTAATGAGGATTTTTCTAAATTAGCAGATGAGACGATGACGCCCTATTCATTGATCCAAGCAGCATTAGAGCAGTCATTACATGCTGATGTCGTTTGCTATTTAGCTCATGCCCTTCCTGTTCGTGAGGCTGTTTGGTGGGCATATTGTTGTTCAAATAGCCGAGAAGATTGGAGCCCTCAAGAGTGGGATGCTATTCGTGCAGCAAAAGTATGGGTACATGCACCCGATGAAACAAATCGTCGTTTTGCAGAAGATATGGCACTTAAATCGGGTCTTGATTCTGGTGCTGGTTGGGCTGCACAATCAGCATTTTGGAGCGGAGGGAGTATGACAAGCCCTAGTGATCCAATTGTACCTCCCCCACAGTATTTATATGCCCAAGCCGTGGCTGGTTGTATTAATTTAAGTGCGGTTTTGCCTGATGGTGAATTCGCGATAGAACGTTACCAGCATTATATGGACATTGGTTTTGACATTGCTAAAGGTGGTAGTGGCGATATTTAGGAGAATAAGATGTTACCAGCAGCTAGAGCAACAGATATGCATATGTGTCCAATGCAGACTCCTGCTATTGTACCTATTCCACATGTAGGTGGGCCTTTATTACCCTTACCTACAACTGTTTTAATTGGTAATTTACCAGCCGCTACTTTAGGGCAAATATGTATTTGCGTAGGTCCACCCGACAGCGTAGTAAAAGGCAGCGCAACGGTACTTATTAATAATAAACCAGCAGCTCGAATGGGAGATATGACAGCTCATGGGGGAACTATTATTATGGGAATGCCAACAGTACTAATTGGAGGTTAGGTTGTTGTTATTTTACGTTAAAAAATAACAACAATGTGTTCGTTATATTTTGTTCATTATTAAAGGGTGTTATTGGCAAATATATTAATAATCAGTATGTATATTGTCTGTTTTTAATTTTATTGCTGAAAATACACCCTAGTTTTTATTCTTTATTTTCATTTCTTATTTATTACTTGCCAATTTTAACTCATAACGTGATGAATATTCGCGTGAGTTTTGTTCAATAAAAAACAGGCCCCCGTACTGAATATCAAGTCTGACCACTCTGTGTTTTTTTATTTTTAAAATATTAATTGACTTTAATATCAGTTACTTAAGTTGGTGCTAGGTTGTTGTTTATGATATGTGTTGTTAATGATTGTAAATATTTGTGTATTTATAAGTTTGTGCATTCATTATATTTATAATAAGCTCCAATATATCGAATTTATTAATATGTGGTTTGGGTGATTAATGGGATTTACACAAGAAAATATTCTAGAGCTACAAAATCCTATTACGGAGGACTTAACGTGCGGAGTCTATTTAAAAGTAGATAAAAGCGCATTTCGCCCTCTACGTAATGAATTTAATGTTGCTCAAACCTCTTTGCGTAAACTTAGTCAAAACCCAAGCAGTCAAGAATTAGAATCTCTTCAAGACGAAAATAATGAAAATTGGCAAGCTCTATCTACTAGCCTGATGACAACTTTTCAGAATGTCACAAGAGATATTGAGCTCATTGGATGGTATATCGCTTCTCAAGTGCTACTTGATAACTCACTTAGCAGTGTTGCACATTCAATGAATTGGCTTGCTGAATTATTAGATCAGCAGTGGGATGCAATAAATCCTATATTGCCTGAAGTAAAACTAAAAAGTGACTCAGATATTGGGCGTCTCGCTGAGCAATCTGAAGCGAAAGTTAAGGCGTTCTTCCAACTGCTTGGTGATAGTGAAGAAAGTAGCTTATTGTATGCACCGTTATTATTACAACCGTTGGTTGGTGATATTACATTTTATGATTTTCAAAGCGCAGAGCGTAAAGGCGAACTAAGCCAGCTTAAACAACAAGCGACCTCATCAATTACTCACCATCGTAATGATATTCAACAGCGATTAGAGAACGTAACTGCTTGTCTTTTTCAAATAGACCGTTTAATCACTATCACAGCTACCTATACGAAAAAAGCCAATATTAGCGCGCCTAATTTTAACTTCGTGAAAGCCTTGTTTACTAAATATAACAAGGCACTGCAGCAGTTATCTGGAATGAAAACTGAAGTTAATGTGGCAAATAAACCTCAGATAGAAAAGCAACCACCTACCAGCCAATCAGTGAGTATGGAGACTAGTGAAAACGTTATTTCACCAGATGTCACTGCAACTGGAACTCAAACGAGAGCTTCATCTACACCTCTGATACTAACAGCAGATAACTTATCTCAGGCTGGTTTAGCAAATAGTATGAATCGTGATTTAGCGTTCCATTTACTTCGAGAAGTGTCTGATTATTTCCGTCAAAGTGAACCACATAGCCCAGTATCGTTTTTGTTAGAGAAAGCGATACGTTGGGGGTATTTATCGTTGCCTGAGCTACTACAAGAAATGATGGCTGAGCAAGATGGCGATAATGTAAGTAAAATTTTTAATGCCGCAGGATTAAATCACCTTGAACAGGTTTTGCTGCCAGATGTGAGTATTCCACCTAGTGACATTAAAAAGACTTCAACATCTACTGAACGTTCTTCTTTTTCTGAACCAGTAAATGTTGACGATAAGGTATCTCAAACATCTATTAATGATACTGAACTAAAACAACATGAAGATCAGTCATCTTCGGGGCCTACAGCGCTTCGTTGGTGAATATGTGTGCTTAAAATAAGGAAGAAAAAACATGGCGAGTATTTACATGCGTATTGAAGGTGTCGATGTCAAAGGTGGCGCGACGGTTGAAGGTCTAGAAGGAACGGGTTGGTTTGCAGTTTCTTCTTATTCTTGGGGTGGTGTGCGCAATGTAGCGATGGACATCGGTAATGGTAATAATGCCGATGGTGGCATGGTTGCATTAAGCGAAGTAAATCTAAGCAAGCAAGTTGACGGAGCATCTGAAGATTTACTTTCTTACCTATTTAACCCAGGTAAAGAAGGTAAAACGGTTGAGATTGCATTTACTAAACCAGAATCAGATGGTTCAGGTGCAAAATTGTATTTCCAAGTGAAATTATCTAAAGCTCGTCTTGTTTCTTATAACGTAACAGGTAGTGATGGTTCTCAACCACAAGAAAGTATTTCACTGTCTTATGTTGAGATAGCGCAGAAGCACAATTACGAATTAGATGGCGGTGAAGTTAAAGATGGCGGCATCGTTAGCTATAACTTACCTCAAGGTAAGCTACTGTCTGGCGCTAAGTAATCTTCATAATTAAGTACCTTGTAAAGAGGTACTTTTTCTTGCTATTTAATTTATAAACGAGGACACAGCTATGGCTTTGAATTCACAGCATAAGCGAGTTAGTAAAAACCGTGTAAGCATTACTTATGATGTTGAAACAAACGGCGCAGTAGAAACCAAAGAATTACCATTTGTTGTTGGTGTTATTGGCGACTTTTCTGGACATAAACCAGAATCAGAAAAAGTTGATTTAGAAGAGCGCGAATTTACTGGTATCGATAAAGATAATTTCGATATGGTTATGGGTCAAGTAAACCCAACACTCTCTTATAAAGTTGATAATAAATTAGCGAGTGATGATAGCCAGTTTGAAGTGAATATGAATTTCAGCTCAATGAAAGATTTTCACCCTGAAAACGTGGTAGAGCAAATTGATCCACTGAAGAAATTAGTAGAAACACGTAATCAGCTTAAAGTTTTATTAAGCAAAGCTGATCGTTCTCGAGATCTTGAGCGATTACTAAAAGAAGTCCTACAAAGTACAGATGCAATTCAAGGCTTAGCGCAAGAATTGGGTTTGAATAACGAAGGAGCAGAATAATGTCTACAGAACAACAAACTACACCACAAGGTGCTGTAGAAGCGGAAGCATCATCAGTTAGTATTCTTGATCGTGCAATTACCGCTACAGCTCAAACGCCTGTTGATACAACAAAAGAGCTTTTGAGTATTCTGACTTCACAAGCACTTGACGGTACGGTGACATGGGATAAGAATTTAACCCTAACTATCGAAAAAGCAATTAGTGCAATTGATACTAAAATTTCTGAACAACTTTCATCTGTTATGCAAAACAGTGATTTTCAGAAATTAGAAGGTACTTGGCTTGGCTTACAAAAACTAGTTAAAAATAGTGAGCTTGGACCAGACCTTAAGATTAAATTAGCAGACTACACCAAAGATGAGTTGCTAGAGCAATTTGAAGATGCTCCAGCAATCGATCGTAGCCGCTTCTTTACTATGGTTTACCAAGAAGAATTTGGTACGGCCGGTGGTCAACCTTATGGTGCTTTGATTGGTGATTATGAGTTTGGCTATGGTGACGAAGACGTTGCTTTATTGCGTTATATGGGCGAAGTCGCTTCAGCTTCTCACGCTCCATTTATTGCAGCAGCAAATGCGAGTATGTTTGACTTTACAAGTTACGCAACATTTTCAGATGGTAAACCTGTCGCTGCAGGTTTTGATTCTCCAGCATATGCTAGTTGGAATGCTTTCCGTGCAAGTGACGATTCTCGCTATGTGGCATTAACTCTGCCTAAAACAATCGCACGTTTACCTTATGGTGCTGAAACTGTACCTGTTAAATCATTCGATTTTGAAGAATTAAAAACGCGTGATAATGGTCAACAAATAGTAGGTTCAGATAAAGATTTTGTCTGGAGTAATGCGGCGTATGAATTCGGTTTACTACTAACACAATCATTTACTCAATTTGGTTGGTGTACTGCAATTCGTGGTACTGAAAATGGTGGTAAAGTTGAGAACTTACCAAACTTTACTTATTACTCAAATGCAGGTGATTTACTGCAACAATGCCCAACTGAAGTTAATTTGACTGATGAGCGTGAAAAAGAGCTGAGTGATCTTGGGTTCCTTCCATTAGTTCACTACAAAAATACAAATTATGCTGTATTTATGGGTGCGCAAACGGCTCATAAACCAAAGACTTATACAGATCCAGATGCAACGGCAAACGCAGCTATTTCAGCGCGTTTACCCTACACAATGGCAAGTAGCCGTATCGCTCAATACTTAAAAGTAATGGGTCGAGATCGTATCGGTTCAAACATCGATCCTAATGATGTTGAAAAAGATCTAAACACTTGGATCCACCAATACGTTAATCCAAATGCGATTGGTAATGAAGCGAAGGCGCGCCATCCATTAGTTGAAGCAAAAGTGACAGTTGAAGAGCAAGCTGGCCGTCCTGGAGCATATTCTGCTGTGGCATATCTGCGCCCTTGGCTACAGATGGAAGAATTAAGCACATCATTACGTATGGTTGCGAATATTCCTGGTTAATCATATTCGGGGGGAGTATCTCTCCCCGAACTGTTTTGAATTGGATAGTTAATGAATACAATCAATCAATCAATAACGATTCCATCAGAGCTAACAGACTTGCCTTGGGAGGAATTATTATCAATTTCTCAAAAAGGTGACACTGCCCAATTCAAAGCATTGATAGCTAAATTGATCGCTAATTTAGATCATGTAATTAGTGATCAACTTTCAACGATCATGCAACACAAACACTTTAAAAAACTGGAAGCAAGTTGGCTTGATCTTCAGTTGCTAACAGAGCGACAGGTATCACAGCGACGAGTTAAGGTTAAAGTGTTAGATCTAAGTTGGAGTATGGTGTCAGATGATCTTAATTACTCGTTTGATATAAAACAGACTGCTCTATTTAAAAAAATATATTCCAATGAATTTGACACTGCTGGTGGGACTCCTTTTGGCCTTGTTGTTATTGATCATAAAATTACGTCTGATTATGGTGAAGATGAGAACCATGATGATCTTTACACTTTGCAACTATTATCAGAGCTTGCAGAGCGTTCATTATGTCCTGTGGCATTAGGAGTTGATGAATTCTTCTTCGGTGATGACCCTAATCGTCAACTCCATGATAATGCGAGAGTAAAGCGAATTTTAGATAGTCGTGATTTTCTTTCATGGCAGTTACTAAGAAATAAATCATCTTCTCGTTTTTTGCATTTGGTTTTACCTGAATATTTGCAACGTCCCCCTTATCAGAATTATGCTGCAGGGTTTCTTTTTACTGAAAGCAATCATCGTGATAATGCACTTTGGGGAAATAGTGCATACCTACTTGCGGGAAATGTTATTCAAGAGTTTGAACGTATTAGCTGGTTTGGTTTTTTACGTTCATACAACGAAACTGGTACATATGGTGCGATTATTCAGCATGATTCACCACTTATAGCTAAAGTTGATATCTATAATGAAGATGATGGTTTTTGGGCAGAACAAGGTTTTGTTCCATTAAGCAGTCTATATTTAACTGAGCAAAAAGGATTCTTTAGTAATCAATCGGTTTGGAAAGCACCAACAGAAGAGCTACGAATGTTGGGGATGTTGCAAACTAATTTAATGGCATGTCGTTTCGGACACTATATTAAAGCCCAGATCCGAGACCAAATAGGCCGTTACGATAGTATGGAAGATTGCAAACGCGGCTTAGAGAATTGGCTAAAACGTTACATTAGCGAAGTGGACTATGGAGAGGACTCTGTTATGGCCCGTTATCCACTAAAAGCGTGTGAAGTACGTATTAAAGAAGATAGCCAAGACAGTACACGCTATTTATGCGAAATCATGCTTCAGCCTCAATATCAATATGAAATGATGGATGCTCAAGTGTTATTAACTACCTCTGTATCAGATCAAGAAGTGGGAGAATCCTCATGAGTTTAATGGCGAAATTAACTCAATCTTGGAGTAATGATATTGATGCAATGCGTGATGCTATTATCGATAATGTATGTGACCTTATCTCTAGCCGAGCTCCTATTTGGGCAACGATAGAATCGTCAGATGAGTTAGCAGACACGATTGCGCATATTGGTTTACGCAACATGACGCGCGCACAGAGTAAATCTAACAGTGATGTGATCATTACTGATATTACTCATTTAATCCGTCGTTATGAGCCTAGGTTAATTGATGTTTTAATCGAAATTGAAGAACAAGAAAAATCAAAAAATCAATTACAGTTTCGTATTTCTGCGGTGATGTTATCTGACCAAGGTGAAGAGGCCATTGTATTGGATTCCTTTTTGGATTTAAGTCGAAACACATTGGATGTAAGGAAATCAAATTTTGTCTGATACATTACTGTCATATTTTGAACAAGAGCTGCGTTTTATTCGAGAAGAAGCGTCGCAATTTTCAGCTCGTCATCCGGGAGCTGCGGACGCACTCGGCATAAGAAAAGACAGTATTGATGATCCTCAAATAGCTCGTTTAATTGAAAGCGTTGCTTTTTTGAATGGAAAATTACAACAGCGTTTAGATGACTCTTTTCCAGAGTTTACTGAAAGCCTTATTCGTTTGCTTTTTCCTCATTATTTACGCCCAATTCCTTCATATAGTTTACTTGATTTTGTGGTTGATAATGATACTAATGCAACTCACCATATTCCTACAGGGACTGAATTTGAAGTTCGTGATGAACAGGGCAGTAGTGCTGTATTTCGCACAACAGAAGAAGTGGCACTTTTTCCATTAAAAATAGAAAAAGTAAATGTATCTTTTGCTCCGTTTGAATTAGCTAAACCAAGAGGTGCAGAGCAATCAAATGCTTTGATAGAAATATCTATATCAGCTGTAGATGACACAGTAGCACTGTCTGAGTTGTCTATTGAATCATTAAAGCTTCATCTTAAAGGTGAAACTAATTTTGCATTGCGTTTGTTTGATCTTCTGTCACAAGGAACATCTCAAATTTGTGTCTCAGAACAAGGTAAAAGTTGTGAGCTGGGGCGAAATTCGATGGAACCTATTGGTTTTGATGTTAATGATACGATTCTTCCTTATCAAGCAGCAAGCTTTGGCGGCTTTAAATTATTAACTGAATTCTTTATGTTTTCTGAACGATTTAATGGTTTTCATTTTAACTTTGGTGATGTTTTAAAGCAGATAGACAGTCATCAATTTAAGCTTCAGATATTTATTGATGAGCTAAGTGTTGATTTTGCTCGAAGCTTATCTGTCGAGCGTTTTTCGCTATTTACTACACCTATAGTGAATTTACATCAAATGGTTTCAGATCCGCTTGAGGTTGATTTTTTTAAAAAACAGTACCCAATAGTACTTGATGCAAACCAAGGGCATAGTTTAGAGCTATTTTCTGTTGATGAAGTCATGGATGTTACGCAAGCTGAGCCTGCAAAAATTGCTCAAATTTACGGTGAAAAGTTTAATGGTAGTGAATCAGGATTACGTTGGCAGTTGGTGCAGACTTTACATGAAAATGGCTTATTAGAAAGCGGATTAAAAATAGCAGATCTTGAACATGTTAGTGCTGAAAGCGAACCTCAAACGTGGTTAGTTACTGCAACCGTTACTGATGGTATGGCTGCTGGGCATTTATCATTACTCAGTAGAATAGAGTGTCGTGAATCACTAACCATTCCAGCTAATATCCAATTATTACGCCGTCCATCATTACCTATGCGTAGCAAAGAAAGCAATAAAAATGTATGGGCTTTATTGTGTCACCTACATTTTAATTATCATGCGATTTTAGGCTCAGACGATCCTGTAGAGACACTTAAGAATGTCTTTGATTTGTATAACCATAATCAAAACTCACAAAATCATGCATACATAGAATCTGTAACCTCGATTGAACAAGAACAAGTGGTTGCTCCAATTCGAGTTTCAGGAAAAACGTGTTTTGCCTATGGGACGAAGATAGTGATAACTCTTGACCCAACCAATGTTAATGGAGGGATCTGCTTATTTAGTCATCTGCTTGATCGTTTCTTTGCATATTTTGCAGGGTTTAATAGTTTCACTCAGATAGATATTAAGCTAAAAGGACAAGATGATCTTTATATGAGCTTTCCAAGGAGGGCTGGATGCAAAAATCTGCTGTAGTACGTTTAAATAATAATCAACAGGATGTTGAGTTAGATAAAGCGTGGCAGCTATTTAAGCATCAAGCTGAGTGTAATGGAGTTCGGCCAAATGTGGCTTTTAGTGCAGAGCAACTGCCAGCATATTATCAAACTCAAGTTACTGAGGTGTATAGTAACAAGAGCGGTCGCTATGTCATCAAAACCCCTCTAGCAGCTTTGTCAGGCTGCAAAGGTGCGATACCAAGACAAATGTATCGTCAGGCATTGAGTGCTCAATTTGATTTGGGTGATGAAGCTCCCGTTGATTTTTTTGATGTCTTTAACAATCGTTATTTTCGTTTGTATTGTCAAACAGAATTGAAGCATGACCTAAGCAGTCAAGCCGAGGAAGAAACTTTTACATGGAATAAGCATCAGAAGTCTCTTACGACCATGTTATCGAGTTTGTGCGGTCTTGGAGAAAATAACAACACGATCCCAAAGCAGCATTTAATTCAATATACCGGTTTATTAGGTTTGAAATTAACGTGTCCGTTTACGCTCAAGTTGTTGTTAGAAGATTATTTTGATGCAGAGTTTGTTATACAAACAAGTGAACTAGAGTATCAACCTCTAACTCCTTGTTCACTAACTCAGTTAGGTAAAACAGGACAGAATAGACAGTTAGGTATGGGGGCACTCGTTGGAAAAAGTGCACCTATGGTTGGCCAAAAATTACATATAAAAGTGTGTCCACGAAATTATCGTCACTATATTAAGATCCGTAGTGATAAAAAAATGATTGGAGCCATTGAACACCTAGTACGAAGTTACATGGGAATTAACATTAAATATAAGCTTTACATGAAAGTGGATAGCCGATATTTGCCAAGAGTCCAATTAACTAGCAGTGCAGACAAAGGCTTAAAAGTAGGTCAATCAGCCTGGATGAACAGTCGTTTAAATAAGCAATTGTATGTTGAAATGCTACTAACAACGAGTTAATAAATTATGATAAATATTGAATTGCAAAGTCTAGTAAAAAGATTAACACCGGACATGAAGGCTTCACTTGAAGCGGCAGCAGGAGAGTGTGTTCAGCGTGGTCATTTTTCAATCGAACTTGAACATTGGTTTGTTCAATTACTGCAACAACCTACGATGGGTTGGCAAAAAGCGGTTGAGCAAGCAGGAATGGCAAGTGAAAGTATTCTTGAGCAACTTAATAATCACCTGTCTAGTTTACCTCGTGGCAATGATACTGCACCGTCACTGTCACCTCAATTAGTTGAATTATTAAAAGACGCTTGGATGATTGGTTCTCTTAATCACGCTCAATTATCGGTGAATGAATTTCATGTGTTAATTGTATTAAAACAAAGGATTGAGCAGGGTGCATATAACGGTGCGTTATCTACTTGGATAAAAAGTTTGTCGTCTGAGTGGCTGAATCGTCAATCGATTACCAAGACGGCATCAAGTCATTTTTCATCAACTTCAGTGTTATCTGGTGAAAACCAAGGTATGACAGGTGCAGAAGAAGGTGATATGAGTACACCCGCTCTTGATAAGTACTCACAAAATTTAACTCAAGCGGCAAGAAATGGCGATTTAGACCCAATCTCTGGGCGTGGTAATGAGATCAGAAAAGCCATCGATATCTTGTGCCGTCGCCGTCAAAATAGTCCAATTTTAGTTGGTGACCCAGGAGTGGGTAAGACTGCTATTGTGGAAGGCTTAGCACAACAAATTGTAGATGGTAACGTGCCTCCGGCATTAGCAAACGTAGAATTACGCAGTTTAGATTTATCACTACTTCAGGCCGGAGCCAGTATTAAAGGTGAGTTTGAGAACCGTCTTAAAGATGTGATTAATGAAATTAAACAATCAGCAACACCAATTATTATGTTTATTGATGAAGCACATACTTTAATTGGTGCAGGTGGCGCAGCTGGTCAAAATGATGCTGCGAACATTTTAAAACCTGCGTTGGCTCGTGGTGAGTTTCGTTCTATTGCAGCGACAACATGGGCAGAGTATAAGCAGTATTTTGAATCTGATGCTGCTCTAACTCGTCGTTTTCAAGTGGTATCGATTGGTGAGCCGAATGAAGATGATGCGATACACATGCTCAGCGGTGTAAAGAAGAGTTTAGAGAAACACCATAATGTAAAAGTAATGCAAGAAGCAATTAATGCTGCTGTTTCATTATCTATTCGTTATTTACCTGAGCGTAAATTACCAGATAAGGCGATAAGCTTATTAGACACAGCTTGCTCTCGTATTGGATTAAGCCAAAGTGCTACACCCCGTCAGTTAGAAGCAGTAGCAGAGCAGATCCGTTATGTTGAAAATGAAATCACAACCTTGAATCATGAAGCGGCATTATGGTCAATTGATGATGGTCGTTTAGAGCAAGTTCAACAACGTTTAATTGATTTGAAAGAACAGCATCAAGAAATAGACAAGTGTTGGGAGCAAGAAAAAACCTTAGTAGCAGAGATCATTGATCTGCAAACAACACTAGATGAGCAGTTTCTAAATGGTGATGATTTATCAGAAAATGAAGATAAAGTCCTTTTAGCAACAAAGATGGCAGAGTTGCATGCAATACAAGGTGAGCAACCTTTAGTTCTTCCTCAAGTGAACCAACAGACCGTGGCGGAAGTGATCTCTTTATGGACCGGGATCCCTGTTGGAAACATGCTAAAAGAAGAAGTTGAACGCTTAATGCATCTTGAAAAGCATATCGGTGAGCGAGTGATTGGTCAAATAGCCCCTATTGCTGAGATCTCTCAAGCGATCCGTATGTCTCGTGCTGGATTAACCGACCCTCGTAAGCCTGTCGGTGTGTTTTTGATGTGTGGTCCAAGTGGTGTTGGTAAAACAGAAACCGCATTAGCGTTAACAGATCTGCTTTATGGCGGTGAGCGTAACATAACCACAATCAACATGACTGAATTTAAAGAAGAACATAAAGTGTCTATGCTTCTTGGTTCTCCTGCTGGGTATGTAGGCTACGGTAAAGGTGGAGTATTAACTGAAGCGGTACGTAAAAATCCGTACTCCGTTTTATTATTGGATGAAATGGAAAAAGCTCATCCTGGTGTTCATGATATTTTCTATCAAATTTTTGATAAAGGTTCGATTTCTGACAGCGAAGGTCGTGAAATTGATTTCCGTAACACCATCATTATTATGACATCCAATGCAGCCGATAGTGCAGTAGTGAATGGCTGTGTTGATGGTCGCCCTTCTATACCAACGTTAACTAAAGCAATTTTCCCTGAACTGCAGAGTTTCTTTAAACCTGCTTTCTTAGGCCGAACAACGATAGTTCCTTATTTTCCATTGAATGACGAAGAGATGAGTAAAATTGCTCAATTATCTCTGCGTCGTATTGAAAAACGAGTTAAGCAGCATTATAACGCGACGTTCGATTATGACACTCAAGTTATTGACTTGTTAGTGAGTATGAATCAGTCACCGGAAACAGGTGCTCGTGCTATTGAGCAGCTAATAAATCGTCAATTAATGCCGGAATTAGCGAATCAATGCATAGTGCGCATGAGTCAATCACAATCTATTAGTGAAGTAGCATTAACTGTTAATGAAAATAAGTTTCAAATAAACATCAAATAAAATATCTGTCAGGTCATGTAGATAGTGGCCTGACATTAATTATAAAAATAATAAATTAATTTTCATTTTGCATAAGAGTTCAAGATAAGAACCGTGCATATTTAGTAATTTTTTAATAGGTAACACTATGAGAACCTTAAACTTTTCGCAAGCACAATTAGAATGGATCCGTCATCACGTACATATTGCCGTGGTGCATGGGGGAGATAAAGCACAACCAGAAGGTTATGTCTTTGAGAATTTAAGTCCGCGCTCAACAAAAACGTATGAAGCGGTGGCTCATGATATGGCAAATGCACTGCGTGAATCAGGTTTTAAATTTATTAGCGTATTCGCTGAAGATATTTATTTGGCTGAAAAACTGCGTAGTGAAAAAGTTGATTTAGTGATCACTAATAGTGGTGGTTTACAAGGTTTTGATTCAATGTGTCATTTACCATCAACATTAGAAATGCTAGGAGTGCCTTATGTCGGTCATTCGCCAATGGTGGCAGGGATCTTAGATAATAAGCACTTGTTTAAGCATGAAATTCAGGCCGCGGGTTTACCTACAGCACCATTTATTACTGTGGGGGTTGAAGAAGACTTTCTTAGTGAAAGAAACCAATATGAACTGGATCTTATTTGTAAGCGCTTTTCTGATGGGTTTATTGTAAAACCTGTGTCTGGTCGAGCGTCTATTCATGTTTATCCAGTTTTTGAACGTAGTGAATTACAAGCCGTGGTTGAGAAAGTACACCAAGCAACGAATAATACCGTCATGATAGAACCTTTCTTAGGTGGTCGAGAGTTTGTCGTAGCCGTTGCTGGAGAGTGCATAATTAAGCAAGGTGAATTTACTCGACTACCAGCCCCTTTAGCGTTCTCTATTACAGAACGAATTTTAGAAGAAGATGAAGCCATTTTCACCTCAATGGACATTAAACCAATTACTCAAGACCGTCTTATTGCAGTGACAGAGGAACCTCTGCGTAGCGAGTTGGCGAAAATCGGTCAGAAAATATTCAATCAATTTGGTCTGCAAACGTTAGTTCGTGTTGATGTTCGTATGGATAATGAGAATAACTTATACGTACTTGAGACAAACCCAAAACCAGATCTTAAACGTCCAAAAGGCGACAAAGTGAGCTTGGTGTGTCACGACCTTGATCGTGAAAATATGAGCTATACTGATTTAATTCAATCTTTAGTATTCAATCGTTTGTCTTTTCTTAAAGCGAAACGTCCATCTGCTTTGGCACACTGCTTAACTGCGCAGTTTGACCTTATTAACGATATTTAGGAGCTGATAGTGGAGATGATAAAACAACACAGCCGATTAGTGCTAGGAGCTATGTTAGTCGTATTCTCCCTATCTTTGATCTTTGTTGTTGGGTATGCGCAAGCACTAAAAAGCTACCAACAACAAAGTCGAGATGCGGTTTTATCACAAACGGAAGCTGCTCGTATTGGAATTGAACAAATTTTAAGTTCAGGTGTACCTTTACAAGATATCGCAGGGATTGAAAAAGTTTTATCACCTATTGTGCTATCAGATCGTTCGGTTGTTGATATTCGAGTTATTTCAGGTAAACAAGAACTTTATCGTTATAAAACCGATGCTCTAGAAGGAAGCCTTATTACTATCCCATTAAGTAACAAATTTACTCAAGTGGGTGCAATAGAGGTATTACTTAGTAACGAAGAAGTCAAAAAAGAGATAGCTAAACGTTTCCAGCCGATGATGTGGTTAGTGGTTTTTTTAGTGATTGGCTTTATTTTTATGATCCTTAGAACTGAGAATCGTAAAATTTATTTTACTGCATTCGGTGTTGTTTTTTTTGCCATGTCCGTCAGCGTTATGCTGCTGGTTGGGGCATTGTATAAATCTGGTCTTGAGAATAAAGCCAACTCAATGGCTAATATAGTAACTCAGCGTTTAGCTCCAGTTCTAACGCTCGGTATTGCGCCGCAAAGAGTTAGCGGAATGGATCAAATGTTGGATAATTTCCGTAGCTCTAATCAAGAAGTATCAAGTATCTTGGTAGAGCATCAAACGGAAGTAATTGCATATAGCAATGCTGAACACAACATGATGCTAGTTGAAAATTTGGCTGAATTTCCAATAATAGATACATTGGGAAATCAAGTGACTATCGCTTTTGACCCTAAGATGTTATTGGTACAATTTTTAGAGATTTTAAAGAACTTTGCTATTTTGTTTGCAGGCTGTGCGTTCATTTGTTTTGCCTTTATTCGCTTATTAAGCCGTGAAGAAACTCAAAGTCATTCTGATCTTGTTTTAGCTCAAGTGAAACCATTACTTTTAGTTACTGTATTAATGGAGGCGTTAATGGCGCCTCTATTACCTCAATACTTAACTGAAATAGCGATTAGTAATGGAGGCACAGAAGCATGGTCATCGTACTTCTTTACACTTTATTTTGTTGGTTTTGCAAGCTCTCTTTTACCAGCATCACGCTTAGTTGAGTTATTTGATATTCGAAGAGTACTTGCTGCTGGAATTGTATTATCTAGCTTGGGCTGTGTACTACTAGCATCAGACAACCATTTAAGTACGGTCTTAATTGCTCGTTTTATTTCTGGGGTTGGTCAGGCTGTTATCTTTATTTCGGCTCAAGGGTATATTTTACGTTTTAGTGATAAATCTAACAAAACTCAAGCCGCAGGTATTATTGTTTTTTGTTTTAATGCTGGATTTATTTCTGGTGCTGCGATTGGAGCATTACTAGCCGATACTCTGGGTATTCAAGGTATCTTTATGATGTCAGCCTTTGTTGGTGTGTTAATGTTTTTATTTAGTTTAGTACTTCCATCAATGAGAATTAAAAATAAAGAGAATGGCAGCCTATTCAATAGCATGAAATTAATGATGCATGACTCAATGCAATTAATTCGTATCCCTTCTTTTATGCGCACCATGTTATTAGTTGGGATCCCAACGAAAATGGTCTTAACAGGCGTTGTTTTTTTTGCTGTGCCTATCTTATTGAGCCAGAAAGGCGTATCAAAAGAAAGTATTGGTCAGGTAATGATGGCTTATGCCTTTTCGGTGTTATTTATCAGTGACAAAATATCCCCACTGATTGATAAATTAGGGTCAAGTAAGTGGGCATTATGCTTAGGTAACATGATAGCAGCTATCTCATTGTTGATATTAGGGTCGGCATTCTCAATGGTTGAATCGAACTATTTTGTACTTATAGCAACGGTTTCAATGCTTGTTATGGGTATTTCTCATGGCTTAATTAATGCTCCAGTGGTGACACATGTCGTGAGTACCGTTCAAGGTAAAAGTGCAAACTCTGTTGCTGCAACGTATCGTTTTCTGGAGCGAATTGGTCATGTCTTAGGTGCTGTGATTGTTGGTCAATTACTGGCTTCATATGGCCAACAAGATGCATTTTGGTTGTTAGGTGCCTTTTTTGGTCTTGCAGGTATTGTGATGTGGTTTTCTGATCGCAGTGTAAACAAGGAGGTGTTGTCATGATAGCTAGAGCTTATTACTTGGTTATATTACTTATGTCCTTAACCGTCATGCCAGTTCTTGCTGCATGGCCAAATTGGCTTGGAGAAGAACTGAGAAATGACGACGTTTGGCAAATTAATGAAGACAAAAATTTCGTTGAGTTTATTCCTTATGCAGAGCACCCAAAAGTATGGGTTTTAGTTTCACGCAAAGCTAAATCGTACGATACAGCTTTGGGAGCAATGCTTAAAGTGTATAAACGAGAACTGAGTACTGCCACATTCAGGGTTTTCTTATTACCTAGTGAACCAGAACAGTTACAACACTTACTTAATCAGGCTGAAAAACAGGCTAGTTTGATTTATACCGTTGGATCTAAAGCGACAGTTGCGGTTCATCAACTTTATGCAGGCGGCCAACTTCCTGTGGTTTCTGTTAACGCGAAAGACCCTGTGTTACTCGGTTTAACCGACACCTATAAAAGCAGTCATAATAACTTTGCTTATACATCGCTTAATTTGCCAGCAAATATAACGTTAAGCTTTTTATCTCGATTTAACCCTGAATTGCGTCAGATTGGGGTGTTATACGCAAAAAGTAATACTAGCGCTTATGTGACTCAGTTTTTACCGTTAAAGCAAGAAGCTGAAGCAAATGGTATTTCTGTATTTGCTATTGAGGTGGATGAAAGCCAATCAGAATCATCATTAGACGCTATTATGAGTAAACAAGTAAGCTTAATGGAGAAGCAAGACCCAAATTTTGAACAGTCATTATTATGGTTAACGGGGAGTTCAAGTTTACTGTCTAGAGTTGATGATATTTATCTTTCATCGAAACAATTACCACTGCTAACAGTTGTACCAAATGCGGTGAATAATAGTGAGCATAGTGCTTTAATGTCAGTGGGTGTTGGTTTTGAGAATAATGCCCATCAAGCTGCATTATATGGCATAAAAATATTACGGGACAACGTGGAGCCTCAGGACTTGCCTGTAGGTTTATTATCACCACCTGATATTTCGATTAGTTTTATGCAAGCTGAGCGCCTTAATACTACGATCCCTTTTGTGTTACTTGAAATGGCTAGTGATATTTATGCTGACAATGGTGAAATGATCCGTTCAGCAGGTATGAGTATGGAGAAGAGTAATCCGTGAAGTCGATATTGATAGCAACTGTAATTATTGGAGCAACGCTTTTTGCTCAATCAGCTAATGCTTACAGTCGTCCTGAGCGTTTATTGCTTGCGACTCAAGAGTGGTTTCCTTATCAGTACCAAGAAAATGGTGAGATGAAAGGATCTGGTATTGAAAAGCTAAAATGCATAATGAAGAAAATGGACCAGCCCTATCAATTAATGATGACCAAATGGGATAAAGCGCAATTGTTAACGGAAGTGGGCAGTCAGCATGGTTTTTTCTTAGCTTCTCATAACAGTAAACGAGATGAATACGCCATTTATTCAGAGCCTGTGATGGATCAACACTGGAGTTGGTTTTCGCTTTCAGACTCTATTGATATCAACAGTATGATGTTTAAAAGCCAAGTAGAAGTTGTTGCATTATTCGGTTCAAATAAATGGTTTTGGCTACAAAAAAATGATTATCAAGTATCAATGAAGCCGCGAAGTGCAAAAGCTATGGTTCAATTAATGTTAAAAGGTGAGATCGGTGCGATTTTAGGTAATGATGAGGTAATAGAAGAAACCATTAAGCAGTTAGGGATTAGTTATCGAGCTATCTCAAAAAAACAAATGAAATCTCAACCGCTTGGTGTCTATTTTTCGAAAACATTTGTAAAAAAATACCCGCAGTTCTTAACTGAATTTAATCGTACGATACAACAATGTAAGGGTAAGTAATATGCCTATATCGATAAGAATAATTAGTTCACCAGATGGTGAAAGTATTTCAGAATGGAATAAATCACTACCTGAAGAAGGGGGAAGCATTGGGCGTGCTTTTGGTGCTTCTATGCAACTAAGTGATGCCACACGAGAGGTATCAGGCTCTCATGCAGTCATTAAAAAAACATCGCGAGGTTATCAAGTTATCGATGATAGTACTAATGGCTTATTTATCAATGGTTCAGATAAACAGCTTGGTTTAGGTAACCAAACAACATTAAATGATGGGGATATACTTGATATAGGTCGTTATCGTTTATTAGTGTCTTGTTTTGTTCCTGAAGACGCTCAAGCTCAGGAATTTTCAGTGTTATCTGAGAGTTCGTCGTTTGGAGATGACCCTTTTAGTACCTCAGAAGATGAGTCTTCATTTTCTTCAAATTCTGTCTATCAAGAGCCTGAATTAGATTTTACGTTTACCGATCGTAATGTTATTGATGATGACCCGTTTAGCACCGCTGATATGAAAAAAGTACGGGAACATAAAGAAGTAAATTTAAGTTTTGCTGCATTAGATGACGACCCATTTTCGGGGGCAGAATTTCAATCTAATTTGCCTCTTCAATCATTAGAAGAAATACCAAAACGAGAAAGTGTCGAGGCAGAAGAGGATAAGTATGCATTGATAGCTTATCGAAAAAGTGAAGAAAGAATGCAACAACATATGGATAGAGCATTAGAAATGGCATTAACCCGTTTGTTGTCAGACATATCTCCTCATGCAATGGAAGATATGTTTAATGATCTTTCTACGCCGAGCTTTTTTGGTGGTAAACCAAAATATTGGGATATGTATAAGCGTTACTTTACTAGACAAGTTGAAAATAAGGATTGGCAAATTAAATTCCATGCTTATTTTCATGATGCCATTCGTCTACAGCGTAATCTAGAAGGAGATAACAAATGAGAAAATGGTTAATGTCATCTCTTTTTATTTCCTTGCTGTCTGGTTGCAGTTTTGGTGGTGCAGAGCTTGCTCCTCAAGTCGTACTAAATATAAAAGCAGCTTCAAATATTAATCCAAATGTGGAAGGAAAACCTTCACCATTAGAGCTACGTGTATATCAATTAACAGATAGCCAAGCGTTTTCACAAGCAGATTTTATTCAAATTTATAATGATGAGCAGGGTGTTTTAAAAGCAGAGTTGTTACTTACTCGTCAGTTAGAAAGTATTTTACCAGGAGAGACACGCCAAGAAGTATTTCCTCTTGCAGCAGAAACTAAATATATCGGTGTTATAGCAGGATTTGCTGCCTACCGTGAAGCAAAGAATAAAGTTATCTATAAACCGATAATCTTAGGAACTACAGCCATTAATATTGAAATAGATGGAATTAATCTATCAGTATCAGGCGAAGAGGAATAATAATGGATAATAAAAAAGTCGTTTGGAGTGAAGGGATGTTCCTTTCTCCGCAGCATTTTCAACAGCAAACACGTTATGTTGAACATTTAACTCGTGAGTTTACAGAGCAGATTGCACCTCAAGGAAATGGATTAACTTTACTTGAACTTGATCGCTCTATGCTGAATATAGGCAAAGTATCTGTTCGTCGCGCAAAGGGTATCTTTCCTGATGGAACACCATTTGAAATTAATCGTGGACTTGTTCTAGATATTCCTAAAAATATGAATCACAAAAAAGTATATCTTGCTTTACCAGTATCGCGACCAGGAGCCGTAGATGTTGGCGTTGATCAGCGTTTGCGACACTCTTCTGTAGAACATCCAGTATTTGATACTAGCCGTGAGCATAGTGAATCAGTACTGTTAGAGCTCGCCGAGCTTAATATTGTTCTTAAATTAGAAGATGAAGAGCTACAAGATTATACCTTAATAGCAGTTTGTGAAGTTAGCGAGCATAAATCAGAAGGTGCAGTAATTCTGAATCAAGCTTTTGTACCACATTGTTTGCACTTTGGTGTATCTAATTATCTTAAAGATTGTGTGGCTGATGTGCTCTCTCAAGTGCAATACCGTGCAATGACGATATCTACTCGCCTTCAAGCTGAAAATGAAAGTAAAAGTTACCAAGCCATGATGCGTGATTATTTATGGTTGCAAGCCTTAGGCGCTTGGATGCCAAAACTACAACAGTGGAATCAAGATAGTACCTTATTAACCAAGCACTTGTATTTAGAATGTTTATCAATGGCAGGACAGATGCAAGGCCTAGAAGGAAAAATGCCTAAAGATTCATTAGTATGGGATCAAAATGACTTATACAGCATTTTCTCTGTGATTTTCTCTGAGTTATTAGTGCTATTGCGTGAAGTTCAAATTGATAATTTAACGACCTTATCATGGGATACACAATTATTTGTTTCTCGACGTCTGCTTCGTACATTAGTGAAAGATCGTAGTTTATATAATGAAGGGCGCTTTATTCTTGTCGCTACTTCGCCATTGGGTGCATCACGCCTTAGCGAAGAATTTCCTAAAGCTATCAAGCTTGCAGGCAACAGTGATATTGCTGGCTTGGTTCGTAACGCATTATCAGGTGTTGCATTGCGTAATCTACCTTATGCTCCTTCTGAGCTTAAATCTAAGCATGATGCTGCGTACTTTGAGATTGATACCAAATCAGAGTTATGGCAAGCCTTGGTGAAAAAAGATGAGCCAATTGCCTTACATATCGATGAGCGTATAGAAGATGTACACGTTGAATTTCACGTGATTAGGTAGGTGAGTTGTGAGCGGATTATTTAATGAAGAAGCGACGGTAGAAGTTCGTCACGCTAAAGAAAAAGTATCGGCAAAGAAAAAAATTGCCGAGCTTAAGGATGTTGATCTTTCAGGATCAGAGCGATTGATAGATAGTCTGGCAGTTTATAATAGCCCGCTACTGAACTCTGCAACGGAACTGTTTGCAATCTTAGTAACCTTGCCTCGTCAAGGAGAGCCAAGGGACATAAACCGTTTTAGACAGCGTTTATTGGATGAAATTGCCGTTTTTCGCCAACGTGGTACGTATCTTGAGTATCACCCAAGTATTATAGAAAAAAGTTGTTTTGTATTATGCGCAGCCTTTGATGAGGCCATTCTTTACACCCAATGGGGTGAGAGTGCTCGTTGGGAAAATCACTCTTTATTGAGTAAAGTTTTTTCTCAACGTAATGGAGGTGAAGCTTTTTTCACTCTGTTAGATAAAGCGAGTCAGCAGCCTGCAAAACTAGTGGATTTTTTAGAGCTTCAATACGTTCTACTTATGCTGGGATTTAAAGGGCGCTTCCGACACGATGATGAGAGTGTTCTGCATGAGATCCAATCGAATGTGTATTCCATTATTCGACATTATCGCAGTGAAAACGTATTACCTGTACCAAAAGTACCTGAACTTATTGAAGGAAAACAACCGTGGTTAATGCTGAGCATGCCCAAAACATTAGCGATTGCATTTCTATGCATTATGTCTGCTTATGGTGCATCAGAGTATTGGTATTTTAATCGCAGCCAGCCAATTCTTGCTCAATTTAATGCTATCGATATGTCTAGTGTTGGTAAGAAAAACAGCGAAGAGTTGATTTATATTAGCTCAGATGCAGATATAGGAAAAACAACTGAAAATACTGAACTTGATGAGAAAAAACAAACATCTAAAGCCACTCAGCAGTGGGAAGTTGTGCTTGCAGTGTTTACTCGTTCATTAGATGCGGTGCGATTAGTTTCAGAATTACAACAAGCGGGATATGAACCATTCACGCGTGAAACAGATCATGGTGTCGAGCTTTATATTAGAGCCGGAGATAATTTATCGGTGATACGAAAGCTTAAAAATGAGTTGAATATTCGCTTTGGCTTGAATGCTACGATTAAGAGAGCGCAGAAATAATATGATGAAAAAAATCAGTGCGGTTTTATTTGCGATATTGATGATCACAGGTACAGCATTATGTTGGGTTTACTTACCTGACGAGGAATGGGAGTGGTTAAAACTCACCACAATAGCACTCAGCTCAGTGGTATTTTTATTGTTAATGTGGTGGTGGTATAAGCAATATAAAAACGATCAATCAGTTAGTGAAAAACACGATCAACAGATTTTACTCAAACAAGATACACGTATTATCCAACAGTTGTTTAAAGTAGCGACAAAAAAAGTACGAGGTACAGGCCGAAATAAACTGGATAGTTTGTATAGCCTGCCTTGGTACTTAGTGTTAGGTGGTGAAAAAGACGCCAAAAGTTATCTACTGCAACAAAATGGACTAGAACCTGTCTTTGATAAACTCCTTGAAGGTGGAGACTCAGAGCAATACCTTAAGTTTTGGAATAACGATCAGATAGTCGTAATTGAAGTTGGTCATCGTTTATTTGATGACGAAGGAATTGATGAGAAATTATGGGAGGTATTCGCTAATCAGCTATTAAAATACCGCCCTCGCCAAGGTTTAAACGGGGCGATTTCTATCATTGGTTGTGATCGTTTACTTGAAAGTGATCGAAAAGACCGTCAAAAACTGAGTAGCATTTATCAAGAAGCAATTCTGTCAATGGGCGGAATGTTAGATCTAACACTCCCTGTTTATAGCGTTTTCTCAAAAGCAGATACTATTGCAGATTTTGTTGAGTTTTTTGAAGATTTTTCTGGTTGTGATGTAGAAAACCCATTTGGGATGACATTCCCATGTACTGAATCTCGTCGTTTTGATAAATATCAATTTGAAGAACAAAGTAAAACATTGATTAAATCTGTTGCTCAACAACAATTTGAGTTGCTGCGAAATATTAATAGCGAAAAATCTAGCTCAGTAATTGCTTTGCCTTATCAACTTCGTATTTTCCTTGAAAGAGTGAATGAATTATTGACTGATATTGGTCATGAAAACCGAGTTCGTGAAGCGGTATGGATACGTGGGGCTTATTTATTATCATCTGGCCAGAAAGGACGAGAGCATGACTTATTAACACAAGTAATTGCTGAGCGAACAGAATTTAACTCTCAAAGTTATCGTGAGCAAAAACCAAGTCGCCGTAGTTACTTTTCAACTCGTTTGTTTAGTAATGTTATTTTGCCAGAAAAAGGCATCACAGGTGTCAATGAATGGCGTCATGCTGGTTATCTTGCTGTGCGAAGTGCCATGGTTTTATTGATTATCGGGGCGATCTTTTTTACAGGGGTCTTATTAAAAAATAATTGGAACCAAGATGAGCAATGGCGTGCAGATGCCATGACGCAGTTAAAATTGTACAGTAATGATGTTAAACGTCTTGATAATAATTACTCAACCTCAGATATGATAGCCTTACTTAATGAGTTGCGTGATGTTTCGGCAAAAGGAGTGGAGCCTAAAGCTTGGTATCAACAAGTTAGTATTAAACAAGATGAAACTGCGGACCGAATCTATGAAGCTTATGAAGAGCAGCTTAATCTAATATTATTACCAAAAATTGAAGAATTGATCAGTTCTGAATTATACGTATTTGTTAGCTTAGGTAACCCAAGTAAAATCTTTGAGGTGTTACGCTATTACCAAATGTTGTTTGATGTACAGCGTTTAGATATTAATGAAATGCAAGCTTATCTTATTGATAATATGAAAGATCAAGGCGATGTCTCTTCAGATGATATTAATATTCTGTCGTTATTAATTACAGACTTATTTAATAGTAATTACCAACATCGTTTAGAACCTAATAATGCCTTGATTGCTGTAGCCACTAATAACTTAGAAGGATTATCTCCAGAGCGTCTTATTTATGCTCGTATAAAAGAGCTACCAGAATATCGTAATCAGGTGGACATACGCCGTCAACTTGGGGACAAGTTTGATACTATTTTTGAGTTCTCAAATGACTTTCATGGTTATTTAATACCTGAGATTTATACCAAACAAGGGTATAGCACTATTGATTTAACGGCAAAATCAGAACTATTACGTCGTCAATTGGGTGAATTTAAAGAGATCCAGGGCAATATGTCTGGTGCATCAGTGACGGAATTGACCGATCTAAGCAAGCAAATACAGCGCCTATATTTTGCCGATTATATTTATTACTGGAAAGATTTAGTTAATAACATCCGAATAAAAAGCTTTAACTCTCAGGTGGAATTTGCTTACGCATTGAAAAATGCACGAGAGCCAGCAACAAGCCCTGTTCTAGATGTACTGGGAGCGCTTGTGGTTAATACTACATTAGCAGTAGAAGAGCAGCCAGATACAAAAGGTAATAAAAAAATAGCCAATCAACTTGGTCTGAAAAAAGTAGCCAAAGGGCTAGGAAAAGCCGATAAAATCAATCGAGCAGTCGGTGGGAAGTTACTACGTTTACAACCATCTTATGTTGTTAATGAAGCTTTTATTGGCTATGGAAATTATGTTAATGGTAATGGTAAAGCAGGGGCTGTTATTCCGCTTGATGGGTTGATCCAAGAGTTTGATTCGTTAAATACTTATTTTGATGTTGCGTTATCAAGTTCAGAACCTGGGAAGATGATGCATGAATACTCCTTAGCGCACGCAGCAGGAAGTCAAGATGCGATTGTTCAATTTCAGCGTCAAGGTGCCAAAGCGCCTAGCCAAGTCGCGCTCTGGACAAAAGAGTTATCACAGAAAGCGTGGAGTCAGGTTATTAATGGTAGCGTTGGTTATTTAAATCAACAATGGAATGAGCAAGTATACCAATTTTATGGCTCAGCAATTGAAGGGCGTTTTCCATTCTCCTTAAATGGTCGTGGAGAGGTTGACCTGAATGATTTTTCTCAATTTTTTAAGCCACAAGGGCGAGTTGATAAATTTATTGATGAACAGTTAAAGCCTTTTGTTTACTGGGATAATGGAGTTCTTAAGCGTAAAGCGATTGATGGTTTAACGTTACCTATTAGTAATAAAGCTCTGACTCAACTTCGTCAATCTCGTAAGTTAACTCAAACTTTCTTTGGTTCAGCAGGTCAAGAATTAGCGTTGAGATTTGCATTTCGTCCTAGCTCGATGAGTACTACGGTTACTGAGTTTCAGGTACGTGAATCAGAAAGTATCTTTAGCTATCGTCATGGGCCTAGAATATGGACAGATTTAAATTGGCCAACAACTGGGGTTGATGGTTACCTTTCAACTAATTTTTACCAAGGTGAGAATCGCATTGCTACTCGTTCATATACTGGTCAATGGGCCTTATTTAGAGCGTTGTTTGAGGGAAGTTCAAGTGCGACATCAGATCGTTTGATCCGCAAGCTTAACTATAAAATTGAAGACAATAATATAGTTCTTGATTACACCCTGCGAGATACCAATCAGAGCTTGAATAAATCACTATTTACCTCTTTTTCACTTCCAAGACAATTGTAAGCGATGAGAGAAAAAGAGGTACCTTTTCACAGACCTTTCTCCCATTGTCTTTTAGATGATGAGAGTTGGGATCTATCTCAAATAGGTAAGCATTATGCTAATCAAGAAGAAATGGAAAGAGAGTGGACTGCTGTGAATGAGTGTGCAGGGTTTTATGTTCAAAAAACAGTCACGTTAGATAAGACAAATAGCGTTATTTATTTTGAATATGACTCAACAGCAAAGCCATTAAGTACCTTTGGTAAGAAAGACGCAGAACAATTTGTATGGGTGCTACCAAAAATCATAAAAGCAATAAAATATTGCCATGATAAAGGATGGGTACATGGTGATATTAAGCCGTCGAATATTTTGTTTATTCCTGCTTTTGACTCCATTCGATTAATTGATTTTGGTGCAAGTTATCGCATAGGAACTGTTCGAAAAACTTTGTCATGTTGGCAAGCTACTCCATCATTTGCAAGCCCTTCTCAACTACAGGGTAAAGGGTTAGTAAAAAAAGAGGATGATTGGTACGCGTTAGTGAAAATAATTGATCAATTAATAGATATACAAATTGAACCAAAAATTAAAAAAAAAGCGAACTCTATCCGAGAGATGCTTATTCATTGGGTATAAATAACTAAATTGTTATTGCTCAGAACAAATTTTAGCCTTTAATTATGTAGAGCTGAAATGGACTTATAATAAATAATGATAACTAGGAGGGCGTATGCCTGTTTCGATTGCTGATGTAACCAATTGTACCGATATGGAAGGGTGGAACTACCAAGAGAAAGAATTATATTTTGGTCGTGTAAATATCATTAATTATCTTGCTTCCCTTGAAGTAGACAGAAAACCAAGTGTTGCAGCAGATTTTGTTGGTAACTTCGTGATTGACACGACGGCTATTTCAGATATCGGAGGTTTTGTAAAAAGCAAAGTTAGCGACATCATGGCTAAGTCTAAAGTGTTGACGAATGTGACTAAAGTAGCAGGAGCTGTTAGCGAAGCGATAAAATCAAGCAGACCTGTTGAGTTCTTTAGAAGTATTGGCCAAGCTATAAAACATAAAGTTGAAGTAACAAAAGACAACCTAATGGAAAAGCTAACGAAATTAATTGAAGGCTTTTGTCAAAATCTGATTACACAATTGAAGAAAGCGTATAAAGATATTAAATGGGTTGCTAATTACCTAACTGATATAGGTTTATGGTTAGCTGCATCTATTATTGGTGATTTATCATCTTTAATTCCAGGATTAGGATACCTGCAAAATGCAGCTGATTTATATAAAGGTGTTAAAAAATGTGTTACAGGTTTTAGCAGCTATATTTCAATGAAATTAGCAGGACGAGGTGTGACACTAAACTCTGGTTACCCTGAAGTTATTGCGAGAGATCTACGCTCTCATATGATAGCTAAAGGACTATTAGGGCTAAAAGATATGGCTGTGAAAACAGGTCAGATTGCGATGGCTGCAGCGGGGGATGTTGCAGCAGGGATCGGTTCTATTTTAAGTTATGTTGCGAATGTTTTAGGACGTGTAGCAACTCTTATCGATTATATCATCCAACGAGTTAACTTATATAAAACATGCCAAACAGCAGAGAAAGAACAGCTTCAATTGCTTAATAGCTCTAGTATTGCTTTAGATGCAGGGCGATTTAACGATTGGTTTATTGATAAATTAGCACTAAGCCCTATTTTAGGGGCACTTTTATTGCAATCAGGCTCAATTGCAGCCCCAGGAACCTTCCTTGCTTTGCTTAATTCACGTGGACGCTTAGTGAGTGATGCCGAAGCTAACTTCCAAAAAGGGGTGGTTTATATTAATAATATGAAATCACAATCAGTGAGTTACATTAAAGAATACTCAGCTCAATACAGTTTAGAGTTTAAACCTGGTTTAGCATGGCAACGAGAGATCTTGAAACAACAGCTAAACCCTGTTGAGCTTCCTGAGCCTCCTAAGTTAAGAAGGCAAGGTGCAATAAGAAGAAAATAGTTGCTTTGATTGCCAATCTAAATAAATATTATTACTTGTTGTATAAACGATTTATCAGATTGACGTAGTAATTATAGTTTGAATGTTTCTGTCGAGAGGTGTGTTGTGTACCTCTTGACTGAAAATCAATTAAGAGAAAGTGTATGACTAGTTACATTTATATTCCAGTAGCGACTCCTGAAATGTGTGCTTTTGCAGAAGACTGGCAACAAGGCCAGATTGCGAAAGGAAAACAGCCTTATCAAATCCTTAGTAATTGTGAGAGCGGAATATTAAAAGGAATAAAACGAAAAGCTAAACTAGGAGTTCTTCGTGATGTTTCAGTTAGTGATAAAGTTTATATTTTAGCTCACGGGCATGGACTGGGTTCAAGTGCTATTGGGGCGAGACGCGGAGCAAAAAAAGAACTCAAGCTGGGAATTGAAAACTGGCAAGGCGGCGATCTGAAAAAATATACTCCACTGGATCTAGCTGAAGTATTAAAAGATGAGGGTCTGCGTACTGGCTTTCAGGATTTAAGAGTATTTGCTTGTGGCAGTGCAAATGTTCCACCAAAAGAAGGTTGTACTTCCTCTTTTGCGCAAGGATTAGCTGAAGCGTTAAGAGAGTGTGGGTATAATAGTATTAAAGTGACGGGATATCAGGGAATGGTGAAAACTTCCTATGCACATAGAACCATAGCACCTATGTCCAGTCAGTTTTCAGCTGATAAACATAAAGGTGTAGTAATAGGAAATCAGATCCTACCAGCATCAACCAAACGAGTCGTGTTTTAATCTTTCTAAAGTGTTTATATTTATATAGCGAGTACTACTTGGCTCAACTTGAAATAGATAAAATAGCCAATATTTAAACTAAATATTGGCTATTTTATTTGCTAGTGTAGATGATTTATTGATAACTCTTAATTGTTTTAAGCACTATTTTTACTAATTACGAGTAGGATTTATCGTTAGAGGCTCTAACGTTACAACGGCATTGCCACTTGCTGCTGGGTGATCTGTATAGCTAGTGTCTTGCATTAAAGTATAATATACATCGACAAAGTCATCGTCGTTGACTAATAGCCCATCAGGAATAGCACTAATAATTTTTCCAGTGATTTGAGGAATGATAGCATACGCTTGAACTTCAGGGTCTGGAATAAGTTTTAGAACTTCTTCTGCAACTTGAACCAATAGTTTTGCTAGCTCTTTATAATCAGTACCATCATCTTGTTCCATTAAGATAAGGTCCGCAGCACCCCAACGATAACGAGACCACTGAATAACGATTTGATTTGGGTGGTAATCTTTGTTGTCGTAGTCCAAATAAGGCATTTCTACTAAATCAATAGTTGGCTTGTCACGACTCGGATTGATCCCCGTTACAATTGCATAAACCTCAGCTTTACCTGAAATCCATGGTTCTTGATCATCGGCTAGACGAATTTTTTTCAACACAGTAGTAGAAATTGGTTTAGCTTCTGTAGTATCAGCACTGTTAAGCATTGGTGTCGCAACAACAGCGTCGCTTGGATTAACACTTAGTGCGATACCTTGATCTAACCTATTCATTTCTGCACGCATGGCTTGTATACCAGCTCGAAGCTCTTTGTCACTGTTACTGTCAACGACAAATACAGGTACATCAGGTAATTGGTATACATCTAACTGGTGGACTTGTCCATAAATATCAAAGGCTTCAATATACTGCCAAGATGCATCATTACCCTTAGGTTCGAAAGCAAATAGTGGGCTTTGTCCTTCTTTCCACTCTTTTACCATTGAGATATCAGCAAGACGTAACTCTAATATATCAGGGGTAAATTCTTGGATCCCTTTCATTGAACGGATCTGAGCATCTGCAGTTACCATTTTTTGGCTAAAATCAGCATTTGGTTGCTCATCTAGCAGGGTAGATACAGAGACATTTAGTTTTTGATCGTTAATTTGTGCTTTTAATGTAGTTTCAAGTCCAGCATAGCTTTGGCTAAGTTGTAATGCTAAATCGCGCTTTTGTTGTGCAATAGCGTTGGCATTTGCTTGAGAAGATGATTCAGAACTGGTTTCTTCTGATTGACAGCCAACCAGAGTTACCGCGAAAAGAAGTGAAAGGGGGGTTATATACTTCATAAATATATCCTATTTTTCTACGCAATTACCTGAACAAGAGCTTATTCAGAATGGTATTAGAGTATCAACTCTATGTAGTAACAATACCAACCTTTCAATTTATAAACCAGGTGAATGGTTACATTTTGAAACAAAATCACAGTTTAATTTATAAATTTAAAGGTGGTGTCATCGCAGATGAAAATGGCGATGACGAAATCACAAAGGGCAATGTTATTAATGAATTTGGATTATGCTCTTTAGGTTAAGACTTAGAGTAATCGATGGGAAGGAATTACAAGTGGGTTTATTTTCAATAAATATTATTTATTACTGATACATTTCAGGGCTCAGTATTGAGTTTGCTAAGTAGGGTCTTACCCAGGGCAACCGCATGAGTGGTTAAATTTTAACCTCTGAGAAAAAACCTGCCGTTAAAACAGATTCAAGCATTGAAGTATTCATCATGCATCGCTTTTGTTTACCCACGATACTCAGTTTTGTGGGCTCAGCTCTGAGCATGTTCAAGCTCATGTGTCGTAAGCAGGAAAGGTTTTCGGCACCATTATCTTTGAATATAGAGCAAGCATCTTCATTCATGCTGACATCGAGTACCCAGTGCATTGATTCGATCCCCCAATGCTCTCTGACCGCCACTGCTGCTTGCTCTGCACTTAATTCTTTTGAGCTAATGTAATAACGATATTCTAGACTGGGCTGTTTTCCTTTAATGGCACGAAAGCTTTCAATCATGATGATACTTTTTAAGCCTTTCCAACGAGAAAAGTTACCTTCTAGAGCTGTACTTGGTAATACATAACTTTGACGTGATTCAATACGGCCATGACCTTGCTCAAGGTTAATGAGTTTGTTTACTGTAGAGCGTTGATTTGAAAATGCTTTTTCAACAGATTTGCGTAGCGAGCCTTGATTGTTTTTTACTGCTAATAAGTAGTCTGCGCCCTTATCTATTATGACTTTGGCTATTGCCGTTTGGCATGCCATGGCATCAATAGTCACTAATGCGCCTTTAATATCAAGCATCTTAATAAGCTCTGGAATAGCTGTTATTTCATTACTTTTTTGCTCTGTTTTTAACTGCCCTAAAACCAATTTGTTTGAAGAGGCGTAAGCACTCACCATATGGATAGTACTTGAGCGGTCGTCTCGATCATAAGAGCCACGAAGTGTCTTGCCATCAATAGCAACGACTTGGCCTTGAGTTAAAGAATGCACTGAAGACATCCAAGAGACGAAGCATTGATGAAATTGCTCTGGTTCAATATTTGAAACAATCCTAGCAATCGTATCATCGACAGGAATGTCATTTAAAAACATACCATTACGTTCAAACCAAGCGTGATGACCAAGAATGTATTCTCTAATATCAAACCAGCCTTTTGCTCCTGCAATAACAGCACACATTGAGCCGAATAGAACTTCAAAAAGGCAATAGGTTACTTTTGCACCTTGTCTTTGGTCTGTTATTTCATGAAAGTGTTCTTTAAAATGGTCAATGTGCATCGAATTCTCCTCGTTAAAGGAGGTATATGATCACAGGTAAATCTGATCGTCAAATCGATCGTTTAATTGATTAAAAAACATTCGTGATCTTGCCCTGGGGTCTTACCGCTTTTCATGTCTACCCCATGCATTTTTGGATCTTAATCAAACCAGTATAAAAGAGGAAATGATATTGGGTGAAGTGTTCACTTTTTCGTAAGCCGATTTTGTCTTATTATTCTTTTACCCCCTAAAGCATATTTCTCCTAAGTGTATGCGCCAAAAGCCATTTAGTTTAGTACTAAGTGGCTTTTTTATTTTATTCTTATTTATCTTCAGATGTATAACTAGAGTATGAACAGTAATAGCAACCATTTGATTTTGGATATATTTCTTTAGCTGCATTTAATGCTGTGCTGCAGGCAGTATGATAGCCAAGCGGTTCACATTTTGTGATCCCTGGACTGTGGGTGCATGTTGCAGTATGAACTTCATGTTCACCATTAGCTTGTTCGTTTTTATCTACATAAAATAAACTCATAACCACCTCTAATCATTAATGTTTCATCGTAATATTGAATAATTACAATACGCCGATTAAATAGACTTGATAGCTATAATTCTAAATAGTTAGATGTATATCACTTGTAATAATTAAACTTGTGAGGCGTCTTTAATACGCTACTTTTTAATTTATCTATACCATTACAAAGAATACTTGTGAACTTATTAACTAATGATGTATATGAGTGAAGTTTATCTTGTTTAAATTACTCCAATGTAAATGATTCATAAATTTAATTCGATTTTTGTTTTTACTATAAGTATCATTTTTGAGCTATTTTTAATGAATACTGCTACTTAGTGGTAACTTTTAGTTCTATTGATCTTTAATAATGTCCTTGTACTTACTTAACATTCTTTCTAAAAATAAAGGAAATTATTATGAACAAAGCATTATTGGTGTTACTTACTCTTGCCTCATTCTCTAGCCAAGCTTTTGAAGTATCAAGCTCTGATATACACGAAGGTCAATTAATGAATAGCAAGTTTACCTTTTCAGGTATGGGCTGTGCTGGTGACAACATCTCTCCACAATTAAGCTGGAAAGATGCACCAGAGGGAACTAAAAGCTTTGCCATTACGGTATTTGACCCAGATGCACCTACAGGTAGCGGTTGGTGGCACTGGTTAGCGCTTAATATTCCTGCAAACGTAAGCAGTATTGATCAAGGTTCTCCAATGAAAGATATACTACAAACTAAGAATGACTTTGGTACTATGAGCTACGGTGGCGCATGTCCTCCTGTTGGTGATGGAATGCATCGATACCAATATACGGTTTGGGCATTACCACAAGAGAAAATAGATTTACCTGCAGATATCTCACCTGCTGTTGTTGGTTATACTTTAAATAGCATGGCATTAGACAAAGCAGTATTAACCGCGACATACGTACGCTAATTACGGCATAAACATAAATATAGGGGTATAAAATGGATAAAGTAATGTTGAATGATCCCATGTTTCGAGTTCAAACTTACTCGGGTCAGAGTGATCAGCATTTACGCAATGTTCATATTTATGCCCCTAGTATTATTTGGGTTAAGTCGGGTGTAAAAACCGTATTTCAAGAGACTGAGCAATTTGATGTTAATACGCACTTTTGGTTGCTTACATCAGCCAACCAAGGGTTAAACTTTATTAATAAAACGACAGAGGATAATTTTTATTCTGTTCAGATCTGTTTTTTCTTAGCACCACCTAAAGAGATGTTAGAGGAGAGCCAACAAAATGAAAGTATTCGTATACATACTCATGCGATTACGGTGTCACCATTGTTGGCTTACGGTTTCACATTATTAACGGATGTTAATACGCAAAAGCTGAGTACTAAGGCTCAACAATTTCATTTGTTAGCTTTATATCAACAATTGGCTGAGTTGGGTGTACTGCATGTTTTATTCTCTCCAACGTTCACTTCTTTTCAAAATGAGCTGAGTGCGTATTTTTCTAAAAATCCGTCAGAAAATTATCAATTAGAAACCGTATGCGATGACTTTTCTATGAGCCGTGCAACGCTAATTCGTCGATTAAAGCGAGATGATACAAATTTTAGAACTGTTTTATCGAATGTTAGAATGACTTATGCACTTTCTCTAATGCAAAAGAAGCGCCAAACCCAATTAGATTTGGCATTACAGTGTGGCTATCAATCAGAAAGCCGATTTAGCCAACGCTTCTATCAGCAATTTGGCATGACACCAAAGCAATATATGAATAGCATTCTTTATTAATAGAATTTTACATTGTAATTTTAAATAAATAAAGCAGTGAGATGGTTTTAAATTCTCACTGTTTTTTTGTTTATAATATAGTGGTTGTGAGTTTGATAAAACCAATTTAAGTACTGATTTATAATGGAATGATTAAATCCATCCTGTAGATGTTAACTTACTTGTTTGTTTTTTGATTTATTTTGTTATTTATTTTTTTCGTCAATGTTTAATTTTATTTATTTTTACTTATGTCTGTGTGTTTTTTATATTTAGGTTTTAATGGGTACCCTATTCTGATAGCATAAATTATTAATTGGAACTCTATTTTATAAAAACATAAAGGTGAATATGAAACTTAAGTTGGTTGGTAGCTTTATCTGTATAGCAATGTTGTCTGGTTGTACTAGTATGATGCAAAAGGACGATTTTGGTAATTTTCATGCCAAATTAGATGGAGGTGATTTTAAAGGAGCTTCAGAAGTTGCTCTTGATAATGCAGGCTATGATTCTGAAACGGGTGAAACAAGTGACTTAATCTGGACTTTACAAGCTGGAGCAACATTAAGTTATGTAGGTGAAACTGAATTATCGACTAAACTACTTGATGCTTCTGAAGTTATGATGAAGGAAGAAGATAAGGAAGGAGCAATAGAAACAGGATTGGAAACTGTTGGTTCTATCATTGGTAATGATGCGATGCTTGATTATACGCAAACGCAATATGACGGTGTTATGACCAATACTATTAAGGCTTGGAATTTTATTGCAGAAGAGAACTATCAAGATGCAAGAGTTGAATTAAATAGAGCTGAAGAGCGACAACGTCGTGCTGCTGATCATTTTGCTTCAGTAATAAAAAAGCATAAAGAAGAGATTGAATCTGAAGCGGGTGAATCTACAGAATCCATTAAGAAAACCATAGACTCAGATGCGACGCAAGCAGCATTAAAAAATGCAGGTATTGAGACGGGTCAATGGAAGCCATACGAAGGGTATATTAATCCTTTTACTACCTATACCTATGGGCTTAATTTATTATTAACGGGTAAAACTAAGTCTGATTTTCAGAAAGCAGCAGATGCATTTAAACGAGTCTATTCAATTACTGGTTCTAAATCAGTGAAAAAAGATTATGACTTAGCGCGTTCAATGGCTAAATCAGTAAGGGCATCAAAACTCAATGAAAAAGTGTGGGTGATTTTTGAAAATGGTCAATCAGTAGTTAAAGAAGAAAAACGTTTAGATTTACCTGTTTTTATTCTTTCTGAAAATGTAGCTTATGCTGGTATTGCTCTTCCTCGGTTAAAAGAAAGAGGGGTTGCATTTAATTCTATTTCTGTAAATAAAGAAAAAACAGAAGTAATTGCTGATATGGATAAAATTATTGGTTCTGAATTTGAGCAAGAGTTTCCTTATATTTTGGCAAGAGAGATCACTCGAGTTACTTTAAAAACTATCGCTCAAAAACAAATTAAAGATGAAAATCAATTATTGGGCAATGCTTTTGCTGCGATTCAAGCGTTAAGTACTGGAGCTGATATCCGTACATTTTCAGCTCTACCTAGCCAATATCAAGTTGTTCAAGTAGAAAAGAAAAATAATATTGTTGAGATAAAAGCAGGTAATTTTACAATTCCTGTAGTGTTGGATGAATTGTCTAATAAACATATTATCTATGTAAAAGCGGTATCACCTAAAACTCAACCTTTAATTAATGTTGTAAATATTTAAGGAATATAAAATGAAAAAATATCTTTTAGCTTCAGCAATTTCAGTATTAGCGTTGAGTGGTTGTCAAACAACGACTGGTTATATTGATGCAGCAGATACATCAAGCAATGTGGTAGCAACTCTTTCATACGCTGACTTCTCAAAAGCTGCAACAGGTATGGCGGAAGAAATTGTTGCGAGTAAGTTAATGACTCACCCTAAGGCAGATCAAGGTGGTCGTTATATTATTTATGTAAATGATATTTCAAATGACACAATGCAACGTTTGGATACAGATCAACTAGCTAAAACACTTCGTATCCAATTACTTCAATCTGGTAAGTTTCTTGTAACTACAGCATTTGGTGAAGATGATGCGACTAAGAAAATGCGAGAGCTCAAAGATTCTAAGATGGTTAAACAATCGAGTGTGAAAAGCAGTAATCAAGTACTAGCACCAGACTTCAGCCTTACTGGTAAGATCTTACAACGTAACTCAACTCTTGATAATGGCGATACTCGAATTGAATACTATTTCCAAATGTCATTGACCAATATTGAAAATGGTCTTGCATATTGGGAAGGTGAGCGAGTAGTTGGCAAAGTAGCAGACGGTGATTCTGTTAGCTGGTAGTTGATTAAAGATGTTTAAGGGTGAGCTATGCTCCCCTTTTTTTTAAAGAATACAATATGGCTATCATTAAGGCTTACAGGGTTTATTAGAGATAGTGTTAGTTGGTATAGGGCATTGAAATATGAATAAATTAGCACTAATGGCTTTAGGGATACTTTTAGTTACGAGTAATACTTATGCTTTTGATGAGCCTCTAGAAACTGAAGTTGATGTACAAAAGATTACCGATGCAGAGGAACAAATAAACAATATTATTGTTAATGACTCTACTGCCATTGAAGTATCAGAGTCTGAAGTTGATCTTGTGATTGATACTGTGAGTGATTCTGAAGGGTTTATTGAAGAGCAATATGAGGATTGGCTTAGTAGTCCACTTGGTAGCGATTTTGAGTCAATGACTGAAAATGATGATGGTGTGAATTACGCACAAATGCACTTTGGTATCGCAACGTCTAGAAGTTCAGATTTAACGATGCGCACTGTACGCAGAACATTTGAACAAGCATTTGAGAATGCCATTGAAAAAATAGCATTAGAAGGTCGCGCAGATGTGACAAGTGACCGAATTTCAACACTCTCCGAAAGTGTTCCTGATTTCGGTGATTATATCTGTCCAACTAGTGCTAGTGCTCAAAAGCAGCTAGTGCAAGAAAAGTTAATTCAATTGGCTGAAATAGCGTTTAGAGATAAGTTGTCAGCTGAAGGGGTATCTCAAGAAGCCATCGATCAAGCTATGAGAGAAACGGCAATTAAAGATAAGCAAACTATTCTAGAAGATTCGCTAAAGAATTCTGTGAATATTGAGACTGGCTGGCGTGGGGTTTCCTCTTTTTTTGTTCAGAAAGTATTTATGGCAGAGCAAGAAGATGGTGCAGTTTCAGTTGGTGTTGTTATTGTAAAAACAACGCCTGCTCATGAAATGATCCAATATGTCACTAAGGCTCGTGGAGATTTTGACCCTAATGCTTGGAACTTACCAAAAACATTTAAACCAATCTCACAAACGTTTAAAACACCAGATGGCGAATACAAGCAGTTCAATTCTACGAGTCAATACGTTCGTTATTTGGTAAATAAAAAACAAGATGAGACTGTTATTGGCTCGCACCTTGTTTATGATAATAATGGTTATCCAACAGTAATTTCAGTTTCATATGAATCAGTAAATAAACGTTCAAGTAATTCCGCTGAGATGCGAACGTATAAAAAAATAGCTAAGAAAAGAGCAACAACTTATGCAATGAATGAACTTTATCGCTTAGTTAATCTAAAAGCAAAAGTAAGCATTGAAGTTTTGGATGAAGTTTCATTAACAAAAAAAGCAGTAGCGAACTATTTAGATTGTTCATTGGATAGTATTGATATTGAAGATACTCAAATTAACTCAACAACGGACACTAAGGTAACTGTTCAATCTAAAGTTGATAAATTGTCGTTGAAAGGTGTTAAAACTAACACTATGTCTTTCTACAACCCATTCAACCCAAAGCAGATTTCGTACTATTCATACGCAATTTGGAGCCCTCTGCAAGATGCGAAACAGCGTAAAATAGAGAGTTCAAAAGGGACTTTTACTAAGAAAACAATTGAAGTTAAAGTGCAACCTAAAATCATGCCTACCTCTAAATCAGTTAATGGTCAGAAGAATATTTATACCGAGTCTCCAGAGCTAGGTGATGCACAATTTTAATTATTACATTTTAGTTATCAAGGTTAATCTTGATTGCTATTTTAAGGAAATATAATGAAGAAGTTTTTATCAACGGTGCTGATTTTATTCTCTATTAGCGTATCAGCTGTTGAAGTTCAACGAGAAGTTGTTGGCTATGGTATTAGTCGCACTGAAGCCATAAATGATGCTATTTCGGAAGCAGTAAGACAACAGTTTGGCGTTACTGTTTCTTCGGACACCATAAGCAAATTAGTAGCAAAAGAGACAGAGGATGCTTTAGAGTTTTCTCAATCTTCAGATACAGGTTCTAAGCAGCAATTTTCTGGTCGAGTAAGTTCGTATGACATTATTGATGTTGTCTGTGCAAGCAATGAGTGTGAAGCCCGCTTGAATGTGAAATTTGAATTAAGTCAGCGTGAGATTAATAAGAGAAAAGATCAGCAAAGTATAGATAATCGAAAGACGCTCTTCCTTGATGTTAAAGGTAAGTATGCGGATCAGTTTCACACAAACTTAGAGTCTCGATTTGTTCAAGCTAGAAAATTTGCGATTTTACAAAATAGAAAAGAGGCTGATTATATTCTGACTGTTAATGTAATTCGTGCTGCTACATCTTCTAGTAAAACAACGAAAGTTGTTGAATTAACAGGTGAAAGTTCAACGATAAATACTAAATACTCAGTCGTAAACGTTGAATATAAAGTGTTAAAAGTATCGACAGGTCAGATTGTTTCATCGAACTCACAACGAACAACATCAAGTTCGCATGAAGTCTCTACTTTACTGGAACGCTGGGCATCAGAAAAGCTGTTTAAAGATGTTCACAGCCATATATTTCCAATTCGTATTGTTATGACGAACAACACACAAATCATTATTGGTGAAGGTGGAAAAAATATACGAGTAGGTGACTATTTTGATGTTTATCGTGTCGGTGAGAATATCATTGATCCATATACTGGTGAGTCTTTAGGTGCTGAAGAGCTGCATATCGGAGTGGTTCGTATTACAAAAGTAGGTTCGAAGAAGTCTTATGCGACAAGCATTAGCGGTGAGTCTGTTTCTCGTCTAGATATTTTACGAAAAAAGAAGCAAGCTCATATAACTAATAATTCTTCTAAATCGAAATCAAGTGTACTTAAAATTGAAGAGAAAACTGTTGGTATCATTCTTTAGCCGATAAAGTTTTGATTGGGAAAATGAAACAAAAAACAGCGAGCACTCAGGCTCGCTGTTTTTATTCTTACTCACTAAATATTACTTAGCCAATTTAGTCAGCACACTCATCAACAACTTGATACGTGGTTCGATTGACTCAAGCAATAAGTACTCATCGGCACTGTGGAAGCCTGCACCGATTGGACCTAAACCATCAAGTGTCGGAACACCTAAGATAGCCGTGTTGTTGGCATCAGAGCCGCCGCCAGCTTCTTTCCAGTTGATATCAATGTTTAGCTCTTGCGCTGATTCTTCAATCATTGCCATTAGTGATACAGTTAAATCAGATGGTACCATTGATGGTTTATAAGCTTCACGCTCTAGAGTGATAGAGACACCTTCAACAAATGGCGTTGTAATCATGCCATTTAACGTCGTATCTACTTGATCATACTCTGCGTTATCCCAGAAACGAACATCAACAATCGCTGTTGCTAAATCAGGAACGATGTTAGCGCCAGCACCACCAGAAACCACACCTACATTTAATGTCGTGCCTGATTCAAAGTTAGTCATTGCGTTAGCAGCTAAGATCCAGTTAGCCATTTCAGTGATTGCACTGCGGCCATTTTCTGGTTCGTTACCAGCGTGAGCTGCTTTACCATTGAAGGTCATTTTGTAGCGAGCCATGCCTTTACGAGCTTTAACTAAACCACCGTCCGCACGAGCTGCTTCTGCTACTAATACATTTTTCGCTTTTTTCGCGGTCTCTTGGATCCAATCAACGGAATCTAAAGATCCTGTCTCTTCATCTGGGTTCATGCAGACACAAATAGACAGCTTATCTAATACCGCTTGGTCTAGGTTACGCAGTGCATATACCACGTTTAGTAGACCAGACTTCATATCAGAAACACCCGGACCATAGGCTTTTTCAGCATCCATAGACATTGGGCGTTCTGCCGCTGTACCTACAGGGAAAACCGTATCCATATGACCAATCATCATCACATCAATGTGTTCTGCATCTGGCTTGTTACGAACTTCAAGACCAACGCCTGCTTTACCACAATCAATACGTTTAATAGACCAGTCATTCATTGCTTCATATTTTGCAGCCATTTGATTGGCAATGACTTCGATGCCTTCAACAGTGTAAGTACCACAATCCACATCAATCAGTGGACGTAGCTCTTCTAGATAATCATTTAAAGAAAAATTCATGTAAACCTCTTATAGAATCATGTTCATAACAAACATTGCACCGAATGCGTTTAATACTGAAATCGCGATCATTACTGGGATGTAGCGGCCTTCAGTACCGATAGGGCCCATGATACGGCCCATGTATTGTACTTGTGAGCCCATTAGGTAAATCGCAGGGGCAAGGATTGCAATGTGAGTACCGTTTAGAATACCTTGGTCAAACAGAGTAATAACTACACCAACCGCGCCGCCCATAGACATCCAAGCACCAATTAATACGGCTGCGGCCTCACCTGGCAAACCAAAAATAGCCATGATAGGAGAGAATAAAGTCCCCATTAACTCAAGAGCGCCAGTGATTTGCAGCGCTTTGATGATAACAAACGCCATTAATACGTTAGGAACCGTTGAAGTGGTTGCAATAACCCAGCCTTTTTTAGCGCCTTCAACGAAGATATCAGTCACCATTGGTTTTTTTGCTTTAACGTCGCTCATTATGCTGTCTCCTCAGTTAGCTTCTTGTCTTGCTTATCACTGTTTTGGCCTTCTTTACCTTCTGTAATGTTTAGGTAAATACGGAATAAGTTTGCGCCAACAAATTTGAAAGCAAACATAACAATAACAGCTAGGCCGATAGAAGAAGGAACAGCTAAAGAACCATCAGGATTTGTTAATGTGAATAGCACCGCACCAGACGAGAAGAAGTTTACAATTGCTGCACCAGCAGTGAATTGGAACATAGTGAAGATGTCTGTTTCGCGCTTGGTTAAATGTTTCTCATCTTTTAGCTGACGAGTCATTGCGGCACCCGCATCGGTACTTTGTAATGATGCAATTAAGGCTAAACCAGAGTTACCAGGAATTCCCATTAAAGGACGTAGAAGAGGAGTAAGTAGTTTACGAGCTGCATTAAGTGCGCCGTAATGCTCAAGAACGTTGATCATACCTAATGCAAACATAACAGTAGGAATTAGTGTAAGTGCAAAGATGAAACCATCACGAGCACCGCTACCGCCTTTACCGCGAAGAGAAGTGGTTGCTGCTTGAACGCCATCCGCTGTTTCAGAAACAGAATAAGCGACTTGTCCAAAAGAGCCATTTAGCGTGGTAAAGTCGAGAACACCATACCATTCATTAGATTGCATTAAGCCAGAAAAGAACACAACAGCAAAGGCCAAAGCCACGTAGCTGCCAATACCGACTTTAGAATCTTTGTCAGTCGATTGAGTCATAATTACCTCGTTTAAAAGTTAAGATTAGAAATTGTAAGTAGTTAACCATTAAGTGGTATTCTGCGTTAATCTGGTTTAGAGGGTTTGATACGAATCAATAACTGTTTCTAAAAGTAATATTCTAGATATGTAGATTATTATTTTGTGATCTATCTGAAATTGTAGATTTTTATGTTGATTTGTTGGGTTTTTTGGCTGTCTGTTACTTTATTGGGTATGATGTTTTGGATGTGAATACCTTGTTCATCTTCTGTTCAGAATTGAAATGTTAAAGTAGCATTTCATTCATAAAAGAGAGTTAAAATATGAAACAGTTATTTGCTACGATTGTTGCTTTGTTTGTTGGTTTTTTTGTATTGCTTTCAAGTCTATTTTTTGCGGTTGGATTGAGTATTGTTGGGTTCTTTATATCGAAAACACACAGTAAGAAAGTAAATTCTACAGAAGATAAAGAAGCGAAGATTATTGAAGGCGAATGCTCTAATGTGACGTATTCTTAATCGGTTTAGATAAATTGGTTACTATAAAGTGAACTAAGTTCGAGGAAATAGAGAGATAGGGGTGAAATTATCGCTAGCCTATGGGATATTTACTGCTGATATTATGTAATTCAGCAGTAGAGTGAGGGGTTAGCGTGGAGAGACTGTTATTGGTCATGGATTTTTTATTAACGCATAAGATGATTTTTAGTGTGTTAATTATTAGCTTTATTTTTCTATTGCGTCATTATGCAGTTAAACGGATTAGGGGAGATATTCCTTTTTTAACCGAAGACCAGCGCAAATGGATTTCTCGAACTAAGAATGGTTCATTTAGTTTTATTCTTCTGGTTTTATTCATTTTATGGAAATCAGAAATAAATGAGTTTGCCTTATCAGTTACAGCGATTGCAGTTGCTATTGTGGTGGCATCAAAAGAAATCATTCTCTGTTTTACTGGATCAATCCAGCGTGCGAGTTCGCGTTCTTTTAGAATTGGAGACTGGATAGAAGTTGGCACATTATGTGGTGAGGTGATCGAACACAATATGATGGCAACAGTGATCCAAGAAATTGATTTACACCATGGACAATACGATTACACTGGAAAAACAGCCACTCTTCCCAACAGTATGTTCTTTACTTACCCAGTTAAAAATCTCAACTTCATGAAGCGCTATGTTTATCATAACTTTTCTATCTGTGTGAGAGAGTTTGATAACCTATACCCAATGCTTCCTGAGTTATTACAAAAAATTGATGCACACTGTGAAGAGTTTATTGAGGTGGCAAAGCGTTACAATGGCGTAATAGAGAAACATGCAGGAGTCGATTTACCAGGAGCTGAACCTCATATTCATATTACAACCACGTCAATGGGTGATCAAAAAGTACATTACATGATCTTTTGTCCAACAGAAAAGGCATCGCATTTAGAGCAGTTAATTCGACAAGATTTTATGGAAATGTATGAGGTGAAGTTTCCTAAAGAGCTTAAAGAAAAATCGTAACTACATCGGCATCTATATAGTTGTAATTAATGGTTTGGAATCCTGTCTTGAAATCGCTCAAGCTTAGCCTTGTCTCAAGACAGGATATATTTATCTTTATTTAAGTGCGTCTAGTGGTAGCCATGTCACCTCTACGCCAGCCTGAGCAAACATATCTTGGCTGATCTGAATCTTCTCACCCCAACGAGATAAGAAATCTTCAGTTTGTTCTGGGCAATATACCTTTGAAATATCAGTCTGAATGATCTTTGCTGCGCAATTAGGGCAAGGAAAATGAGTAACCCAAATATCACAGCCTTCCAAATCTCGCTTAGCAAATAAAATTGCATTTTCTTCAGCGTGAAGTGTTTTTAAGTATTTCAGTTCTCGATCATCAGTATCTGCACTGTCTGAGACGCCATGTGGATAGCCATTAAACCCAACAGAAACAATACGGTTATGCTTAGTGATCACTGCACCAACCTGTGTTGAAGGATCTTTACTCCACGAACCGACTAATTCTGCCATTTGGAAAAATCGTTTTGCCCATTTAGTTACCATAATATTGCCCTTTGTTTCTATATACATTAAGAATATCTATATACATCAAGAATAGTATTTATTTCATAAGCTTATAACATACCTTGAGTGAGTCAAGACAGATAATCAATAATTATACCAATTCCAGTAATTATCTAATCATTGTTACTGGTTGAGTCACTTAATAATTGCATCGGTATTAGCACTATTCTATCTTAAAACCGGATGGATACTAACTTTTACAATCTTAAAATCTGTTATAGACTCGCGAAATTCTTTGTTGTTACTGAGGTTAATATGACAACATTTCATGCTGAATCATCCATCACTCGTACTTTTTGGCGTTACGCTATACCATCTATTGCTGCAATGGTGGTGAGTGGTCTATATCAAATTATTGATGGGATTTTTGTCGGACACTATATTGGTTTTGAAGGCTTAGCTGGCATTAATATGGCGTGGCCTGTTATTTGCGTACTAGGTGCATTAGGCGTAATGATCGGTATGGGAAGTGGCAGTGTTATGTCGATTTACCGTGGTGAGGATAAGCTTAGTAAAACTAAAATAACGTTAACAACAGGTCTTTGGCTATTGGTTTTATTAAGTGCTGTTTGTACCGCATTTATTATTGTATTTTCAGATAGTATATTATTACTTCAAGGTGCTGAAGGACGGAATTATGAATTGGCGAAAGACTATATCAATGTATTAGTTTTCGGCGGGTTGTTTTACTGCCTGTGCTACAGCTGTTCCTATGTTAGTGCGTAATGATGAATCTCCAAATATTGCTACGTTCTTATTAGTTTCTGGGGCATTAACTAACATCGTTTTAGATTACCTTTTTATTGGTGTTTTAGGTTGGGGCCTTCATGGTGCAGCATTAGCTACTTTAATTGCTCAGTCATGTGTAACAGTGCTTGGTATTGGTTATTTCTTTACTGCTCGTTCAAGCATTCAAGTTTCATTTAATGAAGTTCTTTTCTCATGGAACAAAGCAAAGCAATCATTGATGTTAGGTGTTTCTGCATTGGTGATGTACCTATATGGAAGCTTCGTTGTAGGGATTCATAATGGATTAATGATGCATTATGGCTCAGCAACAACAGTTGGAGCCTATGCCATTGTCGGTTACTTAATGATGTTGTATTACTTTTTAGCTCAAGGTATTGCTGAAGGGGCACAACCACCGATCAGTTACTATTTTGGCGCACGTGAAACGGACAAAGTGTATCAGATATTTAAGTTGGCTTTAAAGTGGGTAGTGATTACAGGTATTGGCTGGGTGGCTCTTTTAAATATATCGCCAGAATTCACTACAGCATTGTTTACCAATGGAGATAAAGCCTTAGTTGCTGAAACTGTTGTAGGGATCCGGTATCACCTATTTGCTCTATTTTTAGATGGTATTCTTGTATTGGCCACTATTTATTTCTTGTCAGTAAATGAAGGAGGGAAAGCCATGCTTATCTCAATAAGTAATATTCTAATTCAGTTGCCATTTTTAGCTATATTGCCTCATTGGTTTGGTATTGATGGCGTTTGGTTGGCAATGCCACTGTCTAATATTGCGTTGATTGTAGTGGTTGCTCCTATGGTTTGGAAACATGTAAAATCGCAGAAAGCAACCATACCATCAATTAGAACCGCTTCTTTTAGTCATAATACTTAAAAGCGGAAACTTTTATTTTGCAGCTTTACTCTATTTACACTGCTCAATTGGAATATACTGCAATTTATATTGTTTTATATCTAATTGAGCCTTAGAGGTGAGTCATGTCAGAATTTGAAAAAATGAAAAATGGACAAATATTTAATGGGTTAGATCCAGAAATAGAAGCCATTCGTAATAAGACACAACAAAGGCTTCAGGAATTTAACCTTCACCCTTCTAAGGAAGATAAAGACTCTATTTTATCTCAAATATTTAACTCGTTTGGCCAGAGTGTTGTTCAATCACCGTTTTTCTGTGAGTTTGGTAAAACGATTTCAATTGGTGAGCAAACTTTTATAAATATGAATGTCACCATGTTAGATGGAGCTGAAATTACTATTGGCAATCATGTATTAATCGGTCCAAATGTACAGTTTTATACCGCATCACACTCTCTTGATTATACAAGCCGTAGACGGTGGGAGACTTTCTGTAAGCCGATTGTTATTGAAGATGATGTTTGGGTTGGTGGGAGTGTTGTTATTAATCAGGGGGTTACTATAGGGTCTCGCTCTGTAATTGCTGCAAACTCGGTAGTTAATCATGATATACCATCAGATTGTTTATACGGCGGTACGCCAGCCAAATTGATTAAGCGACTTGACCAAAAGTAGATTAAAAGATGCCTACTATTCTTTATGCTAGTTAAAATATTTAAGTAAATGTAAGAATATGGTGGTGTATTTTCGATTGCTTAAAATAAGGTCAATATAGTTATTGACCTTAATGAAAATCAGGAATATAAGAGTAGAAATTTTCAGCACCTTTGCTGATTTTCATTATTTTATTTTCGAGGTTTACATTGGATATTGCCATATTACTTTTTTTGATTGTGATTAATGGTGTGTTTGCTATGTCTGAAATTGCATTGATGACAGCAAAAAAGAGTCGATTACAAAAACTGGCAGCAGAAGGGAGTTCATCTGCGGCTAAAGCAATTAAATTAGCTGAAGAGCCAACACAGTTTTTATCTACTGTGCAGATAGGTATTACCGTTATTGGTATTCTTAATGGTATTTTAGGCGAAGCCGCACTGGCTGGGCCGATATCTGAGCTGATCGTATCTTTAGGAGTGCCTATAACGATAGCGCCAACTATATCAACTATCTCTACGGTTGTGATTATTACGTACATTTCTATTGTTATTGGTGAATTAGTGCCAAAACGTATAGCGCAGTTCCATGCTGAGCGTATATCTACACTTATAGCACCATTAATTAGTGTACTAGCGTCTATTTCTAGGCCTTTTGTTTTTTTGTTATCTATCTCGACAGATGCAATATTGCGTTTACTTGGACGTTCAAATCAAGATGAGGTATCTATTACTGAGGATGATATTCAAGCGTTATTGAATGAAGGTTCAGAGCAAGGCGTAATAGAGAAACAAGAGCATAATATGATGCGTAATATTTTTCATTTGGATGATCGGAAAGTAGCATCATTAATGACGCCAAGAAGTGAATTGGTTTATTTTGATACTGAACAATCATGGGATGAAAACTTACCAAAGTTATTGCGATCTGATTATTCAATTTATCCTGTAACTCGTGGTGGAATGGACAACGTGCTTGGTTTTACTACCTCGCGATTTTTACTTAAAGCATCACATCAAGAGCATGGCACTAAATGGTTAATGCGTAATTTATTACCGTGTTTAACCATATTAGAAAATAAATTTGGCAGTCAACTGCTTGAGCTGCTAAGAACGACAGGTGAAGAGATTGCTCTGGTTGTTGATGAATACGGTGACGCGCAAGGCATTGTGACTCAAAAAGATCTCTTAGAAGCGCTAGCTGGTGAATTCAAATCTGAAAATCCGAATGATTCATGGGCAGAACAGATCTCAGAACAAGAGTGGATTCTTGATGGTTCAATTCCTATTACCGTATTAAAAGATACCTTATGCTTGGCATCATTGCCTGAAGAAAAAAAAGCTGATTATCAAACATTAACAGGAATGTTTATGTGGTTAACTAGTAATGTACCTGCGATTGGCGATTCGATTCAATATCAAGATTGGAACTTTGAGGTACTTTCTGTTGATAATAATCGTGCAAATAAAGTTAGAGTGACTTATCAGGTATTTGATAGCTAAATTTAGTTTTATAGTGATTTAACTTAACATTGGTATAGGACATACTGAAAAGCCAGTAGAGGGAGTAGTTAAGCGCTTTTATTTATGAGATAGACTATCTGTATTTACAGATAGTCATCTTAATTTTCGCATTCATAAAATAATTTCAAGTAGAAATTTGAATAATGACTTATTTCTATTGGTTAAATGAATGTTGGTGCAGGAATAGATAAGATTAATGAAAGGTCTCTTTAATAAATATATGATTGGGGTGATTGCTGTATTTGTTTTTTTTAAATACGTTATTTATGCTGATTATACGCAATATGTTGAAACTAATATTAAAATCACAGTCGAAAATATTGAGACACGGTTTGATAAAATAAAAACATCAGTTCAAGAACTTTCTTCTCTCAAAGAGCAAACTTGCCAAGAGATGATGCTGTCATTACAGAAAAAAGTGGCGCGTTGCCCGTTGATTAATAGTATCTCTGTGATCCGAGATGGTCAGTACTTTTGTAGCTCTATTGTTGGTGAAAAAATATCCAAAAAAGAGGTGCCTAAAAAAGAAATATATATAAAAGAAAATAATCTGTTAACTAATCAACCAAGTATTTCATATTATCATCGGTATGATAATGATAACGGTCTTCAGTTTTTTATGAAAGAGGTACCTGTAGAGTTAGAAGATAGGCGACTTGGGCATATCGTATTATCAAATTCTGAATATACGATATCGAAAGGTAATGTGTTTGGTATTCATGATCCAATAGATGAGAAAATATACTCATCAAATAAGTATGATTTTTATTTATTACTCAAATATGACAGATGGACTTCAATTAAATCTTATCTACTTGATAATCAACTTATTATTGTTATTTTTGTATTAATAGTGTTGCCGTTATGTGCTTTATCGAGCAAGGTTACATATCTTAACTTCGGGTTCTATAAGCTAAGAAATGCAATTAGAAAAAATCAAATAACACCTTTTGTTCAGCCTATCGTAAATAGTAATGAACGAATTATCGGGGGTGAAATACTCGCCCGATGGATCATGCCTTGTGGTAATATAATTTCACCAATAGAGTTTATTCCTAAAGTGGAACGGTTTGGATTAATGGAAAAAATGACCAAATCGATATTATTTCAGCTGAATGATCATTATAAAGATTCATTGCATAATGGGTTAAGGATCAGCGTTAATTTAACGGAAAGCTGCCTGTATGATGATGAGATTTACCACTTGTGCAAACTGTTGTGTGATAAGTTTATATTAGTTTTAGAGTTCACTGAATCGACTGAATTTGAAGATAGACACAAAATTATTTTATACATGCAAAAGTTCAGAGATATCGGGGTTCAGTTTGCGCTAGATGATTATGGAACTGGGTATTCGTCATTGCAGTATTTGAATTATTATCAGTTTGATTTTGTGAAAATTGATAAATCATTTATTGATGATATTGAAACCAATAAACAGTCTCTAAAAATATTAGAGAACATTATTTTATTGGCGAATAATTTGAATATAAACCTGGTGGCTGAGGGGGTTGAAAATAAGAATCAGAAACAGATTTTGAATGATTTAAATATCTCATCACATCAAGGTTTCTTGTACTTCAAACCGATGCCACTCAGTGAGTTTTATTCAATCGTAAAGGGATAAAATTGACTCAATAGAAAAGGGAGAGACTAATTAGCCTCTCCCTTTTTTTGTTGCATGTTTGTAGGAGTTAAGCTGTTATCTTTTAAATACCCAATTTGGATTGAGTGATTGCCAAGATACCTCAGTCGTACGATACAAAGACACACTCACAAATAGGGAAATAGCACCAATAAGTGAGTAAAGCATTAGAAAGCCAACACCTGCATTAGCAAAACTCATTAATGGATTATTCGACAGTAAAATCGTTGTTGGTATCTTATAAATATGGGTTAAAAACACCGCAATACCATCCCATCCTAATATCCATGTAGACATTACTTTCAGTGCGTAACCTCCTAAAAATACGACGATTAATGGTGAATTACTGACTTGTGAAATACTAAGAATTAACGCCGCTATCGGTAACATTACAAGGCTGACTAGCATCATGCGACCCATAAATTGGAACCAGTTGGTGATAATCGAAATGAAGGATGTGTGTTCATGAAGCATCACTAAAACCGTGTCACTTGATAAACTAATAATCCAGAAGAAAAGGTTCGCAACTAACACAAGTAAAGAGAAAATTAGCGGAATAGCGATAAGACCAAAGGCCAATTTCACGGCATGCGTATATTGACTTGATATTGGCATACTGCGCCAAAATGCAGAGCTGCCTTCTTTACGTTCTTTTCTGAGCGTTTTTGAGAAGTAGGTTGTCGTTAGTGCCAATGACAAAATACCAGCCATAAAGCTCAACATCATTTGTAAATCATCAGAAAACTCAGTCGAAAATGGCGTGAAATCACCTTGAGTTTGGACTGAAATAAATAGGTTATCTTGCAGGCTCGTGTTCATCATCAAACTAATGAAAAGTGCTACGCCGCAAACAAGGATAAATAGTGGAACACGAGTAACTGTTTTGTGTTCAATAAATTCTTTTTCAAGCATAAATAGAAATGGACGCATTAGATTGACTCCTTTTGAAGCGTGATAAAGAGTTCGGCTAACGTGCCTTGTGGAATGTTATCCATGTTTTCTTGTTTCACTATTCGGCCTTGCTTCAATATTAGAACATCCGTTAATAAGTGTTCAATTTCGGACACTTCGTGGCTTGCAATAATCAAGCAGCGTTCTCCAGCATTAAACCAAGACGTTAAATGCTGATAAAAGGTGTCGCGGTACAATAAATCCAGCCCTAATGTAGGTTCATCCAAAATAAGCACTTTCGTATTTGTTGCTATTACGATGGCTAAATGAACTTGCACCTTCATCCCTTTAGACAGGCTTTTAATGGTACTTTTTAGCTTGATGTTGGTGTTTTCTAAGACGGCAGTCGCTTTATTAATATCAAAACTAGGGTGAATGCCTGAAGTGTATTTTAATAATTGCTTGACGCTCATCCATTCAGGCAAGACATTTACATCTGAAATATATGCAAGGTGTTGCATTAATTCAGCATGCTGGTCGATAGGATGCAATCCATTAATACTGATGTCGCCTTGATAGCGATGTGCACCGAGCAAGGCATTGATCAGTGTCGATTTCCCTGCACCATTGTGGCCGAGTAAACCTAAAACTTGACCTGCATTAAGATCAAAACTGATGTCATTAATCGCTTGCTGATTTGAGTCTGAATATTGTTTAGATACGTGCTTTACATGAACAAGAGACGTCATTTTGTGCCTACATTATTGAATTACTTAGTACTATTGAGTAGAAATACCATGATAAGTTCCATAATGAAAGGAGTGGGTGAGAATCTCCTTATCAAATGATCTCTCACCTATTAAAAATTCGCTATTGAGTCGCTTCTATTAGTGGACGCTCTTTTGGTTTTCTTATTACTAAATAAACCGCAACAGCAGCAAGAGCAAATCCTACTGCACCTTGGGTATAAAAATGCTCATCAAAGATGATCCATGCTTGAAATGCGGTCATTGGTGGGATGAGATAAAAAGTAGAAGCAACGCTAGAAGAGTCACCTTTTTTTATCATATAAAGCAGCAATGAAATAGCAGTAACCGAGACAACCAACACTAACCATGATAAACCAAAAATAAATTCGGCATTCCATGTTACAACCATGGTTTCGTTCAACAAAGCGACAGGCAAAAAGATGAAAGAAGCCGCACTGTATTGCCAAACCATGCTACCGACTAAATCTACGTTTTGGCAGTATCTTTTTTGGTATAACGTGCCAAAGGTAATACCAATTAACGCGATAAACGCAAATAGGTAAGCGGTGTATTGGTTGCTGGTGTCCTGCCATTCGATATTACCTTGTAATACTAAGGTTATCCCTATTAAACCAAGCACTAAGCCTAACCATTGCACTGGTTGTAGGCGTTGGTTGCCAAAGTTAACCAATAATACCGCTGTGAGAATGGGTTGAACTCCCACCAATAAAGCACACAGGCCAGAGGACATTCCAAGGGCAATTGCTTGATAGGTTCCGCCTAAATAGAACCCATGAATTAATACACCGGCAATCAAAGAATGAATTGCTTCTTTCCCCTTTGGAAGATGAGCTTTGAATATAAATAACAATATAATAAAAACGGTAATATTCCCGATCATTCTAATCAGCAAAAAAGTGGCAGGCTCAGCAAATTGCAATCCATATTGAGCGCCGATAAAGCCAGAACTCCATAAAGCGACGAAGATAAAAGGGATGAATTTAGTTAGCATGAGAATTCCTGTGTATTGTTTTATATTGTTGTCTTTCGCGTACTTTAACTGGGTACAGCTATTGAGGTAAGAGACAGTTTTCGTTATTTTATTGGGTACAGATGGTGGCTGTTGATAATTGGATTAGGGTGATGAAGAAATACCAACAAGTAAAAGCGCATATACAACGAGGAATTGAACATGGATTGTATCAAGCAGGAGATAAGTTACCTTCTATTCGAGAGTTAAGTGCGAGTTTATCTGTTGGGAAAAACACAGTAATTCGAGCGTATGAAGAACTAGAAGCAAAGCAAGTATTGGTCGTGCATGATCGTTCGGGATATATGGTTGCTGATATAAATCTGCCCAAAGAGCTTAAAAATGACACCTTGAACGCACCTTGTGATATTGATTTACTTTCACTCAGTAAAGCCATTTTACGCCAACCTAATCAACAAAACTTATTACCAATGGGATCGGCACATCCTGATATTGATTTTCCTGCGATTCGAAGTTTATATGCTGAAATTGGTCGTCACAGCCGCCAACAAGTGAATATTCCCAGTTCGTATTTATTGCCTCCAGGTAATGCTTCTTTGCTTAAATACATTGCGAATATCACTCAAGATTTAGGGATCTCAGTATCAGCAAATGAAGTCCTTATTACCCATGGAGCACAGCAAGCCATTAGTTTAAGTTTGCAAGCATTAACACGGCCTGGAGACATTGTTCTTGTCGATTCTCCGTGTTATTTCGGCTCTTTATTATTACTTGAATCATTGAATTTAAAGGTCATCGAGATCCCTAATCATTTCAATTATGGGCTAGATATTAGTGCGGTAGAGCAAGCCGTAAAAACATGGGATGTAAAAGCCATTTTGGTTAACCCGACCAATAATAACCCAACGGGATATACCCAATCTGAATCCGCACGTCGAGCATTACTAAAAGCGACAGAAGGTATTCCTTTTATTGAAGAAGATGTGTTTGGTGGCCTGACTTATGAAGGGATACAAAAAACCTTTAAATCGCTAGATACTGAAGACAGAGTGATTTATTGTAGCTCGCTTTCAAAAACCTTAGATTCGCGATTACGAATAGGGTGGATCCTGGCTGGGAAATACCAAGCACAAATAGAAAAACGATTAATGTCAGAGAACATGGGCAGCGTTAATCTTATTCAATCAGCGGTCAGTGATTTCTTGAAAAAAGGCAAATATAAACAACATATTCATCGAGTTCAACGCAGTTATAAGCATAATCAAAAACGGGTGTCTCAACAGCTGACAGAAGCGTTAAATCATTATGATCACATGAGAGAACGTTATTATATCTCTCAACCTGAAGGTGGCTTTTTATGTTGGTTAACCTTGCCAGTAGGAGCCGACGGGACTGAGATTTATAAGCAAGCGCTGAAAGAACAAATCAGTGTATTGCCCGGCACGATGTTTTGTACTCAAGAGCAGTATAAGCATTGCCTTAGAGTGAGCTTTGCCTCTTATCGAGAGAATGATAAGTGGATAAATGGCATAAAGACATTGGCTAGAATTATTGCAGATCACTGTAAAACCATTGAGAATAATTAAATTTTGTTATTAACGTAATTGATAGCATCTTAGCGTGGGATACGGTAGATTCGGATCTCATAAGATCATTAACATCAGAGGTCATCATGTTCAGTCAACGTCCCGTAAAACCTGCAAAAACCATTGATAACGTGTATGGCAGTGCTTTTTATCATCTTGAAGCCAAAGACAGAACCATTGATGAATTACGTAAGAAATTGATTGCTAAAACCGATAATCAAGAATGGATTGATACGGTTTTGAATGACTTGATTGAGCGTGGCTATCTAAAATCAGATAAGAACTTTGCGATTAACTTTGTCGAAATGGCCTTTAGTGGCGAGAAGGGCAGCCAGTTTATTTTATCTAAATTGAGAGAAAAAGGCATTAATGAATCGATTGTTAATGAAGCAATAGCGTATGTCTCTAATCGTGATGAAGTGTGTGAAATAACGTTATTGAATAATCGATTAGCGAATATGAATTTAGACTCATTATCGAGTGATAAATTATATGCAACGCTAACTAAGTTTGGTTTTAAATCTGCCGATGTCCGTGAGGCAATTAAATCTCATCCTGTTGCGTCAGCACTGCCTTCTAAAATGCAAATTAAAGCCGATAAAGCCGACCTCGTTAAAGAAATTGAGAAGCTTGCCCGTAAACTAAAAGGTAAGTCTGTTATCAAAAGGGAGTTAAAACAAAAGCTGATCGATATATCTACTTTTGATGAAGAAATTGAAAAACTAGAGATGGACGGCTCGATTGATTTTTATGAGAACTGCCAATTACGATTAGATAAAAAACGCTTTGATTTGAGCAACTCAAAAGACAAAAGCAAAGCTTATGCGTATTTGTATTCTCATGGCTTTAGCTCGGATGAAATTAAAGAAACATTGAACTAATGGTATTGATAATAGGTATAAGCTAATGGCTACCAAAAGGTGAAAGATAAAAAAGCCCCATAGTTCGAGAGAGTGAACTATAGGGCTAAAACATCTTTAGTATTACAATGAATAGAAGAAGTAAATTTGTGATTTCATACGGATAATAATGCCGCGAATTACATCTAAAAACGCCATAAAGCCAACTGGTTTCTCACCAGAGATCCAGGCTAATCCAACCGATCCAACCGGAATATCATAGCCTTCACCTTCTTGCAGTTTTAAACGAACAAAGTGGTGTTTATTATTGACGTTTAATCCTGTTGTTTGACGGACATTATCTTCTTTTGCAAGCAATGACCCTTGTGCTTCCCCTGTTGCTTCAACAATGCCTTCCACTTCAGCCACAAAGACTTTTCCAGGGTAAACCGCACTAGAGAACTCAGCAGGGCGACCAACCGTCACATTACGTATAGCTTGATGATTTACGCGCATTAGTACGTATTTCTCGTTGGTGTACATTTGCATACGTGGAACAGCACCAATATATTGACCTTCTCGTAGAATAAAGTTTGTCACATAACCATTCGCAGGTGCATATACTTTTGTGTTGTCTAAGTTCCACTGTGCTTGAGCAACGCTTTCTTTTGCACTTGCAAGCTCACTTTCTTTAGCTTTTACGCCTAACTTTGCGTTATCAAAATCAAGCAGTGCTTTTTCATTGGCAAGTTTGGCTTTATCTAATTGAGCAACAGCACTGGCTACTTCGATGTCACCAATTGATACCAAGGTGCCTTGTTCATCTAGCGTACTTTGAGTAATGGTATTTTTTACTTTACGGTTTTGATCTACGTAGCGTTTTAGTGTGATCTGCTTGTATTTCAAATCTTGTTTTTTTGCTTCAATTTGTTTTTGGCTAACCACAATATCACTTTCAGATGCGGTAATAGCTTGTTGTGCTAGTCTTACATTTTGCTTAGCGACTTCAAGAGCAACTTCGCTGGCTTCTTGTGATACATCAGCCTTGTTTAGCGCAATTTGATATAACTCATCATCAATCTCATACACTAATTGGCCTTTTGTGATCTCTTGGTTTGGCTTAACGTAGATTTTAGTGACAACGCCTTTAATCTGGGTACTTGCTGGACGAAGTTGAATATGTGGCGATTGCACTACAAGAACCGCCAGAAAGATCCATAGGAGTGAAATTAAGTAATCCCGCCCATACAAATAACAACCAAGATCCGCCGCCAATGTAAGCAAAACCTTGAGTAAATTTATTCCAAGGCATTCCAACTAGACGAAGAAGATAAATAAATAGTGCCCATACCGCTAATCCCTCAAGCATTGTGATTCTCCTCTTGAGTTGATGATGTATCTACGGTGTTGATTGCGGATGTTTGTGATGTTGTTGGTATATGAGTAACTGGTTGGTGCCAAATATCACGAATTTTAATTAATGCTTTTTCTGCATCAACAAAAGCACAAATCACGGCTAAAACCCAAACCCAGTGCCAGACAAATCCTATCCACGTGAGGGCAGTAATTAGTCCAATTTGTTGGTGTTGTTTACTGTGTGCTTTGTTGATTGGTAGCTCATGAAGTTTCCAGAAACCATAAGCGAGAGCGACAATACTTCCTATCATGACGACGCTCGCAGCAATATGTAGCCCTAGATCCTGACCTGATCCAACAAAGGGCATACTGACTAAACTCATAAATGACTTACCTCAAATAATAATGAAAGGTAATAATGAGGTCTAAATAAGGATAGATCGATAAAATAAGTTTGATTGTATCGATCTATAATGATTTTTGATGTGATTAAATGTTTATTCGTTGGGGATAAGCGTGTTTCTATATTGAATAGGAGTTACACCATACATACGCTTAAAGGCAACAGAAAAGGATGCGGTATTTTTATAACCAACCCGTTGAGCTATCTCATTCATGGATAATGAACTGTTCATGTAAGTTATGGCTTCATCACAAATACTGTGATGAACAATGTCTGTAAATGAAATACTTTGATCTTGTAAGCGACGTTGAAGAGTTAAGGGTTTCATTCCCATTTTATTAGCCACAAACTCAAGGGTAGGATAACCAAAAAACAGCGCGTATTTAGTGAGTTCAAATACGACTTTTAAAATATCTTGAGGGAGAGGAATAAGCATATAACTCATCGCTTGCTCAACGGTAAATGCTTTTACTTGTGGTGTTGGCAACTCAAAAGTTCTTGGGCAAGTGATATCTTTAACGGGAAACCAGACTTGAGTGTTTGGACTATTCCATACGATTGGGCAGTTGAAAATAGCTTCAATTTCTCCTTTGTTGCCTATAGGTGTACCTGTTAAATGAATTGAAATTGGCTGGTAATCTTTACCATGAAATAAGCGTAATAATCGAACAAAGGATCCGGCGGCTAAGATACTTTCATGAATTCGAGCTTGAGGGATCAATGTTGGTGTTAAGATGCGCCACTTACCAATTGAGCCACTTAACATCATGTTGACTTGAACACCCGATTGCAACGCATTATGAATAGTGTTCATGCGCTTTATTGCCATGCCAAGATTGGTAGAACTTGCTAGTAATTGCACAAAAGGACCAAATTGCTTAAAGCTGTCTGATTGGCTAAGTTTGGCGGTATAGGTAGGATCGTTAGTTAATATCTCAATTTTGCACAGTAAAGATTCAAGATCTCTTAATGGCATGAGTTTTAATTGATAATCCAATAAAAGAGGTGGGATATTAAAATCTGCATACGTTAACCCATAATGCTTCATGGCATGCTCAATAAGCATTTTTGCAGTATGAACACGAACGAGATAAGTCGCGGTAGGTTTTGCCATGATGCCTCATTAAAAGTCACTTTTAAACAGCATTATATCTTACTGATATTAATATCTCATGCTACTATTTTTAACTTCATAATCGATATCATTGAGAGGCTATCTTGTTTAAAGGAAAATGGAGTGACGACATTCAAGGGGCGGCATTACACCCTGTAATCATTGAAATTATTCAAAAAGTAAAAGAGCAAACAATAGAAAATACAGAAGTAGGCAACTACCCATTACCTGATGAGTCAGTCTATTTTATTGTGAATGATAAAACGGAATTGAAAGAAAATCGTCGTTCAGAGATTCACCATAAATATCTTGATGTTCAATTAATTTTGGAAGGCACTGAGACGTTTGGTTACAGTGAATATCCATTATTATCGATTGAAGATGATTACTTAGAAGAGAAAGATATCGCATTCAGTAACGATGTCCAAGATGAACAGTTTGTCACGTTAGAGGCAGGAGAGTTTATTATCTTCAATCCTAAGCAGCCACATCGCCCATTGGTTGCGGTTGATGATAAGCCAGCAGCAGTGAAGAAGCTGATCATTAAAGTGAATAGTGCGCTGTTGGTTTAGCTGTAGTTATATATTTAGATTTAAAAAACCGATGATAGTAAATATTCATCGGTTTTTTGAGATTGGTTATAAAGAAAAAGCTAGATTAAGCTCACTTCAACATCACTCTGTACTTGGCTTGAACACGCCAATGTATAACCTTGCGCTAGTTCTTCTTCGGTTAGCGTTTCAGTACTGGTTCGACTTACTTCACCTTTTTCAACCTTACACTTACACGAGCCACACATTCCGCTACGACAAGCGATAATAATTGGAACGCCGCTTTCTTCTAAAACGTCCGCTAAGGTTGCGCCTTTATCTATTTCTTTTGAAACACCAAAAGCGGGTACTTCAAACTGAACCACGCCAGAAGCGTCTTCAGTGTTACTTACTTCCGCTTCAATAGGCGTAAAGCTTTCTTGGAAGAAGTGAGCCATATCTAAACCAAGGTTTTCTACGTTGGTTGTCATGTCTTGCATAAATACATTAGGGCCGCATAAGTAAACTGTGCGCTCTGCTAGATCAGGGCAAAGCGTGTTTAACCACTCTTGGTCTAGGCGGCCTTGTGGGTGATTTGTCTGGGTATTATCTTTTAATAACAGTTTTAAATGAAAGTTAGCGTGAGTTTCATGTAACAGTTCTAACTCTTCAAAAAAGATGGTTTGTTCTTTGCTTTTTGCCATATGGATAAAGGTAATATCGATCTCAATATCTTGAGCTATCCATGTTTTAGCCATAGACATTAAAGGTGTAATGCCACAGCCTGCGCTTAATAATGCTACTTTTTTTCTTGGCTTGCAGTCGATTGAGTTGAATGGACCGGTTGGTGCTAAAACAGCAATCTCATCACCTTCATTTAATTGATCAATTAGGTAGTTTGATATCTTGCCGCCTTCAACACGTTTAATCGTTAATTGTAGGAAATCTTGATTTGGCATTGAGCTGATAGAGTAGGCGCGGTATTCCACCTTACCTTCAATTTCAATACCGACACTAATAAACTGACCCGGTTTAAAATCGAAGCTTTCTTGGTTGTGGCTTGTCAGCTGTAAGCTAATGGTATCAGCAGTTTCAAACCATTTTTTATTACAACGAAGTTGAACTGGGGTTGCTGGCCAAATAAATTGTGTCATGGTTTTCTCTATTCAGTTTATTGCGAGGATTGGTATTTGCGAAAAATGCCCCAGGTAACTGAGGCATAAATTCATTAAAAACGAAAAGCAGCGATTATGCGGCTAAAATCGTTTTTAAATCGTCTTCTACGTTACTAATGCTACGCATATCGAATTTCTCTTGCATGATAGCAAGTAGGTTATCGGTTAAGAACGCAGGGGCAGTTGGGCCTGTGTAAATGCCTTTTACGCCAAGAGCGAATAGAGTTAATAGAATAACAATCGCTTTTTGCTCGAACCAAGAAAGTACCAGCGTTAATGGAAGTTCGTTAATGCCACAATCAAACTCTTTTGCTAATGCAAGTGCGAGTTGAATAGCTGAGTAAGCATCGTTACATTGACCAACATCCAATAAACGCGGGATACCATTAATATCGCCGAATTGGTTTTTGTTGAAACGGTATTTACCACAAGCAAGAGTCAGGATAACTGAATCTTCAGGTGCTTGAGCGGTAAAGTCTGTGAAATAGCTACGTTCAGCTTTGTCACCATCACAACCGCCAACAAGGAAGAAGTGACTGATGTTACCTTCTTTTACTTGTTCAATAACAGCAGGTGCTGCTGCCATTAGCGCGTTACGACCAAACCCAACGGTGATCATTTGTTCGATCTCGTTATGTTTAAAGCCTTCTTGCGCTAATGCACAATCAACAACAGCGGTGAAATCGTCACCTTCTAAGTGAGCAACGCCAGGCCAACCAACAATGCTACGTGTGAATAGACGATCTGCGTATAGACCTACATTTGGGTTCAATAGGCAGTTAGACGTCATTACGATTGCGCCAGGGAAGTTAGCAAATTCTTTTTGCTGGTTCTGCCATGCGCTGCCGTAGTTACCTACAAGGTGAGGGTATTTTTTAAGCTCTGGGTAAGAGTGAGCAGGAAGCATTTCACCGTTAGTGTAAACGTTGATGCCTTTGCCTTCAGTTTGTTGAAGGATTTTTTCTAAGTCATGTAAATCGTGACCAGAAACAAGAATACATTTACCTTCAATGGTTTTAACGTTTACTTGTGATGGTTCTGGGTGACCAAAGGTATCAGTCTCGCCTAAATCTAGCATTTCCATGATGCGGTAGTTCATTAAACCGATTTGCATAGAACATTCTAGTAATGCGTTTAGCTCAGTTGGGTCCGTTCCCAGCCATGCCATGATTTGGTGATATTCAGCAAAAACAGCGTCATCAGTTTGACCAAGAACACGTGCGTGCTCCATATAAGCTGCTGCACCTTTTAAGCCGTAAAGACAAAGTAGACGTAGACCAATCACATCTTCATGCTCTGAATCGTGACCGCGGTTAACGGCTGCTTGTGGAGCTAATGCGATTAACTCTTCTACGTTGGTTGGTAAATCAAATAGTGCCGCAGGAGAAAGCTCTGATAATTCAGTATTGCTAAGAAGAGCCGCTGCACGAACTTGTTCTTCAAGTTGTTTTTTATAAGCGTGCGCTTGCAGTGCGAATTCGATAACACGCTCAGGATCAAAGTTAACGTTGGTTAGTGTTGCGAAGAAGGCTTTTGGTGCCCAGTGATCGATCTCATCAATCACTACATTTACTTTACGACCTTGTTCTGCCCAGAAAGATACACCTTGTAGTGTATAAACTAGGATATCTTGTAAGTCAGATACTTCTGCTGTTTTACCACACATACCTTGTGCAAAAGAACAGCCTTTCGTTGTAGGTGTTTGAATTGTTTGCTCACATTGGATACAGAACATAGTTGGAACTCCAGTCATTGAATACTTATTGTTCAAATCCTGTTAGTTCAGTACGTTCTGCTGCCTTGAGCAAATTGCTGAACTAATCGAGACTTGATTCTACATTGATGAGTTCTCTATTGCATAGGACGTGCCAACTTTAACTTGTTGATTTATAATGATTTTTAAAGTTGATAATGTTTCAGTGATGTATTTATAACAACATTCCCGATGTCATAAATACATCATTAGATGGTTTTTTATAAGATTTACAGGCCGAATTTTTTCCCCATTCGATATAAATTACCGCGATCCATTTGAAGAAACTCGGCGGCTTTTGACCATGTTCCATTCGATTCGGATAAAGCGTGCTCAATCAGCTGCTTTTGATAGCTTTCTACCAATTCTCGCATCGGTTTACTCTCTTTCGGTAATAATGCTGTTGTTATTTTAACATCATTTGTGTGCTCAACATCCCCTAAAAAGTGCGCAAGAGTAATGCTGCTGTCACTTTCTTGTATTGCTCTAAGCCCTGCACGCATTAACGTATGTTCAAGTTCTCGTACATTACCTAGCCACTGGCTATTCTCTAAATGAGTTAACGTTCGTGGATGAATATGAAGAGTTGGCACGTTAAATTGGGTACGAACTTTATCTAATAAATACCCAGCTAAAACAGAAATATCACCGTCACGATCACGCAGTGGTGGCACGTTTATTGGGAACACATTTAAACGGTGAAATAAGTCAGCTCGAAAGCGTCCTGCTTCTACTTCTTGCTCTAAATTACGGTTGGTTGCGGCGATGATACGCACATTTACCATGACGTTTTTATCAGAGCCGACACGTTGTACTTCACCTTGCTGAATAACACGCAATAATTTGGCTTGAATTAACAAGGGCAATTCACCAATTTCATCTAAGAAAATAGTGCCATTATCCGCCAATTCAAATTTACCTGCTCGGTGATTATTGGCGCCAGTAAACGCGCCTTTGACGTGACCAAACAGCTCACTTTCAGCTAAGGATTCAGGCAAGGCTGCACAGTTTACATAAATCATTGCTTGTTCATTACGAAGAGATTGTTCATGTACAGAATGAGCGACCAATTCTTTACCACAACCGGTCTCACCGCTGATCAAAACGGCATAGTCAGAAGAGGCTACCATCTTGATATTGGTACGTAATCGTTGGATCTGAGGGCTAATGCCAATCAACTCACCTTTTTGGTTTCGAGCTTGTTGGATTAGCGCTTGGTTGATGGATTTTTGTTGTTGATTGCTGTTCTTTAAGGTTTCTATTAATGCTTTGTTGTGCAAGGTAGCTGCAGCAAGGGCTGCGAAGGTTTCAATCGTGATGTTATCTATCTTTTTAAAGGCACCCACCTCTAACGCATCTAAGGTTAATAGACCGACTAAAGTATCTTCTACGTACAGGCTACAACCTAGGCAATCATGCACTTCAATACTGACGTGTTCATCCACCAATAATAAGCCATCAAAGGGGTCTGGTAAGTCTGAATTGGATTCAAAACGGACAGGGTGTTTGCTCTCTAAAATGGCTTGTAATCGAGGGTGTACTTTTGGTGGAAAACAACGGCCCAAAACCGCAGTAGAAAGCCCTTGTACAGCGACAGGTTTAAGGCAGCCATCAGCATCTAATACAAATAATGCACTGGCGTCGCAAGGGAATACGTGATGAATAGAAGAGATTAAGCGCTGATAATGCAAATCACTGGATAAGTTAGAGCTAAGATCCAATGCGATTTGAAGTAAGACTTTTTCGATAGAGGGTTTCATAAGAGCCACTTTGGTAGATGATGTTATATTAACATCATCTACCATATCATATTTAGTGAACTTTATAATTAACAATAGCACTAAGACTAAGTTATTAGTTATTCCATTGACTTAATTTTCCAGTAAATTTTGTGGTTAGAGTTTTTATTTCAGGAAAGTCTTCATAGATAGTTAAATCATCGCCATCTAATTTATATGCGTAAAATAGTAACCTATGTTCTTTTGACATTTGAATAGTATCATCTAATTTATTTTTATAATTTGGTTCAATTAAAGGTGTTCGAGTTTCAATAAAGTAAATTAATTGATTTGATAAATTAAATTGTTTTCCTGTTACTTTCCATTTTGCTATACCCTCACTATATTTTAACGTATGAAGAGCAACAAAATCACCTCGATAACAGGTCATTTTTATTTTGTGACCAGGGTTGATTGAATCTATAATGTTAATCTTATAATTACAACCGCTACCATTAATAAATGCATAAAAAGAAACGGAAGTGATAAAGATACTTAATGATATATTTATTCTTTTCATTATGATTTAAATTATTACCCATGAGTGAATTACGGTTAAAATAAAATATGTCAATAATAAAAACATTATTAGTTGGGTTGGTGATGATAAAAATATAGATTTTAATTTATTACTATCGTTAGCTATAATAATGTTATCTTTATCTATGCTTTCTTGATATATTTCCTTTTCCTTTTCCTTTTCCTTTTCCTTTTCCTTTTCCTTTTCCTTTTCCTTTTCCTTGTAGCTAAGTTTATAACCTACTCTAGGAGTGTTGATTATTAGAATATTGTCATGTTTTAGTATCTTCCTTATATTTGATATAGCGACAGCGAGAGAGTTTGGACCGATAAAATCAGGGTGGTCCCAAGCCGCAACTATTAGTGAGTTTTTATCAATAGATTTATTCGTATTTTTTATAAGAAGTTGAAGTACTTTACTTTCTGGTATTGAAATAGAGTAGGACTGATTATTTATTATAATCTCTGGCCTATCTTCTATTAATAAAATTGAGTTGTTAAGCGTGAGTCTCATTGTTGTCGTTTTTTAGTGTTAGTAATGTAAAATAATATAGCACTTGAGATTTATAAAATACAGCATTGAGATCACAATTAATAGAATTGTTATTATAATTTAGATAGTGGTGAGTTTTACTTAAGTTGATGTTTTTTAATAAATTATAACTAATTAATGTTTATTATTAACTTATAATTAGTGAGTGGTTGATACTTATGCTTCTAAAAGTTTATAAATCAACAAGCCTTAAAAGGAGAGGTTTTTATGTCGGCGGTATATTGCTTTTCATTATGTAAAAATACAAAAACGTTAAACTCTATTGAGTGCCTAACTTTAGATGAAATATCTCATCTCAATGATGTTTTTGGAATAACATTTCAGCTTGATATTAATAATGATGGGCTTTATGAGTTTGAAATAGTACTACATTAGATTTCCAAGTTTGTAATGAGTGAATCTAACTTGTAGAGATTGATTTTCACGGTTATGTATAATTAAATTCTCTTGAATATGAGTGTTTAATAATGAGTATAAAGATAAGTTTATTTAGGGTTTAATTTAATGAGTTTGAAAAATAAGATATTAACATCTACATTTATATTACTTTTTATTGTGTCTGGAGGATTAACATGGCTTGGATACTCTTCATTTAAGAATTATAATGAAAAAATAACATACACCAATCTAGATAAAACGGATGAGCTTTATTCAGAATCATTAGAAAGTGCGTTAGATAAATATCTTATAGCACTAGAAACATTTAGTGTAGAGTTTAATCGTGATGGAGAGTTATCAAATCAAGAATTAGTAGTTGAGCAGTTAAGGTTGATTTATAATAGATTAGGGGTTGATGATGCTTGGCTAGGTATGGCTGATGGTAGAGCGTTAGAGTATACAGGCCAATTTCACCCTACTTTTAATGCTATAGAAGATAAGAGAGAATGGTATTTAAGAGGTATTAAAGGAGAAGAGCGAATAGTAACGGATAGTTACTTAAACTCTAATGGTGATACTGTTTTTGGTATCGCACATCCAATAATTAATAAAGGAATAGTTGTAGCAATTGTTGCTGTAGGAGTAAAGGTTAATGCTCTTGATAAAATAATGGATAATATAGCTGAAGATGGGCAGATATATTTATATGAGATAAAAACAGAGCAGGTGATTAGCTCAAAAAATAAGAAACATATAGGAAAATTATTATTTAATATTAATCCGGATTTAGATGGATTTGTTGATGGAACTTTAAGATTTAAAAGTGTCTTTAGAGATGATTATGTTATAGCTTCAGTTGCAGATGTAGATTCAGCTGATTGGAGATTGATTATTTATCAGTATGAAGGTGAAGTGTATGCTGAAAGTAACAATATGCTAAAAGAGTCATTGATTGCTTTCTTTGTGATTTTAGTAATCTCATTAGTTCTTGTTTATTACTCGGTTATTCATCTTATTTATAAACCTATAGGTGGGGAACCTACTGAAATATCAAGTGTTTTATCTAAAATATCAAAAGGTGATTTATCACAAGAACTAGTTTCATCAGGCAAAGATACCGGCATTTATTTATCGCTTTTGGCTTTAAATAAAAGGTTGTCTGAAATTGTCACAACCAGCCATTCTATTTCAAATAGTGTATCTGCTTCATCTGAGGAATTAACTGTTGTGATGTCTGATACTGCAAAAAACTCACAGCATGAATTAGCGCAGATAGAAGAGATCTCGACTGCAATTAGTGAATTATCTAGCACCTCTAAAGAAGTAACAACAAATGCATCTCATGCAGAGGAAGAAGCTCAAAAGGCTATAACTAATGTATCAAGTGGTCGTTCGACATTAGAAGACTCTATAGCATTAACGATTAATATTAATGAGTCGGTTCAGCAAACGGCTGAAATGATTACAGCCTTAAGAGATGATGCTATAAATATTGGCGAAGTCACCGATGTTATTAGAAGCATATCAGAACAAACAAATCTACTTGCTTTAAATGCGGCGATTGAAGCGGCGAGAGCGGGAGAGGCAGGAAGAGGTTTTGCGGTTGTTGCAGATGAAGTGAGAAATCTTGCAGCGAAAACTCAAGAATCAACAATCAATATTCAGGGGATCATTAGTAAACTGCAAGCTCAATCAGAAAATGCTAATAAGAATATGTTAGAGAATGTCCATTCAATTCAAGAATCAGTGGATCTGACTGAAAGTGTAAAAGAATCGTTTAATGAAATTGTAAATGCTGTCCAGTCTATTTCTGATATTAATACGTTAGTTGCTACGGCATCGCAAGAGCAGTTTAGTGTAACTGAAGATATCGCTAAGAATACGACACGAACCTTTGATTTGGTAACTCAGAATGTTTCAGCTGTAAACCAAACGCAGCAAGCTGCTGATGAATTATCTAAGTTGGCAGTTGCTCAAAAAACAGAGTTAGATTTTTTTAAAACGAATTGAACCTAAAATAATGGCCTTTAGAGTATCATACCTAAAGGCTTTATTTATATTTAAGGTTTGATGTTCTGTAATTTTTTAGGCAAAATAGTATTGTTTATTTTCTAGGCGAGCTTGAGTATCTATGCATTCATTAAAAAACAGTAAACTACTACGATTGCTACAGTATTTACCAATTATGGTAATCGTTGTGTTTACTATTGTTTTAAATATGAATGTTATTAATAGTAACGAGAGAAAAATCACGGCTTTACTTGATGCGGTGCATAGTGAGGTACTAGAAACAAAACAACAGCAAGCACAAGTTGTTGTAGAGCAAGCCTACCAACAAATCGAGCATGAAAAAGCACTTATTGATAGAATTGCACGTGAGAAATTACGCCTTCGAGTACAAACCGCTTTTAGTATTGCCTAGATCCCAAGAATAACCGACACACTTTGGTATAGATTAGAGAGTCAGTTGCCTATAAGCTTCAAGCTCTCACACAATCAACTAAGGTAATCCCATGGGACACCAATATAAGCAACTGACACTGGGTGAAAGATACCAGATCGAAGCTTGGAATACACACAGTATTTCTGCTCGTGAAATAGGACAAAAATTAAAACGGAGCAACGGCTCCATTTCAAGGGAGTTACGACGTTGTCCTGCTGGAAGTTATTGTGCCGAGCAAGCGCATAGGCATGCTTTTCAAAAAAGAACACTTTCAATTAAGCACACAAAATGCAACAAAAAGAATAAGAAAATAATTCAAATATACCTGCAACTTGGTTGGAGTCCCGAGCAGATATCTGGACGAATGCGTAAAGAAAAAATAGAAAATACAATATGTTGCAGTACGATTTACAATATAGTCAAAAGAGAGTGTTGGCAAAGGATGCTTGCTCGAAAAGGTAAAAAATACAAACAGCGTAAAGGTGTAGAAGCTGGCGCAAGACTAATTCCCAACCGCACTGATATCTCTCTTCGGCCTACTATTGTTGACGATAACTCAGAGATTGGTCACTGGGAAGGTGATACTGTTTATGGTCAAGATGGGTATTTAGTCACGATGGTAGAGCGAGTATCTAAGCTATTAGTTACCTGCAAAGTACGTAGCAAGTCCAAAAAAGCAGTCACTCGTGGGATAAATCGCATGATGAAGCCCTTTAAAGGGCTTTGCAAAACAATCACATTTGATAATGGCGGAGAGTTTGCGGGTCATGCTAAGATAGCTAAGCATCTGAGCTGTGACATTTATTTTGCTAAACCTTACCATTCCTGGCAACGAGGTTTGAATGAAAATACCAATGGTTTACTAAGGCGTTTTTTCCCAAAGGGAATGGCCATTGGAGAACTTGCTGCAAAAGAGATTAAACAGGCAGAGTTTTTGATTAATTCGAGACCTAGAAAGGCATTAAATTTTCTGAGTCCGAGTGAGTTTTTAAACGGTAAGCGTGTGTCGGTTATTGTTACGATCTAGCTTGTAGATGGTTTACTTCAGATAAATAGAGATAAACCCCTGAGTGAAGTTAAGCAGTTGATAATAGATACATTAAGAGCGATGAGATTTGATGATGGCACAGGCTATTTTTATATTTATGATTTGAATGGCAACAATATCATGCATCCAATCTTACCTGAAATGGAAAATACACTGATGCTTGATATGGTTGATTCGCGTGGTAATTACATTATTCAGAACCAGCTTAAGTCAATAAAGGAAACTGGCCAAGCATATAACCATTACTGGTATATAAAACCAAATCAGCAAGATAGAGAGTTTGAAAAAGTCAGTTTTGATCGCTATTTAGAGTCTCTTGATTGGTATATTGGCTCAGGTGCTTATGTAGAAGATATTGAGAAGCAAATACAAGCTCAAGTACTAAGCATGCTCTCGAGTGTGAATTTGGGCAATACTGGTTATATATTTGTTTCGGATATTGACGGTAGTGTTAAACTACAGAATCAGAAAATCATCACTGATCATCCTTCTTTATTTTTGTCTAATGATAATGAGAAACACCAAGAATTAATTCAAATAGCTAAAACAGGTGATTTTTTTACTTATGAACACACTGATGTTCATTCTGGAGATATTGAAGAAAAAATCAGTTACGTTCGCCTTATTAAGGATTGGAATTGGGTCATAGGAACAGGTTTTTATACTTCTGATATCACAAAGCTAACTGAGCAAAAGAAACAAAAATTGATTGTCGAATCTCATCTCGAATTACAAATTATGTTGGCATTCAGCGTGCTGCTAACCATCTTGTTAACTGTGATTGTTCTTGTAATTGGTAAGCGAGTGACTAATCACGTTATCTTGTTAGAAGAGCAAGTCATTGGGGATTATGAGCGTCTTGAGAGCAGTAAAAATGAGATGCAGTACATGGCTGAGTTTGATTTGCTAACGAACCTGCCAAATCGCACCTTATTATCGACTAAAATTCAAAAAAATATTGGTTTATCTAGATTAGAAGATAAAAAAGTGGCGGTTGTTTTTGTTGATCTTGATGATTTTAAAAATGTGAATGATCAGTTTGGTCATTCTGCTGGTGACCAATTATTACAACAAATAGGCAAACGCTTTGAGTTAATTCTAGGAAAAAATGATTTTGTTGCCCGATTTGGAGGAGATGAATTTGTTTTTTGTTTGCCATTATTAAAAAACAGTGATGAAGCAAGGCATAAAGTTGAGCAAATTTTAGGAACCTTTGAGAAACCGTTTTTGTTAGCTGGCAACCAAGTACAAACAAGTTGTTCTATTGGTGTTTCTATGTATCCAGATGATGGACATAGTGTCGAAGAGTTAATTTCAAAAGCAGATATCGTTTTATATAGAGTAAAAGATCAAGAGAAAGGAAATGTTTTATTCTATGATGCTGAAATTAATCAGCAAGTCCAGCATGATTTTCAATTAGAAAACCATTTAAGACAAGCGTTAGGCAGTAATGAGATCGGTGTTGTGTATCAACCTCAGATTGATGCAGAAACACAACAAATCTGTGCCGTAGAAGCGTTATGCCGTTGGAATAGTGATGATCTTGGTTTTATCTCACCACTGGATTTTATTCCTTTAGCTGAACGTACTGGTTTGATCCATCAAGTGGGTGAGTTTGTATTTGAAACGGCGTGTCGAGATACATTGGCGCTTATGCCTAATGGCGTTAATGCAATAGGGGTCTCGATTAATATTTCGCCAAAGCAATTCTCATATCCTGGTTTTGAAGATAAGGTACTATCCATTGTTAAGCGTGTTGGCATTGATATTGAGCGCATTACCTTAGAGATCACTGAGAATATCTTTATTGAAGATCTACATTCTATTTCACCTATCTTAAATCGCTTTAGAGCTCATGGTTTTGGTATTTCATTAGATGATTTTTGTACTGGCTATTCGTCACTGAATTACTTAAATAACCTGCCTATTACTGAAATTAAAATAGATCGCTCTTTTGTTGATAAATTACTGAGTAATAAGCAAAGTGATACGTTAGTGAAAGCGATTATAGCGATTGGCTCTTCTTGTCATATGAAAGTGGTAGCAGAAGGGGTCGAAACTATAGAGCAGCATCAAAAATTAAAAGAGTATCATTGTGACTTACTGCAAGGCTATTACTTTGATAAGCCATTAATGATTGATGATTTAGTTGATCGCTACGGTGAGAAAAAGACATTAGCAAGTTAGTATTAATGAAAATAATGGAGTGGGTTTAACACTCCATTATTGTTTTTATAAAGATTAAACGACCGCTTTGTCTTCTGATTTTCCTTTCATTTTTAATGCGATATTAACCAAAGCGATTAAAACTGGCACTTCGATTAGAGGCCCAATAACACCAGCAAAAGCTTGATCGGAGTTCAAACCAAATACCGCAATAGAAACAGCAATCGCTAGTTCAAAGTTATTTCCCGTTGCTGTGAAAGCAATAGAGGCGTTTTTATCATAAGGTATTCCCATCTTTTTACCGATAAAGAAACTAGAGAAGAACATTAAGACAAAATAGATAGCCAGCGGAATAGCAATACGAACAACGTCCATTGGTAACTCAAGGATCATTTCACCTTTTAGGCTAAACATAAGAACAATTGTACCTAGCAGCGCAATCAAGGTAATCGGTGAAATCTTAGGAATGAAAACCGTGTTGTACCAAGCTTCGCCTTTTTTAGCGACTAAGATTTTACGGCTTAAAAATCCAGCTAGGAATGGGATACCAAGATAAATTAAAACACTTTCAGCAATGTCCATCATAGAGATATCAACCACCATGCTTTCATAACCAAATACAGGTGGAAGAACACTAATAAACAACCATGCCATAAAACTGTATGTCACGATTTGAAACGCAGAGTTAATCGCAACTAAAGCGGCACCATATTCTTTATTTCCTCCCCCAATATCATTCCATACTAATACCATAGCAATACAGCGAGCTAGGCCAATCAGAATAATACCGACCATGTAACCTGGGTGATCACCTAAAAAGGTCAATGCCAGAATAAACATAAGAATAGGGCCAACAACCCAGTTCATAATAAGAGAGAGTGTAATGGCTTGTTTGTCTTTTACGACAGTACCAAGCAAGTTGTAATTCACTTTGGCTAGTGGTGGATACATCATTAAGATCAAACCAATAGCTAAAGGAATATTGGTTGTCCCGACCGACATGGATTCATTCCATTGTGCAACTTGAGGGAGCTGAACCCCAAGTAATACACCAATAGCCATAGCGATAAAAATCCACAGTGTTAAATATCTATCTAGAAAATTGAGTTTTGGTTGCATAAAAGCTCCTTATATAACCATCGTAAATCGTCGAAAGGCGATTTTTGAGGGTGATGTTGAGAATATTAAATGAAAAGTGTTTAACTACGTGATTATCTAAATAATTAAGGTTACATTTTAGTCCAAAATCGTATGAGTTAAGTTATCAAACTTCTGAAGACAGTCTCTATTAATGCGATAGCACATTTTGGGTGGAATAGGTTCAGCCGTAATAAAACCTGCTTCTTTAAGTACACGTAGATGCTCAGATACAGTCGATTGGGCCAGACCTAAATCGGAGACTAAATCACTATTCAAACACCCGCCTGATTTTTCTAATGATGACAAAATACGTAAGATACGAATACGAGCAGGGTGTGAAAGTGCTTTTGCTAATGTAGCTAACGTCTTCTCTTGCTGATTATCTTGTTCTGTTGAGCTAAAACGACATATAGTATTAGTTTTGCAAGTTGCTGGCATCGCTTATCCTCCCTAAGTTCTTAATCGTTTAATTGCGATTAATATTAGAGGTAAGAAAGAAAGAGATCAAGTGATGATTAAAATAAATAAAAGAAACGAGAATATACTTGCAAAAAATAGTGACATACATCAATAAATCAAATAATCATGCTTAAAGATTCACAAGTTTTCTACATATTGACCGCTATAGTTATAAGAAGATGAATTATTAACCAAAAGGTAATGACAATGTTAAATGGTGTTTCTTCATATCAAAATGCAATGACATACTCTAAGCCAATGCATCCTATTGCAACGGCTGATAATCCAAGTGTGAAAGTATCTTCAATGGGTTCGGCAGTAAAGGTGAGTGACAACCAAGTAAGCCTATCAAGTGAAGGAAAAGCGTTATTGTATGCATTGCAAGATATTGAGAAAGAAAGCCAAGCAAATCGTGAGTTAAACAAGGGCGTTACAGATGATGTTGAATCTTTTGCTCATGGTGCTTTGGGCATTGATCACCCGGATAAAATCGAAGAAGAAAATGATTCCTCTTATTCTGCAGGGCAATACTTGTCTGCAGCTTTAACTGTTGGTGGGGTGTTATTAGCACTGGTTTGATAATTGGTTCTCATAATCGTGTATTCTTATCTAAACTTAGGCTATCGTTAAGAAAATACAACAATAGGCATGATTATGTTGGCTCGATTAGGAATAGCAATACAGGCGTTATTAGCGATCTCAATTTTTTATTTGGGGTACACGATTTACGCGTTTACCAACTCAGTAAATACCATTGTCGAGAAATATCCAGAGTTAATGAGTGAAGTGAATAAAACGGCTGATAAATTGGAAATTGAACAGTGGTTATTATTAGCGCAACATATTGAAGATCTAACTCCTCAAGTTTTAACCTTAGTCAGTGAAGTAAAGGACACCATTAAGGATGTAAACAAGACGGTTGCTTCTGTTGACCATAAAATCCCGATGATCCTCAATGAAGTAAAGTCCATTCGTACAGAATCGTTACCTGAAGTGATCACGGTAATGAATGTGATAAATGAAAAAACAGTACCTACCGCATTGGTAGAATTAAAAAATTATCGTGAGCAAGTTTTCCCTAAAGCGTTTGTAGAGAGTAAGGGATACCGTGTAACGACCATTCCTGCGGTAATCAAAGAGTCGGAAAGATTACGTAAAGAAATCCCACCTATTATGCTCAAAGCCGATCAAATTATAGATAAAACGGAAGAGCTTTCTCAGCAAGCAACGCAAGGTGCAGTAAAAGGCGTGATTATGTCACCGTTTAATTTATTGAGGGAAGCCGGTACAGAGATTCAATCTAAAGTTAATCAATAGGTATCAAATAAGACGTAATAAGAAGCCGACTATTGAACTGACCCCCAATAATTGGACAACCAATTACTGAGGGTCTTTTTTATGTCCAAATATAGTCGTGAGCTAAAACTCATTATTGCTAAGCAATGCTTAGTTAGTCGTACATCAATTCAATTATCTAAGGAATATTCGATATCTGCTCGTCAGATACGATACTGGACTCAAGTATTTTCTATCCATGGTAAAAACTCATTTTTACCAACTACACATGCCGATAATGCCAAAACAAAATTACAAGCATTGAAATTAATGTGGACTAACAGTTGGTCTCTCACTCACACTAGTGCAGTATTAAACTTATCCTCCCCTGGCACGCTATCAGTCTGGCTTAAAACATATAATGAAGCGGGGTTTAAGGGACTCAAGAATAGCAATATAGGAAGGCCTTCAATGAAATCATTATCCAATACTACACAAAAATCAGATGGCGAAATGACCATTGAAGAGCTAAGAGAAGAGTTAAGTTATTTACGAACAGAGAATGCTGTTCTAAAAAAGTTCGAAGAGCTGAAACAGAAAAAACGCCAACAAACAAAGAAAAAGCGTTAATTGTTTTAGCTCTCAAAGCTAATTACCCTTTAAAATATTTACTTCGTATCACCAGTTTGGCAAAAAGTGTCTTCTATTATCAGGCTCAAATAAGTAGAAGGCCTGATACTTATGAGCATGAGTTAAAGATGATTGAGTCTATCTACCATGAACATAAAGGGCGTTATGGCTATCGACGGATCCATTTAGCTATGCGAAGAAAAGGTGTAGAGCTGAATCATAAAACAGTACAAAGGCTGATGGCGCAACTAAACCTAAAATCTATAGTAAGGCCCAAAAAATATCGTTCTTATCGAGGAGAGGTGGGTAAATCAGTCCCAAATGTACTTGAAAGGGATTTTAGTGCTACGAAACCAGATGAAAAATGGGTAACCGATGTAACAGAATTTAAAGTTAACGGACAGAAAGTTTACCTATCGCCAGTGGTTGATTTATTCAATCAAGAAGTTATCGCTTATAAAGTAACAAAGAATGCACGTTTACCGCTAGTCACGGATATGCTTAAAGAGGCAATAGGCAAACTAAGTAAGGGCTCGAAGCCAATTTTACACAGTGATCAAGGTTGGCAATATCGACATAAGACTTATCAACAGGAACTTGTAAAGCATAGGCTTCAACAAAGTATGTCTAGAAAAGGAAACTGCTTAGATAATGCAGTAGCTGAAAATTTCTTTGGTTTACTTAAAACTGAAATGTATCATGGATACACTTTCAAGGATGCAGATGAGTTAATAGAAAAGATCGAAGAATATATCGAGTATTACAATACGAAGCGGATTAAGGTAAAACTAAAAGGCCTGACTCCGATAGAATATCGAAACCAGGCCTTACAAGCCGCTTAACTAAAATGTCCAACTTAACGGGGTCACTTCATATTCGATCGGCTTTTTTGTTTTTCTATCAAATTCATGTGTTATTTATTCTATAATTTGAATTTCTGTAGAGAATTTGATGGTTCTTAGTGAGATAGAAGTATGAAATTTACGAATATTTAAATCAGTATGAAGTACACGTTCTACAAAATGTTCATAGGCTTGTATGTCTTTAACTATGATAATCAACATGAAGTCGTAATTGCCCGAGATTTGATAGCATTGGGTTACTTCTAGTGCTTTTTTCATTGATTGACGGAAGTTTTGATATATATCACCTCGGTCACGTTCCATTTCTACTGAGACTAAAAAGGTCAATGTCTTTCCTGCTAATTCAGGGTTAACGATTGATACATCCCCAATAATTACGTCATTATCTCGTAATCTCTTAATGCGTTTTAAACAGGCAGGAGCCGATAGGCCGACAAGCTCGGCTAATTCAACATTAGGTATCCGATTATTTTTTTGTAATCGAACTAAGATATTACGATCAATTCGGTCTAATTCCATAATTTCCTATAGCTCTATTTAATCTGCTTAATATTTCTCATTATAATTAAAATAAGAAATTTTCTGTACTTTTTATGGTTGCTTTTGAAATATACGTCATAATTAAGTTGATAGAATAGAATCTTCTTACATTAACATATGGATATGATATGACTCCTTTCCTTAATTTTTTCAAAGAGCTCATTAGAGACATCATCAACGTAACATGGACACTATTTAAGATTATGATACCAATCATTATTCTTATTAAAGTAGTGGAAGAGATGGGAGGGATCGTACTTCTTAGTAACCTATTAAGTCCCTTAATGGAAACGGTCGGTTTACCAAAGGAAATGGGCTTAGTATGGGCAACAACGTTATTAACCAATATTTATGGTGGGTTAATCGTTTTTATTAATACAGATATGCCATTAAGTGTGGCTCAAGTTTCTATATTAGGCAGCATGATGTTATTAGCCCACTCGTTACCGATTGAAGCCGCGATAGCGAAAAAAGCAGGGGTGAATTTATCTATGACCTTGCTCATTAGGATTGGCGGTAGTTTTGTTCTTGCGTGGTTACTCCACCAAACTTACCAAACGGGTGATTATCTTAACCAACCTGCTGTGACCTTGTGGCAGCCCGATGCTGTAACGGATACTGGCTATCTTGCATGGGGAATCGGACAAGTTAAAAACTTCGGGGTTATTTTTGGGGTTATTTCTGGGCTATTGTTTACGTTGAAAATTCTGAAATTACTGGGAATTGAGAAACTGATGGCGGTTCTATTGAGGCCTTTTTTAAAAATATTAGGGATCAGCAAAGAAGCAACTAACTTAACCATTATTGGCATTACATTAGGGTTGTCGTTTGGTGGGGGATTATTGATTAATGAAGCTAAAACTGGACATATACCCGCAAGAGACGTGTTTACTGCCATTATGCTACTCAATTTACTGCACAGTTTAATAGAAGATACGTTATTGATCCTATTAATTGGTGCAGATTTTAATACGATTTTTTGGGGAAGATTAGTCTTTTCTGTTGTGGTTATATCAGCCATTTCTGCGGGTGTGAGAAGATTAAGCCCTCAATTGTGTGAAAAGTATTTCTATCGTAACGTCGCGTTATCTCATTAAGGTTAGAAAGTGATTACGGCACAAAAGAGCCGATCATAAGTGAAGTGACCCCGTTAAGTTGGACATTTTAGTTAAGCGGCTTGTAAGGCCTGGTTTCGATATTCTATCGGAGTCAGGCCTTTTAGTTTTACCTTAATCCGCTTCGTATTGTAATACTCGATATATTCTTCGATCTTTTCTATTAACTCATCTGCATCCTTGAAAGTGTATCCATGATACATTTCAGTTTTAAGTAAACCAAAGAAATTTTCAGCTACTGCATTATCTAAGCAGTTTCCTTTTCTAGACATACTTTGTTGAAGCCTATGCTTTACAAGTTCCTGTTGATAAGTCTTATGTCGATATTGCCAACCTTGATCACTGTGTAAAATTGGCTTCGAGCCCTTACTTAGTTTGCCTATTGCCTCTTTAAGCATATCCGTGACTAGCGGTAAACGTGCATTCTTTGTTACTTTATAAGCGATAACTTCTTGATTGAATAAATCAACCACTGGCGATAGGTAAACTTTCTGTCCGTTAACTTTAAATTCTGTTACATCGGTTACCCATTTTTCATCTGGTTTCGTAGCACTAAAATCCCTTTCAAGTACATTTGGGACTGATTTACCCACCTCTCCTCGATAAGAACGATATTTTTTGGGCCTTACTATAGATTTTAGGTTTAGTTGCGCCATCAGCCTTTGTACTGTTTTATGATTCAGCTCTACACCTTTTCTTCGCATAGCTAAATGGATCCGTCGATAGCCATAACGCCCTTTATGTTCATGGTAGATAGACTCAATCATCTTTAACTCATGCTCATAAGTATCAGGCCTTCTACTTATTTGAGCCTGATAATAGAAGACACTTTTTGCCAAACTGGTGATACGAAGTAAATATTTTAAAGGGTAATTAGCTTTGAGAGCTAAAACAATTAACGCTTTTTCTTTGTTTGTTGGCGTTTTTTCTGTTTCAGCTCTTCGAACTTTTTTAGAACAGCATTCTCTGTTCGTAAATAACTTAACTCTTCTCTTAGCTCTTCAATGGTCATTTCGCCATCTGATTTTTGTGTAGTATTGGATAATGATTTCATTGAAGGCCTTCCTATATTGCTATTCTTGAGTCCCTTAAACCCCGCTTCATTATATGTTTTAAGCCAGACTGATAGCGTGCCAGGGGAGGATAAGTTTAATACTGCACTAGTGTGAGTGAGAGACCAACTGTTAGTCCACATTAATTTCAATGCTTGTAATTTTGTTTTGGCATTATCGGCATGTGTAGTTGGTAAAAATGAGTTTTTACCATGGATAGAAAATACTTGAGTCCAGTATCGTATCTGACGAGCAGATATCGAATATTCCTTAGATAATTGAATTGATGTACGACTAACTAAGCATTGCTTAGCAATAATGAGTTTTAGCTCACGACTATATTTGGACATAAAAAAGACCCTCAGTAATTGGTTGTCCAATTATTGGGGGTCAGTTCATATGATCGGCTTTTAGTATTATTACAGCTTACCAACGGTAGCCCAGATTGCAGATAACGTGTCTTGACCAAAGGCAATGCTTCGCTCTGGAGACCAACCATACAGCTCATCAGCGTGGCTAATATGATCTTTAAATGGCATTTCAACAGTATAAGAAAGACATTTAAATTGCTCACCAACCCAGTTAGAGCCAACGGTTAAGTTTGCAGTGCCTGGCTCATCTTTGTCGTAACCAATCTCGTCTTGGAACTCAGGAGTAATGGTTAATAGAGCTTGTTTAAAGGTATTCTCTAAATCAGCAATACGTTCGTTATAAGAAGGAAGGCCTTCACTACCAGCAACGAAGTTGTATGGGATAGCTTCATCACCGTGGATGTCTAAGAACATATCAACACCAGTTGCTAACATACGCTCACGAACTAAAAATACTTCTGGTGATCTTTCCATTGACGGCGTTTGCCATTCACGGTTCAAATTCACACCAATCGCATTAGTACGTAAGTGACCACGGATACTGCCATCTGGGTTCATGTTAGGAACAATATGGAAAACAGAGGTATCAAGTAGGGCACGACCAACAGTGTCAGTTTCATCTAATAGGCGTGATAATAAACCTTCAATGAACCATTCCGCCATTGTTTCACCAGGATGTTGACGACCAGTGATCCAGATGTTCTTCTTACCTTCGGCTGGCTCACCAATAGTTAGTATACTGATGTCATTGTTATCTAGTGTCACACCAAGTGTTTCTAACTGACAGCTGTGGTGGGTTTGTGCACCGTGTAGTAAGTCTTGATGGCGATCGTACGAGTAAGGTGCAAAGTATGCGAAATACATTGAACGGTACTCAGGCATCACATTAAAGCTAAGTGTATCGCCATCAAATTCTGTAGGGATGCGAAACCACTCTTCGCGATCATAAGACGCTACCACATCATAATCTTGCCAACCTTCAGGGTAAGCTGATTTTGCTAACCCTAAGATCTTAAATGAATGCTGTTGTTGAGGCTGGCTTTCTAAACGAAAGTGAAACCACTGAGCGATCTCAGTTTGGTTATCAGCAGGAATAGTTAGCTGAATATCATCAGGTGTATTCGCTGCAACTACATGGATATTACCACTTTCAAAATTACTGAATATTTTCATTTATATACTACTCAAATTATAAATATCGTGATTATTAGTCTACGCCTAGTTTAGCGCTTCATTCAATACTTTAGTTAAACGACCTACCGCTTCAACCAACTCTTCAGGATTTGCATTGGTAAAGTTTAAACGTAACGCTGACGGTGCGCCTTCTGGTTTTGGATAAAACACAGGGCTTGGTACAACCGCAACACCATTAGCAATTAATGTTTTAGCCAGAGCGAAAGTGTCGCAATCTGGTAGAGATAACCAAATAAACATGCCGCCATCTACAGGGTTTAGCACGCAAGTTTCAGGTAATTGTTTTTTCAATTCAGCGAATAAAACGTCATAACGTGTTTTGTAAAGCGCTTGAATTTGTTCCATGTGCAGACCAAAATCAGCGTGTTTTAATAAGCCAACTAGTAGTGCTTGCATTGGTACGCTTGAGTGTAAATCAGCGCCTTGTTTTACTTTAATCAATGGTTCTAAGTAACTTTTCTTGCCAGTTACTGCACCAATACGTAAACCTGGAGAGGCAATTTTTGAGAATGAACGCAGTACAATAGAATCGTCAGGACAAAAAGTTGAAACCATTGGAAGTGCTTCGCCAGTAAAGCGTAGTTCACGATATGGCGCATCTTCAATGAAAGCGACTTTGTATTTAATACACAACGCAGCCACTTTTTTGCGTGTTTCTAAAGACCAACATACGCCAGTTGGGTTGTGGAAATCTGGCACTGCATAGAACATTTTTGGTGAGTCTTGAATAAAGCATTGCTCTAGCTCTTCAAGATTAGGACCAAAGTCTGTTTGAGATACAGTTGCAATATTAGCTTGAACCAAACCAAAGACTTGCATTGCACCGAGGTAACTCGGCGCTTCCATAACCACAGTATCATTCGGGTTCATATACGCGCGTGCAATAAGGTCTAAGCCTTGCTGAGAGCCAGTACAGATCATTGGCATGTGTGTTTCTGGTAATTGGTACATTTCTGTCAGTAGGTCTAACAGAGGGCCGTAACCTGCGGTAGCACCGTATTGAAAGACTTCTGGCATATCAGACAGGCTTTCTAATGTTGGTTTCATTAAATCAATAGGGAACGTTTTCTCATCAGGTAATCCGCCTGCGAGAGAGATTACATTCTTGTCCGTTGCTGCTGCTAAGATCTCTCTGATATAAGAAGATTGGATCTGTTGCAGTGAGTGAGCTATTTCCATATGTGTTCCCATCATTATCTTATTTATTTTATCCTTTGATAGTACAAGGCGTTGCACAACTATGTTTGTCCGTTTATGCTTATAAATATGTCCATTTATGCTATTTTGAATTTATGACCCAACAACACATATCAAGAATCAATGATGTTCTGTTTTATATACATAAAGACATCAGTAAAGAGCTTGCTGCAAAAGATCTTGCTGAGATTGCTGCGTATTCAGAACAACATTTTCATCGCATTTTTAAACAAGTGGTGGGGGAGTCTATTCATCAATATATTCGCCGAACTCGCATGGAGTATGCCGCGAATCAGCTTATGTTTGATACCAAATCAACTGTATTGGATATTGCAAATACGTGTGGATTTAGCTCACTCTCTTCTTTTAGTCGTGCATTTAAGTCGACTTTTGATATGTCTCCGGGGGAATGGCGCAAGCATGATTTACAGATATCAGATAAACCGTATTTGAAAGATCCTGAAATTGCAGAGGGGTATTTAAGTGTGGCTGATAGAGTATTACCTCAACCAAAAATCACAGAGGTTCCAGAGTTATTGGCCGCCTATGTGAGACATGATGGCTATAACCGTTCAATTCGAAATGCGTGGCTAGTATTAAAAGCGTGGGCAAATACTGAGAATCGAGATTTCTCTACTCAGTTTGGCTTACACCATTCAAATCCTGCATGGGTTGAGCTTAATAAGTGTCGTTATGTAGCGTGTATTGCGATTGATAAACCATTGAAATATCGTGGTGTGGTAAATCAAATGGTGATCCCTGGTGGATTACATGCGGTGTTTCGGTTACATGGTGTATATGGGCAACTACTGCCACAAATCAGTACAGTATTAGAGAAATGGTTGCCGGCGTCAGGCTTTAAATTAAGATCGACACCAGCGTATGTACGTTACCATAAAAACCATTTTTTAAATGAAACCGAAGAATTTGAGTTGGATTTTTATCTGCCAATTAGCTTTTATTAGCAAGATTCGGCTTATTTGGTTTCTTCATTTTGATGTTAGCAACCATGATAGAAAGAATAACCAATATTAGGGCACATTTTTGACCATTAGAGATAGGCTCATGATAAATCCATATTGCTAAGGCGAGATGCAAAGTCGGTTCAATATATTGAAGTAAGCTTATCTTGCTTAATGGTGTTTTGAGAATAGATATACTCAATAGCAGAATTGAAGCGAGCTGCAATGGCGCCGTTCCCATTAACTTGCCAAAATCTGCCAATAAAAGGCCATCAGAATGAGTCATGATGTACCACAAGGCAATAGGTGCAAAAAGGATATGCTCAAAGAAAATTGCACCAAACGTATTTAATTTAATCAGTTTTTTAATGGCAATATAGCTAGCAAAAGAGAGTGAAATAGCCAAACTTAAAACAGGCAATTGTTGATCTAAATAAACATAACTAACAATGGCCAATACCATCAAAAATAGAGCAATTTTTTGGGGTGATTTAAGCTCTTCTTTAAAAAAGACAAAGCCCATAAAGAACACAAAAACAGGCGTAATATAAAAGGCTAATGATGCTGCCATGATATTATTGGTGATGGTTGCATACACAAATCCCAACCATGATAAATTCATCATGATCCCTGCCATAAACGCAATTGAGATATTTCTAGCCGTACATTGCTTTTTGTCTATCAAGTTGGGTTTAAAGCAAAAAACAGCAATTAGAATCACAGCCGACCAAAAGATACGGTTAGATAGAATTAATGCAGGGCTGAAGCCTTCCAGTTGGTGGAAGTAAACAGGAACTAATCCCCATATAATAAAAGCCAAAGCCCCAAAAAATGTATACATAACGAACCTTTTAATAATCTACATCAACATGACAGTAGTGCGCTATTTGAATAGTGTCGATTCTATGCCCTTCTTTGATATTTTGCTATTAAGTAATGCATCCCATATGATGAAAGGAATTATTACTGATATTAATATAAAGGAATTAAATTATGTCAGAGGAAAAAGCGATACTTTATTACGTCTATGATCCAATGTGTTCATGGTGTTGGGGCTATAAGCCTGTATGGGAGAAAGTAAAACAAGCTATCTCTAATGACGTTGAAATCGTCTATGTTCTTGGTGGGTTAGCGTCAGATTCAGCCGAGCCTATGCCACAAGAGATGCAGACCCAAATTGCGTCGTATTGGCAAAAAATAGAAAATTACTTAGGTACTTCTTTCAATCATGACTTTTGGGATAAAAACACACCGCGTCGTTCTACATATCCCTCTTGCCGTGCCATTCTTGCTGCGCGAGCTCAAGGTGCTGAATTAGCAATGCTTGAAGCAATTCAAACCGCTTATTATTTAAAAGCGATGAACCCGAGTGATAATGAAGTATTGCTTTGCTGTGCGAGAGACATTGGCTTAGATATGGCGAGATTTGAGTTGGACTTATTATCTCCAGAGACGCACCAAGCATTGTTAGATGAAATTACATTTTCTCGTTCAATTGGTCGAAGTGGTTTTCCTTCTTTATTTTTTAAAACAGAGGATGAGTTGATTGAGTTCCCAATTGATTATGAAAAATCAGAAGGGACCGTTGCACTGTTAAAAAGTCGTCTATATTAATAAGTAATAAAGAAATTTACACCAATCTCCTCACTGGATAAGGAATTATCAATGGCTGCAGAATACACACCAGCAAAAATTTGGGTTAATGACACTGATGGCGGTAATAAATGGGCAAATATAAATAGCCCTGAATCAGGTGCAAGGCATGAGAAAAAGCTTCCAGTAGGTGAGCATTCTTTACAGCTTTATTCTTTGGCGACACCAAATGGACAAAAGGTAACGATTCTATTAGAAGAGTTATTGGCACTAGGCATTAAAGAGGCTGAATACGATGCCTACTTAATCAATATTGGTGAGAGTGACCAATTTTCATCAGGCTTTGTGGATGTTAATCCAAATTCAAAAATTCCTGCATTGGTTGATCACTCTGTTGATCCTGAAGTTCATGTTTTTGAATCCGCTTCTATTTTGGTTCATCTTGCTGAAAAGTTTGATAAGTTTTTACCAAAAGAAGGCAGTGCAAGAACCCAAACCTTTAATTGGCTATTTTGGGCACAAGGCTCAGCCCCATTCTTAGGTGGCGGTTTTGGTCATTTCTATGCCTATGCTGATGAAAAACAAGAATACCCAATTAACCGCTTTTCTATGGAAGCAAAACGCCAACTCGACGTACTTGATAAGCAACTTGCTAAAAATACTTATGTTGCAGGAGAAGAATACAGTATTGCTGATATGGCGATTTGGCCGTGGTATGGCAACCTAGTATTAGGTAATTTGTATGATGCTGCTGAGTTTTTACAAGTAGAGAGTTATACCAACGTAGTGCGCTGGGCAAAAATGCTTGAAGCCAGAGAAGCGGTGCAACGAGGAAAAATCGTAAACCGTTCATGGGGTGAAGAGTGGGAACAAGCTCCAGAGCGTCATAGTGCAGAAGACATTGATGTGGTGTTAAAAAAGCAATAGTAAATTTCTAACTTTATTTAGATAAATAAAATGATGATTCGAAAGAGTGAGTTGTTTTTCTACTTACTCTTTCTATCATTTTTGTTGTAATAGCTATAATTCCTCTCAATAATAGTCATTAACTGGTGCGAAGTCTGTATCGAAGATACCTTCTATGCAAACATTATTTACAAATAATTTAGTACCATAAACTAGGTCTTGGCGACCATTGTCACCTACTTTCACTGAATGCTTAATTTCAACAATATCATGGCTATTCGTATCAATATATAAGACATAATTTTCCAAATCTATCTTGTAGTCCATAGTTTTTTTAAAGTTACTTAATCTAACGTACTCATTTATTTATTTGTAAATGGCGATTAATTAAATAATAAAAATAGGCATGAGCTGGATATTATGATGGCACTGGCGAAACATATAATGAATCCTTTTCTTCTTGATGGTTTAATTAACACCACTGATGAATGTGTAGGTATGCAGTCAGGCTTGTTTTGATGTAACTCTGGGATGTAGTCATAAAAATCATTCATTGTGTCTCTCCTCTAAACTATGCTTAAAGGATCTATTATTGAAACTTTATCTGCAATTGTTACGATAAAAGTGACGTTATATGATACCTTGAAGGTATTGGTTAGATACGAGTAGATGAGATGGATAAGTTAAAACAATGAAACTTGTGAAGTAATAAAGAGAGAATTAAAAAAAGCTAGCTTATCTTATAGAGATCTAAGTGAGAATATGGGAGTCTCTGAAGTTAGTATAAAAAGAATGTTGAATGGACACCAATCGTTATCTATTTTAAGGGTTTCAGAAATATCTGAAATAATCCAAGTTTCTTTATCTTCCATTATAGCTGAGGCAGAAAAAAATATAGCATCTGTTCCATTATTTACTAAAGAACAAGATATCGCTTTTACTAAGTCACCAGAGTTATATACATTATTATATAGTATTCTTAGTGAAAAAATGAACTCAAAACAATTGATGAATTTTTATGATTTGAATGAATCATCAATGTATCTTTATTTACGAGAGTTAGAAAAATTAGATTTAATATCAATAATTTCTAATCTAACGTTTAAGTTGATTGTTCCAAGACATATTGCGTTTCCTGATACGTCAAGATTTCAAATATATTATAAAAATCATGTAATTGATGGATTGAAAAGAAGGGTAGAATACGTTAACCCATTGAAGAAAGATGCTTATTTTATTACAAGTAAGCTACGTTTAACGGAAGAAGAGTTTTTCGAGTATAATCTGAAATTAGAAGAGTTAATGATGAATGCATTAAAATTGAGTCAAACGAGGAATTCTTCTGTGGGTGATACTTTTGAATATACGATTGTTGATATGGGAGCAAAGGGGGCTTATCACCCTGAGTTAAAGAGACCTGAAAATCTAGTATAAATTATCGATAGTAGAATCGCCTCATTATTAGAGGCGACGTATCTTTACTGCTTATAATTTACATTTCAAACAAGAAGTAATAACCATAACCAACCACAAAGGCTGGAACTGCTGAGTAGAAGGTCGCAACCATTGCCGCTTTTGGTGCTAATGCAATCGCTGGGAATAGGGCGTCACCATCGTTTGATATTGCATTTGAAAGCTGTGCTGACATTGGCATTGCGCCGGATAAATACAGGCTCGTAACTAAAATCTGAGGACCACAACCTGGAAGTAAACCAATCGCCAAACCAATCAGTGGCATCCACATTCCATAGCCTAAGAATACCGTTTGTAAATTGATGCCTGAAAAGTAGGTGGTTAGTTCAAAAATTAAGAAAGCGACAATTACCCAAGCTGAGACAAAGTTAGTGTCTTGTGCTGCCTTTTGCATTGGATGAGAACTTACACACTTATTATCTTCTGAAACTGTTGATTGATAATCACTGATCTCTTTGGTTAATGACCATAACATCATGCTGCCAATCGCTAATATTGCGCCAATCCATTCAATGCTGTGTTGGGGTAAATGAAACAGCTGATTTATATCCACTTGGAACGAACCGAGTAGGGCAATCACTGTTGCAGGAATTAATACCCATTTCCAAAATACACCCTGTAAGTTGATCGCCTTTACTTGTAAGCATGATGTGCTTTGCTCTGAATTTTCAGAGTTTTGATCTTGTTGTTTATCTTGAGTCTCAGGGCGTAAAAAGTCGTCTTTATGTAATGCATTTACAACAATGCCTGAGATGGCACCAACCACAACGCCTAATGCCATTACACCAAACCCCACTTTAGGTTGCGCTGCAATTAATAAGAAAGCCGCATCACCCATAGTAGCCGTTAAAACCGCAACCACTGACCCAAAACCTACTTTGCCACTAATGTATTGGGTGGTAACTACAATGGCACCGCCACAGCCAGGCAGAGCACCAAGTAAAGATGAAAACACCACTTGGTTGGTACGAGACTTATTATAAAGCGCAGTAATACGATTGGTTTTACCCATTATATTCGAGAGGTAATGGTAAATAACCAATGTGAAAGCTACGTAGGTAGATACCGCCCAAAAAGCATCAGATAAGGTTGTGACGGTGATCTCTCTTGTCGTTTCGGCCCCCACTAAGGCTAATAAAGTGATAGGCAATAATAGACGCTTGTGTTGCAGTGAAAACTGCGAAAGCGAGAGTGATTGTGAGAAAGAATGAGTAGTCATCATAATAATAAAGCCATCAGTAAATGCGAATGATTATTAGTATATGCAAATGAGAATTATTATCAACTATCATTTTAATAGTTTTTCCTGATGAATAAGTAGCTGGTCACCGTATAAATTATGATATGACCCAGCGTTGGAATAGAAATCTGCATAGATATTTGATTACGGAGAATAGTTAATTAAAATCGCGTAAATGTTAAATAAAAGTTGTGATTGCACGCTTGTTTGATGAGATTAAATGCTGCTGACTGAGTTTAATTTGCTACTATCAGCGAAATAGATTGAGTCAAAGAACTCAATACGCAGTAAAGAACAGTCATGAGGGAATATATGAAAGCAGTTGAAGCGAATTTTGATGGCCTTGTTGGGCCAACGCATAACTACAGCGGTTTATCGGTAGGGAACATCGCCTCTAAAAATAATAAATCCGGCGCATCGAACCCAAAACAAGCAGTAAAGCAAGGCCTAGAAAAAATGAAGGCTCTGCATGATATGGGCTTTACTCAAGGGGTGTTAGCGCCACAAGAGCGTCCAGACATTCATACTCTGCGTCGTTTAGGTTTTTCTGGTTCAGACGCAGAGGTGTTACAAAAATCTCATCAATATTCACCACAACTACTCGCTGCGTGTAGCTCAGCCTCAAGCATGTGGACAGCAAACGCAGGTACGGTTTCTCCAAGTGCTGATACCTCTGATGGCAAAGTTCATTTTACTCCTGCTAACTTAATTAATAAATTTCACCGTTCAATTGAAGATGAAGTGACGGGTAATATCTTAAAAGCCACGTTTGCGGATGAAAAACACTTTGCTCACCATGAAGCGTTGCCTCACAGTGATTACTTTGGTGATGAAGGTGCAGCAAACCACACTCGTTTTTGTAATGAATATGGCGAACAAGGCGTCGAGTTTTTTGTCTTTGGTAAAAGTGCGTTTGATGAGAGCTACCTTGCTCCGAAAAAATACCCAGCACGCCAGACATTGGAAGCGAGTGAAGCAATTGCACGAACGCATGGTTTACGCGAGCAATTTACGGTGTTTGCACAACAGAACCCTGATGTTATTGACCAAGGTGTATTCCATAATGATGTTATTGCTGTTGGTAATAAGAACACCTTATTTTGCCATCAACAAGCATTTTTGAATCAAGAACAAGTGAAGTTAGAGCTAAGTGCTTCTTATGGTTCTGACTTTAATGTTATTGAGGTTCCAACAGATAAGGTATCGGTTCAAGATGCGGTTGAAACTTACCTATTTAATAGTCAATTAATCACTAAACCAGATGGGACTACCTTGATCATTCTTCCACAGCATTGCCGTGAGAATCCAAGAGTATGGGCGTATCTAAATGAGCTTGTAGAGCAAAAACGTGGCATTGATGAATTGCATACCTTTGATTTAAAACAGAGCATGCAAAATGGCGGTGGGCCAGCGTGTTTACGTCTACGTGTGGTGTTAAATGAAGCAGAGCAAAAAGCCGTCAATCAGCATACCTTGATGAACGCTCAGCTATTTACAACGTTAAATTTGTGGGCTGATAAGCATTACCGAGATCGTATTGAAGATAAAGATCTTGCGGATCCACAATTGTTATTGGAATCGCGTGCAGCATTGGATGAGTTAACACAAATCATGCAGTTAGGCTCGGTGTATCCTTTCCAAAAATAAGTGATTAATGGCTTTAAATCAGATTATGCTTAAGCGAATTAAGTCGTAGTTAAGTATAAATTTGATATAAAGCCATTTTTTATTCTTCAATTTAGCTTATAGAGTAAAAAAGTGAGATTCTAACGCTTCATAATCCTGGTGTTGATTGAGTGTCAATAACCACTCCTTTTGGCTGTTTTCTATTTTATTACTAACAATAAATGCAGCCTGTAAGTGTGAATTAGTCAGCACGATTTGACGATATTCTCCTTTTGGCTCTAGTATTAGTTTTTTATCAATCTTATTGTTTTTATTGGCTAACAAATTACTTAGTTGGATTATTAGTTCTATTGTGTTCAGTGCGCTAGCAATGCGATATAAATAGCCATTTGGTATTTTCTCTATCACCCAATAATCAAACTTTACAGTGTTTATTTTAGTCTTAGTGATAAATAAGGCTTCGCTCTTGTGTTGCCATGCTTTGATATTAACAGGTGTGTGTTTGAATTCCGGTTGGCCTGATATCTCATCTACGTAGGGGTTAATTAATAGGCAAGGCTTGCTGTTTTTAGCCGTTGAACTGTTCCAATGAATTGGCATAAACAGGGAGGACTCAGTAATGTCGTCAGTGATTTTTACTCGTGCTTGAATTTCACTGTTTACATTGTAAATCGTCGCTATATGGTCGTTTTCGAGTTGATATGCCTTTGCTGTATTAGGATGAATTTGCACAAAAGGCTCAGGAGCGTGAGAGGCTAATGTTTCTGATAATCCAGTTCGGCTCATGGTGTGCCAGTGATCTCGTGTTCTTCCCGTATTTAATAACAAAGGAAAAGTAGCCGTTGTGGTTTGTTGAGGAGGTTGATAGTTTACTGCAATAAAATGAGCCTTTTTATCTGCAGTATAAAATTGCCCATCAGAAAATAAACGCTGATGCTCAATTTTGGTTTGTAACTCTAATACCGGCCATTGCTGAGGCGATAATTCACTGTAGCCTTGGTCATCTAGCGTTGTTAAGCCAATTAAATTAAGATCTCTAGACTTATCTTTCTGCCCTAATGTGGTCATCTGTGCGTATTCTTTAAATACATCTCCTTCATGTCGATAACTAAATTGCTTTTTAAAGCCCATTTGTTGGGCAACTTGAGAGATTATCCACCAATCAGGTTTGGCTTGTTCAGGGCTAGGTAAGATACGGCGTTGACGTGAAATCCTTCGTTCTGAATTCGTTACCGTGCCTGATTTTTCACTCCAGCCTTGAGCAGGAAGCACCACGTCGGCAAATTCCATGGTATCGGTGTTATTAATACAATCAGACACCACAACAAAAGGACATTTTCTTAAAGCGGACATGATTTTTTGAGTATCAGGTAAGCTCACCACAGGGTTAGTAGCCATGATCCAAATCGCTTTTATCTTTCCGTTATCCATTGCATCAAACAGATCAATCGCTTTTACCCCTTCTTTTGTTGCAAGAGCGTCTGTTTGCCAAAAATCAGAGACCAATTGATGATGTGTTGGGTTATCAAACTCCATATGGGCGGCAAGGGTGTTGGCTAATCCACCGACTTCACGGCCTCCCATTGCGTTTGGCTGACCGGTAATAGAGAAAGGACCACAGCCTTGATAACCGATTTTCCCCGTAGCTAAATGGCAATTAAGAATACTATTTACTTTATCTGATCCCTGTGATGATTGGTTTACACCTTGAGAGTAAATGGTAATTACATTTTTATATTGGGAAAACCATTGATAAAACTGCTCTATTTGATAATGGTTAATATTAGTTACTTCTTCTATTATGCCATCACTTTCGGTGCTATGAGCTGCATTATCGAAGCCGTTAGTGTGTTTGCTTATGTAATCATGATTAAGCTTATTGTGCTTGGCAAGGTAGCTAAGTAAGCCATTGAATAAAGCCACATCTGATCCAGATTGAATAGGAAGGTGGAGATCGGCAATGTCACAGGTTTCTGTTTTACGAGGATCAATAACGACAATTTTTAGATCCGGATTATCCTGCTTTGCTGTTCGTAAGCGTTGAAATAAAACGGGATGACACCAAGCCAAGTTTGATCCGGTAATAACAACTAACTCGGCGTGTTCAAGATCATCATAACAGATGGGAACCGTATCACTGCCAAATGCACGTTTATGCCCAACCACGCTAGAAGCCATACAAAGTCGTGAGTTACTGTCGATATTAGCACTGCCGATAAAACCCTTCATTAGTTTATTTGCGACATAGTAATCTTCAGTTAACAGCTGTCCTGAAACATAAAAGGCGACAGAATCAGGACCGTATTTTTGTATGGTTTGCTGAAATTGCTCTGCAATGTGTTGAGTCACTTCAGGCCAATTACTAGTGGATAGATTATGATCTTTTCTAGCTCTTAACATTGGGTGAAGTAGACGATTATCACTCTTTACTGTCTCACCTAATGCGGCTCCTTTTGTGCATAAACGACCATAATTGGAAGGATGATCTTTATCTCCTCTGATGGTTAATGAGCCATTGGAATTCGGAATTGCTTCTATACCACAACCGACACCACAATACGCACAGGTGGTTTTTGTCCATTTATCATCACTCATCTCTATTCCTTATTAAAATGCTATTAATAAAGATAGAGCAAAGTTTGAGCCATTATTTCACTATTTCAAAATGAGTCTTTATTTAAATATAATTCTTATTATTCAGTGGTTTATTGGATGATTTGTCATGGTGTAGATTGTGGGCTCTACTAGAGTGATAACTTTAATTTAATAATTGCACTGTTTTAGATAAAAATGCACTACAAGTGAGCATTTTTAGTTATTTTAAATGTATTTATGTTTTATTTTCCCTCATGTAACTAGAGATTTTATTTATTAACGTATTGAAAATAATTGATAATTTAAATTTGTTTATCTTAATTTATCTAGAGTGGCACTCTCTTTGCTGAATGTGTTTATATACTTTTAAAAAGGATAGCCATATGAGTAAGCAAAGGATTGTTGTGGTTGGTAATGGCATGGTAGGGCATAAATTTATCGAAACCCTCTTAGCCTCATCACAAAGAGAAATAGAAATTATCACTTTTTCAGAAGAGCCGAGATTGGCGTATGACCGTGTGCAATTAACGTCTTATTTAACAGGTAAAACAGCCGATGATTTAGCACTGACAACGCATGATTATTATCAACAAAATGGGGTTAAATTTGTTGTTAATGAAAAGGTGATCCGTCTTGATTGCGCTAAAAATCAAATATTGACTAATAAAGGTCGAATTGAAAGCTACGATAAATTGATACTTGCTACAGGGTCTTATCCTTTTGTTCCGCCGATCCCTGGAAATGATCAAGAGCATTGCCATGTGTATCGGACATTGGAAGATTTAGATGCTATTGAAGCCTCAAGCAAAGAGAGTAAAACAGGGGTGGTTATTGGTGGAGGCTTACTAGGGTTAGAGGCGGCTAATGCGGTACAAAACCTTGGTTTAAATACTCATGTTGTTGAGTTTGCGCCTCGATTAATGGCGGTACAGCTCGATGAAGGCGGAGGCGCTTTATTACGTCGTAAAATTGAAGACTTAGGGGTGTCAGTTCATACCGAAAAAGCGACCACAGAAATTATTGCAGGGGAGACGTCTCGTTATCGAATGAATTTTGCGGATGGCTCCTATTTAGAAACTGATATGATCGTTTTTTCTGCAGGCATTCGACCACAAGATACATTAGCAAAAGGGACTGAAATCCAACTGGGAGAGCGAGGTGGGATTGCGATTAATGATCAATGCCAAACCTCGATTGATAATGTGTACGCTATTGGTGAATGTGCGTTATGGCAACAGCAGATCTTTGGCCTAGTTGCTCCTGGCTATCAAATGGCTAAAGTCGCAGCTAAGCATATTTTAGGAGAAGTCTCTGAGTTTTCTGGTGCGGATATGAGTACCAAGTTAAAGCTATTAGGAGTAGATGTCGCCAGTATTGGAGAAGTTCATGATAAAACGGAAGGCGCACAATCATATACTTATCATGATGAAATCGAGCAAGTGTATAAACGACTAATTATTTCAAAAGATGGTAAGAAAATTGTGGGAGCAGTACTTGTTGGCGATGCTGATGCGTATGGCACGCTACTTCAATTAAAGCAAAATGACATGCCATTGCCAGAGCAACCTTCAGTGTTAATCTTACCCAATGTAAAAGAGGATAATTCATCAGCTATCGGCGTTGAAGCCCTGCCTGATACCGCGGTAATTTGTTCGTGTTTTGATGTAACTAAAGGCGATATAAAGCAAGCGGTAAGTGCTGGCTGCACCAGTATGTCGATGCTAAAAGAAACCACAAATGCTTCTACTGGGTGTGGTGGTTGTTCTGCCCTAGCAAAGCAAGTATTAGACAGTGAGTTAAGTCAGCTAGGTGTCGAGGTGAATAACCATTTATGTGAACACTTTTCTTATTCTCGACAAGAGCTCGCAGATATTATTCGTATCAATAAGATTAGTACTTTTGATGAGGTGCTAAACAGCCACGGCTCAGGTTTAGGCTGTATTACTTGTAAACCTGCGATTGGGTCAATTTTGGCTTCTTATTGGAATGAGTACGTTCTTGAAAACCATCATGCAGAGTTACAAGATACTAATGATATTTATCTTGGCAATATGCAAAAAGATGGTACTTATTCGGTTGTCCCACGTATTGCAGGGGGAGAGATCACTCCTGATAAATTGATTGTACTAGGAGAGGTAGCGAAAGAGTTTGATTTATATACCAAGATCACTGGTGGGCAACGAGTGGATCTGTTTGGTGCGCATCTTAGTGAGCTGCCTGTTATTTGGAAAAAGCTGATTGATGCTGGATTTGAGACGGGTCATGCCTATGGTAAGTCGGTGCGAACCGTTAAGTCGTGTGTTGGTAGTACATGGTGTCGTTATGGTGTTAATGACAGCGTTGGTTTAGCGATTAAATTAGAAAACCGATACAAAGGGTTACGCTCTCCTCATAAGATAAAATTTGCAGTCTCTGGTTGTACTCGTGAGTGTGCAGAAGCGCAATCAAAAGACATTGGCGTTATCGCGACAGATAAAGGTTGGAACTTATATGTGTGTGGAAATGGTGGAATGCGTCCACGTCATGGGGACTTGTTTGTTACTGATTTAGATGAAGATACGTTAATTGCTTATATCGACCGGATCTTAATGTTTTATATTCGTACCGCTGATCGCCTGCAACGTACCTCTGTCTGGCTTGAAAATCTGGAGGGCGGATTGGAGTATTTAAGATCCGTAATTATCGATGATTCACTCCATTTAGCTGAAACGCTAGAGAAAGAAATGGCGTATAACATTAGAAATTATCAATGTGAATGGAAAACTACGATTGAAAACCCTGAGAAACTGAAACGATTCCAACACTACATCAATAGTAATGATGTGGATGAAGGAGTTAAGTTTATAAAGGCGCGTGAGCAAAAATTTCCCAAAGTTAAAAGCGACAGCTCTGCTATTGAAATCACATTGGTCGAATAAGGAATAAGATCATGAGTAATTGGATTACCATCTGTAAAATTAATGAGTTAACGCCACAATTAGGGGCGTGTGCCAAAGTCGAGGATAAGCAAGTTGCGCTATTTTACTGTAAGCGAAGTGAGCGTCTGTATGCGTTATCAAATTACGATCCGATAGGCCAAGCGAACGTGATCTCACGAGGAATGATGGGGTCATTAGAGGGTGAACCTTACCTATCTTCTCCGCTTTATAAGCATCACTTTCATTTAGAAACCGGGGTGTGTATAGAGCAACCGGATATATCGTTAACGATTTACCCTGTGCGGGTGATGGATCACCATGTACAAATATGTCTAACTCATTAAAGGACTCAATGATGACCGATAAATTTTCACTGTTTTCATTTTCAGGAAAGATGAAAGTACTGCATTTAAGCTGGATGGCTTTTTTTATTACATTCATGGTGTGGTTTAACTTTGCCCCTTTACTTAATGTTGTTAAAGAAACGCTTGGATTAAGCTCTGAGCAGATAAAAACCTTATTAATTCTGAACGTCGCTTTGACGATCCCTGCACGAGTTATTGTCGGAATGCTAACGGATAAATATGGACCGAGAGTGCTCTATTCTGCCTTACTTGCAGTCTGTTCTCTTCCTTGCTTTATGTTCGCTTTTTCTGATTCGTTTATGCAAGCAGCCATTGCTCGCTTTTTACTTGGATTCATAGGAGCAGGCTTTGTCGTCGGTATTCGTTTAGTTTCTGAATGGTTCCCTCATCATGAGCTAGGTACTGCTGAAGGCATTTATGGCGGCTGGGGTAACTTTGGCTCTGCCGCCGCGGCCTTTACGTTGCCAACGGTTGCCTTATGGTTTGGTGGTGATGAGGGCTGGCGTTATGCAGTTGCGATCACCGGAGTAATGAGTTTACTGTTTGCTTTTGTATTTTATGCGAATGTTACTGATACACCAAAAGGCGCTACGTATTTTAAACCTGCCCATTTAACGGCAATGGAAGTGACCTCTATCAGTGACTTCTATCTGCTTTTGATTATGAAAATCCCAATGTATGCCGCATTAGCGTTGTTGGCTTGGAAATTGTCACCATCGGGCATCGATATGCTTTCAATCATGATGGTTAATGCAATTTATATCGCGTTAATTGTGATTTATTTTTATGAAGTATCGCAAGTCTGGAAGGTTAATAAAGACATATTTACTAATGATGTTGCGCCACATCACCAATACAAATTTAAGCAAGTCGCGGTATTAAACGTTTTGTATTTTGCGACCTTTGGGTCAGAGTTAGCCGTTGTATCTATGCTGCCATTATTCTTTTTAGATACGTTTGAGCTGACGCCCTGTTATGGCAGGGATGGTAGCTTCGGCGTATGCGTTCATGAACTTAATGTCACGTCCTGGAGGCGGATGGATATCGGATCGATTTGGTCGAAAACCGACATTAATGATCTTAACCGCAGGGTTGGCAGTCGGCTATTTTGTTATGGGGCAAGTTGATAGTGAGTGGCCACTATGGCTTGCTGTAGTGGCTGCGATGGCATGTTCTTTCTTTGTTCAAGCGGGTGAAGGTGCCGTATTTGCTACGGTGCCATTAATTAAACGTCGTATGACAGGACAAATAGCGGGGATGACTGGGGCGTATGGCAATGTAGGCGCTGTGGTTTATCTAACGATACTTTCCTTTGTTGAGTATCAAACCTTTTTCTTGGTGATAGCAGCAACGGCAGTGCTTGGCTTTGCAACGTTATTGTTGATGGAAGAGCCAAAAGGGAAGATCACCGAAGTGAATGATGACGGCAGCATTACACTCATCGATGTCTCTCATTAAACTAAGCTTTAGGTAGCCATCTTTGAAAGTGGCTTTTCGATGGGTAACAGCAAGGAGGCGTGTTTCATGTCGCATCAAATGATCTCTCAGCATGAGTTAGATTTACGTATTGGTGGTTACTCGACTCAAGGAAAGAGAGAGGTTAATCAAGATGCATTTATCGTTAAACACGCCTCTGTTTCTGAGCAACGATTTAAAGGTGATGTGGTTTGTATTGCAGATGGCGTCAGTTGCAGCGATAAAGGACAACAAGCGAGTCATACTTGCGTGACTCAGTTTGTTGATGATTACTTTTCAACGCCTGATAGTTGGAGTGTAAAACAATCGGCAACCAAAGTATTACTCTCGATAAATTCATGGTTGTATCAGCAACGAAAAGACAATGATCTTCATCATAATGGTTGGCTAACCACATTTTCAGCGGTGGTGATTAAATCTAATACGGCGCATGTTTTTCATGTTGGAGACAGCCGTATCTACCTTTATCGAAAAGATAAATTACAACAGTTAACACATGATCATCAACGACAAGGCGTAAGGAGGGAAGCTTACCTTACCCGAGCATTGGGGATGGACAGTAAATTAGATGTTGATTATCACTCTGTCGCTTTAAAAGAAGGCGATGTATTACTGCTGACCACGGATGGAGTTCATGATGTATTGTCTAATGAGGAGTTGAGTCTTGAGTTGTCGCAAAAGGGCATGAGTCAACTGTCATTAGAATCAATGGCGACGCATCTTTGCCATCAATCACTGGATAATGGCTCACAAGATAACGTAAGTTGTTTATTGGTTGATGTACTTCAACTGCCCAATAAGACCTCACAAGAGCTATTACACTTATTAGATCAGTGCCATATTCCACCAGTATTGAAAGTAAGCCAGAAGATTGATCATTATCGAATTGAAGAGACTATCTATTCAGGAGTTCGTAGTCATGTGTATTTAGCTACCAATGAAAAGAACGCTGAACGTTGCGTCATTAAAGCACCATCACAACAATTTAGCGAAGATAAGCCCTATCTGTATTCATATCTCAGAGAGCAGTGGATAGGAGAAAAGGTGAACAGCAAGAGAGTGATGAAAATACTGCCACGCGTGAGTGATAGTCGTTTTATCTATCATGTGTGTGAGTATATTGAAGGCATTACACTAAGACAATGGATGCGAGATAATCCGACGCCTGAGCTTAGTCAAATGCGCTTTATTATTGATGGCATTATAAAATCGGTAAGAGTGCTACAACGATTACAGATTGTGCATAGAGATTTAAAACCTGAGAATATTATGATCACTCTAGACAATATCGTCGTGGTGATTGATTTTGGTGCAGCAACAGCGGATGGATTGGAAGAAGCATTGCAAGTGTTAGGCGATACTTATCCTTTGGGCGAGCTAAATTACACCGCGCCTGAATATATAACAGGTGATAAAGCAACGCATCAATCTGATATTTATTCCATAGGTGTTATTTGTTATGAGATTTTATCAGATAAAGATCGTACTCATTGTTTGCCCTACAAGCAGATAACTCAGCAAGGATTATTGACAAGGCACCCACAACAAAGCGAATACTATTCGTTGTTATTACACAATGTAGATCTTCCAATTTGGATTGATGAAGCGATAAAGAAAGCGTGTCACATTATTCCTTCAAAGCGTTACCAACACATGAGTGAGTTTATGGCTGATTTAACCATACCAAACCCTCAATTACTAATAAACAAACGCGCCCAACCCTTAATGGAAAGAGAGCCGCTTTTGTTTTGGAAAGGGCTCTCTATTGTTCTCGGTTTAATAGTTATTATTGAGTTTGTTTATTTGATGTAATTAAAATATGTTTTCGCTTAATTATGCTTTTGAGTGAAGCACACTCATTAAATCATCGGCAAAATGATTCAATGCTCGTTCTTCAATAGTTCTAATTTTTAGCTGCTGAGAGTCACTTAGCATGTGGTACATACTCGCGGCACCAAAGTCGCCAAAGATAATATTTGCGTCTGCATCAAATAAGGTGTTATGCGCATATAAATCCCCATGACACACTTGGTTATCATGCAGGTGCTCAAACACATTACGCATTTCAGCGGTCATTTTATTAATGTGCTCTAGTGATAGTGTGAAACCATCAGGGAAAGTATCACGCGTACAGCTTTCTAAGCTTGGTGGTAAACCTAAGTTTTGGTAATGCGATGGGATCAAATTCATGATCAACGCGAGATGATTGTCTTCACTTACTTGCGCTAATGATTGCACTACGCTTGGGTGATTGCCCACTTTCAAGCATGCTTGTAATTCATCTTCAGGGTAACCGTCGCTTGTGACCTCACCTTTAAATACTTTAACGGCAATTTCTTGTGGGAAATCAGTTTGTTCTTTATTCCAACGAGCTTTAGAAATAACACCTGAAGCCCCTTGGCCTAAAACGTTTTCTAAGGTGTAACTTGAAGACGCAAGACTCGGCACTGATTTTACTTTTAAATCCGATTTACAGAATGGATTACCCGCAAAGGCAAACCACGCCAGTTTTGGTAAATCAAATAGCTGTTCTGGACATTCGATTAACTGATTTGCTGAAATACGCAGTAATTCCAAGTTGTGTAACTGGGACAGGTTACTTGGTAATTCTGTCAACTTGTTGCCTGCTAATGCCAATTTTTGCATTAAGTGGCAATCACCTAATGAGTTAGGTAATGCTTCAACTTGGTTATCAGTTAAGATCAACCAACGCAATTTTGGTGGAAAGGCATTTTCAGGAACATGCTGAATTTGACACGATTTGAATCCAATCATCTCAAGGTTTTGACACTGCGCCAGAACATCAGGGAACACAGTAAACGGGTTATTAGAAGCAAAGAAGATTTTTAGCTTGGTTAACTGGGTGATTTCTTCTGGTAGCGTAGTTAGTTGATTATTCGATAAATCTAAGATCTCCAAAGAATCAGCCAAAGATAAAATGTCTAATGGGAATTCGGTTAGGTTGTCACTTAATTGAAGTCGAGTAATACCTTGTAGTTCACCAGAGGTTAACTGAGCTAATGTATGCAAACTTATCTTCCTACTATTGAAATGTTAACGGAAATTAGCCGCAGATTGTACGGTGTTTATGCTCAGAAATCTAATAACAGTGAATCTCGATTAATGCCTAGTCATCTTAGGGGGCAAAATGTTATCCACTAATCGTTCTATCCACTAATCGTTCTATCCAGTTAAACTTTTCTGAATTCATATACTTAGTATTGTAAATTAATGCGATTTTCATCTCATGCCGCTTTAGTTTGTCTTCTACTTTAACAAGAGCGTATTTTTTAGGGTCAAGTACATCCATTAAGCTCTGTGGGGCAATAAACAGCATGTTTGAGTTTTCAAGAGCTTTCAAAATGGGATTGACTTGCTGAGAGCGGAATTCAGGTTGATTGGTAATATCTCTATCTGAGTATTGAGGCGCTAACATGGTTTTAAAGTTAAATTCAGGAACGATTAATCCGGCAAGGGGATAATTAAAAACTTCTTGAAGGTCGATAGTCTTATTTGCCATCGGATGGTTAATATTACAGATACCAGCATAAGTAAATAAACCGACCGGTACTTGTCGTAACTCTTTGGATACATCAATAGGATAATAGTTAAGAGCAAAATCGAGCTCGCCGTTAATTAAATCATCCGCAGTTGTTTGAGTAAAACTGTGGAGTTCAATGCTGACATTAGGCGCATCTTTTTTAATTGCTTGGCAGATCTGATACCCATGAGTTTCAATCACAAAACCATTCATTGCGATCTTGATTTGTCCTGTTAGTTGCTTGGGCGAGAAGCTGTCGTTCTGTAGTGTTCCTTCAAGCGCTTCGAAGATCTTAGGTAAACTGATCGCCAATTCTTCAGCTTTTGGTGTGAGTTTTAATCCGCGAGACTGCCGGATAAATAAAGGATCATCAAATTCTTCTCGGATCTTGGCTAGAGTACGACTTACTGCCGGTTGACTAGTGTTAAGCCGTTCCGCTGCTTTATTGGTGTTTTTTTCTTGCAGTAGCACTAAGAGGGTTTTAAGTAGATTAAGATCAAATTTGGCTAAATCCATTTTATGCCCTTATTGATAGATATCGATTAACTATAAACTAACGTCATTCATTAGAAATATCAAATCTGTTATATCAGAAATACATATATGCCATTGGTAGAGCGCTTCGTATTCGTTACTTTAATTGCATCAAATTTAGATGTGCCATTTTAAGGAATAAGAGGGCTTTTAAATCTAGGGATAATAAAAATTTAAAGAGTGGTGGCAATATGCAGATACACCCTACAAGTTTAGAGTTTGAAAACCTCCCTAGTGTTTATGCACTTCTCGATTCCATTGTATTTATGTGGTTTATCATTTTAGTTACGGTTGGCATTATTTCATGGGTAGCCGCTAAGATTTGGCATATTCATTCTATTCCAAAGCATCTGGCAAAAGAAAAGGGATTAGCACAGGCCAAATTGATTTTTTGGATGTGTATTTTAGGTCTAGTGTGGAAACCATTATGGGTGCTTGCAGTTCTTGCCATTGTCACCGATTGGGATAAAGTCCAAATTTGGTTTAGAGGAGCGCAATCATGAAAGAGATTATGCTGCCGTATATCTTAATCGTTTGGTTATTGTTTAAATTTAATGTCTTAAAGCGAACCGCAGGGAATTACTTTGTCACAACGTTTGTCGGTGTAATTTTAGCGCTAGCACTATTTTTTGGACATCGATTCTATTCGCCAGCGGATTTAACCAATTCGACCACAGTGAAAGCGCCTCATGCCGTATTATCTCCTTCTGTAGGCCAACATATTGATAAGATTTATATTGATCATAATCAAAATGTCAAAAAAGGTGAGGTTCTTTATTTACTCAAAGATGACAAAATCACTTCTGCCATTATTGAGGTGGAATCTGCTCAACTTGAGGTAGAAAAAAGCATTGAAGCAAAGCAAGTCGCATTGCAACAAGCGGAACGCAACCATAAACGTAATGTAGGAATGAAAGAGCATGTCTCGGTTCGTGATACTGAAGAGTCTTTAGATTTGGTTGAAATGCTTATTGCCGATATTCATGTACTTGAAGCGAAGCAACTTGGGTTAGAAGCACAATTAAAAAACCTAAATTTTGAATTAGACCGCTTAACGATTACTGCACCGTTTGATGGCATGGTGACACACATATTTATTGCTGATGGCTCTCGTATTGGTTCACTCCATTTGTGGGATACGAGTAAAAAGTTTGTTGAAATGCGTATACCAGATCAATCGTATAAAAATATTAAGCCGGGGCAATTTAGTGAGTTTTTTGTTAGTGCTTACCCTGGTGAGATTTTTAGATCAAGAGTGCATAGCGTAGTAAAAGCAACAGGTGAAGCTCAAGGCAGCTTATTACCTCAAGAGCAGTCAGTATCCAGTCATATTCAACGGGGGTCTGCACCAGTCGGCCGAACGGTTATTCTTGAAATAGATCAAGATACGATGGATATGCTACCTATTGGAGCGACAGGTTCGGCATGGATCAGTGCTGAGAAGCCACATTCAATCTTAGGGTTTATGGATATTATTGGTGGAGCGACGGTTCGTTTAACTGCGGCAAAGTCATATTTACAAGCTTTGTAGTTATACTGTTTAGTCTACATTTTAAAGAAAGCGAGTTAACTGCGGAGAGGGCAGTTAATTCGCTTTTTTTGATCCTTACTTATGATGTCGTATTACCAAGCTAAGTACTATGCACTTTTTGTTTGTTTAATTATTCTGTTTAAGTATGTGGTACCGATAGGTCTAAAATACGAATAGCCTATTACTATAATTGTCATGAAAATTATGACATAGTGGATTTTTAATGATGAAGGGAAAGTATGAAAGTTGAAGATTTAACCTTGTTTACTGTCGTCGTTAAGCTTGGTAGTTTTACTGCGGCGGCTAATGCTTTGGATCTACCAAGAGGGAACGTAAGCCGTAGAATAAGTGAGTTAGAACAGCATTTAGGTGTTTCGTTATTCTTTCGTACTACTCGACAATTATCTCTGACGCAACATGGTGAGGCTTATCATCAAAAATTATTGAAAGCGTTAGAGGCGTTAGAACAAGCCAATGATGCGGCTCAGCAGGTGTCTGATTCTCCGAAGGGTAAAATCAAATTTGGTTTACTTCCAGAAAGTAATGGCCCGTTGCAAGACATTATTTTTTCATTTCAAGATAAGTATCCAGACATTGAGTTGGATATTCGTATTATTAATAATGGTTTTCTAGACATGTACCCACAAGGATTAGATTTGGCGGTACATGGAGGGGAATTACACAACAGTAATATTATTGCGAGAAAAGTATTTGGATTGAAACGAATTTTAGTCGCAAGCCCTGAGTATCTCGCGCTGAATCCGAATATAAATAAAATACAAGATATTGAAAACTGCGATTGTGTTTGTTATCGCTGGCCAAATGGTGAAATAGAAAACCAATGGCATTTGAATGATGAACATCTACAGGTCGGGACTAAATTAACCAGTAACAGCATTGGTTTTGTGAAAAACTCCATTATTCATGGGCGTGGAATTGGCTTTTTACCGCCAATGCTTATTGGGGATGAAATACGAAATGGGCAGCTCATTCATATTTTGCCAGAGTATTGCTCAGCAAATGAGGATGTTTGGTTACTGTCACCTGAAAAAAAAGGGATCTCTCGAGTCACTCGATTATTAATTGACCATTTATTAATCGAAATGCCGAAGCTTGTATCATTGTCTTGAATTTTGAGACAGTGTTTGTCGCGTTTACTGGCTTATCTCACTCCTTTATATCTATACACTGACTCTAAAATCTTAGGAGTCAGTGATGAAAAAACAACAATTAATAAGTGTATTGGCGTTATCTAGTGTAGCGTTGGTTGGCTGTAACCAAACTCAGCCTTTGGTTGTACAAAAAACACCTCGTCCAATTGAAGTTGTAGAATTAAGCACACAACAAACTCATAGCATTAAACAATTTTCTGGTACGTTACAAGCCAGTGAGACTGCGGAGCTGTCATTTCGTGTTCCCGGTACTATTCATGATGTTTTGGTACAAGAAGGCCAGAGCATTTCTAAAGGGGATGTGATTGCACGTTTAGATCCACACGATTACAAAATATCAGTATTAGAAATTGAAGCGCGATTAAGTGAAGCAAAAGCCGCGCATCAGTTAGCGAAATCAGAATACCTTCGAGTAAAACAAGCTACAGAAGATGATGCAATAGCTAAAGTGAATCTTGATCGAGCATTAAGTGGTTATAAACGCAGTGCTGCAATGGTAAAAGTGGTGCAACAAAACCTAATCAGAGCAAATGATGCATTAGGCTATACCGAGTTAAAAGCCCCATTTGATGGTGTGATCTCAAATCAAAAATTTGAACAGTTTGAGCAAGCCATTCCGGGAATAAGCATCTTTACGTTACATCAACCAAACCAACTGGAAGCGGTGATTGATGTACCTGAAAACCTCGCGCATTTATTTCAAGAAAACCAACGTGCCAATATCAGTTGGTATCAAGAAAAACAGATTTACAGTGCCTCATTAAAAGAGGTCGGAACGCAACCTCATCCTATTAAGCAAACCTACCGAGTCACTTTTCAATTAGATGGCTTTGATGTGTCAGAAAAGCCGGCCTATTTACTTCCGGGTAAAGCCGTAAAAGTATCAGTCCCTTTTGCCTATGCAAATAATGCGTACTGTTTACCTTATTCTGCACTTATCGGGCAAAAAGACGAACAAAAAGTCTTATTGGCGAATGACCATGAAATTGAAAGTAGACACGTAGAACTGGCTTCATTAGATGCAAACCAAGCGTGTATTAATACGGGGCTAATGGTTGGCGATAAAGTCGTGGTTACGGGTGCTGATTATCTAAAAGACGGTGACCCTGTTGGTCCACTGCGCTTTGTTACTCAATAGGAGGTTATGATGAATTTAGCTGAATTTGCTATAAGACAACGAACCTTCGTTATTTTCTTTACCGTGTTGTGTGTGATAGCGGGTGGGTTATCGTATTTTAAATTGGGTAAATTAGAAGACCCAAGCTTTACGGTAAAAAGTGCCGTGGTTGTCACGCTATATCCTGGCGCTTCTGCTGAAGAAGTTGAACAGCAAGTGACAGACAAAGTTGAAACAAAATTACAAGAAATGGGATCGCTTTGGAAATTACGATCGCTATCTAAACCGGGTATGTCGATGGTGTTTATTGATTTGAAAGAATCGATTTCATCAAAGCAATTACCTCAAGAATGGGATTTATTACGCCGTAAAGTTTCGGATGTGAAGCTTGGTTTACCAGCCACAGCACAGATAAGTATTGTGCAAGATGAATTCTCTGAAGTGTACGGCATGCTTTTCTCTGTTTATGGAGAAGATACGTCACCTGCCGATTTACGTTTATACGCGAAAGAGTTACAACGTCGTTTAAAAACGGTCGATGGGATTAAAAAAATTGAGCTACATGGTGTTCAAAACCAAGTGGTGAATATTGATATTACCGATGAGCGTTTAGCGGCTTATGGTTTATCTACCGTTCAAGTATTGAACCAATTAAATAGTCAAAACATGGTGTTCGATGCAGGCAGTATGGCAGCAGGTCATGAACGTATTCGTATTGATCAAAGTAGCTCATTCCAATCGCTGCAAGATATTCAAAACTTCACTCTAAAAGGGGGGATAAGCGAGCTAGGTACTGGACTTATTCGATTGCAAGATGTTGCAGATGTATCAATGGGTTATCAAACGCCTGCGTTATCTCTAAGTCGTTATAATGGCATTGATGCAGTGACGTTAGCGGTGAGCCCTGTGAGTGGTATTAACGTAGTGAGTTTAGGATCAAGCATTGATGAGGTCATTGCTGAGTATCAATCAACATTACCTGTTGGCGTTGAAGTTGGGATTGTTGCTTTTCAGCCCGATGAAGTACAAAAATCGATTGATAATTTCGTTTTAAACTTATTAGAAAGTGTGCTGATTGTTGTCGTTGTATTGTGGATCTTTATGGGATTCAAAAGCGCGACCATTGTTGGGACCAGTTTGCTCGTTACGATATTATTAACGCTTATTTATATGTACCTAGCGAGTATTGATTTACAGCGAGTCTCATTAGGTACCTTCATTTTAGCTCTGGGTATGTTAGTTGATAACGCCATTGTTATTACCGATATGTACACCTCAAAAGTAAAAAGTGGCATTGAAAAAACCAAAGCCGCGACCGATTGTATTCAGGAAACAGCATTGCCATTATTAGGGGCAACGTTCATTGCCATTATGGGCGCTAGCCCTGTGTTATTCTCACAAACCGATGCGGCTGAGTTTGCTGGCTCTGTGTTTAAAATCATGTGTTCATCGTTGTTACTTTCATGGTTGGTTGCAATGACCATTACGCCATTGATGTGTTGGTTATGGCTAAAACCAGAAGTGGGCAGTGAAGAGTTCGTGAAGCCAAGTCGTTTTAAAAAGGTGATAGGTTGGACAGTCGATAATCCTAAAAAGAGCGTTGTCTGCGGTGGTTCCGTTGCTGCTAATGACGGCGGTGGTTATCCCTCAAATCTCGGTTAACTTTATGCCAAGTTCGGATCGTCCTGTTGTATTCCTTGATTATTGGTTGCCAAATGGCGCTAAAATTGAAGAAACCTCAAAAGACATGAAGCGTATAGAAGCGTGGTTATTAGAACAACCTGAAGTGGATTTAATCTCAACCTATGTGGGCGCAAGTGCTCCTCGATTCTCAGTGACGGTAGAGCCTGAGCCGTTTGATCCAAGTTACGGCCAAATCGTGATTAATACGACTGATTACGACGCAATTAAGCCGTTAATTAAACGTGGTGATGCATGGTTAGAGAGTGAATTTCCTCAAGCTGAACCAAGATTCCGTTCATTGAAACTGGCAACGAAAGATAAGTTCAGCATTGAAGCGCGATTTACAGGGCCAGATCCAGATGTATTACGTGGATTGTCTCAAGAAGCTCAAGCGATTTTTAACGAGAACCCATACACCAAGTACGTGCGTGATGATTGGCGTCAAACCAGTAAAGTATTAGTACCCATCATTAACCAAGAACAGGCGCGTCGTGCGGGGATTAATCGTGCTGATATTGCAATGGCATTAAAACGCTCGTCAGATGGCATGATATTAGGGGCAATGCAGCAAGGTGATGAGTTAATTCCATTACTATTAAAAAGCCCAGAATCAAGCATGGCATCATTAGAAACTATCCCAGTAAAATCATTGTTAGGCATTCATTCTGTACCATTAGGGCAAGTTGTTGATGGCTTTGAATTGAAAAACGAAGAAAGCATGATTTGGCGACGTGATCGTGTGCCATCAATCACGGCTCAAGCGGCGATTACAGAAAAAACCGCAGCGCAAGTTCGCTCACAAGTACTCGAAGAGATTGAAGCGATTCAATTGCCTTATGGTTACACATTGGAATGGGGTGGGGAATATTATGATGAACATCGCTCAATCATGGATACCTTCTCACAACTACCAAAAGCACTGATCTTTATGGTGATTATTTTGGTGGCAATGTTTAACGGCTTTAAGCAGCCTGTGATTATTCTAACCACCGTGCCTTTGGCGGCGACGGGGGCAAGTTTAAGTCTGCTGTTATTTGATAAGCCTTTCGGTTACATGGCGTTAATTGGTGCAGTAGCGCTGTCTGGCATGATAGTGAAAAACGGCATTGTATTGATGGACCAAATTGAACTAGAACGTAAGCAAGGCAAGTTATTAGATGATGCGATTAAAGACGCAACGCTAAACAGAACCATGGCGATTTCATTAGGTGCATTAACCACGGCATTAGGCATGATCCCATTATTATCAGATAGATTATTCGATCAAATGGCGGCAACCATTATTGGTGGACTTGCAGCGGCAACGTTCTTATCACTGCTAGCAATGCCTGCAATGTATAAATTGTTCTATAAAAATGATCGCGCAAATAACGATGTAAATGTGGAAATGGCGTCAATCAAAAATGAACTTAACATGAAGGGTATTCGTCATGAAAATGCATAAAGTATCGACAATAACAAAAGCGTTATTCTTGGCTGGTATGCTGACAGGTTGTAGCATGACGCCAGATTATACTCCGCCAGAAATGACGATGAGCGAAGCCTATACGCAGATTGAAGGCGTAAATGGTTCACAAACATTATCAAGTGATCAAGCGTGGTGGAAAGGGTTTAATGACCCAATATTAAACCAATTGGTTGAAGACGCACAGCAGCAGAATATTCCGTTACGAATTGCTTCTGAGCGCATTAAAATGGCGCAGTCTTATCATGAAATGGTGTCGTCATTTAAAGTGCCAACCGTTAGCCTTGGTGCTGGGTATGTCAATTATCAAATCAGTGAAAATGATCCTTTATTAGGCGCTGCGGTTTCGCCTATTGGAGTACCTGCTGCGGCTCAACCTCTTGTTGGTTCTAGCGTGACATTAATGGATCAACAGCAAGATGGCTTTGGTGTAGGGGCCACCATCGCTTGGGAAATGGATTTATTTGGTCGCATTGATAGCCAAGCTGATGCGGCTGAAATAAGAAAAGAACAAGTCGAGATTTACCGTAGTGGGTTAAACACCTTGGTAACGGCTGATGTGATAAGTAACTATTTGCAATATCGCGGCGCAATAGAGCGTAAAGCGATTGCAATGGGAACGATTGAAGATCAAAAAAGCACGTTGAAACTGGTGAAAAAAGTGGTTGATAATGGTTATGGCTCAGAGCTTGATATTTCTCAGGCAAGTGCCATGCTGGCGGCGACAGAGGCGATTATTCCTCAATTAGACATTGCAGCGAATATTCACAAGCAGCGACTGGCTATTTTGTTAGGGCAACCGACCCGTTCATTAAACCTAGGAGATGATTCGATTGAACAAGTCACTCCAGAATTAGCCGGTATTATCCCTACTGGGCTGCCGTCAGATTTATTGCAACGTCGCCCTGATGTTCGTATGGCAGAGAGAGAAATAGCGGCAATGAATGAAGAGTTAGGTGCCGCTATCGCAAGTCGTTATCCGAAAGTATTTTTAACCGGCACGCCAGGATTAGTTGCAGGAGATTTTGATGATTTGTTTAACAGTGGTTCATTTGGTTGGATGGCAAGTGCAGGCGTAAGTTGGACTGTATTTGATGGTGGTCGAGGAGAGGCAATGGTCGATATTCAAGAAGCGCGTCTTGAAACGTCCGTTCTTACTTATCAACACGCGGTAAATGGCGCCTTTGCAGAAGTAGAAACGTTGCTGTTTGCTTATGGTAACAGCCAGAAATACCAAGCAAGCATTACCGAAGCACAGCAACAAACAGAGACCGCGTTAAGCAAAGCCAATGCTTTATACAATGCAGGCTTGATTGATTATCTGTCAGTATTAGATGCACAACGACAACATAATATGATGAAAGACAGAGTCGTGGCCGCTAAGTTACAAACGGCGCAATCAGTGGTGGGGTTACACAAAGCTCTGGGTGGAGAGTGGGAGATTTAGTGTCACATAGTAAATGACTTACACCGTGAACGTTCATTGATAGTTCACGGTGAGAGTGGCCTCAAATTACCACGTTATTACGGCTATTAAAGTACCGTTTCTTATGTACTTCATTACGTGTTTTCAACATAAAGAGAATGAATTTATGTCCATTATTTCGATACTTAGGCAATGGCCTTTTATTATTTTATGCACCACATCCTTAATTGGTTGTTCAACTAGCGCTCCTTTCATCGCCGTTCCAAGTGAACAAAGCGATCAGGTTTATCCTTTAGGAAAAGACAATTTACGCTACTGGGGTGACAGCAGTGATCTGTTTTTTGATGAAGTGTACTTATCTCATTTCCAACAAGAAAAAGACGATCATCATTATTTAGCGTTATCTGGTGGTGGCGCTAATGGGGCTTATGGTGCAGGCATTTTAACCGCATGGAGCGAGATGGGTGGAAGACCCGACTTTGATATTGTGACGGGGGTAAGTACAGGGGCATTAATCGCGGTGTTTGCGTATTTAGGAGAAGACTATGATGATGAACTCACCGAATTTTATACCACAACAGAAACTGACGATATTTTTATTACCAAACGTATATTCAATATGCTAAGCGGAACGGCATTGTTAGACAGTTCACCACTTGAAAACACAATAAGAGAAACCGTCACAACAGAATTGCTTGATAAAGTGGCTGAATATAATGCTCAAGGTCGCTTGTTATTGGTCGGTACAACCGATTTAGGTAGCCAGCGATTGTCGATCTGGAACATGGGAGAGATTGCAGCGTTAAAATCTGACGAGAGCCAGCGTTTATTTGAAGACATTATTTTAGCGTCAGCGTCCATTCCTGGAGCGTTTCCGGCGGTAAGAATTAACGTAGAAGGAGAAGATGAAACCTATCAAGAACTTCATGTTGATGGTGGAGTAACAAGGCAAGTCTTTTTAATCTCAGATTCTTTATCTGTAGTGAATAATCAAAATAAAAATCATCACATTTATGTGATAAGAAATGGGGAATTTGAACCCAAGGTTGACGATCCAGAATTGAACTTAAATTACGTTGCTTCACGCTCATTATCTACGTTAATTAAGTATCAAGGTCGAGGAGATGTCATGCGAATTTATAACTTGGCGCAGCGCTCAAACATTGATTTCTATTTTAGTCACATGGAAAGTGATATGGCATTGGAGGTAGAGCAAGATCCTGATCAGCCGTTTGATTCGACTTACATGCAACATTTGTATAAATATGGGTATGAACAGACTTTAATTGGTAACGTTTGGGATGATAAGCCACCTCAGTTTAATACCTTCTCGGTTGATCTTTAAGGTTCTGACTTAATGCATTAAACATGTGATGTTGAATTAGGTTCTATTGATGCTATTGGTAGTGAAAGCGTTCGTTTAACCGCGGCAACATCATATTTACAGGCAATGTTTATGGATGGCGTTAAATAGGTGTGATAAAAATAATCGTGGTAAGTGATCTTTTTACACGGACTGTTCGTAATAATAAAAAGATAAAGTTAATGGAGTTAACGATGATAAAGAAGATAACAAAATTTGGTGTTATAGGCGCAACGTTGATGATGCTAAGTGGTTGTTTAGGAATGCCCAAAGACGTTCAGCCTATTTCAGGGTTTGATCTTAATCGCTACCTTGGAGAATGGTACGAAATTGCGAGATTGGATCATTCGTTTGAGCGTGGGTTAAGTCAAGTTAGTGCGACTTACAGCGTGAACGATGACGGCTCGGTTAAGGTTATTAATAAGGGATTTTCGGCAGAAGATAATGAATGGAGCGAAGCGCTTGGCAAAGCTAAATTTGTTAATCAACCAGATGAAGGTTATTTAAAAGTGTCTTTTTTTGGGCCTTTTTATGGTTCATACGTTATTTTTGAATTAGATAAAGAAAACTATGAATACGCATTTGTGTCGGGGCCTGATTTAGATTATTTATGGCTACTCTCTCGAACAAAAGAAGTTGACCAAGATGTGATTGAGCGCTTTGTATCAACCGCTCAATCTCTAGGTTTTAAAACAAATGAACTTATCTTTGTTGAACAATAATTAAATTGTCGCGTTAGTTAACGGATATTGGATATCCCCGCCTATTAACTAGCGCGCTAATTTATGATGTGCTCGTGAAAAATGTCCCGCACAAAATGCACCTACAATAGATAGTTCACCTGCCAAACAGAGTGCTGCACATACTTCAGCTAACGCTTGTGATTTTCCTGAACCGTGTAATCCCATTATTTCCAAACAGGCTTTTTGACTTGGTAATCCGGTACCACCGCCAACGGTTCCTAGCATTAGGTTTGGTAGCGTCACACTTGCGTACAATCCGCCATCTCTATCCACTTCAATTCGTGTCATACCAACGGCCGACTCTGCAACACACGCCGCATCTTGGCCACAAGCAATATATAACGCAGCCAGTGCATTGGCGTAATGCGCATTAATACCAATAGTGCCACTGAGCGTAGCCCCAACCGTACTCATTTGAGTAAATTGCATCATTTTTTCTGGTGTGGTGTGCAGATATTTCTGAACTAATTCAGCAGGAATATGTACTTCTGCGGTTACTTTCTTACCACGAACGCTACGAAGAGACTGGCTACTGGCTTTTTTATCGCCTGATAAATTGCCATCTAAATAGGCGTTCTCAGGAGTGATTGGAGAGTTTTCTAAGATATAACCGAAAATCGCATTAGTCGCAATGGTCACCATGTTCTGACCAGACGCATCACCAGTTAAAAATTCAAATACTAAGTAAACGTGATTGCCTTCAATACTGATATTAATATCGCTGAGTTTTCCGTGAGAAGTGGTCGCTTCAGCCAATTGTTTGAAGGTATCGTATTGAGTGACGGCCCACGCTACAAATTGCCCAGCTTCGGCTAAGTTATAAAAGGCAAATGCAGGAGTTCGAGTAACACCTTCATTTAATAACATGGCACTTGCACCACCACTGGCAGTGATCAGCTGTGAACCTCGGCTATAAGAAGCCACTAATGCCGCTTCAGTCGTAGCAAGAGGAACTAGGTAATCGCCTTTGGCAAATAAACCATTCACACGTAAAGGGCTCGTTAGTCCGACAGGGACTTTGACAGTACCAATAAAGTGTTCAATGTTTTTTTCGTAGGCTTGGCTTTGTGCTTGGGTATGAACATCAAACAGTTCCGCTTGCAGCGCAGGATTCGCTAGCTTATCCCAACGACGGATAAGGTTTTTATCGGTGAGATATGGGCTTGGAGTCAGTTTTTTTGTTGGTTTTTCAAAGTTAGGTTTGAGCGATTGCTCTAACTTATCTGCGGAGATATCGCCTCCTAAGATAGATACATAGTCACGACGGTGCAGATTCAATTTTGGCATAAAACATATTAATTACAGCAAATGTTGAGAGGGATTTTACTGAGTAATGAGTGAGAAACAAGAGGAAGATATAAACGGTTACAGTTTGCTTAGATTTATCGTGTTTATTCGAACCAAAATAAGGTGATAAAACCGCACAATAAAGGTCACATTTAGCGACAAGTTTTTTTGATTGTAACGATAAATATTAATGATTGGACTCATTGTTGATTATATAAGTTAATGCGTATGGACATGATTGTAGACTTACGATCCTTGTCAGGTTTTATCTCGCATTCCAACGAGGTATTTTCTGTTGATGGCCCTATTGTGTGAGGTCTCTAAATTTGGAACATTCGGTTAATTTGGAACGCATCCGTGCTGAGTATAATGTAAAGCATTGGAGCCAAGGTTTTTACGGTATTGATGATAATGGTGAAGTGTATGTTTCACCACGTAGTGAATCAGATCATCAAGTACCACTAAGTCATATTGTGAATCAATTAGAGCAGCGAAATATTGGATTGCCTGCTTTGGTTCGTTTTCCTCAAATCGTACATCAGCGTGTGCATAATATTTGTAACGCATTTAACCAAGCGATTGAAGAATACCAATATGAAAACCATTATCTTCTTGTTTACCCTATTAAAGTAAACCAACAAAAAGAAGTGGTTGATGAAATTCTTGCAAGTCAGGCGCAATTAGAGCAAAAGCAATTAGGTTTAGAAGCGGGCAGTAAGCCTGAGCTATTGGCCGTATTAGCATTAGCTCAAAAAGCGAGTTCAGTGATTGTATGTAATGGTTATAAAGACCGTGAATACGTTCGCTTAGCACTGATTGGTGAGAAACTTGGTCACAGTGTTTTTATCGTTCTAGAAAAATTATCAGAATTAGATTTAGTTCTATCTGAAGCTAAAGCATTAGGTGTTAAACCTCGCCTTGGTTTACGTATTCGTCTTGCTTCTCAAGGTGCGGGTAAGTGGCAAGCAAGTGGTGGCGAAAAATCGAAATTTGGTTTGTCTGCCTCTCAAGTATTGACGGTAATTAATCGTCTAAAAGCAGAAGATCAGTTAGATATTTTAGAGTTGGTGCATTTCCACCTTGGCTCACAAATGGCGAACATTCGTGATGTACGTAATGGCGTAAGTGAAGCGGCACGATTCTATTGTGAATTACGTGATATTGGCGCAAAACTAAAATATCTCGATGTGGGTGGCGGTTTGGCGGTGGATTACGACGGTACTCGTAGTCAATCATCTAATTCTATGAACTACGGTTTGGCGGAGTACGCACGTAACATTGTGATGACTATTGGTGATATTTGTCAGCTTTACTCACAACCAATGCCAGTGATCATTTCTGAATCTGGACGTTCGTTAACAGCGCATCACGCAGTGTTAATTACTAACGTTATTGGTACAGAAAGCTACACGCCAGAAGCGATTGAAAAGCCTCATGGTGATGATCCTCTGTTATTACACAATATGTGGCGTAACCTAGAGCAGTTAGAGAATGGTGGTGATGACCGCGCACTTATTGAGATTTATAACGATACTCAATGTGACGTAGCTGAAGCACATAACCAGTTTGCGACAGGTATGATTAACCTTCAGCATCGTGCATGGGCAGAGCAAGTTTCATTACGTATTAACTATGAGTTAAGCGTAAAAATGAGTACCAAGAACCGTTACCACCGTCCAATTTTAGATGAATTGAGTGAGCGTTTAGCGGATAAATTCTTTGTGAACTTCTCTCTGTTCCAATCATTACCAGATGCATGGGGCATTGATCAGGTATTCCCTGTGATGCCATTAAGTGGTCTTGATAATGCGGATGAACATCGCGCAGTTGTATTAGATATAACGTGTGACTCAGACGGTACTATTGATCAATACGTTGATGGTCAAGGTATTGAAACCACATTGCCAGTACCAGCGTGGAACCCAGATGAGCCTTATTTGATGGGCTTCTTCTTAGTGGGTGCATACCAAGAGATCTTGGGTGATATGCATAACCTATTTGGTGACACCCATAGCGTTGTTGTAAATGTTGATGAAAATGGTGAAGCGAATATTGATTACATCAATGAAGGTGACACCGTTGAAGATATGATGCGTTATGTGCATATCGATGTAGATTTGATCCGTCAAAATTACAAAGACATGGTAACAGCGAAAGTAGCAAAAGAAGAACAACAAAGCGTGCTTGAAGAGTTAGAGCAGGGCTTGATGGGCTACACCTATTTGGAAGATTTTTAATGAACGATTTATTCACTAAAAAAGATTACTCATTGTACTCAAATGCAATGACATTTATGCGTCGTCCATTGGTACAGAACCCAATCGATAATGATGCAGATATCGTTGTATTAGGTGCACCGTTAGATATGGCAACTTCTGGTCGTCCTGGTGCACGTTTAGGCCCTGACGCGATCCGTCGTGCATCAGTAAATCTAGCGTGGGAAGGCAAAAAATTCCCATGGGATTTCAATGTATTTGATCATACTAAAGTTATCGATTCTGGTGATTTAGTATTTGATACCGGTGATGCAGAAGATTTTACTGTACGCCTTGAAGCCGCTGCTGATGCGATTTTAGATAGTGGTAAAACGTTATTAGGCTTAGGTGGTGATCATTTCATTACTTTGCCATTGCTTCGTTCTTATGCGAAAAAATACGGTGAAATGGCATTGATTCATTTTGATGCACATACTGATACTTACAGTCATGGTAGCCGTTACGATCACGGTACTATGTTCTATCATGCGCCTAACGAAGGGTTAATTTCACCAGAGCATTCAGTGCAAATTGGTATTCGTACTGAATATGATCAAAAAGATCATGGCTTTAATGTGATCAATGCGATGCAAGCGAATGACATGAGTGTTGATGCGATTATTGAACAAGTAAAAGGCATTGTTGGTGATAAACCAGTATACCTAACGTTCGATATTGATTGTCTTGATCCAGCGTTTGCTCCGGGTACAGGTACACCTGTTTGTGGTGGCTTGAACTCAGATAAGATCTTAAAAATCATCCGTGGTTTACAAGGTATCAATATGGTTGGTATGGATGTGGTAGAAGTATCACCCGCTTACGACCAAAGTGATATTACAGCACTCGCTGGTGCGACAATTGCACTTGAATTGTTATATGTTTGGACTGCAAATCGTTTAACCAAATAAGCGTTCTTAGAGCTAAGTAAATAATATAAACCCGTTGAATGAACGTTCAACGGGTTTATGCTGTTCAGGATTCAGGATTCAGGATTCAGGATTCAGGATTCAGGATTTAAAGCAGCGAGACTTTGATACTTGTGCTTTCTTGTTTATTGCTTGCATAACCGCGCTAGGGTTTGCTTTATATAGGCGATTTAAAGAGGTCGTTGTTTTTAATTCAGTTTTTAAATACGCGCTGTAATCTTTGAATTTATTCATGTTTTCAGAACCATAATTGTTCTGGCAAGATTGAACCCAACTAACATAGTTTTTAAAGAAGGTAGATGCCTCTTTGGTTGGCATTGTTGTCATTAAATACGCCATATCACGACTGGTTTGAAAGTGTTGAAAATCAATCGGTGTATCCCAATAGCCACCCCAGTAGACAAACCCGTTACTGGTAAAGGTACTTATTATCTCTTCTGCAAACCCCTTTCTGTCCTCTTTTCCGAAGCGCTGTAGCATTCGGTTTGCGTATTCGTGACCCTTAAGAGGTTTGAATGTCGCCGTGCCCCAAGAGGTAAATTCAACAAATGGGTTTTGTAATGGATTGATGTCAACGGCCACGCCATAAGCGTGTAATGAAAGAGAGGACTTGCCAGCAATAGGACGATAGTTAAAAGCTGATGTGTTATTTGCATCCATTGATTTGTTATCATCACCGCCAAATTGTTCAATCGGTTGTGCTTGAGCAATAGGAAAACCTTTCTTATATAACTCATTAAAAATGCGATCCACATAAGGAGCTACGGCATCAAGTACCACCACTTTTCCTGTGGCGGTTTTTCCTTCAAAATTATAATGAGTGAAGGTCACATTACGCAAGCGGTCACATTGCACCGGGGCTTTGGCTGACATGACATTCTTATTTGTCATGGCTTGGCATTGTGATGGAGTAACGTTTGAAACACTTGCCAGAACAGAAGTCGAGCAAAGTCCCAGTAGTAATGATCCAATTAGATGAGTGTTATTCATAATTCGTCCTAGCTACGTTTATATTTTTGATTATAAAAAAGGCTATGCCATGGTTTGCGTATTGATCATAGCAACAAGAAAGAGTGCATTATTTATTCATGATACGTCATGATCCTTATTCCAAACTAAATATCTTTGGATTTTGTGAGCCGATGGGGTAAGAGCGGTAGACATCCTTACGCCGTAGGGATAAAATTTTCATGTTACCGAGAGTTTATAGACAACAGTAACAGTTATATTTATGCCATTGATGGCCATTATTTAGAATAATCAGGGATAAATACTTATCTGAATAAGTTTCTTAAACGAGAGTTACCCAGATGAGTATCAGATTATTGTCGATATAGACGTAGGAGTAGAGAGTCATAATGTCGAACAAATTTAAAGCAGCAGTTGCAACGTTTCGTGCTTTTCCTCGATACATTCGTTGGAGTGCGTATACATTAAGCGCATACCTTTTTTATGCTGCTTTACTTGGGCTACTTGTTCCTTATATTGCGAAGCAACAAATCCCAGAGCAAGTATCAAAACTGATTGAACGTCCTGTGACATTAACAGATATTACAATCAATCCTTTTACACTTCAGCTTGATGTTCATCAATTCGCTATTTTAGAAGACGACAAACCGTTCGTACAGTTTGAACATGCCAGTGTTCAGGTTAATTTTTGGCAATCTATTTTTAATGCCGCTGTTTCGGTCGAATATATTTCCCTTGATAAGCCCTACATTAATCTTGAGCGTGTAAATAATACGAATGAATTGCGGTTTAATTTTAGTGATATTATCGATGCTGTTGCTCGTAATACGGTGACAACAGAAGAGCCAGAACCAAAGACTGATGAAGTCATTGATAGAAACGCACCGTTATTTCCTGTATTGATTAAACACACCGCCTTAACTCAAGCTGAGGTTCGTTTATTAGATGGAGTAACAGGAACTCAGCTTGCTTATCCAAATATTACTATCACGCTTGGTGAGTTTTCGACTCAAAGCTTGCTAACGGATATAGAGAAAAAGAACGACTACCGCTTACATATTACTGATGTGGATTCAGGCACGGTTGAGTTGACTGGCCAAGTTCAATTAAAACCGCTAGAAGTTGTCGGTGATATTGATGTTCAGCATATTCAATTACCACGTTTATGGGGCTTTATTGAAAAAGATATTATTGCCAAATTAACATCGGGTAATGTGAATTTTTCATCTAACTATCATTTGGCTCAAACCATCGGTAATACCGAACATGATGATTCGATGAGCATTACTAGTGATAAGGGCATGTTCTCTGTTAATGATTTGAATTTTAATACTGAGGGGAAATCGATTGTCTCTTTGCCTGATTTTTCAGTCAATGGTATTGCGACGAATGTAGAGAAGCAAACCGTTAACATTGATTCTGTTACTTCTCATGGTTTAAATGTATCAGCAAAGGTTGATGATAAAGGGGCAGATCTTGTTAGATTATTCACTCCTAAATTTATTACTGAAGCATCAAAAGAAAATAAAGCAAAACCTGTAGAAAAAGAGTCAAAATCTACTGCTGATGCTCCTACATGGTTAGTGACACTTGATGGCGTAGAAATTAAAGACTACCAATTAAACGTTGAAGAGAAAGTCGTTACTAAAAAAGCCCATCAATGGCAGATCTCTCCAATTAATATAACCACAAGTCAGATCGTGAGTGATTTATCTAAACCGATTGATTTTGATTTCTTTACGTCGGTTAATGGTAAAGGTGATATCAGCATTAAAGGGCAAGCGGATGCGAAACAACAAGCGGTATTAGCGGATATTGATGTTAAATCATTGAAGCTAGCTCAGTTCCAGCCTTACCTAGCAACCGCTGTCAATGCGACGCTAACTAAAGGTGAAGTGAATACCCAAGTAAAATTAGATGCCAATGCAGAAGGTAACGTTGAAGTGAGTGGGGGCGTGCAAGTTAATAACCTCTCTATTCGTGATAACAAATTAAGAAAACCGTTTGTAAAATGGCGCTCGCTGGCAGTCAACAAATTTGATTTTAATTTACAAAAAAATAAACTGGCGGTTGATACATTAAGTGTAAGTCAGCCCTATGCACGAGTTGTGATTAATGAAGACCGAAGCACTAATATTGGTGATTTGATCGTTGCTCAACCAACAGCTAAAAAGAAGAAGCCAGCACCCACTGCGGCAAAGGGTAAGAAAGAGAAGCCGTTTGCATTAAGCGTCCGAAAAATCGCGTTTAATAACGGCTCAGCGTTCTTTGCAGATAATTCTTTAACGCCAAATTTCTCATCGGGTATCGAACAACTAAAAGGTAATATTGGCCATGTGTCTAGTATTCCAGGAACAAAAGCAACGGTGGATATCAGCGGTAGTATCGAGAAATATGCACCAATGAAAGTAAAAGGCGAGATCAACCCATTAATAGAACAACCTTACTTAGATCTGGATGTTATCTTTAAAAGTGTTGAACTAACCACGGTAAATCCTTATTCAGGTACGTATGCTGGACATTACATTGATAAAGGACAGTTAACGTTAGCGCTTAATTATCAATTAGAAAACAACCAATTAAAGGGATCGAACCACGTTATTATCGACCAATTACAATTAGGTAAAGCCAGTGATAGTGATATTGCGACGTCACTGCCGTTAGAGTTGGCTATTGCTTTGCTGCAAGATAATAATGGGGTGATTGACTTAGGCGTTGAAGTTTCTGGTGATGTGAATGACCCTGAATTTGGATTGGGGGCGGTGATTTGGGACACGATTACGAATATCATCACTAAAGCCGTGACAGCCCCATTTTCGTTCATTGCGGGCCTTGCCGGTTCTGATGAAGAGTTAAACATTATCGCCTTTGAGTTTGGCGCGAATACATTAACGCCTGAAGAGCAAGAGAAGTTGCAAACACTCGGTTCGGCATTAGAAACTCGCCCTAAACTGAAGCTAACCGTTGATGGTGCAGTGAATGCAGCAGAAGACAGTAAAGCGTTAGCGCTTATGCAATTTAATGAGAAATTAGCAGAGACAGCGCAAATGACAGTGGCTGAGTTACCTGCAAATTTAAGCGCCACCACCATACCAACATCTGGGCCTTTATCGAATGCATTAAAGGCATTGTATGAAACAGAATCAGGGCAAGATGCTAATGATGTGGAAGACAGGATTGAACAAGAACAAGCAGAAAAAGGGACAGAGTTAACCGATGAAGCGTTAACTCAGCGCTGGCACATTGCACTGTATAATTTGACACTTAATAAGCAAGAAGTCGCGAAAGGTGAATTAGGTCACTTGGCTCAACAACGCGCACAAGCGGTGAAAGCGTACCTAGTGGATGTCGTAAAAGTGGATGCATCACGCGTGTTCTTATTAGACAGTCGATTTGATATCGAACAAGACACAAGCAGCGTGTTGTTATCGTTAGAAGCTAAATAATAGCTGATTAAATAGCTGATTAAATAGCTGTGAAAATGACAAAAAAATAGCGCACCATGAAGAGGTTGCGCTATTTTTTTTATCTACAATTTATGATTAAAACGGCATTGGGAACTTTCTAAAGACCACATTAATATCGGCTAAAGCTTCTTCACTTAATGGTTTAGAAAACGCTTCAATGTCTTCTTTTAACTGCTCTAGAGACGTTGCGCCAATAATCGTTGATGTCACGCCATCCACTTGGTCACACCATGCTAATGCAAGCTGACAAGGTGTGTAACCGTGTTTTTCTGCAACCTCCATATAAGCCTTGACCGCTTCGTTTGCCGCTGGCGTATCACGGAAGATCCCATTACGTTGTGAATAGGTCCAGCGACTTCCTTCAGGCATTTTACCATCCAGATATTTACCACTTAACATACCTCCGGCTAATGGTGACCAAGGTAAATAGGCAACGTTTTCATGAACACAGTTTTCAATCAAATAAGGCCAATCTTTCGCATGTAATAAACTGAACTCATTTTGGATTGAAACCATGCGTGGTAAATCGTATTTAGCACTCAATTTAAGGTAAGTATTAATGCCCCAAGGCGTGTCATCAGATAATCCAATATGAAGAATTTTACCTGCCTTAATGCATTCGTTTAATGCTTTTAAGATCTCAAGCATATCGGCTTCTTCTTTTTTTGCATCAAAATCACTGAATTTGAATTGATTCGGAAAATGCTTACCAAAATGGGGAGAAGTACGATTAGGCCAATGCAGTTGGTATAGATCAATATAATCGGTTTGTAAACGCGCAAGTGAGGAATCTACCGCGGCAATAACGGCTTCACCAGTAATTGCGCCTGCGTTGCGAACCCAAGGTAAACCAGGGCCTGCAATTTTAGTTGCTAGTACAATCTCTTTACGGCGTTCTGGATTTTCGGCAAGCCAATTACCAATGATGGTTTCTGTTTTACCGTAGGTTTCTGGGGAAGGTGGAACCGCGTACATCTCAGCGGTATCGATGAAGTTGATACCTTGGCTAAGCGCGTATTCGATCTGTTGATTCGCGTCTTCTTGAGAGTTTTGTTGTCCCCACGTCATGCTACCAAGGCAGATACGAGAAACAGACACATTGCTGCTACCGAGTGTTGTATATTCCATGTAAGAAGGCTCCTTTATTTGATTTTTTATTCGATCATTGATCTAGAAAACGTACCCATACTTTCCCTTCTTTTGAGATGTTTTGTTTAAGGGTAAGGTGTAATGTAATGGTGACTGACAGGGTCAGCATAACAAAAATAGCGATTAAAATAAGTAGTTGATATTTTATGGCAACCATTGGGTTAACCCCGCCTAAAATTTGACCTGTCATCATGCCGGGCAAAGTAACCAGGCCAGTTGTCGCCATAGATGCCATTATAGGGGCAAACGCTTTTTGCATCGCAGCACGAACAAAAGGGATTGTGGCATAATGAGGTGAAGCACCAAGCGCAATGGCTGCGTGATATTCACTTTCTCGTTCTTTAAATGCCGTAAACAGGTTTTGTAATGCGACGATGTTACCACTTAGACTGTTGCCTAATAGCATTCCCGCCAAAGGGATCACATATTGTGCGCTATACAAAGGGGTTGGTTGAATAATTACGGCACTTAATAACACCACTAATGGCAATAAACCTATCAATAAACCTATTGAAACGGGAAGCAGTAAGCGTTTTTTTGGCAGTTTGGACTTTGTGATAATAGAGCTAGAGCCAATTGCTATCATCAACACAATCCACAATGTGTTTAATAATGGGCTGTTTAATTGAAAGACAAACTCTAGATATAAGCCAATAAATGCCAATTGTGCAACCATTCGAACCACACTCACCGTCATCTCTTTAGCAAGATCTAACTGATAGAGGCGATTAATCGTAAATGGAATAAGCAACGTAAGACTAAAGAGTCCCATTAATGTCCAACTGATATCTAAGGATTCTTGCATTAAGTTTACCTAGAACGGTTAATTAAGGTTATTTGAACATAAAAAAACCGCTGATGTCAGCGGTTTTTGTTATTTATGAACTTAGGGATAAAATATGCGTTAATTACAAAGAACGAACCACACGGAAACCAGTGTAGTTAGCGCTTGTTGATGGATTAAGTTCTAGAGACTCATACACTTTTGCTTTTGTTGGTGCAAAGCTCCATGCGCCGCCACGAACAACACCTGACTTAGTATTTGTCCATTCCCAAACGTTACCTGCAGTATCATAGATACCGTAAGGGTTTGCGCCAAAGCTGCCTACAGGAGATGTTGATTTGTTTGCCCAAGACGAGCCGCCCCAACCTGTATTAGCGTTACCTGAACCAATGTCAGATCCCCACCAGTAAGCTGCTTTGCTACCCGCTCGTGCTGCAACTTCCCACTGAACTTCAGAAGGCAGTGTGTATTTAAAGCCAGTTTGTTTTGTTAGCCATTGAGCGTATGTTTCTGCATCTTTTTTAGAGATACATACTGCAGGTGCATTTTTTGACTGTTCAAAACCAGGTTTACGCCAGTTTTGGTTTTGGTGACGTTTAGTTTCACCACCATTGATAGCATTACAACCTGCACCTTTTTCTGCTTCAGTGATGTAACCAGAGCTAGCAACAAACGCATCAAACTGATTTACTGTTACAGGAGTAGCAGCGATAGAGTAGGCTTTTGAGATGCTGATATTTTGCTTAGCATTTTTACCAACGTGATAATTACCAGAACCAATGACAACCATTTGTGGAGCTTGTTGATTATTACTTAAACGGTCAGCAAACTTCTTCCCTGGTTTTGGGCGGTTTTCTTGATCTTTTAACTCGGCCCAAACTGTCATATCTTTGGTTAATGACATTTGACGGCTATACGGTTCAAAGCCTGCTTTTTCAACGGTAACTTGATGTTGACCAGCTGGTAGCATGACATCTACAGGTGTGCTGCCGTAATTTACGCCATTGACGGTTACGTTATCTTCATGACGGTTTGAACGAATGGTAATACCAACCCATTTCTTTTCTTTCTTGATTTTGTCATTAGATGTTTGAGCTGTACTCTGCTCAATACAGTAACGGTTTTCTAATCCCAGCATTTGACATGCTGCTGTTGAGTTTGGACGAGCACGTAACGATGCTTGTAGTTTTGTTGTGTAGCGATTACTACCATTAAAGCCACTATCAAGAATAGCACTGTCTAATACGTGAATATTTAATGATACATTATCAATGTGTTGTTTCACTGAATCAGACTCTGTGAAACCATTGATCAATTGTTGCTGAAAATTATTTACTGCTTTTTGCATGCTCAATGTTTTACCTTGGCTTGAACAAGCACTTAATGTCATCGATATTTTACAAGTAATGGTATGAACAACATCTAAAGTATCTTGAGCAATCAATTCTTCTTGTAAACGAAGAACGCGCGCTTCTTGACGAGATTCACCTAGAATTTCAAGTTCATCTAAAGCTCGTTGTTTTTTAGAACTACTTGTTTTTAATACACGGGTTTGTTCTTGAATATCTTGTTGAATAGCTAGTTTAGCAATTTGGTTTTCTTTTACAGCTTTCCAAGAATCTTGGTATTGTTTTTGGAAAGGAGTAATGTCCAGATCTGGATCATCGATCATACGGTTATACTGCTCATCTAGATTACGCTGAGCTAGCTTACGTTTTGCATCTAATTGTTGTGCTTTCTCATCTAAAGTCGAGTTTTGGTTACGTAGTTCTCTTAGACGATTTTGGTCATTAATAACCGTACTTTCAAGTTGTTTTACTTCATTGCGTTTATGAGTCAATTTAGTATCAATTGAAGCTACGGAATCAACAGCCTGAGGGGCTGGTGGTGCGTCGGTATTAGCAAGCGCAATAGAGGTAAAAAGTGCCGGCGATAACAGTAGTGCTAGAGCGGGTAGTCCTTTACGATTCATAATAATTCTGCTTTTTATATTAGACATAACATGATTTTTTATCTTAAATTCGTTTAAATTAACCATTAATTAAGTATACGATGATAGGCATTTAACTTAACGTTATTGAAAGCCGTATCCATACAAGGGTTAATAGTATATTGATACTGATCTACAAAGGGTACTTACAAAGTAGCCTATGTAGATTAGTATCTATTATTTTGACACCATAAAACCCAAGCAATTTTTATACCAAATTTATAGGGTGTAAGTCTATGTAAATTTTGATTTTCTTGCTCATTCTTTCAGAGTTTTGAGATAATGATCAAGGCTGTGATTTCTGTATTAGAAAGGTTGATTAGAACATATATTCTAATTGGTTGTTTATTAATGTGTTTTATATTAATTTACTGAAATCATTGGTTGGTTTTACATCAACAGTATTATCATTCGTCATGATCATGCTTTCGCAGATGTCAGGGTTATATAGTTGATTGACGAATGAAGAAGGAGAGTAATGAGTATGCAATGGATTTCACCAACACAAATTATCATGTTACCAGAAGAGCGAGATCTTCATTCCCATGATTATCATCAGTTAGTCATAGGATTAAAAGGTCAAGCTGAATTTGAGATTAATGGTTGTGATAGTTTGATTTATGCAGGAAAGGTTGGAGTTATTCCTGCGCAGCATCAGCATGCATTTTCTAGTCTACATCACGCAGAGGTGTTAGTACTTAATTTCCCTAAATACTTTGAAGATGAAGCACTTGGAAATCGAGTTAATCAGTTGTTTGTTAATTCAGGTTATTACCAACTCGATAGTCAGATTCAGCATTTGATACAATTACTCGTTAGTGAGATCCAAGCGAGTTCAGATGACTATCTATTAAATAGAGCGTGCAGTGATACGATAATTTCACTTCTTCACCGTCATTTAATTGATGAAAATTCCGAAAAAAAAGTTAAACGTCTAAATTCAGATGTGATCGACAATTTTATAACGCAAAATATAGGAAGCAAGATCACAGTTTCTCAATTGGCAAGCACTATTTTTCTAGGGGAGAGTCAATTTTATGCCATTTTTAAGCAAGAGCTTGGACTAACTCCTCATCAATATATTGTCGTTCAGCGGATCCAATACGCAAAAGAATTGTTAGGGGAGAGTACATTAACTGTTGGTGAAATTGCACAGCAAACAGGATTTGCTAATCAAAGCGCGTTTAGCCACGCATTTATGAAGAATGTAGGTCACTCCCCGAGTAAATATCGTCAATTGCACTTTATTCGTAATTAAAAATTTCTGCTTTTGTTCTCATTTTGTAACTGCATGGACGATTTAGCAATTAAATCGGAGTTTTTGACAAGTATTTATTATAAATAGAAAATAGACTCTTTCGCAACTAGAACTATTAATAGACGAGATAACTAAAGGATGTTGTTCTTTTAGTTAATCATGTTAGACAAATAAGAGGAAACAGGTATGTTTCAAGCGAAAGATGTATTGTCTCCATCCATTATTGACCAACCTTTAGCGATATTATGGTCAACTATTTCCCCTCTTTATATGGTTGATGAAGCAAAGTGGTTAAAAGAATTGATGCCACTGGCTAAACCTAGTGCACGTGAAGCCATAATGATGGAAGATCAGGCTTCTCAATTGATCCAACGTGTTCGCAATGATAAGCAAGCTGTTCAAATGATTGATGCGTTATTATTGGAGTACAGCTTAGACACTAAAGAAGGTATATTATTGATGTGCCTTGCAGAAGCTCTAATGCGTATCCCAGATGCAGAAACTGCCGATGCATTGATACGTGACAAGTTAAGCGTTGCGGATTGGAAATCTCACCTTAAAAATTCAGATTCAGCCTTTGTTAATGCCTCTACTTGGGGGTTATTACTGACAGGGAAAGTTGTCAGTATGGATGTGAAATCGGATGGCTCACCTTCTAATGCTATCAGTCGTTTAGTTAATAAGTTTTCCGAACCAGTGATCCGTCAAGCAATGAATCAAGCGATGAAGGTCATGGGGCATCAATTTGTGCTAGGTAGAACGATAGAAGAAGCGCAAAAGAAAGGTAAACCAATGCGAGAGAAGGGCTACACTTATTCCTTTGATATGCTAGGGTGAAGCCGCGTTAACTCAAGCAGATGCACATAAATACTTTAAAGATTACATTATGGCAATTGAGAGTGTTGGCCGTGCGAGTAGCATTGGAAACTCTCCCGATCCCACCGTTTCTATTAAACTTTCGGCATTACACCCTCGTTATGAGGTTGCAAATAAAGCACGAGTTATGGGAGAAATGTGCGATTCTGTACTTCAACTTCTTACACGAGCTCGTGAATTAGATGTTGGTATTACTATTGATGCAGAAGAAGCTGATCGTTTAGAAATATCACTAGAATTATTTGAGAAACTATACAGAAGTGACATAGTAAAAGGTTGGGGTAAGTTTGGTATCGTAGTTCAAGCGTATTCAAAACGTGCTTTGCCTGTGTTGGTTTGGCTAACGGCATTAGCAAAAGAGCAAGGTGATACTATTCCGCTTCGCTTAGTTAAAGGGGCATATTGGGACACTGAGCTTAAATTGTCTCAGCAATTTGGCTATGCACGTTATCCGGTATTTACACGAAAAGAAGCAACTGATGTTTCTTATCTAGCCTGTGCTCGTTATTTACTTAGTGACCATGTTAAAGGGAATATTTTCCCTCAGTTTGCCAGCCACAATGCTCATACAGTAGCAGCGATAGCATCAATGGCAATGCATGATGAGTTTGAATTTCAACGTTTGCACGGTATGGGTGATGCCCTATACGATCACGCAATGGATATGTTTAATCGTAGTGTTCGAATTTATGCACCGGTTGGAAGCCATAAAGATTTATTACCATATTTAGTTAGACGTTTACTTGAGAATGGTGCAAATAGCTCATTTGTCCACCGTCTGGTAGATGCAAACTGTCCGATTGAAGATTTAACAGAGCACCCAGTTGATACATTACTTGCGTGCCCTTCCTTAGAAAATCAGTTGATCCCATTGCCGCCACAGATTTTCTCTGAACGTAAAAATTCATACAGTATTAATTTTGATGTTGAGAGCGAAGCGCTGCCTTTTGAAGCCTTAGTCAAAGCTCAAATGAGCACGTATTGGCAAGGGGGACCGATAATTAATAACGTTCGTGATTACGAAAGCATGATCAAGGAGCATGAAAATGCATTACATGTGATTTCTTCCCCATATGATCGCGGTAATGACGTAGGCTCTTTAATTTGGAGTTCAGAAGAACAAGTTGCCTCTGCGTTGGATATCGCTGATGAATACTTTCCAATATGGCAGGGTACACCAGTTGCAGAAAGAGCAGAGTATCTTGATGCCTTAGCCGACAAACTGGAAGATAATATGCCAGAGCTGGTTGCTTTGTGTCATAAAGAAGCGGGAAAAACCATTCATGACAGCATTGATGAGGTGCGTGAAGCGGTAGATTTTTGTCGTTATTATGCAGTTCAAGCCAAGCTGAATTTTACAACGCCTGAAACTATTGTTGGTTTTGATGACGTGTCACATCAAATCGCACGCCAAGGTCGTGGTGTATTTGTGTGTATTAGCCCGTGGAACTTCCCATTGGCTATTTTCTTAGGTCAAGTTGTCGCAGCGTTAGTCGCAGGTAATACTGTAGTAGCAAAACCAGCTGAACAAACCTCGTTAATTGCGGTTCGCTCGATGGAGTTGCTATTAGAAACGGGTATCGCACCACAAGCCGTTCACCTATTACCGGGGGATGGTAAAACAGTAGGGGCACCATTAACCTCTGATCCTCGTGTGGCTGGGGTTGCCTTTACAGGTTCAACGGAAACAGCACAATTGATTAATCGCACTTTGGCAAATCGAACCTTTGAAGGATGTGGCGTAGCTCCTGTTCCTTTTATTGCGGAAACTGGTGGTCAAAATGCCATGATAGTTGATAGTACAGCATTGCCAGAGCAGGTTGTTCGTGATGTAGTTCGTTCAGCTTTTGCGTCTGCAGGTCAGCGTTGTTCTGCACTGCGTGTTCTTTTTGTTCAACAAGATATTGCCGATAGGGTTGTAAACCTAATTAAAGGTGCAATGGCAGAGTTAAACGTAGGATTACCTGAATTACATAGTACAGATGTTGGCCCTGTCATTGATTTAAAAGCCAAAGAAAAATTATTGGCTCACATTGAAAAAATGACGATGCAAGGTAAGTTAATTGCCCAAGCAGAATTACCAGAATGGGCAGAGAAGGGAGATTTTGTTCCACCAACGGCTTTTGAAATTGATTCAATCAGTCAACTAGAAAATGAACAATTTGGTCCAATTCTTCATATTGTACGCTTTAAGGCGAATGAACTTGATAAGATTGTTGATGATATTAATGCAACCGGTTTTGGATTAACTATGGGCATTCATAGCCGTAATGAAGTGGCGTATACCCGTATAGAAAAAAATATCAAAGTAGGAAATTGTTATATCAATCGCGACCAAGTTGGTGCTGTAGTTGGAGTGCAACCTTTTGGCGGACAAGGCCTGTCAGGTACAGGACCAAAAGCCGGTGGTCCTCGTTATTTATTCCGTTATACCAATGCAGTAACGATTAATGCGACATTGACTAAATGAGAAAGGAGACACTCATGAATACTTTTACAAAAATTATTGATTCTGCGCTTTCTCAAGGTCAGGTTGAATGGCAAGCGGACTCATTTGCACAACGAATGGAGAAGTTACTCCAATGGTCTCATTATTTAGCAGAACATCCTGATTTTGGAGTGCTGGCTGCTAAAATGGTACGTTTTCAATGTCAGCGTGCTCAGCACCTAATTGCTGAAACAGAGTTAATGCCAGGGCCAACGGGTGAAAGTAACGAACTTTATACGGCTGCAAGAGGTGTTTTTTACATCACTTCGGATGAAAAAGCATCGGTTGTCGCATTGGTTGGGCAAATAACTGCAGCATTAATATCAGGAAACGCTATTATTGTTGCCCTTCCGAGCCAGGATACTGCAATTTCATCAATAATTACTGATGGTTTGTATCAAGTAAAGATCCCTAAATTAGCGGCTCAACAGGTAGATTCAACAACAGCAGATATAGATAATGTTCGTCTGGCTGGGGTTTGTTTTGTTGGTCATAAGCAAAAGGAGATAGAGCTTAACCAACAACTTGCAAAACGAGATGGTTTATTAGCGCAATTGATCTCAGAAACAGATCAAGATCGTTTACCAAATATTACTGATCCTCATTTTGTTTTACGCTTTATCACAGAGCGAACACGAACAATTAATGTGACAGCGGTAGGCGGAAACGCAACGCTGCTAGAACTCGGAGGTGGTAACCACTGATATTCAATAAGTGAATATCCATTGTCGTTATTGCACTATAACAATAGAGCTTTGATGCTCATACAGCAAGGATACCAATCTAGTTTTCTAGATTGGTATGGCGACGTTAAATTGACTGCCAATAAATAAAATAAAGGAAATATTAATGATAGAAAATAATTTTGCCATTACAGGTACATTCATTGCTTACCTGATAATGATGCTTGCTATTGGATTATACGCATATAAGCAAACAAGCAGTTCTTCTGACTACTTCTTAGGTGGTCGAACTCTAGGGCCTTGGCCTGCGGCACTGTCAGCGGGTGCCTCTGATATGAGTGGTTGGTTGTTACTTGGTCTACCTGGTTATGCTTATGCTGCGGGTTTAGAGTCTTTATGGCTTGCTGGTGGTCTATTGGTAGGTACATGGCTGAACTGGTTAATCTGTGCTAAACGTTTAAGAACCTACAGCATGACAACCGATGATGCATTAACACTGCCTGAGTTCTTATCACGTCGTTTCAATGATAAATCTAAACTTATCCAAACCATTTCAGCGTTGTTTATTTTGCTGTTTTTCCTTTTCTATACAAGTTCTGGTTTGGTTGCTGGTGGTAAATTATTTGAAACTGTATTTGGCCTAGATTACAAAATAGCGGTGGTTATTGGTACACTTTGTGTTGTGTCTTATACCTTATTTGGTGGTTTCTTAGCAGTAGCTTGGACTGATTTAGTTCAAGGTCTATTAATGTCAGCAGCGCTTATGATTGTTCCTATTGCTGCGATGCAAGGTGGTTTTGGTCAGTTGAGTGCTGATTTAGTTGCGATTAATCCAGAGCTTATGACGCTATGGACAGGTATGGATGGCAAACCGCTAAGTGCGATTGCGATTATTTCATTAGTGGCTTGGGGTCTTGGTTACTTTGGTCAGCCACATATTCTAGCGCGTTTCCTTGCTTCTCGCACAAACAGAGAGCTGACGACTGCTCGTCGTATTGCAGTGGTATGGACTGCGTTATCAATGGTTGGTGCTGTGTTGGTTGGCCTTGTTGGTTTACTTTATGTAAATGGCTCAATGGCAGGTCAAGCGATTGATGGCGAAAAAATCTTCATGCTATTAGTGAATGCGATGTTCCATCCAGTTATTGCAGGTGTCTTATTGGCTGCGATCCTTGCTGCCATCATGAGTACTGCAGATTCACAATTATTAGTTTCTTCTTCAGCATTATCTGAAGATCTATATAAACAACTAGTGAAAAAAGACGCAACCAGTAAAGAGATCGTCAACGTAGGACGTATTGCTGTGATTGCTTTATCACTTATCGCATTAGCGTTAGCGATGAACCCTGATAGCTCAGTGCTTGGCTTAGTTTCTTATGCTTGGGCTGGTTTTGGTGCCGCATTTGGTCCAGCAATTGTACTAAGCCTTTACTGGAAAGGAATGAACCGTAATGGTGCTCTTGCTGGTATCGTCGTTGGTGGTATCACTATTGTTGTTTGGAAACAGCTAACAGGCGGTTGGTTCGATGTGTACGAAATTGTACCGGGGATCATTTTCGCAACGACGGCAATTATTGCTGTGAGTAAGTTGACAGGTAAACCTGAAGAAGCGGTCGCTCAGCAACATGAGAAATTTGAACGTAACTTGGTTGAGTTTGAATAAGCTTCTGTAAATCAATAATAGAATTTAGCCCCATTAGAGTGTTCTTTTTTGGGGCTTTTTTGTAGGTTTGAATTAGGTGCTCTGTTACAATCACGTGAATTAAATGCGATAAAGAATAATAATTATTATTACTAGGAGAGTAAAATGAAGTTGATCCGCTTGGTGCTTGGCAAGATTATTTTAGCAGCAGATTTTGTCTTTACACCATCAGGGGCAAAACGTGATCCTGCCAAGCAGGCTGAAATTGATGCAGCAACCGCTGGTTATTCTCTGTATCAATTTGAAGCTTGTCCGTTTTGTGTAAAGGTTCGTCGTACCATTAAACGTCAATCACTTAAAATAGAGATCCGTGACGCAAAAAATAATGAGACACACAAGGCTGACTTACTGGCTGGCGGTGGTCGTGTAAAAGTACCATGCTTACGAATTGATAAAGATGGGGAGACAACATGGATGTACGAATCATCCGATATCATGTCTTTCTTGGAAGAAAAATATCCTTAAATTTCACAAACTTAAGCTACTACTTAGGTGGTAATTTTAAGGCGCATTTTCAGAATGCGCTTTTTTTATGTTTTTTTAATGTAAATTTTTCACTATCTTATTTATAAGATCTGCTTGTTAATAGTTCTATTACTAGCCATTTATCTTACTTTATGAGACTCATGTCACAAAAAGCTTGGTTTTAAGTTAATCTTCAGTTAAACTAATCTACGTGACTTGATTCACAATAAAATAAAAACATATTAGGCTAGTTATTATGGAAAGAATGAGTATGACTCATAAATGGTCAATTAAAAATTGTCCCAAGGATATAGAGAGCCAAGTTTTATCTGTTATTGGATTAATCGATAAGAAAGGTTCAGCATCAGACATGGATCTCTGTAAGATCTTTGGTGAAGTGTTATGGAGTGATGGGAAATATTTTAATTCTCATGCATTTCGTTTCTTGTTCGATCATGAGACTCTTTCATGTGAAATAACGAAGAGACACTTACACTAAAGTAAACCAGCTATGTATTTTTAAGGCCATTATTATTCCCCAATAATGGCCTTTTTTAATGTTTAAATTTTATAATTAGACTGATTAATCATTTCAATTTCTGCTTTGTTTTAATTAAGTTTTCTATGCAATTATCTGCTTATTAACTTATCTAGGTTCGATCATTTAACCCTATATATTATGCGTCTTTACAATCTTTACTTTTTTCTTGTAGCGAATGAGAGTGATTTTCATTATAGTTAGTTTAAATACGAATGGTTATCACTTGAGTGTAAATGATATGAAAAAAACGATCGCTACAATGTTATTTAGTTTGGCTATGTCTCCATTAGTTCAGGCAGAAACTATTACAATATCCCATGAGCTTGGTAAAACAACGCTAGAAAGCAAACCTCAGCGTGTGGTGGTGATTGGAACGGGTACATTAGATGCCATTGACTATTTTGGTATCAAGCCAGTAGCGGTAACCCAAGCGACAACCATGCCAGATTATTTACTTAAGTATAAGACGAAAGAGTTTGCTTCATCTGGTAGTTTGAATGAACCTGATTTTGAAACTATTTATATGCAAAAGCCTGATGTAATTATCATTGGCCCTCGTGCAGTGAAAGCGTACAAAGAATTGTCTGAAATCGCACCAACGATTATGTTCAATGCGGATTCTAAAGGCTATTGGAAAAGCACTCAAGAGCAGTGGCGTATGCTAGGTAAAGTTTTTGAAATTGAAGATGAAGTAGAAGCAAAAGTATCTAGCGTTAATGCTGAGATTAATAAAATTGCAGCGTATAACAAAGCACATAACATTGCGGCCTTAACCGTTATGAGTGCGGGTGGAAACATCACTACTTTTGGTGCTCAATCTCGTTTCTCTGCGATTTACAAAGATTTTGGTTTTCAAGAAGCCGTGAAGGGGATCAAAGAGTCTCGCCATGGTGACTTAGTATCTTATGAATATATTCGTGATGTAAATCCATCGAATCTTCTGATTGTTGATAAAGATAAATTGATCAACAAAGACAAAAGTCGTACGCGTGAAGAGTTTGCTAATCCATTAGTGCAAGCTACCGATGCGTATAAAAACGATAGCTTAACTTACCTAGATATTAATGCGTGGTATTTAGCCATCGCAGGGGTTACAGCAACAGATCAGATGATTAAAGACGTAAAACAGTCTATTCATCTTTAAGGTCTAAGACCCAGTGTTTACCTATTTTTGAACCCCTTTTTAAGCGTGTTATTTCTTTGAGATAACGCGCTTTGTGCAGGCTGAGGTTAGCTTTGAAAAAGTTATTGCTTGTTCTTATTGTATTGAGTTTTTCTTCTGTTTTTGTTGGTGTTGCGGATCTGCCTTTATCGGCTATTTTTCGTGGAGATACCGAAGCGCTAGAGTTACTTGCAGTAAGTCGTTTACCACGTTTATTGGCTATTTTATTATCGGGTGCTGGTCTCAGTATTGCGGGTTTGATTATGCAGCAGATCAGCCAGAATCGATTTGCTGCCCCTTCAACATCAGGCACGATTGAGTGCGCGATGCTTGGTTATGTTCTTAGCTTAGTCATTTTTGGCCATGGTGATAATTTACTTTTGATTTTCGGCATGTCGATTGCTGGCACATTGTTGTTCATTCAATTTATCCATCGTATTCAATTTAAAAATGCCATATTTGTCCCTTTAGTTGGGATTATTTTTGGTAACGTCGTCTCTTCTGCGGCGACCTTTATCGCTTACAAATATGATGCTGTTCAAAACCTTTCAGCATGGACCGTTGCGAATTTTGCCAGTATTCTCCAAGGTAACTATGAACTGCTTTATATTGCGGTACCCATATCAATAATTAGCTATTGGTATGCAACTCGTCTTTCTGCTGTTGGCATGGGTAAAGATTTTGCCACTAATATTGGTCTCAAATACAAACAGGTGTTGTTTGTTGGCATTATGTTGGTATCGGTGATGTCAGCAACAGTAGTTATGATTGTTGGTCAATTACCGTTTTTGGGTTTAATTGTGCCAAATTTAGTAGCGCAATTTTATGGTGATAATTTACGTAAAAATATTCCACTAACCGCAATTGTGGGGGCGATCCTTATTCTTATCTGTGATGTGGTTGGCCGTATTGTCATTTTCCCCTATGAAATTCCAATCTCAATGATCATTAGTATTCTTGGCGGTGTCGTGTTTATTGGCCTTATCGTGAAAGGAAAACAGAATGTCTGATTCAATTAAATTAGTAGGTTTAGCATTCATTACCGTTCTGTTTACGTTTTTATTTATTGGTATTGGGTTAGATGCATCAAATTACGAGTACTTCTTATCTCGTCGAGTGCCTAAAGTATTGGCAATGGTATTAGCCAGTATTGCGATTGCTCAATCGTCATTGGTGTTTCAAACCATTACACATAACCGTATTTTAACCCCAAGTATTATGGGTTTTGATGCCTTGTATTTGTTAACTCAAGTCTTGGTCGTTGTGATTTTTGGCAGCATTAGTATTTTAGTTATTAATCCATTTGTTAACTTTGCTCTATCAGTAGTCATTATGATTGGTTTTTCATTATTGCTATTTGGTTTTTATTTTAAGAAGAACAACAGCAATGTGATTACGTTATTGTTGCTTGGTGTGATTTTTGGACAATTATTCTCGAATATATCTTCTTTCTTCATGATGTTGGTTGACCCAAATGATTTTGCATCGATTCAATCAAGTATGTTTGCGAGCTTTAATAATATTAATAAAGAGTTAGTGTATTTCTGCGTTATTCCTTTATTGCTTATCAGTGGAGTATTGTTTCGAATGTCCAATATCCTTGATGTATTTTGGCTTGATAACGATAACGCGATCAGTTTGGGGGTTGATGTTGGCAAGGTAACTAAACACATACTTATTCTAGTAGCTATTCTAATTTCGGTATCTACTGCGTTAGTTGGTCCTGTCATGTTCTTTGGTTTATTAGTGGCAAATTTAGCTAAAGAATTCTTTCATACTTACCGTCACCGAACTTTGTTATTGGGCAGCAGTTTAATGGCGATGTCTATGTTGCTTTCTGGACAGTGGGCTATCGAAAACATCTTTAAATTTGAAACAACCTTAAGTGTAGTGATTAATTTTATTGGTGGTTTGTATTTCTTATCACTGCTAGTTAGACAAAAAATTCAATAGAGAAACGTATGATTTCATTATCTCAACTATCTAAATCATTCGGTCAGCAAAAAGTTGTTGATCAAGCATCTGCTTCTTTTATTAAAGGAGAAGTGACGTCAATCATTGGACCTAACGGTGCAGGTAAAAGTACCGTGTTATCAATGGCAAGCCGTCTGTTAGCGAAAGACAGCGGTAGTGTGCTGATCGAAAATCAAGAAGTGGTCGATTGGGACACAAAGGCATTAGCAAAAAAGCTGTCGGTACTTCGTCAATCAAATAATTTAAATATGCGTTTTACGGTGCGTGAATTGGTGGCCTTTGGACGGTTTCCTTATAGTCAAGGAAAACTAACGAAGCATGATAATGAGGTGATTGATAACGCGATTAATTACCTTGATTTAACGGCAATCCAAAATAAATATTTAGATGAATTGAGTGGCGGCCAACGTCAATTAGCTTTTATTGCTATGGTCGTAGCTCAAGATACAGATTATGTGTTCTTAGATGAGCCATTAAATAATCTGGATATTAAACATTCACTACAAATCATGAAAAACATTAAAACGCTAGCGCATGAGTTAGGGAAAGCGGTTGTGATTGTGATTCATGACATTAATTTTGCATCATGCTATTCAGACAATATCGTGGCGCTTAAAAAAGGCAAAGTTGTAGCTAACGGCACGGTAGTAGAAGTTATCAGAAAGGATGTTCTTTCAGAGATTTATGACACTGAATTTGATATCCATGAAGTTAATGGACAACGTATTTGTATGTACTATGGTCAGTAATAGACGATGTACAAAATAAGATAAGGAAGCGTTTATGAGTAAGCCATCACCACGAATATTAACGGTTATTAGTAGCGTACTGCTGACATCAAATATGCAGCGTATTACGTTTAAAGCCGATGATTTATCTGATTTTGAAACCGAGAGTGAAGGCGGTTACATTAAGCTGTTGTTTAATGATAATGGTGGAACGGACCTTTCTGGTATTGAAGAAGGCACTCGTCCAAAAATGCGTACTTATACCATTCGTCATTTTCGTCAAGAGCAGAATGAATTGGATGTGGACTTTGTACGTCATCATCATTCTGTTGATTGTGTGAGTGCTGATAGTGGCGGTTTTGCATCTAATTGGTCGCAACAAGCTAAAGCTGGCAGTCAAATATCCATTGTTGGTCCGGGTTCTATCAAAGGTCTATCGAAAGAGGCCGATTGGTTTTTCTTAGTGGCGGACATGACGGCGTTACCTGCGCTATCTGCAAAATTAGAAACCCTGCCATCAAGTGCGGTGGGTTATGCTGTGATTGAAATTAACCATGAATCCGACAAGCAAGCTTTAGTTAAACCAGAAGGGATGAGTATTGTTTGGGTGAGTAAATCGGAAATGAACTCAGAAGAAAGTGGATTGATTCAAGCGGTTCGTACTCAAGAGTGGAAATCAGGTCGAGTGGCTATTTGGAGTGCCTGCGAGTTTAATAGTATGAAACAACTTCGTACGTATTTTCGAAATGAAAAAGCAGTAGATAAAGATGATATTTATATTAGTAGCTATTGGAAAGAAGGCTGCACAGAAGATGGTCATAAAATTGCTAAGCATGAAGATCAGCTAGCGGATTGATAATGAGTGACAGAGTGCGTAGAGGCATTAATAGTAAATAACGAAAAAGACCTAACTATCATTAGGCCTCTTGTTATTTATGATAAGCGCTCTTATATCGAGATTTACTTATAAAAGGCTTCAACAGTGCCTTTTAATTTAATTAGGATCGGTTGACCACGACGGTCTAGTGCTTTAGGTGATGGGATTTTTACCCAGCTTTCACTAATGCAGTACTCTTCAACGTCAAAGCGTTCTTTGCCGTTTAGATTAATACCAATATGGTGCTCAAAGCACTCTGCTACATGATGTGGACTACGAGGGTTACCTGAAAGGTGATCCGGTAAAGCTGGTTTTTGTGTAGTATCGTTCATGATTTTGACCTGTAATTAACGAAAAGTGCGCTATTGTAGGCGTTATAAGCCTAACGCTCAAGAGTTGTAGTCATAAATAGTGTTGATCAAGCATATACAATATCTTAGTTGATTGATTTAACTGCGATAATATTCACTTTGTGTTGTAAACCACATTTATTTTTTTTGATAACTTCTATACTGCTAAGTAATCCAAATGAATAAGGGAATGCCGATGCTAAATGAAAACCATGCTTTTATCCTAGATTTTCCAGAGTTAAAATTAGACATTGTTCAGCTAAATCATGACGATCCTAAGTTCAAAGCCGATCTCCAACAATATCACCAATTGGATTATGATATCCGTCAGTTAGAGATATCAGGGAGCCCAATTGATGATGATAATATGCACGCATTAAAGCTTCAGCGTATGGAGTTAAAGGATATTTTGCATAAGCAGTTAGTTGCTCATCATGAGTTGGCTATTAATTAAAATAGTTATGAATCATATCAATTTCAAGAACTATTTTGTTCATCATTGAATGAGAAAACCACTTCTTAATAGTAGCGTGAAAATTAATATTGCTATTAAAATCTAGTTCACAAAAAGCCGGCTTTTATAAAGAGTCGGCTTTTCTATAACAAGATAATGAACGATACCTATTAAGCTTTAATAAGAGCACTCGTTTCTTGCTTGGATTTTTTAGTTTTAATTTGTGCCAAGATAACACCAGAGATAACCATTATTCCCCCCATTAAATGATAGCTTTCAATTTCTTCACCCAATAAAATAGCAGCTAATGATACTGCTACCACTGGCAGTAAATTCATAAACATAGCACTGGACTCTGCACCTATCACATCAATGGCTTTTACCCACATCCAAGGCGCTAAGATGGAAGCTGCAATGGAGGCGTACATAATTAATGGAAGAGAAGCTTCAGTTGGTAATAACGTCTCGCTGCTTAGCCATAAAGGTGTCAGCATAGCAACAGCAAACAGACCTTGTATATAAATAAGCTGCCAGTTACTGATGGGCATTTTCCAACGTTTAAGCAATACACAATAAGTTGCGTAAGAGAGAGCTGCGATTACCATTAGGCCATCGCCTTCTGTTATTGGTTGGTGTAAGAAAAACGTAATATCGCCATGACCTAACATAAAAGTTAGACCCGCTAATGAAATTACCGCGCCAACAATACTTAGGGCTGAAATACGCTTACCTAGTAATGGTAAGCTAAGGAAGATGCTGACTAATGGTACTAATGAGGTGATTAAGGACATATTAGAAGCTGTAGTCGTTAAGCCGGCGTAGTAACCTAAAGATTGGTTTAGAACCATCCCAAGTAAGGCTAAAAAAGCGAGTTTACTAAAATAGGGACGGATCACATGGCGTGATTTGATAACAGATGGTAGACAAAATGGAGTTAAGATCAGCATCGCAAATGCCCAACGATAAAAACTCATGGCGCTAGGTTCTATGGCAGATGCAGCCATCTTATTAATGATTGAGTTACCGCCCCAAATAAGAACAGTAAATAGTGGTAATAAATAATACATGTGATCTGCATCTCGTTAGGGGTTAATGAGATGCAGTTTGACAGGTCTATTAGAATATATATATCTCTAATCGGACACTTTGACTTATTAGAAAGACAGTGTGATTACATTTTATGTTTCATTCCAGATATTACTTTTTTGATTGGTGCTTTGAATTGCTCTTTATCGCCATTTTTGAAGTTTAACGTTACATTAATGAACTCTTCTTCTTTTAGTGGTTGAGTAAGACCAAATAGCATAATGTGCAGACCACCAGGTTTTAAAATTGTGTCTTCATTTTTTGGAAGCTCTATTGCGTTTACTTCACGCATTTTCATCATGCCATCTACTTCAATTACTGTATGTAACTCAACGGTTTTCGCGACAGGTGTTGTTGCAGAAATAAGCGTTCTTAGGTCATTACTCTGATTTTTAATCGTCATGAAAATAGCGCTGTTTGTTGCATTTGGTGGCGTTGCTCGAGCGTAAGGATTTTCAATCGTAAGATCATTTTTGGCAAAAGCTGCTGAACTTAATAAAAGTGCGCTAAGAGCAAAAACTGTTTTTTTCATCTGTGGTTCCTTTAAGGGGTAATGGTTAATTATAATATGAGTTATTGTTGTGCAAGAGAATGGATCGCTTTCACTATTGGCTCGGGTGTAATGGTATGTGGCACTTTAGTAATTAATGTACCGTTAGGTTGTAAGAAATAAAAATAGGAAGAGTGATCGATTGTGTATACCAAAGCAGAGTCTTCGAGCTCTGTTTTTTTTGAGATAACATGGTAGCGATCTGCTAATGTTTTGATTGTTTGTACAGAGCCTGAGCTGCCTTCTATATTCGAATGAAAGTAATGAGCATATTCGGCAGAATGCTCTGCACTGTCTCTTTCTGGGTCAAGAGTTACAAACACTGGGCGAAATTGAGACAAGGTGTTTTGGTCAATTTGATTCAATGCGCCAGATAACATAGCTAGCGATGTAGGACATACATCAGGGCAGCGAGTAAATCCAAAATAAACAATACGAATTCTAGGATCGTTTGGATCAAATAGATCGAGACGTTCATTGTCTAAGCCATAAAGTTCAGTTCCAGTACTTGAATAGTTCACATATGCGTGTTTTATCCCAAATCCAGAAAAGAAGACCGCGAGAATTAATAAAACTTTTTTCATTTTTTTGCCTTTAATGAAACGGTAATTATATTGTTATTATTTGCACGAAGAGTTCCAACCCATAGCATTGTATCTTGTATACAAATAGGCAGTAATATTTCACCAGTAAAAGTATCGTTAGTCGTTCGATTTAATTGGAAAATAGGGTTTCCCATATCCATATCAACGGCTTGAAGTGATAGAGTGAGTTTTTCAGCTGTAATGTTTGGCCAATTTACGATAATAGAACTAGGCTCTAAAGGCATGAGAGTATCTTTTTGCAATTGGATATCTACTCCATTTTGTGTGCATATTTGACTTGATAGCAAGCAAGTATTCTCCAGAGTAATGGGAGAGGAAGTATGAGTTTCTACAAAATCACTTAGCTCAGAAAAAAAGAACCCAATGAAAAATAACGCAATAATACCCAGGAGTTTGAATGCAGAAGAAAGTATTTTCATACAGATAGTTACCTCCAAAAAAATTGAGGAAATAGTAGCATAAGGTAAATACCGGATAGGGTACTTGTAGTTGTTATGTGAGCTTAGTTAACAACCAAGAATAAAGGTGAGTGAGGAATGAACAAAAATCGATGTGATTGGGCTGAGGTGTCAGATTTAGACAGAAAATATCATGATAACGAATGGGGCGTTCCAATTTATAACGATCGTGAATTATTTGAATGTTTAATTTTGGAAGGAGCACAAGCTGGACTTAGTTGGTCAACAGTTTTGAAAAAGCGTGAAGGGTATCGACTTTTATTTGATAACTTTGATATTGAAAACATTAGCCAGTACGAGCAAAAGAAAGTGGAAGAATTAATGCTAGATGCTCGAATTGTGAGACATCGATTGAAAATTAATTCAGTGATTACCAATGCACAAGCTTTTATTAAAATACAACAAGAATTCGGCTGCTTTTCTGATTATTTATGGGGGTATGTAAATTATCAACCATTGAATAATTGTTGGAAGACTATGTCAGAAGTCCCTGTGACTACAGAATTATCAGATAAATTGAGTAAAGATTTAAAAAAGAGAGGCTTTAAATTTGTTGGTTCAACTATCTGTTATGCATTTTTACAAGCGGTAGGAGTGGTTAATGATCATGTGATAACTTGCCATTGCTATGTCAGCAGAAAAACAAATAAAACGTAAAATTTAAATCTTATATTTACTTAATGAGTGTGAACTATGTCACATTTTGTATTTTTTGGAAATAGTTGTAATTTTTCTCAATTTTAATGCTTTCAAGTTAGAAAATCGCTTGTATTCCGTACAAAATAGGAGGATTATCCGACTTCCTTTTCACTTGTATCAAAATGTTTCTAATATGAACCAGTTCGACTCTTTATTACCGCCACAAATGGCTGAACGCGCTGCTGAAGTTGGCGTAGCAAAAGCAACTAAAGACCCATTCAAATCATTTTTATTAGCAATTACCGCAGGTATACACATTGGTATTGCTTTCATCTTTTATACTACGGTAACAACCGGTGCTGAAGATATGCCTTGGGGGATGACTCACTTTATTGGTGGTTTAGCCTTCAGTCTTGGTCTAATTTTAGTAGTAGTAACTGGTGGCGAACTCTTTACCAGTTCTGTATTAACACTGGTTGCTCGTGCAAGTGGAAAAATTAGCTGGAAAAGCCTTTGTGCTAACTGGGCTGTGGTTTATGTAGGTAACTTTATTGGTGCCATGCTACTTGTTGGTATCATGTTAGTTGCAAAACAATACATGAGTGATGGTGGTGCTGTTGGTATTAATACGATGAAAATTGCTCAGCATAAACTGCATCATGGTTTTTGGCAGGCGATTGCATTAGGTTTAATGTGTAACGTGTTGGTATGTGTTGGTGTATGGATGACATTCTCAGGTCGTACATTAACAGATAAGATTTTAGTTATGATCCTTCCTGTTGCTATGTTTGTATCTGCAGGTTTTGAGCACTGTATTGCAAACATGTTTCAAATCCCAATGGCTGTTGGTATCAAAACATTTGCGTCACCAGAGTTCTGGGCGACAAGTGGTTATACTGCATTAGATTTCGCAGATTTAACATTACGTAATTTTGTAATCAATAACCTTATCCCAGTGACGATTGGTAATATCATCGGTGGTGGTATCTTTGTTGGTATGGGTTACTGGATTATTTATCTACGCGAGCCGAATAATCATTAATTCGATGCTTAAAACTACTGATGTAGATTTTAGATAGATGTTAGATAAAGAAAAGGAGCGTATTGAACGCTCCTTTTTTGTGTCTGTTATTTGGTGAATTATTTCTTGTTTTTCTTCGCGTACATTTCTAAACCAACGACTAAGCCAATACCAAGAACTACACCAACAACAGCATAACCAATAAGGGCTGGTTGTTGTGTTACTTGCTCATAATTGAATGGTGATAAGTTGTGCTCAATTAGCGGTACTTGCTCGCCTTTTGAGTTGGTACGCCATTCAATCACTTCTTTCCAAGGCCAAATTTTACCTAATGTGCCTACCATTAAACCCGTTAAAAAGATTAAGGTAATGTCTCGGAGTTTTCTTAATAAGAAAGATAAAACATGAGAAAAGCTTAATAGGCCAATGGCACAACCTGACGCAAACAATCCCATAGTCACTAAATCAAGAGATTTAACAGCATCAAGAATGGGGCTATACATGCCGATAAGCAGAAGAATGAAGCTGCCAGAAATACCAGGTAAAATCATGGCACAAATCGCAATAGAACCAGCAAGAATATAAGTAAAGGTTGATGGTGTCATGGTCATTGGGTTTAGTACCGTAATGCTATAAGCAAATGCTGCTCCAGCCAATAACATAACAAAGCGATCTAATGACCACTTTTCAATTTGTTTTGTGATATGAATGATTGAGATGATGATCAAACCAAAGAAGAATGACCACAGAGGAATTGGGTGCGTGTGCAGCATCCATGTGATGAATTTTGCGAGTGTTAAGATGCTTGTTAAAATGCCACCAAAAAGAGAAATAAGGAAAAAACCATTAATGTGGGCAAATGCCGCTTTAAAGCCTTCGCGTTTCCATAACCCTAAAATAGAAGGATTAATGCGACGAATGCTTTCTAAAAGCGTGTCATAAATACCAGTAATAAAGGCAATTGTACCGCCAGATACACCAGGAACAACATCAGCTGCACCCATTGCCATACCTTTAAAGAATGTCGTTAAATAGTTCATTTTAGCTCTATATAGATGAAAAAAACTTATGCATAATGCACGAAGGTACGTGATTATACATAAGTTTTGTATAAAAAATGTCGTAAAAATAATGATACAATGAGTATTATTTCATCATGCTTACTAATTCATCAGCCATAGCAATAGCTGCTTTTCTATTTGGTAAATTTAGCTTTTGATACAAATTACGAATATGCGTTTTAATGGTTGTTGGAGCGACGTCAAATTCAGCAGCAATTTGTTCATTACTGAACCCTGAGTAAATTAACCCCAATACTTGCCACTCTCTATGAGTTAGAGGACTTGTTCTGATCAGTTCTGGAACCTCTGGATTATTAATCACTTTTTCAATAAAGGTCTCATCAAAATGCGCAGAGCGAGAGCGTTCATTATTTGATAAAGCTTTTTGTAGTTGCTCAATACGATGTTTTTCAAGCTCACTAATATTGCCTTTTTGCTGTAATTTCGCTAGAGGTTTTAATATAACTCTACCTGCCATTAAGAAACTGCCGATGATCCCTGTTTGATTTGATTGTTTAATTGCAAGGTGCATAGCTTCAGTTGATTCAGTAAATTGTTTATTTTCATACAATAAAACTGATTCCATAATGGCATTGCGATTAATATCAGTGACCAATTTATGTTGTTGTGCAATTGCTTGAGACGTTTGCAGCGTATTGATTGCTACTTCAATATCCCCTAAATGAAACTGAGCTCTAGCAATGTTACGCCATTGCAGTTGCGTAAAATGGTTACTACGCGTTTCAGGTTTCTCTGTATGAGTTAACCAATAGCTAATGGCCTCTGTGTTGCCTTTTGCTTGCCAATAGAATAGCTGTGCTGATGAAGCATTCGCTTTCCAGTCAATGTGATAATCAGCGTGGCTTAGTAACTGCTGACATTTTTCTAAGTAACGTTCAGCTTTATCTAGCTCACCACGAGCAACGGCTAAGCGAGCAAGCATAGAGTAGCCACGTAGATGTTTGGTTTCATCAAAAGGAGACAGAACATCTAGTCCTTTCCAAGTACATTGCTCTGCTTCATCAAATCGGAACCAAAACCAGTAAATTTGTGCACGAGCTCGTAATAAAAATTCATGTAAAGGAAGTTGGCCTAATTCTTGGTCTTCAATTAACTTAAAACCGTTATCTTGTAAGTCAAAGGCAGCCTGCATAAAGCCTTGTGCCATTAATATTTCACTTTGCTGTAAAATAGCCCATAGTGCTTGATGGTATATACCATAGGTCATTGCCATTTTTTCAGTTTGCTGCATTAGTGCCAATGCCTGAGCAAGATTACCTGAAACATGGTGATATTCACCAATAACAGAAGTGGCAACAATACGGCTGCGGTATTTATTAGTTTCAAGCTCTTCGAGTGCTTTTTCTGCAAAAGAGAGTGCTGCTTCAGGCTCATTTTTATTAATGGCAACCTGAGCTCGTAGGGCATCTAACTCTCCTTGCATATGTCTGTCTAACGTTATATTACGTGCAGACATTTCTCTTTGGCCCTCGGATAGTAAATCGTCTACTTGTAAATAGTTGTGTTGACTTTGTGCTAGCCATGCACGAATGATGACGAGTCTTGGTGAGGTAAATAATATCTCAGGATCTAATTGTGTAATGGTTAATTCAAGAAGTGCTAACTCCCCATTATTAAATAAATGCCAACCATATTGAGTTAAAATTTCTGCGATTAATTGGTCATCTTTGGCATTTTTTGCATGTCTAAGTGCTTGATAAATATTCTTTTGCAATAACCAAGCATGTGCGGCATTTTGCTGTAGTTGTATTTCTTCATGTGCTAAATGGTTTTGGCGTTGGTGGCTAAGAAATTCAGCAAAAAGATTATGGAATTTATACCAATCACTATGTTCGCCATTCGTGTTAATAAAAAGACCAAAACGATTTAAGTTTTCAATAAGCAGTTGAGCGTCATTACGACCTGTAACTTTAACTAATAATTGAGTGTTAAAATGTTCAAAAACAGCACAACGCATTAAGAATTGTTGAGTATCACTATCTAAATTATCAAATACTTCCTCTGCAAGATAATCCCATAAGTGTGAATGATTAAGCTGAATCATTGCTTGAGCTGAATTACTTAAAGATTGTTTATTTTGAATGCTATGTAATGCAATTAACTGCAGCGCTGACGGCCAGCCTTCAACATGCTCACGAACATGAGTGATGGCTTCTTGATCGATCTCATCATTAAGACGTTGATTAAAAAAGAGAGAGGTTTCAGATTGATCAAACGCTAAGCTTTGATTATCAATTTCAATTAAGAGATCTCTTACTCGTAAATTTGCGGTATTTAGAGGGGGTTGAGAGCGGCTAGTAATAACAAGGGTTAGATTATCAGGTAAATGTTTAAGGAAAAACTTCAAACCTAAATGAATAGCATCGTTAGTAATTAAGTGATAATCATCCAATATTAAATATGCGCTGTGCTGAAAAGAAATTAATTCAGTGAATACTTGCGAAAATAAGCTTGATAAAGAGGCAAACTGACGCTTTTCTGTCAACGCTTTTGAATGAGGTAACTCTAATCCAGTTGCATTACTAATGGTTTGAATAAAATACTTTGCGAATTTATATTCGTCATTATCACCTTCATCCAAACTATACCAACCAGTAGCCTCTTTGTTGGATAGCCATTGTGCAGCCATCGTAGTTTTACCGTAACCTGCGGGAGAGCGAAATAAAACCAACTTATAATGTATAGCATCTGCAAGCGTATCTAATACACGTTGTCTAATGATTGCGTTATGTAAGCGTTTTGGGAAATGTAATTTTGATGGTATTAACATAATTATTGTTCTTCTTAAAAATACTGACAAGATTATCCTTAATTATGAGGGAAAATGTATCTTCTACGCCCTATAAGTGTGATCTATATTACCTTTTACTTTTAATTTAATTTATAAATTAAGGCATTCTATTACACGAGGTGAATATATTCCCTGAATGTTTAAAAATGTGATATTGCTAACACTTTGTGTTTAATGCCGTAAAAATGTGTTTTCTGTCACGCTCAACTACGCTGTAAGCCTACAAAACTTGAGTTATATCACGCTAAATATTATCAATTTTCACTACGCCTTTTCTTACTTTAGTCTCATCCCCCAAGGAGGAGGATGCGAGGTTTAAGTGAAAAAGGCAGGATTGATGCCAGTTGATTATGAACCTTCGTGAGAGATAGAAGATGAAAACGAATAACATCAAAAATTTTGATAAAGCAACATTTCAAGCATCTGTAAAACAGCATTTAGTGACAACGTTTGGTGCTGATGAGAAAACAGCAACAGCAAAAGTTTGGTATTTAGCAATGGGTAAAGCCCTAGCTGAGCTAACAACATTTGATTTAGTTAATACTGAAAATGATGAGAAAATTAAAAACGCACGTAGTGTGAACTACTTATCACTTGAGTTTCTAATTGGACGCTTAACAGGTAATAACTTAATTAGCATGGGTCTTTATGAAGATATCACCGATGCAATGGGTGAACTTGGTCATAACTTAACTGATCTGTTAGAAGAAGAACGTGATCCTGCATTAGGTAATGGTGGCCTTGGTCGTTTAGCCGCATGTTTCATGGATTCTTTAGCGGCGCAAGAGTTCCCTGCGATTGGTTACGGCCTTCACTATGAATATGGTCTATTCCGTCAATCGTTTGATGATTGTCGTCAACAAGAAGCGCCTGATGCATGGCGTGGTGTTGAAGGTTACCCATGGGAAGTAGCTCGTCCTGATTACGCTCAACAAGTAGGCTTCTACGGCAAAGTTGAAGTATCTGAAGAAAATGGTGTTGAAGTACGTCGTTGGGTTCCAGGTATGTCAGTTGAAGGTATGCCTTGGGATTTACCAATTGTTGGCTACCAAAGTGATACAGTTTACCCATTACGTTTATGGGAATGCCGCGCAAAAGCACCGTTCAGCTTAGCAAGTTTTAATAATGGTGATTACTTTGAAGCGCAACATGCTCTAATTGATGCGGGTAATGTAACAAAAGTACTTTACCCGAATGATAACCACGAGAAAGGTAAAACACTGCGTCTAATGCAGCAGTACTTCCACTGTGCATGTTCAATTGCAGATATCCTACGTCGCCATGATGCGGCAGGCCATAAGATTGAAGATCTTCCAAAATACGAAACGATCCAACTAAACGATACTCACCCTACAATTGGTATTCCAGAATTGATGCGCATTCTAGTTGATGAGCGCGGCTTAACATGGGATGCAGCGTGGGCAATTTGTTCTAAGACGTTTGCTTACACCAACCATACACTACTTCCGGAAGCATTAGAAACGTGGAGTGAGTCGTTAATTTCTCAACTACTTCCTCGCCATATGGAAATCATTTTCCACATTAACTACCTATTCCTAGAGGGTGTTAAACTTAAGTGGCCTGGTGATGTTGATAAACTACGTAAACTGTCAATCATTGAAGAAGGGACTCACCGCATGGTGCGCATGGCGAATTTATGTGTTGTTTCTTCTTATGCAGTTAACGGTGTAGCAGCACTTCACTCTGAGTTAGTTAAACGTGATTTATTCCCTGAATTTGATGAGTATTTCCCTGGTAAACTGACTAATGTAACAAATGGTGTAACTCCTCGTCGTTGGTTGAAGTTCTGTAATCCAGGTCTTTCTAGCCTAATCTCTGAGAAGATTGGTAATGAGTGGCCAGCTAAGCTAGATCAACTGCGTGATATTGCAAAATTTGCTGACGATGCGAAATTCCAAAAAGAATTTATGGCCGTTAAGAAGCAAAACAAACAACGTCTTGCTGAGTGGGTTCAAGAAAACATGGGTATTGAGTTAAATACTGATGCAATCTTTGATGTACAGATTAAGCGTTTGCATGAATATAAACGTCAGCATTTAGATCTATTGAACATTCTTTCTCTATATCATCGTATTTTGAATGAACCTGGTTTTGATATGCACCCTCGTGTGTTCTTCTTTGCAGCAAAAGCTGCACCTGGTTACCACTTAGCAAAAGAGATCATCTTTGCTATTAATAAAGTGGCTGAGAAAGTAAATAACGACCCTCGAGTATCTGATTTCTTAAAAGTAGTCTTTATCCCAGATTATCGAGTAAGCATGGCTGAAATCATTATTCCAGCAGCAGACGTTTCTGAGCAAATATCTACAGCAGGTAAAGAAGCATCAGGTACTGGTAACATGAAAATGGCGCTAAACGGTGCATTGACTGTCGGTACGATGGATGGAGCAAACGTTGAGATCCGTGAAGAAGTTGGCGATGAAAACATCTTTATCTTCGGCCTTGACGTTGACGAAGTTGAAGCGCTAAAAGCATCGGGTTACAACCCATACAAATACTATGAAGCGGATTCATTACTGCAAGCGTCATTAGACCTTCTTGCTGGTGATGAGTTTACTCCAGGTCAAGTGGGTCTGTTATCAGCAACTCGTGATAACCTACTTTACGGTGGTGACCCATATCTAGTACTTGCTGATTTTGCAGATTATGTTCGTGCTCAAAATGACATTGATGCTGCATATCGTGACCAAAAGTTGTGGGCGAAAATGGCTATTTTAAACACAGCTTTGGTTGGTAAATTCAGCTCTGACCGCAGTATCCGTGATTATGTTAATAACATCTGGAAACTGAAAGCGGTAAACCGTTAATTTGATTTAGAAATATAAAATGAGGGCAGTGAGATGCTGCCCTTGGAGAAAAGCGATGAAAGATAATAATAATGTACTACATCAAGTCGCAGAGCAGGCTGGGTTAGCAAATAGTTATATAAGTGCTTGGGGCGATGAAGCAAAAGTCAGTGACGATACCTTAACTCGTTTACTGGCTTCTTTGGGTTATGATACAAAGAATGATAAAACACTTCTTAGCTCTTCTGAAAAAATGCAAAAAAAAGAAGTGCTAGCATCAGTAAAAGTTATTCGTGATAACGAACCTCTACAAGTGGAAATGTATCTAGGTAAGAGTGCGCGCATCAGCGAGTTTAGTTGGAAAGTGACCACCGAAAAAGGTGAAATCCTAGAAGGCTACTTACAATCACAGATTATTGAAGATGATCGTGAAAATGATGGTGTATTATTATTCTCTTTACCAACTCTACCTTGGGGTTATCATCAATTAGAGATTATTCGTAAGCGCCGTAAAGCGCCTTATAAAATGACACTGATTGTGACGCCACAAGCGTGCTTTAAGCAAGAAGCTATCAATCAAGATAAAAAAATGTGGGGACCAAGTGTTCAGCTTTACACATTAAGAACCGCTCATAATTGGGGTATTGGTGATTTTGGTGACTTAAAGCAATTAGTTGGTGATATTGCAAATCGTGGTGGTGATTTTGTAGGCTTAAATCCAATTCACTCACTATTCCCTGCAAACCCAGAAGGTGCAAGCCCATACAGCCCATCATCACGCCGTTGGTTGAATATTCTGTATATTGATGTTTGTTCAGTGCCTGAATTTGCCTTATGTAACAAAGCTCAAGAGTTAGTAGGTAGTGCTGCATTCCAACAACGTTTAAATGACGCTCGCCAATCACATTGGGTGAATTATACGGAAGTATCTTCACTTAAAATGAGTGTATTACCTTTCTTATTTGAAGAGTTTAAAGCTCGTCATTTAGATAAGAAAAGTGCTCGTGCTGAAGCTTTTCTTGCATTTGTTGAGCAAGGTGGAGAAAGCTTACTTCATCAAGCTGCATTTGATGCGCTTCATAATACACTATATACCCAAGATCAAAGTATTTGGGGCTGGCCTGTTTTCCCAAATGAGCTTCAACATTTTGATAACAAGCAAGTACAACAATTTATTACGGAAAACCGTGATCAAGTTAACTTGTACATGTACCTACAATGGCTTGCTTTTACACAAATTAATGATGTTCAACAGTTTGCTGAAAACAAAGGAATGGATGTAGGTCTTTATCGTGACTTAGCCGTCGGTGTTGCTGATTCTGGCTCAGAAACGTGGGCTGACCATGGTAACTTATGTTTGGACGTGAGCATCGGCGCTCCACCTGATATCTTAGGGCCACTAGGCCAAAATTGGGGTTTACCGCCATTGAACCCTCATGCATTAAAAGCAACGGCTTATGATGCATATATTGAATTATTACGTGCGAACATGAAAGCATGTGGCGCATTACGTATTGACCATGTATTAGGTTTGTTGCGCTTGTGGTGGATCCCTAAAGGTGAAGATGCCACTAAAGGTGCATACATGTACTACCCAGTAGAAGACATGTTATCAATCCTTGCATTAGAAAGTCATCGTCATGAATGCTCTGTGATTGGTGAAGATTTAGGTACAGTACCTGATGAGATTGTTGATTTACTGGCTGATGCAGGTATTCATTCATATAAAGTATTCTTCTTTGAAACAGCAGAAGATGGTGGTTTTTATTCACCAACGCATTATCAAGAACAGTCAATGTCGGCATTATGTACGCATGATATGCCAACATTACGCGGTTTCTGGCATTGTGATGATTTAAAAATGGGTGAAGAGATTGGTTTGTATCCAGATGCTGAACAACTTAAAGAGTTGTTTGCGACTCGTGCAGAATCAAAGCAAGAGATTTTAAATAGTGTTGATTTCCACGGTTATCTACCAGAAGGTGTTGGTCGTGACGCATCTTTTGTTCCTATGGATAGACATTTAAGTGATGCTTTACAATGTCATTTAGCAGCGGGATCGAGCACACTTCTCAGTTTACAGCTTGAAGATTGGCTAGAGATGGATAAACCAGTTAACATACCGGGAACTGTTGATGAATATCCAAACTGGCGTCGTAAGTTATCCATCACTTTAGATGAAATTTTTAATCGTCAAGAAGTGAATGAGTTAACTAAGCGTTTAACTGACATTCGTGCTCAAGCGAGCCGAAAATAATAAGGAGTATTTACGTTGAACTTACTTGTTGAACGTAAAGAAAAGGACATTTATATGCAGCTTGAAAGGGCTGCATTTTCCGATCCGTTTTCTTTTCTAGGTCCACAATATCAATCTAATGACATAGCACTACGTGTTTGGCTTCCAGGAGCAACATCTGTTCGTGTTCGTCCTTCTATTGGTTCAGAGCGTTTATTGAACCCTGCCCCTCAGCAAGCAGGCTTGTTTATCTTAAATGAAGCACTTGATCTTACTGAGCAGCATTATCAATTAGTCATTGATTGGAATGGCTCAGAACAAGTGATTGATGACCCGTATCAATATCACAATATATCTCCAACTGACGCGCAAGCACATACACCCAAAGAAATGTACAATCACTTAGGTGCACATTTAGTTACGCTAGAACGAGGTAATAAGACCGTTCAAGGTGTGCGCTATGTCGTATTTGCTCCTAATGCTTCAGCGGTAAGTATTATTGGTGATTTTAATCAGTGGGATGGCCGACGTCATCCAATGCAGCGTATTGATAATGGACTGTGGGCATTATTTATTCCAGAGCAAGTAGCAGGTGTAAAATATAAGTTTGAACTAAAGGGACCGCATGGGGAGATTTTACCTCATAAAATGGACCCATTCGGTGCTTATAATGAACAATACCCTTCGTTTGCTTCTGTAGTTTATGATCAAGCTGATTACCAATGGCAAGATACAGCGTGGCAAACTCGACCGGTAACCCAAAAGCAAAAAGAAGCATTGTCATTTTACGAGCTTCATGCTGGCTCTTGGAAACGAAATGCGCAAGGCGATTTTTTAACTTATCGTGAATTGGCAAAAGAGCTGATCCCGTATATGGTTGAAATGGGGTATACTCACCTTGAATTAATGCCTGTATCTGAGCATCCATTTTATGGCTCTTGGGGCTATCAACCGATTGGTTTATTCTCTCCAACTAGCCGTTTTGGTACACCTGATGATTTCAAATTCTTTGTTGATCAGTGTCACCAAGCAGGAATTGGAGTTGTATTGGATTGGGTTCCAGCACACTTCCCATCCGATTCTCACGGCTTAGCGAACTTTGATGGGACGTCACTGTTTAATGACCCTGATCCTCGTCGTGGTTGGCATAATGATTGGCAGAGTTATATTTATAACTACGATCAACAACATGTTCGTGAATTTTTAGTATCTAATGCATTGTATTGGTTTGAGCATTTCCATATTGATGGTTTACGTGTTGATGCGGTTGCTTCAATGCTTTACTTAGACTATTCACGTGAAGATGATGAATGGATCCCTAACTGGGATGGTGGTAATCATAACCATGGTGCCATCGCATTGCTAAAGTGGATGAATGAAGAAGTCTATTCTCATTACCCAAATGCCATGACAATCGCTGAAGAGTCGACTGCTTTCCCGGGAGTTTCTGCACCAACTTTTGATGGTGGTTTAGGCTTTGGTTTCAAATGGAATATGGGTTGGATGCACGATAGTCTGAGTTATATTCAAGAAGATCCAATTCACCGACGTTACCATCATGATACTATTACCTTCCCAATGGTCTATGCATTTAGTGAAAACTATGTATTGTCACTGTCTCATGATGAAGTTGTATACGGTAAAGGCTCAATTTTAGATAAAATGCCTGGTGATGAGTGGCAGAAAACAGCGAACATGCGTGCTTATATGGGTTATATGTATGGGCAACCAGGTAAAAAACTGAATTTTATGGGTGCAGAAATTGCTCAAAGTGCAGAGTGGGATCATGATGATCAGCTACAATGGTTCTTAACGCAATTTGAACGTCATTCAGGTATGCAGCGCTTAGTACGTGATTTAAATAAAATGTACACCTCAGAGCCTGCGTTATATCAAAATGATTGTAGTCCAATGGGTTTTGAGTGGCGTTTACAAGATGAAGCAGAAATGAGTGTGTTAGCTCATGAACGCTTGGGTGACAATGGCGAACGTATTTTGGTGGTGAGTAACTTTACTCCCGCACCAAGAGAAGGTTTCCGTTTGGGCATGCCAATGTCTGGTGAGTATGAGCTAATTTTAAATAGTGATGCTCACATGTATGGCGGTAGTGAATATTCTGTTAGTAGTAACGTCAAGACTGAAAGCGTTGAATCTCAAGGGATATCACAGTCTATTTCAATTACGTTACCACCATTATCGACGATATTTTATCGTTTGAAGTGATTCAGTAATTAAATCATAAATAAAAGCCTTGAATGATATTATTCAGGGCTTTTTGTCTTTATGGGTTGAATTAGTTAGATAAGAGATGTTCATCAAACCCGAGTTTAGTCAAATTTTCAAAAGCTTCCCATACACCTTTAGGGATATCTTGTGCTTCTTGATAACCAAGTGTTGGATAAACCTTCAAACGATGTAATTCACCTAAAATAATACTAGCGACATGATCAAACGTAACTTCATCAGTTGGGTAATTGATAAAACTAATATTAGGTGAGCTAATACAGAACTCAATATCATTCCAATTTTTTAAGAACGTAGCTAACAACCTCCTTTCCATATAGGGCTTTTGCACTAAAAGTAGCGAGTTAAGTGTAATGCTTTTCTTTTTTAGCAATGCTTGGGTGAAGAATATATTTTCTCCCGTATTTGTTGCTTTAGTCTCGACAATAATTGCAGAAGAGGGAACCCCCATATCTTTTGCTACATTCGCAAAGGTTTCAGCTTCACTTAAGGTAAATAAACCTTCAGTAGCTCGACCTTGAGCCCCTGAAAATATTAATAATGGAGCATAACCATCGAGATACAATTGTGCCGCATGCTCTGCAACTCTTAGGTCATAACTACATAAGACAAAAATAGCATCACTTTTTTGGATAGGTTGATGGAGTAAATGGTAATCCCACACCAGTTGTAATTGCTGAAAAAGAGAAGATGACATAGCTACCTCTGATTAGGTTAATTAAGTGATTAGAGTATTACACTTGTTGAATTTAGGGTAATGCTTTTTAAGGAGCGATATATTGTATTTAAGCGCTGGCATTGTTATGAAAATGTTACTTCTCTCTGTGAAATATTGATGTGATGCACATTCTTGATTGAATATTATTTATAAATAAACAGAAGTTACCTAGTTCACAGTTTTGAAACTTATATGTGTTAACTTACTCCCAAATAAATAGATTAATTACGACGATTTCATGTCGTAATAACATAAAAATTAAATAAAGGGAGAAACAATGGCTGGTGTATTAGGAATGATTTTGGCTGGTGGTGAAGGTTCACGTCTTCGCCCATTAACTGAGTCTAGAACGAAACCTGCGGTACCATTTGGCGGAAGCTATCGTTTAATTGATTTTGCATTGAATAACTTCGTAAATGCAGATTTGATGCGAATTTATGTACTAACTCAGTTTAAGTCTCAATCCTTATTTCAACACATGAAAAAAGGTTGGAATGTAAATGGAATTACTGATCGCTTTATTGACCCAATACCAGCTCAGATGCGTACTGGCAAACGTTGGTATGAAGGTACTGCTGATGCTATTTATCAAAACATCAGTTTTATAGAAGCTTCTGAACCAGAGCACGTTTGTATTTTTGGGTCCGATCATATTTATAAAATGGACATTAGGCAAATGCTTGATTTTCATAAGAAAAAAGAAGCTTCTTTAACGGTATCAGCACTTCGTATGCCAGCAAAAGATGCAACTGGTTTTGGTGTTATTGAAGTTGACGAACATGGGAAAATGATTGGTTTTGAAGAAAAACCAGCAAATCCAAAGTGTATTCCAGGCCATCCAGGTATTGCATTAGTCTCAATGGGTAATTACATTTTTGAATCAGAAAGTTTATGTAAAGAGCTAAAATATGATGCAGAACTAGATGATTCGTCTCATGATTTTGGTAAAGACATTATTCCAAAAATGTTCCCTGAAGGTAATGTTTATGTTTATGACTTTAGTACTAACCATATTACGGGTGAAAAAGAAGAGGTTTACTGGCGTGATGTAGGTACGATCGAATCGTACTGGGAAGCGCATATGGATTTACTTAAGAAAGATGCACCATTCTCTTTGTATAATCGTAAATGGCCTCTGCATACTTATTATCCGCCGTTACCACCAGCAACTTTTACTGACTCAGATAATGGTCGTGTACAAATTATTGATAGTCTTGTATGTGGGGGTAGTTATGTCCGTGGCTCTCGTATAGAAAAATCAGTATTAGGCTTCCGTAGTAATATTGCTTCAGCGTGTGATATTAGTGAAAGTATTCTTTTAGGTGATGTTAAAATAGGCGAAGGTTGTGTTTTACGTCGTGTTATTGTAGATAAAGGCGTAGATATTGCCGCTGGAACTGAAATTGGTGTTAATCTTCAAGAAGACAAGAAGAAGTATCATGTTTCAGATGAAGGAATAGTGGTTATCCCTAAAGGAGAGAGAATTGGTTACTAAGACGCTTTCAATTTTATTTGTAGCATCTGAGGTCGAAGGATTGATCAAAAGTGGAGGCTTGGCAGATGTTGCCAAGGCTTTGCCTAAGTCACTTAAAAAGTTAGGTCACCAAGTTACTATTGCGATGCCTGCTTATAAAACGATCCCAGGTCGAGACGACGCAGAGATTGTGTTGGAAACAAAATTAGAACACTGGCCACATACCTCTTACCAAGTAAGAGCGTTAGAAGTAGATGGTATTTCTGTGCTTGGTGTGGAGTGTGCTGAGTATTTTGACCGTGCAGAAATGTATGCGGTAAATAATCAAGCATATTCAGATAATGGTGAGCGTTTTGCATTTTTCAGTGCAGCTTGCTTAGATATGTTACAAAAGCTCAATGTAAAGTCTGATGTTATTCATGCAAATGATTGGCATACAGGGTTAGTACCATATCTATTGAAGAAACGTTATGAAAATGATGTGTTCTTTTTGCAAACTCGTAGTGTTCTGTCTGTGCATAATGCGGTATTTAAAGGTATTTTTCACTATGATGAAATTGAATGCCTCGCTGAATTTAAATCTCATTATGTACCAGAAGCCGCTGTAAGTCATACGCATATTAGTATGTTAAAAGCGGGTGTATCATGTGCTGATAAAATAAATGCAGTAAGCCCAACTTATGCTAAAGAGCTACTAACTGAACTAGGTTCGCATGGTATGTCTGGTGATTTCCAAGCAAGAGAGTCTGATTTGTTTGGAATTTTAAACGGCTGTGATTATAGTGAGTGGAACCCTGAAGTTGATAGTTTTATTCCTAAACAGTTTAAAGCTAATCGTCTAAGCATGGTTCGAGGTAAGAAAGCTTGTAAAGCACTTTTACAGCAAGAAGTATCTCTTCCAGCAAAAGACGTTGCTGTGTATGGTATGGTTTGTCGTCTGACTAATCAAAAGGGTATTCATTATTTATTGCCTATATTAGAGCAATTCTTAAAAAATGATGTTCAAATGATTATTGTTGGTACTGGCGACTCGGCTCTTGCTAGTCAATTAGCTAAAATTGCAGATAAGCATAGCGATAAGTTGGCTTTTGTTGAAGCTTACAGTAATAAATTAGCCCATTGGGTTGAAGCTGCCGCTGATTTCTTTTTAATGCCATCAGAGTTTGAACCGTGTGGATTAAATCAGATCTACAGTATGGCTTATGGAACACTTCCAATTGTTCGTGAAGTCGGTGGGCTTAAAGATAGTGTGATTGATTATGATAATAATCCTGAAAATGCTACGGGCTTTAGCTTTAAAAACCCAGATCCGGTTGAGTTATTATTGGTATTGATGCGTTCATTATTACTTTACAGTCAGAACCTAAATGAAATAAAACGCGTGCAATTACATGCAATGACGCAAAATTTTAGTTGGGATGAAGCGGCTGAGAAATATGTGAAAATGTATTTATCGTAGTTTGAATAAAACGACTAATTAAAAATATTTAGAGGAAAGACATTGCGTCTTTCCTTTTTATTTACTGTCGATAAGCGTACAGAGTTAGATAAATTTTACTGAAACTGTATCTTGACGTTACATGGGTATAGAATAACGCTCTTTACTGGCTAGGTATCGCATCGTGATTTCAAAACTACCTAAATGGGTCGAATACGGCACCTTCTTTCTAGCACTTTTAGCTGGGATCACTAACTCAGTAGGCTTATTGGGTTTTCAGCATCAATCTATCTCTCATCTCTCTGGTACTGCAACGTTGCTTGGAACTCAATTACTTGGGTTTAATGAAACAACATGGCATTTATTCTTTATTATATTTAGCCTTTATCTTAGGCTCTTCATTAAGTAGCTTAATTGTCGGTTGTACGGCATTAAAATTAGGGCGACGATATAATTTCGCACTCTGTATTGAAAGTGTGTTGTTGTTTGCTGCAATGATTGTTTTAGGTGAAGGAAGTCAGTGGGGCCATTATTTGGCTTCTGCAGCCTGTGGTTTGCAAAATGGGCTTGTTACGACCTACAGTGGAGCAGTGGTACGAACAACCCATGTGACAGGGGTTTTAACCGATTTGGGAATTATGTTAGGTATGAAGCTTAAAGGAGAGGTTATTCATCGTCGTCGTCTTGCTCTTTACTTATTTATTGCTTTTGGTTTTGTATTTGGTGGAGTAATTGGCGGTTATGCTTATCCATCTTTGGGAATTAATACTTTAGCAATACCAGCAACATTATGTGCTTTATTAGCATTTTTCTATTCTATTTATTTATACCAACACAACGAACATTAACAATATAAAAATGGCAGCTAAAAGCTGCCATTTTTGATTTTAATTCTTAATTTTGGTTAAGAATTTGATGTTTGAACTAGTGGCTTGTATGGATTATCCGCTTTGCGACAAGCAGCAGTTGTGAAAATAACATCTGTTGAGCTGTTTAGTGCCGTTTCTGCAGAATCTTGTACTACGCCAATGATGAAGCCGATAGCAACAACTTGCATTGCAACTTCGTTAGGAATACCAAATAAGCTACATGCTAATGGAATTAGAAGTAGTGAACCACCAGCAACGCCAGATGCCCCACATGCAGAGACTGCAGCAACAAGACTAAGAAGTACTGCTGTTGGTAAATCTACCGTTACGCCAACAGTATGAACCGCAGCCAATGTAAGCACTGTGATAGTAATCGCAGCACCGGCCATGTTAATTGTTGCACCAAGTGGGATTGATACTGAGTAAGTGTCTTTATGTAAATTCAGACGCTCACATAGTGCCATATTAACTGGAATGTTTGCGGCAGAGCTTCGTGTGAAGAATGCTGTTACGCCGCTCTCACGTAGACACAAGAACACTAGTGGGTATGGATTACGTTTAGTACGAATAAATACGATCAATGGATTAACAACAAGAGCAATAAATACCATTGAGCCAAGTAGTACTGCTAATAGGTGCGAGTAACCAGCCAGTGCATCAAAACCAGTTTCAGCAAAAGTATTTGATACTAAGCCAAAGATACCAATAGGTGCGAAACGGATAACAACCGTCACAATACTTGAAATACAGTTTGAAAGATCAATAAATACTTTCTTTGTTGCATCAGATGCTGAATGAAGTCCAAGTCCAAGTGCAACAGCCCAACCCAAAATACCAATAAAATTACCAGTCATGATTGCATTGATTGGGTTATCAATGATTTTGAATAGTAATGTATGAAGAACTTCAGCAATCCCTTCTGGGGCACTATTAGTGGCAGCATCAGTAACTAGAGAGAGAGTTGTCGGAAAAAGGAAGCTCATACCCACTGCGGTTAATGAAGCACAAAAGGTACCGACTAAATATAAAACCACAACAGGTTTCATGTTTGAATCTTGTCCGCGTTTTTGATTAGCAATAGAAGATGCGACTAAGATAAAAACTAGAATAGGAGCAATAGCTTTTAGTGCACTTACGAACAGTTGACCAAAGAGACCTGCTGATACTGCAAGATCTGGTGATAATGTAGCTAGAGTAACACCTGCTATAATACCAATAAGGATTTGTATAACGATGTTAGTATTCATCATACGAACGAGTAGCGGTTGGGGCTGTGTTTGAGGCATAGAAAATTCCTTAGATTTAGTACAACACACATCTTATCTGATGCTTATTTTGGGAATGGTAACATTATTGTCTATTTTTTTGCACCAACTTGTTAAAGAGTTCTCAAAATTGCCGATAATATATAGCATTAGTGTGCTATAAAAACATTTACTAACTATATTGTTAGTGTATTTTTATTTTTAAGTGGGTGTAATCGATGAGTGGAATGTTAAATAGTGTTGATCAGCGAACCCAGCTAGTGGGTGAAAATCGATTGGAATTGTTGCTTTTTAAGCTAAACACCACTCAAATTTTCGCGATCAATGTCTTTAAAGTAAAAGAAATTCTTAAAGTACCTAAGTTAACTAGGCTGCCGGGATCTCATTATCATATTTCTGGTGTAGCAAGCTTACGTGGTGAATCAGTACCAGTTATTGATTTACGTGGTGCTATTGGTATGAAAGCAATGGGGGATAATGAAGAAACAACATTAATAATTACTGAATATAATCGAACAACTCAAGGCTTCTTAGTTGGTCAAGTTCAAAATATTATCAATACGACTTGGGCTGATATTCAACCACCACCAAAAACAGTGGGTCGTCATAATTTTCTTACTGCAATTACGCAAGTTGAAGTTGAACCCAATACAACACGTATTGTTGAAATTATTGATGTTGAAAAAGTACTGGCTGAAATAATTGAATACGATATTTCAATTTCAGAAGGAGTATTAGACCAAAAGCTTGTTAATCATATGCACGGACGCAAAGTTTTGATTGTTGATGATTCAAGTACAGCTCGTACGCAGGTTAGAAATACACTTCAACAATTGGGACTTGAAGTAATAGAAAAAAGTGATGGTAGGCAAGCTCTAAATTTATTAAAAGGCTGGTGTGATGAAGGTAAGGTGGTTACTGATGAGATCTTATTAATGATTACCGATGCTGAAATGCCAGAGATGGACGGCTATAAATTAACACATGAGATCAGAACGGATCCTAGAATGAGTGATTTATTTATTACTCTAAATACTTCGCTAAGTGGTAGCTTTAATGATGCGATGGTAGAAAAAGTCGGGTGTGATCGATTTATTTCTAAATTTCAGCCAGATTTAATTGTTGGTGTTGTACAAGAACGCCTTGCACAAATTATATAGCTTTATAAATTTAACCGAAAAGCTTACAATATAAATGAAATGGTACGTCGTTTTGTATGTAGATTGTGACAATCTTGTTATTTTTTGATAGTGTTGTTCTGTCTTAGATTCAGTAAGATGAAATTTTTAACTAGAGACTTTGTCTTTTTACACATCAATTTTTTAAGGTAGATTGTTCGTATATGATCTGGATGACTTCCAAATTACTAATTACGCTGATGGCTTTAGCGTATAGGACATATCACAAAGGACGTGTAAAATCTGAAGCTGAGTTAGATTAACTTGGTGGAAGTAAAAAAAAGGAGGCTAATTGCCTCCTTTTTTATTTCCTATTCTGCGTGAAATACAGCAATAGATAATGGAGATAGGCTGTAATCAAATACAACTTGTTTTGGTTTTAGACTCGTATGTTGAGTATTACAAATTAGTGACCAACGAGAGTGTTTTGTCGGCTTTGGTAACTCAAAACGAGTTGGCACATTTGATTGATTGATTAGGATAAGCAGTTCTTTTTCACCATCGTAAATATTAAGGTGAAGACATAATGATTCAGCGCCATGCCAATCACTATGTGTCATATTATTACCTTCCGGGGTATACCATTCTACTTTTTGTTGTGATCTTTTTGTGCCACTGAAAGCATTGATAATTGGCACCATATGAGTTTGCCTTGCATGATTCATTGCAGCAAGCCATATAGAAAACTCTTGAGCTGTTTTATCTAAATCCCATTTAACCCAACTAATATCGCTGTCTTGGCAGTAAGCATTATTATTGCCTTGTTGAGTGTGTGAGCATGCATCCGCAGCTAAAAGATGTGGGATACCAAAACTAAATAACAAAGTTGTCATCATATTACGCTTCTGCTTTTCACGAAGAGCAATGATTCTTGGATTATCAGTTACACCTTCAATACCATAGTTATCAGAACGATTATCGCCGTGTCCATCTCTATTCTCTTCACCATTAGCATAGTTATGACGCTCTTTGTAGCTTACAAGGTCTTGTAGGGTGAATCCATCATGGTAGCTTATGTAGTTTACTGGCAACTTATGAGGCCAGCGAGAGGCGCTGACTAGATCTCTAGAACCCATTAAACGCGTAGCGACAGATTTAAGATAGTTTTGCTCTCCACGCCAAAAACTTTTGATGGTATCTCGAAACTTATCGCTACATTCATTCCAGCCATCGGGAAACTGTCCGACCTGGTAACCATTAGGACCAATATCCCAAGGTTCTGCAATTAATTTTACTTTTTGAAGAATAGGATCTTGAGCGACGGCTTTGAAAAAAGCATTGTTAGGATTAAATTGATCATACTCACGACCTAATGTAGCAGCTAAATCAAAGCGAAACCCGTCAATATGGTAGTGTTCTACCCAATATCTTAAGGTATCCATCACTAGATTTAGACTTGGCTGATGAGTGATATCTAAAGTATTACCACACCCAGTATAATTGGTGTAATTGCCATGATGGTGAAGATAATAATCTTGGTCTAGGCCTTTTAAATTAAAAATTGTCCCGCCATTTCCACCTTCGGCAGTATGGTTGTATACCACATCTAAAATGACTTCAATATTATTTTTATGCAGCTCTCGAACTGCTGTCTTGAATTCTGTTACTGCATCTTGGTGTGCATATCTTGGGTCAGGAGCCATAAAAGAGATTGGGTTATAACCCCAATAGTTCACCATATCCATTTCAAGCAAGTGTGGTTCATGCATACAAGCAGCAACAGGGAGTAGCTGAACAGTAGTAATACCTTGCTGCTTTAAATGATTGATTGTTGCTGGGTCAGCTAAACCAAGATAAGTACCACGGACTTCCTCATTAACTTTTGAATTAAGTAGAGTAAATCCTTTAACATGAGTTTCTAATAAAATAGTTTCAGAACGAGAAATTGATGGCTTTTTAGTTTCCTGCCAATCAAAATTATCATTTACCACAACACATTGAGCAAGCTCCCAACTTTGTTCTTCTGTGTAAGGTACTTGATAGTGAGGGGGATTCTTTAATGCTTTCGCATAAGGGTCGAGTAAAAGAAGAGCCTTGTTTTTCTGAAGGATTTGAAAACCATAGATAGTGTTTTCAGTAATTCCCTCAATAAACGTATATTTGATTGAACCATACTCTTCAGTGAATGGATATTCATGGTAAGTGCCATCATCATTAAAGATAATTAATGATACTGGGTATTGAGAAGTATGGTGAACTGAAAAGTTACATCCATGGGAAGTAAGAGTTGCACCTAAAGGGTGCGGAAATGCATGATGTGTGTTCACAATATACCTCTGAATAAACAACAAAAGCCCAATTCATTGTTGGGCTTTGTAATAATAAATTAATGTCTGTTAAGCGCCGGCTTCTTTATAGAGCCTTTGGCATGCTTTTCCGTCATCATGGAATAAGTGACAACGATGGGCTGGTATACCAACAGAGAAAGCATCTCCTGCCTCTACTAAAGCAGTATCAGGTACACGGTATATCATATCGGCATCACCATCTTCAATTGTTAAATAAATTTGTGTTTCATATCCCAATTTTTCAACAACAAGAACATCACCTTCAATAACAGCATCGCTATCTTCTGCGGCAACTAAGTGTTCAGGGCGGATCCCTAAAGACATTCTTTCTCCACGAGTGACATGTGTTCCATCTACTGGGATCCAGAATGAAGAGCCATTTTTAAATTGTACTTTGACTTGGTTTTTTTCAACATCTTCAATGAACACACTCATAAAGTTCATTTTAGGTGAGCCAATAAACCCTGCAACAAAACGGTTTTTAGGGTAATGGTATAATTCTAGTGGGGCTCCCACTTGAGAAACATAACCCCCATCAAGGACCACTATTTTTTCAGCCATTGTCATTGCTTCTACTTGATCATGAGTTACATAGATCATGGTACAACCAAGTTTTTTATGCAGTTTAGCAATTTCAATACGCATTTGAACACGTAGTGCGGCATCTAGGTTTGATAGAGGCTCATCAAGAAGAAAAACATCTGGTTGAGACACTAAAGTACGACCGATAGCAACACGCTGACGTTGACCCCCAGAAAGGGCTTTTGGTTGGCGCTCTAGCAAGTGACCTAGTTGAAGAATATCAGCAGCATGATCAACTCGCTTTTTCACTTCATTCTTATCTGCTTTAGCTAATTTTAAACCAAAAGACATGTTATCAAATAAGTTTAGGTGTGGATAAAGAGCATAAGATTGGAATACCATGCCGACACCACGCTTAGAAGGCTCGATGTCATTCATACGCTTGTCACCCATGTATAAATCACCAGAAGTAATGTCTTCTAAGCCTGCAATACAGCGTAATAAGGTTGACTTACCACAGCCAGACGGCCCAACAAAAACAACGAACTCTCCTGAGTTTATGTCTAAATCAATGTTTTTCGATATTTTAACGTCGCCGTAGGCTTTACAAACGTTACGTAAAGTGACACTCGTCATTGTGTCCATCCTCATTATATTTCAATTTTAAATACGATTAGCTAATTAGCTTTATGGTGTCATTCTTCAGTAAAAATGAGATTACGTCATCCTCCTCCTTCTGCTTTTTTTTGGGGGAGTAGGGGGGAGGAGTACCTAGGTCACATTTTTTGAAAATATCGATGGAGTTCAAAGTTTTTTTAAATTTCAATGTGAAGGTGATCTCGTTTGGCGCGTCTTTTGTGAGGTGGCGCAAGGCATAAGTCGACTGAGATCACGATTTTTGTTGAGTAAGAAAAAGGCGTAGGGAGTAGGAGGATGAATTAAAGGTAATAATTCATGAGAATACAGCCTGAAAACTGAATCATCACCAACTTTATTTCAACCCTACGGATGATTCGCTAATTATAAAGGAAGGATTCACAATGAAAAAAGTCCTCAGTACTGTCGCACTTTGCACAATGGCAGCTCTTGGTTCAATTAACGCTTCTGCTGCAATCGAAGAAGGTCAACTTACTATCTGGGTAACTGGCGATAAAGCATATGAAGGTATGGCTGAAGTAGGTAAACGTTTTGAAGAAGATACAGGGATTAAAGTAACCGTTGCTTTCCCTGATAAAGCGGAAGAAAAATTTGCTCAAGTAGCGGCCGCTGGTGATGGTCCAGACATGATTTTCTATGCTCACGACCGTTTTGGTGGTTTTGCTGAGGCTGGTCTTTTAGCTGAAATTAAGCCATCAGATGAATTGAAATCTGAAATTGTTGATTTTGCATGGGATGCGGTAGATTACAAAGGTAAGACAATTGCTTACCCAGTAGCAATCGAATCTGTATCGCTTATCTACAACAAAGCATTGGTGAAAACGCCACCAAAAAATTGGGAAGACATTCCAGCATTAGATAAAAAATTAATGAAAAATGATCAAAAAGCGATCATGTGGCCTTTACGTGGTGGTGCTTACTTCACTTGGCCTCTATTAGCGGCTGACGGTGGCTACGCATTTGAAAAAACAGCAGAAGGCTATGACATCAAGAACGCAGGTGTGAACCAAAAAGGTGTTCAAGATGCGATGGGCTTCATCGAAACAATGGTAAAAGATAAAACTATTTCTGCAGATATGGATTACTCAGTAGCAGAATCTGAGTTTGTCAAAGGCAACGTAGCAATGATGATTAATGGTCCTTGGGGCTGGGCAAACATCGAAAAAGCGGGTATCGATTATGGTGTAACTACATTGCCTAAGTTCCATGGTCAAGCGTCTAAACCATTCGTTGGTGTTTGGGTTGGTGGTATTAGTGCCGTGTCTCCGAATAAAGACCTAGCTGTTGAATTCTTCGAAAGTTACTTATTAACAGATGAAGGCTTGAAGAGCTTAAATGATGATAAACCACTAGGCGCAGTTGCTTTAAATTCATTCCAAGAGCAACTAGGTAATGATCCTCGCATTGCAGCAACAATGGATAATGCAATGAACGGTGAAATCATGCCAAATATTCCACAATTCACTACTTTCTGGTACAGCATGGAAGAGGCATTAGGAAACGTAGTTGACGGTCGTCAGAGCATTAAAGACGCTTTATCTGCTGCTGAACAGCGCATGACTAAGTAAAAATAAATTAGAGAGGAGGAGCATGAGCTTCTTCTCTATTCTTAACTTAACAAATTATTCTCTAATACTCATCATAGTAAGTCTGTTGTTCAATTTAATTGACTTACTAGGTTGGTATTTTTAAAAAGGTCTTGGAGCTTATGACAACAGCAGTCGCTTCGCACACAAATCTAAAATCACTTGCAAAATGGGGCTTATTGTCTTCTATTGCTGCGATAAATGGCTATGTATGCGTACTTATGTATTCTCGTGGTGAAACTGCATTTGCAATGTTAACGCTTGTATTAGCATCGTTAGCCGTTTATGTATTTGGTAGTAAAAAAACATACGCTCATCGATATACTTATCCCGGTATCGCTGGCATGATTTTGTTCATTATATTTCCCTTGGTTTACACTATTGGGTTGGCATTTACCAACTACAGTGCAACGAACCAAGTTACCTTAGAGCGTGCTCAAACGGTTCATTTATCCAAGACTTACCAAAGTGGTAAAAGTTATAAGTTTCAATTAATGAATCAAGGTGATGGTTATGTCTTAACCATTAAAGATTCAGGTCAACTATTAGCGACTGATACTTTTCAGATTTCAGAGGCGGTTGAGCGTCATCTAGATCTTAAATCTGTAGAAACCGTAAAAGGAAAAAAAGCGAAGATCAAAGAGATCATTGCTAAGCGTCCTAGCTTAAACTTAATTACCTTATCTATGCCATCAGGCGAGGAAATTAAGATGAGTGGCTTACGTAAGTTTGCTGCAGTTGGTCCATTGTTTGTATTACAAGATGATGGGGAAACGTTATACAACAAAAAAACAGAAACCTACTTTAAAGCAAATCATGAAACAGGTTTTTATCAAGAAGTAAATGATAACGATGTTTTTGTTGGTGACCCTGTTTCTCCGGGGTTTGTTGTGAATGTTGGAACTGCAAATTTTGAACGTATTTGGAAAGATGACGGTATTAAAGAACCCTTTATTAGTATCTTTATCTGGACTGTTATTTTTGCAACTTGTACCGTGGTTTTCACATTAGCGATCGGTTTAGTACTTGCTGCTGTCGTACAGTGGGAAGAGCTTAAAGGTCGTGCAGTATATCGTTTGCTTCTCATTCTGCCTTATGCCGTTCCCGCGTTTATTTCGATCTTGATATTCCGTGGTTTGTTTAACCAAAGTTTCGGTGAAATTAATATGCTGCTTGATAGCATGTTTGGTATTCAGCCTAATTGGTTCTCTGACCCGTTCACGGCAAAAGTGATGGTTTTGATAGTGAATACCTGGTTAGGTTTCCCTTATATGATGATCTTATGTATGGGTTTATTAAAATCAATACCGGAAGATCTATATGAAGCATCAGCAATTGATGGTGCAGGGCCACTTCAGAACTTTCTTAAAATTACAGTGCCAATGATGGTGAAACCATTAACTCCACTACTGATTGCTGCCTTTGCCTTTAACTTTAATAACTTTGTTATGATTGCGTTATTAACCAAAGGTGGGCCAAACATGATAGGTACAACAGAGCCTGCCGGTTATACAGATTTACTAGTAAGTTATACTTACCGAATCGCATTTGAAGGCAGTGGTGGCCAAGACTTTGGTTTAGCAAGTGCAATTGCAACACTTATTTTCTTACTGGTTGGTGGCTTAGCGTTACTGAACCTACGTTTTACTAAATTATCAAATAATTAATAATTAAGTAGCTATGTATTAAAAATTAATATGTAGCTACTAAATATACCCAATAAATAAGGATTCATTGATATGGCAATGGTTCAAGGACAAAACTTAAAATATCGTGTATGGGCAACTCATGTAGCCATGTGGATTTTCCTAGCAATGATTATTTTTCCACTACTTATGGTTATTACTATTTCGTTTCGTGAGGGTAATTTTGCAACAGGGAGTATTATTCCTGAAAATCCATCGCTAGAGCATTGGAAATTAGCACTTGGTATTGCTGTCGAACATGCTGATGGTTCAACAACACAGCCTCCATTCCCAGTATTAACTTGGCTATGGAACTCAATTAAAGTTGCTGCTATCAGCTCTATTTTAATTGTAGCACTCTCGACAACCAGTGCTTATGCATTTGCTCGACTACGTTTTAAAGGAAAAGAGACTATACTCAAAGGTATGATGATTTTCCAAATGTTCCCAGCAGTATTAGCACTTGTTGCTTTATATGCATTGTTTGATAAGTTAGGTCAATATATTCCATTTTTAGGTTTAAATACTCATGGTGGCTTAGTCTTTGCTTATTTAGGCGGAATAGCATTACACGTTTGGACAATCAAAGGTTACTTTGAAACTATAGATAACTCATTAGAAGAAGCAGCTGCGTTAGATGGGGCAACACCATGGCAGGCATTCCGCTTAGTATTGTTACCATTGTCGGTGCCGATTCTGGCCGTTGTATTTATTTTGTCATTTATTGGTGTTATTACTGAAGTACCAGTGGCATCTTTACTGCTTTCTGATGTAAACTCATACACATTAGCGGTTGGTATGCAACAGTATTTGTACCCTCAGAACTATTTATGGGGTGATTTTGCGGCCGCTGCGGTATTATCAGCATTACCTATTACATTGGTTTTCTTACTTGCTCAGAAGTTTCTTGTGGGTGGTTTGACAGCTGGTGGTGTGAAAGGATAACGATAATTATATGGACCCGTACATTTTTGGGCAGGGTCCACTTGTGTGAAGAGCTTTATGATGGTTTGGTCGCCGATCAATAAAGTGTTCAGCACAGTATTGGCATTACGCATAGCTGGGTAAGTGTTATAGGATATAACTTTACTTTTTGTAATCAAAGCCTGAGTGTTTTCACTCAGGCTTTTTATTTAGTTTAATTACTTCGATTGATGTTCTAAGAGATAAGATTTTTCGAAAAAATGGTAGATTGATTTCGACCATTTTCTTTTGAATAATAGAGAGCCTTATCTGCCATTTCTAACCAAGTTAAATAGTCTTTTAAATGGGGGGTTAACTCGCAGATACCTAGGCTGATTTTATATTTAACCTCATTACCTTCACACTTAACGATAGCTTTTTCAATTCTTTTACGTAACCGTTCAGCAAAGTACAAAGCTTGCTCTGCATTGGAGCTAGGAAGGATAACGGTAAATTCCTCACCGCCATAACGCCCACAAATATCGGTATTACGAGAAGTTTTACGCAGTAATTCTGCTACATTTCTAATTACATCATCACCAACGGTATGGCCATAGGTATCATTTACACATTTGAAGTGGTCAATATCAAAAATGACAACAGAAGACATACATCCAGATATGATTGATTGTTCAAATTCACGTTGTAAACAAGATTCCCAATATGCACGATTAAATAATCTAGTTAGTCCATCTGTTTTGCTTAGGGTTGAAAGTTGCTCATTTGATTGCTCTAAATGGAGTTTATTTTTAGCAATATCAGTAACATCATTGATCACTATACTTATATGAGATACTTTGCCATTGAGAGAGGTTAAAGGTGAAAATGTAATATTTTGTCGCATCTCAGTTAAGCTATTTGATATCGGAGTGAAATTCTTAAACCTGAATAGGTAAGGTCGGTCTTCCCAGCAAGAAAAACCACGCGTATTAAGCTTAAAGGCCGTATTTACTTTTTTTCTAAACCATGTTTCAGGTAAATCAGGGATCACAGAAAAAATATTTTTACCTAAGATTTTGTCAGAAGTAATCCCACTGTATGATTGCATAAATGCATTCCAGGCACAGACTTGATAATCTTCGTCCAATACAATTAACCCCGCATCTAGGTCACCAATTACTTGCATTGCCCAGTGAAAATCACTCATATCAGTATTCATTATAATACACTCTCTAACGTTGATTTGATTGAGCTTAGTGAATCATTATCCATTAAAAAAATAACATCACATTTTAAATTCAATGTTTCAGCTGAATATACAAATTCAATCGTGAAAATGTTGGTGTCATAACCACTGAGAAATGAACCCTCTTCTTTTAAGGCCACTTTCAATTGCTCAGTTTCTAAAACAATAGGTTGACGTAATGATACTGTAATATCCAGTTGCTTATTGAATGAAGATAAAAATGAAGAAACCAATAAATTTGAGATATCTAAAATAGCTTCATTTTCTGTAACTTCCTCATCCTCATTCTCAATAAGCTTCGATAAATCACTTCCTTGTAGGCAAACTAAGGCTTCACCATTAATTCCGTTACCAACAAATCGTTGTGATATTGCGCGATACTCAGAATTATTAACAATATCTTGAAGTGTCATTTGTAATTCAGAGTGATGGAGTGAGGCTACATTCGGCAGTGGCATGTCAATAAAGCGATCAAACTGTTCAGAAATCAGTGCGGCACTGGTTCCAAGTGCTACATTACTAATCTCTTTTATGTTAGTGATAACATCGTGTTCACTTAATTCATATTTAGGGCGGAGATGCGCTAACTTTTGAGCAACGGGGATACCATATCGAAGAAGAACATCTGCAATTTCTTCTGGTTTAAATGGTTTCTCTATAAATTCATGAGCTCCGAGTTGGTAGCAACGTTGTTTAGCTTTCTGTTGAATGTCACCTGATATGACAATTATTTGAGTTGGATGCTTATTTACAGGAAGGTGATTAAGAACTCCAAAACCATCCAGAACGGGCATAGTAAGATCAAGGAAGAGTATATCAATAGGGTTATCTCTTATTATACGCAACCCTTCTTTACCATTCTCAGCATGGAAGAGAGTACTATTAGAAGATAATGCGATGTTGCTTGAGAGTGCTTTTCGGGCGATAGCAGAGTCATCGCAAATTAATATATTCATGTCATTCATAAGTCAAAAAACAGACGGTATACCATTCTTGTTCTTATGCTATGTAAAATCAACCAGTTCAGAAGTAAACATTGTATTTATAAGACTTAGTTAACATTTTAAAGTTCGAATTATTTAGGATGCCATGAGGTAAATGGGTGGGAATTGATCTGAAGCAAAGATTTGAGAGATAAAATGGGTGTAAAGGGAAACAAAAGTTGAATAATTAAAAAAAAGTTGAATAATAGGGGTGTAACAAAAGGCACAAATATATGTGTATCCTACAGTTTATAAAAAGAGAATAATGATGAACAACGAATACGTATTAGTTATCAATTCAGGCAGCTCTTCACTAAAGTTTGCTGTTATCGATTCTGCTTCTGGTGATGCAGTATTAAGTGGACTTGGTGAGTGTTTTGGTCTGGAAGATGCTCGTATGAGCTGGAAGTATCAGGGACAGAAAACTGAAATCGCCATTGAAGGCGAAGAGAACCACCATAAAATCGCAATTGGTAAATTAGTAGGGTTAACTGAAGAGTTAGGTTTTACTGATGGTATCGTTGCTATTGGTCATCGTATCGTTCATGGCGGAGAGAAATTTACGGAGACAGTACGTATTTCTGAAGAAGTCACGGCAGAGATTGAAAGCCTATCAGACCTTGCTCCATTACATAATCCAGCGGGTGCTATTGGTATCCGTGCTGCTGTTGAAGCCTTCCCTTCTCTTCCTCAATTTGCGGTATTTGACACAGCTTTCCACCAAACTATGCCTAAGCGAGCATACACAGGTGCTATTGCTAAAGAACTATATACTGATTTTGGTGTTCGTCGCTACGGTTTCCACGGTACAAGCCATTATTTTGTAAGCCGTGAAGCTGCGAAAATGATTAACAAGCCAATCGAAGAATCTAGCTTTATCTCAGTTCACCTAGGTAATGGCGCATCAGTGTGTGCAATTAAAGACGGTAACAGTGTTGATACATCAATGGGCTTTACTCCACTTTCTGGCCTAATGATGGGTACACGTTGTGGTGACTTAGATCCAGGTATCATTGAGTACCTACTTAAGAAAGGTTGGTCACAAGAGCAAGTATTTAATTCTCTAAACAAAGAGTCTGGTTTCTTAGGGGTGTCCGGTCTAACAAGTGATGCTCGTGGTATCCTTGAAGCGATGGAAGAAGGTCACGAAGGTGCAACATTAGCATTCCAAGTGTTCACATACCGTGTAGCTAAATACGTAGCTTCTTACCTAGCTGCGTTAGATTCTCTAGATGGCATCATCTTTACTGGTGGTATCGGTGAGAACTCATTACCAATTCGTCGTGAAATCTTAAACAACCTTAAAATTCTTGGTTTTGTTGAAGACGTTGCTGGTAACGAAGGTGCTCGTTTTGGCGCTGATGGCATTATTGCTAAATCAGAAATGCTAAATGCTGTAGCCATGGTTATCCCAACTAACGAAGAATTTGTAATTGCTCAACAATCAGTTGAACTGCTGTAAGTTCTTCTAATACCAATCACAGTAAGTAAGTGATCAGAAATAGCGAAGGAAAAATGCTTGAGAATAAGGCAGAATTTTTCGATAAGTAGTTATTCTACAATCAAAAATTCTAACGTAGTTATCGAGCATTTTAACAAGCTAGAGCGATCAGTTATTTACTACGATTGGTATAATATATAGAATATTAAAAAGCGAGCTATGATGGCTCGCTTTTTTTGTTTTTTGGATTTGTTATTACATGTTCATGCAAAGGAAAGGCTTGTTGATAATTAGCGTTGATTTTTGCATCTTATTGATTTTATTATTGATAAGTCCTATCCAATTTCGTAAATAAAACTAGCCAGCTTCCTACAATTTCTTTCATTCAAAGTGTGAACCTTCTCGGGGCAATTTTATTTTTCAGCCTTAAAGTGTGTGATTTCATTGTGTCTTATTTCTCTCCTATATAGAGTTTTCACATCTTGATTTAACAGGAATCTGACTTGTTAGTTTTTAGCTAGGAACCAGTCAGAATAAATATGAAACACATATAAGGAAGAGTATCGAATGAGTACTGCCAACAAAGCCGCTATGTGCGCATCAACCCGTGACGTAAGAAGTCCTGCTGGCTTGTGCCCCTTTCAGCGTAGTGATATTGGCATTATTCCTGTTCGCTATGCCTTGGATGACATGGATGAACAAGGGGGGCAAATGCACCCACTTCCAAGTACTGATACGCAATGGAAAGGTCGATTTACGCCTCAGCAGCGTCAATATACGTTAAGGCAACTCCGTGATGGTTGGTTGTATGTGTATGATGAAACAGATACAACGTTTCATGAATATCAAATTGAAGGGTATGAGTTTACTAAAATTGATTGGTCAAACGATGAAGCCGATAAGCCCGCTAATGAGCGAGGTAGTAAAGGTGAAACGAAGAGTTGCTTAGTGTACCCAGCGAAAAATACGCTCTATATGGCATTTGCGCATCAACGTTGGACATGGCGATTGTGTGAGCATATGCGCTCCCATACATCTAATCGCTCATTATGGATGCGTAAGGTTAATTTAAAACAATTTAAATCGGACTTAGCTCATCCTCATGCAGGACTTTCTTCTAAGCTTGGCCACTATGCAGCAGATATAGGAGTAGATGGTGCTCCAACAGGGATTTTTGACTCGACTTGCACACCATTAACTTCAACTGAAGCTCAAACAAACAGCTTTAAACATGTAGCAGATAAGCCAGGATGTTGGGATGTTGATTATCGAGTCGATTTACCAGCTCAAGATTGTGGGATGTTTATTGCGCTTGATGATCCTCTAGCGGATGTATCCGATTTATTCTTACCACTTGCAGAAGAAATCACACTACGCAGTGCAATACACAAAGATGAAGATAATCTTTATAAACTACAAATGGCTGAAATTACCCGTAATCTTGGTCGAGTAAGGTTAAAGCATGAGGAGTTACCAGAGCAAATTAACGATGACCAAATTAAGATATTGAAGTTTGAACGCCAGTTAACCGAATATCTAGCCATTCAATCTCTGGCAAATAAAGAGTCTGCGGCTTTTGAGTCAAATCCAAGCATTGGTAATATCCCATTTACCCCACTTCAAGAAGAGGCGTTAGAGAAACACTCTGAACTAAAAGAGAGATACAATTTTACGCCCAGTGATGAGCAGAAAACTGCATGGGAAAAGAATTCGGTATTCAGTGATGAAGTCAATTGGGATGAGTTAGATGAGTTTCTTACTCAACACTACACTCAACTTAAAGATCAAGACAAGCGTATTGCCATGCTTTATCAAGATTTTATGGAGGCATTTGAGCAACTAGGAACAGATCCGCTAGTCATTGGTATTGATAATCAAGATGAAGCGCATATTACTTATTTATTAAGTTTAATTAGCCAATATTTACAGGTAATAAAACAAGCGGTGAATACCGAGAAGGAGTATGCCAGCCTAGAAAACGCACTTTCCCTCGATTCCCCAAAAACACTGTTTGCTTTAGCCTCGTTGGGTTTTTCGAACGATAATTCTCAAGCGCTTAACGATCACGTGAAAGAGCTGAATAATCACCTTCTTTCTATGGATAGTACCGGTGATATGATCGCATTATCAGGTGCGATAGCTAATTGGGGAGGCTTTACTGGTGATATTCGTATTCAAGATAATAAGTGGTTTAAAGCATTAGCAAAGCCTGTTCAATTAAGTTTTACTGCTTTGCAAAATGCGGTGACAGGACAGGCTAAAGAAAGTTGGCGAGGGATCGCTAATTTATTGTTTCCACATCAAATGAACACAGCAACAACGCCTCAGGGTATGATCAGTAATTTAAGGTTGGTCATATTGGAAGTTTTGGTTAATCCAGAGGCGATTATGATTCACAATCCAAATTATCCAGTGCAATTTGCTGCGTGGCAGCGAAAGGTGAATGCAGAAGCGATGCTCATTCGTCGAATCAGTCAGACCCCATCAGGGCAACCTACACCGAAAAATCATCAAATACAAACCATGCGCAGCGCTCAACAAAGAATGCAAAAGCTATTGAGTAGTGAACTTCCAAGGATGGTGACGCTAAAAAACGAAGCCATTAATAATGCCGCCAAGCAAATGCTCAATGAAGCAATAGAGCGTAGTTGGCTGCAAGGCAAACAATCGGTTCAAGCATCGTGGAATAAAATGGGGAAGATGGGGGGTATTGTAGCCATCCTCAACCTTTGGAATACGGCTGCAGTGCTTCAAAATATCCACCATAAAGTAGGACAACATCCAGAGAGTGATTTATGGACCAACCCAGCGGTTAGAGAAGCAACCTATGCGACGAGTTATGCGGTATCGGCTGTTATCGCAGTTTGGAGAGATGTGGCGTGGAGTAAGATGGCTACAGATGGAGAATTACTTAAAAAGAGTTTAAGTCGAGCAATCACAACATCCAATGCTTCAGAGGTTGTAACACTTAAAACCTTTGCCAAAACTACCGCTGCGGTATCTTTATTTGGCTTAATCGCGACAGGATTAGAGACGTGGGAGAGCTATGATAAATTTAAAGATACGAGTCATTCACCGATGGAACGGTTTGGGTATGGGTTAAAGGGTTTCTCTACCGTTATTCAAACGATTGCCTTTGGAGGTCAATTGACTGCATTAATTTCTAGTCGCTTAGGATGGACTTTCCGTTCATTTGGTCTTCTCGGTTCTATTATTGCGCCCTGGATTCTTACTACATTTATGGTGGGGTCTATTCTCTTTCTTATCTCGATTATAATTATCAATGCTTTTAAACGTACTGAACTAGAAAAGTGGCTATTACATTCCACATGGGGGAAAGATGCAAAACATTGGGAAGCCGTTGATGAGTTGGCCAGACTGGAGCGTATTATTCATAAGCCTCAAGTAAGGCTCAACAAAGTATTTTCTAGCTCTCCTTCTAAAGCAATATATGGCTCCGCTGCGGGGCAACAATGGCAATTAGAGATATCTTTACCGATGCACACAAAAGGTAAATCCATTGGTTTACAAGTTACGCGTAAACCAGAACAAAATAAATATAGTTATTTGGCGTCTTCATTAAAATCAGAGGTGGTAGTAAACGAACAAAATGGCGTTTGGAGTAAAGATGAAGCGGGAAATCCAGTTTATCGGTTAGATTTAGGCGGCACAACCCGAGATACCATTAGCGTCTTAGTTAATATGCCTTTTAACTGGCAAGCATCAGAGCATGATCAGTTAGGCTATATTGCTTCAGGTAGTAGCAAGGGAGAACTCGTTATATTGCCAGCACGGAAAGATAACGTCATCCGCACTATTAAAGTTGAGGTGAATGATGAGTTCTAAAGAAAAAATAGATAAATTAAAAGAGCAGCTATATCAGGCAAAAATTATCTACAGTTGGGAGGATATAGGAGGAGGCTTAAAGGATAAATTAGTAGTTTGGGGAGTCGCTACTGTTATTGGTTGGCTTTTACCTTTATTTCTAATATGTGTTGAAAGTATTCCTTTATGGAGTAACGAGTTTTGGTTTTTTACAGGTTGTGCAATAGCTGGAATGCTGGTCGTAAGATATTTATTTTTTCCTGATAAACATTTTTGTTATCACCTAACTCCAATGGGGATTCATTACACTGAACAAGACATGATCCCAGAGGTGGCTTATAAAATTGCACGAGGCTTTGCTTGGGTTGGTATTGTGGTCTGTATTATTGTTGCCTTTATGTTTGGTCCATTGGCTTTTGTTGGTGCAGGGGCCTTTGCGCTCATGTCATTTGGGATGACGAATTTCCAGTCAGCCGTAGATAAGAGCCATATATTCATCGATGAACGCAGTGTTGTTTTTCACATAATTAATGATGGTGTGGTGTCGTTAGCGATCCCTGAAAAAGGTGCGTATGGGTATATAGGTGATATATATACTCAGACCCTCGAACAAAAAGCTGAATTGTTATCCCATTTAAAATCACTTTTCCCAGAAATGGAAATTGTCAAAATAAAAAGGTTAAATGACCAATATAAACATCCTGTTTATCAGCAAGATGAAGTTGCTGAGTGATTTATTTATAAGCCTCAGATATTCAATAAGGTTAAACAATGCTCTTTAATACTCCTAACAAACCAGAACAAAATAAATATAGTTATTTGGCGTCTTCATTAAAATCAGAGGTGGTAGTAAATAAACAAAATGGTATTTGGAGTAAAGATGAAACGGGAAATCCAGTCTATCGGTTAGATTTAGGCGGCACAACCCGAGATACCATTAGCGTCTTAGTTAATATGCCTTTTAACTGGCAAGCATCAGAGCATGATATGTTGGGCTATATTGCTTCAGGTAATAGCCAAGGTGAACTTGTTATATTACCAGCACGGAAAGATAACATTACTCGCACTATTAAAGTTGAGGTGAATGATGGGGTCTAAAGAAAAAATAGATCAATTAAAAGAGCAGCTATATCAGGCAAAAATTATCTACAGTTGGGAGGATATAGGAGGAGGCTTAAAGGATAAATTAGTAGTTTGGGGAGTCGCTACTGTTATTGGTTGGCTTTTACCTTTATTTCTAATATGTGTTGAAAGTATTCCTTTATGGAGTAACGAGTTTTGGTTTTTTACAGGTTGTGCAATAGCTGGAATGCTGGTCGTAAGATATTTATTTTTTCCTGATAAACATTTTTGCTACCACCTAACTCCAATGGGGATTCATTACACTGAACAATACATGATCCCAGAGGTGGCTTATAAAATTGCGCGAGGCTTTGCTTGGGTTGGCATTGTGGTCTGTATTATCGTTGCCTTTATGTTTGGTCCATTGGCTTTTGTTGGAGCAGGTGCCTTTGCGCTCATGTCATTTGGGATGACAAATTTCCAGTCAACCGTAGATAAGAGCCATATATTCATTGATGAACGCAGTGTTGTTTTTCACATAATTAATGATGGAGTGGTGTCATTAGCGATCCCTGAAAAAGGTGCGTATGGGTATATAGGTGATATATATACTCAGACCCTCGAACAAAAAGCTGAATTGTTATCCCATTTAAAATTACTTTTCCCAGAAATGGAAATTGTCAAAATAAAAAGATTAAATGATCAATATAAACATCCTGTTTATCAGCAAGATGAAGTTGCAGAGTGATTCATTTATAGGCCTCAGATATTCAATAAGGTTAAACAATGCTCTTTAATACTCCTAACAAACCAGAACAAAATAAATATAGTTATGTGACTTCTTCATTAAAATCAGAGGTGGTAGCAAATGAACAAAATGGTATTTGGAGTAAAGATGAAACGGGAAATCCAATTTATCGTTTAGATTTAGGCGGTATAACCCGAGATAGTATTACGATCTTAGTTAATATGCCTTTTAACTGGCAAGCATCAGAGCATGAACAGTTAGGTAATAGCTAAGGTGAACTCGTTATATCGTAAGCACGGAAAGGTAGCGTGCATCGCACTGTTAAAGTTGAGGTGAATGATGAGTTCTAAAGAAAAAATAGATAAGTTAAAAGAGCAGCTATATAAGGCAAAGATTATCTACAGTTGGGAGGATATAGGAGGAGGCTTAAAGGATAAATTAGTAGTTTGGGGAGTCGCTACTGTTATTGGTTGGCTTTTACCTTTATTTCTAATATGTGTTGAAAGTATTCCTTTATGGAGTAATGAATTTTGGTTTTTTACAGGTTGTGCAATAGCTGGAATGCTGGTCGTAAGATATTTATTTTTTCCTGATAAACATTTTTGTTATCACCTAACTCCAATGGGGATTCATTACACTGAACAAGACATGATCCCAGAGGTGGCTTATAAAATTGCGCGAGGCTTTGCTTGGGTTGGCATTGTGGTCTGTATTATCGTTGCCTTTATGTTTGGTCCATTGGCTTTTGTTGGAGCAGGTGCCTTTGCGCTCATGTCATTTGGGATGACAAATTTCCAGTCAACTATACAAGAGCATGAAGTTTTTTTCTCTGATAGTCCAATTTTATTTAATCCAGTTAACGATACTATGTTCAGAGTAGACAGTAATACAGCTCCTGATTATTGTTGTCGTCGAGACTTTTACGTACCTTCTTTAGAGCAAAAGAAACAAATTATAACAGCGATTCAAAATAGCCAAAAAAATATAGAGTACGTAGAGTTAGCTAAGTTAAATGATATGTTTAAGCACCCTATTTTCATTCAAGATTAGAATGAAGTAATCGAAATTGACCTACCTATTAGATTTAGGCGTTATAATTCGAGATAGCATTATGGTCTGTATTAGCTTGCCTTTTAACTGGCAAGCATCAGAGCATGAACAGTTAGGTAATAGCTACGGTGAACTCGTTATATCGTAAGCACGGAAAGGTAGCGTGCATCGCACTGTTAAAGTTGAGGTGAATGATGAGTTCTAAAGAAAAAATAGATAAGTTAAAAGAGCAGCTATATCAGGCAAAAATTATCTACAGTTGGGAGGATATAGGAGGAGGCTTAAAGGATAAATTAGTAGTTTGGGGAGTCGCTACTGTTATTGGTTGGCTTTTACCTTTATTTCTAATATGTGTTGAAAGTATTCCTTTATGGAGTAATGAATTTTGGTTTTTTACAGGTTGTGCAATAGCTGGAATGCTGGTCGTGAGATACTTATTTTTTCCTGATAAACATTTTTGTTATCACCTAACTCCAATGGGGGTTCATTACACTGAACAAGACATGATCCCAGAAGTGGCTTATAAAATTGCGCGAGGCTTTGCTTGGGTTGGCATTGTGGTCTGTATTATCGTTGCGTTTATGTTTGGTCCACTGGCTTTTGTTGGTGCAGGGGCTTTTGCGCTCATGTCATTTGGGATGACGAATTTCCAGTCAGCCGTAGATAAGAGCCATATATTCATCGATGAACGCAGTGTTGTTTTTCACATAATTAATGATGGTGTGGTGTCGTTAGCGATCCCTGAAAAAGGTGCGTATGGGTATATAGGTGATATATATACTCAGACCCTCGAACAAAAAGCTGAATTGTTATCCCATTTAAAATCACTTTTCCCAGAAATGGAAATTGTCAAAATAAAAAGGTTAAATGACCAATACAAACATCCTGTTTATCAGCAAGATGAAGTTGCAGAGTGATTCATTTATAAGCCTCAGATATTCCATAAGGTTAAACAATGCTCTTTAATACTCCTAACAAACCAGAACAAAATAAATATAGTTATTTGGCGTCTTCATTAAAATCAGAGGTGGTAGCAAATGAACAAAATGGTATTTGGAGTAAAGATGAAACGGGAAATCCAATTTATCGTTTAGATTTAGGCGGTATAACCCGAGATAGTATTACGATCTTAGTTAATATGCCTTTTAACTGGCAAGCATCAGAGCATGATATGTTGGGCTATATTGCTTCAGGTAATAGCCAAGGTGAACTTGTTATATTACCAGCACGGAAAGATAACATTACTCGCACTATTAAAGTTGAGGTGAATGATGGGGTCTAAAGAAAAAATAGATCAATTAAAAGAGCAGCTATATCAGGCAAAAATTATCTACAGTTGGGAGGATATAGGAGGAGGCTTAAAGGATAAATTAGTAGTTTGGGGAGTCGCTACTGTTATTGGTTGGCTTTTACCTTTATTTCTAATATGTGTTGAAAGTATTCCTTTATGGAGTAACGAGTTTTGGTTTTTTACAGGTTGTGCAATAGCTGGAATGCTGGTCGTAAGATATTTATTTTTTCCTGATAAACATTTTTGCTACCACCTAACTCCAATGGGGATTCATTACACTGAACAATACATGATCCCAGAGGTGGCTTATAAAATTGCGCGAGGCTTTGCTTGGGTTGGCATTGTGGTCTGTATTATCGTTGCCTTTATGTTTGGTCCATTGGCTTTTGTTGGAGCAGGTGCCTTTGCGCTCATGTCATTTGGGATGACGAATTTCCAGTCAACGACACAAGAGCATGAAGTTTTTTTCTCTGAACGGCCAATTTTATTTAATCCAGTTAACGATACTATGTTTAGAGTAGACAGTAATACAGCTCCTGATTATTGTTGTCGTCGAGACTTTTACGTACCTTCTTTAGAGCAAAAGAAACAAATTATAACAGCGATTCAAAATAGCCAAAAAAATATAGAGTACGTAGAGCTAGCTAAGTTAAATGATATGTTTAAGCACCCTATTTTCATTCAAGATTAGAATGAAGTAATCGAAATTGATCTACCTATTAGATTTAGGCGTTATAATTCGAGATAGCATTGTGGTCTGTATTAGCTTGCCTTTTAACTGGCAAGTATCAGAGCATGATCAGTTAGGCTATATTGCTTCAGGTAATAGCCACTGTGAGCTTTTGATATCACCTTCGTTGAAAGGATTTGCAATTCGTATGATCGAAGTGAGAGGCGAATAAATGAACTCATCTGAAAGTATAGTGCAATTAAAAGAACAATTGTATCAATCAGAGGTTATATATCGTTGGAGGTACACAGGCGCAGGGCAAAAGCTTTATAAGAAAGTAAGATGGTTATGCGCAATTTTAACAGGGGCATTATTTCCTTCTTTTTTGTTAATTGTAGAGGAGGATGCTATGACGGAACCCGCTTTTTGGTTATTTTCTTCTGTTAGCTTAGTTATGATTTTTGTATCGAGATATTTATTTGCACCCGATAAAAACCATTGCTACCACCTAACTCCAATGGGGATTCATTACACTGAACAAGACATGATCCCTGAGGTGGCTTATAAAATTGCGCGAGGCTTTGCTTGGGTTGGCATTGTGGTCTGTATTATCGTTGCGTTTATGTTTGGTCCACTGGCTCTTGTTGGATCAGGTGCCTTTGCGCTCATGTCATTTGGGATGACAAATTTCCAGTCAGCCGTAGATAAGAGCCATATATTCATCGATGAACGCAGTGTTGTTTTTCACATAATTAATGATGGAGTGGTGTCATTAGCGATCCCTGAAAAAGGTGCGTATGGGTATATAGGTGATATATATACTCAGACCCTCGAACAAAAAACGGAATTGTTATCCCATTTAAAATTACTTTTCCCTGAAATGGAAATTGTCAAAATAAAAAGGTTAAATGACCAATATAAACATCCTGTTTATCAGCAAGATGAAGTTGCTGAGTGATTTATTTATAAGCCTCAGATATTCAATAAGGTTAAACAATGCTCTTTAATACTCCTAACAAACCAGAACAAAATAAATATAGTTATTTGGCGTCTTCATTAAAATCAGAGGTGGTAGTAAATGAACAAAATGGTATTTGGAGTAAAGATGAAACGGGAAATCCAGTCTATCGGTTAGATTTGGGCGGCACAACCCGAGATACCATTGCGATCTTAGTTAATATACCTTTTAACTGGCAAGCATCAGAGCATGATCAGCTAGGTTATATTGCTTCAGGTAATAGCCAGGGTGAGCTTTTGATATCCCCTTCGTTGAAAGAACTTGCAACTCGTATGATCGAAATGATAGGCGAATAAATGAACTCACCTGAAAGTATAGTGCAACTAAAAGAGCAATTGTATCAATCAGAGGTTATATATCGTTGGAGGTATACTGGCGCAGGGCAAAAGCTTTATAAGAAAGTAAGATGGTTATGCGCAATTTTAACAGGGGCATTATTTCCTTCTTTTTTGTTAATTGTAGAGGAGGATGCTATGACGGAACCCGCTTTTTGGTTATTTTCTTCTGTTAGCTTAGTTATGATTTTTGTATCGAGATATTTATTTGCACCCGATAAAGACTATTGCTACCACCTAACTCCAATGGGGATTCATTACACTGAACAAGACATGATCCCTGAAGTGGCTTATAAAATTGCGCGAGGCTTTGCTTGGGTTGGCATTGTGGTCTGTATTATCGTTGCGTTTATGTTTGGTCCACTGGCTCTTGTTGGATCAGGTGCCTTTGCGCTTATGTCATTTGGGATGACGAATTTCCAGTCAGCCGTAGATAAAAGCTATATATTCATTGATGAACGCAGTGTTGTTTTTCACATAATTAATGATGGAGTGGTGTCATTTACGATCCCTGAAAAAGGTAAGCTTCAATATAAAGGGCTTGTATACACTTCGACTCTCGAAGAAAAAATGGAGTTACTTACCAACTTACAATCACTTTTCATAAATATGAAAATCATGGAAATAAAAAGATTGAATGATCAATACAAGCATCCTATTTATCAGCAAGATGAAGTTTCAGAGTGATTTATTTATAGGCATCAGATATTCAATAAGGTTAAACAATGCTCTTTAATACTCCTAACAAACCAGAACAAACATAAATATAGTTATGTGACTTCTTCATTAAAATCAGCAGTGGTTATAAACGAACAAAATGGTATTTGGAGTAAAGATGAAACGGGAAATCCAGTTTATCGGTTAGATTTAGGCGGTACAACCCGAGATACCATTACGGTCTTCGTTAATATGCCTTTTAACTGGCAAGCATCAGAGTATGAACAGTTAGGTTATATTGCTTCAGGTAATAGCTAAGGTGACCTTGTTTATCACCTGAATTTAAAGAATCTTCTATTAGAACAATTAATATGGATGTGAACTAAATGAATGCAGATGAACAAAAAAAACGGCTAAGAGATCAACTTTACAAAGCGAATACAATTTATTCTTGGGAGTATCAGGGCGCGGGTCAAAAATACACTAATTTAGCCTATTGGATTTTGTCAATATTTTCGGGAGGGATACCACTATTGTTTCTTTGGTCGGTTACTGACCTGGCAGTAGACTCACCTGTTTTTTTTGGGCTCTTTATTTTATCAACGACGTTGGTGTTTATAGGGAGATACTTATTTGCACCCGATAAAGATTATTGCTACCACCTAACTCCGATGGGTATTCATTACACTGAACAAGACATGATCCCAGAGGTGGCTTATAAAATAGCGCGAGGCTTTGCTTGGGTTGGCATTGTGGTCTGTATTATCGTTGCCTTTATGTTTGGCCCTTTAGCTTTTGTTGGAGCAGGTGCTTTTGCGCTCATGTCATTTGGGATGACGAATTTCCAGTCAACGATACTATGTTTAGAGTAGACAGTAATACAGCTCCTGATTATTGTTGTCGTCGAGACTTTTACGTACCTTCTTTAGAGCAAAAGAAACAAATTATAACAGCGATTCAAAATAGCCAAAAAAATATAGAGTACGTAGAGCTAGCTAAGTTAAATGATATGTTTAAGCACCCTATTTTCATTCAAGATTAGAATGAAGTAATCGAAATTGATCTACCTATTAGATTTAGGCGTTATAATTCGAGATAGCATTATGGTCTGTATTAGCTTGCCTTTTAACTGGCAAGTATCAGAGCATGATCAGCTAGGTTATATTGCTTCAGGTAATAGCCAGGGTGAGCTTTTGATATCCCCTTCGTTGAAAGAACTTGCAACTCGTATGATCGAAATGATAGGCGAATAAATGAACTCACCTGAAAGTATAGTGCAACTAAAAGAGCAATTGTATCAATCAGAGGTTATATATCGTTGGAGGTATACTGGCGCAGGGCAAAAGCTTTATAAGAAAGTAAGATGGTTATGCGCAATTTTAACAGGGGCATTATTTCCTTCTTTTTTGTTAATTGTAGAGGAGGATGCTATGACGGAACCCGCTTTTTGGTTATTTTCTTCTGTTAGCTTAGTTATGATTTTTGTATCGAGATATTTATTTGCACCCGATAAAGACTATTGCTACCACCTAACTCCAATGGGGATTCATTACACTGAACAAGACATGATCCCAGAGGTGGCTTATAAAATAGCGCGAGGCTTTGCTTGGGTTGGCATTGTGGTCTGTATTATCGTTGCCTTTATGTTTGGCCCTTTAGCTTTTGTTGGAGCAGGGGCTTTTGCGCTCATGTCATTTGGGATGACGAATTTCCAGTCAACGATACAAGAGCATGAAGTTTTTTTCTCTGATCGGCCAATTTTATTTAATCCAGTTAACGATACTATGTTCAGAGTAGACAGTAATACAGCTCCTGATTATTGTTGTCGTCGAGACTTTTACGTACCTTCTTTAGAGCAAAAGAAACAAATTATAACAGCGATTCAAAATAGCCAAAAAAATATAGAGTACGTAGAGTTAGCTAAGTTAAATGATATGTTTAAGCACCCTATTTTCATTCAAGATTAGAATGAAGTAATCGAAATTGACCTACCTATTAGATTTAGGCGTTATAATTCGAGATAGCATTATGGTCTGTATTAGCTTGCCTTTTAACTGGCAAGCATCAGAGCATGAACAGTTAGGTAATAGCTACGGTGAACTCGTTATATCGTAAGCACGGAAAGGTAGCGTGCATCGCACTGTTAAAGTTGAGGTGAATGATGAGTTCTAAAGAAAAAATAGATAAGTTAAAAGAGCAGCTATATAAGGCAAAGATTATCTACAGTTGGGAGGATATAGGAGGAGGCTTAAAGGATAAATTAGTAGTTTGGGGAGTCGCTACTGTTATTGGTTGGCTTTTACCTTTATTTCTAATATGTGTTGAAAGTATTCCTTTATGGAGTAATGAATTTTGGTTTTTTACAGGTTGTGCAATAGCTGGAATGCTGGTCGTGAGATACTTATTTTTTCCTGATAAACATTTTTGTTATCACCTAACTCCAATGGGGGTTCATTACACTGAACAAGACATGATCCCAGAAGTGGCTTATAAAATTGCGCGAGGCTTTGCTTGGGTTGGCATTGTGGTCTGTATTATCGTTGCGTTTATGTTTGGTCCACTGGCTTTTGTTGGTGCAGGGGCTTTTGCGCTCATGTCATTTGGGATGACAAATTTCCAGTCAAGCGTAGATAAGAGCCATATATTCATTGATGAACGCAGTGTTGTTTTTAATGTGATGAACGATAGTGTACTTTCACTCTCAGTCCCTGGGAAGGGAGGCTTTGAATATGTAGGTGATATATATACGCCGACTCTCGAAAAAAAAGCTGAGTTGCTAACTCATTTGATTTCACTTTTCCCAGAAATGGAAGTTGCCAAAATTAAAAGACTAAATGATAAATATAAACATCCAATTTATCAGCAAGATGAAGTTGCAGAGTGATTTATTGATTTTTGATGTATGGATAATTGTATTTATAACATTATTAAGCTGAAGATATTAGGGCGACTATGATTGTCGATTTTTTGTTGATTTGATAATTTTTAATATGAAAACTAATTAGTTAAGTTACTGAAAAATAATAAGGCAGAATAAACAGTGATGTAAATCACAAATGCTGCTATAATCGCCTGAAATTCGAAAAGCTGGACATATGGGCCAGTTTTTTTATGTCTATTTGAATAACTAATTGGAATGTACTGTGCTAACGACTGCTAACATCACAATGCAATTTGGCGATAAGCCACTTTTTGAAAATATTTCTGTTAAGTTTGGTAACGGTAACCGTTACGGTTTAATCGGCGCAAACGGCTGTGGTAAATCTACCTTTATGAAGATTTTGGGTGGCGAGTTAGAACAGTCTGGCGGTACAGTATCTACTGATCCTAATGAGCGTATGGCTAAATTAGGTCAAGACCAGTTTGCATTTGAAGAATACACAGTGATCGACACTGTGATCATGGGTCATAAAGAGCTATGGAAAGTAAAAGAAGAGCGTGACCGTATCTATTCTTTGCCTGAAATGTCAGATGAAGATGGTATGCGTGTTGGCGATTTAGAAACTGAATTCGGTGAAATGGATGGCTACTCAGCAGAAGCTCGTGCTGGTGAACTTCTATTAGGCCTAGGTCTTCCTGAGTCACAACACTTTGGTTTAATGAGCGAAGTTGCTCCAGGCCTTAAAGTTCGTGTTCTACTAGCTCAAGTATTATTTGCTGAACCAGACATCATGCTTCTTGATGAACCAACGAACAACTTGGATATGCATACTATCGCGTGGTTAGAAGAAATCCTTCTGGCTCGTAACTGCACAATGATCATCATCTCGCATGACCGTCATTTCTTAAACGCAGTATGTACACACATGGCTGATGTCGATTACGGAAATATTTGCCTATTCCCTGGCAACTACGATGAATACATGACAGCAGCAACGCAAGCTCGTGAACAACTTCAAGCAGACAATGCGAAGAAGAAAGCACAGATTGCTGATTTACAAACGTTCGTAAGCCGTTTCTCTGCAAACGCATCGAAAGCAAAACAAGCAACATCTCGTCAAAAGCGTTTGGATAAAATTGAACTAACAGAGATTAAAGCATCTAGCCGCCAATCTCCGTTCATTCGTTTTGACCAAGAAAAACCTCTTTTCCGTAATGCGTTAGAAGTTGAAGGTCTAAAACAAGGCTATGGCGAAAACATTTTAATCAATGGTGTAAACCTAATGGTTGAAGTGGGTGAGCGTATTGCAATCATCGGTGAAAATGGTATTGGTAAATCAACGTTACTAAACACACTTGCTGGTGCAATGGATCCAATGTCAGGCATGATTAAATGGTCTGAGAATCATAACATTGGTATGTATGCTCAAGATCACGGACATGATTTCGCGGAAGACTTAACGTTATTAGATTGGATGGGTCAGTGGAAGCAAGAAGGCGATGACGAGCAAGTAGTTCGTGGTATCCTTGGTCGTATGCTTTTCTCTCAAAGTGACATCAAGAAATCTGTAAAAGTAATTTCTGGTGGTGAGCAAGGTCGTATGCTATTTGGTAAGCTAATCATGCAAAAGCCAAACATCCTTCTTATGGATGAACCAACAAACCACATGGATATGGAATCAATCGAAGCATTGAACTTGGCGCTTGAGAACTACAAAGGAACATTAATGTTTGTATCTCATGACCGTCAGTTCGTATCTTCTATTGCAACACGTATTATTGAACTTACTAAAGATGGCGTTAACGATTTCCACGGTACTTATGAAGAGTACTTAACAAAACAAGGTCTAAAAGGCTAGTTCAGAAATAAAACATTCTGGATATAAATAAAAATGGAAGACTAGAGATAGTCTTCCATTTTTTATATCTATAGTAAGTGAACTTTAGCTTCAGGCTAATTAGTGAATACATCAAACTCTGGGATAGAAGTACGTCCACGTAGTGCTAAAAATTGAAGGAACTGCTTAGGAGTATGAGTAATTATTTTCTCTACAGGAAAGTCTACAGAATCAATCAGTAATTCTACCTTTTCAAACTTACCAATATCCGCACAGAAATGCGCATCACTTCCTGTGGTGATATAGGCTCCTAGCTCTTTAGCTGCTTTAGCAATTTCATAGCAACGATCAATACTGCCAATGCGACTGCCACCTTTTAGAGAAGTATTGTTGATCTCTATTGCGACGTTGTTATCAACTGCACATTGAATGACTTCTTCAAAATTAAAATCAAAGTTAGGGTTTCCAAGGTGACCTAATGCATCAACTCGACCTGATTGAATAATATTCAAAAGAGCTTGTGTATGAACTTCTTTATTTTGAGGAGGAAAAACCGGTTCATGGAAGCTTGCAATAACCCAATCAAGGTTTTGATCTACAGAGGAGGGTATATCGATGTCGCCTTCAATATTGCATATATTAACCTCACAGCCTCTTACTATAGCAACGCCATGAAGAAAACGAGGTAACACTCTCTGATTACTAAAAAACCAATAATGAGGAGCTCCAGGCATTGAAGAGGCATGGTCTGTGGTACAAAACATAGGAATTCGAAGCTGAGAGGCAGCAAGCGCATTTTCGCTGATTGTACTGTAAGCATGACCGCTAGCGTAAGTATGAGTGTGTGTATCTACTTGAATGCGCATTTGTTTCTCCCTATAAAACCGATATCAGTAGTATAACTGATTTTTGAAACTTTTAGCTTTTACATTTGTCTGACATATGGCAGAAAAAGATAAGTAAGATTGATTCTATTAATAAGAAAGTTAAATTATTTGAGGTTTATTATGGTTAATGTAGATACCCTGAAAATTGAGCTAAACGAATTGACCGTATATCAATTACGCAGCCTTCAGCATGCAATCAGCCAAAAGCTACAAGAGAAAACATCAATAAAGATGAAAGGTAGCAATAACCTGTTAACGGATGAAGAGCTAGAGATGCTTGCTGAGGTGATGAGTAGTTAGTATGTAGGCGTCATAAATATGGCGATACATAATTCATATAAACTAGCAAATAGAGATCATTAAAAATAAACTGCTTTATAATTACTTCTCCGAATCCTCCTAAATTTCCTACCTAAAAATGTGATCAATGTCTAAAAAATATGGTTTTAATTTATTTTATAAATGATACTGCTCGCATTTATTTATGATAAAAAATTTAAACGATATTGGCTAAGCTTTTGAATACAAAGTAAAAGTCATCCGTTTAATGAGAGGTTCCTCGCAAGACAATAAGGTCTATTGTAAATAATGGCGTTAATTTGTAACTAAAATTAACCACGAGCTATTGATCTGACATTAAATTGACAGTATTATCACCGTCAATGAAAAGGCAGTCTAACACACTGTCTTTGTTATCAGATATATTATAAATACCTAAGAAGGGACATGAAATGCTTACTAAACTATTTGTTAAATCATCAATTGCGCTACAAAACTTCAAAAATGATCAACGTGGTGTAACTGCAATTGAATATGCAATTATTGGTGTTGCTATCTCTGCAATCGTTTTAGCTGTGTTTCAGAGTGATAATGGCCTAGAAGGTGCGTTACAAGGTGCAATGGATACGATTACAAGTAACATTACAGATGCAAATACTGTAAATTAATATGTTTTATACATGGTGGCTTATGGCCACCATATCAATTTTCATCATGTATATTGATGTCAAAAAAAGAACAATCCCAAATAATACGATAGTTTTGATTTTAACTTTATGTTTTATAAAAATGTGTTTCCTTGGGGACCTATCTATATTGCCATACAGTTTTGTAATATTAATTATTGGTTTTTTTCTACATGTATTCAATATATTAGCAGCAGGAGATACTAAGTTACTCTTTGCTTTTTCTTTGGCAATCTCGCCAGAATTTCTACCATTAAGTTTATTCATTATCACTGCTTTAGGTGGTGTATTGGCATTGGTGTATTACCTTTATGGTTTATGTACTGATTTAGAGAAAGTTAAAAAACGTGGAGTTCCGTATGGCGTTCCAATTTGTTTAGGTTCGTTATTTGGCATTGCTGCATCGTTTTAGGATAAAACATGAGAACAAAAGCGATTATCGCAGTAGCTATACTGGCTATTTTATTTGGGCTATATGGCTTAGCAGGTAGCTTAAAGCCGCCTAAAGTAGTAACAAATGCTGTTATTGAAATACAAAAAGAAAAAACTATTAAAGTGTGGTTTGTTAAGCAAGATGTTCGACTTGGTGAGCTACTACAGCGTAATGCTCTTGAGTTAAAGATCATTAAAGAGAGTGAAGCCAATCAATTAGCAATTACAGATGATATCAATATCAATTTTGATAAAAAAGCTGTTTATAATAGAGACATCTTGAAGGGAGCCCCTTTATTCCCAGAAGATATCATTTCCTCACAAGATGTGGGTTTTGTCGATCTTGTTATTAGTCCAAATAAAGTCCCTTTTGCTATTAAAGTTAATCATAGTGATATCGTTGGTGGTGTTATTAACTATGGCTCTCACATTGATGTGCTTGCTTTAGCCGCTGGTGGAAGTAAATTATCTTTAGATAACAGTGAACTGGGATCAAATCAATTTAAATCAGTTTCTGTCTCTCCAGTATTAATCAATATTAAAGTTCTACAAGTTCAGCGTCGTACGCTAGAAACGCATAGTACAGATAATTCACTTGAAGAAATTCACATCGTTTTAGAATTAACACGAAAGCAAGTAGCTAAAATGACGGTAGCTAAACATATTGCTGAAATTGAAATTCATAAATCAATAGGGCAGTACAAGCTATCAGATTTAACTGCAGATGCTGGTGATGTTTTAGCTGATTATAAAGCCGTAAAAGAATTTCGTGCAAACGAAGTAACCATTAAGTAGAGACAAGAATATGTTGAAATTACTAAAGCCTGTTTTACTGATGGTAAGTATCGGTTTAGTTACACATCCAGTACTTGCTGCACGTATTTTGAATTTAGCAGAAGGTGACGCACAAACGATTAAAACAAAACATGATATTGCTTCTGTATTTATATCAGATCCAACGGTAGCAGATTATCAAGTCATCGATCAAAAAAAGGTCGTAGTATTTGGCAAAAAGCTAGGTAGTACTTCTTTGATTATTTTTGATGAAGATGGCGAGACTTTGGCCTCTCGTAAATTAATTATTAATAAAAGTTTAGTGCACATACAGCAACAAATTCAACTTAAATATCCTAATACAGAAGTTACTATTTATAACTTGGGTGATCAAGTCGTATTAAATGGCACTGTGGCAACAGAAAAAGAAAAAGATGATATAAATATCCTAGTTGGTGAATTACTAGGTAAAAAATCAGAAAACTTTAATCTGGAATGGGATATAGGCGAGAATCAGTATGAAATGGAGTTTATGGAGCGCCGCCATTTTGATGGACTAGTGAATAATATTGAAGTCGCAGCAACCAAACAGGTTAACGTGAAGTTATCGATAGCAGAGGTATCGCATTCATTTTTAGAAGAGTTCGGTATTGAATATGGGAGCAACAGTGCATCAGTAGGTAAGTTTGTTGACCAAATAACAAGTTTTAGTGCGAGTGATATTGTTTCTGTTATTACGGCAATGGGTGATGACACCGTAGGACAAATTTTAGCTGAACCAAACCTATCGGTAATTTCTGGTGAGAGTGCAAGCTTTCTTGTTGGTGGTGAGTTACCTGTCGTTACCATTATTGATGGTGGAACGAACGTATTATATAAAGAATTTGGTATTCGCTTAGAGCTAATGGCAAAAGTACTTAATGATAATAAAATTAAGCTGTCACTAATGCCTGAGGTTAGCTCCCTTGATTCACAATACAGTAATGAATCTTATAATCTACCAGCATTAAAAACACGTAAAGCCCGTACAACCGTTGAGTTAGGTGATGGTCAAAGTTTTGTTTTAGGTGGTTTATTGAGCACTGAAGATAAAGAATCTATTAGCAAAGTTCCTTTTGTTGGTGATATTCCAATTCTAGGAGCGTTATTTAGGAAAACAGGTACAGAGCGTAATAAAACAGAACTAATAATTGTTGCGACTGTGAATCTTGTACAGCCTGTTCATCCATCTCAAATTCAGTTACCTACGATGGAAAAAACCTCAACTCTACAACGCTTTTTTGCTTTAGATGCAACGTATGAAAAGGCGAGTCAGCATTGGGCAAATGAAGTTTTGGCAACAGGTGGGTTTAAAAAATGATTAAGATAGTATCTAAAACCGTATTGTTAGTGTTAGCTGCTTTATCTATTAGTGGTTGTGCGGAACATATTAGTGAACGAAATGGAACAAAAGTTGATGTTGTTCCTGTAACGTATTCATTGAGTTTGAAAGTTAAGCCTGAGCAATTTAAAAGTGCAGAAAAAGAATTAAATATATTTTTAAATGAGCATAAAAAATTGATTCTGACGCAAAAAATCACTTTAACTTGGCGAACTAAACTTGGAAAAGAGTGGGTGAATGAAACCCAGAAACGTTTACTTATTAAAGGAGTAAGCGAACACAATATTACTGTAGAACAAAACCGCGCGGGCTTTGGAGAACGGTTTGATTATGAAATTAAAGTGACGGTACATAAAGCGTTATTAAGCGTATGCCAGTATCCCAAAGTTGGGCATTATGGTGAACCTGGTGACGGATGTTATTCTGAAAGTGCCCGATGGCAATCAATGGTCAACCCAGAGAAAATGTTAAATAAATCGCTTAATGCAGACTACACTAATAAATAGGAGGTCACATGTTTGATTTAGTTGATCTTCTGAAAAAAGAAGAACAAACAACGATAAAAGAAGAAAAGCTAACAACGGTATTATTTCACCAAACTGAAGCATGCCGCGAGTTAGTTCTAGAAGCATTTCGATTTGAAGGTATTACTGCACCAGCTATTATTGAAAATAGTGATAGTAATATTAAGCAGCATGTCCGTGAAGCAAGCATTGAAATCGTATTAGTAGAGCTTAATAATAGCCTTAATGTTAGCTTGGATATGGAGCGTATTAGTCATCTTTTACCAAACAATGCTTCTGTTATTGTTATTGGTAGTGAGGATGCAATTTCTACTATTCGTAATTTAAAAGCAATGGGTTTCTATTATTTATTTTGGCCGATTACAAAACAAGAACTTATTGATTTCGTTCGAAGTGTTAGTGACAATAGAATGAGAAATAGTGGGCTTGGACAAAATCGTATAGCGAAGAAAGTAGCTATTTGGGGTTCAAAAGGAGGTGTTGGTACTTCAATGCTAACATCTGAAATAGCGTTTCAGCTTTCAGAGCAAAAAAATAGTAATTGCATTGTAGTTGATCATAATTTTCAAGGTGGAAATCTTGATATCTTAATGGGTCTACGTCAATTTGAAAAACGCAAAGTCCAAAGAGGTGCGCTATCAGGTTCACTAGATGTGAATTACGCGTTAGGAATGACTCGTAAAATTAACGAGATGCTATCAATCCTTGCTTTAACATCAGAAGAGCTAAATGAATTAGAACTAAAGGATTATGTAGGCACTTTAAATAAAGAGCTATCAAAGCAGACTAACTTTATTATCGAAGACTTGTCACGTTCAGCGAATAGCCGTCAAGATTTAAATTATGTAGCTTCAGATTGTGACAGCATTCTACTTGTCTTAGAGCCAACAGTTTCTAGCCTGCGTGAAGCGACAAAAGTAAAATCTGATCTTGAGAAAGCTAAATCTAAAGCCCGTTTTTTTATTGTATTAAATTACACTATGCAAGAAAAATATGCCTCAGTTTCGGTGGAAGAAATTGAGAAATATTTACGCCAACCGCTTGATGTTACTTGCCCTTATGAACCTAAATTAGATGCTCTTCTTTTAGAAGGAAAGCGCTTATATCAGCAAAAAGGGAAGATGAGTGAAAGTTTATGCCGTCTGACATCACTTTTGATCGGTGAAAAACCGAATCAATTAAAAAGTAATGTATTACAACGTCTATTAAAAAGAGTGTAATGTCGTATGCATGATTCTAAAACTATATATATACATATTCGAAAAAAAATCTTTGATGCTCTAGAGCCTGAAGCCGTTAATTCGCTAAATCGAGAGCAATTAAGTAAGCAATTAGGTAATGCCATTGATCTATTAATAGAGCGTGATGGTATTAATGTTCCTATGGTCATTCGTGGCGATTTTGTAAGAAGCCTTGTAGATGAATTACATGGTTTAGGTCCTTTGCAAACGTTGATGGATGATGAATCGATCAGTGATATTATGATCAATGGGCATGAGAATATTTTTATCGAACGTAATGGACTTGTCGAAAAAGCAGTTGTTAATTTTATTGACGAAGAACAGTTACTTCAGATAGCAAAACGTATTGCTTCTCGTGTAGGGCGCCGCGTTGATGACTCACAACCTACGTGTGATGCTCGTTTAGAAGATGGAAGTCGTGTCAATATTGTTATCCCACCAATCTCTATTGATGGGACATCTATTTCGATTCGTAAATTCAAAAAACACAGTATTGATTTTCCAAAGCTAGTTGAATTTGGTGCAATGAGCCCTGAAATGGCTCAATTGCTAATGATAGCTTCACGTTGCCGTTTGAATATTCTTATCTCTGGTGGTACGGGTTCAGGTAAAACGACCATGTTAAACGCATTGTCTCAATTTATTTCAGAAAATGAACGTATAGTTACCATTGAAGATGCTGCAGAATTAAAATTATTACAGCCTCACGTAGTTCGATTAGAAACAAGAAAAGCAGGTATTGAAGGGACAGGAAGTATTGACCAGAGAGATCTGGTTATTAATTCACTTCGTATGCGCCCAGATCGAATTGTTGTTGGTGAGTGTCGTGGTGCAGAAGCATTTGAAATGCTTCAAGCGATGAATACTGGTCATGATGGTTCAATGTCAACATTGCATGCTAATACACCAAGAGATGCTTTAGCTCGTGTGGAAGCAATGGTCATGATGGCAACCAATAATTTACCCCTTGAAGCTATTCGACGGACCATTGTCAGTGCAGTTGATATTGTAATTCAAATTAGTCGCTTACATGATGGCTCTCGTAAAGTTATGAGTATTGCTGAAGTGATAGGGATTGAAGGTTCCAATGTTGTCTTGGAAGAAATATTCCGCTTTCAACCAATGGGTAAAGCATCTGAAGATGGAAAGGTGAGAGGGAACTTTGTGACAGCAGGATTAATGCAGCGTTCAGTGTTAGTTGAAAAAGCTCGATTCTTTGGTTTAGAAGAGCAATTAAATACCGCATTCAGAGTTACAGGAGCTGTTTAATGTACTTTCTTGCTTTTATTTTTGGCGGTGTTTTACTTCTTTATTTGGCATTGTCAAAGAAAGAAAAGAAAGTTGATTATATGCAAGAGTTTAATCAAACTCTCTTTATTGATTCAATGGATAATGATCAACAAGCAATTAACTTAAAGTCATTATCTGATCAGAGTTTAAAGCAAAAAATAGAGCAAATTTGGGGTAATGTTAATCGACAACTTGGTAAGCTTGCTTTTGTCAAAGTCATTGTATTTGTTATGGCTGTTGCATTATTGGCAGTAAAGGTAAATGAACAATTCTTTAGGGTTTCAATTACTTATGTAATCATTGTTATGGAAGTACTTGCAATTATATTTGGCTACCTCTGGCTTAAAAAGAGAGAAAAATCTCAATTTGAAGAATCATTCCCTGATGCATTGAATATGCTTGCGAGTGCAGTAAGTGCTGGTGAGAGTATTATGCATGCGATTATTTTTGTTGGTAAATCATTAGAGGGTGAAGTAGGTAAAGAGTTTAAAGTAATGGGAGAGCGTCTACAGCTTGGTGATACTCCAGATAGTGTGTTTAGAAAGTCATGTCATAGATTTCCATATGCTTCTTTTCATTTTTTTGTCATTACATTACGTGCCAATATGCAGCGTGGTGGCCAGTTAAAAGAGGTTATGTCACGCTTAAATCGCTTAATGTTTGATGCTCGTGCAATTGAAAAGAAAAAGTATGCATTAACTTCTGAAGCTCGTACATCAGCTAAAATTGTGGGCTCTATTCCATTTTTCTTTCTGTTTATGTTGCAATATTTAAGCCCTGAAAACTATGAGTTTATTATGTTTCATCCAGATGGTCGTTCTATATTATATTACGTATTAGTTAGTGAATTTATTGGTATTTCGATTGTATGGTCGCTAATGAAGGGAGTTAAATAAAATGGACTTGTTATCACCAAGAATGATGATTTTCTATTTTTTAAGCCTTTTAATTCTAGGTGGCTTTCTAGTTTGTTTAGTTTTTTTTAGATTAATCAAAAGAAAAAAATTACTAGATGCTTTTCAAGAAAAAGAAAAAGAACATCAAAAAATTAATTATTTTGTACGATTTTTTTCTAAAGTATTTACTTCTAATAATGAAGAGATAAAGAATAAATTTATTTCTGCTGGATTCTATGATTTTAAATATGCCTCTTTGTATATGCCAATAAAATATATGGTGTTATTAATTGGTAGTGCATTAATTATTTGGTTTACTAAGCAACAAGAGATACAAACGACGATGATAATAGCTTTATCTTCTGGTTGGTTAGTTATTATTATTATTTTACCTGATGCATTGTTAGATCGTAAATCGAAAAAATTAACTCATAAAGTGTCAACGCAATTACCTTATTTATTAGATTTGATGGCGGTTTGTGTACAAACGGGTATGACCATTGAAGCTGCAATGAGTTATTTAAGTAAAGAAATGGCAGGGTTTGATAAAGACTTAACTCAAGTATTAGTTAAAACAAATGATAGAGCACGAATTGTAGGTCTAGCTAAAGCATTAGATGAACTTTATATACGTGTTCCATCAAATGAAATGAGAAGTTTTGTAATGACATTGAAGCAAAGTTTACAATATGGAACTTCAATATATACAGTGTTGACGACATTAGCGGCAGACATCAGAGATGTTCAAATGCTTGAGTTAGAAGAAAAAATTGGTAAGTTAGCTGCAAAAATGTCAATACCATTAATCGTATTTATAATGGTACCAATTGTGATTTTGATAGCAGCCCCTGGAATAATGAGAATGATGGTCAATGTATAAAAGAATAATATATCTGCTTAGTTTATCCTTACTTATTGGTTGCTCTTCAAAGGAAGGGTTACAAGAGTTTCATAATAAAGAAACTATGCTTATGAAGGCAAATAATTATCAACAACTTATACCTTTATATAAGAATAAGCTTATTGAGAAAGAGGATGATGAAATACGTCTAAAGCTTGCTAAGGCTTATTTAACGTCAGGAGATCCAGAGTCCTCACTGTTCACTGTGGTCCCTTTAGTAACTAAAAAAAATGCTAAAGTAGATGCTTTTATAATTCAAGCTAATAGTGAGTATGAGCTTGGAGAGTTAGATCAAGCAATGCGTACTGCAAAAATTGCAGAGAATATGAACCTAAATAATCCAGATATAGAAAATTTATTGGGAGTGATTTATTCAGCCCAGCATGATTATATTAAAGCAAGAGAATACTTTACATTAGCTCGTACTCATTTATATGACGATATAAAGATAAAGAATAATTTGGCAGTATTAGATATTATTGATGGTGATTATAAAAAAGCAGTTCAAAGATTATTACCAATATACCTAAATAATCAATCAGATGATCAAGTTGAGGCCAACTTATTATTAGCAATGGCAAAATTAGGGAATTATAATTATGTTCAATCATTATTGGCTGATAAGTATTCTGAACGTGAGATTATAGAAAAATATATAGCTTTAAAAGGTATCTCTACTATTAGTATAAAAGATACAGAACTTTTGTCTGATAAAAATACAGTTGTAGGTGAGTAGATGCGGCTAATTAAGTATAAGAAAAATCAAAAAGGTGTTGTTGCCATTGAGTTCGCTCTTGGTTTTTTTGGTTTTTGGTTAATGTGCATGGCATGGGTTGAAATGTCATATATGTCTTACATCTCAGCAATTGGCGATCTTGCGATAGCAGAAGCATCCCGTAGTTCAAAAGTAGAAGAAGAAAAGTATTTAGAGTCGTTTGAAAATATTATTTATGACAGTGATTCATTATGGGCTGGTCTCGTTGATACGAGTAATTTTAGGATTTCAATTCAATATTTAAGTGATATTGATGATCTAGTTGCCCAAAAAGATCCTTGCTTACCTGAAGATAAAAACGTATCTGCAGAATGTGGTTCAGAAGTTAAAAGTGCTTTGGCCATTTATAGAATTGATTATGATTTTAATTCGATTTTTACTTATTTTATGAGTGAAACTAATGTATTTAGTCGCGAAGTGATTGTTATTCAGGAGTATGAGCGTAGTGAATTTGAAATCTAAGCGTTTCCTTATAAAGCAGCGCGGTACATTTAGTGTTGAGTTTGCCATTGTTGGTATATTTTTTAGTCTATTACTAGCATTTAGTGGTGATGTGATTATTAAATTATCAGTAAAAGGTAAGCTCGATCGACTTTCTTTTTCTTTAGTTAATATTGTTAAAGAGCAGACACAATTTTATGATCCTGATAGTAATAAAGCTTTATTACGGACAGATGCTCAACATTTAGAAGAAATAGCGAGTAACTCACTAAGGCGAACATTGGGTACTTTTGATGTGAGTAATTTTGGTGTTCTAGTCGAAGAGGTTAAATTTTCGAGTGAAAATGTAGTTAGTTCATTTGTTAGTTATGATCTCGCTCAACAAACGTGTGCAGTTTCTAGGACTCTTCAAGAGTTGAAAAATATTTCTGTAATGTCATCTTGGGATCGACAAGTTCCTTTATATAGAGTCACTTTATGTTATGAAACAGATAACTGGATTGGTGATTTGCTCGGTTCTGACTTCACAACAGTAAGTTCATCATCCATTATGATAGGTAGATAATATGAATTATTCATTATCAAAACAATCTGGTCATGCAGCAATATTGTTTGCCATGATCATCCCTGTCTTATTTGGTTTATTTACCATAGCAAGTGATGGAGCCAGAGCATTACAATCTAAAGCTCGAATTCAAGATGCAGCAGAAGTTGCGACTTTAGCTATTTCTGCTCATAACGCAGATAATACAGATTCTAATGGTACTGGGAGTGGAAGCCAAGTAAATAGAGATATTGCGACCGACTTTATTGAACAGTACATGATTGATATGACACAAGTTTCAGATCTTAAAGTGATTAAGAAAACATGTGATCAAATTAAAGAATGTAAAGATGGATTAGTAAAAGGAGATTCACGATTTTTCCAATACCAAGTGGAAGCTAGAACGGATCATAAGTCTTGGTTTCCAGGTAATGAAGCTATTGTTGGCTTTGGTGATAGCTTTACAGTTGCAGGTGCTGCCACTGCACGTAAATACCAAAGTGAAGCCGTAGATGTTGTATTTGCCGCTGACTTTTCAGGTTCAATGAAAAACTCATGGGCTGGTGGTTCTAACCCAAAGTATCTGGATCTCATCAATGTAATGAATGATGTTATTGATGAATTAGAAAAATTTAATGAATTAAATAACGGACAGGTTAATAAAGTAAGTGTGATTCCTTTTAATACAAATACGAGGAGTTATACAGATTATTATAATCGGACATGTTTTGTGGATCAATTAAAATATAATGGAAATAATGTCAATTATAATTCAACACTAAGTTCTATTTTTGTCGATAAAAGTAACTGTGAATCACAAATAACCAGCAGTTCGATATTTGATGATATATTGTTAACCGAAGACTTTAGTCGTGTGAAAACAGAAATAAATAACTTCTATCCTAATGATGGAACGGCATCATATTCGGGGATTATCCGTGGAGCACAAATACTAAATAAAGGGAAAAATCCAAGAAGAATTTTAATTGTTCTATCAGATGGCTATGATGAGCCAAATTACACACCTGTATATGGTAAACCAAGTTATATTTATTATGGTGAACCATCGTACAAAAAAATTGGTGAGGAATTGATAGTAGCACATAACCTTTGTGGCGTTATTTCCAATGAGTTGAATAATGATAAGACGGATGATGGGCGTAAAATAGAGGCTAAAATGGCTGTTGTAGGTTTTGATTATCCATTAGATCAGAATATAGCACTAAAAGAGTGTGTAGGCGTAAATAATGTATATAAAGCAGAAAATAAGCAAGATATCTTAGATAGAATTTTAGAGCTTATCACTGAAGAAATAGGGCATTTAAAATAATGATTTTATTAAAAAAAATAGGGATGTTCCTATTTTTAACTATTGTTTCTTATTCATTAATAGCAAAAGAAGTAAAAACTTATATATTTATTAATAGTGATATCGTTCAGCATCAATCGACCATTAATCAACTAAATAATGTATTATTAAAAGCCGAAGACTTGCAAGAGCGTATTTATGTTATTGATATTTCAGAATCCAAAAAAGAATTTAGAGGTGAGGTGACATATATTCACGATAATACAGGCTATTATCTAGCAGAGTTAATGCCCCTTCAGATCCCAGAAGTAGTAGAGACTTTCTCAGGTGATATTATTCAACATTATAGTTTAGATATCTATGGCTTGAACTTGATCAATGTTTTAATAACAACTTACCAGGAAAATAATAATGAAAAATAAATATAGCATGGCTCTTTCAGCATTAGCCTTATTGTCATCCCCTTTGACTTTTGCACAATCTATTGATAATCAAGCGCTAAGTTATTATTGCGGTAACGATAATGTTGAATATGAGAAAAAAATCACAGTAGGGAAAGGTACTCGTGTTTACCTGAATGAGGGCTCTTTTTATCAGATTGAGCAAGAAGGTGAATATAATGCGACTCTTGATTTTATTAATAAGCAAATTGTAAGTTCTGGAGTCAGCGAAGAGTGTTCAGAGTTTTTATTAACTAATGGATTTTTACAGTCTATGGACAGTGGAGAGGTAATGGCTCGAGTTTATTTTGATTTTGATCGAGCAAGCTTAACAGATAAATCGAAATATGTATTAGGAAATATTATCAAGCTCTTAAAGATCAATGGAAAAAATTTAACACTAGAAGGGCATTCGGACTCTATTGGTGATGAAAAGTATAATTTTGCATTAGGTTTAAAACGTTCAGAATCAGTTGAAAAATATCTTATATCTCATGGCATTGAACAGAATAGACTGGATTCTATATCTGCTGGTGAATTAAAACCTATTGCTAGTAATAATGATGAGAAGAGCCGTGAGCAAAATCGTCGTGTTGAAATTAAATAATAAGGGATAATTATGAATATAAAGTGGTTAGCAGTATTTGGACTTTGCCCTTTGATTGTTCAAGCTGAATATATTTCAGAAAAGAATAGTTCTTTTTCAATAGGTTACTCTCAACTTATGCTTAAAGAGGGTTCATTTAAAGAGGATTTAAATGGTATTGGTTTTTCAGGCGTCTCCTTTAAGCAGAAAAAAAATATTGGCTTTGTAGTTAGTGCTGATTATTTTCAAAAAGACATGGTGTCAGGTGATACGGCTGAGATATGGGATTTAACAGTAGGGCCTGCATTTCGTTTTGATGATATAAATTGGTTACGAGTCTATCCTTTAATTGGTGCATCATTTTCTTCTTTTGAACCAGTAGCTAGAGATACAGATAAAGTTCATTTTACAGTAGGTTTCGGAACACAATTTCATTTAGGTGAAAGTGGCATGTTAATTGATATTAATTATAAAAAAATAGATATGGAAATAGAATCTAACATGCTATTTATTGGCTTAGGATACGCTTTTTAATCATAGTATTTTTATATTAGGTATATTTTATGTTTTCAAGATTAAAGTTTCTTGTGAATAGAGACTATTTTATAGTTAAATTAGCAATGTTTTCATTTATATGTATGCTGTTAATTACTCATAACTTGAGCTTGATATATTTTGATATCCTTATTAGTATCTATAAGAATATGATATATGCTACTGCTGTGATATTGTTTATTTTCTGTATTTGGTTGTTTTTCTACATGATTATTAATCAAGTAGAAAGACCTCTATTATCCTATTGGGAGTATACGAAGAAAGTAATAAGTTATGATGGAGTTTGGTATTGCATAATTATGTTCTTATTATCAATATCTCTTCTGTCATATACGGTAATTAAATCTTCAATTCCAGAGGTAAATTTTTTCTATCTAGACTTTAAGATGGTTGAATTAGATGAGTGGTTACATTTTGGTACCGCTCCTTGGAAAATAACACACTTTATTTTTAGTAGTTATTATTTTACCGGGTTTATTAATTTTATTTATAACTGTTGGTTTTTCATCATATGGCTATTTTTGGTATTTTATTGTATATCGACCAAAGATTTAGAACATAGAAAGGTTGTCTTAACCTCTTATATTTTATGTTGGGTGATCAATGGTGGAATTTTTGCTACCTTATTATCATCTGTAGGTCCATGTTATATAATGGATTTTTATTCATCTTCTTATTATTCTGAATTATTTACAATCTTAGGTAGTCAGAATGAGCAACTGATTTCTAGTGAATCTTGGCTAAGGGTATGGGTGTTAAAGACGCAGCCATTCTTATATGATCGTTATCTTGAAAGAAGTTCTGAAGTTGGTAGTGGCATTTCAGCAATGCCTAGTATGCACGTCTCTATCGCTTTCTTAATGGCTTTATGTGTACCAAAAGATTATAAAGCATTAAAGGTATTGTTTATCATATTTGCACTATTAATTTTTATTGGCTCAATACATCTAGGTTGGCATTATGCTCTTGATGGATATGTAAGTATTTTCCTTACGTTATTGATTTATAAAACAACCCATTACTATGTGTATTATCAATATAAGAATGAATCAGCGACAGCATTAAAATAAATCAGCTGAGATATTATTACCCAATGACCGCTTTATTTCTACCTTGCTCTTTTGCTGAGTATAAAGCGGCATCAGCTTTAATAAGTAACTCTTCACAGCTGTATCCTTGTTTAAACTGTGCAATACCAAAGCTCATTGTTACCTTGTGCTCATTTTTCGATGGCATATTCTCAATTATGATTCGTAAATTATTTGCCAATATTTCAGCGCCTTCTGCTTTGGTGTTTGGGCAAATAATAAGAAATTCTTCACCACCCCAACGGCCAACAATATCTGATTTTCTTATGTTTTCTAATAATTGTGCGGCGAGATCAATGATCACTTCATCCCCGACAAGGTGACCAAAATTATCATTTATGTGTTTGAAATGGTCAATATCGCAAATAATAATACTTAATGGAAAAGCATTTCGGTGAGCAAGTTCTTTCTGTTTGGATAAATGCGTATCAATAACTCGACGGTTATATAACTGAGTTAAAGAATCAAAAGTTGAAAGAGCCTTGAGTTTTTTATTATACTCTTTTAATACTTTTTGACGATAGAGTAAAAAAGCTAGAATAGAAAACACAACAAATGATAACCCTTTGAATAATTTAACATTATATGGGCTAGTATAACGCACAGAAAGCCAAGAGTTTACAATATTTCGTTGTTCTGTCGTAGAGATATTATCTAGCGCTTTTTCAATAATATTTTTCAATACAGGTTCATCATTAATTTTCACCCTTGAAGATATTCTAAGACGATAACTTTGACAATTTCATAGAAAAATCTTCTTTAACAGTGGTTTAGGTTGATATTTTTCATTTATCAACTACAAATATAGCAGTTGTCATAATTTTTGTAAATTTGGTTATATTTACCGACTTTCCAAGATGAAAATCTGTCATAAAAATCTTAGGAGAGGTATGAAGTGGAGCCACTAGGCCATACGACTGAATCGCTTGGTGATTACACCTGTATGATTGAACTTGTAACTCACTTCTGGAAAAAGATGAGTTGGCGACTCTCATGTTCTCATAAGTGCATTAAATATTGTCTAATATATTACACATTACGGTCATATAAGCGACACTTCGTGATGTTTAAATTGATTTATGTTACTAATAGCAAGAGCCACCTAACTGCTAAATTTTGGTGTGAGCCTTTAGCCTAAAAGAACGGGCATAGAATATATTACTATCTCGTTAATTAAGGTTTGATAAAGGAACACCAAGCCTTAATTCATTCGAGGATAGTTACTGTTGACTATTACTATACTCTGTAAACTTTTTAATACCTTTCTTATTCAACTCTAAGGCCCAGTCGTATTCTCCTTCAGTTGGATTATAATTATGTATGACCCAGTTTTTATGAATACCTACCTGGAACCTGCTACCTTTTGATATAAGGGTCTAACAATGTATATAAATACTCTAGACAACATTGAGTTCAATTTTAATGATTATGAGCGAGGACTAGAGCGAATCATTCGTGCTTATTGGGAACTTCAAATGTTGAGGTTTCATATTGTTACTGATGAATTAGACTCTTCCTTAGTTCATGAAATGAATCGAATTAACAAGTCACTTGGTATTACAGTTATAAGTATTAATCTAAATGATTTTTACATTGAATCTGATGAGATTAACAAGGCAATTGAACAAAATGAATACCCTAAATGGATTTGGTTTTATGGCATTGATGCTTTGAAAGACACTCAATTTTCAGGATGGCTAAGATCACGGTTGACAGTTAGGGCTATAGAAAATATACGAGTTGTATTTGTTGCTGATTCTAAAGAAGATCTTAGTAAGGTATTTGGAGATATTAAAAAGCCGTTCTACCATTCAACGATGCCTTTAGATATCAATTTTAATACAAATATATAGTAAGGCTTCTAAGTTATCTTCACTGCCCTTGATGGATCTGTTTTAGATTGTTCATACTAAGGCGTTTCCGCCTCAGAGCTACTCATGCAATGCCCTCATTACTATTCAGTAACATCTTACTTCAATTGATTAAAAAAAGAGTACGACACGAGAGAAATCAGAGCAACCACTGGCGACAATTGTATGTAGTGGTGTAGGGGCTAGAAGCGGGTTGTTAAGGCAGCTTAAAGTTTGTTAATAGTATTAACTTTTAGCAAGCTAGATACAGTTTCTTGTCCATATTTTGTAATCATTTTTTCTAGGAAATCAGATTCGATAAATGCTGCATGAGCTAATTTCCCGCTCAGCTTTAATGCATCTTCACTCTCTAGAAGATTAAGCGAAAAATGGTGAATTCCTGCTGATATTTTACGTTTTTTCTCTCTACCTAGACTAATGTTGCCGTCATTTGAAAGAGTTATACCTGTAACATGTCGATTATGCCCTTTGGAGGACAAGACCGTTTTTTCTTAAGTTAACTTTAAAATTTCCATCATAAAGAATCCCGATAATTCTTCTCACCTTTGCCTGATAAGATAAAAGTACGCCTTTTTTATTTGTTGAGAAAGTAAGATCATCTGCATAACGAGTATAAGTTACTCCCTCCGCATGGCATGCCTTGATTATTTCTTCATCAAATCTATATAAGATAAAGTTAGAGATTAAAGGAGAACTTGGAGCTCCAATACTCAACTTAAGCTGATTTGAGCGTCTTGTTTTCCAAAAAAGAAATCCTTCTAATAAATTCTTATCAATATCTGAAACTTCAATATTATGGTATCGACATTCTTTAAAAAATAGCTCAGGTTTTATGCTTGGGAAAAAATTTTTCAAATCCATTTTCAGTAAATACTTCTTACTAGCATGTGGTAATGCATTGTCTTTGATACTTTTTCCTTTTATATACGCAGTAGCTGCAGAGTGAATAGGAAGGTTTGGTGCAAGCAGAGCTATTATTAATCTTTGGACAAACTTAAGCTCTTTTGAGGGATGAGCGATGAGCCTTGTTTCATCTGAATTTCTCTTGGCTATAGTATAAACTTTGTAGCGATAAGGAGCGGTAGTTGCAAAAGAACGGAGCTCTTTTTCATCCATGAGTAGTATTGTAGAAAGTGACTTGAATAAACTCATTTCTGTGCCTCCTCAAGGATAGTATGAATTTCTTTACCTGCAGCGATTCGTTTTCGAGAAGCGCCATCTGAAATATCCGTGACGTATGACATTTTTAGACTCATCTGTAACTTCTTTTCATCGAATGGAATACCTGTTTTACTTATACCAAATTTAACTCGTGGTTTGTCTCTAATTATCGGGTAGTAATACTTATAACCGCTGTATTCATAAGTATCCAAATAACCAAGTTTGTTCAATAAGTACAGTAAACGTGTCACTTTAGATTTATCTTCATCCAAGTTTAGAGACGCAAGTGCTAGCTCTATCTCAGTCAACAATATAGGGTAAGAGAGTCGAACTACTTCTAAGATCAACAGAGCAACATGCCCTGAGTTGTCAGGAGAATATTTAGGGTGTTTAGGAATATTATCTCGCTTTTCTAGTAGAGAAGCGCACAAATCTTGTAGATGTATATCTGGGTATTCAAGTACTGCTGTGGATGGCCAAGGATATATAGCAACTGACGATGGTTCTTTGCTTCGGATGTGATAAAGAGGACCGAGATAAATGAAAGAATCTTCTTCTTCCGTCTCTTTTCTTGGGGCAATGATAAGTAATTTTTTATAAAAATTTGGTTTGGTACAGAACATACCGAGTTCAACTAGAGACCCTGGGCTTTCAAGAAAAATAACAACGACAGAAGCCACTTGTGCTATGTCATCTTCAAAAGTCAATAAATCACGATATGCGTGTTCTTTAAAATAATCCTTAAATGATTCCGCAAGAATAATTTCGCTTTCAATATGTGGGTGTTTTACAGCAAGATCGCTGATGAAACGCTGACGGAAGCTAAGTGGTATGGTTTCTCTGATGTCAATTTGTCCACCACAAACAAAAATTCGATGGTCTGGATAATTAATTTTAAAATTATTTACATCAAATGACTCAAATGCATCAATTACCGCATTTTCAAATTTTTTGCTCACAGTAGTCCTGTTTTATCAAAAAAGATAGACGGTTCCAAATGAAGAACCGTCTATTGCTTTTAACTCTTTACTCAGAGGCTAGCGTTAGAACTTTTCTGACGCTCCTGAGGCACGAAGGATCGTTAGAAAAGTTCTAACGCAACCCTAAATGCACTCAATAAGTTAGTGTCTGGCGAATCGCCCGACAAGGTGTGATATTTATCAACCCAAACGCTAAAGAGTGATTCGATTGTATGTGACCTGATTACTTATAGCAAGAACTAACAATGGGTTAAGAGAAGCAAGGAACAACATCATGGGATGAATTCAGATAATTCTAGCAATAAAAATCTCATTAGTAGCGTGTGAATGAGTATTTTCCATAGCTGATAAATAGGGTAAAACTATTGTAATTTACCTTGCTTCAACTAATTCATATTTTGAATCACAACGTAAACGATGTCGTTTAATCTGATATTATCGAATATTGTTCTTAATACGCTATGCATATACACGTGCAATTCTTGCGTCAAACCATGAGAGCCGTTAACGAAATGAATAAACACCTCAACCTTTTTAGAACCTACGCAAAGAAAGAACGTACCTACCAATTAGAGAACGACTTAACCCGGGCTCTGGCAATTTGTCTTCAAGAAGATGCTTTATTTCTTCATGAAGTTCTCCAGTTTATTTTTGATGGGGATGCACGCTACAACAAACTTTTTCAAGACATAAATAAACAGCCAGAACTTAATATCTCAATTCAAAAAAATGCCCAAAGTATTGAGGGCTATAAGCACATCTATGCAGTTAGTTTGAGTCAAGCGGAGATGGTTAATTTCTGGGATCAATCGCGAGTGGATGAATATGATCCAATATGTGATTTAGTACTTACTATTAACGATGTTTGTATAGTAGTTGAAGCCAAAAGAGACGGTATTGATTGTACGGCTCAGCTGTATAACCAAATCTTTAATATCCTCCGTAAGGACAATTTATCTCTAACTGAATGCAAAGATATGGTTACAGACAGGGATCTAAATTGGAAGAGGTTAATGACAATTGCTGTGAAAGTATCTAGCTTTGAAAAAATGAGTGGCAACAAAAACCGTTTCTTAGCTGATTTTATTCAATTGGTGCGAGATCATAACCCTGAGTGGCTTCCTGCAACGCCAATTGCTTCTCTAAGCCCTAAAAGTTGTAATGCGATATATAGACGAATTCGTATTGCTGTAGAGGATTTTGAAGCAGCTAGGGGGAACTTGAAGCTCTTAACCTACAATGACCGCCTTGGGACAAACTTTTCTAAGGGATGGGCAGATGAAGTACTTTATGAGGCTTGTCCAGAAACAGGTGATTTGGTGGCCTCAATCTATCCTGGAAATACTAAAACACAGGGATGGCATATCTTTCACAAAGATCCCGAATTTAGCACAGATATACTTTTAAATGGTCAATCTTACCCTCTATCTATTGGCTATCACGTTAAATTTTCAGGGCAGGCTTATGTAAGCGGCCTATGGTTTGATGATCGTAAGATGAAAAAGAACCTATACACTCATGAAATTTTCAAAAACAAGACTGGTCGGTACATGAAAGAAATTTGGTCTGATATTGAAGAATTGCTTGATGAGCATTTATCTTACGATTGGAGAAAGCAATGTGAGTGGCAGACGAAGATTCTAGACTCAAATCGCACGGTTATAAATATGGCGATTGGCTACGTAATTACATTAACAATACCTAAAGAAGCTTTGGATAAGCTCGATACACAAATTCATGATACAACGCAGTTAACAAAGATTGTTGGCGATATCTATGATGCCTTTGAAAATGATTTGATAAAAGACTAGTAGATTATTTCGGCAGTATATGACCAGCTTTCAGGTGTGGATAAATACTGCCGAGTATCAGACGATAAAGATGAAAGTATCGTTTTGACTCTTTGAGTAATGCGTCTAACTTTATTACATGGTAGAAAACGCCGAAATAACCCTCTGCCTAAAAGCTCCAAGCCGAAGCTCATCAAACGTCCCTAGAGTCCCATAAAGAGTGCTTGTACTGCCTGTACCACTTCCCCAAGATACTTTTGAACCAGTATGACTTTGAGGCTCAAACAAAGGCTTTTTATCATTCAAGCTATTTCGTTTATTGGGGAGTTCGGTTTCGATTGGTTTTCCCATATACGCATAAAGACATGACTCAGGAATATCGTGTTCAATTCGTTCTGCAAACTGGATAAGGTTTTGCTCCGCAAACGTAAATAACCATGCGTGTTGAGCCGTGGAAGAGTCGACTCGCAAAATACGCCCTAGCACTTGCCTGAAATACAATTCCGTCTTTACAGAGCTCATATGGCAACACACTTGAAGTCTAGGGATGTCTGTCCCTTCACTTATCATACCTACGCTAACGATCCATTGAGCGTCGCTTTGTCGATAACGATCTATTTCTGCAAGCGGTTCTTCATGTCGATAAGTAACAATCGAAACGGTTTGGCCAAACTTTTGAGAGAGTACTTCTTTGATAGCTTGTGCATGCTGAACTGATGCAGCGACAACGAGTCCACCGGCATTTGGAGAGTCTAAGCGCACTCTTGCTAGTCGCTCACACCCTAAACTTAGTAGATATTCCATCGCTTCTTGGTTGTGAATTACACTCTGGTAAGATGCTTTTGTCTGCTTAAGCATCTCTAATATTGATGAAAAAGATTCCACTTTTTCGCTACTACTAACAGACAAGTGTTCATTATCAATTAACACGATTTTAGGCGATCTACAGACACCATCAGTAATCGCTTGTTTAAGAGTATATTGGTAATCGACAAGAAGCTGTCCGTCTGGATCGCTGTATTCACCCATCACAATAGGTAAAGAGTCTGAGCGCCATGGTGTTCCTGAAAGTGCAAGTGTAAAAGTAGCAAGCCCTTGAATCTTAGTTAGAACTTGCTGCCCCCAAATGTTCGCATTTTCAACCTCAGAGCCAGAGCAGTGGTGTATTTCATCAAAAACAACAAAGACTCTGTGATTGCGTAATGTTTGCCAAAACTCATCATTGAGGAACTGGATAGATTGGTAGGTTAAAGATTGCCCGATAGCTCCCATCCCACCATTAAATGTGCAATTAAGGAATGATGAAAAGGTTCTTTTAATACCATCAGAAACCGTCAACGATGGTGAAAAACACAATACAAGATCCACCATGTCGTTTTGTAGCAGTCTTGATGCAATATTAGCAGCAAGTACCGTCTTTCCAGCCCCAGGTGTAGCTTGGCAAAAAAAATGGGAGCAGTTAGATTGGTATTTCCCCAACGCTCTGTCAGAACATTCACTTTGCCACTCTCTTAACATGCTTCATTTCCTTCATAAAGAGTGTTAAGAACCTTTGTTAAAACGTTCACTTTACCGAGTAATAAAGCTGCGCGCTCCTTAGTCTGCTGATGCAAAGGGGCCAGTTTATTTTCTAGCTCAGGAAATCGGGATATGATCGACTGATACTCGTCAACCTCCCCAAGCACTATCTCTAGTTCGCCCTTGTATTCATTGCGCTCATTGTTCAAAACAGAATAGTCTTGAACGAGTACTTGAGATTTTTTAATCACTTGATTATTCGTGGTTACATTTTCATGTAACTCTTTAAATTGATCAGTTTGAAAGTAACGTTTTGCCCGTCCAGAGCCCTCCGTTCGCAACCAACTTTTCTTTTCAAAGTGAAAAATTGCTCGATATACTTTTTTACGAGCTTCAGTAGAACTGGAGTTTACGTTATTAAGTGATAGCCACAAATCCCTAGCTTCTAGTACGGTGAACCCATTTAACCCATTTTCTATTAATAACTTGTGCATCACCGCACCAATTCTTCGAGATTGTTTCATTTTCAAAATCACACCAACTAAAAACTAAGTATTGCTTAGTATACAAGAATCAATAAAACTAAGACAATCTTAGTTATTAGAGTCTACCAAAATGAAATTTAAGTGTTATTTATTAATCCAATCCCAGAGCGACTCAAACAAGCTCGTAAAAAAGCGAAACTCTCTCAAAAAGCATTGGGAGTGTGCATAGGTATGGATGAAAGTTCAGCAAGCCCTCGAATGAATCAATACGAGAAAGGCAAGCACACCCCTGATGTTCAAACCTTAAAACTCATCGCTGATGAACTAGGTGTGCCGCTTAATTATTTCTTTTGTGAAGATGAAAGCGCAGCCGAGTTAGCGTGCTTAATTTCTCAAATGACTAAGAGCGAAAGAAAAAAACTTATTGCATCACTAAATCAAAGTAAAGACTAAAGAAAAAGGGTATATTCCCCCTAATTTCATAATTCAATTTGCTATGGGTTTCTCTGGAGAATATTAAGCCTCCTTCCCATAACTTAGCCGCTATCAGGACATTCAAAACATGTTTGAACAAGTATTCAAGAACGTTGATGACATCTTCCATAAAGATGCAGGTTGCTCTTCTGAGCTAGATTACACAGAACAATCCTCATGGATGCTGTTTTTAAAATACCTTGACGATCTTGAGTTCACCAAATCCCAAGAAGCGGAAATGATGATGGAGACTTATGAGTACATCATCGAAGAGCAATTCCGTTGGAGCAATTGGGCTGCGCCTAAAGATGCTGATGGTAAGTTTGATCACAACAACGCTTTAACGGGTGATGACCTGATGGATTTCGTTGATGGTCAGCTTTTCCCATACCTAAAAGGCTTTAAGCAACGTGCTGATAGCGCAAACACCATTGAGTACAAAATTGGTGAGATTTTTAGCGAGATAAAAAACAAGATTCAAAGTGGTTATTCACTGCGTGATGCACTTGAAAAGATTGACTCATTACGTTTTCGCTCACAGCAAGAAAAACACGAATTAAGTCATTTATATGAAGCTAAAATTAAAAACATGGGTAACGCCGGTCGTAACGGTGGTGAATACTACACTCCGCGTCCATTAATCCGAGCGATGATCGATGTTGTTCAGCCTAAAATCGGTGAAACCATTTACGATGGCGCAGCAGGCTCGGCGGGGTTCTTGTGTGAAGCCTTTGATTATCTACGTCAAGGTGGTCGCGAAAAAGTGAAGCTTAGCACCACTGATTTAACGACACTGCAAAACGATACGTTTTATGCCAAAGAGAAAAAATCTCTGGCGTATGTTATCGCTATCATGAACATGATTTTGCACGGCATTGAAGCGCCTAACGTATTACACACCAATACACTTTCTGAAAAGCTACAAGATATTCAACCAAGCAGCCAACACAGCATCATCCTAGCTAACCCACCGTTTGGTGGTAAAGAACGTAAAGAGGTTCAAGAGAACTTCCCTATCCAAACGGGTGAAACAGCATTTTTGTTCTTGCAACACTTTATCAAAATGCTCAAACCCGGTGGTCGTGCAGCGGTTGTTATTAAAAATACCTTCCTAAGTAATACTGATAAGGCGGCAATTGCACTTCGTAAGGAACTGCTTGAAAACTGTAATTTACACACCGTGCTTGATTGCCCAGGTGGTACGTTCTTAGGTGCGGGTGTAAAAACGGTCGTGCTCTTCTTTACTAAAGGCGAACCAACGCTTAACACTTGGTTCTATGAGCTAAATGTCGGTCGTAATATGGGCAAAACAAACCCACTAAACGACAAAGATTTAGAAGACTTTGTTAAGCTGCAAAAAGCCGCGATGGGTGATTTGAAAAAAGGGGTTTCAGATAAATCATGGTCATTAGCCATTAGTGATATTGATGAAGCCACTTATGACCTATCGGTTAAAAACCCGAATGTTGAAGAAGCGGCACCACTGCGTGAGCCTAAAGTAATTATTGAGGACATTATTAAACTCGACAAAGAATCTGAAGCAATTTTGGCTAAGATTCAGGAGTTGTTGTAATGATTGAAGCTGTTAACGAGTTATCAAATGGCTGGTTGGAGTCTACTTTAGGGGATGTTGGTAAAGTATCGATGTGCAAGAGGATTTTAAAAAAACAAACCTCTGCTACTGGTGATATTCCATTTTTTAAAATAGGTACGTTTGGTAAAGAGGCAAATGCCTTTATTACTGATGAGATCTACCAAGACTTTAAAGAAAAATATTCATTTCCTAAGAAAGGCGATATCTTAATTTCAGCTTCAGGAACGATTGGACGCAGAGTTATTTATGATGGGAAGCCTGCTTATTTTCAAGATTCAAATATCGTTTGGATCGATAATAATGAAAAAGTAGTATTAAACGAATATTTATATATGTTTTATGGCGCTTGCGACTGGAATCCGTCAAAAGGAGCAACTATTGCAAGGTTGTACAATGATGATTTGCGACGGATTAAAATACAATTTCCTGAAAGCCTAGAAGAACAAAAACGCATTGTGGCATTACTCGACACTATATTTGCCGACTTAGAACAAACACGCGCTAAAACCGAACAAAACCTAAAAAATGCCCGTGAGTTGTTTGAAAGCAAAAAGCTTAATTTGTTTGAAAGTCTTGGTGAATCTTCGAATTTAAGTTCTTTACCATTAGTTTGCGATGATATATTTGCAGGTGGCGACGCCCCTAAAAAAGGTTTATTTTCAAAGGAGCAAACCAAAGAATTTAATATCCCTATCTACGCCAATGCAGTGAAGAATAATGGCCTCTATGGATTTACTGATTACTCTAGAGCCGATGAACCGTCAATAACTATTGCAGCCAGGGGAAGTGGTACTGGTCATATCGAATTGAGAAAAGAACCATTTTTTCCAATTGTGCGACTAATTGTATTAACACCAAATAAAGAAATTATTGGTTTAGAGTATTTGAAGCATGCCCTACAAACACTAGATATTTTAAGAAGTGGGTCGGCTATTCCTCAATTAACAGTGCCTATGATCAAAGAATATTCGGTCCCCGTACCAGATATGATTACTCAGGAAAAGATAGTCAGCGAACTACAAAGTTTGAAGCGATATATTGACAAGATAGAGGTTATTTACCGTAAGAAAATCTTAAAGATAGACGAACTTAAAAAATCCATCTTACAAAAAGCCTTTAGCGGCGAGTTAACGCACGACTAATAGTCGGCCTAAACAGTATACACAAGGTAAGTGTCATGAGTAGAAATGAATCTGAAACCCGTGCTGAGTTAATCTCGCCTAAATTAACGGTAGATGGTTGGGGTAAAGCTGATCACAGCATTATTCGCCGTGAGGTGAGTATTACTGCTGGACGTATTTTAGGTGGCGGTAAACGTGGCTCAAAACTCAGTGCAGATTACGTTTTAGAGTTTCAAGGCCGTAAACTTGCTGCCGTTGAAGCTAAACGTGAAAGCCTAAGTTACACCGAAGGTGTGCGCCAAGCCAAAGACTACGCTCAACGTTTACAGTGCCGTTTTGCTTATGCCACAAATGGTCATGACATTTACCAAATAGACATGCTGACGGGTGAAGAACAACTCGTTGAACGCTATTTAAGCCCTGAAGAGATGTGGGCGATTGCCTTTAACGGTGATGATGGTAAAGCCGAGCCAGCATTTACGAGCACTTGGCGTGAAAACTTTGCAAAAATTCCGTTTGAATGTAAAGGCGATTGGCAACCACGTTATTACCAAGAAAACGCCATTAACCAAGCGTTAGAGGCAATAGCAAAAGGCAAAGACCGTATTCTACTCACACTTGCAACAGGCACGGGTAAAACCTGCATTGCCTTTCAACTGTCATGGAAGCTGTTTAAAAGTCGTTGGAGTTTACAAGCAGCTAAGAATCCAAGTAACGCTAAAAAACGCCCACGTATTCTATTTTTAGCCGACCGAAATGTATTAACCAAGCAAGCCTTTAATGATTTTGGCGCTTTTGGTGAAGATGCCGTCGTGCGTATTACCCCAAGTGAAATCAAAAAAGCTAAGGGTGTGCCTAAAAACGCCAGTATATTTATGGCAATTTTCCAAACGCTAATGACCGATTCTGCAAATAAACACAGCTTAAATGCAGAAGAAGTTGAAGATGAAGAGTTTGAACAAGCGGTAATAACAGATACAAGCAACTGTAACTTCAGACAATACCCAGAAGACTTTTTCGATTTTATCATTATTGATGAGTGTCACCGAGGCGGTGCGAATGATGAGAGTTCATGGCGAGATATTCTGGATTATTTCTCTCCTGCGGTGCAGTTAGGTTTAACAGCAACACCAAAACGTACTGACAATGCTGATAGTTATAAATACTTTGGTGAGCCAGTTTACAGCTATACCTTGAAACAAGGCATTAACGATGGTTTTTTAACGCCATTTAAGGTGTATCCGATAGTCGGCACCATGGATGAGTATATCTATACACCGGGCGATGCTGTTACGTTTAAAGGCAAACCAGAAGTAGGCAAAGTTTACAAAGAAGGTGACTTTAACCGCATCATTGTAATGCCGCAGCGTGAGCAAAAGCGTGTGCAGTATTGGATGGACCATATCAATCCACGTGAGAAAACCATCGTGTTTTGTGCCACACAAGAACACGCAGGCATGGTACGTGACTTAATCAATCAATACGCGGTTAAAAAAGGGTGGACGACTAACCCAAGCTATTGTGTGCGTATTACTGCAAATGATGGTGCAGCAGGCGAAAACGATCTTCGTACATTCTGTGATAATGAAAAAACCATTCCGACCATATTAACTACTTCACGCAAGTTATCGACAGGTGTAGATGCCCGTAATGTGCGAAACATTGTGTTAATGCGTGAATGTAAAAACATGATTGAGTTTAAGCAGATCATTGGCCGTGGTACGCGGATGTACGATGGAAAGTCATTCTTCACGGTGTATGATTTTGTCAAAGCGCATCATAACTTTTCTGATCCTGAATGGGACGGAGAGCCGTTACCGCCAGACGAAAAACCAGAGCAAGAGCCATGTGATATCTGTAATAACAATCCATGTAGTTGCGTATGCGAAACCTGTGGATTTAACCCATGTAACTGTGTCATAGAAGATCCTGACGTGCTTTGTGGCAAATGTTTTCACTCTCCTTGTCAATGTGTTGTAGAGCCTTGTAATAACTGCGGAGACTCGCCGTGTAGTTGTCCTATAGGTGATAATGAAGACGATACGGGTAAACCAGAGAAGATATTCATTACGTTAACCGATGGGAAAGTGCGTCAAATACAGCACATGAAAAGTGTGTTGTTTATGGGAGCCGATGGCGCAATGCTGACAGCCAAACAGTTCGTAGAGCAATTGTTTGGGGACTTACCAAGGTTTTTTGCTAATGAAGATCAGTTACGTGAGATATGGAGTAATCCAAATACCCGTGAAAAACTATTAGCTGATTTATATGAAGCTGGGTACGACGATGAAAAACTCGATAGTATGAAAAATATTATCGATGCCAAAGACAGTGACGTATACGACTTATTATCTTTTGTGGCTTACGCTAGAGATACGCATACACGTAAAGAGCGTGTCGCAATTGCAAAACCTGCTATTTCAAGTCATTTTGACGATCACCAAGTCGCGTTTATAGAGTTCATTCTAGATAAGTATGTTGACGAAGGGGTTCAAGAACTAGCCGCACAGAAAATGCTTCCCTTAGTCGAACTTAAATACAACACGATAAGTGATGCAGCAGAAGTGCTTGGATCACCAATGGCGATACGAGATACGTTTATTGGATTTCAACAGTATTTATATGAGTAGGAGCAATTCTGCCCCTATTCAGTATTGAACTTAATACTAGCTATTTAACCGTTGACTCAATGTCTCGTAAGGTCTTATTGAGAATAGTCATAACATTGGAGTCACTTTGTCCTATATGGGCGATTTTCTGGATAAAGGCCTGTAGATATCCGATCTCATCCTTGACGACTTTTTTGAAAATAGTAATCCGAAGGGGACTAGCTACGGAGCCAGCGAAAGGGCACTGGCTCTATTTGACTTTTAAATACTATTTGTTGTTGAGGTAATCTAGAACAACTTCATGATGGTCTTTGGTTTTGAACTTATTAAATACATGCTCAAGATTCCCAGATTCATCGATAAGGAAGCTTGTACGAACCACGCCCATATTCTCACGCCCCATGAACTTCTTAAGTTGCCAAACACCGTACCTCTCACAAACTTCGTGTTCTTCATCGGCTAACAATGTGAAGTTAAGTTCTTGCTTATTGATAAAGTTAGTCAGTTTTTTTGGTGTGTCAGGGCTCAAACCTAGTACAACGACGTTATGAGCCTCTAGTTCCGCTTTTGTGTCACGAAGCCCTTGAGCTTGGACTGTACAGCCAGGCGTTGAAGCGCGTGGGTAGAAATAGAGTAGTACTTTTTTTCCTTTCAGCTCAGAGAGGGTTACTGGGTTGTTGTCTTGGTCGTTTAATGTGAAATCTGGAGCGATTTGTCCTGCTTCGATAGCCATAGGTTATCCTTACTTTCTTTAATTTACTCTGAATCGAGCTTTCTTATTATTTCAGTGTGTAGTTTTATCTATGCTTGGTGGTGTTGTCTAGTGGTAATTCTAAACTAGGTCTAGTTACTTTCTGAAGTAGCCTTCAACGATGTTATCGGGCCTAGTGTTAACGACTTTATCCATGGCTTTCTCACGCTCACTTTCAGGTAGCATTTCTATTAGTTCTTGAATCATCTTGATGTGATTAGCTGCTTGGGTAGCTAATGCTTGCTCATGACTGCGAGCTAGGTCGAGATAGTTTTTTTTCTTTTTAGTTGCTTGAGTCTTCTCTTGCTTTAATTGCTTAACCTCGGCTTGTAATACATTAATAGGTGACTGGCTTAAATCATCTTGTGCGGCACGAAATTCCAGTGACTTATTCTTCACCATATCCTGAACATCTTTATGTCTGCGCAATGCACCAACAGAAAGCCCCGCTTCTTTCTCGACGCTAAGGTTATTGATTTTTAACTTATTTTCTCGGGCTTTTTTCCTTAGCTCTCGATTTTCTGGCTTACCATCTAACAGTCGCTCTAGGGCTTTTACTAGCTTGCTTTTAGTCGCTTGTGTCATTACGCAGTTACTCCGCAAGGTATCAGCAGCTCTTTAACTTCTTGTGGTAGCTCAATAGGCTCATAGCTGATACCTAAGTCATTCATAATACGCTCAGCAGCTGTTATTTTGATATACGCTTCTGACGCTGTTTGAGGTGTCAATTCATCATGCTCAATATCCCACAGCATATTGATCTCAGCTTCTTTGCGTTTAGCCTCTGCAAAAACGGTATCGACAATGTAGTCGTTCTTACAGTCCACACATTCTAAAAGATTGACTTGTGTGCGCAAGCTACAACCTGTTGAAGTACAGTAAATCCCAGGTGCGACGACATGAATATGGCGCTTTTGATCGCGAACTTGTTTTTTCCAGTAATTGAGCGATAGCATGTCGTAGTCGACTTTATCTTTGAACAAGTTGCGCTTAGCCTTCATCATTTTTTTAGCGAACTCTTTACCCTTACCGCCAGCGACACGCTCTTTATTCGCCAGTTTCTTATAGATGTTTAGGTAGATTTGCGCTTTTTGATCAATTCTTTCTTCATCAATGGCGTGAAGCAAGTTTTGTTTTTGCTTTCTGATTTTCTGGAATTTACTGGCATTCTTGGCGTAATGCCTTGTCATCGCCATCGATACATGGCTGAACTGCTGTTTGAGTTGTGGATACGCGCAAAGTTCAAAGCCGATAAGGTAGTAAGCAAACGATCGCCGAAGTTGATGTCCTGAGAATTTATAGTCATCACCCACATTAAACGAAAGGTTAGGGTCGGAAAGCTTCAAATCAATCACATCGTCATTGGTTAGTGCAAGCATATCAATCATCGTGTTTTCGAACCAAGCGGTAGAATGTTTACCTAGTCCTGCCTTCTGAAGAGCACCACAACCCCATTTTACTCTGTGGAAAAACGCTCGGCTGTCAGGGTGACGTTTTCTTAGTGGTTCATGTAAGGCCTGTAGTATTTCGTAAGCCTTTTTTCCAACCTCTGTTGTGACAAATTCATCTTGCTTTGACTGAGATCCTCTTGTTGTCTTTGAGAGGTCAGCATGAATAACAAAGATTGTTTGTTTAGATATGGTTTCTTCTGCCCATCCATTCGCGGTATGAAGGTGAAATATTTCATCAGCACGCATACCTGTTCGAGACATTAATCCCCAGAGACAACCACCGTTAAGTTCTTTAAAAAGTGATTGAGCCTCTACAAGACCCGTCACATTCCTATTTCCTACTCTTAATGCTCTATCGATGTGGAAATTGTTGATATACTCATTCATAATTTCTGGGTTGTGTTTGTTTAGTAGCTCAATGATTTCAACTTCTGTTGGTGATTTTAGTATTAGATAACCTTTTTTAAAGGCGGTAACTTTTTCTCTTCCCTCTTTAGTTCCTTTAGCTAAATACCACTTAATATTACCATTCTTAAGTTTTGACTTAGCACTAACTAGATATTTAGCATACCCTTGATAAGTATTATCACGGTAGGTTGCAATGTAATTTGATAGTTGAATTAATTCATCACGTATAGGGTACAGTTGGTTAATTAACTCCTCTGATTTTTGTAGCCCAAGATAATACAATCGCTGTGGGATAACCGTATATTGCTTGGCTTCCTTTAGGGATAACCCAAAGTCTGATGCGGTTATTTTTTTCGAAAAGGCAACCTTAAAAGGCAGCCCTTTTGCTTCTGTATATAACTTATTGAGTGCTGTGTAAATATACCCTCTTTCAAACTCTAGTTCAGTGATGCCTGTGAGAACCCAAGTCTCAAGAAGATCAAAACTAAGAGACTCAAGACTGTTGTAGCCTTTATTTAAAAGAGGCGTAATGCATTTTTTTAACTCATTGATAGTGATGTAAATGGTTGAAAAAGAGTGGTCTCTAGGCGATAGCCACATCATTTTCAAAATTAGGGATTTTATTTGATTTCTGAGATTGCGCTCAATCACTTTCCCATCAAGCGTGAAGTCTATTGTATTTGCACAGGTAGCGTTTGGCTCAAAGAAATATTGAAGATTTCGCCAAGCATTATTGTCACCAATTCTTACCTAATGACTCCCCTGTGACGGTAAAGCCAATATCTAGTGTTTCAAGCACATCCCAATCTCCCGATTCAATCGCAGGCCTTAATACGTCGCTCAGGTAATTTGTGCAGCCGGCAACGTTATTTTGCGCATTTATGATGGCACTTTGTCGGTCAAGGTCATGCTTAGGTAGCTTTATCATGTCAGACTCCTAATTAACGATATAAAGTCAAAATGGCATGGTCAGTGGATACCCGTGGGTGGCGACCGTCTTTGTCAAACAACGCCAAGGCATCGTCGTACACATCTTGACTTGCCCCGTCCAGGGTAAATTCAAAAGCGACGATCTTTTCATGGACTTCCTCTTTTGCATTGGGGTAGTGGTCTAATGCTTCTTTCAGCACATCAATGAAAGAGATAAGTTTATAGATGGCTTGAACGTCATTAATGACCTGAGCTGACTGGCACTTGTGACACATATCATATTCAGCACAAGGTAGTTTCAAGCCCAATGCATTGTTGGTCTCACGTTGAGTACTTTTACCGCTTTTAATGCGCTGTTGCCCGTTACAAATAATGCCATTTGGGTTAGTTTTGGCGTTTTTTTCCTTATGTTTCTTTTGCCACTCATCATGTGTCAGTATTGGAATACCATGTTCTGCAGCAATCGTTTCTTTCGCTTGTTCTAAGCTTGTATCTTCATCTAGTTGTTCCATCACTTGTATTGCTTCTGAGATGATAATTTTATTGAGTCGAGGATCGCCACAGGCATAATGCTTATCAATGGTTTCAAACAGGTTTTGAAGAATGCTTTGAACACCACTTTTACCAGAAGCTGAATACACTTGGTTGCTGGTTGTCTCTCTCCAACGACTTGATTGGAGTGAAATAAAGTAGTCATTTGGATCAATTGACCAAGTTCTCATTTGATTGGATGTTATAGGGATAATCCCTTCCCAATCTTTTGGAGCTTGCTTTGCATAACCTCTTTTGAGCAGCAACCGTTCGTACGTATTAGATATTTGCTTATCCGCTAGTTTTGTGGCGAATTGTTCAATATCTTGAATTATTTCCTTATCCATAGCAGGGATAGAAAAGCAATGGCTAGCACCATTTCGGTATTTGAACGAAACACTGATGTTTCCACTTGAGTCTTTTTCCGAATACGAAAGTGGAAGTAGAATGCCTTTTAGTGGTAAGTCTGTGTAACAAGATAAAATGCAGTAGGCGGCATTGGTTGCACCTTGTGTAGCTTTAGTTTTAGAGCTTGATCGAGCCACTTTGCTTACAAATACTCTACCAAGTCTATTAGTCTTTGTTTTTAATTCGATAACTTGTTGGTTAAGATAGCTATAAAATAACTCTTTTAACCAAGGAATAGTGGATGCTCGATTTGGTGAAATAAGGTTTAACTTTGTGGTTAGGTTCTTGTTTATTTCCATCAAATTGAAGCTCTCATTTTCCTCGCTTTTATTGTTTAGAGTGAATAATAAGGGTGAGCCTTTCTCGTTACTCCCGTACAGCTTTGAGAGTTCTTCAAGCATTTTGATGAACTTCACGCCATCACGCTTATCAACATCAAATTTCTCGTAGTTTTCATTGGTGAGAACTGCATCTATCTTTTTGTCAGCTCGTGCTTTATAGCTCGATACTTTTACAATTTTTAAGCTTTTATCACGCTCATCAGTATGAATTGTGATGGGGTGAGCGGTACCTTTAATATTACTATCATTTAGTGAGGTGAAAAAACACATCAGGTGGTAAGCAGCTCCCATCGCCATGTTAAAAGCAGCGCTGGTTTTAACATGAGTACCATTCTTGCTTCTACTATACGTTTTGGCTTTAAGAGAAGTTTGAATCGGAATGACTTCTTGGTATCTACCCAGCTCAATAGAAACAGGTAATGTCTCGGGTAGTATTAAGCTTTCTTTTTTTGCAGTAATAAGCAGTGGGGCTAATGTAAAAAATAACTCGCTTAAACGAGTGACAAGAAGTTTTTCCTCGGCATCAGAATAGAGTTTGAACTGCGTTGGCTCGTGACTAAAGCCTCGATGCTGGGCAGCCCATGAACCAATAGGTAATCCAGACCATATGAGAGCGGTTCGAAGCATTGAAGCTATATTGGAAGCAGTTGATTCCTTGATGCCTAGCTCATCCTTATGTTGCCTTTCCCATAATCGTTTTGATGGGTCATACTGTTTTATACGATGTCTTAACTCACCATCATTACCCGTGTATTTTAAATAGCCTTTTTCGGAAAAGGGGAGAACTTTCGCAGAATCGCAAAATATAATGAAAGCTCGTAAGTTGTCATAGATACTCACTACGGTACGTGCTGAGTTGCCGTTATCAACGTACTGCTTAGTTTTTTTACAGAAGCTAAGCAGGTAAGGTGTACGGCTTTTAATTTTATCGTTGTTTTTATTAGCACCGAGGTGCAACAAATGCGAGACATCAAACTCTGTGATCGTTCTGTCTCCATGTCCTTTGTATGGAATAGTCAAGCGTAGTGGAACTACATTTTTACTATTTCTAACATGCTTAACAGTCTTTGAGTTTTTAGCTAGTGGGCTTTTTGCCATGCTACCACCCCCCATTTATTTTGTTGTTTTTACTTATTGCGACTCTCAATTGGTCATCA